>JBGAOZ010000028.1:0-52477 GCA_044221545.1 Phycisphaerales bacterium
GCGTGCGTGGCTGTGGAGGTTCCGCATGAAGCATCGCATTGCTTGCACTGGTATTGTCGTGCTCGCATCCGCCGGGACGATTGCATCCGGAAGGGCTCCGCGCCCGGAGGGGTGCGAAGTCTCCGCGATCGAGTGCACCAACATCCCGTACCTCGGCACCGGCCAGACGTGGATACCGACCACGCTGCGCTGGGCACCCAACCGCCTTCCCGCGGCGCTCATCAGCTTCCGCACGGGTGCCTATTGCTCGGGGACGGACGGCAACTATCGTGGGCTCCAGGGATGGTGGTACGACCAGGATGACGATCCAGACTACACGGGTGAAGACAGCTCCGTGCTCGACAACCTGCGGGACAGGATCGCCGATGCGTACGGCTCGGGGTATCGCCGCATCATCCTGAACCTCCCCGCGGGTACCGTGCGCACGCAGGACTTCTCCAGCTCCCAGTGGTGGCCGATGCCCCAATGGAAGCGCGACGGTCTTGCGTGCGTGATCCTCAATTGGCTCGCCGATCACGCCGACACCCAGTTCGAGGTCTACGCGGGCTTCCCCATTGATGATCCCGAGTCGCTGTGCATGGGATCCAACGCGTACTCCGTGCCGTCCATCGACGCCGGCGCGTGCGGCAACATGAGCACCGACGGTTATATGTACTACCCGTGCGCGGCTGCGGCGACGGCCCATTCACCCTCGCCCTTCGCGCAGGCTGATGTCTGCGACTTCCACCGGAACATTGATCCCTGGCAGTACCTGGGGATCACGCGGTACTGGCTGGACGGCTCGACCGCGCACTGGTCGGACTTCAGTGAGTTGCCGTACTGCCCGCTGTACGCGCCGGGGAGCGGTCAGCCGCACTTCCTGGGTGCCGAGGCATTCCCGATGATCTTCAACAGCCCGGATCCCGACGAGATCGACTTTGACCGCGCGGTGCTCTGCCCGGCGATCATGTTCCCGGGTCACATCGCGGCAGAAGATCCCGACAAATCGTGGGATGCTTCGGTATATGCCCAGTCAACCGAATTGATGGTGATCGTGGACTACACGGACGCAGCCTATTTCAACCTCACCAGCATGTTTGACGTGCTCGAGTGGACGCAGCGGGGATTCGTGCTCGCCGCGCAGGCCACGGAGAATGCGTTCGTGCCCGCTGAATTCACCGAGTTCATGAAGCGGGTCTACGATTTCGGCACCCTCGCCAATCGCCGGGACTTCAACGGTGATGGAGTCGTCGATTCGCAGGATGCGACCGATTTCAACGCCGCCTACGCCCTGTACCACGGAAAGAGCAACTGCAACTGGGTCCACGGGGACATGGACGGCGATCATGATGTCGATGCCCACGACGCCCAGCTGTTCAACCTGTGGCACACCTTCCAGACCCAGACCGTGCAGGTCAACCTCGGCACCGCCAATCCAGACAACGCGCTGACCAAGCCGTGACCCGAATGCTCCGGCGCAGAAAAAGACACCGCCCGGCGCAGGCCGGGCGGTGTGAAGATGCGTGACTGTCTGCTCGGAAGCGAGCTTACCGCTTGGAGAACTGGAAGCGGCGGCGAGCGCCGGCCTGGCCGTACTTCTTACGCTCGACCTCGCGGGCATCGCGGGTGAGGAAGCCGGCGTCGCGCATTGCCGGGTGCAGGTTGGGGTCCATGTCGATCAGGGCGCGGGCGATCCCCAGGCGCATGGCCTGGGCCTGGCCCATCGAGCCGCCGCCGTGGATCTTGGCGACCAGCTCGATCTTGCCTTCGAGGCCGGCGACCTTGATGGGGGCGACGGCGTCGGTGCGGTCGCGGAGTTCGGTGAAGTACTCGTCGATCGTCTTGATCGCGCCGTCGCGGCGGCTGACGGTGACGGTGCCGCCTTCCTTGGGCTTGAGGCGGATGCGGGCGACGGCGGTCTTGCGGCGACCCGTGCCCCACCACCAGCCTTTCTTGTCGGCGGGCTTGGCGGTGCGCTTGGGAGTCGCATCCACGGCGGGAGCGGCGGCCTGGGGGTGGGATCCGGCGATCTGGCCGAGATCGAGGTTGCTCATCACACTGGACATGGTCTGTGTTTCCTTGTGTGCCGGGCTCAACGGTGGTTCGGATGCCTCGGCGGTGGTTCGGGGTCGTTTGCGTTGGGCGGATTACGGGACGGTGAGGGGGGTGGGGTTGTGCGCGGCGTGCTCGTGGGTCGCGTCCCCGTACACCATGAGGTTCTTGAGCATGACCCGGCTGAGCCGGTTCTTGGGGAGCATGCGGCGGACGGCGTCGGAGATGAGCTTCTCGGGCCGGCGATCACGGACCTGGCCGTAGCTCTCGGCGCGCTGGCCGCCCGGGTACCCGGTGTAGCGGAGCTTCATCCGCTGCTCGGCCTTGCGGCCGGTGAGTCCGACCTTGCGGGCGTTGGTGACGATCACCTTGTCGCCGCTGATGACGTGGGGGGTGTACTCTGGGCGGTGCTTGCCCATCAGGACGATGGCGACCTCGGCCGCGAGCCGCCCCAGGGGGATGCCCTCGGCGTCGATGATCCGCCACTTGGGCTGGAGCTGTCCCGGCTTGGCCAGGTACGTCTCGCGGGGCAGGGCCTTGGCGATCTGGGCCTTGGTGGGCCGCCTGGTCGGGGCGGCGGTGTTGTTTGCCGGCATGTGGCCAACCTCGGTTCTGGGCCCGTGGAACGGGCCGGTAGGCTCGAGCCAGGGTTCGGTGGTCTTGCGGGGGGTTCACTACCGCCCGCAAACGACACCAAGCCTGGGTCGAGGCGTTGCTCGCCGCCTACCGGGCGGGGCGGGCCGGGCTGGTGGATGCCACGGCAAAGTTTGGGAACGTGATCCCGCGGCCACCCGCCGCAGGGGAAGGAAGTATTCGCCGTACCCGGACGCAGGTCAAACGGGGCGGATGCGGAGGGAATGGTTGGCGCGGTTGCTTGGCCCGGGGGCCCGTATGGTCGATGATTGACTCGCATGTCAAGCCTTCCTCGATCCACCACCGCTTCTTCGACCTTCTCGCAGGTATCCGACGGGGCCGAGATGCCGCGCCCGGACCCCGGAAGCACGGGGGCCCGGCGGATCGCCTTCTGGATGCTGCTGGTGTTTTTCGGAGTGACGTTCTACCTCCAGCAGGAGAAGACCGCGGCGGAGCCCAGGCCCGCCGGGACGGTCAGGGAGATCAGCCCGCCGGCGGGAGATCCGAATGTCTGGATGGCCAAGATGGCTGTCAAGCTCTCGAATATCGAGGGCGCCAAGGCCGGGGGGGGGCCATCTCCCGGGCTCCCGCTGCTCGGCCAGCTCGAGGATGCGGCGCGGTCCGACGAAGAGAAGGTGCGGGTTGCGATCGTCGCGGGGGAACTGGACGGTCCCGAGGCGGCGCTCAACCGGCTTCACAAGGTGGTGGAGTCTCACCCGGCGACCGAGGAGTCGCCGGCGGGAAGTCCCGCTGAATTGAACCAGGCGAAGGGTGAACAGAACGGCAGGGCTCCGGTCGAGAGCGGGAAAGAGTCCCCGGCGGCCGAGGCGCCCGATGGCGGCACGGACGCGGGCGAGCCGCTTCATCCCGACATCGCCAAGGACATCGCGGCGCTGGAACTGATCTACGGGGGAAGGGCCGGTGAGGTCACGGACGATCAGAAGGCCGGGCTCGCCGCCAGGCATGGCTGGTTCGGCAGGCTCGCGTTGGTGCAGGGCGTTCCACCGAAGGACCCGGCGCGCGTGGCGCTGGTGGGCGGTGGAGAGATCATGGTCGTCCTGCTGTTCCTGATCGGCGCCGGGTTCGTCCTGCTGTTCCTGACGGGCCTGGGCATGCTGGTGTTCTTCATCGTCAAGCTGGCGACGGGGAAGCTCCGATCGCACTTTGTTCCTCCGGCGCCGGGCGGGAGCGTCTACCTGGAGACCGTGGCGGCGTTCGTGGCGGCGTTCGTGATCTTCCAGCTTGTTCTCTACGGGCTCCTGGGTGGCATCAAGCACATGAGCGGTCCGGCGACGGCGGCGGTGATTCTGTCGCAGTGGATCCTGCTCGCGGCGGTGTTCTGGCCGATGGCCCGCGGGGTCGGGTTTTCGGAGTTGCGGGCGGCGATCGGCTGGCATTCGGGCCGCGGGGTGTTGCGGGAGATCGGCGCCGGGTTGGCCGCGTACCTGGCGGGAATCCCGATACTCGTGGTCGCGGCGATCACGGCGATCGTGCTGGTGCTGGTGTGGGAAGTGATCAAGAAGTCCGCGGGGATGGCGCCCTCACCACCGCCGGAGAACCCGGTGGTGCACCTCCTGGGCGGTAACAACTGGTGGGCGATCGCGGCCTTTGCGCTGCTGGCGACGGTGTGGGCGCCGATCGTCGAGGAGGCGATCTTCCGCGGGTGCCTGTTCCGGCACGCGCGGGCGCGGGTGAACGTGGCGTTCGCGGCGATCGCCAGCGCGCTGGTGTTCGGCGGGATGCACGGGTACCCCGGGCCGCTGCTCCTGCCGGTGATGAGCCTGGGGCTGGTCTTTGCGCTGATGCGGGAGTGGCGGGGCTCCCTGATCGCGTCCATGACCGCGCACTGCGTCCACAACGCCATGGTCACCACGGTGCTGCTTACGTTTGTGGCGCTGCTGGGGGACTGAGAGTGCGGGCGGGGCGGTCACCTGCCGCGGATCTTGTCTTCCAGGCCCTTGATGGTCTCGTCGAAATCGGGCTCGAACGAACGCTTGTGCTCGACGGTCTTGACGGCGTGCATGACGGTGGTGTGGTCACGCCCGCCGAAGTAGCCGCCGATCTCCTCGAGCGAGTGGCGGGTGTGCTTGCGGGCCAGGTACATGCACACCTGGCGCGGCAGGGCGACCGAGCGGCTGCGGCGCTTGGATTGCAGCTCGGTGATCTTGACGCGGTAGAACTCGGTGACACGGCCGATGATGACCTGGATGGACGGGCCGCCCTGGGCGGGGGCATCGTCCCCGAACTCGGCGCGGGCCATGTCCAGATCGATCGGACGGTTGTCGACGTGCGAGCGGTTCTGGAGCTTGACGATGGCCCCCTCGAGCTCGCGGATGTGCGTGTCGATGCGCAGGGCGATGAACCCGGCGACGTCGTCGGGGATCAGTACGTCACGGAGGGCGGCCTTGGTCTTGAGGATCGCCACGCGGGTCTCGTAGTCCGGAGGGTCCACCTTGGTGACCAGCCCCCACTTGAAGCGGCTGATGAGCCGGTCCTCCAGGTCGGGGATTTCCTCCGGGGCCGCGTCGGAGGACAGGACAATCTGCTTGTTGGCCTGGTAGAGGCTGTTGAAGGTGTGAAAGAACTCTTCCTGGGTGCGCTCGCGCTTGGCCAGAAAGTGAATGTCGTCGATGACCAGGACGTCCACGTCCCGGAAGCGGTGTCGGAACTCGGCCATCTGGTTCTTGGTGACGGCGTCGATGAACTGGTTGATGAAGCCGTCGCAGGAGATGAAGTAGATCTGGGACTCGGGGTTGTCCTCGGTGATCCTCAGGCACGCGGCCTGGAGCAGGTGGGTCTTCCCCAGACCCGAGCCTCCGTGGATGAACACGGGGTTGTACGAGCGGCCCGGGTTGGCAGAGACGGCGACCATCGCGGCGTGCGCGAGGCGGTTGCCCGACCCGACGACGAAGTGGTCGAACGAGTAGTCGGGGTTGAGGACCATGGACCCTTCACGGAGGGCCGAGGCGGCGTCACGCACCTGCGGACGGGGGGGCGGGGGGGTCACGCGGCGGGTGACGATCGCGGGGTCGTCCTCGGGCGGTATCGGTTCGTGCGGGGTGTGGTTGGCCGCCGTGGCCAGGCCGGGTGTGGGCTTGCCGTTGCCGGCGAACGGAACATCGTCCGACGGGCCGAGGAAGCGAACGGGCAGGAGCATCCCCGAGACGGTGCGGCAGGCGTCGTTGAACGCGGTCGAGCACTCGCGGCGGAGGTAGTCGCGGTGGACGACGCTCTGGGCGCGCACGTGCAGGGCCCCGGCGGCGATCCCCGCGGGCTCGAGCTCGGCGAACCACGCGCGGCAGATGCCCGAGTGGTTGGAGCGCAGATGCGACAGGATGCTGTCCCAGATCTGGCGATCGGGATCAGTCATTCGGGAAGCCCTTCTGGAATCAAACTTGGAGAAGAACGATGACCACGCCCGACGGCCCTGGGCCGTCGGGCCGTGCGCGCAACGCGACACCAACCCGCACTTGAATTCGACCGGTCACGTGGATCATGGAAACCACCCGCACCGACGCTGACAGAATGCAACCGACTGTCTCTCTCCGCGCCAGCCCACCCGGCGCAAGAGTCCCTCCGCGGCTTTGGACCTCTGAACGTACTTCTCACACCCGATCGTGTCAACCGAATCGGGTCAAATTGCGGGAGACACCGGGAGAATTCGGGAGTCTGCCCGAGAGGGCGCGGCGCCGCCGTCAGACTTCCTCGTCGGCGGCCTGCTCCGGCTTTTCTCGTTTCTGACCCAGGGATGCCATGTGCGCCTCGGCGGCGGCCAGCTGGGCCTCGTAGCGTGCACGCTGCGAGCGGAAGTCCATGAGGAAGTGGACCTTGCCGGCCTTCTCCTCCCCGCAGACCTGCGAGAAGCGCTTGCGGGCGTAGTGCAGGTCGGTCCGGCGCGAGACGTGCACGAGGATCAGGGCCTCGCACTCGAGCACCCGCAGCCACTCGGCGACATCATCGACGTGCATGTGCATCCCGATCTTGGCCCGGTCCTTGTGGTCGGGCTCGAAGAAGGTGCACTCGCAGATGACGATCTGGGCTTTGCGCACGTCCTCGCGGATCAGGTGCGGCCCCGGCTGCGTGTCGCCGAGGTAGGCGACCTGCGGGATCGTGAGTGTCCGCGTGATCTCGACGCCGCGCTCCTTGAGTTCCTTGAGCTTCTCCTGCGGGTATTCCAGGAACTCGGGCTTGAGCTTGGTGCGCTTCTCGTAGACCGAGTAGCCGAAGCTCGGGCAGGTGTGCTCGGTGGCGAAGCCGCGCAGGAAGATGTTGTTCTTGATCTCCACCTGGCCCTCCGGGGCCAGCGGGATGATCTCGTACGGGGTCTTCTGACGCTCGAGGTTCACGAACCCGGCCATCATCCCCCGGATATCCGGCTCGATCCGCGCATCGCAGACGATCTTGGCCGTGCCCATCCCCTGGAACTTGCGCTGGGAGCAGTAGTACGCCAGCGAGCCGATGTGGTCCATGTGCCCGTGGCTGATCGCCAGGTACTTGCTCGAGAGCATCGCCCGCGGGCAGGCCCCGATGTCGAAGCCGATGTCCAGCTCGGGGATCTGCATGCAGGTGATCTCGCCGGCGATCGAGATGCCCTGGACGCGGAACGGCGGGATATAAAGGAAGCCGAGGGTCCCCTCGCGGGGCGGTGGCTTTGGGATCATCGGGAAAAACTCCGGGGCGGGGCGGTGGCCCCGTCGGGATTTCAATCTGTCGCGGCCCGGGAAACGGGACGGACCGCTCGGGGCGATGGTAGGCGGGCTCAGGGATCATGAGTGAACTGGTTTCTCGCGTGCGTGGCAGCTCCGCGCGGCGGTCTGATGCGCCTTGTACTCGCGTCGATCCTCGGGTCGATCCTCGCGCTTGAGATCGTCAACTGGATGAGAATGGCGCGGCTTGTGTACGGCCCGAATTGGTGTTCAACTCCAGAACTCGCGCGTGATCTGCCTGGCTTTGCGACGCGAGAGGTCGTTGTCCCGGTGTCGGCGTTGTTGGCGACCGTGTGGTTGATCAATCGCCGGACTCCCAGGCGACTCGAGAAGGAGGACACCTTGGCGGCGACTTGCGGCGGGAGCCGCCACCTGCATCGCTGCCGAGCTGCTCGCTGGCCTGCTGTACCGAGGCGTCAGCAAGTTCGTTTTGGATGCGTCCCGGCCTCCGGCTGGCGCCGTCTGGTACTTTGTGCGGGCGTACAGCATCCAGATCTCCAACGCCGCGGGCGCGGTGCTGGCGGTCGCGGGTGTTCCGGCCCTTTGGCCGCGATGTCAAGCCGGGCACTGCATCTTCTGCGACCATGACCTGTCGGCAACGGCGATCGGGCAGCCGTGCCCTGAGTGTGGAGAAGCAGGCTCGGCATGGACTCCGCGATCGCCCGATCAGAAGGCGCGGCACCCGTGATATGCTGTGGGGATCATGATGTTGACCACCCTACTGCTGCTCATCGGAACTACTGGACCGCATCGGCCAACCTCGCCGGAAGCTGCTCCGTTGATTCTCTACATCTCCCCGACCGGCTCCGACCAGGCCACCGGCGATTCCACACAAACCCCCCTTCGCACTCCGCAGGCCGCTACCCGCCGCGTGCGCGAGCTGCGAGCGCTCCCCGACAACAGCGCCCGCCCCGTCCGCGTCATCTTCTTCCAGGGCACTTATACCCTCGAAGGGCCGTGGGTTCTCTCGCCCGAAGACTCGGGCTCCCAGGCCGCGCCCATCACCTACGCCGCATCGCCCCAAGCCAAGGTTACCATCAGCGGCGGTCGCATCCTCCCGCGCTGGACCGTCACCGAGCGCAACCACAAGCCCCTCTGGACCGTCAAGGTCCAACCGGGGGATGGATCCTCGAAGGCCTGGCAGCCCCGCGAGCTTTTCGTCGGCAGCGCCCGCCGCCGGCTCGCCCGCGAACCCAACTCCGGCTATTTCCACGTCCGCGACATCCCCGATGCGGCTCCCAATCGTTCGTGGACCGAGGGCACACGCAGCTTCCGTTACGAGGAATTGGATCGCGGCGCGTGGTCCAAGGCCTGGTCGGCCGGCGCGGGCGGCGAGTGCATCGCGTTCACGCGCTGGATTGACATGTACCTGACGATCCGGCCGCCCGACACCGCCCGCGACGTCGCCACGTTCCTCAACCCCACGATCTTCCTCCTCCAGCCCGGGGACCCTTACTTCCTCCAGAACCGTGCCGAGTTCCTCGATGCCCCGGGCGAGTGGTACATGGACCCCGAGTGTGTGCTCTCATACATCCCGATGGAGGGTGAGCAGCCCGAGAGCGCGTCGGCGATCATCCCGGTGCAGGCGCGGCTGTTGGACCTTGCGGGCCGCCCCGAGGCCGGGCGGTACGTCGAGAACATCTCCTTCGAGGGCCTGAGTTTTTCGCACTGCCGGTGGTGGTTCGGCGATTCGGGCGGGACCGGCGAGACCTGGCCCTCGACCGAGGTCGTCGGGTTCAAGCAGGCCGCCTGGGGCGTCCCCGGCGCTGTGCACGCCGACGGCGCCCGCCGCATCGGGTTCAACAACTGCGAAGTCTCCCACGTCGCCGGCTACGGCATCGAGCTGGCCCGCGGCTGCACCGAGAACACCATCTCCCGCTGCAGGATCACCGACCTGGGCGCGGGCGGCATCAAGATCGGCGAGGCCCTGGTCCGCGAGCCGCTGGGCGAGAAGACGACGGGCAACACGATCGCCGACTCGGTCATCGAAGACGCCGGCCATCTGCACCGCCAGGCCGTGGGCATCTGGATCGGCCAGAGCGCCGGCAACACCATCGCCCACAACCGCATCACCGATATCGCCTACACCGGCATCTCGATCGGCTGGACCTGGGGGTATGGACCCTCCGCCGTGGGCGGCAACTCCGTCGAGTCCAACGAGATCGGGTTCATCGGCAGGCGCCAGACCGACGCCGAGCCCGTGCTGGGTGACATGGGCGGCATCTATACCCTCGGCGGCCAGCCCGGCACCGTCATCCGCGGCAACTACTTCCACGATATCGCCGGCCGGTCGATCGCCTGGGGCATCTACTTCGACGAGGGCTCCGCGGGCATCGTCGCCGAGAACAACCTCGTCATGCGCACCACCCACGGCTCGTTCCACCAGCACTACGGCAAGGACAACATCCTGCGCAACAACATCTTCTGCTTCGGGAAGGAGGCCCAGCTCTGGCGCACGCGCAACGAGGACCACACCAGCTTCACCCTCATGCACAACATCATTCTGGCGGAGAACGACAGGCTGCTCGCCGGCGACTGGTCCGCGAACTACCTGTCCGACCACAACCTGTTCTGGCGTGTCGACGGTGCTCCGCCCGGCTTTCCAGGCGGCAAGACTCTGGCGCAGTGGCAGGCCGAGGGTCACGAGACTGGCTCGGTGACGGCGGATCCGAGGGTCGATCTTTCCGACCCTCTGCGGCCACGGATTCCCTCCGATTCTCCCGCCAGAGCGGTCGGATTTGCGCCCTTTGACCTCTCGGGCGTCGGGCCCCGCTGACGGCTGGTCGAGCACGTGGAAGCCGGTTGCTCCGGACGTCGGATATCAGGCACTCTCTCGCGGAAGCCCACGGCGCCATCCCCGAGGGCGACCGTGCGGCGTTCTGCCGCCGCGTCGTGACACAACCGTGACAATCGCCGGGAACACAACTCCCACCCTGGGCGTTGCATGGGTATCACGAGGGAGCGGCCCATGCCAGCAGACACTTCAGTCGTCAATCGCGGTGCAAGACCGCCGGATTCCGGGACGGACATCCACCTGAGCATCCTTGATCGCGTGCGGATCGCCTCACCCTGTTCCATGAAGTGGGAAGACATGGAAGGTGACGACCGGACGCGGTTCTGCCGCGAGTGCAGCCTGCACGTGCACAACATCTCGGCGATGAGCCGAGCGGAGGCGGAGAGATTCCTGCACGAGCGCCTCGCCGCCGAGTCGGCGATCGACGCGGCCAGGGATGCTCTCGAGGGGCGTCCGCCCCGGGCGCGGGTGTGCGGACTGATCTTCCGGCGGGCCGACGGGACCATCGTCACGAGAGACTGTCCGGTGGGAATCGCGGCGCTGAGGGAAAAGGCGCGGCGGGCGGTGTCGCGAGTTCTCGCGGTTGCCGTGTTTGTGCTGACCTCGGGGATCGCCTGGGCGAGCCGCTCGTCGGGATCCGAAGTCCGGCGGATGCAGCCGTTCGCGGGCGTGCTTGAGTGGTTGAGCCCGGCTCCGGTTCCCGTGCCGGGCAAGATGGTGATGGGAGATGTGTGTGCGCCGCCGAGCCGGGGCGCCGGGAGCGGACCGAGCTCGAATCCGGGCGCTGGTCAGAACGGGGAGGCGCGGTGATGCGTGCGACTCTCGCTGGATTGCTGTCCGGCCTGGCGATCGTTGCCATCGCGGCGACCTTTGTCACGACCGATGCCCTCGCGCCGATCCGCTGGGAGGGGTGGCGGAGCACCCTGCCCGTGGCGTTCGAACACATCGTGCTGATCCCGTTCGCGAGCGCGGGGGCGACCCTCGCGCTCCTGCACGGCTTTTGGCCACGCAGGTTCCTTGATCGCCGGCGACGCGGTGCCGCGGCCGGGGCTTCAACCGGACTGCTCATCGGCGGGCTCTGGCTCATCCTCCAGACCTTGGGCCTCTGGCTGGCCGCGGGGACCATGCCCGAGAGCCTGCTTTCCGGTGTCGCGGGGATCGCCAGCGCCTCTGCCGTGTTCGTGTGCACGGCCCGGTGCCGCCCGGGGCACTGCGTGAACTGTGGGTATGACATCCGCTCGGCGAGCGGTGGATCGCTGTGCCCGGAGTGCGGAGCGTTGGGATCGCGGTACGAACCGGCGTAAATTCTGCCGGCATGGGGTCGCCAGTCTCGATAGGCTATTCCGTTCGCTGGTCGTTGCGCGGCCGGCGCAGGTGTTGCCGCGGAGGCTGGAGGCGATCATGATTCGGACGTTGGGCTGGATACCGGCGATGGCCGGGGCAGGGCTGATCGCCGGCGCGGGTGTCGCGTCATCGCTCCGCGCCGATTCGCCGGGAGCAGCTCCAGGAGCCGCGAGCCGTACCGTTGACGCCGACCCCGTTGCCGCTCTGCGCGACTGGCTCGCCAGGCCCGCGGCGGAGCGGCCCGCGCTCACCGAGCAGTCCTTCGCGGGTGAACCCCTCACCAAGAGTCAGGCCGCCGAGGCGATCGACCTGCTGTGGACGGACCGGCTCGCCCAACTTACCGTCGAGCGCAAGGCCGAGTGGGATGCCAAGTCGATCACGACCCCCAGGAGCGGCGACAAGGTGATGAAGTTCGAGCACCGCCTCTTCGGCGAGCCCCCCGCGAGCGGGCGGAGCATGTTCATCTCCATGCACGGCGGCGGGGGCGCTCCCCACGATGTCAACGAGCAGCAGTGGAAGAACCAGATCGGGCTCTACAGGCCCCCCGAGGGGATCTACATCGCCCCGCGAGCGCCGACGGACAACTGGAACCTCTGGCACGAGGGGCACATCGACCCGATGTTCGACCGGCTGATCGAAGATGCGATCGTTTTTGAGCACGTGGACCCGGATCGCATCTACCTGATGGGCTACTCGGCGGGCGGGGATGGTGTGTACCAGCTGGCGCCTCGGATGGCCGATCGGTTCGCGGCGGCGGCGATGATGGCGGGCCACCCCAACGACGCCTCGCCGCTGGGGCTGAGGAATCTGCCGTTCATTATTCAGGTTGGCGCGGATGATGCGGCGTACGACCGCAACAAGGTCGCGGCCGAGTGGGGGAAGAAGCTCGATGAACTGCACGAGAAGGACCCGGGCGGCTACATCCACGAGACGCACCTGCGCGAGGGGATGGGGCACTGGATGAAGCGCGAGGATGCGATGGCGATCCCGTGGATGATGAAGTACGCGCGCAACCCGCTGCCGGACCGGGTGGTGTGGCGGCAGGGGCATACGCCCCAGCCGCGTCTGTACTGGCTCGCGGCGCCGGCCGATCAGCGCAGCGCCGGGGCGATGGTGACGGTGTCCCGCGCGGGTCAGGTGTTCACGGTCGAGGCTGTGGAGAACATCAAGACATTCACTATCCTGCTCAACGATGACATCGCCGAGTTGAGTACGCCCTTGGTGGTGCAGCAAGGGAACCACGATATCGTGCGGGGCACCGTCCACCGCACGATTGCGACGATCTTTGAGAGCCTCGATACCCGTGCGGATTCCAGGCTCGTGTTTTCCGCAGGGGTAGATGTCAATTTGGACGCCCCGGGCCCCGCTAAAGAGCACAATGCCGACGCGGCGTTGCTAAGGCAGGAGTGGCCGATCTTGATGGAGGAACCAATCAAGCCGATGTTGGATGCGGATCGGTTTGAGTCGGGCATGCGCGGCTGGTGATTCAAATCGAACGGCACTCCTGTCCGGCCGTCGGAGGAGCAGTCATTCGCCACGGATGAAGAGGCGATCACGGCGGCTCGCGAGTGGCTGCGTGCTCAGTTCGGCGAAATGCCCGCGGAGGTCGTGCTGCTGCCTGGCGAGGTTCAGCGCAGACAGGGGGAGAAGGCACCGCCGGCGGATGGACTGGACATCGAGCGAGATATCGGTTTCGGGGTGACATACCGGGGGATCCCCGCAGACTCGGGGGCGAGCGTATACACCATCGGAAAGAGCGTGGTCAGGGCGGCTGTGAACCTCGTCACGTACACGGCTGTCTCGGCAACCTCAGGCAAGCGGATCGACCGCAAGGCCGCGATCGCCGCATGGCGGGACCGTGCGGTTGAGGGCGGTGCCACTGCCGATGAGCTGAAGTGGTATGACAACTCGGAGAACCCGACGCTCTGCTATGTGTGGTCCGTGATCGCAGACGAGAACCACCGCGGGGATGAGCCCTATCGGGTGGCGCCTACGTGGGCCATGGGCACCGACAGACCGCTCGTGGTCGATGCGCTGACGGGCAAGACTTCGTACAACGACTGAATGCTGGTGACCCGGTACGGCCAGCGCCTGATCACGGTGGCCTCCAAGATCTGTTCCTCACGACGCGCTTTGTGCGTGCTTCGCGCCTTGTATTGCACTGATGACCGACCGAGTCGAACTCCTGGCCACCACCGCCTTCGGGCTCGAGGCCGTCACCGCGCGCGAGCTCGAGGCCCTGGGCTTCGAGCCCAGGATCATCTCCACCGGCCGTGTGCTGTTCGGCGGCGAAGAGATCGCGATCGCCCGCGCCAACATCAACCTCCGCACCGCCGACCGCGTCTTGCTGCGGGTCGCCACGTTCCCCGCCCCAGATTTCGAGGCCCTTTTCGAGCAGACCAAGGCGATCCCGTGGGAGCGGTGGATCCCGCGAGATGCGGCGTTCCCGGTGAACGGGCGGAGCGTCAAGAGCCAGCTCTCGAGCGTGCCGGCGATCCAGCGGGCGGTCAAGCGTGCGATCGTCGACCGGCTGATGTCGGCCCACAAGACCACGACGCTCCCCGAGACCGGGCCGCGGTTCATCCTCGAGATCGCCCTGCTCGAAGACCAGGCGACCCTGACGATCGACACCAGCGGTGAGGGGCTGCACAAGCGCGGCTACCGGGACATGGCCGGGGAGGCAGCGCTCAAGGAGACGATGGCCGCGGGGCTCGTGCTGCTCTCGGTGTGGCGTCCCAATCGGCCGCTGGTCGATCCGTTCTGCGGGACGGGGACGATCCCGATCGAGGCGGCGATGATCGGGCTGAAGATCGCTCCGGGATTGACGAGACGGTTCGATGCCGAGGTCTGGCCGACGCTCGAGAGCGGCATCTGGGAAGAGGCCGAGGAAGAAGCCCGTGCGGCCTCGCTCGAGACGGTCAAGGGTGCGCTGTCGTACACGATCCACGGGAGCGACATCAGCGAGGAGGCGCTGTCGCTCGCCCGGCGCCACGCCCAGCGCGCGGGGGTCGAGCGGTTCATCCACTTTGCCCAGCGGGAATTCAAGGACCTGGCGAGCAAGGCAGAGTACGGCTGCATCGTGACCAACCCGCCCTACGGCCGGCGACTACGTGTGGGGGAGGATGATGAGAGCCTGGAGCGCCTGTACCGCTCGTTCCCCGATGTCCTCAAGCGGCTGCCGACCTGGTCGCACCACATCCTGACAGCGCGCACCGACCTGGAACGGCTGGTGGGGCAGGAGGCAACCCGCCGCCGCAAGCTCTTCAACGCGCAGATCGAGTGCACCTACTTTCAGTTCCTGGGCCCGCGGCCGGAGCTGCGGGCGGGGGTGAACGGCAGCGGGGGCGCGGATGCCGGCAGGCTGCACGCGGTGGTCGAGGGCGAAGAGGATTCACCACAGAGGCACAGAGGGCACAGAGAGGAAGAGGGGAGTGGGGGAGGAACCGAAGTTGGTGGCGAGCTGGCGGCGTCGGGTATGGGTGAGTCGAGCGGCGAAGCGGGGGACGGGATTGGGGAGCGGTCCGGGATCGCGGAAGCGATGCCGGTTGCGCACGCCCCGGTCGATCGGCCGGCGGCCGTGCACCCAGCGCCCATCAAACAGGTCATGCCGGCCTTCGGCGGTCTGCGCGAGCGCGATGTCCGCGAGATCGACGAGTTCGAGGGCCGGCTCGCCAAGCGGGCCCGCCACCTGCGCAAATGGCCCTCGCGCGGGATCACCTGCTACCGCGTCTACGAGCGTGACTGCCCCGATGTCCCCGTCGTTGTCGACCGCTACGAGGACCACGCCCACATCTTCGAGCACGAACGCGAGCACAGCCGCACGCTCGCCCAGCACCTGGACTGGCTCGATGAGATCGCCAAGAGAACCGCCAGGGTCCTGGAGATCGATCTCAAGAACGTCCACGTCAAGAGCCGGCCCAAGCAGCGCGGCCTGGCACAGCACGAGAAGCTCGACGAGAGGGGCGCCACCCTGATCGCCCACGAGGGGGGCCTGAAGTTCGAGGTCAACCTTACCGACTACGCCGACACCGGCCTGTTCCTCGACCACCGGATCACCCGCGGCATGGTGCGAGAGGGAGCAGCCGGCAAGCGGTTCCTGAATCTGTTCTGCTACACCGGCTCGTTCACGGTGTATGCCGCCGCCGGGGGCGCGAGCACCACCACCAGCGTTGACCTGTCGAACACCTACATGGACTGGGCGATCCGCAACATGCGGCTCAACGGGCTCATCGAGGACGGGCGCGATGCCCCCACGCGGCACCGGTTCGTGCGGTCGGATGTCATCGAGTTCCTCCGTGCCCAGCAGGAGGGCCTCGAACTCGCCGGCGAGGACGGCCTGTTCGACCTTGCGGTGGTCGACCCTCCAACGTTCTCCAACAGCAAGCGCACCGAGGATGACTGGGAGGTCCAGCAGGGCCACACCGAGGTCCTCGGACTGCTCCTGCCCCTGATGTCATCGGGGGGCGTGGTCTACTTCTCGACCAACTACCGCCGATTCAAGCTCGCCGAGGAGGCGCTGGCCCGCATCAGCCCCGGGATGCGCGTGCAGGAGATCTCTGCGAAGACGGTGCCGGAGGACTTCCGCAACGAGCGGATCCATCGGTGCTGGAAGATCGTCGTAGCCTGAGACAGCCGGTAGCGCAGCGGTCGCGGAGAGCGCCGAGGATCGGAGAAGAGGCATGGATTGCCTTGGGCGATCGGATCGCATGAACGTCACAGAACGCCCTCCTTGTCCTTCCCCTCTCCGCGCCCTCCGCGTTGAGAGAACTGGTTCCACGCCTCACGCCCGGTCGACGCCCGTCTTCTCGCTCACCGGGCTGAACAGGTCGAGGATCCGCGTGTCCTCGAGCGCCGTGCAGGAGTGGGGGACGTTGCCCGGCAGAACGAGCACCTGCCCGCCGCGGACATCCAGCTCGTGGTACCCCGGCTCGCCCTTGTTCCCGATGCCGAACGTGCAGCGGCCCGAGAGCATGACGACGTGCTGCTCGTTGGAATGCTGGTGGGCAGGAACGTGGAAGCCCTTGGAAAGGTGGACCTCGGAGATCATCATGAGATCCCCGATGATCCGACGCCGCTCGATCAGCGGCATGGGGCGATCGGTGGGGAGATCTGCGAAGGTGACAAGGCGAGCAGATGGCATGACCGTGGAGGATACGCGATACTGACAACCCGGCAAAGTCAATCGGGTTGCCGGTGCGCTTCGCGCGCGGTTTGGGGGGCGGCAGGGGTGGTGCGCGTGCGGGATGGGCCCGCAGAGCGCATCGTTCGGATCGGCACGATTCGGCCGGGGAGGCGAGGATGGCTATGCGAACGGCGGGCCATGGACCGGAGCGTTGGGCGACGATCGCGCTCGCCGGATCGGCACTGCTGGGCGCGGGGCGGTGCCCCGGAGCCGAACGCGTCCCTCCGGCCCCCGGAGCGCCGGGGATCCCCGTGGTGTGCGTGACCGATCTATACCACCCGGCGCAGGATGTCGGGGACAACTTCGATCTGCTGCTGGCGTACGGGCTCGAGGGGATCGATCTGCGAGCCGTGGTGCTCGATGTCACCGAGGAGTGCCGCGATCCGGGGTTGCACGGGGCCGAGCGGCCCGCGCACGATCCAGGCTTCATCCCGGTAACCCAGCTCAACTACATCTTCGGACGAAATGTCCCCTGCGGGGTCGGTCCCTTCGTGCCGATGACATCCCCCTCGGACTCGAAGAAGGAACTCTCGCAGTTCGAGTCGTCGGGCGTCGACCTCTTGCTGCGCGTGCTACGGGAGTCGCCCGAGCCCGTGGACGTGCTCTCGTTCGGATCGGCGCGGGCGATCGCGGTGGCGTACAACCGGGACCCGGCCCTTGTGCAGGCCAAGGTCGGACGCGTGCACCTCTGCGCGGGCTCGACCGCGGGCCGCACGCTCGAGTGGAACGTGCGGCTGGACCCCCGCGCCGTGGTCGCGGTCCTGCGCAGCCCGCTGCCGGTCGCGGTCTACCCGTGCGCCACCGAGGAGGGACCGTTTGCCTATGCCCCGAGCACCTGCTACTGGCGTCTCCCGGACCTCTCGTTCTGCCGTGAGCTGGACCCGCACCTGCAGAGCTACCTGACGTACGCGTTCACGGACGGGGCCCGCACGGATTTTCTCCGGGCGATGGACGAGCCTCCCGCGGCCGCGCAGCTGGACCGGTGGACCGGGAAGTACCACAACGTGTGGGAGACGGGTGTGTGGCTGGAAGTGTCGGGCCGGGTGCTCGTCCAGGACGAGGCGGGGCACGCGAGGATCGCGCGCCCGGACCAGGTGCGATCGGGAGATCGCGTGCTCACCAGCCGGTTGGAACCGGTGGAGATGAAGGTGGACGACGAGGGCTTCTACACGTTCGCCGCGGCGGGGGGCCCGACGCGGCGGTGGGTGTACACCCGCGGAGATGCGCTCGCGAACGAGCGGGCGCTGCGCGAGGCGCTGCCCGCCCTGATGAAGCAGATCCGCGTGCCGGCACGGGGGAGGTAACCCGGCGGCCGCGGGTCAGATCTCGTCGCCGACCGTGTCGTCGCGCAGTGTCAGGATGTCACGCAGCTGATCGGTCGACAGCTCCGTCAGCCAGCGTTCCCCGGCGCCGATGATGTTCATCGCCAGTTCCGTCTTCTGCTCGATCATCTCGTCGATGCGTTCCTCGAGCGTGCCGCGGACCACGAACTTGTGCACCTGGACCGCGCGGGTCTGGCCGATGCGGTAGGCGCGGTCGGTCGCCTGGTTCTCCACCGCCGGGTTCCACCAGCGGTCGAAGTGGAAGACGTGGGTCGCCGCCGTGAGGTTGAGCCCGACGCCGCCGGCGCGGAGGCTCACGAGCAGGATCGGGGCCTTCTGCCCGTCCTTCTGGAAGCGGTGCACCAGTTCCTCGCGCTGCTTCTGCGGCGTGCCGCCGTGCAGGAACAGGACCTCCTTGTCCAGCCGGTGGCGGATCATGACGCTCAGCAGGTGGCCCATCTGGCGGAACTGGGTGAACACCAGCGCCTGGTCCCCCTCGGAGAGCACCTCGTCGAGCATCTCCAGCAGCCGCACGCACTTGCCCGAGCGCGAGGGGTCCGGCGGCGTGATGTGGCCCTCCTCCCAGTCCTTGAGCAGCTGGGACGGGTGGTTGCAGATCTGCTTGAGCTTGATCAGCGCCGAGAGGACGACGCCGCGGCGGCGGATGCCCTCGGAGGTCTCGACCTCCCCGAGCATGCGTTTGACCGTGCTCTCGTACAGGGAGGCCTGCTCCGTCGTGAGGTGGGCGTACTCGCGGGATTCGATCTTCTCGGGCAGGTCGGCGACCACGTTGGGGTCGGTCTTGAGCCGCCGCAGGATGAACGGCCGGACCAGCCCGCGGAGCTGGTCGGTCTTGCCGCGGTCGTGGTAGCGTTCCACCGGCACCGCGAAGCGCGTCCGGAACATGTGCGCCGAGCCGAGGTACCCGGGGTTGAGGAAGTCCATGATGGACCACAGCTCGCTGAGCCGGTTCTCCACGGGCGTGCCCGTCAGGGCGACCCGGCGCTCGGCCGCGAACGCGCGCACCGCCTGGGTCTGCTTGGCCTGCGGGTTCTTGATGTACTGCGCCTCGTCGAGCACCAGCCGTCCCCACTCGACCGCGCCCAGCAGCTCGCGGTCCCGGTGGGCCAGCGAGTAAGTCGTCACCACGATGTCGTTCGCGTTGGCCGCGTCGATGAACTCGCGCCCCAGCCGCCGCGTCATCCCGTGGTGCAGCATGATGTGAAGGTGCGGGCAGAATCGCTTGGTCTCGTGCAGCCAGTTGCCCAGCACCGACATCGGGACGATCAGCAGCGTGGGCTTGACCTTGGTCGCCACCCCCGTGACCGCCGGCGCAACCGGCGGCGCCGTCGACGGCTCGACCGGGGGCGCGGCCATCGCGGCGGTGTCGGCCGCCGCCTGGCCGGCGTCGCCTGCAGCCTCCTCCCCGGTCCCGCCTTCCCCCGTGATCGCCGGTAGCCGCTCGTGGGCGAGCAGCCCCAGCAGCTGGATCGTCTTTCCCAGGCCCATGTCGTCCGCTAGGCACGCTCCCAGGCCGAACTTCTCCAGGAACGCCAGCCACGAGACTCCGCGGATCTGGTAGGGCCGGAGCGTGCCCAGGAACGTGCCGGGCGTCGCGAGCATCTGAAGGCTCTCGGCCTGCAGGTCCCCGGAGAGCAGGCCCTGGATCCACCCGGTCGCCTCCAGGCCCACCACGGGGATCCCCATCGCGGCCGCGTCCGAGGCGTACGCCATGCGGAGCGCTTCGCCGATCGACACGTCCCCGCCCGGGTTGTCCCGGATGAACCGCACGGCGGCGTGCACGTCCTCGGGCCGGATCTCGACCCACCGCCCGTTGATCCGCACCAGCGGACTGTTGCGCTTGGTGAGCTGCTCGAATTCGCTGAGCGTCAGCGACGTGTCCCCGATCGCGATCTCCCAGCGGTACTTGACGAGCGTGCCCAGGCCCAGCGACGTGCCCGAGGCCCCTCCCGAAGCCCCCATCGCGCGGTCGGCGGGGGGCGTCGCGTCGCTCTCGAGCTTCAGGCGAGCGCCCAGCCGCGCGGCGGGCGACTCCCACCACTCGGGCGCCTGGGAACCGAACCCCTGCTCGAGCAGGACGGGGCGGACCTCCCGGAGGAACTCGTACGCCTGCTTGGTGGTCAGCGTCAGCTCGATGGGTGCCGAGTCTTCGAGCGCCGATTCGAGCCTCTTGTAGATGCGCGAGGCCCGGCCCAGCTCGGCGAGCAGCAGCTCCTGGGGGTTGTCCAGGCGCTGGCCGCTCAGGACGATCGACGGAGCGGTGAGCAGCCAGATGTCCGAGGCGTCGATCACCACGCTCGGGCGCTCCACGGCCTGCAGGTGGAAGCTCACCGACCAGACGGCATCGGCCTCCGACGCCCCGTCGGCCAGGCCCAGCTTGGCCTCCAGGGGCTCGTTCAGACGCAGGCACAGCCGCCAGTTGGAGCTCTGGCCCCGGTCTTCCAGGCCCGCGATCCAGGTCCGCACGCGCCGGGTCATGTCCTGGCGCCCGGCGGAGTTGGCCTCGACCGCGTCGGCGTCCCCCAGCAGCCCGTGCAGCCACGCGACCTGCGGGTCCGAGGCCGGGTCGCGCTCCCGCACCGCGTCCATCAGATCCTCGCGCCGGAAGACCGCGCGGCAGTGCGCATCAACCACCGAGGTCAGAAAATCATCCACGGTCGCGGCGGCGCTGTGTCCGAACTCGTTGATCGCCGCCCGCGCCGAGGCCGGCATCGTGCGCACCAGCACGTCGCGCTTGTGCGCGGTCGACTCGTCGGCCGTCCAGGGCTGCCAGACGCCCAGGAGGTCACCCGAGGAACGCTGCCGCAGCATCGGCACGAACCGCTGCTGGGCCAGCAGATGCCGCGCCAGCCGCGAGGCGGTCGCGAAGAAGTCGATGGTCGGATCGAGCACCAGGCCCGGCTCGCCGTCGGTCGCCCGCATCTCCGAATCGATGAGCGCCTCCAGCACGTCCGGGGCCACCAGCGGATCGACCGCGATGCAGGGCGCCGTCACACTCTCGAGTTTCGCGGCAGAACTCGCCCCCGCCTCCCGCGCCCGTCCCATCAGCAGTCGCAGGCGCGAGCTGGGCTGGGGTATCGGTTCGCAAGGGAGCTTGAGCGCCACGCTCCCGCCCGCGTCCGACCAGCCGCCCGGCAGCACCGCTTCCAGCGCCGCCGCGATCTCCGGCGCTCCGGCGGCGAACGGGTGCGCTTCGGAGGCCCGCGCGTCGGACGAACCCGGTTCCGTCGCGGCTTCGGCGCCGGCGTGGGCGTGGCTCAGGGCCGCGTACCCTTCCGCATCCTCGGCCCAGAGATTGAGTTTGCCTCCGGACCAGTTGGCGTGCAGGACAAGCTTCAACGGCGACTCCAGCGTCCGATCGCAAGACAGGACGGGCATGAACGCCACGCCGCGTCCTGCCCGGCCGGCAGCCGCACGCGTCGGCGAGGGGGATTCAGCAAACACATGAGGGCGCAGGGACTCGAACCCTGGACCAGCGGCTTAAAAGGCCGCTGCTCTACCAACTGAGCTACGCCCTCGGAAAGCCCCGCCGCCGGGGCTGTTCATCGATTGGCCTGAACGTCGATGGTAGGCGCAGACCCGTGAATTCCCCGCTCCAGTCCGCGCGGCCGGTGTTCTACCGGTCGTGCCGCCACCCCCGAAGCGACCTTCCACTCCACAGGAGGTTTCCCTTGCCGCTCGTGGAGGTGTCCGTCCCGCGCTCGCACGGCGAAACCACGATACCGGCCCGGCCGGCCTCGAGGTGTTCCGATCACCGCCCGCACCTCGGGTTTCTCGTCCATTCAACTCCCAGGCTGTCCTCCCACATCCCGCGCACCTTCCCCTGCAGCGCAACGCCCCCTCGTTCGAAATCCGGAGTTGCCCGGTCGGTCCCCAGGGTCGAGCCCTAACACGGCCGGCCGCCAGATGCACCTATCGCGAACCGCGTGACTCAACGCGAATGCTCTTCGAGAGTCACCGGGAACCCACATTCCTGAATCGCTTCCGCGTGTCCGGTCAGAAGCGAGCGCTTCGTACGGTTAAGTCCTAGCAAATAGCGATCAAAAATCGTATGTAATCCGAACATAATGCTAATAAACGGCCGTCCGATCGGCGGATCCTCGAATGACCCAGTATCGGAACCAGGAAGAGGTAAGTGCGTACTATCAAAGGCGGAGACAGATCGCGCTCAACGGGTCGGTGCGTGCACCGAGCCATCGTGAAGCCAACCGGCCTCCAAGAACGCCGGCCCTGGGCTTGGGCGACTCTCGCACCAGACACCTTGTCAATCCAATCACGATCGGAGGAAGCCATGAGAGGTTTCGAGTGGTCAAAGTGTGTGCGCGGCGGTCGTGGGGCGGCGGTGTTCCTGCTCGCCGGCTGGGTGTTCGCGGGTTGCCAGACCGCGCACCCGAGCGATCGGGTCGATCCTTACTCGCGGCCCGGGGATGCCGCGCTCAACGATCCGGGCGTCAGCCCCCGGACGTTGCTCGAGTTTGCCGACCGCGTGACCGAGCGCATGGCCGACAGGATCCCGACCGTCCCCGAGATCAGGAACGCCCCCCAGAAGGTCGTCATCGCGGTGGGCGCGATCACCAACCGCACTCTCACGCCCTCCAACGACTTCCTGGCGATCCGAACCCGGATCATGAGCGACCTGCAGAACAGCACGGTGCGGGAGCACGCCGCGATCGTGGACACGCTCGAGACCATGGACGAGCAGGTCAACCGCTACGCGCAGCACGGCGGGCCCGACCGGCTCGACGAGGGCCGGGGCGGGACGCTCGAGTCGGCGCGGTACGACCCGGCGATCACCTACATCCTCAACGGCGAGTTCGGCGAGATCAGCCGCGGCGGCGGGCGGGACAGCACCTATGTGTTCGCGTGGAAGCTCGTGAACCTCAAGTCCAGCGTCGTGGTCTTCTCCGACCGGATCGATTCGACGCAGACCCGGACGCGCTGACCGCGTCAACCGGGCACCGGTGGGAGCCTCCGATGGGTGGTGCGATGCGATCGGTACGGGAGAGGAGCGGGTTCGCCGCGATCGTTCTGGCCCTGGCCTGGACCGGGACGCTCTGCTCGTGCGCGGGCGGAGGGGGCGGCAACAACTCCCGCCTCACGGGCGCAGACATCCTCGAGACCGGCGCGGCGATCCGTGAAGCGCTCGCCGACAGCGCGTTCCTTGCCGGCCGCAACGCCCAGTCCCCTCCGCTGCGGATGGGCCTGGTCGAAGCCGCGAACAAGTCCAACGACCGGCTCGCCGCCCCCGGCCGCTGGGCGCTGACGGCGCTGGTCGTCTACGACTCCGGCGTGCAGGAACTGCTGGCGAGCAGGAACGTGCAGCTGTACCTGCCCGACGACACCCGCGCGACTCTGGAGCAGATGGGCCTCGGGCCCGGAGATCGCCTGCCCGCGTCCGGGCGGGACTCCGTGGACGATTTCCGCGTGACCCGCGAGCCGCCCACGCACATCCTGCGGGCCGAGGTCCGTTCAATCGCCCGCCAGGGCTCCGCCGCGCCCAACGCCGTCAGCGACGCACGGCTGGATGTCTACCTGGTCGATTACCGCATCACCAAGTTCGACAGCAGCGAAGTCGTCTGGGCCAAGACCATCAACGTGGCTCGCCGCGCCGGCGGCACGATCGCGGACTAGCCATGGACCTTCCGTCCGCCATCCCCGACTCGATCCGCCGCGCCGCGGCCGCGCCGTTAGTGTGGCTCGCGTTCCCGGCGATCTTCGCGCTGTCGGCAGGTGGGTGCGCCTACCAGCGCGACGAATCGGCGGTGATCCTCGCGCAGCGCGGCCAGTACGGCCTGGCGCGGGACCGGGTTGCGAGCCACGCGTCCGACGACCCCGAGAGCCGCGACTTCATCCTCGACCAGATGAAACTGGTCGCGATGGGCCTGGCCGACGGCACGCCCGACGCCGTCGAGCCCGTCGCCGACCGGCTGTACGACCGGCTCCGCACCCAGGGGCTCAACGACCAGAACCGCTTTGCCTCCATCATTCTCACCGAGGGCTCGGTGCGGATCTACAAGGGCGACCCGTTCGAGCAGGCCCTGGCGTTCTACAACATCGCCCTGCTCGACGGGCTCAAGAACGATTGGGGCAACGTCCGGGCGGCCTCGCAGCAGTCCCTGTTCCTGCTGCGCGATTTCAGCACGGCGCTCCAGCACTCCGGCGGGAGCGCGTCGGAATCAAGTCCCGCCGAGGACCAGACCGCCCTCGTCCGGGCCGCCGCGCAGGCCGAGAAGAGCGGCAAGTCCGGGGATGCACTGGGTGTCGACTACACCCCGGTCGCCTCGGATTTTGAGATCGGCTACGCGCTGAGGGCGATCGCCTCCCGCACGCTCGGCGAGAAGGAGGACATGGACGAGGCCCTGCGCACCCTCGAGCAGACAGCCCCCCGCCTCGCGCCCGTGTGCTCCCTGATCGCCACGGGCCGGTACAACACCGTGTTCGTCGTCGACTACGGCACGGCTCCCGAGAAGTACGGCACCGGGCCCGACCGGGCGATCGCAGCGCGCGCGCCCCTCACACCCAGCGACGACACGCCGCTCACCTTCACCGCCGCCAGTGGGAGCTCCACCTGGCCCGTCATCACGGACATCAACCGGATCGCCTCGAGCACCAAGTGGGCCAACCTCGAAGATGTCAGGGTCGCCAAGAGCACCATCGGCTCGGTCCTGCTCGCCGGAGGGCTCATCACGGCGGGTACCGCGGGCCGCGACGACGATACGCAGCGGCTCGTCGGCCTGATCGCCGCCGGAGTCGGCGCCCTCATGAAGGCCACCAGCGCGGCCGACGTCCGCCACAACGAACTGTTCCCTCAACGCATCTACATCGCCCTTGCATACCTCGACCAGCCGTCCAACCGGGTTGAGGTCTCGCTCGGCGGCGCCGCCCCGGTTCGCATGGTCCTGCCGGAAGTCCCCGGCGCACCGCGGGATGGTCTTGCCCTCCATTACGTTCGTCTTCCTTCTCACGCCGAGAACTGGCTCGCCGCCGAGACGCCCAAGTACACCGGGGATCGCAGCGCCGACCCGAGCCAGGACTGCCTCCCGTACATCCTCGGCGGCAACGATGTGCAGACGCCCTCACTGGCCGCGCTGCGCTCCTACCAGAAATGCGGGTACCTGCTCAACTTCAGCGTTGACGACCTCCGGCAGCTCTACCGCGACGAGCAGATCCATATCGCCGGCACCGACACGGCGATCGACCGTACCGGGCTGCACGTGCTCGAGGGCGGATCGTGGCTGTACACGCCCGAGCCCGGCAGCGCCGGCTACAAGCGGCTCTTTTACGGGGGCCACGCGCCCTACCGCCCCCGGACGCCGCGGGTCGAAGAACTCGCCGGCCAGATCCGCCACCAGCGGGCGATCCGCGCCGAGCAGCAGCGTTCGATCCCGGGCGGATCGGCGGCCCCGGCCGCGGAACGCGGGACCTCGATGGGCGTCGAACCATGGGTCGCGCCGCCGCCGGGCACGCGGCGCGCGGATCGCCGCGCCGGCGAGAACGCGTGCCCGTACGGACCATTCAACCGCGCCGCGCACGCCCGCGGCGCTCCACATAAGGAGATCACATGAAGTTCGCCAATCGATTCGATGGGTCCACCGCCCGCGCGGCGGCGTTCACGCTCGGCGGGATCTTCCTTGCCGGCGTGGTCCCCGGCTGCGACACCGTTCACGCTCCCTACGCCCCCGCCGGGGACCCGCTCCCGGCGAGCAACTACCCCAAGGTCGCCTACCTCGACAAGGAGCTTCCCGGCATGCTGGTCGTCGATCCGAGCATCGTGGTCGTCGACCGGCCTGAGGGCCGTCCCATGAAGGTGACCGTGCCCCTGCGCTCGGTGGTGGAGACCACGATGAAGCTCCAGTACCAGTTCTACTGGCGCGACTCGCTGGGCCGCCCCGTGGGAGAAAGCGGGTGGAAGTTCACGCGCGTCGAGCCCAGGGTGCAGGTCCCCTTCCAGGCCAACGCGATCACTTCCGACGCCACGGATTGGCGCATGGAAGTCCGCTTCGAACGCTGAGTGTCCACGCCGCACGCCGCGCCCGCGGCGCCCCGACAAGTCCATCACGCACGGAGGTGCTTCATGTCCGCGACCCGCTTTGTCCGCACGCCCCTCGTCTGCTTGCTCGTGCCGCTGGCCGTGCTCGCCGGCGTCGCCGGGACCGCGCTGGGCCAGAAGGCAGACCCCCAGCCCCTCCCCGCGTACGTCGAGCCCGAGCTTGATGTGGGCCTCTGGGCTCATGTCTACGAGATGGCCAACCGCCCGCGCCTGCTCGTGCTCGCCGGCTACGGGACCGACAAGCACCAGGCGATGGACCCGGGCCAGATCCTGAGCAACCTCGACTCCACCGCCGTCACGCACAAGATCCGCTCGGCGATCATCTCCGAACTCAACGCGCCGGGCGCCGATGTCGAGTTCGTGGACGACAACGCCCTGCGGGCCGTGGTGTCGCGTCTGACCGCCAACACCAACCTCGCGGGCGAGCTCGAGGCGGGCGAACTGCTCAAGCAACAGCTGGGCGCCGACCAGGTCATCCTGGTTCGTCTTCTGGAGTCTCAGCTGGCGGGCTCTCCTTTCTCGGTCGTCGTGGAATCCTCCGACCTGGCCCGCGGCCGGCAGGGGGCGACGTTCCCCTTCGACTGGAAGGGCGGCACCGACGTCGCGAACATCAAGGCCAACGCCCGCGCGGTCGCGATCAAGTTCGTTGACGACTTCGCCCAGCGGGTCAACAACCCGGTGCGTTACACCGTGCAGCTCTTCGGGCTCACCGGGGTCGACATGCAGCGGGCCGCCCTTGATTCGCTGGGCTCCCTCCCCGGCTTGCGCGGCAAGGCGCGCACGCGCGGTGGGGGCACGGTCAAGGACGCCGGCGGACAGTCGGAGTCCTACAACGAGTACGAACTCACCTTCGTCCGCGGCGCCGACGCCGATGTCACCCAGCTCTCGGCCGACATCGCCGAAGTCCTGCGCGCCAGGTACAACCTGATCGCCGAGCCCAGGCAGGCCGAAGGCGGACGCATCGCTCTTCGCGTTCATCCCGGCCAGGGTGGATTCTCCCCGACCCCCATCGTCCCGCCCCAGCCTTCCACGCAGGCCCCCGCGCCCGCCAGCCCGGCCGAGCCCGCGGCCCCGCCCGCCGCCGACAGCGCCCAGGTGCGCGACGACGTTCGACGCCTGTACGCCGACCATGGCTCGCCCCGCACCGTAGTCCTGATCAACCGCGCGGCGACCATCCAGGAATTCGACGAGTGGCGCAGGGCCTCGGCCTCCGGCGGGGTGAACGCCGAGAACATGATCGTCGTGAACACGGGCGCCCCCGCCGGCTCCGGCCAGCCCGCGAGCCAGCCCTCCCAGCCCGAGCAGTTCGCCGACCCCAGCGCCCTGGACATGTGGGCCCGGCAGGTCGAGCAGGCCGTCTCCCAGTCGCTGTCCACCGAGTACGGCATGACCAGGCAGATCTCCCCCGACCTGGCCCGCGCATCGATGCTCGGCAGGGTCGATTCCGGGCAGAAGTACATGGGCTCCGATCAGCTCCTGGGCCTTCTGCGCAAGGAGGATGTCGCCGACATCGCGGTGGTGGGCTACGGGAAAGTCATCGGCGGCGCTGCCGGTCTCGAGCTGGTCTACACGCTCGAGACCGTTGAGCTCGCCACCAGCCAGCGGCTGGGCGCAGCGCTGATCACCTCGCCCCTCCGCGGGCTCTCGTCCGGTGATGCGCTCCGACGGTCCACGGTTGCCTTCGGCGCCCGCGCGTCCGGCCAGGTCGGCGCCGCGCTCAAGGACGCCTGGTCCAGGCCCGCCGACATCGAGGTCACCGTCAAGGGGATCGCCAGCGACGAAGAGGCCGGCAGGCTCGCCGATGCCATCCGCACCCACGGCAAGCGAGTGACGCTCCGCGGCACCCCGTCGTTCATGAGCAAGGACGGCGTCGGAACCACGACGCTCTCGGCCACGTTCGCCGGTCCCGTCGATCAGTTCGGGCAGGAGATGGCCGGGATCGCCGCCGAATCCAACCTCGGCTACAGGCTCCGGGTCGAATCAAGGGAGGCCGGGAAGATCGTGCTCGCGGTCGAGCGATGATGGTGAGTACACCTCACCGTTGGCCGGAATCTCGCGGAACACCTAGTATCTCCGTCCGAAACAGCCGATACACCGAACACCGACCGACTCCGAGACCCACACGATGCCCAACGCAAGCACCGTCGCCGCTCCTGATCGCGCTGCGGCTCCCGCGCCTGTCTACACCCTTTCGGCCAAGCTGCCGGATGCCACGCTGGTCCGGTGGCTCTACGACATGATGCTCATTCGGGAGTTTGAGAACCGCTGCGCCCAAGCGTACCAGCAGGCCAAGATCGGAGGTTTCTGTCATCTTTACACGGGGCAGGAAGCCGTCGCCGTGGGGACGATCAACGCGCTGCAGCCCGATGATCCGATCGTGCACGCGTACCGGGACCACGGCCACGCGCTGGCGCGCGGCATGGACCCGAAGGTCTGCATGGCGGAGATGTTCGGGAAGATCACCGGCTGCGCCAAGGGCAAGGGCGGGTCGATGCACATGTTCGACAAGCCGCACTGGTTCTTCGGCGGTCACGGCATCGTCGGCGCCCAGACCCCGCTGGGGACCGGGCTGGCGTTCGCGGCCAAGTACGAGCTGGAAGTGCTCGGAAGGGCGCTGCCCAACCCCGGGGTCGTCGAGGGGCAGGCGGCCAAGAAGAAGGTCTCGCTCGCGTACCTGGGCGACGGCGCTCTGAACCAGGGCGCGCTGCACGAGGCGATGAACCTCGCCGGGCTGTACTCGATCCCGGTCATCTACATCGTCGAGAACAACGGCTATTCGATGGGGACGGCGATCCAGCGGGGCACCACGATGGCGCACGACCTGATGGCCAAGGCCCGGGCCTACGGCATCGAGGGCCGCGTGGTCGACGGCTTCGACATCATGGAGCTGTACGACAAGTTCAAGCCCCTGGTGGATGCGTGCCGCGACGAGCAGCGCCCGGCGTTCGTCGACCTCAAGACCTACCGCTACCTCGGGCACTCGATGTCCGACCCCCAGAAGTACCGCACCAAGGAAGAGGTCGAGCAGTTCAAGGCCAGGGACTCGATCGACCGCATGGCGCACTACCTCCTGAGCGTGCGCAAGACGCCCGCCGGCGGCCCGGCCCTCTCCGAGCAGCAGTTCCAGGAGATGCAGGAGGAGATCAAGGCGATCGTGCGCGAAGCGATCGAGTTCGCCGAGAGCTCCCCGTCGCCCGAGGTCGAAGCCGAGCTCTACAGCGACGTGCTGGTGAACCCGATGCCGAACATGAGCCCCTCGAGGGACTACGTGCAGGGCGCGAAGAACCCGCTGCTGTGAATGCGGGCCCGAGCCTGTGAGCCGCGGGAACGTACACTTGCTGCATGCTCGCTCCTCGCATCGTTCAGGTCGGCGCCGTGATCGCGTGCTCCATGGCCGGCGGCCCGCTGCCGGCCCCGCCCGGTCCGCAGCCCGCTCCCCCCGCCCCGCCAGCCGCGGCGCCCACGATGAAGGCGATCCGCATGCACGAGTTCGGCGGGCCCGAGGTGCTCAAGCTCGAGGACATCCCGCGCCCGGAGCCCAAGGAGGGCCAGGTGCTGGTCCGGGTGCACGCCGCGGGCGTCAACCCGATCGACTGGAAGCTCCGCGACGGCATGATGAAGGTCCTCCCGCTCCCCATGACGCCGGGGTTCGACATCTCGGGCACCGTGGAATCGGTCGGCGCGGGGGTCACGAAGTTCAAGCCCGGCGATGAGGTGTTCTCGTACCTCCCGATCACCGCGGGCGGCGGTTACGCGCAGTACACCGTTGCCCCCGCGGCGGTGATCGCCGCCAAGCCCGCCTCCATCGACCACCTCACGGCCGCCGGTGTTCCGCTCGCCGCGCTGACCGCCTGGCAGGCCCTCTTCGACCAGGCCAAGCTCAAGGAAGGTCAGACGGTCCTCATCCACGGCGGCGCCGGCGGGGTCGGCCACTTCGCGATCCAGTTCGCCAAGTCCGTGCACGCCAAGGTCTACGCAACCGCGTCGGACTCCAACCTCCGGTTCATCAAATCGCTCGGCGCCGACGAGGCGATCGACTACAAGAACCAGAAGTTCGAGGAGATCGCCAAGGACGTCGACGTCGTGCTCGACACCATCGGGGGCACAACCCAGGAACGGTCCCTGGGCGTGATCAAGAAGGACGGTTACCTGGTCTCGATCGTCCAACCCCCCTCGCCCGAGAAGCTCAAGGAGCACGGGATCAAGGGCAGCGTCTTCCTGGTGCACCCCGACGCCGCGCAGCTCGCCAAGATCGCCGCGCTGATCGACTCCGCGGGCGTCGTGCCCCACGTCGGCGAAGTCTTCGACCTGGCCGATGCCGGCAAGGCCCAGGAGAAGAGCAAGGCCGGCGGCGTGCGCGGCAAGATCGTCCTCAAGATCGCCGGCGATGCGCCGGCGACCGGGAAGTAATGGACTCCGCGGTCCGGCCATCGATGCGCCCGCGGTCCCGCACGGGCCGGCGGGCGGCGCGACGGGCCGGCCCCGCGCCGGCGGGCGGGCGGCGATGCTGCTGATCGATGCGTTCAACGTGCTCCTGACCACCAGTGTCCTGCCGCCGCGCCTGGCAGGGCTCGAGGTCGACGGCCTGGTCCGGTTGCTGGGCATCTCGCGCTACGCGCGCACGCGCATCGTTCTGGTCTGCGACGGCGCGCCCCCGTCCGCGGGCTCGGCCTCGGCGGCGTGGTCGGCCGGGGCGGTCGCCGGGCGAGCGGGCACGTCCAGGTCCGGCAACTCATCCAACGTGAACGTGGTGCACGCCGGCGGCGGCCGCGATGCCGACTCGCTCGTCGAAGAGATCCTCGCGCGTGACTCGGCGGCGCGGCGCATCACCGTGGTGAGCAACGATCGCCGTGTGCAGCGGGCCGCTTCCCGCGCCGGGGCCTCGATCCTGGACAGCGGCGCGTTCCTGCGCCAGCTGGTCTTCGATGAAGCGCGTCCCGCCGCGGTTCCCCACCCCCGCAACCAGCACAAGATCCCGCTGGGCGGTCCCGAGGTCGCCGCCTGGATCCGGGAGTTCGGATTCGATCACGCCGAGCTGGCGGAGCTCGCAGCGCTTGCTTCCCAGCCCAGCCTGCCCGGCCCGGCGCGGCCGCCGCCCGTACCCCCTCCCGCGCTGACGGTGCCGGAGGCTCCCAATCCCGCCCAACCCCCGCGGCCCGGCCCTTCCCGGAGCCCCGGGCAGGCCGATCACTCCCCTCCGGACGTGGTCCAGATCGATTCGGTGCTGCGGGAGTTGCTGGAGGGGGCCTCGGGGGCGATCCGGCTGGAAGATCTCGACATGCGCCGCTGGCTGGACGGGCTCGACCCCGGCGGTTGAGACCGCCTGGGTCGGCCGGAAACTCCGCGTCCGATGATCCGCCCCACGCAACTGGCAGCATGTGCGCCCGATCACCCGGATGGAAGGAGGATCCATCCATGTTTGGGAAGCTCGTGGGAATGGCCGGATCGTTCTGGAGGGTGAGGGGGGATGAGTGTGGGCGCGGGGAGAGCCATGCGAATGAGCGGCAGCCCGCGTGCTTCTCGGTGCGCATCGCGCTCGACTCGGACATGACCGATCCCCGGTCGATCCAGCGCTTCATGTTGGAGATGACCAGCGCGACCGCACGCGGGATGGTGGAAGCCGTGATCGATTGCTCGGCCGTCGTCAAGATCGACAGCGGGGCCGTGGCGGCGATCATCCAGGTGGCGCGGCGGGTGCAGTGCACCGGAGGCCGGGCGGAGATCCGCAACGTTCGGGGACGGCTGGCCCGGATGCTGGAGATCTACCGGCTGATCCCGGTCCTGCGGATGGCGGGCGTCTCGGTCTACATGGTGTGATCCACGGGCCGGACGGTGCGGGGATCAACCGGCCCCTCAGGGCACACAAGGGACTCGGACGCGGCTATTGTGAGGAGTCAGCACCTCACCGCCGGGCCCAGGAGTTCCGCACGTGTCCGATCGAAAGCCCTACGTCGGCGGCAACTGGAAGATGAACACCAACCGCAACTCCGCGGCCGAGCTGGCCCGCGGCGTCGTGGACGGCCTCCGCGACGTCAACAACGTGGATGTCGCGGTCTTCCCCCCGTTCCCCTACCTGCTCGCCGTGCGCGCGATCCTGCGGGACCGAAGCTCGTCCATCCGCCTGGGAGCCCAGGACGTCTACAACAAGCCCGACGGGGCCTTCACCGGCGAAGTCTCGATCGACATGCTCAAGGACTGCGGTGTGGAGGTTGTCCTCTGCGGGCACTCCGAACGCCGCCACGTCCTGGGCGAGACCGACGCCATGGTCAACGCCAAGCTCCGCGCTGTCCTCGACGAGGGACTCGAGGCGATCCTCTGCGTCGGCGAGACCCTCGACGAGCGGATCGCCGGCCACACCGACCCCGTGAACCAGCGCCAGATCCGCGCGGGGCTCGCCGATGTCACCGGGGACCAGATCGCCCGCGTGACGATCGCCTACGAGCCCGTGTGGGCGATCGGGACGGGAAAGACGGCGACCCCCGAGGACGCCCAGGATGTCCATCTCAAGATCCGTAAGCTGATCGCCGGGATGTACGGCCGGGACACCGCCGAACGCATGCGCATCATGTACGGCGGCTCGGTCAAGGCCTCCAACGCCATGGACCTGTTCAAGGGTCCCGACATCGACGGCGGCCTTATCGGCGGCGCTTCGCTCAAGGTCGGCGAGTTCGCCCCGATCGTCCGCGCCGCCGCGTCGGTCGCGCGCGGCCAGGTCTAAGCCCCCCGCACGCCCGGTCTGCTCCTGGCGGCCGCCCGAAACGCCTGCGCGGTCTGTGAGGGCGTCGACCGGTCTCGGGATCATGGGATCGGTGGCATCCGTCCCGGTGATTCGTACATGTCCTTCTGGCCCGGCGCGGGTGAGTCGCAACCGCTCATGGACCGGAAGGAGGACCTCTCGATGCGGATTCCGGTCGTTTCACTGGTCGCCGCGGTAGTCGCCTTCGCGGGCGCTTCCACATCGTCGCTCGCCGATTCGGGAAAGGCGGCGGATCCCGCCGCCACCGCCAAGCCGGGCAGCGACCCGGCAGCGTCGGGCCGGGCACCCAAGTCGACCCCGGGCGCGAATGCCGCGAAGACCGCATCCGCCACCGATGCCCCGGCATCCGGACCCTCGGTCTGCAGCTACGGCAAGTCTCGCACCGCCGCCCCGGCTCGCGCGGCGTCACCCGACCATTCCCATGCACGATCGGGCAAGCCTTCGAGTGACGCAGCGCCGGACCGGCCGGCCGCTGACCCGCGGGATCAGCCGGAGCATCCCGACGTGAGCCTGGCCGACGGCGATGCTTCTTCGCGGTCCGGGTGCAAGGACCGCGCCGCGGAAGAGCCTCAAGCCGCCGGGCCCACCGACAAGGCCGTCGGCGGCGTGAGCAGCCACGGTTTCACCGGTGCGCGTGTGGATCGCGTCCAGAAGGCCGCATCGGGCGCACGGTCCGCGAGCGCCAAGCCGCCGCAGGCCCAATCGCAGGCCCAGGCTCAAGCAGTTGCCAAGCCCGCTCCTTCGGCTCCGGCGCTCAAGGGCAAAGCGCCGGTCCAGGCCGTAGCCCCGCCCAAAGCCGCAGCACCCGCGGTCGCTGCCAAGGCCGCCGCGGCGGTCCCCAGGAACTCCCGGAATTGAATCTCCGGGCGCCGATCAACCCCAGCGCCACCACGCCTCCATTCCAGATCGCCCCCGAGGATCGGGGGCGGTCTCGTTTCCGAAGTGAAGCGGTGTTTGCAGCGATCAGGCTCCCTGCGCCGGGTCGAGCCCCCACACCGCCAGTTCGTTTCCCGCCGGGTCCGCGAAGTGGAATCTCCTGCCGCCCGGGAAGCTGAAGATCTCGCGCGTGATCTTCCCGCCGGCGCTGCGGACCGCCGCGAGCGTCTGTTCGAGATTGTCCGAGAACATCACGACCAGCGAGCGGCGGGCGCGTGATTCGGCATCTTCGGCGAGGCCGCCCGAGATCCGGCCGTCCTCGAAGCTGCTGTAGTCCGGCCCGTAGTCGGTCCACTTCCAGCCAAAGACCGCGGCGTAAAAGGCCTTGGAGGCCGGCACGCTCGGGGCGCCCAGCTCGATGTAATCGATGCGGTGGTGGTTGGCGCTGCTCATGCTCCAGTCTACCCGCGCGGCCGCACAGCAGCCCGTTCCCGCCGCTCACCGGGCCTGCGCCTCCAGATTTCGCGGTTTTCAACCCCGGTTGAAAGTCCTACACTCGGCCGATGACCTCGCCGATCTTCCAGGGCCTTGCACAAGAGTCCCCGCGCCACTCGCCGTCCGACCCAGGCCTGCTCGCCGCGATCGTTCGCGGCGAGGCCCGCCTCACCCGCGAGCAGGCCCTGGAGATGTTCCGCACCATGCCCTTGGTCGAACTCGGCCGCTGGGCCGACGGCCGCTGCCGCCGGATCCACGGCGATGCCTTCCGAACCTACATCATCGACCGCAACATCAACTACACCAACGTCTGCACCGCCCGCTGCACCTTCTGCGCCTTCCGCCGCGATGCCGACGACCACGACGCCTACACGCTCCCCAAGGAAGAGATCCACCAGAAGATCGCCGAGCTTTGCGCGATCGGCGGCACGCAGATCCTCATGCAGGGCGGGATGAACCCCAACCTGCCCCTGGACTACTACCTCGACCTGCTCTCCTCCATCCGCGAGCGCTTCCCGCACATCCACATCCACGCCTTCAGCCCCCCCGAGCTCATCGAGTTCGTCCACTTCTTTGATGCCCCGGGCGACGATCTGCTCGCCAAGTGCCGCTGGGTGCTCGCCAAGCTCCAGGATGCCGGGCTCGATTCACTCCCCGGCGGCGGCGGCGAGATCTTCGCCACCCCCGTCCGCCGCAAGATCGGCCTGGGCAAGTGCGATGCCGAGGCTTGGCTCACGGTGATGTACGCCGCCCACTCCCTGGGCATGTTCACCAGCGCCACCATGATGTTCGGCCACATCGAGGGCTACGCCGACCGCATCCACCACATGTGGCTCGTCCGCCAGTGGCAGGACAAGGCCCTCCAGCAGGCCCGCGAGCACGGGGATCGCCAGACCGAATGGGACTCGGCCGGCCCCGCGCTCGCCGCGGATCCGCCCGCCAAGCGATCGACCACGGCTCGCCGCTCCTTCGGCCACTACAAGTCCTTCATCTCCTGGCCCTTCCAGCGCGAGAACACCCCCCTGGGCCGCGTCAAGGACTGGGGCCTCGATCCCGCCGAGCTCGCGCAGGAATTCCCGGGCGATCTGATTGCGCGGGCCTTCAACTGGGGCGAGTCCGGCGAGGTCGACCACAAGGCCCTGGGCGCTCTGGGCGAACAGTTCGGCCGCAAGGTCCGCATGTCCGGCTCGACCGACTACCTTCGCACGCAGGCCCTCTCGCGGCTGTTCCTGGACAACATCTTCTCGATCGGCAGCTCGTGGGTCACCATGGGCCCGCACATCGGCCAGGTCGGTCTCACGTTCGGCGCCAACGACATGGGCAGCGTGATGATGGAGGAGAACGTGGTGTCATCGGCGGGCACCACCTACTGCCTCGATGAGGCGGTGCTCTGCCGGCTCATCCGCGAGACGGGCTTCATCCCCGCCCAGCGCGACAACGTCTACGACCTGCTCAAGGTCAACGATGGACCGGATTCCCCGGACCTCAAGGTGACCGACTGGTCCACCCACCGCGCCCGCAAGCTCCACAAGCAGACCGAGCAGCCGGCCACGAGCGCGCCCATCAAGATCACGGTGGGGCAGAAGTAACTCCCCCCCCGGCCTTCCGCCTTCCCGAAGGCCCGAAAGCTGCTCGAAGGCCCGAAGGGCCGCAAGAAGACAGCCGGGGGCAGAGCGAGTCCGCGAGCGCCGCCCCCGGGTCACGCATCGCCATGCCGATGGACCCCGCAGGGGTCCAAGCGCTGCGTGGCCGGCATCGCAGCACAGAACACGGGCGGAATTCAATCGCCCAGCGGCGCAACCGTTACGCCAGCGACTCGATGCGTCTTCATGCTCTCGTACACGAGCTTGCTGACGATGATCGCGTTCCATGCCGAAGCGCCGCTCCCGAACCACTCGCGGGTCTTTCAGATCGGGCCGCTTGGGACCGCGCCAAGAGAAGGGAAGAACCCACGTGAGATCGGAAGGTGCTTCCGGCGGCCGCAGTTTCCGCAATGCTCCGATCCGAGAGACTCGCCGAACAAGAGCGATCCGGGTGCGGTCGGGCCGCAGTCCAGTTGCACAACAGTCCCGAATTCGCGCCCGGTCCGGTGATCCAGAAACGGCGAACACCCGATGCCAAGCGGTCGGAATACAAGCTCCCAACACGCAGGCTCTACGAAGTACTCATCAAATATCCAGTTCAGCTGGAGCATCTGTTTCTTGCCCCACGTGGGCTCGCCCTTCATGCGGAACGGGGCATGCTGCTTGCTGCCCACCCCGCATGCAGCGCAATACTGCGAAAGGTCGTAAGTAGCGCGGAGGTACCCGAAATCATCCTCGGGCTGCGGGTATCCGTGGTGCCACGCCGGCTGCATCTCGAGAAACGCAGCGCCCGCCCGGTCCGCATCGCTGAACTCCGTCCGGGCTATGTCCACACACTCTCAGCCGGCGCAGAGGGACTGAAACTGGGGCCAGCCGGGATGTGTCTCCTCGACGTCCAGCCAGATCACGCGCGCCAGAGGGCTTTCCGGCGGATGGAAGGGAATATCGAGCGCCAGCAGTTTCTCGCGGCGCTCAGGACGGTCGGACGTGCTCACCCGATGGATGATCTTCACGCAACAAGCCTCTGCGGAGGAAGTGCACCTGCACACCCTCACCTCAACCCCCCATGATCCCCCGCTTCATCTCCAGAACCTGCATCACCTCATCCACCTGCGTCTTGCCCAGGCACTCCCAGCACGGCCAGAAAACACCGGCGATCGAGCTCGCCGCCCGCAGCCCTTCCCGCACCGATCGCGGCAGCTTCGCCAGCGGCACCTTGCTCAGCACCGGCGCCGGCAGCGGGATCGCGATCCCCGGCTTGTTGGGCTGCATCACCAGCACCGCCCACGCCCGCTGCGGGTCGAGGTTCAGCCGGTACTCCAGGCACCACCGCCACGGCAGCCCCAGCCACGCCACCGACTCGCGCACCTCCGGAACCACCCGCAGCTTGGCGCGGGCAGCATCGAACACCCCCGCGATCTGCTTGTTGCTCAGATCCCGGAGCTGCTCAAATGTCGGCGTCCGGAAACGATCTTCCCAGACCGTCCGGGACCTAGGAACTACCATCGACATCCTCGCTGCACTCCAGGTTCGCCGCAAAACCGACGGTCTCTGGGCGAACCTCCCCTGAATCCGTCCGGATGGAACTCCGGGCACGACCGTGAAATGGTACGCCCATCACCTGTCTCTCCACGGTCGGCCGCCCGGAGCGACGGGTTGCGGCCCGGGGAGGACCGCTACCATCACGCGATACCCACGCAGGCCCGAACTTCCATGAGCCCACCCGATCCAACCCCCCGCTCCAGTCCCCCGCAAGAGGGCGATGCCGACCTGGCCCAGGCCAGCATCCTCCTCGTCGACGACAACGAGCAGAACCTCGAACTCCTCCAGGCCTACCTCGAGGAGCTCCCCTGCCGGCTCGTGCTCGCCCGTGACGGCGACGAGGCCCTCAAGGCCGTCGAGCAGTCCCACCCCGACCTGGTCCTGCTGGACATCATGATGCCGCGAATGAGCGGCTTCCAGGTCTGTTCGCGGCTCAAGGGCAACCCGGCGACCCGGGAGATCCCGGTCGTCATGGTCACCGCCCTCAACGAGGTCAGCGATGTCGAGCGGGCGGTCGACTGCGGCGCCGATGACTTCCTCACCAAGCCGGTGCACCGGCTGGAACTCTTGACACGTACGCGATCATTCATCCGCCTGCGCCAGCTCCGCAAGCAGCTCAACTCCACGCTCGCGGAGCTGCGCTCCCTCAAGGACGGCCGCGGCCAGGGCTGATGCGCTCATCGGCGCCGCGATCAGCGTTTCCTGAATACAAGCAGCTCGTGCCCGTACCACCAGCGAGCGTGAAAGCTCTCGTGCACAAGCTCCAGCCCCGCCTCCCCCAGCCACCGCTTCACATCCCCGATATCCGCGTAGTGGATCCACTGCCGCGCCAGCGCCAGATCGTGCACCCGGTTCATCAGCGGCCGGAGAAGCCCTCGCCGCGTCATGTCCTTGTAGATGAACACCCCGCCGGGCTCAAGCACACCCGCCGCCTGCACCAGCGCTGATTTCTGGTGCTCCGGCGGGATGTGGTGCACCACATCCACGATCGAGACCACATCAAACGGCCCCGCCGGCCACGGCTCTCCCACATCCAGCCGATGGAACTCCGGCTCACCCGCGAATCGCCCCAGGTTCGCCCGCGCCATCGCGATCGCATCACTGGATGAATCAAACCCCACGAACCGCGCCGGACCGCGAAGCTCGCACACCAGAGCTGCCAGCAGCCCGCCCCCGCACCCGATATCCAGCACCCGCGCCCCCGCGGGGAAGTGGGGGAGCAGCTCCTCGAACGGGCAGATATACGGTCGCCAGTGCTGGAGCGTGCGGACAAGCGCCGGCCCCTCCCGGAAGACCCGGCGAGCGATGCCCGCCAGTTCCCCCGGCGTTGCCTCCACGACCGCGTTGTTCTTTGCCGCGATACTCACGCACGATCCTCTATCGGACAATCAACCCCCGGGCCGCGATCCCCTGATCCCCTTACTCGCTCACTTCGCTTCCCCCTGTGCCCATGGGCCCTCGCCCTACCATCCCCTCCAATCTACGGAGCTCCCGCATGTCCTGGCTCACCGTCAAGACCGCCTTCACCTCTCCCATCGGCACCCCCATCACCCTGAAGGGCTGGGTCCGCACCAACCGCGAGTCCAAGGCCGACGGCGGCCTGTGCTTCGTCGCCGTCTCCGACGGCACCTGCTTCGACCCCATCCAGTGCGTCATCAAGGGCGGTAGTGGAGGAGGCGCCAGCGCCATCCCCAACTTCGCCGACGTGCAGAAGCTCACCACCGGCTGCTCGGTCGAGGTCGATGGCGTCCTGGTCGCCAGCCAGGGCAAGGGCCAGGCCGTCGAGGTCCTCGTCGATGCTTCCCAGGCCGGCGCCGTCCGCATCATCGGACTGGTCGAGCACCCCGATTCTTACCCGGTCGCCAACAAACGCCACACCTTTGAGTACCTCCGCGAGCAGGCCCACCTCCGCGTCCGCACCAACACCTTCGGCGCGGTCGCCCGCGTCCGCCACACCCTCAGCATGGCCATGCACCGCTTCTTCGATGAACGCGGCTTCTTCTACGTCCACACTCCCATCATCACCGCCAGCGACTGCGAGGGCGCCGGCCAGATGTTTCGCGTCAGCACGCTGGACATGGTGAATCCGCCGCGAACCGGAGGCAAGCAAGAAGGCACTGGGCATCGGGCACCAGCCACCGGCGAAGATGCCAAGACACCAGAGCACGCCCTCGGCCCCGGCGGTTCTGCCCCCGGTGCGCAGTGCCCAGCGCCCGGTGCCTCTCCCAACTCTACCTTTCCTGCCATCGACTACACCCAGGACTTCTTCGGCAAGGAAGCCCACCTCACCGTCTCCGGCCAGCTCAACGTCGAGACCTACGTCTCGGCCCTCTCCCGCGTCTACACCTTCGGACCCACCTTCCGCGCGGAGAACTCCAACACCTCCCGCCACCTCGCCGAGTTCTGGATGGTCGAGCCCGAGATCGCCTTCGCCGACCTCAAGGCCGACGCCATGCTCGCCGAGGAGTTCATCAAGTTCCTCATCAAGGCCTGCCTCACCGAGCGACCCGACGACATGAAGTTCTTCGATGATCGCATCGAAAAGGGCCTGCTCGCCCGCCTCCAGGATGTCCTCGACAAGCCCTTCCGACACCTTCCCTACACCGAAGCCATCAAGATCCTCGAGAAGGCGATCGCGGACGGCCATAAGTTCGAGTACCCCGTCCGGTGGGGCACCGACCTGCAGTCCGAGCACGAGCGCTACCTCACCGAGCAGCACTTCAAGCAACCGGTGGTCCTCATGAACTACCCCAAAGAGATCAAGGCCTTCTACATGCGCCTCAACGACCCCGGCACCGACAGCGCCCCCGGCGACACGGTCGCCGCCATGGATGTCCTGGTCCCCGCCGTCGGCGAGATCATCGGCGGGAGCCAGCGCGAGGAACGCCTCGATGTCCTCGACCGCCGCATCGCCGAGATGAAACTCCCCGCCAAGGAATACTGGTGGTACCGCGACCTCCGCCGCTACGGCACCGTCCCGCACGCGGGCTTCGGACTGGGATTCGAGCGGGCGATGATGTTCCTGACGGGCATGCAGAACGTGCGAGATGTCATCCCGTTCCCGCGGACGCCCAAGAGCGCGGAGTTCTAGACAGCACCACCCCCGTCGGAACCGCGACCGTAAGGGAGCGGACTCTCCACGGGTTCGTATCTCCCGCCTTCCCCACGCATGCCCGCCCCCTCCACCATCCGCATCCAGACCTGGGTCTTCCCCGCCGGTCAGTGGAACAAGCCCACCGACCGGCTCATCCCCCTTCGGCTCGCCGGCCCCCTCCCCCGCACCGCCCCCGCGATCGCCGAGGGCGCCATCGATCTCCACATCGACGATCTCCCCATCCTCTCCCACAACCTGACCGACTGGGGATACGTCGAGAACTGGTGGCGCAGCGCCCTGGCCGCGATCGAACACCTCCTGCACCTTCACCCCGCCGTCTGGCCGCTCGAAGGCAAGGTCCTCCATCTCTCCATCGACCCGGTACCCAACACCCGGCGCGCCAACATCCAACTCCGCAACTCCCGCGACCCGTCCTTGAGCGGATCACCCATCCGCGCGCACATCCCCACGCTCGCCGATGCCCTGCTCGCCGAAGCCGAACTGTTCTTCCGCTGGCGATCACCGCCGGATGCCGCGGCGTTGCAGGAGCACATCGACCGACTCCGCTCAGCCCCGGCACCCTGGCGCTCACCTCGCTCGGCGCACTGATGTTCGAGGACGCGGAGCAGAGATGACAGTTGGGCAAGCCGCGCCGGTCGCGACCCACCGCCTCCGATCACGGCCCTCATAACCTCCCCCATGACCGAGCGCACCCTCATGCTCGCCGGCGAGGTCTACCTCCCCGCCGACCCCCGAGCTCACCCTCCTCCGCAAGAACGCCCGCCGGCTCCGCCGACTCTTCAACGCCTCCACCGAAGAGGATCCGCCCGCCCGCGCTGCGATCATCCGTGAACTCTCCGGCCGCGTGGAGGGTCGCTTCGAGATCGAGCCCGATTTCCGCTGCGATTTCGGCTTCAACATCCTCGCCGGCGACAACCTCTTCATGAACTTCGGCTGCGTGCTGCTCGACTGCGCTCCGATCACCATCGGCGACAACGTCCTCATCGGCCCGGGAGTCCACATGTACGCCGCGACGCATCCTGTGGACCCCGCCGTGAAAGCCACCGGCCGCGAGCTGGCCTTCCCCATCACCATCGGCAGCGATGTCTGGATCGGCGGACACGCGACCATCTGCCCCGGAGTAACGATCGGCGATGGCGCTGTCATCGGCGCCGGCAGCGTCGTCACCAAGGATGTCCCCCCACGCACCGTCGTCGCCGGCAACCCCGCCATGCCCCTGCGCGTGCGTTCTTAGTTCCGGGCCCCGCTCAGCTCCCCCGTGCCCGGACCCTGTACACCGTCAGCGACCGGAACCCCCGGACCTCAACCACCTCGAACTCCCTCAGTTCACCGGCCGCCTCCTCCGCGCTGAGTCCGAACCAGTGCGGATCCACGATCAGGAAGAACTCCTTCCACCCCGCACGCCCCAGCGCCTCGAGCGACAGCCCGACGGGCCTGCCCCGGTCCAGTTCTACCAGTCTCGCCGACGGCGTGTAGTACGCCATCGGCAACAGCGGTGTCCGCGAGGCCACGTTCAACCGCTCCGACCCCGCGCTCGCTTCCATCCACCGCGCAGCGCCCCGCCAGTCCGGGTTGGGGTACATCACCGTCACCTCGTCCGCGCACCCGCTCCGCATCGACACCGACGAAACCAGCAGCAGCCCCGACACCAGCGCCGCGGCCAGCCCCCGCCTCCAACCCGCCGGCACGCACGCAACCCCCTGCCCGACCGCGATCGCCAGCCACGGCAGCATCACCACCATGTTGCGCGGCTGGTGGAACTTCAGCGACTTGTCGAACGCGCCCCGCAGAAGCTCCAAACCCAACATCATGAGGACCGGCCCGAGGATCCCGATCACCGCCAGCCTCCCAAGCCCCGGCCGCGCCAGCCGCGCTACCCCCAGCACGAATACCGGCCCGAGGATGATCCCCGGGATGATCGCCCTCTCCTCCCACGCCCCGCGCATCACCGGCAGCGCATCCCCCGTCCCGAACCACACCAGCAGCAGCCGCGCCGGCTCGAACCACTTGAACGCCGACAGGTAGTCGCGATAGAGCAGCTCGGCGTGCGAGAGCTTGAAGATCGCCAGCGGCACGCTCAGCAGCAGGCACACCCACACGGACCAGAATCCCGCCGACAGCAGCCACGGCCCCTCCCGCCCAAACCCCGCGTCGGCCTCGATGTCCCTCCGGTAGCCCCACGCCAGCAGGTAGACCCACGCCGGAAGCACCACCAGCACCGCCTGGAAGCTCGTCCAGATGCCGGCCGCCCCCAGCACGCCCGCCGCGATCCCCCGGCCCCACCGCCTCCGGCTGATCGCATCCTGCATCAGCATCAGGTGCAGCGTCGCGAGCGTCACCACCAGCATCGTGTTCTTGGCCTCGGTCGAGAACCACACATGCACCGGCGAGAGCACGAGATACGCCGCGGCCATCAGCGCGGGCGCCCGGCCCAGCCGCGACCTGGTCCACCCGTACACCGCCGCGATCAGCACCGCCCCCAGCAGCAGCGACGGAAGCCGGATGCTCACCTCCCCATCACCGAAGATCCGGATCCAGCACCACATCGCCGCGTTGTACAGCGGCCCGTGGATGTCGTACAGCATGACGCCCGCCGCGCTGCTCCCGTCGAGCTTCACCCGCGTGCGCCACACCTCATCGAACCACAGGCTCTGCCCCAGCCCCGCCACGCGCAGCCCCAGCCACAGCGCGGCCGCCAGGCCGGCGCACACCAACGAGATGGCCTTTGCTGCTTTCCCCCGCCGGACGGTTCCGTGCCCGGGCTCCGGGACTCTCATGATCGCAGATGGTACTGAATCCCGGCTCCCGCGCGAGCATGACCCACCAGTCACTCCGATTCGACCTCGGACCGATAGTCAAAGCTCATCACGTAGCACGAGGCCCAGAACGGGTACGGAACCTGGCACCGAAAACCCACGAACTGCTCCGCGCTCCACCCGCTCGCCGCAAACAGAGCCTCCGTCAGTTCGGCGTGCCGCGAGTACGCCGTGCTCGCGGCGTTGCGCGTTCCCGATCCCAGCACCGCCAGCAGCGGCGCCCCCGGGAGCGCGTCATACCAGTTCGCCGGCCGGAACGACTTGGCCTCGCGCGGCCACAGGTACAGGTCCAGCGACGGCACGCAATTCTGTGCCAGTGTCCGGTCCAGGTACACATCAAAGACCGCTTCTCGCGTGGGCACCCGGATGTTGAACCGCGTCTCCTGCACCCGCCGCAGGTGCTGGGAGTTCTCATCATCGTCCGGACCGTTGGAGGCCAGCACCACATCCACCGACTCGTCGGTCCCCCGCGGCTCCACCACGGCGTGCACCTCGCGGGCGTGCCGGCGGTGGCTCACCAGCGCCAGCGGCCTCGTGCAGAAGTCCATCAGGACCCGCTCCCCCGAAAGCTGCGGCGGACCGGGCAGCCGCCCGCGCTGCGCCGGCGCCAAGGAGTCCCCCTGGCTCGGGTCCACGCTCCTGCCCAGCACCAGCGGCATCACGTCCGTCCGAGCCCGATACCCGATCACCCCGTGACCGCCAAAGACCTCGACCTTCGCCTGCTCCCCCGGCTTGGGCCTCACCATCATCACGATCGCCCGCGTGTCCATCATCCGCCCGAGGCTGTCGGCCGCCGCCTCGAACAGCCTCCGCCGTGATTCCACCGGATCCGCACCCTGGAATCCCTCCATTCCCAGGCCCACACCCGCCCCGATGCCCAGGCCCGCTCCCCCCCCGAGTCCCAACTCCGCCTCCTCCGGAGGCTCGAACGCCCGCACAAGACCCGATTGACTCGTCCCCAATTCCCGCAACGCCGATTCAAAGAGATCCGCCGCCGCCGAAATCCCCCTCACCGCATCGGCCGACAACCCCGCATCCTGCGCCCCGCGAACGATCTGACGAAGGCCAGCGGTCCCGGGCCCCTTGGCCAAAGCCTCGACCGGGTCCCGCGATAGCCGCGAAGCCGCGATCGCACGCTGGGCCGTCCCTCGGTCAATTCCCAGGAACCGGCCCAGACCTCGCGCCGATCGAGATTCCTCAGGCACCAATTCCATCAGCCCCGAAAGCTCCCCCGAAATCCGCCGTCCCAGCACCTTCAGCCGCGCGGCGTCTGCCTCGGAAAAGGATGCCAGCGATTTTCCCACTCGGGTACCTTTCAAATGACGAACAATCCCGTGCAAAGTCCTTGACAGCGCGAGTATACCGGGTTTCTTGTCACTGAACACGAGATTCTTGCGAGCAACATCGATGAGGAGATGTATACTGTCACTCAGTGACGTGCAGTGTGTCACTCGTTGTCGAGACCCAAGTGACACACGCGAGCCCCGGCCGGTCAGCCCGTCACTCCAACCCAAGGCACAATTCTTTCCCACCAGAGCCCCCGCGCGTTGCGGGGGTTTCTGTTTTGCGCTCGGACCTGTGCACGCACCGGGACCCGGCTCGCGAGCGAGAGTACGGGGAACATCCCGCATCTCCTGAACCGGGCCTCTGGTAGACTCCCCCCGGATGAAGCTCCCGGCCGATGTCTTTGCGCGCCTCAAGGGCAAGTACCAAGGGCGGTCCGTCTGCGTGACGGGCGGTGCCGGGTTCATTGGTGGCCATCTCTGCGATGCCCTCCTGTCCCTGGGCGCGGCGATCACCGTCATCGACGATCTTTCCAACAGCACCGCCGAGCACATCGCCTCGCTCATGGACCTCGAGCCCAAGCGCGTCCGGTTCGTGCACGGCTCGGTCCTCGACGACGATGCCCTCATCGAGGCTGTCAGCCGCGGTGGCCAAGGCAACGGAAGCGATATCGTCTTCCATCTCGCCGCGATCGGATCGGTGCCCAAGTCGATCGCCAATCCCCAGCGCACCTGGTCGGTCAACGCCACCGGCACCGTTCGCGTGCTGGTCGCCGCCACCGCCAAGCCCCCCGCGGGTTCCAAGCAGTCCGTCGCACGCGTCGTGCTCGCCTCGTCTTCATCCGTCTACGGAGACCCCACGGTCGCGGGCGGCGTCCAGCTCCCGCCGATGCCCAAGGTCGAAAGCATGCTCCCCCGGCCCATCTCTCCCTACGCCGCGAGCAAGCTCGCCGCCGAAAGCCTCATGGCCGCCTGGGCCAACTGCTACAGGATCTCCACTGTCTCGCTCCGGTACTTCAACGTCTTCGGCCCGCGCCAGTCCCCCGAGTCCGAGTACGCCGCCCTCATCCCCGCGACCGCCAAACGCCTGCTCGCCGGCCAGCCCGCCCTCATCTACGGCGATGGAAGGCAGTCTCGCGACTTCACCTTCGTCGGCAACGCCGTCCTGGGCACCCTGCTCGCCGGGGTCGCCGACTGGCCCCTCAAGGGCGAAGCCATCAACGTCGCCGCCGGCCGGCGAACCTCCGTCCTCGACGTCACCGGCATGCTCGCCCGAGCCTGCGCTGCCGACGGCCGAGCCCCCGAACTCAAGCCCGACCGCCCCGGCGATGTCCGCGATTCGCTCGCCGATCTCTCACGCGCCCGCGAGCTGCTCGGCTACGAGCCCGTCACCTCCATGGAAGCCGGCATCGTCGAGACCATGGCCTACTACCGCACCATCTTCCCCGTCGGTGCGGCTTCCAGACCCACATGACCAGATTCTGCGACACCCTCGGAGCCCTCTGGCAACTCTTCCGGCTCGCGTGGATCACCCGATTCCGATTCCAAGGCCCCTACTGGCAGTGGCGTCTCCATACGGCCTTCGGCCGTGGGTATCCCCAGCGCCGGACCGAGCTCTTCAAAGCCGTCCTGGAATACGGACGTTGGGTCCACCGCACCCGCCGGGGTCGCTGATGACCCCGCGGAAATCCCGCAACACCGGATTTGTGCTTAAAATCAGCGTTCTTATAAGACTTCTTCAAAGTCCCCCTCCCGGGGTCGCCGATGCGGTCCGGCTGGGATAATCACCTTCCCTCGTGCACACCCGAGGGAGGGTCTACCCTTGCCGGGTGGTTCTGGTGTGCGTTCGGCGGCCGGATTCGCGGCCCCACGTGCGATCGGGAGTATGGATCATGACGGCAAACGGCTCCAACAACGGCGGATTCGCCAAAGCGTTCCTGCCCGGCCTCATCGTGGGACTGGTCGTCGGAGGATTTGCGGGCGCCATCCTCTCCGGACTTGGTGGGCCCGGCAACGTTCGGGCCATGACCAGCACGCCCACTCCCATTCAGGGCGGTCCCCGGGATGAGCGCGGCGGCACGGCCGAGGAACAGGTCCCGTCTTCCGAAACGCCCGCGAACCCGAATACCCCGGGCGCCACCGAGCAGCCCAAGAACCCCACGGGCGACCCGGCTTCGCCCACCGCAACTCCTCCCAAGCCCGAACCGACCTCACCCGAAGCTCCCAAGGCCGAGCCCTCCAAGCCGGAAGCCCCCAAGTCCGAGCCTACGAAGCCCGAGCCTCCCAAATCCGAGCCTCCCAAGCCGTCGGACAAGGCCGTCGAGCCCAAGTGATCCCCGTCTGATCGCCCCTGGGATCGCCTCCAAATGTACACTTGAACGCCGGGTGGCCCTGATCTCCGTTCCGGAGGTGTGGCCCCCTGCGCTCGCCGCGCTGTCGGATGTTCCCGCTTGGTCCGGAGCCGGGTAGGATCGATCCCTCAACCCGGCCCAAGCGCAGGGTCCAAGCCATGGCAACCGACCCCCCGAGCCTTTCCCGTCTGATCCGCCAGCATGCCGAAACCGCGCGCCTGCTCGGCGTCGACTTCCTGCCCGTGTATCGCCCGGGAGACCCTCCCGCGACAGTTCCGCCCAGGGCCGAGTCAACCGTGAGCGGGCCAACCAAACCAGCCGGCGCCGCTCACGCTTCGGCGAGCTCCCAGAATGGCGCCCCCCCCATGGTGGAGGTAAAGACGTCGGTCTCCGAATCCGTCATCGACCGCAGCCCCGCGTCTCCGGGCGCACGAGATCGCTCCGAGTGCCAGCGCCAACTCGATCAAGTGAGGGCGCGCTATGAGACCGATGCCCCGCACAAGCAGTTCGTGACAGCGCACACGAACATCGTCTTTGGCGAAGGCGATCCGTGCGCGCGGCTCATGTTCATCGGCGAAGCGCCCGGAGAAGAAGAAGACCGCACCGGCCGCCCGTTCGTCGGACGCGCCGGCCAGCTGCTCGACAAGATGATCATCGCCATGGGGCTCAAGCGACAGGATGTCTACATCGCCAACGTCCTCAAGACTCGCCCACCCAACAACGCGACCCCGACGCTCGACGAGGCCCGCCTCTGCGCGCCCTACCTGCATGATCAGATCGAGATCATCGCGCCCGAAGTGATTGTGACACTTGGACTTCCGGCAACCCGCACCATCCTGGGATCCATGGAGGCGATGGGTCGCCTGCGCGGCAGGTGGGCCTCGTTCACGCCGCCGCGCTCCGCCATCGCCATCCCAGTCATGCCCACCTACCACCCGGCCTATCTCCTCCGGAATTACACCCCGCAGGAGCGAGCCAAGGTCTGGTCTGATCTCCAGATGGTGATGGAGAAATTGAACCTGGGCAAGCCCGGCATCAGCGCCGTGGCGGATGCTTGAATGATCAGGATCTCCCTGTTTTCCGGGGCGGATGAGGCAACTTACCCATTCAAAAAAACCAGTGCGAAGGAACCTTAAAACTCTTGCCGCGAATGGGATGACGGCGAAACATATTGGCGGCAGCGAGGACCGAGAAAAAGTGCCGCATCGCCTATGAGACCTGCCGATCTGTGGTATATTCAGCTCGCCTGATGGCCGCCGATCAACTGTGACCCCCACGAGACCCGGTGCTTCGGTTCGTCCGAGTGCCGGGTTTTTTCTTTTTTTGCCGTGCACCACTGATCACGCGCGATCACGCGACGCATCGAATCCACCGCGCGAGGGCCGCGGCATCCATCAGCGCGCCGTCTGCGGTTTCGGATCCGGGCTTGCCGGGCCCGGGCCTGTCGGCTCCGCCCCCTGCTCGCCGCTGCGCGAGCGGGAAATCACCGTGACCCAGTAGCTCGGCTCGGCGTTCCAGTCGACGGTGAACTCAAACTCCACCGCGTCCCCGATGCGCAATCCCTCGAGCTGAACACCCGGCCCCACCGGGAACGGCATCGACATCTCCTTCATCCCCGTGCGGCCGTCGCGGGCGACAAAGTCCGGTATCTCCCGGTGGTGGATCATCAGCTGCGTGCCGGGCTTGCCGGCCCTGGGCAGCGCATCGATCACGCCGCGCACCCGGTAGCTCCGCGCGGGCACTGTCGACTTTTCCACCGCGGGTCGGGCCGGCGATTTCGAGCACCCCGCCAGCCCCCACTCGCCCCCGCAGATCCCCGCCAGGATGCCCAGCGCACCGAGCATCGCCACCGCGTGCTTCATGACACACCACCTTCTCGGATCCCCGCCGATCGGCCCGCCCCGCGCCGCACCGGTGATTCAATGCAAAACACCCGGCCGTGTCCGTGCCGGGCGCCCGAGGCGATATTCCGATGCGATGCCCCGATGTGGTTCCCGATGAGATTCCCGGACGGGCGATCAGGCGGGCTTGACCGTGATGTACTCGGCCACGCTCTTGAAATCCGGCACCAGGTCGTGGGTGAAGACCATCGACCAGGCCTGCCCGGACTCGACGCGGACGACCTTGGCGCACGGGACGCGGCTGGTCCAGTCGCGGTTGCCGCGGTTGTAGACGTTGAGGTTCTGCTGGCGACGCTTGTGCCCGCGCCGCAGCGCCTTGCTCGCCTCCGGATCTCGCCGCATCAGCCGCTCGAGGGTCGAGATCCGCCCCTCGCCGCGCGGGGTCTTGGTGATCGTGCAGGTGATCTTCTGGCCGGCCTTGAGCGTGTCGAACATGGCAAATACCTCGGTCGGGCGTGGTCCCGGGCACCCCGCCTGTCAAGGCGGGGCCCGCCGGAGCCCTTTCTGTGGCCCGACGGGTGGGTTGAGATGATAGACGGCTCGCCGATGCCGGAAAAGCCGGTCCGGAAGCAGCCCCGCAAGCCGCGGAAAGGCCCGATCCACGCCGGGATCCATTGCGTAGTACCCTGGAGTCCCCGAATTCGGCCCCGGATATCGCCGGGGACGGCCCGCGACCGGCCGGGGTTGGTTGAGCGTGGGGGTTCGACGCGGAGGTGGTGGGTGGGCGGGTCGGCAAAGCAATCCCTGGCCTCGCTGGGCACCGAATTCCTCAAGGAGGCCGGTTCGGTCGGCCTTGTCGACACCCTCAAGGAGGCGTGCAAGGAGGCGATCAAGTGCCCGCACGTTGCAGGGATCGCCACAGTCATCACGTCCCACCTGACCGGCCTTGCCGCGGGTCCGCTCGTGTGGGGTGTGCTCCTCCTGGGCGGATGCTGGTTGCAGCACCGCTCATCCCATCACGGCAAGGGCACATCCGATGCGTTCTTCCGGCGGATCGAGCAGCGGCTGACAGGGATCGAGTCGGCGATCCGGGACCAGAAGGATGCCGCCGGCCTCGTGCGCGAACTGCTCGCAGAGAACGACCGTCTGCGCGAAGCCGACGCGCGCAACGGCGGCGTGGCGGCGGTCGATGCGACCGTGCTCGCCCAGGAGATCGCCGCGCAGATCGGCCTCAACCAGGAACGCTTCCAGCTTGAGGTATTCACGTACCTCGACACGATCGAGGTCAGGCAGCGAAAACAAGATGCAAAGCTTGACGAGATGTTGGACCTTCTGCGTGATAGAGCGACCAACCAGGATCTCGTCCGATCGCTCCTGTCCGACAACCACAGGCTCAACGCCGAACTCCGTTCCGCGTTGACACAAATCGCCGGGGCCGGGACCGGCGGCGCGGACCTCCTGCTCGAACGCCTGCGAGCGGGTGATCGCACGTCTCTCATGGAATTCACCTACAAGAGCGTCGATGAAGATGGACCGGGGTTTATCAAGAAGCTTCGGGAGAAGATCGCGGTCTGTCTGGTGCTGGGAGAATCGGCTCGAGTCGATCGGGACCTCCAGATGGTCCTTGCCCTGCGGCCGGATGATGTGGAAGCCCTGCACGAGCGGGCCCGCCTCATGCTCGCCACGGGAAGTCTGACCCAGGCAGAGGCGCTCGGCCTCCGCGGTATGGCAATCACGATGGACGGGAGCCGGGAGCGGTCTGTGTTTCTGAACGTGCGGGGCGACGTGCAGGTGAAACAGGGTGACCTTCCGGGGGCGCTGGAGTCGTACCGGGCGGGGATGGAGATCGCCAAGGCTCTCGCCCAGCGTGACCCGCGGAACACGGACTGGCAGCGCGATGTGGCGGTAAGCTGGGCGAAGATCGGAGATCTCTGCCTGCGGCAATCGGATCGCGAGGGAGCGCGGCAAGCGCTCACGCAAGGGCGAGAGATCATGGCGCGGCTCGCGGGTGTGGCTCCCAGCAACATGCAGTGGAAGCAGGATCTGGCGTGGTTCGATGAGCTGTTGGAGGGGCTTTGAAACGAAAAAAAATCTCACAGCGATGGATTGATTGAGGGCGCAGGAGGAGTTCGGGCGCAAGCCCGCCCCAACCCACCCCAACCCCTCCTTCTGGGAGGGCCGTTGAAGTTCCTACACTGGACTCATGAGCGATCCAGCAGACCAGTCCGGTGAGCAGGCTTCTCCCCAACCGCAGCCCACCCCCACCTTCGACGCCCGCCTCCCCCACCACGCCAAGCCGCGCCTCCGCCCCGTCCGCGGCTTCCCCGCCAAGGCCGGGGAGCAGATGGTCCTGGGGCTCGCCGATGCCCGCCAGATCTCCGACAAGGTGGTCTTCACCATGCCGGCCGCCCAGCTCATCCTCCCCCTGCTCGATGGCACCAAGTCGATCGATGAGGTCGTCACCTCCGTCGGACGCGGGCTCACCAACCCCATCGTCGAGCAACTGGTCGCGCAGCTCGACGACGCCGGGCTGCTCTTCGGCCCCCGCTTTGATGAGCTGGTCGCCAAGATGCGCAAGGACTTTGACTCCACCCCCAACCTCCCGCCCGCCTCCACCGCCGCCTTCGCCGACTCGCTCGCCCAGCAGGAACTCGGCGAGAACGCCGGCGAGACCCAGAAGGCCGAGGTCGGCGCCACCAAGCTCCGCGAAACAATGGACGCCTGGATCGCCCAGGCCCTCGAAAAAGCCGAGAACCCCAGCTTCAACACCCTCCCCAAGGCGATCATCGCCCCCCACATCGATTACCCGCGCGGCTGGCTCAACTACGCCTCCATCTGGGGCCGCATGCGCGTCGTCGACCGTCCCGACCGCGTCGTGATCCTGGGCACCAACCACTTCGGTGATGGCACCGGCGCCGTTGGGTGCGACAAGGGCTACTCCACCCCCCTGGGAACCTGCGACGCCGACCAGGCCCTGGTCGCCGCCATGCGCAATCGCCTGGGCGAACCCCTCTACCAGAACCGCTACGACCACGAACGCGAGCACTCCATCGAGCTCCAGATCCCCTGGATCCAGCACATCCTGGGCAAGGACGAGAACGGCAACTTCTGCAAGGTCTACGGCGCGCTCGTCCACGATCCCACCGTCAACGCCGGAGAGTCCTACGACGGCAAGGGCGTCGCCCTCGACGCCTTCGTCAACGCCCTGCGCGAGTCGCTCGACGAGCTCGGCGGAACCACCCTGGTCGTCTCCTCCGCCGACCTCAGCCACGTCGGCCCCGCCTTCGGCGACCAGCAGACGCTCGCCGGCGATGAGCAGCCCGCCACCGACTTCCGCAACAAGGTCTTCCAGCACGACCGCGACATGCTCACCCTGGTCCGCGAGAACAAGCCCGACGAGCTGATCGCCTCCATGGCCTGGCAGCAGAACCCCACCCGCTGGTGCTCCATCGGCAACATCGTCGCCACCATCCGCGTCGTCCAGCCCACCGGCATCGAGATCGTCAACTACGCCGCCGCCATGGACGAGCAGGGCATGGGCATGGTCTCCAGCGCGGCGGGGGTCATGACCTGATGGAGTGAACAGCAAGCAGTGAACCGCGAACAGGGCGGTACACTCTGGCCGTTCGCCGTTCGCCGTTCGCCGTTCGCCGTTCGCCGTTCGCCGTTCGCCGTTCGCCGTTCGCCGTTCGCCGTTCGCCGTTCGCCGTTCGCCGTTCGCCGTTCGCCGTTCGC
>JBGAOZ010000003.1:0-275204 GCA_044221545.1 Phycisphaerales bacterium
GGCGGCGGCGGCGATACCGGCGGCGGTGGCGACACTGGGGGCGGCGGGGGCACCGGAGGCGGCGGAGATACCGGGGGTGGAGGGGACACCGGGGGCGGCGGGGGTACCGGAGGCGGCGGCGATACCGGAGGTGGAGGGGACACCGGGGGCGGCGGTACGGGTGGCGGCACGGGCGGGGACACCACCCCGCACGTCGATGAAGCGCTCAAGAACGCCGTCATCAACGCCTCCACAAGCCCCGGGGATGCGCTCACAGTTACAACCATCAATGAAAAGGGCCTGCCGATCGCGATCGAACGCAGCTCCGACGGCACGTGGACGATCGTCGATCTTTCCACGAAGATGGCGGGCGCAGCGGCCAAGGGCAACATCGTCACGTGGACCGACACCCGCGACGGCCTGACCTACGCGGCAACGGCGTCGAGCAAGGGTGTCTTCCTCTTCAAACGCAGCGCTGCGGGCGTGTGGACGGGTCTGAACCTCAGCACCCGCGTCGCCGGTTCGGCGCCGATCATGAGCGGGTTGACGCAGTTCACTTCCGCCGACGGCACCGTCTACCTGGCGGGGCTGACCTCGGGCGGCTACATGGTCTACCTCGCGCAGGCCACTCTTGGACACTGGGCGTACCGCAACCTGAGCCTCCACGACCTCAAGTCCCAGAGCCAGACCACCCCGACCTTCGTCGGCGAGCTGGTCAGTTTCGTCACCTCCTGGGACGCCCTCAACATCGCGGGTCTGGACACCGACGGGAACATCCGCGCTGTGTGGATCGCCCCGGGCATGACGCTCTGGCGCGAGGACAATCTCAGTGCGCTCACCGGCGCCGCCCCGCTCTCGGGCGGACTGACTCCCTTCCTCACGTCGTGGGGCGCGATCAACCTCGCGGGCGTCGATTCCAGCGGGGACCTGCTCGCAACATGGTGGGTGCCCGGCGGGAACTGGACCACGAGCAACCTGACCGCCATGTTCAACGGACCCAAGATGGTCGGCGTGACGGTCAGCAGCTTCGTGACGCCGTGGGGCGCCATGAACATTGCCGGCGTCGACCAGTCCGGCAAGCTCAGCGTGTACTGGTGGGCCCCCGGCATGACCGACTGGCTGGTCGCGACGCTCAGCGACTCGGTTCCCGGCGCGATCGCCCCGGCCGGCCCGATCCGGGGTGTTACCAGCGATGCGGCGGCGATCAGCTTGCTGGGTTCGGACGCCGACGGCCAGATCCTGCGCTATACGTGGAGACCCGGCGACGTGTGGAAGATGGAGAACCTGACGACGCTGGTCTAATCGCCGGATTGCCCGCTTGTGCCGCGGCCGGACTCTGGTAGCATCTGCTGGTGCTCCTTCTCGCCGGGACGGCAGATTCGCCCGGTTTTGTAATTGCATTCTCGGACCACCGCATTCGAAAGAGAGGCTCCCGATGGCGGGCACCAAGGCGCGTTCAGGCACCGCTGGCGACTCCCCCCACCGCGCGATCCGCGCGCTGCGGCTCGGAACGGCGGTGGTGCTCTGCGGATGGCTCGGCGGACTGCCGGGATGCGAAGGCCCGCTGGATCGCCGATCCTCGGAGCCGGCGGAGGATCGCGACCGCGACTTCGATCGAGATCGCGAGGTGCTGGCGATGTCCGCGGCCGGCACGGTCATCCCCCGCGATGAAGAAGAGGAAGCGGGGGATGCGGATCGACCGGCGGCGACCAACGCCGACAAGGCCTTCCAGTGGCGCCGGCTCGCCTGGCTCGACGAGCACGGCACGCTCGACCCGGCGGCGTACGGCCACGCCCTGGCCCAGCGCCAGGCGATGATCGCCTACCAGGAGCATCAGCGCCAGGTCAACGGTGATCGCAACGCGGGGATCGCCAGATTCAGCTGGCGCGAGCGCGGACCGCAGAACATCGGCGGGCGGACGCGCTCGCTGGTGATCCACCCCACGCAGACCAACCGCATGTGGGCCGGCGCGGTCTCCGGCGGAATCTGGTACAGCCAGGACGGTGGTTACCACTGGAAGCCCGTGAACGATTCCATGCAGAACCTGGCGATCGGCGCGATGGCCATCGCGCCGTCGAATCCGAACATCATGTTCGCGGGGACCGGGGAGGGAGTGTTCAACGGGGACGCGATCGGCGGGGTGGGCATGTACAAGTCCACCGACGGCGGCGCCACCTGGAGCCTGCTCCCCAGCACCGCGGGATGGTCGGGCAACTGCGTCGTCTCGATCGCCGTGCACCCCACCAACGCCAACATCGTGCTCGTGGGCCTCCGTTACGGCGGGATCTACCGCTCGACCAACGGCGGGACCAGCTGGTCCAACCCCTACTGGGCCCAGGGCGGCTACGACGTCAACTTCAATCCCTCCAATCCCGCCCTGTGCGTCGCGTCGGTCATCGACTACAACTTCAGCACCAACGAATGGTTCCACCGCGCCCTGTGGTCCAACAGCACCGGCAACACGTGGAACGTCTGCACCGGCCTGGACTACCGCAACGACTTCGGCTGGCGCATCAGCCTCGAGTACGCCCGCTCGAACAGCTCGATCGTCTACGGCTCGTGCGGCGATGGGAAGATCTACAAGTCCACCGACGGCGGTCACAGCTACACCGCCGTCACGACCTCCGGCTCCACGCAGAACTCCTGGTACTGCGGCCTGCTCTGGGTCGATCCCACCAACCCCAACGTCCTGGTGACCGGCGGAGGCGGGCTGGTCCGTTCCACCGACGGCGGCGTCACGCTCGTGCCCGTCACATCCGGCTACATCGACACCATCGACCCGCACCCCGACATCCAGAACGCCGTCCCGGATCCGCAGTTCAACGGCGTCACCAACAAGCGCCTCTACATCACCACCGACGGTTCGACGTACCGCACCGACGACATCTACACCGCCGCGCCCGGCGACGGCTGGGCCCGTCTGGACAAGACCTACCGCACCACCCAGTTCTACGGCGCCGCGGGCAACGGAACGACCGGCCGAATCTACGGGGGCACGCAGGACAACGGCAGCCAGCTCCTGGACACCGGCTCGGACCTGGCGACGATCCCCTTCGGCGGCGACGGCGGCTTCTGCGCGGTCGACCCGGGCGATCAGAACTACCTCTACGGCGAGTACATCACGCTCCAGATCCACCGCTCCACCAACGGCGGCGCCTCCTCCGGCTACATCACCTCCGGACTCTCCGACGCGGGAACCAACGCCAATTTCATCGCCCCCTTCATCCTCGATCCCAACACGTCCACTCGCATGCTCGGCGGCGGCAAGAGCCTCTGGCGGACCAACAACGTCAAGTCCGCCACGCCAACCTGGACCTCCATCAAGCCCGCCGGCGACGACGTCATCAGCGCGATCGCGATCGCCAAGGGCAACTCCTCGGTCGTCTGGATCGCCCAGAACAACGCCAAGATCTACAAGACCACCAACGGCACCGCGGGCTCCCCCACCTGGACCACCATCGACGACAACAGCGCCGTCAACCCCCTGCCCGACCGCTACGTGACGCGCATCGTCATCGACCCCGCCAGCAGCAACACCGTCTACATCGCCCTCGGCGGCTTTAGCCCCGACAACCTCTGGAAGACCACCGACGGCGGCACGACCTGGGCCGACATCACCGGCGCGGGGGCCACCGGCCTCCCCGACGCACCGATCCGCGGCCTGGCCCGCCACCCGAGCAAGCCCGGCTGGCTCTACGCCGGCACCGAGGTCGGCATCTTCGCCTCCGCCGATGACGGCGCCAACTGGTCCACCAGCAACGACGGACCCGCCAACGTCAGCGTCGACGAGCTGGTCTTCATGTCCAACTCCAACACCCTGCTCGCCGCAACCCACGGCCGCGGCCTGTTCACCGCGAACATCGTCGAAAACCCCGTGCCCCCCAGCGCCCGCGCCGATTCGGCGACCATCCTCCGGGACACCCCCATCACCCTCGACGTTCTGCTCAACGACAGCGACGACAACGGCGAACCGACCACCATCCCGAGCTTCTCCGCGACCAGCTCCGGCGGCGGGACGATCTCCCGCAGCACCGGCACCGGCCCCGCCGGCCGCGACGAACTCACCTACACCCCCGCCCCCGGTTACGCCGGGATCGACACCTTCACCTACACGATCCAGGACTCCTCGCTCGCCACCGCCGTCGGTACCGCCACCGTCACCGTGGTCGCGCCGCGCGAGCCCGACGCGGCGCACACCGCCCCCGGCGTACTCGCCGACTACTACGCCGTCGGCAATATCAGCTCGCTCCCCAACTTCTCAACGCTCACCCCCTACGCGTCGGAGTTCGTCGACCAGATCAACTACCCCAGCACCGACGGGACGTTCGCCGGCTCCGGCCGCGCCGACCAGGTCGGGGCGGTCTTCACCGGCTACATCCAGGTCCCCGCCCTGGACTTTTACTTGCTCTTCTGCACCTCCGACGACGGCTCCAAGCTCTACCTGGGCAACACCCTGCTGATCAACAACGACGGCTCCCACGGCATGACCGAAAAATCGGCCCAGGTCGCCCTCAAGCCCGGCCTGCACAAGGTCCGCATCGAGTTCTTCGAGAACGGCGGTGCCTGCGGCCTCACCGCGGGCATCATGGCCAGCAAGGGCACCAGGGTCATCATCCCCGCGAGCATGTGGCGCCGCGAAACCTGCATCGCCGACTTCGACGGCACCGGCTTCGTCGACTTCGACGACTACAACGCCTTCGTCACCGATTTCGAGGCCGGCAGCGACACCGCCGACGTCGACGCCAGCGGCTTTGTCGACATCGAGGACTTCACCTATTTCGTACAGCTCTTCGAGGCTGGGTGCTGAGAATGGGTCGCGGAGATCGGGCGGCCGAGGAGCCCGGCGCGAGAGTCAGGAGACGGCGCTGGTCGCCGGATCGGCGTTCCCGTGGATCTGCGTCGACGCAATGACGCCCGTCTGAAGCCGCCACCAGCGCGCGAAGAGCGTGAAGCCGATCGCGCTGGCCGTCAGCGAAATGAGGCCCAGAGAGATGGACGTCCCCCCGAACGCAGTGCTGTCAGTGATGGGGCGATCGGACTCGGCGATCCCACTGATAGCCAGTTCCAGGCCCCTCAGGGCAGAACCGATCACGATGATGCCCGGCAGCGTGACTTTGACGATCTGAGCGGTCGAGACCGGTGATTTGGGACCAATCTGCCACGGAAGCCGCAAGATCACCTGCGCCAACACCCAGGACGCCATCAACAGCCCCAGCATGCACGCTGTCACTCTGTCACTTCCCAAAAAGAGAGACCCCCGGGCCGTGGTGGGCTGCCCGGGGGTCAGGGAGGTGCGGGGCTGCAGCGAGCGTGGTGGGAGGAAAGGGTGGGTTGCCCGCCGCGCCCCGCGTGGGTGGCTTGTTCTGAGTTCCTGAGTCCTTATCTCCTGAGTCGTGTCCCGATGCCTCGTCTCATCCGTCTGTTCACTGGTCTCTGTTCACTGGTCCCTTGGTGTTCCCGGCTCAACTGCACCCCAGGCTCGCCCCGCAGTTCAGGCACTTGTAGCACGTCCCGCTCCGCACGGTGATCGTCCCGCAGGTATCGCACGGCGGCGCATCCCCGACCGATTCCATCGCCCTGGTGAGCGTGTCGGCCGCGCCACCGACCGCGACCACCGTCGTCGATTCCATCACGACGACCTCCGCGCTCTTGCCCGACGACCCGCCCGCACGCACGACGACGGTCGCCGAGTCCCGAACCTCGCCCCCGGACATCCGCGACGCGGGCGCGGCGGCCGAAGAATTCTTGCTCCAACGCGTGTCCTCCTGCGACGAAGCTCCGGGCCGATCCTGACCCGGCCGATCCTGACCGAGCCGGTCCACCGGGTTGAGCGCGACCGTCGCCTGCGGGTTGAGCTGCAGATTGCCGAACGGCCCGCCCCCGTCGTTGCCGTGGTCGCCCGCCGAGCCCGGGCGCTTGGGCGCGTGCGCCTCCCGGTATCCCTGGATGAACTCCATCCCGATCCAGCGGAAGATGTAGTCCACCAGGCTCTTGGCAAACGGGATGTCACGGTTCTCCGTCATCCCCGCCGGCTCGAACCTCTGGTGGCTGAACTTGGCCACCATGCTCTCGACCGGCACCCCGTACTGCAGCGCCACGCTGGTCGCCGTCCCCAGCGCATCCATCAGACCGCCGATCGTCGAGCCTTCCTTCGACATCTGGATGAACAATTCGCCCGGCTTGTGGTCCTCGTACAGCCCGACCGTCACGTACCCCTCGTGCCCCGCCACGTTGAACTTGTGCGTGATCGATCGCCGCGTGTCCGGCAGCCGCCGACGCATCGGGCGGTACACGATCTCGATGTGCTTCTCGGCGACCTTGGGAGCGTCAAGGTTCGCCACCGCACCCGCCAAGGAAGCCACAGCTCCAGCCACTTCCTCCTTGGCGGAACTTTGTTCCAGCTCGTCGCCGCTCTCCCCGTGATCGCTCTTGGCAGAGTCGGAACTCGAAGAAAGCGGCTGGCTCAGCTTGCAGTTGTCGCGGTACAGCGCGTTGGCCTTGAGCCCTAGCTCCCACGACAGCCGGTACGCGTCCGCGATCTCGGCGACGCTCGCCTCGGTCGGCAGGTTGATCGTCTTGCTGATCGCCCCCGAGATGAACGGCTGGGCCGCCGCCATCATCCGGATGTGACCCGTCGGCGCGATGAACCGCTTGCCCAGCTTCCCGCACTTGCTCGCGCAGTCGAACACGGGCAGATGCTCGGGCCGAAGGTGCGGGGCCCCCTCCACCGTCTGCGTGCCGCAGACCAGCGTGTTGAGGTGGTCGATCTCCGATCCCTTGAGCCCCAGCTTGCGCAGCAGGTTGAACCCCGGCTCCTTGCGCGCCTCGGCCGGGTCGAACCCCAGGTTCCGCAGCGTCTCCTCCGACACGCTCCACGCGGTGAAGGCAAACGAGATCTCGAAGACCCCCGGCAGGCTCTTCTCGATGTTCACCAGGTCCCCGTCCGCCACGCCGCTGTCCGAGAGCCACCCCGCCAGCGTCATCCCCGGCTTGGCGCCCCGCGCCGCCGCGGGCATGGGCACGTTCAGCGTCAGCGAGCCCAGCAGGTAGGTCAGGACCTCACGGGCCTGGACCTCGGAATACCCCAACGCCCGCAGCGCCGGCGAGACCGACTCGTTGGCGATCTTGAAGTACCCGCCCCCGGCGAGCTTCTTGAACTTCACCAGGGCAAAGTCCGGCTCGACGCCCGTCGTGTCGCAGTCCATCAGGAGGCCGATCGTCCCCGTCGGCGCGATCACCGTCACCTGCGCGTTGCGGAAGCCGTGCTGCTCCCCCAGCGCCAGCGCCTCGTCCCACGCCGCGCCCGAGCGGATCAGCAGGTCGTCGGCGTTGGCGATGTTCACCCGCCCGTCGCGCACCAGCCCGTGATCGATCGGCACCGGCCGCGTCCTGGGATTCAGCCCCTCCCACTCCGACGCATCCCGCGCCACGCCGTGCGCCGCCCGCCGGTGGTTGCGGATCACCCGCAGCATGTTCTCACGCTCGGGCCCGTACCCCGGGAACGGACCGTGCTCCCCGGCCATCGCCGCCGACATCCGGTAGCTCCGGCCCGTCAGGATCGACGTCAGCATCGCGCACAACGCCCGCGACTCCTCGCTGTCGTACGGGATCCCCGCCTGCATCAGCATCGCGCCCAGGTTCGCGTACCCCAGCCCCAGCGTCCGGTACTTGTACGAGAGCTCGGCGATCTCCCGGCTCGGGAACGCCGCCATCAGCACGCTGATCTCCAGCACCACCGTCCACAGGTCGATCGCGTGCTCGTACCGCTCGATGTCGAACGTCCGCCGCTGCGGGTCGTAGAACTTCAGCACGTTCAGCGACGCCAGGTTGCACGCCGTGTTGTCCAGGAACATGTACTCCGAGCACGGGTTGCTCGCGTTGATCCGACCCGCGCCCGGGCACGTGTGCCACGCGTTGATCGTCGAATCAAACTGCACCCCCGGGTCGGCGCACCGCCAGGCCGCAAAGCAGATCTCGTCCCACAGCGTGCGGCTGTCGAACGTCCGCGCCACCTTCGACCGCTGCGTCCGCCAGTGCGTCTCCCACGGCCGCCCCGCGTCCAGGGCGTCGAAGAACTCGTCCGGGATCCGCACCGAGTTGTTGCTGTTCTGGCCGCTGACCGTGTGGTACGCCTCCCCGTTGAAGTCGTAGTCAAGCTCCAGCTTCATCCGCTCGGCCGTCTGGGCGATCGCCTTGTCGTGCTTGCTCAGGAGCTTGAGCCCCTCCACCATCGCCGCCACCTTGATCTCCTCGCGAACCTTCCAGTTCACGAAGGTCTCGATGTCCGGGTGGTCCATGTCCAGGCACACCATCTTCGCCGCACGACGCGTCGTCCCGCCCGACTTGATCGCCGACGCCGCCCGGTCCCCGATCCGCAGCCACGACATCAGCCCGCTGGACTTCCCGCCGCCCGACAATGGCTCCCCCTCGGCCCGCAGGTTCGAGAAATTCGTCCCCGTGCCGCTCCCGTACTTGAACAGCCGCGCCTCGCGGACCCACAGGTCCATGATGCCGCCCTCGTTCACCAGGTCGTCGGTGATCGACTGGATGAAGCACGCGTGCGGCTGCGGGTGCGTGTACGCATCGTCGGCGAGCATCGCCTCGCCGGTCTTGGGATCGACGATCCAGTGCCCCTGCGCCGGGCCAGAGATCCCGTACGCGAAGTTCAGCCCCGTGTTGAACCACTGCGGGCTGTTGGGCGCGCAAACCTGGTGCACGAGCATGTACGCCAGCTCGTCGTAGAACGCCTGCGCATCGGCGGGCGTATCGAAATACCCGTGCGTCTCCCCCCAGTGCCGCCAGCACCCGGCGAGCCGGTGGATCACCTGCCTGGCCGACTTCTCCGGCCCGGTCTTCTTCTCTACCCCATCTCGTGGCACAGGCGTCCCGCCTGTGTCTACCCCAACTACGTCTTGAGGCACCCCAGCCTTGCGGAAGTACTTCGAGACCATGATGTCAGTCGCCAGCTGCGACCAGGTCTCGGGGACCTCGGCATCCTTCATCTCGAAGACGGTCGACCCGTCCGGGTTCGAGATCTTGGAAGACCGCTTGACCCACTTCACGCTCGCGAAGGGGTCGGCACCGTCCTTGGTGAATTTGCGGGTGATCTTCATGACATCTTCCAACGAGACGTACACCGCCCCGGCGCCACGCGCGCCCGGGCGCTTCATTCCTCAGTCGACTTTGGGAAGCGTGAGCCCCCCCTGATCCTGGTACTTCCCCTCTTTATCCGCGTAGCTCTTCTCGCAGACCTTGTCCCCCTTCAGGAACAGAAGCTGCGCAATCCCCTCGTTCGCGTACACCCGCGCCGGCAGCGGCGTGGTGTTCGAGATCTCCAGCGTCACCTTCCCACGCCACTCCGGCTCCAGCGGCGTCACGTTCACGATCAGCCCGCACCGCGCGTACGTGCTCTTGCCCACGCAGATCGCCAGCACATCCCGCGGGATCTCCAGGTACTCCACCGTCTCGCACAACGCAAAGCTGTTCGGCGGGATGATCACGTACTGCCGGTCGGCCGGATGCATCGCCACATCCACCTCGACCATCATGTCATCCGAGAAGTCCTTGGGATCCACCACCGCAATGTCACCCGACCGCGTCGTCGGCGTGAAGATCTTGAACCGCGTCCCCACCCGAACGTCGTACCCGTAGCTCGACACCCCGTAGCTGATCCGGCCCGGCCGCTTCACCGCCGCCTCAAACGGCTGGATCTTCACCTGCTCGCGGATCTGGAAGTCGGCTAACACTGGCACGTCAAAACACCCGGATAGTCGTCCGGACGGCGCAGGGGACTCCTTTCCCCCGCATCGCCGGATCTTGGTCAGTCGTTCTTAAATTGTTCGGTCGGGCCGCCCCTTCGTTTCCACCCGGGCACGGCCGATCGAGAGAGATCAGGATACCACTATACATCGTAGGTGCAAGGGGGTAACACCACAAAACAGAGTGTCATTTGGGGGAAAAACTGTCCGTTGCTCAGAAGTACCCTGAAAATCTCAACTTGCGCCCGCCATGGGATTTTGCCTCCCCCGCGTCGGGTCGCGACGGAATCCGCTATTCGACAGCAACCGACAGGCGACTCCCCTTCGGACCTGTGGATACTCGCGCAATTTCACCCAATCTTGAGCCATCAAACGACGGCCACAGCGGCGTTCTGGATCCGGCCGACACCCGCCGGCGATCCCCTGCGGGCATTTCCGTCCCGATTCGATAGAATGACCCCGCAGAAACGCGCCCACGGCGCTGAGCACACGCATGAAAAAGAGCACGAATCCTTCGTCCGCGATGAGCACGCTCGTCGCGGCGGTCGGTCGACTGTCACGCCTGCCGCGGCCGGTCGTTCACATGGCCGCGATCGGCGCGCTGGCGATCCTCCCGCTCTGGGCCTGCGAGTCCACACCCCAGCGGGCCCGCACGGTGACCCCGATCGTCCGCGATGTTCCCACGGTTCTGCGCGGGACCATCGGCGCCGAGGCCGAAATCGTCGGAACCAAGCCCATCGTCGTCTCGGGCTACGGGCTGGTCGTAGGTCTCAACGGCACCGGCGGCGGCATCCTCAACGAGCGGATCGCCGCCACCATGGAACGCGAGATGGGGATCAAGGGAGTCTCCAAGGCCGCCGAACTTCCCAACTCGCGCCTCCAGGGCAAGACGCCTCGCCAGCTGCTCCGCGACCCCGACGTCGCGGTCGTCCTCGTGCAGGCCGCCATCGCTCCCGGGTCCCCCGACGGCTCCACATTCGATGTCTACGTCCGCGCTCTCAACGCCACCAGCCTCGAGGGCGGCACGCTCTGGACGACGGACCTGACCATCGGGGACGCCACGCCCCTGGGAGGCTTCAAGACCCGCATCATCGCCTCGGCTCGCGGGCCGATCTTCCTCAACCCGTTCGCCGAACCGGGTAAGGAGGATTCGGGCATCTCGCGCACCGTGGGACGCATCCTCGACGGCGGCGTCGTCACCCAGCCGCTGGGGCTCATCATCCAGATGGACAACGTCAGCTTCGATCGCGCCCGGGCGATCGCGGCGGCGATCAACACCCGGTTCCCCGAGGAGCCCGGCGATGCGGGCCCGGCCGCGCACGGCAAGTCCGGCGGCAACGTCACCAGCGGCGAGGGCGGTCGCATCACCCTCTCGGTCCCGGCCTCGTGGCGCAACCACCCCGTCGATTTCCTGAACCTCGTGAGATCCCTCCAGATCGACCCGCTCTACCAGGAGGAATACGCCCGCCGCTACACCGCCGCGCTCAAGAAGGAGCCGGCCCTGGCCGGCGAACTGGCCTGGTGCCTCGAGGCCGTGGGAGAGAAGTCACTCCCCTTCGTGCGCGAGATGTACGACTACTCCGAGATCGTCCCGCGCATGGCCGCCCTGCAGGCCGGCGCCCGCCTCAACGACCCCCGCTCGGCCGCGTCGCTGGTCGAACTGGCCCGCAACGGCCAGGGGCCGGTCCGCACCGAGGCGATCGATCTGCTCGCCAAGGTCAACGGCGGGCCCACCATCGACATCGCCCTCCGCGATCTGTGCGACGAAGACGAGCTCACCGTCCGCGCTTCGGCCTACGAGGCCCTGGCCTCCCGCGCCGCCGCCGACCAGTACCGCCGCATGGTCCGCCTGCAGCAGGACAAGCTCGCCACCGACCCCCGCGCGCTCCCCCGCCCGCTCACGCACCTGGAGGAGCTGGCCAAGCTCGAGTTCCCCGGCGGGACGATCCAGGGCATCAGCCGCGAAGTCATCGAGGGCAAGTTCCTCCTCGATGTGGTGCCGTTCGGCTCTCCCATGATCTACATCACCCAGCAGGGCAGGCCACGCGTCGTCATTTTCGGCGCCCACCCGACCCTCCAGACCAGCGCGATGGTCTCCACCTGGTCCGATCGCCTGATGCTCGACGGCGATCAGGTCAACGACCGCATCCGGGTCTATTACAGGGACTACAAGGAAGAACGGGTCGTCACCAACGTCGTCAAGACCGACCTGGTCGAGTTCGTCCGCTTCCTCGCGCACACCCCCACCCCCTCGGATCCCAATCCCGGCCTGGCGATGACCTACTCCGAGGTTGTCGGAGCCCTGTACGCGATCCACCAGGCCAAGGGCACCGAAGCGGTCTTCTCGACCGAGCGCGACAAGCTGCTCGCCGAGATCCTCGAAGCCCAGGCCGGTACCATCCTGTCCGAACGTCCCGAGGGCGAAGCCGATCGCCAGCGCCTGGAAATCTTCAAGAAGCCCGATGCCCCGCGCTCCCTGCCCAGCCCGATGGACCGGGCCCCGCAGAAACCCCAGCTTGTTCCGATCGCCCCGCAGGACCCAAACAAAGCCCAGAAGTAGTGGCAGAGACTCACCATCGACCGATAAGCTCTCAGCAGCTCCAATGATTGACGCCACGCGCCGTGGTTTCCCGATATAGTGTGGTTCGGCGCAGCCAACCCCAGGTATTGGGGGTGGAAGCACCGGGCGCGGTTGTATTGTGGTCTGGGTCTCCCGCGGCAGGCCCCCGAGCACAACCCCGACCAGGATGGTCTCCTCCGGGCCCTGAGTGAGGGCATCCGGGGCGGCGACATGGAGGTTGCGACCCGATGCGTTTGTCCAAACTCACGCTCAACGGATTCAAGTCCTTCGCGGACCGGACGGAGTTCACGTTCGACCAGGAGGTCACGGGGATTGTCGGCCCGAACGGGTGCGGGAAGTCCAACGTCGTCGACGCGATCAAGTGGGTGCTCGGGGAGCGATCGAGCAAGAGCCTGCGCGGGACGGAGATGATCGATGTGATCTTCGCCGGTTCGGCGGGTCGCAAGCCCAGCGGCATGGCGAGCGTCACGCTCACGTTCGAGAACCCGATCATCGAACGTCCGGCCGATCAGGCTGTCGCGGCCGCCCGCCCGGCCGAATCCGTCGACGCGTCGAGCATCGCCGCCCAGAACGGCCACGCGGGATCGGCGAACTCTCGCCCGTTCGAGCCCGATGCGGAGCTCGCCGAGGTCATCGCCCAGGCCGCGGCGCCCGTGGTGGAGGACGCCGAGCCGTCGATCGTGGAACTGCACGTGCGGGGCAAACGCCTGCTCCCCATGGACTCCGACGTGGTGGAGGTCGAGCGGCGGCTGTACCGCGACGGCACCAGCAAGTACCTGATCAACGGGCGCAACGCCCGCCTGCGCGACATCCGGGAGCTCTTCCTGGACACGGGCATCGGCGCCGATGCGTATTCGATCATCGAGCAGGGCAAGGTCGACGCCATGCTGCTGGCCAGCCCGCAGGAACGCCGGGTGATCTTCGAGGAGGCCGCCGGGGTCGCCAAGTACAAGCAGCGGCGCATCGAGGCGCAGCGCAAGCTCGAGAAGACCGAGGTCAACCTGACCGAGGCCCGCGCCCAGCTTGAATCCACCGAGCGGCGACTGAGGATCGTCAAGGGACAGGCGATCAAGGCCCGCAAGTTCCAGGCGCTGGACCAGGAGCTGACCGCCGTTCGCGTGGCGCTGGCGTTCGAGCAGTACGACGACCTGCGCCGGCGGCTGGAGGGACTGACCTCCCAGCAGGCCGCGCTCGAGGGCGAGCGATCGATCGCCTCCGAATCGCTGCTCGGTTCAGAGCAGGCCAGGCAGGAGGCCGAGATCACGCGGCAGGAGCTGCTCGACGGGGTCGCCAGGCTCGACCAGGCCCGGCTCTCGGCCGACCACCAGCGCCAGCAGGCGATCCAGCGCCGATCGATGGCCGAGCGGTCCGTGGAGGATGCCGCGCGGCAGGCCGCCGTCGACGAGCAGCGGCTCGCCGACGCCAACCAGCGCACCGTCAGCACCGAAGCCTCGACCGCCGAGCTGCGCGAATCGGCCGCGGCGCTGGCCGAGCGTCTCTCGGACGCCGAGCGCCTGCTGCGGACCGCCGGAGAGGCCCGCGCCGCCGTGCTCGAAGAGATCAACGACCGCCAGGGCGCCGTCAACGATCGCCGCAACCGTGTCGCGCAGATCGAACGGGAGCGTTCGAGCCTCCAGGGGTCCCTCGTCGGGGACGACCGGCGCGCCGAGGCGATCCGGGAACAGATCGATCGCGCCGGCTCCCGCGCCGCGGGCCTGGCGGGAGAGCTCGAGCGGGCGCACGCGGCCCGCGAAGCGCACCAGGTGCAGGCGGCCGACGCCCGCCGCACGATCGCGAGCCTGGAGACGGACATCGGCGCCCGCGATGCTTCGCTGCAGAGCCTGGCCCAGGGCCGCCGGGAGCGGGCCGGCCGGTTGTCCGAGCTGGGGCAGGAGCTCGTCCGCCTCGAGAGCCGCCGGGCGACTCTGGAGGAAATGGAAGCCTCGGGCATGGGGTACGGGGAGACCGTGCTCGCCGTGATGCAGCGCAAGGCCCAGGGATCCGCGTTCGCGGGAGTGCTCGGGCCGCTGGCCGAACTGGTGGACTCTTCGAGCACGCACGCCTCGGCCGTTGAAGCCGCGCTGGGCGCGGCGATGCAGATGCTGATCGTCCGCTCGCTCGACTCGCTGCCGTCGGCGCAGGAACTGGGCAACCTGCCCGGGCGCGTCACGTTCATGCCGCTGGCCGTGCCGTCACGCGAGACGGCCTCGCTGCCGATGCACCCGGGGGTCTTCGGGGAACCGGAAGGCCGAGCGGTGGGCACCGCCGGCGGCGCGACCGCGGGGGCCATCGACCCCGCGCTGCTGCCGCGTGTCACGCCGATCCGCTCGCTCGTGAACGCGCGGCTCGATCAACTCTCCGAGGCGGACCGGGCGGGCGTCGAGGAACTGCTGGACCGCACGCTGGGCAGGACGTACCTGGTCGATTCGTTCGACGCGGCGCTCCTGCTGGCGGCGGGCGGGCTCAACGACCCCCGCGCGCGGTTCGTCACGCGTGACGGCACGGTGCTCGAGCCCGACGGCCGAGTCGTCACCGGACCGGCTTCCTCCAAGACCGACGCCGGAGGCGTGCTCCAGCGCCGCAACGAGCTGGCCTCGCTCGAGTCGCAGATCGCCGAGCTGCGGTCCCGGCTCGCGGCCGAGCAGGCCGAGCTGGCGGGCATCGACACCGACGCGGCGAGCATGAGCGCGCTGGCGGGCGAACTGCGGGCCCGGCTCTCGCAGGAGCAGCGCCGGCTCGTGCACGAGCAGGCCAAGCTCGAGCGCGCCGGGGACGAGGCGGCCCGCCTCGAGCGCGACCGCGGGCAGCTGGATTCGGAGTGCTCCCAGCTCCGGGAGCGCCTGGACAAGATCGACGCCGACCGCGCCCGCCTGCGCGACCGGATCGAGAGCCTCCAGCGGCTGCACTCCGAGCAGGCCGAGGAGCTCCGGGGCCTGGAGGAGGAGCTCGCTCGCATCCGTCTCCGCGCCGACTCGGCCGCCGAGCAGACCACCGCGGCCAAGGTCGAGGTCGGCAAGCTCTCGGAGCAGCTGGGCGCGGCACGCCGGGACCTCTCGCGCCTGGAGATCGCGCGGGACGAACTGGCGCGGCAGGTCCGGGACCTGACCCAGCACCTGGCCCACACGCGCGAACGCCAGGCCGAGCACGAGAAGACGATCGCCGAGGCCGCCGAGCACATCCAACACCACACGGCGAGCGTTTCCGAGCTTGCGGTGCAGGTCCAGCAGGCGCGGACGCTGGTCGTCGAGGCCGACGCCAAGGTCCAGGCGCTGGCCGAGCAGGTCAACGCCGCGCGGCAGCGGGCCAACATCGTCGAGCGCAATTGGCACTCGCTGGAAGTCTCGCGCCGCGAGCTCGAGGTCAAGCGCGAAGGCCTGGAGGACCGCACGACCGAAGAGCTGCGGATCGACCTTGCCTGGGACTACACCGAGTACCGCCAGGTCATGGCGGCGGGGGATGTCCTGCGCATCGAGGTCGACAAGGCCGAGGCCCAGATCGCCGAGCTGCGCGATGCGATCCGCAAGCTGGGCAACGTGAACATGGAGGCGATCACCGAGGAGGACCAGCTCGCCGCCGCCAACGACGAGCTTGCCAGGCAGGTGCTGGACCTCGATCGGGCGCGTGAGCAGCTCACCAGCCTGATCGAGAAGCTCAACGAGGTCAGCAAGGTGCGGTTCGCGGAGGTCTTCACGAAGATCCAGGAGAACTTCGGGAGCGAATCGGGGATGTTCCGCCTGCTCTTCGGCGGCGGCAAGGCCGAGGTGCGCCTCATGCCGCTGGTCAAGGAGATCGATGGCCAAAAGGTTGTCACGGATGAGATCGATGTGCTCGAGAGCGGCGTCGAGGTGATCGCCAAGCCGCCGGGCAAGGAGCCCCGCTCGATCAGCCAGCTCTCCGGCGGGGAGAAAACGCTGACGGCCGTGGCCCTGCTCATGTCGATCTTCCGCAGTAAGCCCTCGTGCTTCTGCATCCTCGACGAGGTGGATGCGGCGCTGGATGAGAGCAACGTCACCCGCTTCGGCAACGTGGTGCGGCAGTTCACGGACCTGTCACACTTCATCGTGATCACGCACAACAAGCGGACGATGCAGCAGGCCGACCAGCTCTACGGGATCACGATGCAGGAGCGGGGCGTCTCCAAGCGGGTGAGCGTGAAGTTCGAGCAGGTGGGCAAGGACGGGGCGATCGTGGCTGGTCAACACGGAGCCGGTCAGAACGGGACCTCGGCGGTTGCCGAGCCCGAGCCGCCGGCCGCGGCCCCGGACGTCACGGTTCCGCATCTTGAACCTGCAAAGCCTCGGAGGGTCGCCAAGAGTGGCGGGCTGCGCACGGCGCTTGCCGGGATGCGGGAAGAGGCCTCGTCCACGCCGGCCGCGGGCTGATTCTGGCGCCGCGCCCGGGTCCGAGGAGCGGATCCGGGCTTGCGTTGTGATCGGCGATCAGCGATCCGATCGCATGCGGGCAGCGCCGGCGACATCCACGCTGCCGCACGAGCCGGCGTTGTGCCTGCGGCGATTCTCGATGAACAGGAGTTCCTGCGGGGCGGCCTCCAGCGCGATGGAGACGGATCGCTGGGGGTTGGGGCCCGGCCATCCGGCCATGAGGTCCCAGGGCATGTACACATAGCTGATGCCCGAGTCGTTGAACTCGATGCGGTCCGAGCGGCACCACAGGGGAGCGGGGCCCGGCCGGGGATGCTCGAGATCCCCCGGGAGCTCGATCGACAGGTACGGGGCCAACGCGTCGAACGGGGCGTGGACCGGGGCGGGGAAGAGTTCCGCGATCGAATCGGCGTACGGGAAGAGATCGCGGTTCTCGGCGCGGCACATCTCGGTGGCGGTGTGCAGGTCGCGGAGATTGGCCAGGCAGCGGACCTGGCGGCCGGCGTCCTGTGCTCGTGCGAGCGGTCCGAGCAGGAGCGCGAGGACGACGGCGATCACGGCCAGGGTTACCAGCAGTTCGATGAGCGTGAAGGCTCGGCGGGAGCGGTTCATGCACCTCCCCCGCCGAGGCGGGACATCGCCCGAGCGGCGTTGCGGCCGACCCTGGCGCGAGCGTCGCAGGCGGCGTCCGCGAGCAGGTTCAGGATCTGGCGATCGACCGCCGCATCGCCGGACCCGTGCTCGATCCACGTGGCGGCGGAGCGGGCGGCGAGCACGGCGATATCGCCGGCCTCGGCGTCATCGGCCGAACGGAGCATGGCGCCGATCTCCTCGACGTCGGCCTGCTGGGCCCCGTGGTCGGCGATCGAATTCAGGTATGCCTCGCACGCGATCGTGAGGCGCGCCAGCACCGGGTGCGAGAAGTCGCGTCGTGGGTTCGGGCCGCACGCGGCACAGGTTTGGACCAGCGGAGATCTGACATCGCCGGGTGGCTCGGAACCGAACCGCGCTGGCCACAGGGACCAGACGGCGGCGATCAAGCCCGCGAGCATGATGACCCCATCGGGTACCGACACCGCGCGACGGCGGGCGGGACCTGAAATTGAAACCGACCACACGCTTCAGTACCCCCGCCGCTTCCAGGCTGCCTCGTGCTGCCCGACCACCGCGGGCGACTTGAGCTCCGAGAGCAGTCGCCGTGAGAAGGCCGCGATCACCGGTTCATCGTCGTGCACCATCTGGTCAAACCGGTTCCGTATCTCGGACCGGTTCTCCATGTACCCGTACCAGGCGGTGCTCTCGGCCGACAGCCTGACCCCAACGTCCGGGTGCTCCATCAGGATGAGGAGCCGGTCCTGGATCGACCTGACCACCTCGGGCTCGATCGGTGCGCCGGCGCGGAACCGCTCTCCGATGACCTCGATCGGAGAGTCGACAACCAGGTGAGCCCAGGCATAGTCCGCGGATGATTCCGGGTGCTTGTTCATGTCCGAGAGGCCCCGATCGAGCATCTCAAATAGCAGCGCAGCTTCGGCGCTGCTCCAGTCGTCCAGCGGGAGCAGGTCTCTCTGGCAGGCGGCGATCTGCTCTTGTACGGCGATTGGTATCTTGCCCGCGGGCTGCACCACCCAGGCGCGGGATGCCACGCTGGTGACGTAGGACTTCCAGGCGGGCGGTCGGGTCGCGCGCCACGATGCGACCGCCACGGACGCGGCCGCGATGATGACCGTGGCCCACAGGGCAGCGTGGTTGTTCTTCAAGACATGAAGCATGACCCGAGCCTGCATATGCACTCCCCCGTGTCACCCGCGCCTACCAGCCGCAGTTCAGGCACGTGTTACAGAACTGCTTGCAGTTGTCAACTTCTTCCGGGGCAATGACTTCCTCATTGCCCGCGGCCGTGCAACAGGCAAGGCACCCGAGCTTGGTTGCGACCGCAGGGGTCGACCAAGGCGCACAGTTCGTCCTGCCGTATCGCCAACCTGCGGTGCCAATGAGGCCGGGCCCGGGCGGTGATCCGATGCTGTCGGCAAGTACGATCGCCCCGCACGCGGCCACGCATGCGACGCACAGAAGCACCTTGGCGCTGCTCGTCCTCATCGTTGCCATCCGTTCGTTATCGACATTTCGCCCCCCGAACTGTGAACCGGCCACCCACCGTCCACAGAGTATGAGTAATCCCGGGTGCGCTGTCAATACCGAGTCACATGGATTGTGCATAAGGTTGGTGTGTCATTGCCTACTTAATTAGCGCGAATTGCGCAACACGACAAGTATACTTACGAGCGCCATACGAACATCCGCCTGCGGCGACGTGATATCAGGTCGCCTGCTCGTTACACACCAGCTGAGGCGCGCCCGAAGGCCCGCTCGGCCACATCGATCGCCCGCGCCAGCGCCGCCGCCTTGTTCACCGTCTCCTGGTACTCCGGCTCTGCCTGCGAATCGGCGACGATCCCGCCCGCCGCCTGGAGGTGGTACATCCAGGTGTCACCCGAGTGCATCGCCGTCGGCACCACCATCGTCCGAAGCGTCAGGGCGATATCCATCTGCCCATCGAGCCCGACGTAGCCCATGCCCCCGCCGTACGGGCCGCGGCGGACCGGCTCGAGTTCATCGATGATCTGCATCGCACGGATCTTGGGAGCCCCCGAGATTGTTCCCACCGGCAGCGCTGCCCGCAGGGCATCCCAGCAGTCCAGCCCCGGCCGGAGCGTGCCGGTGACGGTCGAGCTGATATGCATCACGTGGCTGTAGCGCTCCACTTCCATGATCGCCGGGAGCGCGATCGACCCCGGCTCGGCGACCTGGCCGACATCGTTGCGTCCCAGGTCGACGAGCATGATGTGCTCGGCGCGCTCTTTCTGGTCGGCGAGCAACTCGCGTTCGAGGGCCAGGTCCTCCTCGGGCGTCCTGCCGCGGCGGCGCGTACCAGCGAGCGGGCGGTTGGTAACCACGAAGACCGGCGAACCGGCGCTGCCCGGGCGATCCACCTTGTGCCCGGCACTCGATGTCCTTTGCCCCCGCACGCGGCAGAGGATCTCCGGGCTGCTGGCGATCAGGATGCAGCCCTGGGCCTGGAGGTACACCATGTACGGGCTGGGGTTGACCGCCCGCAGCGCGCGGTAGACATCGAACGGATCGGCGGAGCTGGAGCGCTCGAAGCGCTGGCCCAGCACGACCTGGAAGATGTCGCCGGCGCGGATGTACTCAAGCGCCCGGTCCAGCATCGCCGCGTGCTGCTCGCGGCTGAGGTTGGAGGGCAGCGGGCTCGGGGGCGCGGCGTCGCGCTCCATGAGGCCCGACGCCAGCGGCACGGAATGGCGCTCGATCTGCCCGAGTCGGCGGCGAAGGGCATCGACGGTGGAGTCGTAGACCGCCGCGGGGTTCTCGTTCGAACCGACGCGGGCGAGTCCGACGAGGTAGACGACCTTTTCGACGTGGTCGAAGACCACGATGGTGTCGTAGAAGCCAAAGTGCAGGTCGGGGAGCTCGCGGTCGTCCCTAGGGGCGTGGTCGAACGAGAGTTTCTCAGGCTCGGCGTAGCGGACCGTGTCGTAGCCCGTGTAACCGACCCACCCGCCCAGGAAGCACCCCGGCAGCACAGGCTTGGCGCCGATCGACGGCGGGACGATCAGGACGTGGTCCCTGGTCAGATGACGGAGCACGGCGAGCGGATCCGCCGCGTGCTCGGTGCGGTTGGTCCCCGCGCGGCGATCATGGACGGTGACCTGGTGCGCGAAGGCGATGACTTCCATCGAGGGCTGGGCGCTGAGGATCGAGTACCGGCCCTGGCGTTCCCCGCCCTCCACCGATTCGAGCAGGAACGAGGGAGCGGTGCGCTCGTCGGGCGCGACCAGGCGGCGGTAGGCGAGCACGGGCGTGAGCTGGTCCGAGAGCAGCCGGATCGCCAGCGGGATACAGACGACCCGCCCCGGATTGCTCCGGCGGCTGAGGTCGGCCAGTTCAAGGAACTCGTCTCTGGAGAGGCTGGGCATGCGTGGCACGAGTGTAGGAATGCGCACGGGATCGGCCGTGAGGGTCGTCGATCACCATCCCGGATCCGATGAGCGCCCCGAATGCGTGTGCATGTCAGAGTCCCGGCCGCTCCCCCACCGCAGCCTGTCGGAGCCCCAGGCCACACAGGCTCCGATGCCGACGGTCAGGAACCCCAGAAGCATCACGGCACCGCCCAGGCCGCGGTCCCTGATGCCCTCGGGGCTGAGCCACAGCAGCCCGTGGTCACGGGAGGAGCGGTAGATCTTGACGACCGACCCCGGGGAGTGACCGATCGCAAACGCCTCCGCGGCCCGGGTTCCCCCGAATTCGATGACGCCCCGTCGGGCGTTCGGTGATGACGGATCGGTGTACACGACCTTGATCGCCTGACCCGTCCCGCGCGGGTTCGGCCGGGGCTCGCCGATTTCCTGGAGCGTGATCGGCAGGCTCTCCTGGCAGGTCGCCTGGTGGAACGCGACCCTGGCATCGTGCCAGAGCAGCGAGAACGGCGGCACGGCGAGGCTCGCCACGACCACGAGGCACGAGAGCAGCAGAACAGCGGGCCGCCGACGCTTCCACGTGCGCGCCGCGATCTCCCGGTCGGTGGGCAACGGCTTGCGAGGGATCCGGATCGCCATGGCCCACCCCGTGCACGGTCAACCGATGGACTCGATGATCATCCTGCACATCGCGTGGTTGAGCGCGTGACCCGCCCGGTGAGCCGTGATGTCGGCCTGGATCGGCCGTCCGACCAGCGCCATGTCCCCGATCAGGTCCAGCAGCTTGTGGCGGGCCGGTTCATCTTCAAACCGCAGCGTGCTGTCGACCGGCCGGCCGGATGCATCGAGTACCAGCATATCCTGCGGGGACACGTGCTGGAACAGCCCGGCCTTGCGCAGCGCGAGGGCCTCCGGAACCAGGCAGAATGTGCGTGCGGGGGCGACCTGGGACCGGTACACATCTTCGCCCCCATCCCAGCGGGCCGACTGGGGCTGGAAATGCTCAGCGCCGGGAGTGCCGGAGTAGTCGAGCCGGTAGGTGTAGCTGCACCCGGGCTGCGATCGCGGGCTGGCGGCGATGCTCGCCCCTCCGGGCCCCTCGACCCTGAGCGGCCGGCCGAGCACAATCGGCTCAAGACTGCCCCCAAGCTCCTGGGCGCCGTTGTGGGCGATCAGGTCGGCGAAGACCCGCGCCGAACCGTCGAGGATCGGAACTTCCATCCCTTCGAGTTCGACCAGGCAGTCGGTGATCCCCATGCCCGTCAAGGCCGAGAGGATGTGCTCGGTCGTGATGACAAACGGCCCGGCGGGCGAACCGCCCAGCACCGTGTTCCGGCCCGGCAGGCCCGGGACCTGCTGGAGGTGGGCGATCCGCGCGGGGACCTCGGAAGCCCGACCTCCCGGCGCGTCCGGACCGGTCGTTGCGAACACGATGCCGCGCGGCTCGCGCTGCGGACGCAACCGCACGACGGCGGGCTTGGCGGTGAACAGGCCGGTGCCCGGCACCTCGACAACCCCTCGCATGGTTCTTCGTACCGGCACTCACACGCCCCTTCAGCCGATGACCAGGTTGATCATCCGGCCGGGAACCACGATGATCTTCTTGACGGCCATCGCGCCGATGCACTCCTTGACCTTCGCATCCGCCAGCGCGGCGGCCTCGATCGCCTTGGCGTCGGCCTTGGCCGGCACGCTCAGCTTGGACCGCAGCTTCCCGTTGATCTGCACGGGGATCTCGACGGTATCGTCCGCGGCGAGCCTCTCGTCGCCCGCGGGCATCGGCTCGTACGAGATCGACGCTGGCTCGCCCCTGCCGCCGCGGACCACACGGTGGAAGAGTTCCTCGGCGATGTGGGGTGTGATCGGAGCGAGCATCAGGACCAGGGCGCGGGCGGCCTCCATCGGGACGGCCGGGAGCGTGCCCAGGTGGTTGTTGAACTCGATCAGCTTGGAGATCGCGGTGTTGAACCCCAGGGCCTCCATGTCGCGACGCACGCCCAGGAGCGTCTTGTGCATCGCCCGGCGCGTCGGTTCGTCGCAAGGCTGGTCGATGACGCGCGAAGCCCCCGACTGCTCGTCGATCAGGTTCCGCCACACGCGCTGCAGGAAGCGGTAGCTGCCCACGATGTCGCGCGTGTTCCAGGGCTTGCTCGCCTCCAGCGGCCCCATTGACATCTCGTACAGCCGTAGCGTGTCGCAGCCGTAGTCCCGGCAGATGTCGTCGGGCGTCACGGCGTTCTTGAGGCTCTTGCCCATCTTGCCGAATTCACGGCTCACCGGGGAATCCTGGTAAAAGAACGCCCCGCCGCGCTCCTCGACCTCGGAGGCCTCCACGTAGACGCCGCGGATGTCCGTGTACGCCGCGGCCTGGATGTACCCCTGGTTGAACAGCCGCTGGAACGGTTCGCACGTCGAGACGTGCCCCAGGTCGAACAGCAGCTTGTGCCAGAACCGCGCGTAGAGCAGGTGCAGCACCGCGTGCTCCACGCCGCCGACATAGAGATCCACGCCGCCGAACTGCGGCACCTCTCCCGGGCCCCCCATCCAGTAGCGGTCCACCCCGGGCGCCACGAACGCCCGCGGGTTCGCCGGGTCCAGGTACCTCAGGTAGTACCAGCACGAGCCCGCCCAGTTGGGCATCGTGTTGGTCTCCCGCGTGTACTGCCTGGGTCCGTCGCCCAGGTCCAGCGTCACCTTCGTCCACTCCCGCGCCCGCGCCAGGGGCGGGCGCGGCGGGGCGTTGGGATCGTCGCTGGACTCGGGCTGGAAGTTCTCCAGGTCCGGCAGCAGCACCGGCAGCATCGATTCGGGCAGCGCGTGGGCCCGGCCCGATTCGTCGTACACCACGGGGAACGGCTCCCCCCAGTACCGCTGGCGGCTGAAGAGCCAGTCACGCAGCTTGTAGTTCACGGAGCCCCGCCCGGCGCCGGATTTCTCCAGCCAGCGCGTGATCGCGATCTTGGCATCCGCCGTCGTCAGCCCGTCGATCGACGCGTGCTCGCTCGATGAATTGACGGCGATCCCCGGTCCCGTGTACGGCTCCCCGGAGTCCCTGTGGAAATGACCGCCCTGGAACCGGTGCACCAGGTCCTGGAAGTTCCCCACGCTCAGGTCGTCGATCGCCTCCATCCAGACCGCGCGGGTGCTGCCCCGGCTCTCGCCCATGGCGGGCTTGGCGGTCCCCGACCGGTCCTGCGCCGACCCGTCCTTCCCGCGCCGCGTCGTCACCGCCCGCAGCGCTGCCTGGAACGACTGCATCGTGTCCGACGTCACGACGCCCAGCATGTCCGCCAGGTCCTCACGCCACATCGCGCTGATGTCCCCGGACGGATACGCGTTCTCCGAGAAGTACTTCATCGCCGCGATCTGGCGGGTGTAGACCACATCGCGGATCGGGAGCTCCAGCGCCCTCGCGAATTCGAAGTCACGCGCATCGTGGGCCGGCACCGCCATGATCGCCCCGGTCCCGTACCCCGTCAGCACGTAGTCGGCGATGAAGATCGGGATCGGCTTGCCCGTCGCCGGGTTGATCGCCGACGCCCCGATGTACACGCCGGACTTCTCCTTGGCCTCGGACCGCTGCACGTCCGACTTGGACTGGGCAAAGGCCCGGTACGCCGCGATCGCCTCCCTCGGGCCCGCGTACCCGCCCGCCGCGGCGCCGCGGAACGAACCCTTCCACGCCGCCGGGCAGGGCCCGCCCTCGAAACTCCAGCCCGCGCCCGCGAGCCGATCGACCAGCGGGTGCTCGGGCGACAGCACCATGTACGTCGCACCGAAGAGCGTGTCCGGTCGCGTCGTGAAGACGCGGATGCTCTCCCCGCGGCCCGGCAGCGGAAAATCGACCACCGCCCCTTCGCTGCGGCCGATCCAGTTGCGCTGCATGAGCTTGATCGGCTCGGGCCAGTCCAGCCTGTCAAGGTCCCGCAGCAGCCGCTCGGCGTACGCCGTGATCCGCATGATCCACTGCTTGAGCGGGCGCTTGTACACCGGGTAGTTGCCGCGCTCGGATCGCCCGTCGGCGGTGACTTCCTCGTTGGCCAGCACCGTCCCCAGCATCGGGCACCAGTTCACCGGCACCTCGGCGCAGAACGCCAGGCGGTGCGCATCGATCTCGTCGGCCCGCTGCGCCGGCGTCATCGACGCCCACGGGATCCCCGAGGAGGTCGCCCGCACCCCGGACTCCAGCAGCGCCACCAGCTCGGAGATCGGCCGGGCCCTTCCCGTGGTCCGCGGGCTCTCCGAGCCTTGACGCGATGGCTCGATCCCGTCGGCCTCCACGTCGTACCACGAGTTGTAGATCTGCAGAAAGATCCACTGCGTCCACTTGTAGAATTCCGGGTCGGTCGTGCTCACGCCGCGGCGCGGGTCGTGGGCCAGCCCCAGGCGACGCAGCTGGGCCTTCATGGTCGCGATGTTGTTGTACGTCGTGATCCGCGGGTGCTGGCCCGTCTGCACCGCGTACTGCTCGGCGGGCAGGCCGAAGGCATCGAACCCCATCGTGTGCAGCACGTTGTGCCCGGTCATCCGCAGGTAACGGGCGAAGATGTCGGTCGCGATGTATCCCAGCGGGTGCCCGACGTGCAGCCCCACGCCGCTGGGGTAGGGGAACATGTCAAGGACGAACTTCTTGGGGCGCGATGCATCGAACCCGCTCTCGCCAGGGTTGGGCGTCTGGAACGTGTGCCCGCGATCCCAGCGGTCCTGCCACGACGACTCCAGCGAACCGGCCAGCGCGGCCGAGTAGCGGTGCGGAAACTCCGCATCCTGAGGGGCGGGCGGCTGGGATGGAACCGGTGGCGTGCTCGACATGCAGGAACCTCGGCCTGGCAGGACGGCGGCCCCGCCAAAGCCGGCATCGTATGCGCACGGCTCGGCCTGTCCGCGGCGCTTCCACCCCGGGCGGGTGGCGCGAGCATGCACCGGATCGGCCCGGCTCCCGGCGATCGCCGGCCCTGCGCCGGGTCCGGCAGCGACGACGGTTCAGGAGAGCCCGGCCGCCTGACCCTTGGCCGCCAGCAGCTTCTTGGCCTCGCCCGCGAGATAGAACGAACCGGTCACGCAGATCAGATCGTCCCGGCCCACCGCCCGCGCGGCGATGTTCACCGCGTCCTTGAGAGTGGGCGCCGTCTGCGACATCTTGTGGCTGACCTCGGCGAATCGCCGCTGCAGCTCGCGCGGGTCCACCGATCGCGCGTTGTTGTCGGCGCGGGTGAAGATCACCTTGTCGGCCCCCGTGGCGATCTTGGAGAGCATGCCCGGAACGTCCTTGTCCGAAGCGCACCCGAAGATGACCACCAGCGAGTCGTACCGCACGTGCGCGCCCAGCGCCTTGATCAGCCCGCCGACCGACTCGGGGTTGTGGGCCCCGTCCACGATGATCCTCGGGTTGGCCCAGATCTGCTCCATCCGCCCCGGGTTGCGCGTCCGGGCCAGGCCGCGGGCGATCTCGCGGTCCGGCAGGCGGAACCCGCGCTCGCGCAGCTTGTCGATGACCGAAAGGGCAAGCCCGCAGTTGAGCGCCTGGTGCTCCCCGCGCAGCGGCACCGGCAGGTGCTCGAAGCTCGATCGCGGCGTCGACAGCACCACCCGCGCGTGCGGGCCCAGCTCGGGGCTGGCCTCGAACCGGTACGAGAAGTCGATCGAGTCCCCCAGCACGTCCAGCTTGGCCCCGGTCTCGGCCGCAACCTCCCGGAACACCTCGATCACCGACGGCTTGGCCTGCTGGCAGGTCACCACCGGGATGTCGGGCTTGAAGATCCCCGCCTTCTCCCGGGCGATCTTCTCAAGAGTGTCCCCCAGCAGGTGCTTGTGCTCCATCTGGATCGCCGTGACCGCGCACACCTCGGGGATGATCACGTTGGTCGAATCGAGCCGCCCCCCCAGCCCCACCTCGACGACGGCGATATCCACCGCCTGCTCGGCAAAGTGCAGGAACGACGCCGCCGTCAGGTGCTCGAAGTACGTCCCCGGGCCGTGCTCCTTCTCCACCGCCGCCGAGGCCTTGGCGACCCGCGAGATGCACGCGGCCAGGGCCTCCGGCCGGATCTTGGCGTGGTTGATCTGGATCCGCTCCCGCATGTCGACCAGGTGCGGGCTCGTGTAGAGCCCGACCGCCAGCCCGCACCCCTCCAACGCCGCGGAGATCATCTCGCACGTGCTGCCCTTGCCCTTGCTCCCCGCCACGTGCACGCACCTCAGCAGCTTCTGCGGGTTCTCCAGCTCAACCAGCATCGCACGCATCCGGTCGAGCTTGAAGATCGCCGGGTCGGCGCTCTTGAGCCTCGACCGCTCGATGTTCACCAGCCCGTTGAGGTACGCGATCGACCCCTCGAACGTCTCAAGGTCCGCCGACCCGGCCGGGATCGCCGATGGAGCGGCCAGCGCCGGACGGGTCCGCTTGAGCTTGCGACGCGCGGGGGCGCTGACACCTGACGAGGTTCGCCTGTTCATATTCCGGTTCGCACTATAGCCGCCGGTCCACGGTGCGATGACAACCGACAAGAAGGACAACCGGGCAGCCCGCCGGCCTATTCCCGCTCGCCCGGCCCGACCGGGCTCTGCGCGACCGCCACTCGGTCCATGTACCAGGCGCCCAGCGCGGCGATCGGCAGCACCAGCAGCGCCGCCACGAGCACGAGCTGCGAGGTCGACGTCGCGGGCAACGAATCAGGCCGGATCATGTGCCACGCCAGCAGCGTGCCGCCGACGATCGAGGAGACCGCGATCACCACGACACACGCTCGCCGCGCCGGACGCACGAAAAGATCCACTTTAACCCTCCTGAACCCGCCGGGCCCGTCATCGCACGCGAGCACCCCCATCATCGGCCCGGCCGTCCACACCGGCCCGGGCCTCGCCCTCGAAGGGACGCAAGCGTACCCCGCAGATCCGACGCGGGCCATCGCCGCCGGGTTCCCATTTCGTGCCGCCCCGGTTTGTATCGGACGCCCTCAGCGAGTATCGTCCGCATCCTGTGAAGGACCGGAACAAGACCAACCGCAACCCCTCCGCACCGCGACTGCTCGCCCTTACGGCGGCGTCGGCGCTCTGGTTCGCCTGCGCGCCATCGGCGCTCGCGCAGCTGACGCCCCCCGAAGAGGACCAGCCCGCTCCGCAGGAATCCCGCCCGCCCGCCGGGCCCCAGACGCCGCCGCCCGAGGAACTGCAGGTCTACGAAGGCCGCCTCATCCGCGATATCGTCATCCAGCAGCCCGCCGGAGCCGGCAAGCCCAACGAGTTCATCCCGCTCCCGCCCTCGGACCGCGTCGACGTCGAGAACAGCCTCCGCTCCAAGCCCGGCGGGCAGTACCTGCAGACCACGGTCACCGGCGATATAGAACGGCTCAACCGCCGCGGCCGCTACCGCCAGGTCGACCTGCGGATCGCCCTCCAGGCCGACGGCTCGGTGATCCTCTATTTCACGGTCTCCCTCCAGCCGATCGTCAAGGACGTCCAGTCGGTCGGCAACAAGGAGCTCTCCGACCAGGACATCGAGAAGGAAGTCGAGATCCTCGTCCACACCCCCGTCGACCGCTACCAGCTCGACCGCGCGTGCCGCCGCATCAAGGACCTCTACAAGGAAAAGGGCTACTACCTCGCTGAGGTGACCGTCGACGAGAAGGAACTCGACGAGCAGGGCGTCGTCCTGTTCCGGATCCGCGAGGGAGAGCGGATCAAGGTCATGCAGATCCGCTTCGAGGGCAACACCTCGTTCACCGCCCGCGAGCTGCGCTCCCAGATCAAGACCAAGGAGGCGTTCCCGATCTTCCAGCGCGGGCCGCTCGACGACCAGGTCCTCGACACCGATGTCGCCTCCCTGATCGATTTCTACCGGGACCGCGGCTACCTCGACGTGCGCGTCGACCGGATCGTCCGCCCCAGCTCCAACGGCCGCGAGGCCATCGTCAACTTCGTGATCGACGAGGGCCGCGTCTACACCCTCCGGTCGGTCAGAGTCCTCTACCCCAACCTCGCCCGTTCCTACGAAACGCTCGAAGAAGCCAACCGCAACGCCAAGCCCGACGAGACGGTTCTCCAGATGGCCCCCGGCGAGTTTGCCGTCTACCCCATGGGCGAGTTCACCCTCGAGCAGCTCCGCGGCATGATGCTCATCAAGCCCGGCGACGTCTACGCCCAGGACAAGATGCGCAAGAGCCTCGACGCGATCCGCGAGGCCTACGGCAAGCTCGGCTACGTCTACGACGATTCCGAACGCGGCCCCATCCCCGTCAACCTCAACAACTCGCGGGAGCTCCGGGATCCCGACAGCCCCCAGGTCGACCTGCTCCTGCGCATCGTCGAGGGAAAGAAGTTCAAGGTCGGCGAGGTGATCATCGTCGGGGACGAACTCACCAAGCAGGATGTCATCCGCCGCATGATCGAGGTCCGCCCCGACCGGCCCGTCGACTCCACCGCGCTCGACGAGACCAAAAAACGCCTCGAACGCACCCGCCTGTTCGCCCCCGGCAGCGTCAAGGTCACCGTCCAGCAGCCCGACCCCCTCGACCCCGAGTACCGCGACGTCCTGGTCGAGGTCAAGGAGTGGAACACCGGCTCGTTCACCTTCGGCGTCACCGTCGGGTCCGACAACGGCCTGGGCGGCCGGATCGCCCTCCAGCAGCACAACTTCGACGTCGGCGACTGGCCCGACTCCTTCGGCGAGTTCACCTCCGGTCGCGCCTTCCGCGGCGCCGGTCAGGACTTCAAGATCGAGGCCCTCCCCGGCACGGACGTGCAGGTCTACTCCATCAGCCTCACCGAGCCCTCCCTGCTCGAAACCAACTACACCGGCTCGGGCTCGATCTTCTACCGCCTCCGCGACTACGACAACTACGACGAGGAACGCTTCGGCACCCGCTTCAGCGTCGGCCGCAAGTTCGGCACACGCTGGGTCGGCGCCATCCCCTTCCGCATCGAGTCCATCGACCTGAGCAACCTCGACCCCGGCGATCCGGTCGACCTGTTCGAGGTCGAGAACCCCCACACCCTCACCTCCGCGGGCGTCTCGTTCACGCGCACCAGCGTCGACGACCTCGTGCGGCCCACCAGGGGCTCGCGCCTCGAGCTGGTCGCCGAGCAGGCCGGCGCCATGGGGGGCGATTTCAGCTTCACCACCCTCAAGGCCGAGCACCAGATCTTCATGACCGTCAACGAGGGGTTCCTCGGAGAAAAAACCGTCCTCTCCTTCAAGACCGCCATGGGCTACATCCCCCAGGGGACCGACGAGGCGCCCACCTACGAACGCTTCTACCTCGGCGGACAGAACTTCCGCGGCTTCAACTACCGCACCATCTCCCCCAAGGGCATCCGCAACGACACCAAGACCCTCGGAGACGACCCCGTCGGCGGCACCTTCTCGTTCTTCTTCGGCCCCGAGATCGTCCAGCCCCTCTGGAGCGAGACCCTCTCCGTCGTCGGCTTCCTCGACAGCGGCACCGTCGTCGACGACATCAGCTTCGACAAGTACCGCGTGTCGGTCGGCTTCGGCCTGCGCGTGTACATCCCCAGCCTCAGCCCCGCGCCCCTGGCCTTCGACTTTGGCTTCCCGCTCGTCAAGTACTACGGGGATCGCGAGCGCGTCTTCACCTTCGCGATCGACATCCCATTCTGATCAGCCCCCGCTCACCGGCCCGCGGACATGCTCCCGCGCCGGCACCCCCACCACCGTCGCGCCGTCCGGCACATCGCGGACCACCACGGCCCCCGCGCCGATCGTGCACCCCCGGCCGATCCGGATCCCGGGCAGCACCCGCGAACCCAGGCCCACGAGCGTGTCGGTCCCCACCTCCACGTTGCCCCCGAGCACCGCGCCCGGCCCGATGTGCGCGTTGGCCCCGATCCGGCACTCGTGCTCCACGATCGCGCCCGTGTTCACGATCACGTGCACGCCGACCGTCGCCCCCGAGTGCACCACCGCGTTGGGCCCCACGAACGTCCCCGCTCCCAGCCTCGCCGACCCGTACACCCGCGCCCCCGGCGCCACAATGGTCGCCGCCTGCTCAAGCACCGCCGGGTGGCCAACCGTTATCCCGTCGATCACCCTCCGCCTCAGCTCTATCCCGCCCAGGGCGATGGTGATCGCCCCCGCCACCGCCGCAGCACCCCCCGCCGCTTCCACGCACTTGGCCCATTCGTCCAAGCCCCCGAGCCGCCGGCGGCCCTGCCTGCGACCCAGCACCGCCTCCGGATCATCGTCCACGAACCCCACCACAACCCTCCCGAGCGCCTCGGCGGCCTCGGCGACCACCAGCGCATGGCCCCCGCCCCCGATCAGCACCGCTTTTCGCTTGATTCCCGGTTCAGGCATGCGCTCGGGGATCGACAGGCCCGCCCCCACCCCTTGAATTTGCACCTCAATCGCCGCTTTCAGCCGCGCCAGAACCTCTCTCGAGGGGCCCAGTATTGGTCATTTGGGGTTGGAGCCCTTGTTAGCCCTTGCTAGAATCGGCCCACGTGAGCCGACTCCCCGCCGCCCAACGCAAAGAACAGCTTCTGGACCGGGCTTCGGAGCTGTTCGCTCGCCATGGGTATGCCCGGGCGACCACCGCCGAACTGGCCAAAGCCGCCGGCGTCACCGAGCCCATCCTCTACCGCCACTTCGATTCCAAGCGCGAACTGTTCGTTGCCCTCATCGAACGCGCCGGCCGGCGGACGATCGCCAACTGGGAACAGCACCTCGCGGGGGCGGCCGATCCCGCCGAGCGCCTCAAACGCCTCCTCGGGGATAACCCCATGGTGACCTCCGAGGGTCGCCACGACTACCTCGTCCTGCTCCAGGCGATCACCGAGGTGGACGACGGGGCGATCCACGCCGCGATCACCACGACGTTCCGCAACCTCCATCAGTTCCTTCAGAAGGAACTCGAGCAGGCCCAGTCGGACCACAAGGTCACCAGCCGCTTCAGCGCCGAGCTGATCGCGTGGCTGCTGATCCACATCGGCCTGGGCTACGGGTCGCTCAGCGCCCTGAAGATCGAAGGCCAGGGCACCGACTCTTCCGGAACGCACGTGCAGGATGTCCTCACCAGGCTCCTGATCGGCAAGAGCGCCGAAAAGAAGGGCGACGAGCAGTAGTTCCGCTCCTACCTGTTTCCGCGCGGACCGGATGCGATACGGCCTGTGCAACGCACCCACCGCCCGCTACCCTCGACCCACCACCCAAGGAGCCCTGATGCCAACTCCACCCAGGATCCTCGCGTTCGCGGGCAGCGTCCGCGCCGAGTCCCTCAACCGCACTCTGCTTCGGTTCGCCGTGAACATCGCCCGCTCCGCCGGTGCGGATGTCACCGTCCTGGAGTTCAAGGACTATCCGCTCCCCCTGATGGACGAGGACCTCGAGTCCCGCGAGGGCGTTCCCGAGGCGGCGATGAAACTCAAGCAGGTCTTCAAGGAGCACCATGCGCTGTTGATCGCCGCGCCCGAGTACAACAGTTCCATCACCCCGCTGCTCAAGAACGCGATCGACTGGATCTCGCGGCCCGTGCCCGGGGAGCCGCCGCTGGGCGCGTTCCAGGGCAAGGTCGCGACCCTTATCAGCGCCTCGCCGGGGGATCTTGGCGGCCTGCGCGGGCTCGTGCACCTGCGGGCGATCTTGGGCAACATCGGCGTCATCGTGCTCCCCGATCAGTTCGCGCTGACCAGGGCGCACGAGGCTTTCGGCGCCGAGGGGAACCTCAAGGACGCCAAGCAGACCGCTCGGCTCGAGGGAGTGGTCAAGAAGCTGGTCGTCGCGGCCGGCAGATTCGCATCCTGACGCGCTCGGGGATCAGCCGTTCTTCTTGGAGTCGCGCAGTCCCCACGGCGCCTGCGGCGCGGCAGCGGGCCGGCTCGGCGCGGGCGTGGCCGCGGGCCTGGCCGGCGCGGGCGGACCCATCACGGGCCGCTGGGCTTCGGAAGGAGCCGGGCGGAACGTCTTGGCCGGCGGAGGCGCGGAAGGCGGCGCGGCCCGCGGTGTCGGCTTCGGTGCCGCGGCCGGGCTTGCCGCAGCGGGGCTGGACGGCATCGGCGTCGGCGATCTGAACGTCTTGATCGGTACCGGCGAGGGGCTCTTCCCGCCCGCGGTCGCGCGAGGATCGGCCGGGCCCATGGGCGGCGATCCGGCGCTCGGCTGGGGAGCCGGGCTGGGCCGCGGAGACCATTGAACCCTGGGCGCACCGCCGTTTGCCGGCGCGGTGGCGGGCCTGCCCCACGGCGCGGGAGTTACTTTCGTCGATCCGCGGCTGGTTGCGGGGGACGCCGGACCGACCAGGCCCGGTGAACTCTGCTGCCCATAACCCAGCGGCCTGGGTTGCGGCTTGGCGCCGCTGCCCGGACGCGGGTTGCCCCGGGTGCCGTCGCTCGGGCGTCCCTGCGGCGATGGCGGGCCTACCAACTCCGCCGAAGCCAGCGCCGAGTCGAGATGGCTGAACCCCTTGGGCTCGCGAGCATGCTCGATCGGACGGCCCGGCATGGTGATCGGCTTGCGCGAGTCTCTGGTCCAGTGATCGTGCCGGTCATCGCCGTGATGGTGATCGAAATCCCGATCAAACCGGGTGATGCGGTGGTCATCGCACGAGATGTGGTCCCTCCAGCGGTTCCACGTCCAGCCCGGCCTGTAGCACGAGTGCCACCACCAGCCGCAATCAAGGTCCAGCCACGATCCGCACGCGTACCCGTACCCGAACGAGATGAACGAGCCGTACCACGGGCGGCTGACATAGACGTACTGCGGTTCGTACACCGGCACGTACACGATCTCGGGGTTCGCCGGCACGATCCGGATGACCTGACCCTCGGCGAGCACCTGCTGCTGCGGGGTGTCCACGAGATTCCCCAGGCCCTGGGCACTGCTCCTCTGGCGCTGGATCGAGTCCATCAGGTCCTGCGGCTGGGACAGGAACGCCTGCCCCAACCTCTGCGTCCAGTCCAAGTCCCGGTCCATCATCTCCAGCACGCTGGGGTAGTGGGCGATCGCCTTGACGCTCGGGTCCCACCCCTGCTCATCGATCTGCGCCGCCGGCTCGCCGGCCCGCACCATCCGAGCGGCCTGCACGATCTCGATCGGGAACGTCGATGCGGGGAGGATCTGCGCCACCAGGGCATCGGGGTACAGCGCGATCCGTCCCACGAGTTCGTCAAGTTCCGCCGGTCCAAGCGCCGGAGCCTGGTCGGCTATCGCGGGCGGTTGGCTCGGCATCTGCATCTGCCCGGCCTCGATCGTCTGGGTCGGTTGCGCGCTCGCTCCCGACACCTCGACGATGCTCCCCGCCGGCACGCTCGCCGGGAGCTGAACAATCGTCGCCTGCGGCGGCGCGGCCACCTGCGGAGCGGATGCGGCCGGTGCTTCACCGCCCGGCAACGCCTCCACCGGCGCGGAGGCAGGCAGCAACCCGAACTGCGACCACTCCTCGCCGGCCGTGCATCCGGAAAGGCCGCACCACCCACTCATCCCGGCCGCGAACCACAGAAATCGGACTCGCGTATTCATGGCTCTTTCTGCCGATCAGGCGCTCCGCGCCAGACTCCCCTCTCTGCTCGACCCAATCATTGTTACACGCCCCGGGCCGGCCCGTTCCAACCATTACCGGGGCTTCCAAACAGCAAAACGAGGGGATGTTGGGCCGATTGCAGCCGCCAGCCCCTTCTCTGTACGGCAAAGATTCGCACGATCGGGCTCGATCCCGCACGCGAAAGTCCACATCCACCTGCTGAAATCCCTGGCTCCCGTTGGATCCCATGGTTCCCTGGGCCGATATCCCCCCAACGGCGCAGTATGTGCCGGTCGCGGAGCAAGTCCATGAATGAACGCACCATCGGGCCGACGATCCTCGCAACCATCAACCTTCTGTTCGGGGCGCTCGGAGCCTTGGGGGCGGCGATCTTCTTGAGCGAAGGCGGGCACGCCCTCTCGGTCGGCTCTTCCATCGGAAGCGCGGGAGGTGATGCGGACCTGGGGACCGCGTTCACCGTCGGCGGCGGTTCGATGATCGCCCAGGCGCTGGTAGGGCTCGCGGGGTTCGGCGCGATGTCCGTTGGCGCCCTGGGCCTCTTTGCGCGTGCCAACTGGGGCCGGCTCGCTTCGATCTTCGCGGCGGCCATGATCATCACGCTGACGGTCTGGCGCTCCACCAAGGGCGATTTGCAGACCTTCAACTGGATCACCATGGGCTATGCGATCGCCCAGGCGGCGGCGATGTTCATCCCTGCATGGAAGGCGCAGTTCATCCCGCCGGACGCGGAGCCCATCGGCGCTGAGAACTCCGGCGAGCAACTCCGCCGCGCGGCCTGATCGGCGGGCATGGCGGGACCCGGCTTCCCTGTCGGGCTCGTCCCGGCGGCGAGAACCTGCGGACGCCGGCAGCGCATGAAATGGCCCGCCCAAGGGCGGGCCATGGTCCGCGCTCTCTATTGCGGGGATTCGAGTTCAGCGAGGGACGCTTATTTCACGCCGTCCTTGGCGGCCATCAGCTTGATGAAGTCGATGCAGCGCGCCGCGTACCCGGCCTCGTTGTCGTACCAGCTGACGATTTTGAAGAACCGCTTGTTGAGCTCGAGGCCCGCCTTGGCGTCGTAGATCGAGCTGCGGCGATCCCCGATGAAGTCGCTGGACACCACCTCTTCGTCGGTGAATCCCAGCACGCCCTTCATCGAACCCTCGGCGGCGGTCTTCATCGCCGCGTGGATCTCGGCGATCGAGGTGTCCTTGGCGGTCCGGAAAGTCAGGTCGACGGCCGAGACGTCGGCCGTGGGGACGCGGAAGGCCATGCCGGTGAGCTTTCCCTTGAGGGCGGGGATGCAGAGCGTGACGGCCTTGGCCGCGCCCGTGCTCGACGGGATGATGTTCTGGTAGGCGTTGCGGCCGCCGCGCCAGTCTTTCTTGCTCGGCCCGTCCTGCGTGGGCTGGGTCGCGGTCGCGGCGTGCACGGTGGTCATCAGGCCTTCCTCGAGGCCGAAGTTGTCCTGGATGACCTTGGCGACCGGGGCGAGGCAGTTGGTGGTGCACGAGGCGTTGGACACGATGGTGTGCTTGGCCGGGTCGTACTGCTCGTGGTTCACGCCCAGGCAGATCGTGGGGACCACCGAGGCATCGCTCTTGGTGGGCGCCGAGATGAGCACGCGCTTGGCCCCCGCGGTGATGTGCGCCGAGGCCTTCTCGCCGTCGGTGAACAGCCCGGTGGACTCCAGCACGTAGTCGACGCCCAGGTTCTTCCAGCCGAGCTTCGAGGGGTCCTTCTCGGCCATCGTCCTGGTGGGCTTGCCGTTGACGGTGAAGGAGTTCTCCGTGGCGGAGATCTCCGCGGCCTTGCCCCCCAGCATGAACTGGCGGTGCATGGTGTCGTACTTGAGGAGGTACGCGAGGTTATCGGCCGGGACCAGATCGTTCACCGCCACGAATTCCATCCCGATCTCACTGCCCATCCGGTAGACCAGCCGACCGATTCGACCAAAGCCGTTGATGCCGACGCGGATTGCCATGTTTCATTCCTTGCTGAAAAGTGCGAACAGGTCACCGTATGCACACTAATCCGCCCTTTCTAGCCGCTGGGGATTGCCGCGGCCCGCCGCCGCCGAGCGCGGCCTGTTTCGTGCCGTTTTCGGTTACAAATTCACGCTCACCGCGTGCGTGGAACCGCATGAACAACTCACCCCAATTGAGCCGCCCCGCGTGATCGAGCGCGGTCGATGCCGCCGATATCCAGAGTGCCCGCGGGCCCGCGCAGTCGGTCCCTGGAGCGCTCACGAGGAGGCGGCATGCATCCAGACATCCAATACGCCGTCCGCAACGCCGCTTCCCTGGCATCTCCGCCCAAGGTGCTCACGCGGCTCATCGAGATCACCGCCGATCCGTCCTACAGCCAGGACGAGGTCTCCCGGCTGCTCTCATCGGACCCCGCGATCGCCGCGGCGATCCTCCGGCTGGCCAATTCCTCCGTGCTCGGTGGAGTCCGCAAGATCGCCTCGGTGCGCGAGGCGATCATCCGCCTGGGGATCCGCCAGGTACGGACGCTGGTGACCGCCCAGTGCGTGGTCGACTCGGTGCGCAGCGCCGCCAGCGACCAGGTCGACCTGAGCTACTTCTGGCGCCGATCGCTGGCGACGGCGATCATCGCCAGCCGCTGCGCCGAGCACGTCTCGCGCACGCTCCGTGAGCTGGCGTTCACGGCCGGGCTGCTGTGCGATGTCGGCGTGATGCTGCTGTCGCGGGCCGTGCCGGGCCTGTATCGATCGATCGCCGCGGCGTACGCCCCGGGCCGGGGGGAGCACTTCCTCTCGCTGGAAACGCAGGCGATCGGCACCACGCACGCCCACGTGGGCGCGCTGGCGCTGGACGCCTGGACGCTCCCGGCGGAGATCGTCACCGCCGTGCACCACCACCACACACCGACGGACCCCTCGCTGGCCCCGCGGCTGGCGCGCCTGTGCGGCATCCTGTCGGGCGCCGGGGAGATCGCCCGGATGCTGTGCGAGGCCTCGCACTCGGAGTTCGCCAAGGAGACCCTCAGCGCCGCCGTCACCGACATCGGCCTTCCGGCGGCCGTGCTCGCGGGAGTTCTCGGCCAGGTCGAGCCGGAACTGACGGAGCTTGCCGGGATCCTGCACGTGGATGTCATTCCCAGCCGCGTCTACTCGACGATCGCGGGCACGCTGATCTCCAAGCTCCCCGAGTCCACGGGGTCGCAGGCCGCGTGAGCCCCCCAACCCGCAGAGAACTCGCACTCGCGTCGAAGCGCGCTGCGGGCGAGCCGCCGGCGCCCCGACACACATCGGCTCATGAAGCCGGGCCGATTGAAGACCGATCTATGCACTTGTGCTTTCCCCGCAACGTTCGCCCAGGCGGACCGGGGCGCCCGAAGGAGACTCGATGGACGCCAGGTACATAACCCCCTTCCTGATCTCGACACGGAGGGTCTTCGAAACGATGGTCCACACGTCGGTGACCATCTGCAAGCCGGAGGTTCGCAACGACAGCTGCGGCGCCGCCGACGTCTCGGGGATCATCGGCATGTCGGGCGATGTCACCGGCTGCGTCGTGCTCGCCCTGGAATCGGACGTCGCCTGCCGGGTCGCGTCGGCGTTCGCCGGCCACGCGATCGACAGCTCCAGCCCCGACTTTGCCGACGCGATCGGGGAGCTGGCCAACATGGTCGCCGGGAACGCCAAGACCGAGATGCACGGCCTGAACGTGAGCATCTCCCTGCCCAGCGTGATCATCGGCGCGCACCACACGATCTGCCAGATGCGGGCACTGCCGCGCATCGTCATCCCCTGCCAGACCACGCTCGGCCCGCTGTTCATCGACGTGGGGCTCCGGCTCGAGAAGCCCGCCGCCCGTCCGTCAACCGCCGCGGGAGCCACCCGATGAAGATCCTGCTGGTCGATGATTCCCGGACCATCCGCAACATCCAGCGCAACATCCTCAAGCAGCTGGGCTACGAGGACGTCGCCGAGGCCTGCGACGGGGTCGAGGCGCTCACGGCGATCGCCAACAAGTGCCCCGACCTGGTCCTGGTCGACTGGAACATGCCCAACATGGACGGGATCACGCTCGTGCGGCGCGTGCGCGAGAAGAACAAGACCCTGCACCTGATCATGTGCACGACCGAGGCCGAGAAGTCCCGGGTCATCGAGGCGATCAAGGCCGGAGTCAACGACTACCTCGTCAAGCCCTTCACCCCCGCATCGCTCACCGAGAAGATCAACCGGCTGGCCGCCAGGCCCGCCGCCTGACCCCACCACCGAGGCTCCCCACGAACGGAATGGCAGCTACCCAGGCGATCCTTCCTCCTCTCGAGGTCCGCGTCTCCGACGACGGCCTTGAAGCCCATATCGTCACGTACGACGAGGGGGGCGTTCTGGCGGCGCCCCCGGGGAACATCACGCTCAGCGCCTTTGTCGAGTCCAACGGCATCCCCGTGACCGACGGGGTGCGAGCCCGGCTCGACGAGTACCTCGCCGCGCTGACCGATCCGGTCCGCGCCGCGGCCCTGCGCCAGACCCCCTACCCGATCGCCAAGGGCAAGGCTCCCGTCGAGGCGACCGACACGATGATCCGGCCCCCGGAGTCCGGTCCGGTCGAGCCCTCGTCCCTGGAACCCATCCCGGCCAACACGCTGATCGGGCACCTTGTCATCGGGCGTCACGCCCTGGCCGGGGTCAGCGTCTTCGGAACGACGATCTCCCCGCAGCGCGCGCTGGGAAGAACGCTGCGCCTGGGAGATGGCCTGCGGCTGGACGAGACCCAGGACGATTCGATCTTCACCACCCGGCCGGGCCTGCTGGTCCGCGAGGGAGACTCGCTGCGCGTCGTCAAGGTGCTGGTGACCGACGGCGACGTCGATATCGCGACCGGCAGCATCGATTCGCAAGCCGATGTCCGCGTGAAGGGCTCGATCAAGAGCGGCGCACACGTGCGCTCCCAGCGCTCCATCGTCGTCGAGGACGCGATCGAGGGCGGCGGGGCGTGCTCGCAGGGTGAACTGATCGTCGGCCGGGGCATCTTCGGCGCCGGGGTCCACCCGCGGATCCGCGCGGGGGGTCAGGCCAGGACACCTATCTGCGACGAGGTCGTCCTGCTGTGCGACGGGAGCATCGAGGTCGAACTGGAGATGGTCCGCTGCGAGGCGCAGATCCGCGGGGAGCTGCTCATGCCCGGCGGGGCCATCGTCGGCGGCCACATCTGGGCCCGCGAGGGCATCACCGTCCGGGTCGCCGGCTGCCGCTCGGGCACGGACACCACCGTGGGCGTGGGCGCCCCCCCGTGGTTCTGCCAGCGCCGGGTCGACCGCGCCCGCCTGCTGGCGGCCCACTCCAAGCAGGCCAAGGCGCTCCGGGACAAGCTCGCGCCGCTCATGTCCAACATCAACCGGCTCTCGGCCGCGCAGCGCGAGCAGGTTACCCAGCTGCTCTGCCACTGCGAGCAGCTCGAGGAATTCGTCCGCGTCTCGGCCTCCGAGGGGCGCACCGAAGAGTCCATCTTCGAGCCGGCCCGCCCGGCGACCATCAAGGTCGACCAGATCCTGCACGCCGGGACGCGCATCCGTCTGGGCATGCTCGAGGGCATTGTCATCGCTCGCATCGACGGCCCGATCACGATCCAGGAGCGGGTTTCAGGCCACACGCGATCGATCGTCTACCGAAGGCCCGGCGAGGACGAGTACACGACCGTCCCTTCGAACACGGTCCCGGCCGACCAGCTCCGCCGCGAGGGAGGCACCATGCTGCCGCCGCTCCAGGAGTTCAACGCCGACGATGTCAGCTGACCCCGCGCCGGCCGGGCGCCCGGGATCCCGGCGCCGCGCGGAGGTCGGGGCACGTGTGCCCGCGGCCGGCCCGAGCAGCTTGGGTTTCACCGCCCGGCGCGGATCGCTCGGCGTCTCCGACGATGCGCGCCCGGCCACTCCCGCGATCCGGCAGCGGGAGCGACCGGTTGATGTGTCCGAGACACCCCGTCGGCCGGGATCACTCGATGCCGGCGCGGGATCAATACCGGTAGTGGTCCGACTTGTACGGACCCTCGACCGGCACCCCGATGTAGTCGGCCTGCTCCTTGCTCAGGCGCGTCAGCTTGACGCCCAGCTTGGCCAGGTGCAGCCGCGCCACCTCCTCGTCGAGCTTCTTGGGCAGCGTGTAGACCTTGCCCGACTCATAGCGGAAGCCGCTGAGGGTCGGCTTGTTGTTCGCGTTGAACCACAGGTCCAGCTGCGCGATCGTCTGGTTGGTGAACGAGGACGACATCACGAAGCTGGGGTGCCCGGTCGCGCACCCCAGGTTCATCAGCCGGCCCTCGGCGAGCACCAAGATCGAACGCCCCGTGGTCGGGAAGACGAACTCGTCGTACTGCGCCTTGATGTTGATCCGCTTGATCGTCCCGGCCCTCTCCGCGGCGTAGAGCCCGGCCATGTCGATCTCGTTGTCGAAGTGGCCGATGTTCGCCACGATCGCCTTGTCCTTCATCCGCTTCATCTGCTCGAGCGTGATCACGTTCTTGTTGCCCGTCGCCGTGATGAAGATGTCCGCCGTCTCGATCGCGTCCTCCAGCACCGCGACCTGGTACCCCTCCATCGCCGCCTGCAGCGCGTTGATCGGGTCGATCTCCGTCACAATCACGCGGCACCCCTGGCCCCGCAGGGCCTGGCTGCACCCCTTGCCGACGTCGCCGTACCCCAGCACCACCGCCACCTTGGCCGAGAGCATCACGTCCGTCGCCCGGTTCAGGCCGTCCACCAGGGAGTGCCGGCACCCGTACAGGTTGTCGAACTTGCTCTTGGTCGCCGAGTCGTTCACGTTGATCGCCGGGAACGCCAGCTCACCCTTCTTCTGCATGTCGTAGAGCCGGTGCACGCCCGTCGTGGTCTCTTCGCTCACGCCCTTGATGCCCGCGAGCAGGCGCGTGAAAGTGCCGGGGCGCGTGGCGATCACCCGGCCGATGAGCCCGAGGATGACCCCCCACTCCTCGGGGTCCGAGGCGGGGTTGAACGCCGGGACCTTGCCGGCCTTCTCGAACTCGGCGCCCTTGTGGACCAGGAGCGTCGCGTCGCCCCCGTCGTCCAGCAGCAGGTTGGGACCCTGGCCGTTGCCGAAATCGAGGATCTGGTCCGTGCACCACCAGTACTCCTCGAGCGTCTCGCCCTTCCACGCGAACACGGGGGTGCCCTGGGGGTTCTCCGGCGAACCCGTCGGCCCAACGGCGATCGCCGCGGCCGCATGGTCCTGCGTGCTGAAGATGTTGCAGCTGGCCCAGCGCACCTGGGCGCCAAGCTCGACGAGCGTCTCGATGAGCACGGCGGTCTGCACGGTCATGTGCAGGGAACCGGCGATCCGCGCGCCCGAGAGCGGCTTCTGGCCCTTGTACCGCTCGCGGAGGGCCATCAGGCCGGGCATCTCGTGCTCGGCGAGCCGGATCTCCTTGCGGCCGTGCTCCGCCAGCGACAGGTCCCTGACCTTGAAGGAGACCCGCTCAGCGGACAGTGGGGTCGTGCTCTTGGGCTTGCTCGCGATCGTCGTCATGATGCGCTCCATCTCCCGGCGTGGCGTCGCGGACACACGGCCCGCGGCGTGCCGATGCTTGGTTTCAGTTCACCCGCCCCGTTCCTACAAACAGCCCCGGCCCACGGGCGTCGGGCTCGGGCGGCAATTCTCTTACGCGCGCCCCGGCCAGCCCGGCCGCGGCGAACATCTTCAGCACCTGTTCACGGTCAAATCCAAGGTGCAGGTGCCCCATCGTGTGGCGGTAGTGCTCCCGGTCGTGGCGCACCATGTCGACCACCAGCACCAGCCCCCCGCCGCGATCGCGCCGCACCACCCGGGCCATCTCCCGCAGCACCGTGGTCGGGTCGGGCACGTGGTGCAGCACCAGCAGCGCCACGCACGCATCCACCGAGCGGTCCGCCAGCGGGATTGCCTCGGCGGCGCCGCGCACGAACTCGACGTTCCCGACCCCCGACAGCCGCTGCCTGGCAGCCTCAAGCATCGGTTCGGACTGATCGATCGAGATCACCCGCTCCACGCACGGCGCCAGCAGCTCCGAGGCGTTCCCGGTGCCGCACCCGACGTCGGCGACCACCCAGTCCGAAGGTACCAGCGACAGCAGCGACAGGGGCGTGAACCGCGCCCCGAACAACTGGGCACGCAGGTCGTCCCACTCCCCGGCGACCCGGCCGAAGAACGTCTGGCTGTCGGTCATCCGCTCGGCGAGCACGCAGCGGAGGCGCCGGGCATCCTGCGCGAGATCGGCATCGCTCCCCAGTTGTTCTCGGACCGTCAGCCACAAGGCCCGCTGGCCCACCGGCAGGTCGTCGAGCACCATCCGGTACAGGGTCGCCGCCCCGTCGCTCCGTCGGTTCAGCCACCCGCCGTCGGACAAGGTCTTGAGGTGCCGGCTCACGGTCGACTGCGGCAACTGCACCACCTTGGCCAGTTCGCCAACCGACAACTCCTCGACTTCCAGCAACCGGAGCAATCGCAACCGGACCTGCTCGGCCAGAGCGGCGATCAGATCGGTAATTGGTAGGTGCAAGTCTCGTTTCATCCGCCTATCCGGATGAATGGTAGAATAAACCGACCGGCGGTCAAGCCGGGGGCTCAAATTCGAATGGGTGGTCCGGTTGAGCGTGGACCTCTTACTTCGCCGTGCCTGCCGGCTGTCCAGAATCGGCCGCCGAAGGGCCGAGGTCCTGCTCGATCGGTCGCAGGCCCCAGGTCGGGCCCTGGATCTCTCCCAGTTCCGCGGCGCGGGCGCGAACTTCCTGGTTGTTGGGCACGAGGTAGTACGTCATCCGCAGCCGCTCGACCTCGCGGGTGCGGTCCCCGACGTGCTGGTAGAGGTGGGCCAGCGCCAGCTGGTACCTGGGGGTGACGCCGCCGTCGAGTTTCGCGGCCGTGAGCAGCGCCGCGAGCGAATCGTCGACGGTCCCGATCTTCAGGCTGTACTCGCCGAGGCGCAGGTAGTCCGAGGCCCGGCCCCGCTCGTTGACCACCTTGATCAGGAAGGCCGAGAGCTGCTCGTTCTCGCCGGCTCGCATAAGAGATTCGGCGTAGGCGTCGATGTATTCCTCGGTGTCGGGCTTGAGGTCGTAGGCGACCTGGAGGTTCTGCTTGGCCTCGCGGAATCGGCCCATCTCGAGGTACGACCGCCCGAGCTTGTAGCGGATCTCCGCGTCGTCGGGACGAACGTCGATGTACTGCTGGTACTCGTTGGCCGCCCCTTCGTAGTTGCCGACATCGAAGCGAACATCGCCATCACGGCGCATCGCGTGCAGGGGCCTGTGCCCGGACTGGCAGCCGATCGATCCAAGGACCAGCACCGCGATCAGACCCGTTCCAAGAGCCAGATTCTTCACAAGAGACTCCTCGGGATAGCCCGTCCCATCGCCGTTACACCCTTGCCCGCGTACGGTCCGTGGGCAGGGCCCTGGGGCACGGCGGGGGCGGATGGTAGGGGATGGCCCTGCATCCTATCGGACCAGAACGGCGGAGCGCATGAGACGCACGGTGCTACTTCGGCATGAGTACCCCGGCGGGGGCTGGCACATGGACTGGCTGATCCAGTGCAGCGACGATCCGGCCGCACCCGTCCTGGCGTTTCGGACCCGGTGCCGGCCCGATCAGCCCCTGGCACTGCTGTTCAGCGCCGAGCGGATCCCCGACCATCGGGCCTTCTATCTCCAGCACGAGGGGTCGGTGTCGGGCGGGAGGGGCACGGTTCACCGCATGGCCGCCGGGAGCATCTCGGAACTTGTGCTTACGCCGCACTCCCTGACCCTCGACGTGGACTTCGGGCAGGGGGCCGCGCGGCTGGAGGGCGCTGAGCGTTCCGGCGGCGTCTGGGTGTTTGAGCGCGGGCAGGCTCGCCGATAGTCAGTGCACACATGTGCGGGATTGCCGGAATCTTCCACGCCGAACGCTCCGCGACCGCCGACATCGCGGGGCTCACCCGGGTCCGGGACCGGATGAGCCACCGCGGCCCCGACGGCGCGGGTCTGTGGTCGGCCCCGGGTGCGGCGCTGGCCCACCGGCGGCTTGCCGTGGTCGACACCACGCCCGCCGGGGCGCAGCCGATGCTCTGGTGCCGGGATCCCCGATCGGGAAGGGCCCGCGCCAAGCCCTGTCCCGACGGTCGCGGTATCGAGGGCGCGGTGGAATTGGCGCTCGTCTATAACGGTGAGCTGTACAACGACTCAGAACTCCGCGAACAGCTCGCCGGCGAGGGTGTCGAGTTCCACTCGCGCTCGGACACGGAGACCGTGCTCGCGGCGCTGGCAACGTGGGGCTTCGAGGCCGTGGATCGGCTTCGCGGGATGTACGCGCTGGGGTGCGTCGATCTCAAGGAGCACCGGCTGCTGCTGGCCCGGGATCCGCTGGGGATCAAGCCCCTCTATTTCGCGAGCATCGATCAAGGTGGGGAATCCGGGCTGCTGTTTGCCAGCGAAATCCCGGCGATCGGGGAGCACCCGGGCATCACGCTCAGGCCCGACCCGGTCGTCGTCAGTTCCTACCTGACGACCATCCGGACCACGCTGGGCGAACGGACGCTCATGGACGGCGTGCGCACGCTCGAACCGGGCCAGCGACTGCTCGCCGAGCGTCGCGCCGGTGGTCTGGAGCTGTCTCGTCGGGTCTGGTGGGACTCGGTCGGGGCGCGGGCTGCCGCGCGGGACGATCGCGCGATCCGTGACGCGGTCGAGGATTCCGTTGTTCGTCATCTTCGCTCGGATGTTCCTGTGTGCTGCCTGCTCTCGGGCGGCCTGGACAGCTCGATCATCGCCAGGGTTGCCCGAGATCGGTCCGCCGAGCCGATGACCACGTTCTGCGCGGGGGCCGACCGGGCCTCGGGCGGGTCGGACGACTTTGAGTTCTCCCGTCAGATGGCCGGCGTGCTCGATTCCCGTCACATCGAGGCCCCGGTCTCGCGGGGCATGTTCCGGGAGCGGTGGGAATCGATGGTCCGGAGATCGGGCGTGCCGCTGAGCACCCCCAACGAGGTGGCGATCAACGAGGTGGCGCGCCGGCTTCACGCCGAGGGGTTCATCGTGGCGCTCAGCGGCGAGGGGGCAGATGAACTCTTCGGCGGCTATGACGCGCTGATGACCCCGTGCGCGGCCGAAGGCTCGGCGCCCGGGTGGCGGGCCCGGGGTGGGAGACTCCACCTCGACCTCACCGCGTGGGTGCCGCTCGACGCCAAGGACACCATCCTCTCGCCGGAGATGATGCTCGCCTGCCGGTCCGATGCGCTGCTCGCGGCGGAATACGACCGCGTGTTTGCGCAATCGGCCACCGGAATCCCCGACGACCAGCCGCTCCAGGCGCACCTGCGATTCCAGCGGCGAGTCAACCTCGCCGGGCTGCTGCTGCGGCTGGACCAGGCGAGCATGCTCGAATCGGTGGAGGGACGCACACCGCTCGCCGATCAGGAGATCGCCCTGCTCGCCGAGTCGCTCCCGATGGACCGCAAGTTCGCGCCGGCCGGGTCGGACCACGCGGGCTCGAAGATCGCCCTGCGTAGCGCGTTTTCCCATCGCCTGCCCCCCGAGATTGTCCGCCGTCCCAAGGCCAGCTTCCCCCTGCCGTTCCAGGAATGGATGGAGGATGCGGTGGACCTGCTCAAGGGCCCCGCCGCGGGCGAGTGGTTCACCGAAGCGGCGATCGCGGCGGTCTGCTCGCAGCCGCGCATCATGTGGAACTTCGGCTGGCCGATGATCAACCTGGCGATATGGGCGGCTCGCTGGAGCTAGAAACGCGGGCCGCCGCGGTCGAGCGAGGTCAGCCCGCCGCGCCCGATCGCTGGTACGCGCGCACGCAGCGCTCGGCCGCGGTGTCCCAGGTCAGGCGGTGCAGCTCGAACTCGCCGTGCTCGCGCAGCGTCTGCGAGAGCGGCGGGTGCCGCAGCACGGCGACGATCTTGTTGGCCATCTCGTCGATGTCCCAGAAGTCCACCTTCAGCACGTGCTGGAGGACTTCCGAGACCCCGCTGGTCTTGCTGACGATGACGGGCACATCGTGGTGGATCGCTTCCAGGGCCGCGAGCCCGAAGGGCTCGGAAACGCTGGGCATGACGTAGCAGTCGGCCATCTGGAAGACGCGTTCAACGTCCTTGCCGCGCAGGAACCCCGTGAAGAGCACCTTGTGCCCGATCCCCATGTTGGCGGCCAGTTCGATCATCCGCAGCGCCATGTCCCCCGAGCCGGCGACCACGAACTTGACGTTGTCGATCTTCTCCAGCACGCGCTTTGCCGCGGCGATGAAGTACTCCGGGCCCTTCTGCATGGTGATGCGGCCCAGGAAGAGGACCAGCTTGTCCTGGCTGCCGATCGCCGAGCCTTCCTGGGGCTGCTGGCTCTCGCGCTCGATGCCGTTGTAGACCACATCAACCTTCCCGGGGGAGACGCCGTAGCGGCGCACGCAGATCGACTTGGTGAACATGGAGACGGCCAGCACGCGGTCGGCGCCGTGCATGCCGGCCCGCTCGATGTCGTAGATCTGCTGGTTGACGTTGTTGCCCGAGCGGTCGAACTCCGTCGAGTGCACGTGCACCAGGAGCGGCTTGCGCGTCACGCGCGCCAGGGCCAGCCCGGCCGGGTAGGTCAGCCAGTCGTGGGCGTGGATCACATCGAACTGCTCGTCGCGCGAGATCGCCACCACCAGGCGCGCGTACCGCTCGGAATCACCGATGAGGTCCGAGCCGTACCCGGGCCCGGCGTGCGAGTGCCCGGCGCCGATCGCGCTGATGACCTGCCGGACCTCCGCGGGCGACGGCATCGCCGTCGCGGCGGCCGGAGCTTGAGCCTGGCGCGGTCCCCCGGCGGTCTCCGGGGTGACCCAGCCCGGCTCCATCGCTCCCCCGCCCTCGGAAAGCCGCACAAAGTTGGCCTGCTCGAAGCAGGGGTACGGGCTGGAAAACGTCGCCGGCACCCCGATGAACCTGGCGTGCTCGAAGATGCCCGCGAGCGGGCCGGCGTCCGCCGCGCCCGGGCCCGACGCCACACCCGACAGCAGCGCCGCCGCCGCCTGGGGCGTGGGGCTGCTGAGCACGCGGTGCACGAGCGTCTCGGGGGTGAGCAGCTTCACGTGCGAGGACTGCGAGCGGTCCACCTGCTTGGGGAGGACGAACGTGACCTGGTGCCCGAGCTTGTCCAGGGCGCGCGTGAGCCCGTAGCAGGCGACCCCGAGGCCGCCGGCGATGAACGGAGGGAATTCCCAGCCCAGCATCAGGATGCGCATCGGCGACTCCGGCCGCGGCCGCGTGACCTGCCGGCGAGCAGGGCCGCGTCCGGACCCCCGTTCAGGAAGGATGTGGGGCGGTTATTCGTCTTCACGCGCCTGCATGTCCCCAAGGTTGCGGAAGCACGCCTCGTACGCCAGGAGGCACTTTCCCGCCGTGCCGATCGCGGCCGCGTCGGCGCGTTCGGCGACGCCCGGCGCCAGCGGGACCGCCGAGCGGAAGGTGAAGAGCTTGTCGTCGGAGCGGTAATGCTGGAACCCCGGCGAAGGGCCGGTGTAGTCGAGTTCGGCGAGTTCCTCTTCGATCAGCTCGTCGAGCTTGTCGCCGGTGTGGAGCAGGTCGGTCTCGATGGACTCGCTCAGCCAGCGGTCGGCGGTGACCAGGGACACCCAGGCCGTGCCGGCCTCGACATCGACGCGGTATTCCGCGGGAGCGGCCGAGCGGAGGGCCTCGCAGATCAACCGGGGTCCTTCCAGCCGCACGGGCCCGAAGACCCCGGACTTGAGCGCGATGTCGCGCAGGCCGGTGAGCAAGGGTGCCAGATTGGGCGGCGGGGCGGTCATCATTCTGAGGCCGGCTCGGGACTGCGGACGGGTCACCCGCGTTGGCGGATTCTGATGCCGGCCCGCGGATACGGGTTCGGCGGTCGATCGGGAGCACACAGCGTAATTCTGATGCCGCCGGACCTCCCCCGGAGCGGTCGCAACGGCTCGGGGCCAACGATAGGCAGGCCGATCGGCGCTCCGGCCTGCCGCGACAGCCTCCGGGGCCGGGAAACCGCGCGCCGCCGCAACTTGGCAGGGCCGTCGGGTCGACGGACGGGTGGGTGGTTGAGTATTGTTGGTGCTCGCGGCACCCGCGGAGCACCTGCCCAGGTGGCGGAATTGGCAGACGCACTACCTTGAGGTGGTAGCGCCCAAAAGGCGTGGAGGTTCGAATCCTCTCCTGGGCATTTCGATGGACCGGACCGGGGCATTTTGAGAGTCCGAACCGGCCCGGAAGGTTCGGATCGTCGGCAACTGATCGGCCGCCGCCCGGTGGGAGCGCGCGGCCCTCCGGTCCGTGGAACAGACCCTGCCCGTCACCGTTCACCATCACATCGAGTTCGCCCGGGCGGGCTCGGAATCTCGATCTGGCTCCGGCGCTGCGATCGTTCTCCACCGATCCTCGCCGCACGAGCCTGGAGGAACTTCACATGCACGGTCCGCTCGTCCTGATCGTCCTTGCCGGGCTCGCGCTGGTCTGCTCCGCCGCCTCGGCCTTCCCGGAAGGGACGGTTCCCGCCCCCGCGACGGCGGCCGACGTGCCGATCATCCCTCGCCAGACACTCTTCGGGAACCCCGAGCGCGGGATTGCGCAGCTCAGCCACGACGGCAAGCGTCTGGCGTTCAACGCCCCGGTCGAGGGCGTGATGAACGTCTGGGTCGGGCCCGCCGATGACATCTCCAAGGCCAGGCCGGTGACCGCCGACAAGAAGCGCGGCATCAGGAGCTTCTCCTGGGCGTACACCAACGACCACATCCTCTACACGCAGGACGACGGCGGGGATGAGAACTGGCGGATCTACTGCGTCGACCTGGCCAGCGGCCAGGCCAAGGACCTCACGCCCTTTGATTCGATCCCCGGCCCCGACGGCAAGCCGGTCATGCTCCCCTCGGGCAAGCCCCTGCGCCCGGCGGCCCAGATCCTGCAGGTCAGCGAGGGCTTCCCCGACCAGATCGTCGTCGGGCTCAACAACCGCAACCCCCAGTTCCACGATGTGTACCGCTGCAACATCAGGACGGGCGAGTTGACGAAGATCTACGAGAACAACCAGTGGGGCTCGATGACGGTCGACGACAACTTCAGGCTGCGCCTGGCGAGCATGTTCACGCCCCAGGGCGGCGTGGAGCACGTCAAGTTCGCCGAGGACGGGCAGACCACCGAGCCGTTCGAGAAGGTCGGGATGGAGGACTCCCTGACCACCGGCTTTTCTGGCTTTGACCGCTCGGGGCAGATGCTCTACTACACCGACAGCCGCGGCCGCGACACCGGCGCGTTCTTCAGCCGCGACATGGCCAGCGGCAAGAGCACGCTGCTCGCGGAGGATGCCCGCTGCGACGCGGGGGGCGTGCTCGCCGACCCCGCGACCGGCGCCGTCCAGGCCGTGAGCTTCAACTACCTGCGCAACGAGTGGGTGCTCCTGGACAAGACGCTCGAGCCCGACTTTGCCTACCTCAAGACCGTCCGCAGGGGCGAGTTCATCATCGGCTCGCGCACCACCGATGATCGCCGGTGGATCGTGATCTACACCACCGACAACGGCCCCGCGTCGGTGTACCTCTACGACCGCCGCAACGACGGGAACCCCGGCGCCGCCAGGTTCCTGTACACCACCCGCCCCGAGCTCGAAAAGCAGCCGCTGGCGAGCATGCACCCGGTCGAGATCAAGGCCCGGGACGGTCTCACGCTCGTGAGCTACCTCACGCTCCCGGTCGCCAGCGACAAGGACAACGACGCCCGCCCCGACAAGCCCGTACCCATGGTCCTGTTCGTGCACGGCGGACCCTGGGCACGCGACGCCTGGGGCTACAACCCGTACGCACAGTGGCTCAGCAACCGCGGGTACGCGGTGCTCCAGGTCAACTTCCGCGGCTCGACGGGGTTCGGGAAGAAGTTCATCAACGCCGGCAACCTCGAGTGGGCGGGCAAGATGCACGACGACCTGCTCGACGCCGTGAAATGGTCGGTGGACCAGAAGATCGCCGACAAGTCCAAGGTCGCGATCATGGGAGGCAGCTACGGCGGGTACGCGACCCTCGTCGGCCTGACTTTCACGCCCGACACCTTCAACTGCGGCGTCGACATCGTCGGCCCGTCCAACATCGTCACGCTCCTGAACTCGATCCCGCCGTACTGGAAGCCGCAGCTCGAGCTCTTCAAGAAGCGGGTCGGGGACCATACGACCGACGAAGGGCGCAAGTTCCTCGAGGCCCGCTCCCCGCTCACCCGCGTCGACCGGATCACCAAGCCCCTGCTCATCGGCCAGGGCGCCAACGACCCGCGCGTCAAGCAGGCCGAGGCGGACCAGATCGTCTCGGCGATGCAGCAGCGGCAGATCCCGGTGACCTATGTCCTCTTCCCCGACGAGGGTCACGGCTTCCAGCAGCCCGAGAACAACACGGCCTTCAACGCCGTCGCCGAGGGGTTCCTCTCCAAGCACCTCGGCGGCCGCTTCGAACCCGCCGGCGACAGCATCGAGAAGTCGTCGGCCCAGATCAAGGCGGGCAAGGAGTTCCTCCCCGCCCTGAAGTAGGCCACGCGATCCGCACCCCGGCCCCCTCCCCCGCGGCCGGTCGCCGGGATGTGGCGCCCGAACCGCGGGGCCTTATTCGCCATATTGGGGTTTGGGTCGGGTCTGCTTCTGGACAATCAGCCCGGATTCGGAGAAGATACGCGTCAAGCATGCGCTCCGACCCGTGGAAATGCGCCGCCCTGCTGGCGGTTGGTCTCACGGCGGGGCTGCCGATCATCTGCGGCGAACATCCAGCGCGATCGCTTCGGGCGAGCGCGGGAATGTCCCGTCAGCCGGAGAACGGCCAGCCGCCCGCCCCGCAGGACCCCCCGGTCCCGGGCGATGCCGCTGCGCCGCCGGTCCGGGCCGAGCCCGGGCCCGACGACGTCCCCGCGGTCGCGGTCAGGCCCGACCAGCAGCGCGAGGCCCGCGTCGTAATGACCGATGGCAGCGTGCGCACCGGCCTGTTGATCGAGCGCACGGTCGACATGGTGATCCTGAAGATCAACAACATCAGGACACCCTGCCCCATCAAGGACATCGCCGGGATCGAGATGCTCCCCACCAACCGGGAGCGCTACGAGCAGTACCAGAAGGCCCTGGACCCCAAGGACACTCGCAACCGTCTCAATCTCGCCGCGTGGCTGCAATCGGTCGACATGCTCCCCGAGGCGCTCGATCAGATCGAGACGGTCCTCACGCTCGACCCCGGGAACGTCAAGGCCGAGGACCTCGCCCGCCTGATCCGGGAGCAGATCAAGCTCCAGAAGAACGCGGGCAAGGGCGTCGAGAACGCGCCCGAGGCCAAGCCCGCCGAGGCCAGGAACAAGCCGCCTGTGTTCCCGCTGCTCTCTCCCGAACAGATCAACCTCATCCGCGTGTACGAGGTCAACCTCGCGGACCCGCCGCGCATGACCGTCACGCGCGATGCGATCACGCGCATGATGGAGCGGTTCGCCGGGGACCCCCTCATCCCCGCCAACCGCGAGGGCCGCGAGGCGATGTACCGCAAGCGACCAGAGCAGATCCTGGAGTTGAAGTTCAAGCTGCGCGACCGGGACGGGTACGGGGATGTCAAGATCCTCGAGGACCCGCTGGCGATGAAGCTCTTCCGCGACGATGTGCACCGCGGCTGGCTGATCAACTACTGCGCAACCAGCGACTGCCACGGCGGGACCGAGGCCGGCCGCCTCTGGCTGTACAACCGCCACCCCAACTCCGACGCGACCGCGTACACCAACTACCTGATCCTCGACCGGTTCCGGGCCCGCGCCCCCAAGGGGGACCACAAGGGCGAGCCCGTGCCCCTGATCGACTACGCCAACCCGGCCCAATCCCCGCTGCTGCAACTGGCCCTCCCCCCCGCCGATTCGCTCTTCCCGCACCCCGCGCCCGAGCGGGCGGGAAAATCCGGCTACCGGCCGCTCATGCGGTCGGCCGAGGATGCCCGCTTCCAGCGTGCGGTCGCCTGGATGCAGTCCATGTACATCCCTCGCCCGGACTACGGCCGGATCGATTACCGCTCACCGGAACCCCCTCAGGCCGTAGCACAGCAGCCTCCCAAACCCGCCGACGGCGGAGAAGCCGCCAACCAGGATCGCTGATCGCCCGCCGATGATCTTCAGCCCCCCCGCCCGGTTGATCCGCGGCCCCGATCGGGGGCTGTCCGGTCCGAGATCGGGAGCAGAACCGTGATGAAGCTGCTAAAGTCCGTATGCGGTTTGTTCGCGAACGGCCGGCGAGGACTCCGGCGGCGGGCGACCGCGTCGATCCAGCCGTGACCATTCGAGCGATGCGCCGCCGAGGCGATGGGCCGCCATCTTCCCCGCATCCAAGGAAACGAGACTTGAACACCCTGAGCATCACGCCGACGTTCCGCCGGGTTTCTCCGACCCGTGGCCGCCGGTGCACGTCGATCGTTGCCGTCGCCGGACTCGCACTCGCGCTGGTCGCCGCCGGATGCGACCGCCGTTCCCAGAGCGCCAAGACGGTCGCATCATCCTCGACCAGGCTCCACACCGTGATGGGACCCTCGTCCGGCGGCGCCGACGGCTCGGCGACCGAGGCCGACAAGCAGTACAAGGCGGTCGTCACCGAAGTCTCGGGCACGCCCGATTCGGTCCTCCCGGGTGAGGCGGCCTCCGCCAAGCTGCTGGCCGCCCAGAGCGAGCTGGGATTGACCGGCAGACCGCTGGCCGAGGCCCTCCGCGCCGAGCGCGAGGTCGACAACCGCGTGACCGTGCTCAGGAGCGTCCTGTCCACCTGGCTCAACGAGAACGCGCAGGCCCAGGCCGCCGCGCTCTACGACCCCTCCGCGACGATCACCGACGCCGAGAAGAAGGCCAGGGAATTCGACGCCAAGTCGCAGAGCGCCGCCAAGACGCGCGACGACCTCAACGCGCAGGTCCAGCAGTTCCAGTCGCAGGCCAAGGCCAAGTTCGACGAGGCCGCCGCCCAGGAAACCCAGATCGCCGCGCTCCGCCAGCAGGCCACCACCGTCAAGGCGACCGAGGCGGCGATCCTGATCCAGCAGGCCGCCGACACGCGCAAGTCCGCCGACAAGATCCGCACCGCGGGCTCGCTCTTCCAGGCCCAGGCCGACCAGATCCTGCCGCAGTTCCGCGAGGCCGAACTGCTCGTGGGGCAGTACAAGGCCCAGGCCCAGACCTACCGCGACGCGATCGCGGAAATGAAAAAGCGAGACACCGAAAAGAAGGCCGACACCGCCAAGGCCCGCTCGGCCGCCGCGGCCGCCGCCGCCGAACTCGACAAGCAGCTCCAGGAGATCGCCGCCCTGCGCTCGGGCAAGCTCGCCGAGTCGTACGCGGCGACCGTGCAGGCGTACCAGAAGGCCTCCTCGACCGCCGCCGGCGCCTCCAAGCTCGACCAGGCGTTCGCGACCACCCGCATCACCGACGGCAACATCAAGCAGGGCCTCGGGGATTCGTACTGGTCGCAGGCCCAGGGCCTGATGCGCTACGAAACGCTCCTGCGGCGCCTGGCGACCGTCAAGCCGGCGCTCCCCAACGCCGCCAAGTACGGGCAGGACGCCGATCAGGCCAAGCAGGCCGCGGCCGATGCGCTGAGCAGCGCCAAGGACGCCTACGAGGCCGCGGCCAACGCGTACCGCTCCGCCAAGGTGCGGGGCGAGGCCAAGGACCAGCTCGACCTGCTCGTCGGCAAGCTCGAGGCGATCTCGCAGATCACCGCCGGCCAGGGGCTTGATGCGCTGGCCTCCCTGGCGCAGGGGACCTTCAAGCCCAAGGACGAGTCGGCCGAGGCCGCCCCCAACGCCGACGGGGACAAGGCCGCCCCCACCGCCGCGGTGGAGGCACCCGACCCCAAGGCAGAAGTCGCCGCGGTGATCGATCAACTGCTCACCGGCATCCGCAACGCCGACGAGTCGGCGATCTCCGGCCTGACGTACTCGAGCAACCCGACGCTCCAGTCCGCGATGGTCGCCCAGCTCAAGGGTGTCGGCCTGCTGGTCAAGCTCGACGGGATCTGCTTCGACAAGTTCAAGTCGCGGTTCAGCGAGAAGGCGATGGCGATGGCCAAGTCCATGGGGCAGGCCGGGACCATCGACCCGACCGAACTCGCCAGGATCTCGTCCGTCAAGGGAGCCGACATCGTGCAGGCCGTCGAAGGGGACGCCTCGACGCTCACGCTCCCGGGCATCCCCCAGCCGATGCAGTTGAAGAAGATCGAAGGCGCCTGGAAGTTCACCGCCCCGGACGCCGCCGCCGGCGCCACCCCGCAGCAGCTGGAGATGACCGTCAAGCTCACCCAGTTCTCCAACGAGGGCCTCGCGGCGCTCGCCACCGACATCGAGGCGGGCAAGTACACGTCCCTCGACGAGGCCTTCATGGCCTTCAACACCCAGCTCCAGGCCAAGATCATCCCCCTCATGCAGCAGATGCAGGGCGGGGGCCCCGGCGGTGGCGGCGGGGGAGGCTGAGCCGACGCTGCGGCTTCCCCTGGCCGGAGGCCCGCGGAGCGCAATACTTCGCCATGAGCTCCGAATCCGTGGAAAAATCGGAAAGGGTGCCCGGCCCGCTCCTCCCGGAAGTCCGGATGCACCTGCACACGCCCGCCGATCCCGGCGTCGGCGTCGTGGTCTCCTCCGAGCTCTGCTCCAAGGGAAAATCCGCGAGCTTCGTGCGGCACGTCGTGCTCGATGTCTCCCGGACCCGCCTCGCGGGCGCGTTCGTGCCAGGCCAGTCTTTCGGCGTCCTTCCGCCCGGCGTCGACGCCAAGGGCAGGCCGCACCAGGTGCGCCTCTACTCGATCGCCTCACCCAGCGGCGGGGACGACGGCCGGGGCCTGCACATCTCCACGACCGTCAAACGCACGATCGATGAGCACTGGGAAAACCACAGGCTCTTCCTCGGCGTCGCGAGCAATTACCTCTGCGACCTTGCCGTCGGGGACCACGTGCGCATCACCGGGCCCAGCGGCAAGCGGTTCGTGCTCCCGGCAGCCCCGCAGAACCACGAATACGTCTTCTTCGCGACCGGGACCGGGATCGCACCGTTCCGAGGCATGCTCCTGGACCTGCTCCGCCCCGCCACGGGCTCACCGGTCTCCGGCCGCGTCACCCTGATCGCCGGCGCCGCCTACGACTCGGACCTCATGTACGACGGCCTGTTCACCGAACTCGCCGCCGCCCACCCCAACTTCCGCTACGTCACCGCGTGCTCCCGTCACGCCCAGGCCGATGCACCCCGCCGCCTGTACGTCCAGCAAAGGCTCGAGACGCACCGGGACGAACTGGCCGGTGTGCTCGCCGGCGACCGCACGCTGGTGTACATCTGCGGCCTGGCCGGGATGGAGATCGGCATCTTCCAGGCGCTGACCCGGATCCTGCCGCCCGCGGCGCTCGATCAGTACCTCACGATCGCCCCGGAGGTCCGCGAATCCGTGGATTCCTGGTCCCGGACCATGATCAACCGACAGATCAAAGCAAGCCGGCGAGTTTTCACGGAGGTATACAGCTAGACTTCCCGCCCCGCGCCGGGCACGCACCCGACAGGCGGGAATGTTCGGGGCCGTCGCCGGGTTGAGCTTCGAGAGATTGGATTCATAGAGTCGCCCGATGAACCTTCCCGGCCCGTCGGTGAGGATCGCGGGCCCGGCTCTTGGGTCACGTCCGTCAGGGACCGCCTCGGCCGGGTGTGGGTTTCCGGGGTGCCGGTTGACCCCGGTCGGGCGAGGCTGGTACTGTGCCGGGCCCGCCGGCGCACCGATCGGCTCGGGTAGTTGCGCTTTGATCCGTTCGTGATCCGATTTTGTCCGTCGACGTGGGGAATTCTGGGGGTTGTGTCTCCGAGTTGGATTCCGACGCCGGGCCCGCACCGGACCAGGATGATGAGAAGGTTGCAGAGCAAGCGACGTCGAGCCCTCGCATGGTCGTAGAAAAACCCCGAAACCGCCGCATCCACCGCCTCGCATTCCTCTTGACCGGGGCGATCAGCCTCGGCTTGGGGGCCCACCTCGCCCGGGCGCAGGTCGATGCGATACCCGCCGAGATCACCGCCTCGCAAACCCAGCTGAACCCGTCGCAGGTCGACACGGTCAAGAAGTACGCCGACCGGTACGTCCAGCAACTCACCGCCAGCGCCGAGGCCGGGGAGAAGCTCGAGGCCGTCCAGAAACTCGAAGAAGCCCGCAGGATGCTCCAGGGTCCCCTCGCCGGCTCGACCGTCAGCCCGGCCTTCAGGCTCGCCTACACCCGCCAGCTCGCCGACGCCGTCAAGACCCTTCTAGCCAACTCCAATCAAAAAGTCGTCATCAACACGCTCAGCATCGCCGGTGATCTGGCCACCGACACCTCGGTCGACATCCTCGATTCCCACCTGACCGACCCCGATCCGTCCATCCGCCGGTCGGTCGCCGGCGCGGTCCGGCGCACGTTCGAGGCCGTCGTCAACGCTCCCCCCGCCGTCGGCGCCGAGTCTCTCATCAAGCTGCTCGATCACCTCGGCGAAGCCATCAAGGCCGAGAAGGACCCCGAGGTCACCAGCGGCATGGCCGAGGCGGTGCTCATGGGGCTGGAGATCGCCAAGCCCAAGTACGAGGCGGTCCGGGGCAGAGCCCTCTCGGTCGTCTGCGACTCGCTCGGAACCCGGGTCCGCCAGCTCGAGGGCGTCATGCCCGGCCTGGACCTGGCCAAGACCCTGATCAGCGCCGCCAGCCGCGTCCGCGACATGCTCGGCAAGCCCGGAGTCGATCCCAAGGCGATCAAAGATGCCGCGGGCTTCGCCGGCGACCTGCTCGTCGTGGTCAGGAAGGCCGTCGGGAACAAGGGCCTGGCCCTCGTCGCCGCCGAACAGGACGCCGAACGACTGACCGCGATCCAGATCTCGCAGCTCTCCGAGCAGATCACCTCTCTGGCGCTCAAGGGGCTCGCCGGGAACATGCCGGCGATCCAGCTCTCCAACTTCCTCCGCGCCGGCACGGTCGCCGACGACGCCAAGTTCGCGGTGGGTGTCCAGTCCCTGGTCGACGAGACGCTCACCAAGGCCCCCCTGGGCCTCGCCGCGGACCGCTTCAAGTAGCCAATCGCACAAGCCGGCCCGCCGCGATCTCGGATACTCTTGAACTATGCTCAAGCTCGCCGCGCCGCTGGTGCTGATCGCCGTGGCGATCATCGCGACCGCGCTCGCCGAGCGCTCCGCCCCCACCGCCGATTTCGTCTTCATCAACCGCGGTGATGTCACCACGCTCGACCTGGCCAAGATCTCCTGGCAGCAGGACATCCGCGTCGGACGCATCGTCTACGAAGGGCTTGTCAAGAACGACGTCTTCACACGCGACTTTGCCATCCGCCCCGCGGTCGCGCGTTCCTGGGACATCTCCCCCGACGCCCGCACCTACACGTTCCACCTGCGGCCGGACGCCCGCTGGTCCAACGGCGAACCCCTCAAGGCCTCGGATTTCATCTACTCGTGGCGCCGCGTCATGCTCCCCGACAGCGCGGCCGACTACACGGGCTTCATGTTCCCCATCAAGGGCGTCCGGGAGCTCTTCGAGTGGCGCACCGCCCAGCTGGACGAATTCTCCCGCGCCGCGGCGGCGATGTCCGACACCCAGCGCCTCGATCTGGCCCGCCAGTTCTGGGAACGGCTCCTCGATCGCTTCGACCACACCGTCGGCCTCCGGGCCCCCGACGACCACACCCTGGTTGTCGAGCTCGCCCGGCCTCTGCCGTATTTCCTCGAAACGCTCTGCTTCCCGACCACCTTCCCCGTCTACCCGCCCCTGGTGAAGCGCTACGAACGCCTCAACCCCGCCTCGGGAATGATGGAGACCGAGCAGGGCTGGACGCTCCCGCCCCAGATCGTCAGCAACGGGCCCTTCATGGTCACGTCCTGGACCTTCAAGCGCGAGATGCGCCTCCAGAAGAACCCGTTCCACTGGGACGCGGCCAGGATCGCCATCGACTCGATCTCCATGCCCACCATCGATGATCCCAACGCCCAGGTGCTCGCCTACCGCACCGGCTCGGTGATGTGGATCACCGACGTGGTCGCCCGCTACATCCCCGAGATGCTCCAGCAGAAGTTCCAGTACTACGCCGAGCACCAGCCGCAGTACGACTCCCTCAAGTCCCAGGGCCTCGACCAGTTCGAGATCGATCGCCGCCTCCCGCCCGACCCCCGCGCCTGCCTCAGCGTCGTCCCCGCGTTCGGGACCTACTTCCTCAACTTCAACTGCCGCGCCGCCCTCCGCGACGGCCGCGCCAACCCGCTCGCCGACCTGCGCATCCGCCGCGCCCTTACGATGGCGGTGGACCGCAAGGAGCTCACCGAGCAGGTCCGACGCCTCGGCGAGCCCGAATCGCCCACGCTCATCCCCCCCGGGTCGATCGCCGGGTACGCATCACCCAAAGGAATCTCGTACGACGTCCAGCAGGCCCGCGACCTGCTCGCCCAGGCCGGATACCCCGGCGGCGAGGGCCTGCCGACCATCGATTACCTCTTCACCCGCGACGGCGGCCACGACATCATCGCCCAGGCGGTCGCCAAGCAGTGGGAGCAAACCCTGGGCGTGCGCATCAACCTGATCCCCAAGGAGATCAAGGCCTTCCGGGAGGACCTCAAGAGCAAGAACTACATGGTCTCGCGCGGCAGCTGGTTCGGGGACTACGGCGATCCCACCACGTTCCTGGAACTCAACCGCACCGGCGATGGCAACAACGACCGCGACTACTCCAGCGCTGTGTACGACGGGCTCCTCGACGCCGCCGCCGCCGAGCCCGACCCCGCCAGGCGCATAGAGATCCTCTCGCAAGCCGAGGGTGCCATGCTCCAGGACGCCCCCATGCTCACGCTGTTCCAGTACAACAGCGTGTACCTCTTCGACCCCCACAAGTTCACGGGCCTGACTTCGCACCCAAGGTCCGAGCACGACCTCTCGAAGATCGACATCTTCGGCGATGGCAAGGGGACGGACCAGCCGCGGGCGATCCCGCCCGCTCAGTAATCCCGCCTCTCAAATCTGCATCCGCCGCCCTCCCACCCCCACACCGGCCCGCTGGAATCAACAACCGGCCTCGAACACCTCGACAAACACCGTGAAGTCCGCGGCATCGACGAATCCCGAGCCGTCGATATCCGCCCCGGGCAGGCCGGCCTCGAAGGCGTGCACGAAGTCGTCAAAGTCGTCGCGATCAACGAAGCCCGAGCCGTCGATGTCCGCCGAGCACTCGACGGAGAAATCCCAGAGTCCCGCGCCCCCGGCAAGCCCATCCCCGGACGGGAGCGAACCGGGCGCCTGCGCATCGCGCACCTCCCCGTCGAGGGCGATCCCGGCGGCGGCACTGGTCACGTGATCCGAGATCGCGACCGAGTACATCCCCGAATACAGCGAGGAAAGGGGCTCAAGGGTCGCGGTGAAATTCCCGGGGTTGTAGGAGTACGCGAACGGGACGCTCCCATCCGGACCGGTGATCGCAAAGTCCTCGGCCGAGGCGAGCACATCCTCGCTGAAGGTGACGGTGATCGGATTCGGCGCGAGCGAGCCGACCGTCTGCCCAGGGGCCGGGGTCGTCTGGAGGATCTTGGGAGAGCCGGGGGCGTACGCGATGCTGGTCTTGGTGATCGTCAGGAGCCAGAGCCCCGGATCAAGGGTAACGCTTGCAACGGGCGAGCCTGACGGGATGACGAAGCTCTGGACCCGTGCGAAGTTGTGGAGGGTTGTATAGGTGGTGTTGCTGTTGAGGCGAACATCCAGCGGGAGGTCGTAGGTCGGGTAGTTGGTCGACTGCGTCTGCTTGAGCAGGAGCCGGGCGTAGTGGCGGCCGTTGACGCTGAACGGCTGCCAGCCGTACTGATAGTCCACCGCGCCGGGGCTGTAGATCCACTGGTTCATGAGGTACGTGAGGTCCCGGCCGCAGGTCTGGCCCATGTCGGCGAAGAAATCTTCTGTCACGGCAGCGCCGCCCTGGCGGTGCGCGCGGTAATTGGCCAGGCCCGCGAAGAAGTTGGCATCCCCGACGGCGTGCCGGAGCATGTGCAGCACCCACGCGGCCTTGTTGTAGGAATTGGTGCTGTCGAAGATCGAGGAAACGCTTTTGGTGTCGGAGCGGTAGACCGTGCCGCTGAAGTTGCTGGGGCGGTGATTGGCCATCGACTGCTGCAGGGCCGTGAGGCTCGCGCTGCCGCTCTTGCGCTCGTCCCACATGGACTGGCCGTAGGTCGCGAACCCCTCGTTGAGCCAGATGTGGTTCCAGGTCCTGCAGGTGATGTTGTCCCCCCACCATTGGTGGGCGAGCTCGTGGGCGGTGATGGACTCGGAGAACACGCCCATCCCCGTGCAGGTCTGGTGCTCCATGCCGCCGCTGAACGTGAACTGGTACACCGCGTACTTCTCGTTGATGAACGGGTACAGCCCGAAGATGTCCCTGTACACCCCCAGCATCGCCACGCTCTTTTGCCACTGCGCCAGGTCGTTGGAGCTCGCGCTGGCGACGTAGAACTGCACCGGCATCGTGCCGGCCCCGTAGTCGTAGGTCATGGTCGACGTCAGGTACTTCGCCGAGGCGAAGCTGACCAGGTACGGGGCGATCGGGTAGCTGCTCGCCCAGCGGTACCGCGCACGGTTGCCGGGCAGCGCGTCGACACCCTGCAGGAGGCCGTTGGAAACCGTGGTGTAGTCCGCCGGAGCCGTCACGGCCACCTCGACGGTGAACTTGTCGCTGTTGTCCCCGGGCACGAGGATGTCCCCATCCTTCGTCGGCCACCACGTCCCCGCGTAGTACGGCTCGCTGAGCGTGGAGACCGTCGGCTGCCCGCCGATGGTCTTGAACTCGATCGAACCGAAGCCCTGGGAGCTCACCGAGCCCGTGTACCCGATCACGATCGTGAGGACATCCTGCGCGTTGTAAGCGTGGGGGAGCGTGACGGTCCGTCCGTAGCTGCCCGCGGCGGGCGTCGAGATCGCCGCATCGACCCCATCGACGGTGCACGAGCTGACAAGGAAATTGGGGTGCAGCCGGATCGTGAACTGCGACAGGCCGTCGACCGTGCTCCTGACGGTCATCGTGTTGGAGCCCGTGATCTTCCTTGCGTCGTAGAACCACTCCAGGTCCAGGCTCTGGTGAAGCACATCGGTGTCGGACGCGGCGTCGGGGCCTGCCGGCCCCGCGGGAGGCAGCTCGTCGATCAGGCGTGGGGCGATCCGCCGCGCCGCGACAGCCTTGCCGTCCGGATCGACGCTGCCGTCGGGGTTCACGCCCGCGGCCCACCGGCGCTCAAGGGTCGACCGCAGGGCGCACCGCGCCTCCTCGGGACGACCCTCGCCCGAACCGCCGGCCGCGGCAGCGCTCCCCGCCGGACCGCCCTGCGCCGCCGCACGCCCCGCCAGGGCGCACGCGATCACCGGCAAAGCCCCCATCGCCCGCATGCGCCGCCGTTCCATGTGCATTCCCTTCATTCACTCCGCGCGATCGCCCAGCGCCGATCCCGCCGCCGAGGCATGTTCGTTGATTCTGATTTACAAGTCAACGATCTGATCGCCCGCCGGTTGCAGGATCCGGCAGGTTCATGGCCCGATCGCTATCCCGCGGCCAGGACGTACACCCGCAGCAGCTCCGCCACCGACCACGCCTGCGCCGGGCACCCATCCGGCCTGCGCGGGTGCTCGGCCGAGTCATCCCCGTCGTACACCTCGGCGACCTGACCCACCGCCCGCCCCCCGCGCGGTGTCATCAGTTCCCCGATCAGCGGACGCAGCAGCGCCCCCGCCTCGAGCCTGCTGCCCGTCGAGAACTGCCCCACCCGCATCACCGCCTCGGCGTAGGGCCCCATCAGCCACGGCCACACCGTCCCGTTGTGGTACGCACGGTCCCGGTTGAACAGGTTCCCCTCGTACCTCCCCTGGTACTGCCGGTCCGAGGCCGCCAGCGTCCGCAGCCCCACCGGCGTCAGGAGCGAGCCTCGCACCGCTTTCACCACCGCCTCCTGCTGCTCGGCGTTCAGCGGCGAGTGCGGCAGACTCACCGCGAAGATCTGGTTCGGCCGCACCTGGTACGCCGGATCGGCGATCCCGCCGTGACCGCCGTCGCCCCCCGACCCGGGCACCAGGTCAAAGCACATCCGCCGGTACGCATCGAAGAACTTGCCCTGGAACGACGCACGCACGCGCTCGGCGATCTGGTGCAGGTCACGGCCCGTCCGCGGACGCGTCGGCTCCATAAGCCGAGCCACGCTGCTCAGCGCGTTGTACCACAGCGCGTTGATCTCCACCGCCTTGCCCGCCCGCGGCGTGAACACCACGCCGTCACGCCGGGCGTCCATCCACGTCAGCTGCATCGTCGAATCCCCGGCGCTCACCAGCCCGTCCGAGGGGTCCACCCGGATCTTGAACTCCGTCCCCTGCTGGTACGCCTCGATGATCGCCATGCACGTCGCCCCGATCGGCCCGCCGGCGATCCCTTCATCCCCCGACTCGATCGCGTACCTGCACGCCGCATGGATGAACCACAGCGACGCATCCACCGTGTTGTACTCGGGCGTCCCGGTCCCGTTGTCAAAGCAATTGGGGACCAGCCCACCCTTGCACATCGCCGCGAACCCCTCGAGCAGGCTCCGCGCCTCGGCGAACCGCCCCGTCGTCAGCAGCAGCCCCGGCAGCGAGATCATCGCGTCCCGCCCCCAGTCGCTGAACCACGGGTACCCCGCGATCACCGACGCCGATTCCCCCGGCGCCGTGTCCTTCGCCAGCCACGGCACCACGCGCCGCCGCACCACAAACTGGTCCGCCGCCGCCACGAGCCGCCGCAGCACCTCCGGATCCGCCGCCTTCCCCGCCGCCCCCCCCGCACGCGACGCGCCGCCAATCCGCGACATCGCCGCCGACAACCGCACGCCCGCGGCCCGCCCGCTGTTCTCGGTCGGCCCGGGATCCTCCGCCCCGATCCACGCCCGAAGCTCGACGCCCGCGCCCTCCCCCGCGCTCGGCGGCAACTCAACCGTGAACACCCCCGGCGCGTACAGGTCCTCCAGGCAGCTCTGCCCGCGATCCCGGTCCCTTGCATACTCAAAGTCGTGCCACCACTGCGACGGGCCGCCGAACATCGACGTGCCCTCCCCCGCCCGCACCGCCATGTGAAGTGTCGGCACTTCCAGCGCACCGGCCTTGTGCCCCCGCACCGTCACCACTCCCGGTGCGGAACCGACCGCGATCCCCGCGCTCTCGGCCCGCCGCCGCTCGCACGTCTCGTGGAAATCCCGCATCCCCACCAGCGGCCGCAGCAGCAGCCGCACACCCGCGCCCCGGCTCCCCGGGCCCGACACCGTAAACCGCACCGACGCCATCGTCGCCGACAGCAGCGCCAACTCCCGCCGCACCGTCAGAACACCCGCATCGGTCGCAAACTCGTACGTCCACGACACGCCCGTGTGCTGCTGGAACTCGACCAGCCCGTCGATCCCGCCGGGATGGACCGTGTTCCCGGGAAACCGGTAGCTCGAAAGCTCGAACGTCCGTTCTCGGGCCGGATCCCCCGGATGCACGCTCACCTGCCCGATCACCGAGTGCAGCAGCAGCACGCGACCCACCGGCGGTCGCAGCGCCGAGATGAACCAACCGTGGTACCGCCGCGTCGGGATCCCCGACGCCGTCCCCATCGCAAACCCGCCGCTCCCGTCGGTCAGGAGCCACTCGATGCGCGAGAAGTCCTCACGCGACAGCCCATCGCCAACCCTCAGTATCGATCGCGGGATCGCCGGCGTTTGAGCTTCAGAGTCGACCGGTCCGGTCACCCCCACCCCCGCCGCCAACCCGTCCTGTGGCACGGGGGCAACAGCCGGGGCGGGAACCACCGCGGCACGCTTCGAACTGGCGGGCTTGGTGGCCATTGCAGCGATGCTAGGGTGGGTCCGGCCCACGCACTCCCGTTCCCCCTCGCCGGTCGCCCGCAATTCCCCCCGCCAACCGCGCCCCCGCCCTTTCCCCCGACAAATCGCACCTCTCCCTCCCCGCCCCTGCTCGCCAACCCCTCAATCGCTTCCCCCTCCCAATCTTGACATCCTCTCGCACCACCCCCACACTATCCCATGGGAACCACGCTCATCCGACCCGAACCGCAGGCGCCCGCTCCCGCCGCGGCCAGCCCCGCCAGCCCACCTCCCGCCGCCCCCGCAAACGCCGCCGCAGCGGTGCTCCAGACACTCGAACGCAAGCTCGCCATGGACGGCATCACTTTCGATGATGTCCTGCTCCTCCCGCGACGCTCCGCCGTCATGCCCGCCGAGGCCGACACCTCCACGCGCCTCACCCAGACCATCCGCCTCAACATCCCGCTCCTCTCGGCGCCGATGGACACCGTCACCGAGTCGGCCCTCGCGATCGCCCTGGCCCTCGAGGGCGGCCTGGGCATCATCCACAAGAACCTCTCCGTCGAGGCCCAGGCCCGCGAGGTCGCCAAGGTCAAACGCTCCGCCAACGGCGTCATCACCGACCCCCTGACCCTCCGCCCCGACGAGACCGTCGCCCGCGCCAAGGAACTCATGTCCAAGCACAACGTCTCGGGCTTCCCCGTGACCGAGCGCGGCGGCACCGGCCCCGACAAGGGCAAGCTCCTGGGCATCCTCACCCGCCGGGATCTCAAGTTCGTCGAGGACTCCAACATCCAGATCCGCGAGGTCATGACCTCCAAGGGCCTCATCACTGCCCCCGCCGGCACCACCCTCGAGCAGGCCGAGATCATCCTCAGCAAGAACAAGGTCGAGAAGCTCCTGCTCATCGATGGCAACTTCCACCTCGCCGGCCTCATCACCATGCGCGACATCGAACGCGCCGCGCGATTCCCCCGCGCCTGCCTCGACGCCCGCGGGCGGCTCCGCTGCGGCGCCGCCGTCGGTGTCGACCACTACGAGCGCGTCGAGGCCCTGCTCGCCGCCGAGGTCGACATCGTCGTCGTCGATACCGCCCACGGGCACTCCGAGAACGTCCTCCGCACCGTCCGCGCCATCAAGCAGAAGCACGATGTCCAGGTGATCGCCGGCAACATCGCCACCGAGCAGGCCGCCATCGACCTCATCGAGGCCGGCGCCGATGCCGTCAAGGTCGGCATCGGCCCCGGCTCCATCTGCACCACCCGCGTCGTCACCGGCGTGGGCGTCCCACAGATCACCGCCATCATCAACGCCGCCCGCGGCGCCGCCCTCGCCATGCAGCGCACCGGACGCGATGTCCCCGTGATCGCCGACGGCGGCATCCGCCACTCCGGCGACATCCCCAAGGCGATCGCCGCCGGCGCTTCGTGCGTCATGATGGGCTCGCTCTTTGCCGGCCTCGATGAATCACCCGGCGAGATGGTCATCTCCCAGGGTCGCCGCTACAAGAGCTACCGCGGCATGGGCTCCGAGGGCGCCATGAACGCAGGCTCGGCCGACCGCTACCGCCAGGCCGAAAAGCTCGGCCCTGATGGCAAACCCATGCTCAAGTTCGTCCCCGAGGGCGTCGAGGGCCTCGTCCCCTACCGCGGCCCGCTCGCCGAGTTCGCCTACCAGCTCGTCGGCGGCATCCGCAGCGCCATGGGCTACTGCGGCTGCCGAACCATCACTGAACTCCAGCGCGACACCCAGTTCTGCAAGGTCTCGGGCGCCACGGTGATCGAGAACCACCCCCACGACATCCGCATCACCAAAGAATCACCCAACTACACCCCAGGCAAGCCCGGCGAGTGACCCCGCTGCGATCCTGTTCCTGGGAAGCCGCGAGGCCATCAACCCCATCGATCCGGATCGAATTGCCCGGTGCGTGCGAATTCTCGAACGCCTCGCTTCCACCGGGCTGCGGGCGAAGCGCAGCGCAATCCTCCGTGTCGCCACCTCGTGTCCCGACTCGCCCGAAGTGCTCGCCGGTGCCGCGGCTGCACTGATTAGGACGTGTGAGGATGTTCCCCCGCTCGTGCCACTCAAGGACCTGTGCCAACGGGCGCTGGCGATCGATCCCGGACACGGGCTTGCGACCGAGCTCCTCGCTTTCGCTCACCACATCGAGAACAACTTCGCCCTCGCGGAGATCCTGCTTCGGGGTGTGCTGGCGCGCGATCCGACACGGTCCGCCGCCTCGCTGCTCGCGGAGGTTCTGGCATGCGACGGCCGCCGGGCCGAAGCGATCGAAGTGCTTGAGCGATACCACGCGCTCGACGTTCACGGCTTCGAGGACGAGATCCGCGAACTACGGGAGGAGAACAGCTGCCAGAGGCCATCGTGATCAGCGAGCCGTGGCCGGCCACTCCGCCCGCGCCGCCTCCAGATCCGCCTGAAACTTCTGGCTGATGCTCATCTTCAACCCCACCGTCCGCCCCACCACGAACGACGCCGCGATATCCGTCGGGTAGTGCTTGCCCAGCACGATCCGGTGCATCCCCCGCGCCCACGCCTCGCGGATCAGATCGCGGGATTTGCCCGGCGCCACCTGCCCCAGCACCGAAGCCTCCAAAGACGCCCGCGTCCCGTGACCGCTCGGGTACGCATCCATTTCCTTGGAATCCCCCGGCCGCTGGCGCGGATACGCATCCTTGTACTTCATCTGCTTGAGATCATCCAGCGCATTGGTCAGGAGCAGGCACGTCTTGGGATAGATCCCCTTCCACTGCTCCCCCTTCACGGGCGTGCCATCGGGGTTCTTGCGATCCGGATCCAGAACCTCGATCAGGTCAAACGGCGAGTCCTTCACCGTCTCCTCGGCCCACGCCCCCAGCCCCGCATCGTCCTTGAGATTCTGGGTCGCCTCCACCAGCCGGTTCTCGAACCCCGACTCCGAACCACCCGTCGGCGCCGGGATCAATCCCCTGATCTCCTCAACACTTAGGGTCGCGTAGTGCGTCTCGGGAGCCGGCGTTGCGCTGCTCACCCCGCCCCGCGATTCACTCAACTCACCCCATGTCTCGCATCCGCCACCAACTAGCGCAAAGCCGGCGACCGCCACCACGACCAACACGCCAAGAAAACAACGATTCCGGATGAATGTGCTCATCCCCGCATCCTACCAACACCCCGCCCAGCGCACCGACCCACGCCAATCCCACAGTGCAAGCGCCGCGCTAAGAACGCTCACCTTGTCCAGTCAGACAATTTGCCACTGTGTCACGCTGCCACTCCCCACCCCCTCACTCGCTCACTCGCTCCCCCCTACCCCCTCTTCATGTTCGCTTTGCTGCTTTTCGCGTTGCTGCTTCACCACAGCATCCTCACCCGGATCGTCTCCTCGATCTCCTTGAGTTCCTCCATCACCATCTGCCCGTCCGTCGGGTCCACATCCAGCACCACGTACCCGATGTCCTTGTTGGTCTGGAGGTACTCGGCCGAGATGTTCGCACCCAGCCTCGCGATCACCTGGTGCATCGCGCTCAGCACCCCCGGCACGTTTCTGTGAAAGTGCAGGATCCGGTGCCGGCGCAGCCGCCCCCCCGCATCACCCCGCTCGGCCTGCGGCGGCAGCTCCACCTCCGGCACGTTCACCGCCCCCGTCGTCGTCCCCACGTTGATGAACTTGATGAACTTGCCCGCGACATCCTCCGAGATCGCCTCCTGCGCCTCCTCCGTGCTCCCCCCCACGTGGGGAGTGAGAATCACGTTCGCCAGCCCGCAGATCTCGCTCCGGAACGCCTCCCCCTTGCCCACCGGCTCCTCGGGGAACACATCCAGCGCTGCCCCGCCCAGGTGCCCGGTCCGGATCCCCGCCGCCAGCGCCCCCACATCCACCACGCTCCCCCGCGCGTTGTTGATCAGGAACGACCCCTTCTTCATCTTCTTGATCTCGGCCTTCCCGATCATGTTCTCCGTCTGCGCGGTTGCAGGCACGTGCAGCGTCACCACATCGCTCTGTTCGAGCACCTCCACCAGCGATCGGCACGCCCGCGCGTTGCCCATCGCCAGCCTCGGCACGATGTCATGGAAGACCACCCGCATCCCCATCGCCTCGGCGAGCACCGAGACCTGCGAGCCGATGCGACCGTACCCGACGATCCCCACCGTCCGCCCGCGGACCTCGTGCGCTCCCTCCGCAGACTTGTCCCACTCACCCGCGTGCATCTTGCGCGACTTGTCCACCAGTTGACGGCAGAGTGCCACGATCTCGGCGATCGTCAGCTCCGCGACGCTCCGCGTGTTGGAAAACGGTGAGTTGAAGACCGGCACGCCCCGCGTGCACGCCTCGCGCAGGTCCACCTGGTTGGTCCCGATGCAGAAGCACCCCACCGCCAGCAGCTTGGGCGCCGCCGACAGCACCTCCGCCGTCACCTGCGTCTTGGACCGGATCCCCAGCACGTGCGCGCCCGCCACCGCCCTCACCAGCGCCGCCCCCTCCAGCGCCTTCGGCATCAGCTCGACCTGGAACCCCTCCTGCTCCAGGTGCGCAGCGCCCCGCGCGTGCACCCCCTCCAGCAGCACAGCGCGGATCTTGCCCTTGGGATAACTCGTCTTCATGCCGGTGGGATCCTTCCTGGCCCGCCCCTGTCCATGCTCTTCATCGATCCGCCCGCGCCGCGGCTTGCGGCCCCCCCGGACCCCCCGCCTTCTCGGACCTGCCCCCGCCGATCCGCAGCACGCCCGCCAGGCTCAGGCTCGCCAGCACCACGAACAGCGCGATCCGGTACCACCCGAACGCGATCAGCCCGTGCCGGTTCAGGAAACTCACCAGCCAGCGCACCGCCAGCGCCGCCGCCACCGTCGCTACCACCACCCCCACCGCGACCGGCGCCGAGCCCAGCGACTCGAACAGGTTCGGCGTCCCAGCCTTGTGCGCCCGGCTGATGTTCTTCAGCAGGCTGTACCCGCACGCGGCCGTCAGCGTCGGCAGCCCCAGCAGGAAGCTGAACTCCGCCGCCGCCCGCGGCCGCAGCCCCACGAAGTACCCCCCCACGATGCACATCATCGACCGGCTCATCCCCGGCCACAGCGACACGCACTGCAGGCACCCGATCTTCAGCGCATCCAGGGGCGTCACCTGCTCGATTGTCTTGTGCGCGCTCTGGTGCACCGGGAAACCCAGCTTCCCCGAGTACCGCGCCTCCACCACCATCATGAACAAGCCGCCCAGCAGCACCGCCGACAGCACCGGCCCCGCCCAGAACAGCCTGCTCTCCACCCAGTCGTGCACCAGGAACCCCAGCAGCCCCGCCGGCACAAACGAGATCACCAGGTTCACCAGCAACGCAAACCCCGCGTTGTCCCGCCCCACCAGGCCCCGCAGCATCCGCAGCACCCGCGGCCAGTACAGCCCCAGCACCGCCAGGATCGCACCCCCCTGCACCACGATGTTGAAGTCATCCACCGCCTGCTTGTGACCCGGCGTGTCCAGACCCATGATCCCCGACGCCAGGATCAGGTGGCCCGTCGAGCTCACCGGCAGGTACTCCGTGATCCCCTCCACCACCCCCAGCACGATCGCCTGCCAGATCTCCAAGTCCACTCTCCTTGCTCGACCGCCCGCGCCCCATGACCGCGGCCTCAAATGTAGCCGTACCATCGGCCGTGACCGCCGGGCGCCTCCACACGATCACCATCGACCGCCTCGACGATCCACGCATCGCCGACTACGCCAACCTCAAGGACGCCGACCTCCACACCCGCGCCGCTCTCTTCATCGCCGAGGGCCCCCTGGTCGCCCGCGAACTCCTCCGCTCACGCTTCCCCACCCGCTCCGTCTTCATCGCCGACACCAAGCTCCGCACGCTCGCCCAGGACCTCGCCACCCTCCCCCCCCACGTCCCCATCTACACCGCAACCCAGAACATCCTCGACAAGATCGCCGGTTTCCACCTCCACCGCGGCGTGCTCGCCGCCGGCCAGCGCACCCCCGAGCCCGACCCCATCGCCCTGATCGCCAGCGCCCGCGTCCTGCTCATCCTCGAAGACCTCTCCAACCACGACAACCTCGGAGGCCTCTTCCGCACCGCCGCCGCCCTCGGCGGCCCGCACGTCGGCGTCCTGCTCAGCCCCCGCTGCTGCGATCCCCTCTACCGAAAGGCCCTGCGCGTCTCGATCGGCCACGTCCTCCACGTCCCCTTCGCCCGCGCCCAACTCGACCCCGCCCTGTGGCAACTGCTCGCCGACCACCGCTTCCAGCTCCTGAGCCTCACGCCCGACCCGCTCGCCGACCCCATCACCAGCCTCTCACCCGGACGCAACTGCGCGCTGATCCTGGGCGCCGAGGGACCCGGCCTCACCCCCGCCACCATGCACGCCGTCCGCTCGGCCGGCGGTGCCACCGTGCGCATCCCCATGACCCCGGGGGTCGATTCCCTCAATGTGGTGGTCGCCGCCGGGATCGCCCTCTCCCGAGTCGCAAATCCGATGCCCTGACCCGCTCCTCCAGCCCCGCCCGAGCCCCGTATCCCCCCGCACACCGCCGCCCCGTGACCCGGACGTTACACGAAACTCCTGCGGCGCTGCGAACCACTCGATATGCTTGAGAGTCTCATCCCGGGCAACCCGGCCGCGCCGGGGTTCCATAGCCCCTTGACGACGACTTGGATCGACGAATCCGTTCCACACCGGGAACCGACGTTCCGGAGGTCAGCCGAACATGTCCCCTCGCACCATCCTCTCTCTGCTCGCACTCGCCGGCGCCGCGTCGCTCGCCGCCGCACAGCCCTCCGCCCCAGCGGCCAAGAAGACCATCATCAACCCCGAGATCACCCGCGAGGGCACCGGGCCACGACGCGAACTGCTCACCACCAAAGAGCTCGGCCCCTACGACGCCACCGTCTGGAGCAAGATCTCCAAGTGGGCCGCCAACCAGGCCCCGGCTCCCGCCGATCTCTCCGGACAGGTCGTCCTGGTCTGCACCTGGAAGCACTACCACCCCGCCTCCAAGCGCGCCATGGAGCTGGCCCGCAAGCTCGCGATCCAGTACGCCGGCAAGGGCCTCACCGTCGTCACCGCCCACGACACACAGGGCTGGGACGAAGGACAGAAGCTCGCCGCGCTCCCCGCCGACGCCTCCAAGGAAACCAGGTTCTTCATCGGCTTCGATGAGAAGGGCGACTTCCGCAAGGCCATCGATTCCGACGGCGATCCCGACTTCTACCTCATCGACCGCGCCGGCCAGCTCCGGTTCGCCGACATCGCCACCGAGTCCGTCGAGCAGGCCGTCAAGATCCTGATCCCCGAATCCGCCGAGGCCGCCGCTGGCATCAACGCCAAGCTCGCCGGCGACGCCGAGAAACAGCGCCGTGACGCCGCCCGCACCGCCGCCGCCCGCGAATCCGTCGACATGTCCTCGATCCCCGCGCTCCCGCCCGGGTACAACCCACCCACCCCCGAGCAGTTCGCCGCCGCCCGCTTCCCCGACACCATCATGCAGGCCAAGGACGAGAACTCCTCCTCCGGCGAGAAGAAAGCCCCGCCCGTCATCCAGCTCCCCGACGGCGAGGGCTGGTACCCCGCCAAGCCCGAGCTCCAGGGCCGCGTCTGGGTCGTCTACTTCTGGGACTTCGACGAGTACCGCACCTATTCCATCATGCAGAAGATGGACGAACTGCAAAAGGCCCGCGGACGCGACATCGCCGTCGTCGGCATCATGACCAAGTTCCCCAAGGAAAACACCAGCGGTAACGAGAACAAGCCCGCGGAAGATCCCCTCAAGCAGGTCGCCCGCATGCTCGACTTCACCCGCGGAAAATCCCTCCAGCACGCCACCTTCTACGAGCCCAGCGGCCAGCTCCTCACCGCCTCGCGCGGCGCTGAACGCGCCGGTGCCAACGAGATCCCCATCCCCTACGCCGTCGTCTGCTCCAGCGACGGCACCGTCCGATTCTCCGGCTGGCCCACCTCCCCCTCGTTCCTCTCCTCGCTCGACAACACCCTCAACGCCGATCCGGGCGTCAAGGCCCGCCGCACCGCCGACGCCGCCTACATCAAGAGCAAGTCCAAGTAACCGCCGGCCGATCCGCCCGAGTCCACCAAGGTGAGCCGACCGCAACCGATCCCCCAGCGCCCCCGCTCGCCCCTGTTCCACATCGTCCTCCACGAGCCGGAGATCCCCAACAACACCGGCAACATCGGACGCACCTGCGTCGCCGCGGGCTGCTCGCTCCACCTCATCCACCCCCTGGGCTTCGACACCGGCCAGAAGGCCTGCCGCCGCGCCGGGCTGGACTACTGGCCGCGCCTCGATGTCCGCGAGCACGCCTCGTTCGATGCCTTCCTCGCCGCCCAGTCCCCCCCGCGCGCCTGGCTCTTCACCACCAAGGCCACCCGCACGGTCTTCGATGTGAACCTGCGCCTGGGCGACTACCTGATCTTCGGAAAAGAGACCGCCGGACTGCCCCACGAGATCCTCGCCCGCTTCCCCGACCGCGCTGTCACATTCCCCATGTTCCCCGGCGAGCGATCCCTCAACCTCGCCACCGTCGTCTGCTCGGCCGCGTACGAGGGTGTTCGGCAACTGATCGTGTCGGGTTCGATATCGGTACGGACCGACGGTCGCCTCTCGTTCCAAGGGCAGGGGACTCTCCCTGATGGCACATCGCTTGTTAATAAACCATGAACCGCCGATCCCGCCGCTCGTATCGAAGTGTGGCAGAACTCGAATTCCAGGTCCGGTCGAATCTGAACCGTGACGAAACCAGACTCTCTCTCTCCTCCGGTGTGCCGCACAGCTTTGCTGGGCGGTACACTGCGCGCATGGATCGAGCCCGCGAATCACGCACTTTCGCGCCATTGACCCGCGCCGGCGCGCCCGCGCTCTGTGCCACCTGCGCGGCCTGCGCGATCATGCTGCTCGGCGCCGGTTGCCAGAAGGCGCTCTTCTCGCCCGACGAGGAACGCAGCCAGTACGACCGGTACGATGCGATCCGCGCACAACGCGCAGCCCCCTACCAGGACGATCAATTCGGGAACAAAAAGCCGAATCTCCGCGGTCGTCTGCTCGATAACGACTAATGGTGCGGGCCGTTATCGCACCACTACAAGCCGTGGGTCCAAGGGCCAGATTCGCACTCCACACAGCCCTTGCGATTGCCGCCGACGCTACCGGTGTTACACTCTTTGAACATCCGCGCGCGCAAGCGACGATAAAGGTGTCAGCACGCGGGTTTGTTTCGTCGCATTGTGTACGACGGGAACTCGCCGGTCCGCGGAACCGGGCTCCTCCGGCCGCCAGGACAGGACCACCTCGATGGCGAAGCACAAGGCCAAAGTGAAGGCTTCCGACCGCCAGCTCAGCCACACCATCACCCGCACCCAGGCGGTCTGGGGGGTGCTCGTGATGGCGATGACCGGCGTCGGCGGCGTCCTCTGGCTCGCCGACGGCTCGGAGTCCACGCCCCGCCTCGACGGCCTGGCCCTGGCCTCCATCGTCACCACCTCGCAGGCCCCCTCCATCGACCAGATCTTCCAGACGCGCAGGCCCATCGAGCGCTCCCGCTGGAAGGCCATCGTCATCCGCCACACCGCCACCCCCTCGGGCACCCCCGAGACGCTCGCCACCCGCCGCGACAGCACCCCCTTCCACTTCCTGGTCGGCAACGGCAACGGCATGGACGACGGCGGCCTCTACGTCGACCACCGCTGGCTCCTCCAGCAATCGGCCGGCGCCGAGTCCGGGCCCGATAGCGCGTGGTACAACGGCAACGCCATCTCCATCTGCGTCGTCGGCGACGGGGAGCACGGCAAGTTCTCCCAGGTCCAGATCGATCGCCTCGTCCAACTCGTCCACGTCCTGGCGACCCGGCTGGGCATTCCCGCCGAGAATGTCCGCCTCGAGAGCGATATCTCCTCGGAGCGCAGCCCCGGACGCTTCTTCCCCGGCGCTGAGTTCCACGAGCGGATCGCCTCCCTCCTGCATTAAGATCCGTTCACCGGCCCACCGTCCGCCAACGCCCCTCACCCCGTCGTGAGCCGTTGTCAGCCGATGACCACCGATTCTTCAACCGCGGATTGCCTTTTACGGTTCAATCCCCGATACTCCATTCCGCCCCCCAGCCCGGCCGCGGCAGGGCTGTTCTCCGTGGCGGGATTTGGGTGCGTACCGTCAGGCCCGGGAGTTTGGGGCCATCCCTCCCGGGACGGTGTTTTTTTTGGCATGGCCTCCGTGGCGCCGGCGAACTTCCCCGACCCGAGCGCTGCGAGCGAACGATCAAACGTACAGCCTCATGGGGGCGGGCTCGGCCATCAGCGCCGAAGGGTGTGAATCGCGGTATGCCTCCGGATCAGGTTGAGTTCAAGGTCGGTCAGATGGTCGAAGGCTTCCGCATCATGGCGGAGCTCGGTCGCGGCGCGCGGTCCATCATCTACCTCGCCCACGACCCCGAATCCAAGAAAGTCTGGGCCCTCAAGCACGTCGAGAAGCTCGGACCCAAGGACGACCGCTTCCTCGAGCAGGCCGAGATGGAAGGACGGATCGCCTCCGAACTCGACCACCCCAACATCCGCAAGGTCCACCGCATCATCAAGAAGAAGTCCGGCCTGCTCGCCGTCAAGGAGCTCTACCTCGTCATGGAGCTCGTCGACGGCGTCTCCATCGACATTCAGCCCCCCAAGACCTTCGAGCAGGCCGTCCACATCTTCCACCAGACCGCCTCGGCCATGGCCCACATGCACGACCACGGCTACGTCCACGCCGACATGAAGCCCAACAACGTCGTCGTTGATGACAAGGACCAGGTCAAGATCATCGACCTGGGACAGTCCTGCAAGACCGGCACCATCAAACCACGCATCCAGGGCACCCCCGACTACATCGCCCCCGAGCAGGTCCACCTCAAGCCCATCACCCCCAAGACCGACGTCTACAACCTCGGCGCCATGATGTACTGGGTCCTCACCCGAAAGTACATCCCCACCGCGCTCGCCAAGGCCGACTCGCTCGTCGGCTCGGTCGACCCCCACCTCATGACCAGGCCCATCCCCGCGATCGAGATCAACAAGAAGATCCCCCAGAAGCTCAACGACCTCATCATGCAGTGCGTCGAGGTCAACCCCGAGGATCGCCCCGCCGACATGCAGGTCGTCTCCAACCAGCTCAACCTCATCCACGGCATCCTGCTCGCCCGCAAGGGCATGGGCGACTCGAAGTTCAACGTCGATCCCCCCACCGACGCCTGATCCACGTCACGCAAGGGAGAACCCCGAACGCAAGCTCGGGCGATGCCCGCCGGCGATCAGAATCCCGCCCGAATACAGTGCCTTCCATGGGCATCGACCTCTCCTACCGCTGCGGGGACGAGGCGTTTGAGAGGCGAGTGTCCCAGTCGGACCACCAGACACTCGAAGCCCTCCGCACACCACCGGCACGGCACTCGCGCCGTGCAACGGCACGCCTTGCCCCTGCCCGTCAGGGAGCACGACCGTTGCCAGGCGATTCATCGCCTGGACCCCGGCCCCAACATCGCGTGCATTCAAGGACCGCTCCCGCCCGGACGGGCGGACCAGATTCACCCCACCCGCCGACGCCGCGTCGACCACACCGCCGCCACCCCCGCGATCACCCCCGCACCGGGCGCCGGGATCGGCACGATCTGGATCCCGTTCAGCACCGACACCGGGCTGTCCTCGCCGTTGCCGAGGCTCATGAGCGTGAAGAGCAGAAGCCCGCCGCTTTGCTGAACCGTCACATCCGCCACGGCGTAGGAGACCCCCAGCGCTTGGCCGCCCCAGATGTTGTTGAAGTTCGTTCCCACCACAGAGAAATACCCGCTCGTCGTCTCGTCGATCGCGATGCGGCTCTCCGTGCGGTTGGGATCATCAATCGGTGACCAGGCGTGCAGGTACAGGCGGTAATCGCCCGGGACGAGCCCCAGCACACCCACCGACGTCATGCTGTTTCGGTCGCCGAACAGCATGCTCTCCATGAGTTCCTTGTCTCCCGGGCCGATTCCATCGATCGAGAGCGCCGCCGGCGTGCTGCCCTGGATTCCGGCACGTGCGGACGTCAAGTTCCCGCTGGAATCGCGCAGGAACTGACCGCTCCCGTCGTCGAGATTCCAGTACCCCGGCTGGCTCGCCGCCCCGCCGAACATCTCCGACGGCACCGACGATCCGGTCGGGCCGATGTCAATGTTCAGCGCCTGACCCAGCGCCCCCGACTCCACCGCCCAGACCACACCAACCACAATCGACATCCGCATGAATCGATGGTGACCCACAAGTGCCGCCAACGCCAGCAGCCCTGAAAGGAATCGGGGAGCATTCCGGCGGCCCGGGCCCATACCAACTCCCTCCCGCCCCACGCCCGCCTCGACGACGGTCGCGTGCTGCTGCGTGTAAACTCCGGTTCTTGCCCTCCCTCGACCTCCAATCCCCCGACTCGGTCATCTCCGCCCTCAAACGCGGCGCAGAGGCCAACCGCACCGCCGCCTGCCGCACCGGCTCGATCGACCGCATCACCAGCCCCGGCCGCCTGATCGCCACCGGCGATATCCACGACAACCCCGAGCACTTTGCCAAGCTGGTCAAGCTCGCCGCAATGGAAGGCGATCCAGGAGACGAAGAGACCAAGAGACAAAGCGACGAAGTGGAAATGCCCACAGGCTCGCAGCACTCCGTCACTCCCTCTCTCCCACTCTCCATCTCTTCCCCCCACCACCTCACCCTCCACGAGCTCATCCACGGCGATCGCCTCATCAACAGCATGGATTTCAGCTACCGCGTCCTCACCCGCGCTGCCGATCTCAAATCCCGCTACCCCGAGCACGCCCACGTCCTTCTGGGCAACCACGAGCTCTCCCAAATCGCCGGCGCCGGCATCATCAAGGACGGCGTCAAGGTCGTCGAGGCCTTCAACGAGGGCGTCGAGTACGTCTTCGGCTCCGAAGCCCAGGCCGTCCACGAGGCGATCGCCGACTTCGTCCGCTCCATGCCCCTGGCCCTGCGCTGCGTCTGCCCGCGTGGCGACATCCTCTGCGCCCACAGCGTCCCTCCGGCGGCGATGATGCAGCGGTTCGACCCCGGCGTCCTCTCTCGCGACCTCACCCTCCAGGACTACGAGCCCCGCCGCGGCTCAGCGCACCTCATGGTCTGGGGCCGGGACTACGACGCCGAACTGCTCGAAGACCTCACCGAACGCTGGGGGGTCTATCTCTTCATCCTCGGCCACGAGTTCGCCGAGACCGGCGCCAAGTTCATCCCCCCCAACGCGATCGTCCTCAACAGCGACCACCCCCGCGGCGCCTACCTGCCCATCGACCTGGCCAACCCACCGCGGCCCGAAGAGGCCGTTGTGCTCGCCAGACCGCTCGCCGAAGTACCCCTGGAATAGGTCAACCGAATATCGTCCAAATCCACCGCCCGATGGGCTTTGGCATCGCGAGCCCCGGCGCTCCTCTCGGATTCCAGGTACTTCCCTTGGAAAGTGGTGACTATGTACTTGACGCACAGGTCTAGGCGCGCAATGCTGCCCCGTGCCCACAATCGCACCCTCAAAAACACGGGTTCTGTGCGATCCATGCCCGTCCAGTAGGCTGGGGGGATGTGGAAGTACTTTTGGGGCATTCTGGTTGCAGATTGGTGGGATGCCGCCAAGAGCGGAAAGGAGCGATACGAAGGCGTTGCCGCAATCGTCTTGGCGGCTCTCGTGTGGTTCGAAAAAGCTCGATGCTGGCTGGAGTCTCACATCGTGCTGACTTCCATACCAGTTTGGTGGTCCGCTATTCCAATTGGCGCATTCACGGTGTGGGCCGCGCTCAAGTCAGGCTACAAGCGACACACGGAACACCAACAACTGATTCGGGATCTTGAAACCAAGATCCAAGAGCTTGGCGGATCTGCTACCGCGCATGCTCGCGGAATTGAGAACCTGCGCAAAATGGCCGGCTCACTGGTTGACCGAATCAACAAAATAACCATTCCAACCAAGCTGGGAACAGTGGAACAGCGCAGAGACGCGCTCAGTCCGCTTGTGAAAGAACAGAAAGCGGCCATTCGAGCCTTTCGGAAGGCGAAGGACGACGGCATACTCCGTGCCGACATACCGCTATCCCGAGACCTGCCCGAGACAAACGCATGGGAAGTGCTGGCAAAGTGGGCTCCGTCTTATTTTCCAGAGATACCGACAATTGTCGAGATGTGCCACCCCGTAAAAGAGATCCCGGGCGTTGGCACCGTTATAGCCTTGGACACTCCCGAGGGAACCAGGGATCTGTTCCGACACGCAGTCATGCTAATTGAGGCGATTGTTCGGGATGGCGTTACCCTGCCATCAGGCGGGGCGGCTATCGTCAAGAAGCAATGACCACCCGCAAGCCCAAGCCGAACGAGAAGCCCAACCGCCGCGAGCCAAAGCCACGGGGACCGGAACCCCTGCGCCTGAAGCTGGAGGGTCCGTTCGCGGACCGGATCAAGGACTCATTCAAGGCCAAGCCCAAGCGCCCGAAGCCCTAGGCCGATTCTCTGCATAGCACTGAGTCCTTGTACGTCAACCGCTTGTTGCTGGCACCCTTGATCGCCAGCACGGTCCGCGCCCCATCGTCGATATCCCGCGTGGAGTAGATGAACGCGGCCTCATCGCAGTACCGGAACAGGTGCTCGGGCGAGACCGCATGGTGTGTCCCGTCGATCCGCTTGCGAAACAGGCTGAAATATCCCTCCACGGTGTTCGTGTGAACGATCGGGTTCCTGCGGTCCACGTACTTCCCGAAGTCATGCCGAATGACCCTGTGCGTTGCAAGGCCACGCGCGGCACCCCTGTACAAAGCAAGCGCGTCCGTGACCAACAGAGAGTCCTGTGCCACGTTCTTGTGGATGAACTCCCGGACGTTCTCGGCGTTGACGGACGTTACGGGCCTAGTCCGGATCTCTCCCCCGCGCTGGACCACGGCCAGCACGGGCACCTTGTTCGACCATTTCTCGCGGGCGGACTCATCGGCCCTGGGCGCGCCGCCAATGTACACCTCGTCGGCCTCAAGAGTCCCGCCAAGGGGAGGGGTAGAGTCCGGCGTAGGGGTCATGGCGTGCCTGATCCGGTTCAACAGAAACAAGGCCGATCGGTAGTTGAGGCCGGTCTGGCGCTTGATCTGCAAGGCCGAAACACCCTTCTTGTGCGTACAGGCTGACCAGAACGCAAACACCCAGAACCGCATGGGGATCCGCGAGTCCTCGTACACGGAGTTGATCCGGACCGTGTACTGCCGCTTGCACCCGCCGCACTTCCACAGGAACCGCTTGTTCCTCGTCCCGTCGGCCGCGAGCATCTTCCGGACGTTCGTGTCCCCGCAGCGCGGGCAGCACGGGCAATCGCCCCAGCGCTGCGCCTCCACGAACTCCACGGCCAAGGTCTCATTCGCACAGACCGCGGGAAGGTCCGAAACGATCTCGGACTTGTCGGTGGCAACACCACGGGATTTGCGCCTGATCTTGCGTGCTTTCTGTGCCATGAAACCATGATAGAGAACGCACATGTGTGCGTCAAGTGCATAGTTGCCTGGAAAGTCGCTAAGGCGAGACCACCGCGCGATTTGCAGCTTTCGCCCGGAATAAGCGGTACGCCTTTCACGTTCATGTTGTGCCACCACGGCGGTACGCCCTGCTGCCGTGCTCTCTGGCGTGCGCCCGTCGAACCCCTGAACAAGGCTCGCTGGGCTCCGCTTCTGGTCATCCGCACGAGGCTGTGCGAAGGGAAGGGACCAAAAGGGGGCCTCTCCCCGGCAAACATTCGCCGGGGAGAGGCTGTGGAGGGAGGGACTTGGTGGGGCGATGGGTTCGTGGGGTCGGGCGCGGGTTTTGCGCGATCAATACGGGTCGATCGACGCAACTCACTCCAACCGGCGCTCAGGGGGCCAGCGCGCTGTAACTGCCATCGCATGCAGGTCTAGGCAGTCCGAAGGCGCAAGCCTCCGAATCCGCAAATGTAGGTCTTCCCCATACGGGCGAAACGCAATTGCTCCGGCGGGAGCTCCTCGCGTTCTTCAGCCCTTCGTCTTTATCAGACTAACCAGATTCTCCAGATAGGCAAGAGGATTTCGCACGATTTCGCGCCAAACGGGGGCGATCCACCAAGGTGACATCAGCCGCGGCGTGCTCCAAAGGCCATTCCTGCGATCGCCGACGCCGATGAAGGCACATACCCCATGACAAAGTCCTTGAACGAGCCGGCCTCACCTCGGAACCACGCGAGGCTCCGATCCGCCGCCTGATGAATCGAGTCGGAGTCAATTCCGCCGATTCCCATCCGCTGAATCGCGTACGCGCCCACACCCAGCACCGAGACCGCGAGCACCGCCACCTTGATGAACTTGCGGGCCAGCCACGCGAGCACGAACCCCGCCACAAAGCTCGATCCCAGCCGGAACAGGGCCGCCGAGGCCTGATCGAGCGTGCGGGTCGCCCCCGGGATCGAGGTGCCCGCCAGCGGCTGGGCGAGCGACGAGCTCGCGGGTGTCGTCGAGCCGACCGGACTTTCCCCAGGGCGGCTGATCGCGGAATAGACCCACATCACCAGCCCGATCAGCGTCACCAGGCACGCCAGGCGCAGGGAGCGTGATTTCCAAATCGAAGCGGCGGGCTTTGGAGGCGTCTCAGTCATACGGCGTCATCTCGGACCCACCCGGCCTGCGGCTCACAGGAGCCCACCTTGCCCAGAATACCGCCCGCCAGGTCCGGAGCGAACTTCAAACTCGATTTCGCGACTTGCTTTTCCCGGGGGGTGGGGTTCGGGTAGATTGGATGTCCCAGGAGCTTGCGGAATTGCGGGGAAGCGCGGCCGACCGGCGGCCGATGGAGCACATCATGATTCGTACCTTCCGATCGGCTCGCGGCCAGTCCCTGATTTCTTGCCTGCCCTTGGCGGCACGGCTGATCCCGGCGGCGATCGGCGCCCTGGCGGGCCAGGCCAGCGCCACCTGGTCGATCGTGATCTGCGACACGCGCACCGGCGAGGTCGCGGTCGCGTCGGCGACCTGCCTGACGGGCTTTGACCTCCAGGCCAACACGCCGGTGATGATCATCGGTGTGGGCGGGGCAACCGCGCAGTCTTCGGTCGACCAGGGCGCCACCAACCGGACGTTCATCCGTGACCACATGTACGCCGGGGATGCGCCGGTCGACATCCTCGCGGGGCTGTCGGTCTTCGATTCGGCCCACCAGTCGCGTCAGTACGGCATGGCCGACACGCTGGGCCGCACCGTGACGTTCTCGGGCACCGGCGCGGGCCAGTGGAAGGGCGGCAAGACCGGGCAGGCCGGCGACCTGGTGTACGCCGTGCAGGGCAACGTGCTCTGGGGCCCGCTGGTGGTCGACAAGGCCGTCGAGGCGATCATCAACACGCCCGGCGATGTGCCCGCCAAGATGATGGCGGCGATGGAGGCCGCGCGCTCCCAGGGGGGCGACGGCCGGTGCTCCTGCTCCCCCGCCAACCCCAGCGGCTGCACCTCGCTGCCCGACACCTTCAAGTCCGCGCACGTGGCGTACATGCTCATCGGCCGGGCCGGGGATCGCGACGGCAGCAACGGCAACTACAAGAGCGGGACTTATTCCACCGCGCTGGCCACCGGGGAGTTCACCAGCGACGGGCGCAACGATGTGGTCGCCGTCGGCTCCGGGGGCGTGGCGGTCTTCCCCGGGGCCGCGCAAACCGGCCAGGCGCCCATGCTCGGGGACCCCATCCCCACGCCGGTCCCCGGCGCTTCGCTGCGCGACATCCAGACCGCGGACTTCAACTCCGACGGCAAGGCCGACGTCGTGGTGACCGACAACCCCAACGACGCGGTCCTGGTCCTGATGGGCCACGGCGACGGCACGTTCGATCCGCCGGTTTCCTACCCGGCCGGCGATGCCCCGCAGCTGGTGGTTACGGGCGATTTCAACGGGGACCACAAGCCCGACGTCGCGTGCACCAGCACCAACACCGGCGCTGTGCTGACATTCCTCAACAACGGCGACGGCACGATGGGGCTGCCCGCGGTCATCAACGCCGGCTCGGGCCCGCAGGTCTTCACGCCCGCCGACGCTGATGGGGACGGTGACAACGACCTGCCCGTGGGCAGCACCGGATCCAAGTCCCTCACGATCTACAAGAACAACGGCTCGGGCGGCTTCTCCTCCGGCGCCACCACCGTGTTCACGGTCGCCGTCAATTCCGTGGACACCGCCGACCTTAACGCCGACGGTCGCCCCGACATGCTGGTGACCTTCTCCAGCGGCTCGAACATCAACATCCTCCTACAGCAGCCCGACGGCACCTACGAGGTCCACACCATCTCGATCGGCGGAACCCCGGGCACCGGGCTGCTCCGCGACCTGACCGGCGATGGGGTCCTCGACATCGTCGTCCCGCAGCGCGGCCAGTCCCGCCTCTACGTGCTCGCCGGCCAGGGCGACGGCAAGTTCGACGACCCCAAGTTCTACCCCATCGGCTTCTCCCCCACCACCATGCGGCTGGCCGACATGGACGGCGACGGCGACCTCGACCCGGTGCTGCGCGTCAGCAGCGGCCTGATCTGCCTCATGATGCACGCCGGCGGCGGCGTCTTCGGCTCGGAGTCCGGGCTCGCCGGCGGCGACTACTTCATGGACTACAACATCGCCAACCAGAGCACCACCTCGGTGGATCCGGTCGTGCAGATCGAATCGCAGTTCGCCGCCGTGCGCGCCGGCCTGATCGGCAAGCCCGACGCCGTGCAGTCCCTGGCCTCCTTCGATCCGCCGCTGATCCACGCCGACGGACAGTCCCAGACCACGCTGCACATCCACGCCCTGGACTGGCAGCACGCCCACGTGCCGCTGGACAACGCCGGTGTCTCGATCGCCCTCTCCGGGGACGATGTCGCGACCGCCGGACCGCCCGTGCACGAGGCCGACGGGACGGTCTCGGTCCCCGTGATCGCCAAGCAGGCCTGCGGGGCGGCGACCTTCGAGATCACCATCACCGGCATCGGCCGCAAGGTCGTGCTGATGCCCAGGCTCTCGCTGACGGTCTCCGACCCCTCGGACTTCGACAACTCCGGCTCGGTGGACACCAACGACTACGACGCCTTCGTCAACGCCTTCATCCAGGGCGGCGACGATTCGGACTTCGATCACTCCGGCTGGGTTGATACCGACGACTTCACCGCCTTCGTCCTGCGGTTCGGCGATGCCTGCTGATCTCGAACTTGCAGGCGTCATCGGCGCCCCGGACGGCCATGGAGCGGCAGCGTCCAACGGGCGATCCTGCGCGAGCGCGCCCCGCCGCGACGTCGTCGATCCGTCCCCTCCCTTCCATCCGCCGTCCTCTAGCAAGTGCTAACATTGCCTTCACAGGGAGTGCAGAATGCCCACCGCCATCGACAAGCGTGTCGCGATCATCACCGGGGCCAGCCGAGGGATCGGCAAGGCGATCGCCCTCCGGCTCGCCAGGGACGGCCGCCACGCCGTTTTGGTCAGCCGCAGCGCCGGTCCGCTCAACGACCTCAAGCGGGCCATCGAGGCCGCCGGCGGCTCGGCGAGCATCCGCGCCCTGGACGTCGCCGACGGCAAGGCGCTGGCCGCGGGCATCGAGTCGATCGCCGACGAACTGGGCCGGATCGACATCCTGATCAACAACGCGGGCATCACCAAAGACGGCTTGGCCCTGCGCATGTCCGATGAGGATTGGGACGAGGTCCTGCGGACCAACCTCACCTCCGCGTTCGTCTCCATCCGCGCCGCCGCCCGCTCCATGATGCGCGGCAAGTTCGGCCGCATCGTCAACATCGGCAGCACCTCGGGCGTCGTCGGCAACGCCGGGCAGGCCAACTACGCCGCCGCCAAGGCCGGCCTCATGGGCCTGACCAAGTCGATCGCCCGCGAGCTGGGCGGCAAGAACATCACCTGCAACCTCATCGCCCCCGGTTTCATCCAGACCGACATGACCGAGAACCTCCCCCAGGAGGTCAAGGACCACGTGACCGCGCTGATGGCGATCAAGCGGCTGGGGATCCCCGAGGACATCGCCGCCGCCACGGCGTACGTGACCAGCGACGAGGCCGGGTTCCTCACCGGCCAGACGATCTGCGTCGACGGCGGGATGACGATGTGCTGACCGGAGTGAACGGCGACCAGCGAAGAGTGAACAGAACCTCAAGGACCACCCGCAGCGTCATGCCCGAAATCGAGCTTCGCTGCTTCTTGCGTTGAGCCTTCCCCATGACCCAGCACGTCTTCGACTCGTCCCTGAAAGACCGCCTCGCCGTCGTCACCGGCGGCTCGTCGGGCATCGGCTACGAGATGGTCAAGGAACTGGTCGCCCACTCCTGCCCGGTGATCGCCAACGGCCGCCGCAAGGACAAGCTCAAGGACCTCACCCTCGAGTTCAGCCCCGAGAGCATCGCCACCGTGCAGGGCGACGCCGCCGACGAGAAGGTGATCGCCGCGACCCTCGACCTGGCCCGCAAGCGCTTCGGTGACGCCGAGCGCGACGCCGACCTGGTCGTCATCAACGCCGGCCGCGGGCTCAAGGGCAGCGTCATGGACTCCGACACCGCCCAGTGGGAGGAGATGATCCGCACCAACCTCCTGGGCGCCGCGCTGATGATCCGCCACGCCGGCCAGCGCATGCTCGCCGACATCGATCGCCGCGCCGCCCGCGGCAAATCCTGGCGCGAGCACCCCCACGACATCGTCGTCATCGGCTCGACCGTCGGCCGCAACGTCTCGCCCTTTTCCTCCATGTACGGCTCGACCAAGTTCGCCGTCCACGGCCTGGTGGAGGGCGCCCGCCGCGAACTGGGACCCAAGGGCGTCCGCGTCACCCTCGTCGAGCCGGGCTTTGTCGTCAGCGAGTTCCAGGGTGTCGCCGGATACGACCCCAAGTGGTTCGAGGGCGTCGTCGATCGCATCGGCCCGGTGCTCAAGCCCGAGGATGTCGTGCGTGCGATCATCGCGGTGATCACCCAGCCCCCGTGGGTGCATTTCAATGACATCGCGCTGCGCCCGACGCGGCAGGACTATCCGTAGAACCCGCCCGGTCCGGCGGTGCGCGGCCTCCCGCCCTGACGTACCGATGCCCCGGCGCCTCCCGCCTTCCCCGGGCCTCACCCGTGACAAGCCCGCCCGCCGCCCATATGCTCCGGCGACATCCCCGGCCGCGGAACCCGGGCGCTGCGGGGCGCTCGCCGACCGATCCGCGGCGACCGGCCCGCCCAGACCGTCCGGCGCAAGGAGATCATCCCATGGGTTTCATCAAGGAATTCCGCGAGTTTGCCCTCAAGGGCAACGTGCTGGACCTGGCCGTCGGCGTCATGATCGGTGCGGCCTTCGGCAAGATCGTCAACTCCGTCATCGAAGACCTGATCATGCCCATCGTCAGCATCCGCGGGAAGGCCGACTTCTCGAACTTCTACGTCATGCTCACATCCGCCGGCCGCGAAGCCGTGGACGCCGCGATCAAGGCGACCGGCGCGGCCCCCTCGGTCGCCGAAGCCCGCAAGCTCGGTTCCACGTTCGCCTACGGCAGCTTCATCACCGAGGTCGTCAACTTCACCATCATGGCCTTTTGCATCTTCCTGATCGTCAAGGCCTTCAACACCGCCCGCAAGCGCTTCGAGGCCGAGAAGCCCGCCCCGCCGCCGGCCGGGCCCACCAACGAAGAGAAGCTCCTGTCCGAGATCCGGGATCTGCTCAAGGCTTCTCGATAAGACCGTTTTCAACGCGGAGGTCGCGGAGAACGCAGAGGGGGAGAACCAGGTGGGCGCCGTTGCAGAACGCAGCGCTCGGTTTCTCGGCGCTGCGGCCTTTCTGCCTTGACCCCTCCGCGATCTCCGCGAACTCTGCGTTCAAACTCTTCACCTTCTTCTCTTCCCTGTGCCCCCTGTGTTCTCTGTGGTGAAATGCCTTTCCGATCGCAGATACGCCGACCATGCCCACCCCCACCCCACCATCCCCGGCAACCGGCGGCCCCCCGGCGTTCGAGTCGATGACCATCCGCTCCTTCCTCGACCGGCTCGCCGCCAAAGCCCCCACCCCCGGCGGGGGCGCAGCCGCCTCCATGATCGCCGCGCTCTCCGCGAGCCTGGCCGGCATGGTCGTCAACTACTCGATCGGCAAGAAGACCCTCTCCCAGCACGAGCCGGCGCTCCAGGGTGCGATCCAGCGGCTGCGGCGAGCCTCGGACCTGGCGCTCCGGCTCGCCGATGAGGATGCCGCCGCCTACGGCGCCGTCAACGAACTCTCGCGCCTCCCCGAATCGGACCCCCGCCGGCTCGCCGAACTCCCCGCCGCCCAGGCCGCGGCGGTACAGATCCCGCTGGCCGTCATGGCCGCGTGCGTGGACCTGCTCCTGCTCATGAAGGACCTGGCGGGCATCACCAACCGCCAGCTGCGATCCGACCTTGGGATCGCGGCCGTGCTCGCCGAGGCCGGGTGCCGGTCGAGCTGGTGGAACGTCGCGATCAACGCGGGATTCGTGGCCAACCCGCTCAAGGGCGAGGCGTGGCTCGCGGAAGCCAACCAGATGCGAGAGCACAGCCGGAGCTTGTGCGCTGAGGTGGAAAAGGCGTGCGCGGCATAAGCCGCGATCATCCGGCTCTACCCGCGATCACTTTTCACGTCGACTATTCAGGATTGCGGATCGTGCGGACAGAGACCGTACCGTCCAGCCGACCGCGAGGCTCCCGAGGATCAACGCGGGCATGGCGGAGGCCCACGACACAACCCGGTACCCGGGCGCTGAAAGGCAAATCAGTACTGCGATGCAGGCGATCAGCAGTCCTATCGAACCGAACACGCGCACGGCGCTGCCCAAACTCCCTGCATCCACAGCCTTGGGCGCGATGCCTATTGCAATCGCACCAACGGGAAGAACAAACAGCAACGCATAGGGGATGTGCTCCAGAACCGCATCCCCGACCAGGGCACAGAGCAACAGCCCGCAGATCGCGGCCAGTGCCCATCGGCGCCCGCACGCTGCCAGGTCGACGATGTGATCCCACTGCTCATCGCTCGGAATGTTCGCGCCGCACTCGGGGCATCGGGTCACCTCGATACCGGTCAGCGAGTACTCGCATCGCATGCACCGATTCACGGACCGCTCCGGAGTCCGCTGCTCAGATTTCGCCGGCGGGGTCACCTGCATCGAGGATCATTGTAGAATCGAAGCAAGCCAGGACTCACCACAGAGAGCACAGAGGACACAGAGAGGCAAGACAGAGACGAGAACAACAACGGACGGAGTGGCTGTTACTGCCCTTCTCCCGCTCTCTGTCTTTCCTCTGTGCTCTCTGTGCACTCTGTGGTGAGTGCCTTCCTCCTCAGCATCCAGCCTCAAAGGCACCAACGAACGCGTAGTAATCCTCGATATCGACGAACCCCGAGCCATCGAAGTCGGCCGAATCATCACCGTCCTCGAAGGCCGCGACGAAGGCATCGAAGTCCTCGATGTCCAGGAAGCCCGACTGGTCGAAGTCGGCCGGGCAGGGGCTGGCGTCGCGGCTGAACATGGACGAGGGAATCGGGGCCTTGGCGATCCCGCCGCCGGCGAGCGAGACGATCAGCCCGGCGCTGCCGGTGTGCTCGAAGAACTCGGCACGGATATGGTGGGTGCCGGCCTTGAGCTTGATGGTGCCGGACTTCTCGACCATGCTCTTCCACCAGGCCTGCGGACTCTTGAGCCCGTCGTTGTTCACGACCAGCGTGCTGCCGATCCACACCTTCGAACCGTCGTCGGAGTTGGAGTAGATCGTGTACTGCGCGGGCTGGGTGATCGTGATGTACCCCTCGAAGATCGCGCCGACGTCGGTGATCCGGCCGGAGGTCGCGAACGTGATGTTGGACGAGGGGATGTTGAGATTCGCAACGTCGTCGGTCGCGTAAGGGGTCAGCAGCGAGAAGTTGGGGAGCACCGAGGGGTTGCTCAGGACGTAGTAGGAAACGTCGACGCCCGGCTGGGTGTTCGAGGGGTTGGCGGGGTCCTGGTAGTTGGCGGCGTTGTCGAGCGTGATGCCGACCGTGGTCGACGAGGGGCCGCCGCTGGTGCCCTGGATCGTGTACGTGAACGTGTCGCTGCCCGCGGCGTTGGCGGGGCCGGTGTAGATGAGCTGATCCCGCCCGCCGGGGCCGGTGCCCACCGAGCGGGCGATGGTCCCGCCCATGGCGCTGGTCGGGGCGTACGAGGTGAGCGTGATGCCCCCGCCGTCGAGCGCGACGTCGTTGGCGAGCACATCAATCGTCTGGGGCAGGCCCGAGAGGGCGAACGACGAGTCACCGACGGCGACCGCGGGGGCCGGGCCGATCGCCCACTGCACGCCGCGGCCCACGTTGATGCGTCCCCAGCCGTAGGTGTCGTCGTTGCCCGGGGTGCCCATGTCGTCGCTGGAATAGAACAGGATGTTCTGCACCTGCTCGTTGGTCAGCGAGGGCTTGGCAGACCAGATCATCGACAGGGCGCCGTTGCAGACCGGGGTCGCCATGCTCGTGCCGCTCCAGGCCTGGTACCCGCCGCCCACGACCGTCGAGAGGATGCCCACCCCCGGGGAGAAGACATCGACCGCCTTGCCGTAGGCCGAGAAGCCGGCCCGGTTGTCCCCCGAGTCGCTGGCGCCGACCACGATCACGTCCGCGTGGTCGAAGCCCGAGAGGTTGGCCCCGTCGTTGCCCGCCGCGTAGCAGTACAGCGCGCCCTTGCCCTTGATGTACGCGCCCGTCGTCTCGATCGACGACGCCGAGACGCCCGAGTAGCTCGCGCTCACCACGCTCGCCCCGTGGTCGGCCGCCCAGCGGCCCGCCTCCAGGATCTCGTTGATGCTCGCCGAGCCGTCCGACGAGTTGGTCACCCGGCACATCATCAGCCGCGCGTTCTGGTTGACCCCGCTCACGCCCGTGCCGTTGTTGCCGATCGCCCCCGCGCAGCCCGCCACGTGGGTCCCGTGCCCGTTGACATCCTGCACGCTCGCCCCGTCCACCTCGGCCTTGTTGTCCGGGGCGCTGTAGCCCGGGATGCGGTGACCGGCCAGGTCGACGTGGTTGACATCGATCCCCGTGTCCGTGAACGCGCAGATGATCGTGCTGCTGCCCGTGGTGTAGTTCCACGCGATCGGCGAGCCGATCACCGGGTGGTGCCACTGGCTGCCGTACAGCGGGTCGTTGGGGTTGCCCACCGGGAAGCACGTCCAGTTCGGTTCGACGTACTGGTAATCCCCCGTGGAGAGCAGCTCGATCGCCAGCGCGTTCTCCCCGGCGCCGCGGGCCCGCCCCGCGGGCACGTTCACGATGTACTCGTCCACCTCGGGGTAGTAGATCGCCGTAATCCCCGCCAGCCGCGCCCGGGCCGCCTGGTCCCGCGCCAGGAGCACCGGTGAACGGGACCGCCGCTGGTCCTGGTTGGGGCGGACGATCAGCTGGCCGGAGAACTCCATGACCTTGGGCTGCTCACGGAACAGGGTGACCGGATCACCGGAAGCGGCCTGCTCTCCCGCCACGCACGTCCCGGCAAGGACTGCAAGGACACCGATGGCCGTGGTCCACCCGAAAACGACTCGATACTGCATGGTCGATCCCTCGCTGATCCCGCCGAGTGCAACAGATGTGCCCTGGAACCGGTTACAACAACGCAAAACCAACCCGACGCCCAGATCCAGCCCCACGCCCAGATCCAGCCTCACGCCCAGATCCAGGACGTTCGCGCCAACGCATCGGCGATCACCCTGGGGGCGAGCCAGAACGCACAGGCTAACAGATTGTGCACGGGGTTGGAAGGGCTTCGCGGGGCCCCGGGCCGACGGTTTTCGGAGATTTGTCGATGCTCGGGGAGTCCGCCCGTGCCGCCGAGTCGGACCGGCACCCGCCGCGCGCGAATCTGGGCAACCACAACGACAAAGGGGGCGGTCCCGGGATCGGGACCGCCCCTTGATCGCCTTCATCCAAGCCCCGCGGCGTGCTCAGCAACCATCCTCGAACGCGAGCACGAAGTACGTGAAGTCGTCGGTGTCGACAAACCCCGAGTAGTCGACGTCGGCCCGGTCCAGGCCCGCCTCGAAGTCCAGCACGAACGAGGTGAAGTCGTCCGTATCGACGAACCCCGTGCCGTCGTAGTCGCCGACGCAGTCACCCTGCTCGGCCGGCCCGCCGTCGGGCGCCTGCACATCGGCCTCGAGCACCCCGCGCCACTCCTGGGGCGTGTTGTCGCGCGACTGCACCAGCCGCAGGACCCCCTCGAACTTCTGACCACCGAAGCCCGAGACATCCGAGGGCTCGAACTGCCCGTCGGCGTTGGGACGGAACTCGCGCACCGAGCCGTCGCACACTACCGTCACGCTCCCATCCCCCAGGAACTGCAGGCTCTGGCAGTGCTTCACGCCCGGCAGCGGTTTCGGAGTCGCCGAAGGATTGTCCGATCGCGGGCGGGAGATCTCGAAGACCGAGCCGTCCCCCACCGACAGGAACAGCTCCCGCGTGATCGGGTGGATCGCGATCGACGAGTCGGCCCCGGGCTTGATCTCCTTGGGCAGCGGACGGTCGTTGGTGAGGTGCGCCCAGCGGTCGAACTGCAGCAGCCGCCCGCCCACCGGGTCGATGCCCACCAGCTCGTCCCGCCCGTCGTCGTACACCAGGTGCGTCAGCGGCCTGGAGAGCTCGACGCCCCGGATCGCCTTGCCCGTCTTGGGATCGATCATCTGCAGGACCGATCCGTCGCAGTAGAAGATGTCCCCGAAGCGGCCGATCGCCAGCGGCCCCGGCTTGTTGGGCTCGAAGAACGGCTTGTGCTCCCCGACCGACAGGTCCACGGTCCACACCCTGGGCTTGTCCCCGCCGGTGAGCGCCAGCGCGTGGACCATGTCCGGCAGGAACTGGATGTCCAGGATCGGGTCGGCGGTGTCGAGCTTGATGCTCATCGGATGGGTGAGCAGCTCGCGCAGGAACAGGTGCGGGCGGTAGATGTTCAGCGAGCTCTTGTCCGTCTGGATCCCCACGCCGAAGTTCAGCATGAGGGTCGACACGCCGGTGAGGAACCCCTTGGTGGCCCCGGTGTAGCCGTCGAGCTGGTAGATCAGCGCGTAGTAGTCCGTCGTGTCGTCGTCCCACTCGAACGTGCCGAACACCGGGTGGGTGTCGCTCGTGCTCGAGGCGAACGTGCTCTGCAGCACCAGCGAATCGCTCGAGCCCGGGTCGCGCCACCGCAGCGTCGGGAAGCCGGCGCACAGGTTGTTGACCCCGAAGCACGAGACCGAGTGGCCGCCGTGACGCTTGAAGTGCCCGCCCTCGGGCTTGAACCAGCTCAGGTGCAGGTTCACCATCCCGCCCATGAGCAGCTGCCCCGCGGCGATCTTGGGATCCGGCCCGATCATCGATGTGCCCGGGTACACCGAGGTGCGCAGCACGATCATGTACGGGTCGGGGGAGGTGTAGTCGGACACGTACTCGATCAGGTCCCCCGCGTCGAGCGAGGTCCCATCAAACGGGTCCGTGCCCATCCGCATCCCCATGTCGAGGATCCGCGCGCTCACGCCGACGTACTGGGCCTGCGCCTGCCAGTTCTGCGTCCCCGAGGCCGGCCACATCAGCCCGTTGTACCCGTTGTTCTGCAGGAACGCCATCCAGTTGATCCACGACGCCGGGACGCAGTACATCTTCCCGTCGTTGGGCAGCACGGACCGCTTCTGGTCAAAGTCCGGAACCCCCGCCCGGAACACCGAGCAGATATCCCCGCGCCCGATCGCCGTCCCGGCGCTCGAGAGCAACCCCAGCGCGGCCGCCGACAGACCCAGGAGACCCGTGCGATTCAATAAACATGGAACCCGCATGACCCTGACCTTTCTCACGCGAGCGCTGCGTCCACCGACCCAGCCCCCCGCGGGCGGATCCCCGAGTGCAGCGCTCTGACCCTCTGGAAGCAACAAGCGCAGGCCACGGAAAGCCTGGTCAAGGAATCTGGTCGCTTCCCCCCCGGCCCCCCGGATACGGCCCCCACCACTCCCGATAACCCGCGGCCACCCGATCCGCCGCGACGGCCTGATCAGCCCCATCACCGCCCCCCCACCGGCGCCTCAGAGACCCTCGCTCCCCCCTCGCCAGCCCAGCAGCCGGACCGCCACCAGCACCACCAGCGAGATCCCGATCAGCACCGTCGAGAGCACCAGCGCCCGGTCCAGCCCGTTCTCGAACCCCAGGTACACCGCCAGCGGCATCGTCTGCGTCAGCCCCGGGAGGTTGCCCGCGAAGATGATCGTCGCCCCGAACTCCCCCATCGCTCGGCTCCAGCTCATCGCCGCGCCCGCCCCCAGCGATCCGGCCGACAGCGGCGCCAGGATGCGCCACAGCAGCGTCCAGCCCGTCGCCCCGTCGATGATCGCCGCCTCGCGCAGGTCCATCCCCACCGAGGCAAACCCCGCCCGCGCCGCACGCACGAAATACGGCGACGCCACGAACACCTGCGCGATCACCACCGCCGCCGGCGTGAACGCCACCTCGATCCCCGCGGCGTGCAGCCACGACCCGATCGCCCCCTCGCGCCCCAGCGTCAGCAGCAGCGCCACCCCGGCCACCGACGGCGGCAGCACGGTGGGCAGGTCGACCAGGGTCCCGACGATCGCCGCCGGCCTCGAAACCGACCGCGAGAGCCAGTACGCCAGCGGAGTGCCCAGCACGATCGTCAGCGCCAGCGCCACCGTGCTCGAGGCCAGGCTCAGCACGATCGCGCTGCGCGTCTCCCAGCTCGAGAGCTCGGCGATCACCGCCGTCGGCGTCGTCCGCACGACCAGCATCGCCACCGGCACCGCCAGCAGCAGCAGCAGCGGCATCGCCAGCAGCCCGGGCACGACCGAGCGGCCGCGCCGGGCGGCCCCGCCGCGGTTCGATCCGCCGCGATCAGGCCCGCCGCCGTCCGGTTGACCGCGCTCGCGTCCGTTCACGGCGACCCCACATCCGGCCCCATGAACCCCCGCCTTTCCAGGATCCCCGTTTCCTCCTTGGAGACCAGGAACTCAACGAACCGCGCCGAGAGCCTGGCATCCACCGCCCGGGAGGTCACCGCCGCCACATATTCGGCCCGCTGCTCCAGTTCGGCCGGGAGCGCGATGACCGTGAGCCTGGGGCCGTTGCCCCCCGCCGCATCGCTCGCGTACGCGATCCCCGCATCCGCCTCGCCCAGCGCGACCTTGGCGACCACCGCCGCCACGTTCTCCTCCCGCGAGACGATGTTCCCCTCAACCCCCGCGACCAACGCCGCGCCGAACGCCGCGGACCGGCCCGCCTTCTCCAGCATGAGCCGCGTGTAGTTCCCCGCCGGCACCGCCTTGTCCGCCACAAGCACCTTCAGCCCCGGCCGGGCAAGGTCCGCCAGCCCCGTGACCCCGGCCCGGTTCTCCCTGGGCACGATGATCGCCAACCGGTTGCGGGCAAACACCCGCACCGTCGCCGCATCCACGACTCTCGCCGTCGTCGCCGCATCCATTTGCTTGCGGTCCGCGGAGACAAAGACATCCCCCGGCCCACCGTTCTCAAGCTGCGTCCGGAGCTGGTTCGAGCCCGCGAAGCTGAACTCGACCCTCACCCCCGGGTTGGCCGACTCGAACGCACCACCCGCTTCGCGGAACGCATCCGCGAGTGACGCCGCCGCCAGCACCACAACCCTGCCGCTCCCGGCCGCCGCGGGCTTCTCCGCGCAGCCGCCGGCCGACAGAGCGGCGATCGCGAGCATCCCCAGAACCGTGCGCAAGAGCGCGGGTGATCGGGCCATGCCGGGAGTGTACTCGGCGCGGCCCGCCTCACGGGGAGCCCTATGGGGGCCGGGAGTGGGCCGGGGCGCGGGCGCGGGTGCGGGCGACCCCGCGGTTGACATCGCACAACCATCTGGTATATTAAACCATATGGTTGTTGATGAATCACCCAGGCTCGACCTCGTCTTCCACGCCCTGGCCCACCCCGCCCGCCGCGCGATCATCCGCCAGCTCTCCGGCGGGGAGCGCAACCTCAGCGAGCTCGCCTCCCCCCTGCGCATGACCTTCCCCGCCGCCACCAAGCACGTGCGCGTGCTCGAGCGGGCCAAGCTCGTCCGCCGCCGCGTCGTCGGCCGCCAGCACCTCTGCCGCCTGCGCGCAGCGCCCCTCAAGGAAGCCACGCTCTGGACCGAGCAGTTCCGCCGGTTCTGGGAGGCCCGCTTCGAAGCGCTGGATTCGCTCCTCGAAGAGATGAAGTCCCAGGAACCGGCCCGGCCGCCCCGCCGCTAAACCCCCGAGCCGTGCAAAACAGGCAATCGCGACTCATGAACGACCCAGCGACATTTCCACACACCCGGCGACTGCTGCAGCATCGGCGCTGTGCTCGACGGGCTTCTCGCCAACGGCGCCCTCTCGGAACAAGGGCCCGCGGTTCGGGCCGCACCGGTTCTCACGAGGCGTGACCGTCACCACCCTGCCGTGCTCAGCGCTGCACGCCCGGCGAATCGCCCGCACGCATCCATGAACATCCGTCCAACGATTGGAGCCCGCCGTCAACCCGCCGCACCGCGGCAAAGGAACCACCCATGAACCCCGCTGGCCTGAAGATCTCCACGCCCACCGACACGACCATCGTCCTCACCCGCACGTTCGACGCCCCGCGCCGGCTCGTGTGGGAGGCGTTCACCGTCCCGGCCAAGATGCGCCGATGGATGCTCCCTCCCCCGGGGTGGACCCTGACCGACTGCGAGTGCGATGTTCGCGTGGCCGGGACCTTGAGGCTGGTGTGGAAGAGCGAGGAGGCCGATCAGGCCATGACGCTCCACGGCGTCTTCACCGAGGCCGTCCCCAACGAGCGGATGATCCACACCGAGACGATGCTGATGGGCTCCGGCCAGCCCGTCGGCTCCCAGGTGGAAACGCACGAGTTCACCGAGAAGAGCGGCGTCACCACCATGCGCATCACGCAGGTGTACGTCTCCAAGGAAGCCCGTGACGGCTGCCTCGGTTCCGGCATGGACGAGGGATGCATGGAAGCAGGGTACAAGCAGCTCGATGCGCTGCTCGCCCAGCCCACATAAGCCGTTCGCTGCGCGACCGGGTGTTCGCGGGCACCGAGCGGGTCGATCCGTTGCAGGGCTCATCGGGAGCCTCTCCCGTACAATGCCCCATGAAAAGCGTGATCGTCGTCGTTGGCGCGGGATCGATCGGCCAGGCGATCGCCCGGCGAGTGGGCGCTGGGAAGCACGTTATCCTCGCCGACCTGCGACAGGAAAACGCCCAGGGTGCCGCGAGAGTCCTTTCTGATGCCGGATTTGATGTCAGCACCGCGACCGTCGACGTCGCGTCCCGCGCATCGGTCCACGCACTGGTCCAGGCGGCGTCGGCCAGGGGCGACATCTCAGGTCTGGTCCACGCCGCCGGAGTTTCGCCGACCCAGGCATCCACGGCGACGATCCTGAAGGTCGATCTGTACGGCACCGCCCTGGTCCTCGAAGAGTTCGGGAACATCATCGCGCGCGGCGGCTCGGGCGTCGTGATCGCCTCGCAGTCCGGGCATCGCCTCGCGGCCTTGACGCCCGAGGAGAACCGGGCTCTGGCGACCACTCCGGCAGATGAGCTGCTCGCCCTGCCCCAGCTGCAGCCGGATCGCATCGCCGATCCGTTGCGCGCGTACCAGGTGTCCAAGAGGGCAAACTCGCTGCGAGTCATGGCCGAGGCCGTGCGCTGGGGCGAGCGTGGCGCACGGATCAACACGATCAGCCCCGGCATCATCATCACGCCCCTGGCCAAGGACGAGCTGAGTGGCCCGCGCGGCGCGGGCTACCAACGCATGATCGATCTGTGCCCCGCGGGGCGAGCCGGAACGCCGGACGAGGTGGCGAACATCGGCGCTCTCTTAATGGGGGCCGACGGGGCATTCATCACCGGCAGCGACATCCTCATGGATGGCGGAGTGACGGCCGCGTACTGGTACGGGGAACTCGCCCCGAAATGACTCCTTGGCCCGGCCGAGCCCGGTGTCTCTCTGAGAGAGTTCAACGCAGCCCCAGATCACCAGGACGGCAGGACGTACTCAAGCGCCCCCGTAAACGCCGATGGCCCCGGCACTCGCCGGGGCCATAAAGCCCGCTGAATCGGCATGACAGCACACCCATGGAACTGTTTTTGGAGGGCGTTAGGCTCGCAACGCCGGCATCATCGCGCTGCTTCCGAGCGGGACACCCAGCGATGAGATTCGAGTACGATGACTGGAATGCGATGCGAGAGCACCGTCAAAGCTGATCGCACGCTGTACCGCACACGATGGGTCCGTCGATGCGCCGCTCCTGCCGTTGCCGCGTTGTCCGCCCTGGCCGGTTGCGCCGCTCACCATGCCAATGGCACCGCCACGTTCCGGCAGCCCGCGGAGTTTGAGCCGCAGGCGGCCGTTTGGATCTGTCCGGATCCGGACAATCCGGAATACGCACCAGCTCATGCGGAGATGATCAGGGCGCTCAGCGCCCACGTCCGCGTGAACATCCTCATGCGCGACGATATCTCGGCGGAAAGGGCCCGCGCCCAGTTACGACGGGAAGGTGTTCCCGATGACTCAGCGACGTGGTTTGTCGGCCCGCTGGCCACGACTTTCATCCGCGACGGCGCCGTGTTTCTCGTGAACGGTACGGGCCAGAATGCCGTACTGGACCTGGGGTGGAGCACGTACGGACTGGATGAATGGTGCCAGCGCCTGCACGCCGGCGACCCGGGGGCGATCGCGGAGTGCTCGAAGTACGCCGACGTGGAGCAAGACGGGATGGACCGGTGGTTTGCACGGACCATCGGCGCGACGGTCGTGCCCACCCCGCTTCGGCTGGAGAATGCGGCGTTCGAGGTGAACGGCGCGGGTGTGCTTCTCGTGAGCGAGCCTCTGGCGATGGGCCGCAATCTCGGCTGGAGCAAGGCGCAAGTCGAAGCGGCGCTCCTCAATATCCCGGGAGTGAAGAAGGTGATCTGGCTCGGAGCGGGACTGGCCGAGGACCCCCTGGAGATCTCGACCATCACGGGGCGCTACATCGGCCTGGGCGCGAACGGACATACCGACGAGTTCGTTCGATTCGCCGACACGCGGACAGTTCTTCTGGCCTGGGTGGACGAGCGGCGGGCCCAAGAACACCCGGTCGCTCGGCTCAACCGGGAGCGGATGCTCCGCAACTACCAGATCCTGTCGACCGCAACCGATCAGGAAGGCCGGCCGTTCCGGATTCTCCGCGTGCCGATGCCGACGGTGATCGAGAGAACCGTCACGCTCGCCGCCGCGGACCGCGCCACGGACGCATGGAACGAGGCGAGCTTTCCGCGGAGCGAGGGGCGGAAGGCTGGTGAAGAGGTTGTTCACGTCGCCCCGGCGAGCTACCTGAACTTCCTGATCGCGAATGAACTCGTCCTGCTCCCGAGCTTCATTGAGGACGGAACCCCTGTCGAAGTTGAGGATGCCGCTCGTACGACCTTCGAAACCGCGTTCCCCGGGCGAACGGTGAAGTTCATCCGCTGCACCCCTTTGCTTTGGCACGGGGGCGGACTGCACTGCGCGTCACTGTCGCAGCCGAACTGAAGTGATTCACGTGACCCCAAAAACAATGCCCCGCAGGCACAGGACCTGCGGGGCGTCGTTTCTGAATCGGGGTGGGCGGATTCGAACCGCCGACCTTTTGACCCCCAGTCAAACGCGCTAACCAAGCTGCGCTACACCCCGTTGGTGGAAAGGGATAGTAGGTCGCGTCCGGGCGGGAGCAAAGGGCCCGCCCGCGCTTGATGCCCACACTTTCGCCTCCCGCCGGGCCGGCGCTGACGCGGTTGTCCCGATATCCTGCCCGCGGCATGGGATCCATCCTCATCACCGGCGGAAGAGTCATCGATCCGGCCTCGGGGCTGGACCAGGTCCTGGACGTCGCGATCGATCGCGGGGTGATCGCCGCGATCGGGGCCGGGCTCCCCCGCGCGGGCGCCCAGCGCACCATCGACGCGCAGGGCCTCATCGTCACCCCCGGGCTCATCGACCCGCACGTGCACCTGCGCGAGCCAGGGCACGAGCACAAGGAGACAATCCACACCGGCTCGCTCGCCGCCGTTTCCGGCGGTTTCTCGGCGATCTGCTGCATGCCCAACACCAGCCCCGCGCTCGACACACCCGAATTGGTGCGTTTCATCTTCGACCGCGCCCAGCACACCGCCCGCTGCCGGGTCTACCCCGTCGCCGCCGCGACCCGCGGACGCCTGGGCGAGGACCTGGCCGAGATCTCGCTCCTGAGTTCGGCCGGCGCGGTGGCCTTCTCCGACGACGGGGACTGCATCCCCACCGCCGGCATGATGCTCCGGGCGCTGACGGCGATCGCCCCCACCGGCAGGTGCTTCATGCAGCACTGCCAGGACCCCACGCTCACGCGCAGCGCGGCGATGCACGCCGGCGAGATCAGCGTGCGCCTGGGGCTCACCGGCTGGCCCCGGCTCGCCGAGGAACTGATCATCGAGCGCGACCTCCACATCAACCGCACGGTCGCGGGCGGCGCCGGGTGCCGGTACCACGTCCAGCACCTCTCCTCCGGCGGGTCGGTGGACCTGGTCCGCCGCGCGCGGGCCGCCGGCCAGCCGGTGACCGCCGAGGCATCGCCCCACCACCTCCTGCTCACGCACGACGCCTGCGAAGGGTACAACACGCTCGCCAAGGTGAACCCGCCCCTGCGCGAGTCATCCGACATCCGGAAGATCCGCGAGGGTGTCGCCGACGGCACCATCACGGTCCTGGGCACCGACCACGCCCCCCACTCCCGCGATGAAAAGGCCCTCCCGTTCGAGGAGGCCCCGATGGGGATGATCGGCCTGCAGTGCGCCCTGCCGCTCTACCGCGAAGCGCTGGTGGACTCGGGGGCGATCACGTGGAACCGCCTGATCGCCCTCATGACCATCGAGCCGGCGCGGCTGTGCGGGATGGACGCGATGGGCCTGGGCATGCTCAAGGCCGGCGGGCCCGCCGACATCACCCTGATCGATCCGGATCGCGCCTGGACGATCGAGCCCGAGGCCTTCGAGGGCCGGTCCAAGAACTCTCCGTTTGCCGGCCGACGGGCGCGCGGACGGGCGGTCTTCACGATCGTCGCCGGCGCGATCGCGTACGAGATCGGGGCCTGAATAACCGGGCAGAACATGCGCTATGTCCCTGATTGTGCGCACGAAAGTGGATTCGTGCCACGATCGCTCCTGGGGCGTTGGGCGCGGGTGGGTGGGCCTCCGGGACCTCCCGAGCGCGCGGGGCTGGGAGGGCCCTCCACGGGCCTCTGGATGCAAATCGCTTGCTGTGCGCACCCGCCCGGTCCTGAACGCCCGATCACCGCGCCCGCCGGCCGCGTGCCGGCCGCCGCGCATCACGCCGGGGCGTGCGGATCCGCGCCGGGGTGCTTGTCGGCGGGGGCGGCCCGCCAGGACTGGTAGAGCAGGATCGCGATCGCGATCAGGAGGAACAGGTCGGCGACGTTGGAGACATACGGCCACAACTCGTTGGAGCCGTTGGGCATGTGGAGGCCGAAGGGGACCTTCACGCCCGGGAGCGGGTGGATGAAGTCGCGCACGCAGGCGTAGACGATGCGGTCGTAGAGGTTGCCCAGCGCGCCGGCGATCAACAGGCCGATGCCCGCGTGCATGATGGAGCGCTCGGGCCTGGTCCACTTGGCGAACATCCAGCCGGCGAACGCGATCGCGATGAACGTGACGACGATGAAGAAGGCCCGCTTGCCCGCGCCGATGCCGAAGACGGCGCCGGGGTTGAGCACCAAGGTGAACTCAAGGAGCCTGGGGAGTACCACGACGCGTTCCCTGGGCACCAGCGCCGAGAGGGACGGGGCCGAGAGCACCTGCTCGCGGTCCACGACCACGGGAACTCCGGCGACGGAGCGGAAGGCCCAGGTCTTGGTGCCCAGATCGATCGCCAGCCCGAGGATCGCGACGATGAGGAGCACGGCCCAGGCTCGCGGGCTGCGCAGGGTGGAGGCGTGATGATCGGCGGGGTGTGGAGCGGGGCTCGTGGGGCCGCCGGCGAGGGGCGCGGGGGGGGCGGACTGTCCGGGCGTGGCGCTCACAGCCTCATCTGGCGGCGTTCAAGGTCCCTGGCGGCCTCGATCGAGTACCGCGCCCAGGGGAGTTCCTCGAGCCGCTCGACCTTGATGGGCTTGCCCGTCAGCTCGCAGATGCCGTAGGTGCCCTTCTCGATGCGGGCCAGGGCATCATCGATTTCCTTGATCAGCTTGCGGTCGTACGCGGCCAGGTCCAGCGAGAGGGACTGGTCGTAGGTCTCCGAGCCCTGCTCGGCCAGGTGCTGCGGCAGGCTCGAGAGCGAGCCGCTCTCGCCCTTGAGCGCTTCGGACTCCATCGACGAGACATCGCGGACCAGCTCGACTCGCTTCTGGAGCAGGATCTGGCGGAAGTGAGCCAGCTCGCGCTTGCCGAAGGGGCTCTTGGTCTCGTGACGCGGGCCGTCGGCCGACTGGCCGTGGTAGCCCAGGGGCTGGCTGGGGCTGGCGGCCGGGCCCGACGGGATCAGCGGCTTGAGGCCCGATCGGCTGCTGAGCGAGGCCGGGACGGCCGAGACACCGCTGATGGGCGCACGCGGCTTGGGCTTGACCTTCTTCACCGGCTTGGGCGAGACGATCGTGATGCCCTTGCGGCCGTTCTTGCCGTCGGCGACCACGGGCTGGGCGCTGGGCTTGCCGGGCTGGGGCTTGCCGGGCTGGGCCTTACCGGGTTGGGGCTTACCGGGTTGGGGCTTGCCGGTTTGGGGCTTGGCGGTTTGGGGCTTGCCCGGCGGAGTCTTGATCTGCGGAGTCTTGCCCGCGGCGACCTTCGCGGGCGGAGCCTTGGCCGCCGGGGCCTTGACGGCCTGGGATTTGACGGCCTGGGATTTGACGGGTTGGGGCTTGCCGGCCGGCATCCTGGCAACCACCTTGCTCGCGGCGGCCTTGGTGCCGTTGTTGCTGGGGGAGGGCTTGGCGGGGGCGGGCTTGGCCTTGGCAATCACCGCGGGCTTGGCCTTGGCGATCACGGGCTTACCGGGGGGCTTCTTGGACAGCTTCCCAGCGGCCTTCACGGCGGATTCCTTGATCGGTTTGGAGTTCTTGTTCGCCAAGTCGATCGTCCGCAGCCGTGCCGAGATGGGCAAAATGGAAAGACGGAACCACCCGTGAACCCCGGGGGATCACACCCCAAGCGTGCCAACACCCTGACGAAAGGGTGCCAAGAGTAGGATCGCGGTTCGGGAGAGTCAAAGCGGGTATGGATCGCGCGGGGCTGCCGGCGGCCGGGAGTCACGGGACCGCGGGCAGGTCCGTGTCGGTTCGTCCGGCTTCGATCTGCTCGCTCTGCTCGAGCCAGGAGCCCATGCGGCGGAATCGGTTGTACCGCGCTTCGAGGAGCTGGTCGGCGGGAACCTGGCGCAGCTCTTCGAGGGTGCGGACGATCCAGTCGCGCAGGGCTTCTGAAGTTGCCTTGGGGTCCCGGTGGGCGCCGCCGACGGGCTCGGGGATGATCGAGTCGACGATCCCAAGGGAAAGGTTGTCCTTGGCGGTCAGCTTGAGGGACATCGCGGCGGCGGAGTTGGTCTGCTCGTTGGCTTCCTTCCACAGGATCGCGGCGCAGCCTTCGGGGCTGATCACCGAGTACCACGCGTTCTGGAGCATGGCGACCCGGTCGGCCACGGCGATCCCCAGCGCGCCGCCCGAACCACCCTCGCCGATGACGATGCTGACGATGGGGACGGGGAGCCGCGACATCTCGCGCATGTTGACGGCGATCGCCTCGGCCTGGCCGCGCTGCTCGGCGCCCAGGCCGGGGTAAGCGCCGGGGGTATCGACGAGCGTGACGATGGGGACGCCGTACTTGGCGGCCAGCTCCATCTTGGCGAGGGCTTTGCGGTAGCCCTCGGGGTGGGCGCAGCCGAAGTGGCAGGCGATCTTCTCGGCGGTCTCCTTGCCCTTCTGGTGCCCCACCACCATGACCTTGAAGGGCCCGATGCGGGCAAAGCCGGTGACGATCGCGGGGTCCTCGCCGTAGCGGCGATCACCGTGAAGTTCTGCGAAATCGCGGCAGATGGAGGCGATGTAGTCGCGTGTCTGGGGGCGGGCGGGGTGGCGTGCGACGCGGACGGTCTGCCAGGGAGTGAGCTTGCCGTAGACCTCGCCGAGCTGGCGGTCGAGCTGGGAGCGCAGGTCGGCGATCTCGGCGCGGAGGCGCTGGGCGGCGGGGTCGACGGTGGTGACCGAGCCGACGACGCCGGTGGCGGGGTCGAGCGGGGCGGGATCGGCCGCGGCGGGGAACTCGGCCTTGAGGCGGGTTTCGGCGGCGAGCAGGCGCTGCTCGAGCTCGGAGAGGGGCTTTTCGAAATCGAGCTGGTAGAAGGCGGACATGGGGGCGATTGTAGGGGCAATCGCGGAGTGGATCAGCGCGGGGCGGGGGTGGAAGCCGGCGGGGCGGGCGATGGGGAAGCGGGAGCGGCCGGCGGTGTCGGGGGCGCGGGCTTGAGTTCCTGGAGGAAGAACGCGCGGACCTTCTTGAGGGGCTCGGGGTCCTTGAAGCCGTGGCCCTGGCCCTTGAGGACGACCAGCTCGGACCTGATGCCGGCCTTGCGGAGCAGCTCATCGAAGCGCTGGCTCTGATCGAGGGGGACGACATCGTCCTTGTCGCCGTGCATGATGAGGAAGGGCGGATCGTCGGCGGTGATGTAAGTGATGGGGCTGGCCTGGACCATAAGGTCGTGCTTCTGCGAGGGCGGACCGCCCATGAGCTTGTAGACGGGGTTGGTCGGCGGAGCGTTGTCCATGCCGGGGAACGTGGTCATGTCGGTGGGGCCGAAGAAATCGCAGACGCAGCGCACGCGGCTGGAGATGATCTCCGCCGCAGCGCCGGCGGCGCCGGGCTCGGGTGTCGCGCGGACGACGCCCTCATCGCCCTCGAGCTCCGGATCCCCGCCGGAGGTGCCCAGGAGCGCCACCAGGTGGCCGCCGGCCGAGGCGCCCCAGGCTCCGAAGCGGTCGGGGTCGAGGTTGTATTCCTCGGCGTGGGCGCGCAGCCAGCGGACGGCGGCTTTGACATCGTGGATCTGCGCGGGGAAGGGCGCTGCATCGGTCAAGCGGTACTGCACGCTGACGGCGGCGAATCCCTCGGCGAGCATGGGGATCGCGGGGCAGACGTCCTTGGAGCCCTGCTCCCAGCCGCCGCCGTGGACCCAGATGATCACGGGCGTGGGGGTGTCGGAGTGCCTGGGACGGTAGAGGTCGAGCTTGAGGGAGCGATCGCCGACCTTGGCGTACTCGATGTTGCGCTGGACATCGGCCTGCTCGAGCAGGCGATCGCCGGCCTGCTTGACGACGCGCTGGGCGGGCGTGGCGGGTTTTCTGGGCGGCTGGCTTGGGGCAGGCTGGCTTGGGGCGGGTTGGACCGCAAGCGCGAGCGAGGCGGCGGTTGAGATCGCGAGCAAGGGAAGGAACCGTCGGGGTGTGTTCGCGGCGCGTCGCGTGTTGGTGGATGTCATGCGGCGGGGGCTCCGAAGAGGAACTCGATCGCGGTCCGGCCGAGCATCTGCTCGCGTTGGGCGGGGGTGAGGTCGGCGAGCCCGCGGATCAGCTCGCCGGGGCGCGACTCTCCGAGCGGGAACGGGTAGTCCGAGCCGAGCATGATGCGCTGGGCACCCATGACATCGACGAGCGTGGCGAGCGAGCGGGGATCGTGCACGAGCGAATCGACGTAGAATCGCGCCGGCCGGCCGGAGGCGGGGTCCTGGGTGTACGACGCGGGGGGGAACTTGTTGTCGACCGCGCAGAGGTCGGGACGGGCCTCGAAGCCGTGCTGGATGCGTCCGATGGTGCCGCAGAAGGACCCGCCGCCGTGGGCAAAGCCGATGCGCAGCCGGGGGAGCTTCTCGAGCACGCCGCCGAAGATGACCGAGCAGATCGCCAGGCATGTTTCGGCGGGCATGCCGACCAGCCACGGGAGCCAGTACCTGGGCATGCGATCCCGGCCGTGCTTGTCGTGCTGGACCATGTCCCAGGGGTGGACGAAGACGCAGGCGTTGAGGGACTCGGCGGCGGCGAGCACGTCGAGGATCTCGGGCTCGCAGAGGTTGTGACCGTTGATGTTGGTGCCGATCTGGACGCCGGGCATGCCCAGGTGCTTGACGCAGCGTTCGAGCTCGGCGCAGGCGAGCACGGGGTCGCGCAAGGGGAGGGTGCCCAGGCCGACGAAGCGGGGGAGGAAGCCGCCGTCGGGTCCGGGGGTGGCGCGGGTGGCCTTTGGAGCGCCGGCGCAGACCTGGGCGATGTGGTCGTTGAGGAGACGCGAGAGGTCGTAGGCATCGCGGGGCTTGGCCCAGTAGCCGAACATGACGGGGACGGTGGAAAGGACCTGGACATCGACGCCGGCGACGTCCATCTCGGCGAGCCGGGTGGTGGGGTCCCAACAGTTGGGCTGGATCTCGCGGAAGAACTTCTTACCGCCGCCTTCGAGGGACTGGACCATGCGGGCGCAGCCGGAGGGCTGGTGCTCGAGGGAGATCCAGCCCGCGTACCCGCTGCGCTGGGTCCAGTCGGGCCAGCGCTGAGGGAGGATGTGGGTGTGGAGGTCGATCGTGGGCACTGGGACAGAATAGCGATCGGGGGGCGACGCGGGCAGGTGCGATCGGCGCCGGCAGAAGCCCTGCCGGCCTGCCGGCCAGTTCCTAGTATCTTCACCCGCGTGAGGCCCGGACGGGATCACGCCCAGATCGAACGCTCTTGAAGGCACACGCCCCGTGAAGTACACACTGAAAGCCGGCCAACCCGTTCTTACCAAGCGCATCCCCTGCTGGCCGTACGCGGACCCCAAGGGTCGGCACACGGTTTCGTACGATGAGTACGTGAAGACGGGCGGGTACGAGGGGCTGCGCAAGGCAATCGCGATGAAGCCCGACGCGGTGACCGAGGAGGTCAAGAAGTCGGTGCTGCGCGGTCGCGGGGGCGCGGGGTTCCCGACGGGGCTGAAGTGGACGTTCCTGCCCAAGCTGGCGACGGATGCGGGCGGGCAGGAGGCCGACCCGGGGCAGAGGTACCTGGCGGTCAACGCCGATGAGAGCGAGCCGGGGACGTTCAAGGACCGGCTGCTGATGGATTTCGATCCGCACCTGATGCTCGAGGGGATCGCGATCTGCTGCTACGCGTGCCGGATCAGGACGGCGTACATCTTCATCCGCGGTGAGTACCACCACCAGGCGCACGTGCTGGAGGAGGCGATCAAGGAGGCGTACGCCAAGGGGATCTTCGGGGGCAAGGGGCTGCTGGGCGGGGCGAGCACGGCGCGCGGGGGGTCGTTCGTCGTCGACTGCTACGTGCACCGGGGCGCGGGGGCGTACATCTGCGGGGAGGAGACGGGGCTGCTCGAGGCGCTGGAGGGCAAGCGCGGGTGGCCGCGGATCAAGCCGCCGTTCCCGGCGATCAAGGGGCTGTTCGGCAAGCCGACGATCATCAACAACGTCGAGACGCTGGCGCACCTGCCGAGCATCGTGGAGCACGGCGGGGAGTGGTTCACCAAGCAGGGCGTGGCATCGACGTTCCCGGGGGGGATGGCCAGCTACGGGACCAAGCTCATGGGCGTTTCGGGGCACGTGGCCAGGCCCGGGTGCTTCGAGTGCGACCTGGGCGTCACGCTGCGGACGCTGGTCGAGGACCTGTGCGGCGGGATGCGTGATGGCAAGAAGTTCAAGGGCGCGATCGCGGGGGGGATCTCGATGGGGATCCTCGGGCCCGACCAGTACGAGGCGGAGATGGACTTTGACATCGGCCGCAAGTACAACGTGCTGGGGCTGGGGACGGCGTGCCCGACGGTCTTTGACCAGGACACCGACATGGTCGCGGTCGCCCGCAACATCGCCCGGTTCTTCAAGCACGAATCGTGCGGACAGTGCACCCCGTGCCGCGAAGGGTCGGGGTGGCTGTACCAGCTCATGACCCGCATCGAGGAGGGCCAGGGGCGGACCAAGGACCTGGACCTTGCCCTGGAGATCGCCACCAGCATGGGCTCGATGCCGGGGACGACGATCTGCGGTCTGGCGGATGGCAACAACTGGGCGGTGCGGACGATCATGAACAAGTACCGCGAGGAGTTTGAAGCGCGGGTGAAGCCGACGTTCGTGCCGGTGAAGATGACGGTGGGGGCGGGGGCGAAGGGGTGAGGGAGACTCGCCCGTAACGAAGCCGGCGAGTTTAGCGGCTATTGGATTTTGGCCGCTTTTTGCAGATTGTGCCTCGCGCAAAGAAGCTTCACGTTTTGTGCGGTGATACTGCTACCACCCTTGCTCCACGGCACATCGTGATCAAAGTGCAGATTGTCTGTTGCTCCGCATGTTACGCATCGCCCACGGTCTCGCTTCCAGACCTCCACCTTGACCGTCGTCGGGATTTGCCGTGATGTGATCAGATCGACCAGCTGTTGCTCGGCCTGCACTTCGGGCGTCGTTGTAGGTCGCAAGTAGAAACGGCAGACCAGCCGTTGGCGAGAGTCTCGTCGCCCGCGATGAATGGGAACTGAAACCTGTGCTGCATCGACGAGTTCGTGTCGGCCACGATCGCTCCAAATGCCCGTGGCGATCTTCTCATAGACTTGCACGATTTCAGCGGTCGCGAGTGATTGCTTGTACGCAAGTACAGCACGGAAGAACTTTCCATTCTCAGTCGGCTTGCCGCTCGGCAGCGCCAACGGTTGATCCGCCGCCTTCGGATCGTCGACCGCATTGGACGACGCATCGTGCCCTTCATATTCCAACAAACCGCGGTCCTCTAGCCACTGGTCCTGGTAGGGAGCACCCTTGCGGACACTCATCAAGACAATCGAGTAGCTGTGCTTCACACGGAAATTCATACCCTTCTGCAACGCGATCCCTTCGCGCCGCACCATTTCTGGGTATGAGATGATCTCTCCATGCTGCACGAATGAGTCTATGTGACCTCGCCATCTAACGCAGGGCTGAAGACGACTGCGAGGTGAAGACGATCATTGACTCACCAGCGCCACCACCGCTCCGACCGGGTCCTTGACGACCACGAACCGGCCCGCAGCGCCCATGGACCTGGGGCCGTCGATGACTTGGCCGCCCGCCTCGATCGCCCGCTGGGCGGCGGCGTCGGCATCGGCGACCTTGATGTAGATGAGCCACTGGGCGGGGAGGTTTTCGTTGATGCCGCGGGCGTGGCAGATGCCGGCGATCGTGTGGCCGTCGGCATCGTGCATGTTGAAGTCGGAGTAGCCGCCCATCTCCTGCTCGGTGCTAAGCCAGCCGGCGACCCGGGAGTAGAAGTCGCGGACGCGCGGGGCATCGGGGACGGTGAGGTCCTGCCAGACGATCGAGCCGAGCGGATCGGGCGGGATGATGCTCATGCACGCACGGGTGGATGAGGGGGCGGGGACTGGAATGCCGGTGCGCGGAATCCCACGCCGGCTCGCGGGGCAAACTCACCCGCAAACCGGTTTTTCGGCGCGGCACACGGCGGGTGTGCCGATGGCCGGGCGGCCTACTTCTTGGGGGCCTTCTTCTTGACGATGATCGTCTTGGTCTTCCAGACCCGCATGCCGCCGCGGCGGCACTTGGTGGCCCACTTGATCTTCTTGCGGATGACTTCTTCTGCCATGGTGAATCTCCAGAGGTCGGTTGGACCGGACGGTACATCATGGCCCAACGGAGGGTCCATAGCAAGTTTGGAGGTCATTTGGTGGTGGGGAAGAGGCGGGAAGGCATCAGGAGCAAGGCAGGAAGAGAGGGGGAAGCGCGCTGCAGAGGTGGCGAATTCCGTCGTCTATCGGCCAGGTGGATCATGTGAAGCATCGCACGATTCGCTCCCCCGTTTCACGGGGGGAAAGGTCAGGGGGAGTGGCAGCTTTCCAGGGGTGCGCTCGCAGGGCCTCGCGACCCCCGACAACCATCATCGGCCCGTTTCACGGGCCTGAGAGCCGGGTCGCCGCACTCCACACGCTGCTTTCTTCGCCTTCGAATGCCGCATCACACGCCGCTCTCGTAGTCCTGGAGGGCCGCGACGCCCCAGCCGGTCTCTTTCATCGCGCGGATCGCCTCGGCGGCGGCGGCGGCGGCGGTCGCCGTGGTGATCATCGAAACACCCAGCCGCACCGCGGTCGCCCGGATCTTTCCCTCATCGGTCTGCCAGCCCGTGCGGGTGGGGGTGTTGATGACCAGGGTGATCTTGCCGTCGGTCATGAGGTCGACGACGTTGGGGCGGAAGCCGGTGCCCACCTTCTTGAGGGCGACCGAATCGACACCGTGGCGGGCGAGCGCTTCGCCGGTGCCGGCAGTGGTATAGAGCGTGAAGCCCAGCTGCGTGAGCGTGCGGGCGACCGGGGCGATCACATCCTTGTCGGAGTCGCGGACGGAGATGAAGACGCCGCCGGAGGTGGGGAGCGGGACGCCGCTGGCCATCTGGGCCTTGGCGAACGCGACCGGGAGGCTGCGATCAAAGCCCATGACCTCTCCGGTGGAGCGCATTTCCGGCCCGAGGACGACATCAACGCCGGGGAACTTGCCGAAGGGGAAGACCGACTCCTTGATCGCGTAGCAGTCCTTGGGCTCGATCTCGCGGGCGCCGAGCTGGGCGAGCGTCTTGCCCATCATGACCTTGGCGGCGATCGCGGGCCACTGCATGTGGGTCGCCTTGCCGACGAAGGGGACGGTGCGGCTGGCGCGGGGGTTGACCTCGATGATGAAGAGCTTTCCGTCCTTGACGGCCATCTGGACGTTCATGAGGCCGCGGACGCGGAGTTCCCTGGCGAGCGTGCGGGCGACATCCTTGATGTGGGCGACCATCTCCTTGGAGAGGGAGGCGGGCGGGAGCGTGCAGGCCGAATCGCCGGAGTGGATCCCGGCCTGCTCGATCTGCTGCATGACGCCGGCGATGATGGCCTGGCCGGAGGAAGAAGAAGAAGAAGAAGAAGAAGTTGGAGTAGACACAGGCGGGACGCCTGTGCCACTAGATTGAGTAGTCTCGAAATCCGCGACCACATCGACATCGAGCTCGATGGCGCCATCGAGGAACTTGTCGATCAGGACGGGGGCGCCTTCGAGGTCCGAGGCCTTGATTGCCGTGGTGATGAAGCTCTTGAGGGCCTTCTCGTCCGGGCAGATTTCCATGCCGCGGCCGCCCAGGACGTAGCTGGGCCGGATGAGAACGGGGTAGCCGAGGCGCTGGGCGACGGTGACGGCCTCATCAAGGGAGTAGGCGATCCCGGAGGGAGGGCGGGCGAGCTTGAGGCGTTCGAGCAGGGCGTCGAACCTGTCGCGGTCCTCGGCGAGGTCGATGGAATCGACGGTGGTGCCGATGATGGGGACGCCGGCGGCAACCAGGCCGCGGGCGAGGTTGAGGGGGGTCTGGCCGCCGAACTGGACGATGACGCCGTGGACGAGCGACCGAGAATTCGAGTTCCGGAGAGACGGAGTTCCGGAGTGTGTTCCCCCCGCTTGGTCTGTTTGTCTTTGAGTCGCTTTGACTCCCAACGGGCTCCCATTCAACCGCTCGATCACGTTGAGTGTGTCTTCCAGCGTCAGCGGCTCAAAGAACAGCAGGTCGCTGGTGTCGTAGTCGGTGGAGACGGTCTCGGGGTTGGAGTTGATCATCACCGACTCGAACCCCAGCTCGCGGGCCGCGAACGCGGCGTGCACGCAGCAGTAGTCGAACTCGATGCCCTGGCCGATGCGGTTGGGGCCGCCGCCGATGATGATGACTTTGGGGCGGCCGGTGATGCGGATTTCATCTTCACCAGAAGGCACCAGGCACTGGGCACTGGGCACTGGTGAAGAAGACATCGAGCTCCCCCCGCCGGCCCGAGCATACGCTGTCTTGTCACCGGTGCCCAGAGCCCGATGCCCAGCGCCCTTTTCATACGTCGAGTAGTAATACGGCGTCACCGCCTCGAACTCGGCCGCGCAGGTGTCCACCAGCTTGTAGACGGGCTCGATGCCCAGGGCGAGCCGGCGCTGGCGTACCTCCAGGATCGTCTCGGTCGAGATCTTCCCCAGGTACAGGTTCGCGAGCTGCGCATCGCTGTACCCCAGCTGCTTGGCCTGGAAGAAGATCTCCGCGGGCACATCTTCGAGCTTCGAGAACGAGCAGAGCACATCCTCAAACTCCACCAGCTGCTGGATCTGGTCGAGGAAGAAGGGATCGATCCGCGAGAGCTCGTGGATCTTCTCGATCGACCAGCCCATCTTCATCGCGTAGCGGATGTAGTAGAGCCGGCCCTGGCACGGCACCGCGAGCTTGCGGGCGAGCTTGTCCAGGGCGATCGGCCACTCGATGGGCTGGCCGTCGGCGGTGCGCAGGCCGGTGGGCGAGCTGCCGGTGCCGGGCTTGGCGCCGGGTGTGACATCGAGCACGAGCTGGTCGCGTTCGATCGCCCGCATGGCGGCGAGCCACTTGTCGTTGCGGTCCAGGCCCAGGCCGAAGCGCTTGACATCCATCGAGCGGATGACCTTCTGGAGGCTCTCCTTCAGCGTCCGCCCGATCGCCATGGCCTCGCCGACGCTCTTCATCTGCGTGGTGAGCGTCTCATCGGCCTCGGGGAACTTCTCGAAGGTCCAGCGGGGCATCTTCGTCACCACGTAGTCGATGGTGGGCTCGAAGCAGGCGCTGGTGGTGCCGGTGATGTCGTTCTTGAGTTCATCGAGCGTGTAGCCGATCGCGAGTTTGGCGGCGATCTTGGCGATCGGGAAGCCGGTGGCCTTGCTGGCCAGCGCCGAGCTGCGCGAGACGCGGGGGTTCATCTCGACGACGACCATCTCGAAGTGCTTCTTGCCGTCGGGCCCGGGCTGGGGGCTGGGGTTGACGGCAAACTGCACGTTGGAGCCGCCGGTCTCGACGCCGACGGCGCGCATGATGGCGATCGCGGCGTCGCGCATCGCCTGGTATTCCTTGTCGGTAAGCGTCAGGATGGGCGCGACGGTGATCGAGTCGCCCGTGTGCACGCCCATGGGATCGATGTTCTCGATGCCGCAGATGATGATGCAGTTGTCCTTCTTGTCGCGGACAACCTCGAGTTCGTATTCCTTCCAGCCGATGACGCTCTGGTCGATCTGGACCTGCTTGATCATCGAGGCGGCCAGGCCGCGCGAGACGATCTCGCGGTATTCCTCGGTGTTGTAGGCGATCCCGCCGCCCGAGCCGCCGAGGGTGAACGCGGGGCGGATGATCGCCGGCAAACCGATCTCTTTGAGGAACTCCATGGCCTCGTCGAGGGTGTTGACCACGCTGGCCCTGGGCATCTTCAGTCCCAGGCCCCGGCAGATATCCTTGAAGATCTGGCGATCCTCGGCGCGGTGGATGATCTCGCGGTTGGCGCCGATCATCTCGATGCCGAATTCCTTGAGGGTGCCGTTGTCGAAGAGCTTGCAGGCGCAGTTCAGGGCGGTCTGGCCGCCGAGGGTGGGGAGGATGGCATCGATGCGCGGCCCGCGCGTGTTCTCGAGCTCGATGACCTTGCGGACGGCCTCGGGGGTGATGGGCTCGATGTAGGTGCGGTCGGAGAAGGCCGGATCGGTCATGATCGTGGCGGGGTTGGAGTTGACCAGCACGATGCGGTAGCCCTCGGCCTTGAGGGCTTTGCAGGCCTGGGTGCCGGAGTAGTCGAACTCGCACCCCTGTCCGATGACGATGGGGCCCGAGCCGAGGATGAGGATGGTCTTGATGTCCTGACGGCGGGGCATCGGGCTCCTTCGCTCTCTCAAATGAGGCGCCGGCCGTCCGCTGCCGGGACCGCGGCGCCACCGGTCGGCGCAAACTCGCTGAGGATACACGCGAGCCGGCCGGTTGTCCTCAAACAGACGGGAATCCGTTGTCGATGGGGCGATTCACCCGGCGGTCGGGGAGCGCTGAGCGGCCCCGGGCGCGGGGGAGCGTTCGATCAGGCCGACCGCTGGCCGGCCTTCCGGCACCGGTACACGAACGCCGGGGGCATGTTCATCAGCACGCCCCGGCTGGTCTCTACCCGCTCGAACGAACGTTCCAGGAGGCCGCGGAAGCTCCGCCCCGCCTGCTTGAGGTGCGCGATGTAGTACGCGAACGTCACGAACCGGCCGCCCGGGCGGAGGACGCGGATCGCCGCGGAGATGATCTCGTTCTGGAGTTCCGGGGGGAAGGCCGCGAACGGCAGGCCGCTGACGATGCAGTCAACCTGCCCGGGCTCGATGCCCTCGAGCCGGCAGAGGGCCTCGATGTTGCCGGCCGAATCCTCGTAGAGCCTGACCGCGGGGAACCGCTCCCGGATCGCGCGGGCCATCTCCGGGCTGCGCTCGACCACGAAGAACCTCGTCCCCGGCGCCAGGTGGGAGAGGATCTCGGCCGTGAACGAGCCGGTCCCGGGCCCGAACTCGACGACGGCCCGGGCCTTGGAGAGCTCCAGGCCGTCGACCATCCGCCGGGCCAGGCCCCGGGAGCTGGGCGCGATCGCGCCCACCATCTTGGGCCGCACCAGGAACTCGCGGATGAACCTCCGCATCTGCACCCTGCCGCGTGTTGCCGGCTCGCTCAAGTCTCTCTCCCCGCACGGCCGCGGCGCGTGCTCCTGCCGATGTCACCCCGCTCGCCCCGCCGGCCGGATCACAGCACCAGCGACTGGCCGGGCTCGATCTTCCCGCTCACCAGCGTCCGCGCCAGCGGCTTGCCCACCAGGTCCTGGGCGTCCAGGGCCGTGGTCGCCCGGATTTCCAGCACGCAGTTGGGCTTCCCATCGGAACTCCGCGGGACTTTGACCCCCGCGGCCTCCAGCCAGCGCGCAGCTCGCTCGGTCTGGAGCTCACGGCTGGTCAGCGGGCTGTCGACCCCGGTCGCGTTCTTGATCGGGGCGAACTCTTCCACCCGGTCGGTCTCGTACACGATCGATCCCCGGGGGCCGGTATCGCACATCGCCAGGGCATCAAAGACGAACCGCTCGAGCTTCACCCCGTTGTTGGCCGTCGGCGTGACCGGGTTTCCGGTCGCCATGTCGATGCACGGGATTTTCTTTTCGGCCCGGTGGTACGGCAGGCTGAACGCCGGGTCGGTCCCCAGCTTCTCGATGAAGCCCACCGAGATGATGTGGATCGCGATCGATCCGGCGACAAACCGCAGGCTCCCGTCGGCGGTGCGCTGACGCTGGAGGTCCATCGGGAGGTCGGAATACTCGACCACCTCGGTTCTCCGGCCGATGCGGCAGAAGACGCCGACCTTCTCCTCCGGGTAGGCCTTGGGGATCATCTTGCTGGACATCTGGGCCGAAGAGTCGGGGGCGGCCGCGTGCAGGCCGATGAACACCGGATCGACCACTTTCACCGTCGGGTTGTCCACCTGGAAGTAGCTCAGGTGCTCGATGCCGCGGCGTTTCATGTCCTCGAGCGCCCCCGACACGCAGATCGCCTTGATCGCCCCCCCGTGCCCGTCGGGATTGGTCGCCACCTCGTACCCGGTGGTCATGAGCACCTTGCCCGTCTCCAGGTCGAACGAGGGCATCACCCCCTGCGGGAAGAACATCACATCCGCCGAGTCGAGGCCGAAGAAGGTGTTGGACTCAAAGAACAGGACCGTGGCGTCGTGGTTCAGAGGGCTGGTCATGATGTACCAGGGCACCGGCCGCCCGTACTTGCGGCGGATCGCCAGGAGCTGGTCGGCGAACATCTCGAACAGCGGCCGGTTGCTCACCGCCCCGGCCGGGAAGCACCCCTTGGGCCCCTCGTAGCCCAGGCGGCTCCCCTGGCCGCCCGCGACCACGAAGGCGGCGACCTTCCCGGCCCGGAGCAGGTCCTCGCCCGCGGCGCGGAACCGGGAGATTTCCCAGCGCCGCAGGGGCGAATCGGGGTTGTGCGGGTAGTACTCGGCGGGCTGGATACCCGCGGGCAGCACGAAGGCCGGCTTGTTGTGGACGTAGTCGCGGACCAGGGCCGGGATCTGCTCGATGTCCAGTTCGGCGATCTGGTGCAGCAGCCCCCACTGCTGGGGCTCGCTGATCTCACCGAAGAACTTGAGCAGGTGGGCCTGGCCGACGGCGTCGAGCCGGCGGTGGATCGTGACAAAGTCGGGCGCGGGGGTCCTCATCGGGCGGCTCCGGAAGTAGAAGGGGTCGGTTGGGCGAACAGTATCTCCGCCGCCGGTTGGGCAGCGCCTCTGGCAGGGATCCATCCCGCCACCTACCGTGCGCCGATGCTCGACCTTCGCTCCCCTGCGCACCTGCCGCTGATCGCGCCGTCGATCCTCTCGGCCGACTTTGCGCGGCTCGGAGAAGACGCGGGGCACTCGCTGGCTTCGGGCGCTGACCTGCTGCACCTGGACGTCATGGACGGCCACTTTGCGCCCAACCTGACGATGGGCCCGGCACTGTGCGCCAGCCTGCGGGCCGCGCTGCCGGAGGCGTTCCTCGATGTCCACCTCATGGTGCGGGACCCGGGCATGTTCGTCGAGCCGTTCGCCAAGGCCGGCGCCGGCCACGCGACCTTCCACGCCGAGGTCATGATCCCCGAGGAGGCCAAACGGCTCGCCGACCGCATCCGCGCTCTGGGAATGTCCGCCGGGCTGGCGATCAATCCGCCCACGCCCGCCGAGCCGCTGGCCGACCTGCTCCCCCACTTCGACATGATCCTGGTGATGTCCGTGCACCCGGGCTTCTCAGGCCAGGTCTTCCTGCCCGAGGTGCTCCCCAAGGTCCGGACTGTCCGGAGCCTGCTGCGGACCAACCAGCGCCTCGAGATGGACGGCGGGATCACGCCGGCCAATGCCCACCACGTGCGCGAGGCGGGGTGCGATGTAATCGTGGCGGCATCGGCGATCTTCGGTCGCCCTCGCGCTGAGCGCGGCTCGGTGATCGCCAGCCTCCGAGGTCCGAAATAAACCCGAAAATAAGGTAGGTGTACGGTAGATGATTCTCCGACCTTGTCTAGGGTGGGCGTCACCCTACAGTCACCCCCGATGACGGGACCCTGCTCGCGGAGCAAGGCGGTCCGGAGGACAGCCACCGTGGGCCACAGGACCGGACGAGGTAACTCGGCCGGGGCGTATGGGCAAGGCAAAATTTGCAGATGTGTGGCTGGTTCGGGCTGGGTGTACCCAGTGGGACCAGGAAGGGCGGATCGTCGGATCGACAGATCTACCCACCTGCCAGGCCGGGCTGGAATCGGCCCGCGCGTGCGCCCGGATGATCGCCGACACGGCGATCGGAACAGTCATGTGCGCCGAGTGCGAGGCGGCCCAAACGACCGCGCGGATGATCGCCGAGGCGACCGAAGCCCGCATCAAGGTCGTCGATGAGCTGCGTGAGATCGGGCTGGGGCTCTGGGAAGGCACGCTGCGCTGTGATATCGAAGATCGCTGCCCGACGGCCTACCGGCAATGGAAAGCGGACCCATCGAGCGTCATTCCGCCCGACGGTGAGGCGTTCGAGGAAGCGTTGGCAAGGGTTTCGGAAGCTCTCTCGCACGCGATCCCGAAGCATGTCAAGGCAGGACAAGGACTTGCAATCGTCGTGGGGCCGACGATCCACGCCCTAATCAAATGCTGGCTGGAAAAACGGCCGGCGGCCGATCTATGGCAATTGGTGGAGGATGGGGTGGCGGTCGAGCGGCTTTGTGTGGACTGTGTTACGATGGAGGCGATCTCGGCCTCGAAGCCCGCGGCGGACTCGGCAAAGCCAGATGTGCCGAACGCCGGTTCGAACGGGTCTCGAAGGCAGGGGCAGGCCGCCGGGTCCCGCCGCTCGGCAGAGGCCACCCCACTCCAGCCGTATCCGTTCTGAAATCTCCGGCATTATCTCCCAGCAACGGAGCAGAGAACACGAGGGTCGGCCCGACACGGGCAGTCGCGAGCAGGATGCACACCGGCTGATCGATGGAAGGGACGACAGGGTTTGAACGACACATCACGGGCGATCGCGGGTCCGGGTCCTTGGCCTTGAACCTGCGATCACGCCCGACTCGAGTGCAGGCAGGCCACCGGTCAGCCCGGCACCACACGATGCAGGAACCAGAATGACGCAGACGGCAACCAGAACCTGGAGCGAAGTACGCCCGCAGCGCCGAGCGACCATCCCCGAGGGATTGTGGCTCCGCTGCCCCGGGTGCGCACGGATGGTGTACCGCAAGCACCTGGAGGCCAACCTCCACGTGTGCCCGGAGTGCCACCACCACTACAGGATCTCGGCGAGCGAGCGGGTGATCCAGCTGGCGGACCCTGGTTCGTTCCAGGAGATGTTCACGAACCTGGCGCCGGCCGATCCGCTGCGGTTCAAGGACCTCAAGGCGTACAAGGATCGCCTGGTCGCCGAGCAGCTCCGGACGGGGGCAACCGATGCGATCAAGGCGGGCCGCTGCTTCATCAAGGGTCGCGAGGCGATGATCTGCTGCCTGGACCTGACCTTCATGATGGGGTCGATGGGGTCGGTGGTGGGCGAGACGATTACCCGCGCGATCGAGCACGCGATGCCGGACCGCAAGGCGGGGACTCCGGGGCTGCCGGTGATCATCGTGAGCTGCTCGGGCGGTGCTCGCATGCAGGAGTCGGGCCTGTCGCTGATGCAGATGGCCAAGACCTCGGCAGCGCTGGCGCGGTTTGACGATCAGGGCGGCCTGTTCATCAGCGTGCTGACCGATCCGACCACGGGCGGTGTGACGGCGAGCTTTGCGATGCTGGGAGATGTGATCTTCGCCGAGCCCAAGGCGCTGGTGGGGTTCGCCGGCCCGCGGGTGATCCAGCAGACGATCCGCCAGGAACTGCCCGATGGGTTCCAGCGGTCGGAGTTCCTGCTCAAGATGGGGCTGGTGGATCGGGTGGTGCACCGGGCGAATCTGCGGACGGAGATCGCGCGGGTGATTGACTATACGGGTAAGTAGGATTCGATCGTCGATCATGCAATTGCGCACCAACCGATACGCGGTGGTGTTGCTACGTGCTGATCAGATGTTGCCCAACTGCGACAGGAATCGCGGGATCAGGCACGCGATCACCGCCGCAGCACCCACGGCACACGAGCAGGCGTTCAGAATTGCATACAACAGGCAGTGACGCCAGAACTGACCTTCCCTGCGGGCCGGGTCTTTGATCTGCTTCAGGTGCGGTGATGTAAGCGCGGCGGGCACGAACAGCCAGAGCGATGCGCCGATGAGCAGTATCGGGAGACCCGCGATCAAGCCCCACCCGAGGACCGATACAGCGAACGCTGCGGTTGCGCCCGTGACGAGCCCGGAAAGTGTCAAGAACACGCGCTTCCAGAATGGAAGCCGCTGCTTCGCATCAACCGCGACGGGAGTGAGACCCCCGCACTCGGGACATTGGAGCGTGGCATTGCGGGGCGTGAGGCCACGGAGCGAGTAGCCGCAGTGGGTGCATGTGATGGGCGGCACAGCGCAGCATGATATGGGGTGGAAGTCATCGCGTTGGCCCGCCCAGTTTGACCCCGGTGGGGTCTTGGCTTGAAATACTGCCTGACTGGCCTTCGGCCAGGATGAGGCGGCAGGTCTTACACATTTCGGGCCCTTGGCACGTATCGTTCGCTCATGACACGTCCGCAGGATCGGCCGGTTGCGTTGGTTACGGGCGGCGCCAGGCGTGTCGGGCGGGCAACCTCGCTTGCGCTGGCGCGGGCCGGGTGTGATGTGGTGATCACGTACAACCGCAGTCGCGAGGAGGCGGAGAAGACGGCGGCGGAGGTGCGGGGGATCTCGCTCGCGGATGGATCGCACCCGGAGGCTCGGGTGGTGGAGGTGGATCTGGGTGATCTGGCGGCGGTTGAGAGAGTGGCTGGTGGGTTGGCGAGCACGCTGGGGCGGCTGGATGTGCTGGTGCACAATGCTTCTGTGTACGAGCACACGCCGCTGGCCGCGCTGAGTGCCGAGCAGATGCTGTCGGCGTACCGGATCAACGCGGTGGCGCCGGTGCTGCTCTCGAAGCATCTGGCACCCTTGTTGGCGAAGTCCCAACTCGTTGGGGGCGGGGCGATCGTGGCGATGGGGGATATCCACGCGATGGGTCGGCCGCGAAGGGAACTGCTCGCGTATTCGATGAGCAAGGCGGCCTTGATCGAGATGGTTCAGACTCTTGCACGTGAACTGGCGCCTGCGGTGCGGGTCAATGGCGTGGCGCCGGGCGTGGTCGCGTTCGCGGAGTCGGGGCCGGATGCGGACCCGGCGATGCGGGCGGGGTACGTGTCGCGCGTGCCGCTGGGGAGGTCGGGGACGCCCGAAGATGCCGCGGAAGCTGTGCGCTGGCTTGCCTTGGATACCCATTACGTTACGGGTCAGATCGTGCGTGTGGATGGTGGGCGCTGGCTGGCGTGAGGCAAAGCAGCAAAGCGAAAAGCAGCAAAGCGAACATGTTGCGGATTGGGAGATCGTTGAAGCATTGATAGACGATCGGGGGAGACATGGGACGCGTTTCTCGGGAGTTGCTGGAGCGAACGGAGACGTTTTCGCATCGAATGGTGGATGTTGCCGAGGCGCTTGCGAAGGCAGGTCGCTCGCGGCGAGTCGTGGATCAGCTCATCGGGTGCGGCACATCGGTCGGGGCCAATACGTGCGAGGCGGATGAGGCCATGAGCCGTCCGGAGTTCTGCAGGATCCTGGGTGTCGTGGTGCGGGAAGCGGCCGAATCGAGGTTCTGGATCCGATTCGTTGCCAAGCGGGGATGGATACCCGAGCCGCGGCTGGCCGGTCTGGAAGCCGAATCCGTGGAACTCCGCAAGATCTTCGGATCGATGATCGCCCGCACAAAGTTGGCCGCAAGCACGTCCAAACGCCGCCGAACCGCGCCGGCTTGATGTTCGCTTTGATGTTTTTCGCTTTGCTGCTTTACTTGAGCCGCTCGATCATCTTCGCAGCGGTTTCGTTGCCGGCGCTGGCGGCTCTTTCCAGGTAGCCGCGGGCCTTCTCGAGCTCGCCGGCGCGTTCGTACCACTCGCCGGCGTGGAGGGCCAGCTCGCCATCTTCTTCGTTGTCGTCCGAGGCGCTCGCGTAGAGAAGGGCGGCATCCTTGGGGCGCTTGAGCAGGCCGAAGCAGTCGCCCATGAGGCGCATGACCTCGGGCTGGCGCTTGTCGGCGTCGGGGACGGCGATCAGGAGCTCGAGGGACTCTTCGGGCTTGCCCGAGCGGTTGAGGGCGCGGGCCTCGATGAGGCGGTAGATGATGTTGGTGGGTTCGAGCTTGCGGGCCCGTGCGGCGTGCTGGGCGGCGAGGCTTGTGTTGTTCTCGCGCAGGGCGATGTCGGCGAGCGTGCCCCAGATGATCGCCCGGTCTTCGCTGAGCTTTGCAGCGCGGAGCAGGCTGGCCTTGGCGGCGTCGTTCTGGCCGAGCTTGGCCTGGACCTGGCCCAGGTAGAGCGGGTAGTCGGGCTTGGAGGGGTCGGCCGACTGGGCCGCCGAGTAGTGCTCCACCGCGCGGTCGAGCTTGCCGATGGTGCTGGCGACCGTGCCGGCGGTGAACTCGATGGAGGGCTCCCGGGGGCCGATGGAGAGCGCGGCGGTATACTGGTCGTAGGCATCCTGGGGCTTCTTCAATTCAAGGTATTCGTTGGCGAGCGCGAGGCGGAGCTCCTGGTTGTCGGGGTATTGCTTGACGGCCTCCTTGAGGATCGCCTCGGCCTTGGCGTGGTCATCCTCGGTGGAGAGGGTGCGGGCCGAGTCGAGGATGGCATCGATGGTCGCCGGGAGTGCGGGCTTGATTTCCCGGTTGCCCGCATCGGCCCGGTTGGGTCCGGTTCGCAGGACAACGACCGCAAGGGCGATCAGGGCGAGCACGGCCAGCAGGATCGCGGCGGTCGCGGTGGCACGCCCTGGGCGCGCGGGGGCCCGCAAGGGCGCCGGGGCGGGCATCGGCCGGTCGGGATCTGGAGGAGAGACTCTCGCGTGGTTCATCGAGGCTCCGAAGGCGTGCGGGGCTCGGGAGACCATATCGGCCCGACTACGATGCGACCATGATGGCCGAACATCCAACTTCCAAGCCGCCTACGGCCCCGAGCGGGGGCGCTTCGCCGGGGGGAATCCCCGAGCTTCCCAAGGCGTACAGGCCGGCGGACCACGAGGACCGGATCCGTGCACGATGGGATGCGAGCAAGGCGTTCCACGCCGACCCCCACCGCGTGGTATCCAAAGAGGCCGAGCCGTACTGCATCGTGATCCCTCCGCCGAACGTGACGGCGGCGCTGCACCTGGGCCATGCGCTGAATAACACGCTCCAGGATGTTCTTGTTCGCGCGTACCGCATGAAGGGGCGCGAGGCGCTGTGGATGCCCGGGACGGACCACGCGGGGATCGCGACCCAGGCGGTGGTGGAGAAGCGGCTGCGCAAGGAGGGGAAGCTGCGCGGCTCGCTCAAGCAGGCGACCACGCGCGAGGCGTTCGTGGCCGAGATCCAGGCCTTCAAGGATGAGTACGAGGCGGTGATCACTGGGCAGCTCAAGAAGATGGGGTGCTCGTGCGACTGGGATCGCCAGCGTTTCACGATGGATCCGGTGTGCGCGCGGGCGGTGCGCGAGGCGTTCTTCCGGCTGTTCAGGGATGGGCTGATCTACCGGGGCAAGCGGCTGGTGAACTGGGACCCGGCGCTGCAGACGGCGGTGTCGGATGATGAGTGCTACGACGAGGAAATTGATGCGGCGTTCTACTACCTGCGGTACCCGCTGGTGAGGATCCAGCGGAGCACGGAGGTCTCCGATGGCGAGGGGCCGGGGCGGTACCCCGGGTCGAATCGGGACCCGCACCTGACGGGTGTTGAGGATCCGATGCCGGTGACGTGGAACGAGCTGGCCAGCCTGGGGTACCCGGGCGCTGACAATCACAACCCCGAGGAGCGGGCGTGGGTGACGGTGGCGACCACTCGGCCGGAGACGTATCTGGGTGATACCGCGGTGGCGATCAACCCGCACGATCCGCGGGCCAAGGCGCTGCGGGGGCTGTTCGTGGAGCTGCCGCTGGTGGGGCGGATCATCCCGATCCTGGAAGATGGGTACGTGGTGATGGCCAAGGAGATGGCGCGGAGCGACGAGGAGGCGGCGGACCCCAAGGCCGAGTTCGCGACCGGGTTCCTGAAGGTGACGCCCGCGCACGATACCAACGACTACGAGATCGGCCGCCGGCACTCGGTGGATGGTGCGATGCAGGAGTGGGTGCAGGCGCGGGGCCGGCCGGTGCTGATCAACATGCTGGCGCCCGATGGGACGATCAGCGACAAGCACGGGTGGAGCGATGTGGGTGATGCCCACATGCTGGTGGGGATGAAGCGCGAGGATGCCCGCAAGAAGGTGGTCGAGGAATTCAAGTCGCGCGGGCTCCTGGAGGGGACGAGGCCCTACCGGCACAGCGTGAAGCACTCGGACCGGAGCAAGGCGCTGATCGAGCCGTATCTGAGCGATCAGTGGTATGTGAAGGTGACGGATGAGCGGATGGCGCCGGCAGCGAACCGGGCGCTGGTGGCAGAGCAGAGGTCTTCTGCTACCCAATCTCGTGGCACAGGTGTCCCGCCTGTGTCTACCTCTTCTACTTCTTCTCCAGCCTCCAAACTCCACGAACCCATCCATCGTGACCTCCACATCCAAGCCCGCAACCTGCCGCACTGGCAGCAGGGCGGCAATGTCTACTTCATCACCTTCACGCTCGCCAGCGGCCAGCTCACACCGGCGGAGCGTGACCTGGTGCTCAAGGCGTGCCGGCACTGGGATGGGGAGCGGATCGAGCTGCAAGCCGCGGTGGTGATGCCCGATCATGTGCACCTGCTTTTTGCGCCGTTCGAGAAGAGCCGCGGGGAGTGGTATTCGCTGGCCGAGATTCTGCACAGCATCAAGTCGTTCACCTCGCACGCGATCAACAAGGACCGCGGGTCGAGCGGGACGGTGTGGCAGGATGAGTCGTTCGATCGGATCGTGCGGGCGGATGAGTACGCGGACACGGTTTCGTACATCTTGAACAACCCGGTGAAGGCCGGGATCGCTGAGTCCTGGCGGGATTACCGATGGACGTGGGTGCCGGAGGAGACTCTCGATGGCCACTGTCGGTTTCCGGATCGGTGGTGGGGTGAGTATGAGAGGGTGGAAGGGGCAAAGGCAGGAACGGCAGTAGAGGGGGTAGATCACAGGCGGGACGCGTGTGCCACGAGATTGGGTGGTGGCGCGGCGGAGGCCGGTGATGGATCGATGCGGTTCCATCCGGCTCGGTATGCCAGGACGTTCGAGCAGTGGCATGACAATATTCGGGATTGGTGCATTTCGAGGCAGCTTTGGTGGGGGCATCGGATTCCGGTGTGGAGCAAGGGCGTTCGCACGCCCAAATGGACGACCCCGTTTGATCCATCTCGGCAGCTCGCAACGGACCCTGAGCGATTCGCGTTCTGGTGCGAGCATCTCGATTTCCTCCTCGATGCGAACTACCCGGTCCCCGGCTGGATGACCGGCGATCACGAGCGGGATGTGGTGGCGGCGGTGCGGATCACGTTTTCCAGTGGCGAGACCATCACACCGACAACATGGAATGGCGCGGCTCCCTCGCCGGGAGTTGGAGACCTTGCACCGATCTTCGAACGCTCTGATGCCGATTTCATCATCTCCGTGTGCGTGCAATGGAATGCTCCGAAGACCGAGCAGGCACTCGCAGAGAACGGCTTCCACCAAGACCCCGACGTCCTCGACACCTGGTTCTCCTCGGCCCTCTGGCCGATGTCCACCATGGGCTGGCCCGATCCCGTGCAGGCCGCCAAGGACACGGGGATCGCTGACTTTCCGGCGATGCTCAAGGCGTTCAACCCGACTTCGACGCTGTGCACCGCTCGCGAGATCATCACCCTGTGGGTGTCGCGCATGGTCATGTTCAATCGGTACTTCATGGCACCGCTCCCTGACGGTCGCGGCTCTGAAGGGCTCGCGGCTGCGGGTTCTTCCACCAGTGCCCAGTCCCCAGTGCCCAGTGCCTTCGTTCCGGGCCAGGTTCCCTTCCGGGACGTTTTCATCCACGCTGTCATCCAGGATGGCGAGGGGCGGAAGATGTCCAAGACGCTGGGCAATGGTGTGGATCCCCTGGACATCATCGCGACCCACGGGGCCGATGCGATGCGGTTCACGCTCTGCCAGATGGCCACCAACACGCAGGATGTGCGGATGCCGGTCCGCAAGGATGCGGCGAGCGGGCGGAACACTTCCGAGAAGTTTGATCTGGGCAGGAACTTCTGCAACAAGCTGTGGAACGCGGCACGGTTCGCAGTGGGGATCATCACGGCGACGCCAGACTCTACCGCATCTCGTGGCACAGACGTCCCGCCTGTATCTCCTTCTTCTCTCTCCCTGATCGACCGCTGGATGCTCTCGCGGCTGGTGACCGCTGCCGCCGAGATAGAGGAGGCGCTGGAGAACTTCGAGTTTTCCCACTACGCGCACACGATGTACTCGCTGCTCTGGAACGATTTCTGCGACTGGTACCTCGAGGGGATCAAGCCGACGGTCGCGGAGGATGCGGGTCAGCGGGCGGTGCTGCGCGGGGTTCTGGATGCGATCCTGAGGCTGCTGCACCCAATCGCGCCGTTTGTGACCGAGGCGATCTACGAGACGGTGCGGCGGTTGCCTATTGCGCCGGTCGATGGCTTGCGGCTCGCGCCCCCGCGGCGCGGGGAGATGCTGTGCACGGCGGGGTGGCCGCAGATCGCGGCGTCGCTGCGTGATGAGAAGGCCGAGCGTGAGTTTGCGGGTTTGCAGGGGCTTATCACGGCGATCCGGGAGGTGCGGGCCCAGCACCAGGTGCAGCCCAAGCGCAAGGTGGTGCTGCACATCCCGGCGGGATCACGGGAGATGTGGGATGCGGGGTCGCTGCTGATCTCGACGCTGGGCGGGCTGGAGAAGATGACGACCGATCCCGCGCCGGCAGCGCACGTGGTCTTCACGTTTGATTCCAAGCAGTATGCGGTGAGCCATCTGGCCGATGCCGTGGATGCGGGGGCGGAAAAGGCACGGCTGGAGAAGGTGATCGCCGACAGCCAGAAGCTGATCGCGGTGCTGGAGGGCCGGCTGGCCAACCCGGGGTACGCCCAGAAAGCGCCGGCGAGCATGGTGCAGCAGACCAAGGATCAACTGGCCAAGGGGATCGCGGACCGGGACGCGGCGGCGGCGGCGCTCAGGTCGCTGGGGTAAGGAACAGCAAGCCCGGACGGGGGTCCGGATTCAGGCTCTGAGATTCCAGAGTTGGGATTCGAGATTGAAAGTGACACACCGAGGATGATGTACACGCCGCGCGCCCATTCAGTCCGCTTCCTGCCCGTGCTGTTGTGCGCCGTTCTGGGGAGCTGCCTCTGGTCCTGCGCCGGCTCGGCGCCGCCGCAGGCTTCCCCCACCACTACTTCATCATCGCCCGACCGGCCCGCGCCCGGCCGGCCGTCGGACGAGGCCGGCGCGCAGGCCTCGCCCACGGTGCTGCCCGAGAAGCTCGTGCTCGGGACCGAGACGTGGACGTTCGCCGGGCGGACCGGGACGACGATCACGACGCCCTCGTACCGGCTCTTCACGACGGTCGACTGGCCGTGGATGATCGACTCGATGCCGGCGTTCCTCGAGTTGGCGCTGGCGCACTACACCACGGCGCTGGGGCCGCTCGCGCGGCCGGACCACGCGATGGACACCTACATGATGGCCAGCCGCCCGCAGTGGCTGGACCTGTGCCGCTCCCTGCTGGATCCTAACGACCGGTCCTTCGAGCAGATCCAGCGCGGCGGCGTCACCCTCGGCGGCCGGGCGTTGCTCTACAACGTCGGCCCGCGCGACACCTTCTCGCTGGTCGCCCACGAAGGCTGGCACCAGTTCTCGCAGACCATCCTGCGGGACCCGCTGCCCGTGTGGCTGGAGGAGGGGATCGCCACGTACATGGAGGGGTACCGCTGGGATCGCCAGCGGACCCGGGCGATCTTCCAGCCGTGGCGGAACTTCGAGCGGTTCGATGCCCTGCGCCGGGCGTCCAACGAGTCGCGCCTGCTCCCGCTCGAGGACCTGCTCAACACCACGCCGCAGGAGCAGCTGGCGCTCAGCGACGACAACGCGCTGGCGTACTACGGGCAGGTCTGGGCCCTGATCCACTTCCTGCGCGAGGGCGCCGGCGCCAAGTACGCCCCGGGGCTGGCCGACGCCCTGCACGATGCCTCGGTCGCGCACCTCACGCAGCACATCGCGAGCGAGCTGGGCGGGCAGGCCGCCCGCTCCCACATGCTCCGCCGGCGCGGGCCGCAGGTCTTCCAGGCCTACTGCACGCCCGACCTGGCCCTGGCCGGCAAGGAGTACCGGGACTTTGTCACCCGCCTTGTGAGGCCGGGCGCCGCCCAGAGGATCTCCGAGGGCCGATCGCCGCTGTCCGATGCGGATGCCAGGTGACCCGCCCGCCCGGGAACCGATCGTTCCAACCCTGTTCCATCCCCCGCTAGGATGACCCGTGCTTTCATCCATCGACGAGTGCCTGACCGAACTCCGCGCCGGCCGCATGGTGATCCTCACCGACGATGAGGACCGCGAGAACGAGGGGGACCTGGTCCTGCCCGCGCAGTTCGCGACGCCCGAGGCGATCACGTTCATGCTCTCGGTGGCGCGCGGGTACCTGTGCCTCTCGCTCACCGAGGCCGACTGCGACCGGCTGGAGCTTCACCCGCAGTCGTCGGTGAACACCTCGGCCCGCGGGACGGCGTTCACGATCTCGATCGACGGCCACCCCCGGCACGGGTTCACGACGGGCGTCTCGGCGCGGGAGCGGGCCCGGACGATCCAGATGGCGATCGACCCGAAGTTCGGCCCCGACGACTTCGTCCGCCCCGGCCACATCAACCCCCTGCGCTCGCGCGACGGCGGCGTGCTGGTGCGGATCGGGCAGACCGAGGGATCGGTCGACCTGTGCCGGCTCGCCGGCCTCTACCCGGCGGCGGGGATCATCGAGATCATGCGCGACGACGGGGAGATGGCCCGGATGCCCGAGCTGACCGAGCTCTCGCGCCGCCACGGCATCAGGATGTGCTCGGTCCGGCAGATCATCGAGCACCGACTGTCGCGCAGCTCGATCGTCGAGCGCCTCGAACCCCGCAGCGGCAGGACGATCCGCACGCCCGAGGGGGACTTCCAGCTCTTTGCCTTCCGCTCGGTTGTCGATCCGCTCCCGCACCTGGCGCTGACCGTCGGCGGGATCGGGCGGCTCTCGGGCGACGGCACGCCGATCGAGACGCCCGAGCCGACGCTGGTACGCGTGCACCGGCGGGACCTCCTGGGGGACATCTTCCTGGACCTGGACTCTTCGCCCGTCGGCCCCACCGGGCTGACGCTGCGGGCCTCCATGCGGTGCATCCAGCGGGCCGGCAGCGGCGTGATTGTCTACCTGCGGCCGCAGTGGACCGGGGCGGACTGGCGCAACGAGCTCCAGCGCCCCTTCGGCGCCACCGGCGAAGATCGCCCGCACCTGTCGGTCCCCGCGGCGATGGTCGAGTACGGCACCGGGAGCCAGATCCTGCGCTCCCTGGGCCTCTCCAAGCTCAGGCTGATGACCAACAGCCAGACGGGGTACCCCAAGATCCAGTCCTTCGGGCTGGAGATCTGCGAGCGGGTGGCGATCCCGCCGTGCGAGGCCGCCGGGGACTCGGGAGCGGGCGGGGCATAGGCCTGCCGGGCGGCCGCGGGCGCGGTACGCTTGGGGCATGAAGCTGCTCATCCTGCTCGCCGCCGCCGCGGCCATGGCCGCGTCCATCTCCCTGGCCCAGCCCGCCGCCGAACCCAAGAACCAACCCGCACGTCAGACCACCCCCAAGCCCGCGGAGAAATCCGCGCTCCAGCCGGCCGCCAAGCCCGCCGAGCCGGCCCGCAAGCCCGAGTTCCGCGTGCTGGTCTTCTCCAAGACCGCCGGGTTCCGGCACGACTGCATCCCCGACGGGATCGCCGCCGTCCAGAAGCTCGGGACGGAGAACAACTTCGCGGTCGATGCCACGGAGGACTCGGCGAAGTTCACCGCCGACAACCTCGACCAGTACGCCGCGGTGATCTTCCTGTGCACCACGCTGGACATCCTCGACGCCGACCAGCAGAAGGCCTTCGAGGCCTACATCGGCAAGGCTCGCGGCTACGTCGGCATCCACTCGGCCGCCGACACCGAGTATGAATGGCCCTGGTACGGCCACCTGGTGGGGGCGTATTTCAAGACCCACCCGGCGATCCAGGAAGCGATGGTCCACGTCGAGGACCGCTCCCACCCATCCACCACGCACCTGCCCGAGCAGTGGAAGCGGACGGATGAGTGGTACGACTACAAGCAGAGCCCCCGCGAGCAGGTGCACGTGCTGATGTCGCTGGATGAGAAGTCGTACAAGAACGCGACGATGAACGGGGACCACCCGATCGCCTGGTGCCACGAGTTCGGCGGCGGGCGGGCCTGGTACACCGGCGGCGGGCACACCAAGGAGAGCTACGCCGAGCCGGAGTTCCTCAAGCACGTGCTGGGCGGCATCCGATGGGCGGCGGGGAAGGCCGACTGGAAACCCCAGGCCAAGCCGGCCGCGACGCACAGCAACTGAGCCACGATATCGCGTGCGCGTGCCCGGGGCATCGGCGCGCTTCGCGGGCGAGCACTCCACGGAGGCTCGGAGCGCCCGCACTTTCCCGGGGGTCGAACGGCAATGAGGGACGATTCCCTGTTGGTGCCTGCGCCGCCGGCCGGCAATGGTCCATAGACACCCGCGCCCCACCTTCATCGCCCGGTTCGCGGTGCGCCCTTCGGATGGAAGTTGGCGGCGGCGGGACAGACGCCGGCGCGTTTCAGGCCTGCCATGGTCGAACGCGTCCCCGCGCTGTGTCAGGAGACTTCATCATGATCGGCAACCGCTCCAACAGTTCCCGTTCGTTCCGCGTGCGCTGCCTGGGCGCGATGCTCCTTGGCGCTCTGGCCGGGACCGCCAACGCCCAGTGGAAAGTGATCAACCTCCACCCGATCGCGGCCGACAGTTCGGTTGCGCTGGGAGTCTGGGGCGACCAGCAGGTCGGTTACCTCTTTTTCAGCTCCACGGGGTACCAGCCGGCCTGCCTGTGGACCGGATCGCCGGACACATGGGTGAACCTCACCCCGCCAACCAGCGACGGCGCGGTTGCCTACGGCGTTTCCGGCGGCCAGCAGGTCGGCCGTGTCCACGTGCCCGGGCAGAGCCTCGCCAGCCTGTGGACCGGCTCGGCGGAGTCGTGGGTGAGCCTCAATCCCGACGGGATCACGTCCGCCTCCGCCTACGCGGTCTTCGACGGCGTACAGGTGGGAGAGATCTCGATCGGCGGCGTGACGCACGCCGGTCTGTGGCGCGGGACCGCCGGATCCTGGGTCGACCTGCACCCGGCCGGCGCGTACGCATCGACGGCCTGCGCTGTTTCGACCGACCACCAGGGCGGCACGGTCACCCTGTCTTACCAGGGGGCCTCCCACGCCGCCCTGTGGTCGAACGTCAGGGACTCGTGGGTGGACCTGCACCCCGCGGTTCCGTATTCGCACACATCGCACGTCACGGCGATGTCGGAGGACCAGCAGGTCGGCTACATGTGGATCGGGTACGAGAACGTGATGAACAAGGCGTGCCTGTGGACCGGATCGGCCGAGTCATGGGTGGATCTCAGTCCCGCGGGTTCCTCCGACGCGTACGCCTACGGCGTCTACCACGGGATGCAGGTGGGGGTCTGCCTGATGGACGACGGCTACCGGGCCAGCCTGTGGCGCGGCACCGCCGCGTCGTGGGTTGACCTCAGCGCGTTCATCCCCGGCGACTTCCACGGGACGGTCGCCGAGGCCGTCTGGAGCGATGGAACCAACACGTACATCGTGGGCCACGGCAGCAACTGGACCACCGGACGGGAAGAAGCGATCCTCTGGGTCAACGGCTGCGCTGCCGACTTTGACAACTCGGGCTTCCTGGACATCGACGACTACACGGCCTTCGTGCTGGCCTTCGAGGCCGGGACACAGAACGCCGATTTCGATCTGAGCGGGTTTGTGGACACCGACGATTTCGATGAGTTCGTCCGCGCCTTCGAGGCCGGTTGCTGAGCCGGCCTCGCCGATCAGATGCCCCTCACGGCCCGGCCCAGCGCCGGGCCGTTTTCGCGCGGACGCGGGGATCCCGCTCTCCGGGTCACGCCGGCAGCAGGCGGCCCACCAGCGTCGGGCGGATGGGGTAGTCGGCGTACACGGCGCGCAGGTCGTCGAGGGTCACGGCGTTGATCCGGTCGAGCTCCTGCTCGAGCGGGCGGTACTGGCCCAGGTGGAGCCACATCCGCCCGAGGCGGTGCATGCGGTCGTGCGGGCGCTCCCCGCCGAGGGTCGCCGCGGTCGCGAACTTGTTGCGCAGGCGGTCCAGGTCGTCGGCGGTGATCGAGTCGATCAGCCCGTCGAGCTCGGTGCGGATGTGCGTCCAGATCTCGTCGGCCCGCGCGGGGTCTCCCGAGGCGTAGACGATGAACTCCCCCACGCCGTCGTGGGCATCGAAGGAGGCCTGGGCCTCCTCGGCGATCCCGGTCTCGATGATCGACCAGTGCAGGCGGCTGTTGTCGCTGGCGCCCAGGATCTGGGCGAGCAGGGCGGCGGCGTAGCGGCTCTCCTCCTCGATCGAAGGACCGGGGCCGATCGCGATCATGTACGCGCGGCTGACCTTCTCGTCCTTGAGGGTGAACTCGCCGGACCGGGCCCGGGGCCGTGTGGAATCCCGCGAGGCGCCGGTGGTCTGCCAGGCGCCGCAGAGCGATTCGATCTGGCGGACGGCCCGGTCGAAGTCCAGCCTCCCGGCCAGCGCGACGACGGTGTTGTCGGCCGAGTACCGCGTCGTGAAGTACCCGAGCATCTGGTCGCGGGAGAGCGCGGCGATGGTCTGGGGCGTGCCGAGCACGCGGTGGCCCAGGCGGTGCTCGCCGTAGTACCGCGCGACGGCCTCCTCGTAGAGCACCCAGAACGGGTTGTCCCGGTACATGGCGATCTCTTCGAGGATCACGCCCTTCTCGGTGTCGAAGTCGGTGTCGCGCAGGGCGGGCCTGAGCATCCGGGCGAGCATCTCGTTCACGCGATCGAGGTGCTCGGGCAGGCACTGCGCGTAGAAGCACGTCATCTCGTTGGTGGTGTAGGCGTTGTTCTTGGCGCCCAGGTCGTCGAAGGCCCGGTTGATGTCGTCGGCGGTCAGGTCCGCCGTCCCTTTGAACATCATGTGCTCGAGGAAGTGGCTGACGCCCATGACCGAAGGGTCCTCGTCCCGGGCCCCGGTCTTGACGAAATAGCCCGCGGCCGCCGTGTGGGCGTGCGGGTCGATCTCGGCGATCACCGTGAGTCCGTTGGGCAGGCGGGCGTGCTGGAATCCGAAGGTCATGAAGGGTCCCGTGCGAATAACCGACTAGGCGACGCCCGCCGCGGCGCCGGGCCGGCCCGGAGCGCGGCCCCCCGAGAGTTCTCGGCGCAGAAGCCGGCAGACTTCAGCCGGGTCGGCCGCCGAGCATACGCCAGATGAGACCGCCACACCCCGGCACCCCTCCCGCACCAGTCCGCAGATGTTCTCCGGACCTATGCCCCCGATCGCCAGGTGCGGAACGCGGGAGGTGCCCGGATCGGCCAGGTACTCGCGCAGGTAGCCCGGCCCCGCGATGTCCGGCTTGTGTTTGGTGTTCGTGGGAAACATCGGACCGACGCCGCAGCAATCGGCGCCCGCGGCCGCGGCCGCCCGGGCCTGGGCGATCGTGCCCGTGGAGACGCCGATCAACAGCGAGAAGCCGGCCAGGCGGCGAGCCTCGATCAGGGGCATGTCTTCCTGCCCGAGGTGGACACCGTCGGCGCCGGCGAGCAGGGCCAGATCAACCCGGTCGTTGATGACGACCGCCGCGCCGGACGGCCGGGCGATCGCGAGCAGATCCCGGGCGCGGCGGAGCAGCTGGGCGTCGGGGAGTGATTTCTCGCGCAGCTGGAGGCACGCAGCGCCGCCCTCGATCGCCAGCTCGGCGACCCGCTGCCAGGCGTGGTGCGCGCAGAGGGACTCGCTCAGCAGCACGCACAGCGGCCACTGGGACTGCGCGGGAGATCCCAGCGCCAGCGTCAGCCGTTTGTGGAGTTCGTAGGACCGGTAGCGGCACTGCTCGGCCAGCGCCGCGGCCGGCGGGCAGCCCGCGAGCTTGGAAGTCTCCTCGATCACCCGCAGCGCCTCGGCGACCCGGCAGGCGGCGGCGGTGACGACGGACGACAGGCTGGGCCGGCGCATCTCCGCGTCGGTGGAGATCCGGGCGCCGACATCCGCGGGGGTGTCCCGGGCGGCGAGCAGGCCGCCCTGGTCCAGGCCGGGGACGGACCCGGCCAGTTCGGCGGGGATGCGAGCGATCCCGTGGCGGAGCGACTTGCACACGCCGCACAGCTCGGCCGAGTCGAGGACGAACCGCGCCGCATCTTCCATCATCCGCAGGCCCTCGCGGGCGCGGTTGAGATTGGCATCGAGTATCCGGGCAAGTGAGGTCATGGCTGTACGCCGCGGGCGGAGGGCGCCGCGGCCGCGGGCCCGATCATATTGCGCGGGAGGGGAGGGTGCGCCAGGGGTGATTCCCCGCGTTCACCCGCAGATCCACGAGATCAGGATGCCGGCGATCCCGGCGGCCAGGAGCAGTGTGATTCCCAGCGCCGCCAGCACGGTCCTGCGCGTGACCGGCCGATCCGCCTGGCGCACCAGCCTCAGCGTCCCCGGGAGGGCCGATCGGCTCGGCGCCGGGCCGGGCTGGCCGCTGCGCACCTCATCCTGGACGATCGCGATCACGAGGTTGGCATCAAAGGGCCGCAGCCCCGACCTGACCGCCCGGCAGACCAGGTCGCGCCGCAGGTCGGGAGCCAGGATCGCCGCCCTCCCCCCATCGAGCGAGTCGCGCACACGCTGGGCGAAGATCCAGCGGGCATCGTCCGAGGAAATAACCGCCGACTGGGCGTTGGCACGGGCGACGTTGCGGGCAAACGACTCCACCGCGGCGCGGCGGGAGATGTTGCCTGGATGCAACAACGTGGGCGGCGCACCACCGCCGTCGTCGATCAGCCGCAGCACGCGGCCGGTTGCCGTTGTCGCAGATGCCCTTTGCATGTCAGCCGGACGGTAGGTGCATGAGCCGTGCCAGAGTCCTTCGGGCGGCCCGCGAGTCCTGCTCAACGCCGCGGCTCGCAGCTTTCGGGCAACCGAGTACACTGCCGCCCGCCCAGGAGCCGATGGATCCACGGGAATGACTGACCACCCACCGAACAACGCCTCCCCGCCCCACGATGCCGCGCCGGTCCGGCTGGTCACGGGCCTTCCACCGGATCGGGTCGCGGGGACGCTCCAGGGCCTGTCCAAGCGCGGCAAGCTCCCGGGCTTCGAGCTCACCGGCCCGACGGCGTTCCGGCTCAAGGCATACGGGGAGCCGTTCGACTACTGGATCGAAGCCGATATTCGGCTTATGTCCGGGTCAACACAGCTCGATTTTCAGCTCCGGCCGGCCGTCAAGATGCCGCTGGTCTGGGCGGTGGTCACGGTCCTGACGGTGCAGCCCGGGATGTGGCTGACCGATTCGATGCTCGTCACGTACTTCTCCTCCTACGGCAAGTACGTGCAGACGTGGTGGTGGTACCTGCCCCTGGTGGTCGCCCCCATGCCGTGGATGCTCTGGCGGATGTGGCGCAAGAGCGCCGCGGCCGCGCGGGACCACGCGCGGGAGCTGCACGAGCGGCTCGCGCAGGCGCTCGATGCTCGGCCCGAACCGGGCGCGGCCACGCCGTGATGTGGGATCCCCTGGAGATCCTGGAGCGGTGTATCGCAGCGCTGCGCACGCACGCCGAGCAGCTCGACGGGGAGCAGCAGCCCAAGGGGCTTGATGCGCTTGACGAGATCGAGATCCAGGCGGTGCTCGCCGGCGGCCTGTCGGGCGGGGGTCGCACGGTTCTACGCGAGCAGCATTACCCGAGCCTGAGGCGCGCGGGGGCAAGGTCCAGCCAGCGCGAGCGGTGCGACCTGGTCATGCTGCCGGCCGGCGCTGCCACGCTCGGAGGACCCGGGCCCGACGCCTCGCCCGCAGCGCTCTTTTCCCCGGGCGATCCCATCGCGGGGCGGAGCGCCGGGCCGGAAGAGGCGTTCTGGCTGGAGGTCAAGGTGGTGGGCCAGTTCGCGTACCGCAGGGGCGTCCCGGGGCCCAACCACAGGTACTCGACCCTGCTCATCGACGCCCTGCGCAACGACCTGCAGAAACTCGACGACGATGCGCAGATCCGCGCCGGGGGGGTGCTGGATGTGATCTTCACCGCCGGGGAGCGGATCGCCGAGCACGACATGGGCATCGCTCTGCAGCGGAGCGTGGATCGCCGGATCGTCATGGAGATGCCGGTCCACGGCGCTTTCGAGTTCGCGGACCGCATCGGAAACTCGACGTGCTCGGTGTGGCTGACGCCGGTCAGGCGGGCCTGAGGCCGGCGACCTGCTCGATCGCATCGGCCGCGCTGCCCGAGGCGCAGTAGCCCCGGAACTTGGTCACGACCCGCGCCAGCTCGCGGCGCTGGGCCTCCATGGCCTGGGGGTGCTTCAGCAGCTTGATCGCCTCGTCGGCAAGCCGGGCGCCGTCGCCGAAATAGGGCACGAATTCGGGGACGATCCTGCGGCCCGCGATCAGGTTGGGCAGCGTGAAGAAGGGGGCCTTGAGCAGCCACGAGCCGATGAGCGCCCAGCCGATGCGGCTGGTCTTGTAGAGGATCACCATCGGCCGGAGCTGCTTGGCGATCTGGAGCGTCACGGTGCCGCTGACGACCAGCGCCAGGTCGCACCAGCGGATGACGGCATCGGCCTGGCTGGCCGCGCACCCCAGGCTCTGGGGCCATCCGCCCAGCGACGCGGCCCGCTGGCGGAGCGAGGCCTCGACCGCCGGTGTGGTCGCGGCGACCATGCCGCAAAGACCGGGGACCTGCTTCTCCAGCCGCCGGTAGGCGTCGAGCAGGACTCCCCAGTTGCGGGCCAGCTCGTTGGGCCGTGACCCGGGCATCAGCGCGACGCGCGGGGCGCCCTGCGGGAAGGATGCGCTGATCCTGTCCAGGTCCTGGGGTCTTGGGGTCTGGTCAAAGAGCATGTGGCCGACGTACCGCGCAGGAATCCTGCGCTGGGAGAACCACATCTCCTCGAACGGGAGGATGCACAGGACAAGGTCGCTCACGCGCCGGAGTTTTCCGGCCCTCCAGGGGCCCCAGGCCCAGAACTGCGGGGCAACGAGGTTGACCACCTTGACGCCCTGGGACTTGGCGATCCTGGAGATCGGGGCGTTGGCCGCCGGCGAGTCGACGGGCACGTGGACGAGGATGGGGTGCTGCTGCACGAAGCGCTTGACGCGCTGGTTGACCTGGAAGTGCTCGAGGATCTTGCCTGGGCCGGGGATGCCGACGACGGCGTCCTCACCGGTGCGCTCGACGATGGTGGCGCCGGCGCGTTCCATCTTGGGGCCGCCCCAGGCGTAGATGGGGAGGGCCGGGTGGCGGCGGCGCAGCTCGGCGATCACGGCGCTGGCGTGGTCGTCCCCGCTGGGCTCGAACGCCGTGAAGAGCAGCGCCGGCTCGGCGCTGCCGGGCCGGGGTTGTGCTGAGAGTGGGCCGGGCACGGGGCAGACTCAAGCGGGGGCGGGGGACAGAGTCAAATGAAACTCCCGTGAATCGGGGGAGTGCAAGGGGCCGAGGCCGCCGCGGCCGGGGGCGCTGGTGCTCGGGCCCGGTGGGCTCTAGAAGCCCGAGTCGGTGAACCACTCGGAGGGCCGCTGGTCGAGCGCCTGGGCGATCGCGAGCATGGATTCGAGGCTGGGCAGGTGCGCCCCGCGCTCGATGGAGCTGAGCTGGCTGACGCTGACGCCCGAGTGCTCGGAGAGGTCCTTGAGGGTCCAGTTGCGGTCGACGCGTGCCATGCGGATTCGCCTGCCGAGCTCGTGTCGGAGCCGGTCCTGGGGGCGCTGGCCCAGCCCGAAGGCCCTGGCGGCCTGGGCGAGGGCCTTCTGGAGCTCCTGGATCGAGAAGGGCTTGGCGATGTAATCGAAGACATCCTGCTTGAACGTCTGGCGCATGCTGTCGAGGGAGGGGTAGCCGGTGACGACGATGACGCAGAGCCGTTGCCAGCGCTTGCGGATCTCGGCGAGCACTTCCTCCCCGCTGGCAAAGCCCATCTTGATGTCGAGCAGGACGATGTCGGGGAGGCGCTCCTCGCACGAGCGGAAGAACTCCTCGGGCGTGGTGCAGGTGCGGACCTCGTGGCCGTCGGACTCCAGCTGGGATCGCAGGAACTGGAGGAAGTCGGCATCGTCATCGAGGGCGATGATCGAGAGGGGAGCGACGGGCAGCGGCGTGGTCGGGGCGGTGCTGGCGATATCTGGCGTCACGTTGGGACTCCGCACGAGGGCCGGGATCCGGCCGGCGGTCACCGGGCGCGGGACCGGGCCGGGCGGGGGGATCCCGCTGCTGCCGGGCAGTTTAAGCCCCCGGGCCGGGCGGTGCGGCGGGGAAGAACTGTCCTTCGGGGCCGTCCGGAAGTCTCGTCCCGGGCGATGGGCCCGCATCGGCCCGCTGAGGGAGCATGATCTCGAACTCGGCGCCGGCGGCGTCGGCGCGGTTGCGGGCCAGGATGACCCCTCCGTGCTCCCGCACGATCCCCTCGGCGACCGCGAGGCCCAGGCCTGTGCCCCGCGAGTCCAGGCGGGTGGACACGAAGGGCTCGAAGAGCCGGGGGAGCACGGCCGGGTCGATCCCCGGTCCGTTGTCGCTGATGCCGACGACGACCCAGGGGCTCGCGTCGCGGTGGATGATGGAGGCCTCGACGGTGATGCGTCCGGGCTCCCGGCGGGCGCGGTCGGGGTTCTCCTTGAGCCGCTCCATGCGGCCGGCCCGCACGGCATCGACGCCGTTGCGGACGATGTTGACGAACACCTGCACCAGGCGGGTGGCATCGCACTCGACGACGATCTGGGGGTCGACGCGGTCGTCGAGCTCGATGTCGCGGGTCTGGCGGTCCAGGCGGACCAGCGTGATCGCCTCCTCGACGATGTACCGCAGCACCACGGGCACGCTCCGCGGGGGCCGCACGCGGGCATAGTCCAGCAGGCTCTCGCCCAGGCGTTCGAGCCTCCCGACGACGCGGACCATGAGGGCGGAGGTCTCGGCGTCAACGCCGCGGCCGGGCGCCCGGTCGATCCGCTCCACGAGGCCCTTGAGCACGGCCAGCGGGGTGTTCAGTTCGTGGGCGATCCCCGCGGACATGGTGCCCAGGCTCGCGAGCCGATCGGCGTCGGCGAGGTTGCGCTGGGCGGTCTCGAGGAGGTGGTTCTTGCGTTTGAGGTCGCTGGCGGCGGTGCTGAGGTCGGCGATCGCCTGGGCGAGCCGGCGCTGGTGCTCCCGGAGCGAGACGACCGCCTCGTTGCGTGACCGCATGATCTCGCCGAGCTCGTCGGCGGGGATGAAGCGCGGGTCGATCAACTCGGCGTCGGAGCGTTCCTCGCGGACGGCCTGGTCGGCCGAGAGGAGCCGGCGGATGGGCGCGTAGACGTGCTGGGGGAGTATGAACAGCTCCAGGGCCAGCGCGACCAGGGTGTACACGGCCAGCAGCGCCGCGCCGACGATGACGTAGAGCCGAAAGACGGCCCGCCGGGCATCGTCGATGCGGCCCTCGGCGACGATGTACTCCCCGGCGGCCCCGCGCAGGCCGGGCATGTAGAGCGCCGCGCGCGGGGCGACCGAGGCGCCGTCGACCTCGATGGCGATCGGGCTGCTGACCTTGGCCCGCGCGGCGATGTCCTCTCCCAGGCGGAGCTGCGCGGGGTCGCCGATCTGGATCTCCCGGCCGGCCGAGAGCGCCATCGAGGCAAGGTCCGGGGCCGAGAGGGCCGGGTCGTTCTGCGCGGACCTGGCGAGCAGCTGGAGGAGCGTGCGGGCCTCCTCTGACTCGGCGCGGTAGACGACCTCCCGCAGGGCCGGGCGGACGGCCAGCAGCAGCACCGCGGCCAGGCCCAGCGAGAAGACCGTGTGCAGGAACATCAGCTTCTTGCGGATCCTCAGGCCCGCCAGGAATCCGCCGGCGCGGGCCCCGCGGCGCCCGCGCAGGAGCAGCCGCGGCAGCGTCGCGGGCGCTGGGGCTTCGTGGTCGGCGGCTGGGAGGCGCGTGGGGTGGGGCATGGGAGCGGCGGGGAGCGGGGACCGGAGGCGGGCGGCAATCGTATGAACGGCCCGGCCGATCCGACCGGCCTTACACTGCGGCGTGACCGTCGTCGATGAACATCCCCGGCCCACCAGCGCCCGAGACCGGGTCATGTCGGTGCTGACCCGGCACGCCGAGGCGTTCCCGGATCTCAATCCCGTCCGGCTCGACGACCGCGGGCTCGCGTCGCGGGATGCGGCCCTGATGCACGCGATCTACGACACGGCGGTCCGGCGCTGGAACACCATCGAGTGGCTCGTGGGAGTCGCGGCCTCGCGGCGCGCGGCCGAGCTCGAGCCGTTCGTCCGGTCGGCCCTGCTCGCCGGCGCTTCGCAGGTGCTGTTCATGGACCGCATCCCCGACCACGCGGCGATCGACCGGTGCGTGGAATGGACCAAGCGTGCCCGCGGCAAGGGCGCTGCGGGGCTGGTCAACGCGGTGCTGCGGCGGATCTGCGCTGCACGGGCGAGCGATCCGACCGGGGGGCGATCGCACCGGCCCGCGTGGACCGTGCAGCGCGATGAGCTCCCCCTCCCCGACGGCCGCGCCCTGGTGCTGTCGCGCAAGATCCTGCCGGCCGAGGACCGCCCGCGGACGGGGATCGCCACCGGGATCGGCCCGTGGCTGCTGGACCGCTGGACGCAGCGCGTCGGCGCCACGGAGGCCCGCCGGCTGGCGTGGCACTCGCTGGCCGCGGCCCCGGTGATCGTGAACGCGACGCTGGCGCGCGAGCCCGTGCCGTTCCCCCTGGCGGCGGGGGGCGCGCTGGAGCTCAGGCCGCACCGGGCGCCCGGGCACTTCTGCGTGCAAGGTCCCAGGCCCGCGCTCGATCGGTTCCTTGCCGAGCGGCCCGACCTGTGGGTACAGGATCCGTCTTCATCGGCCGCGATCGGGTCGGTCGGGGACCTCTCGCCCGCGCTGGTCGTGGACTGGTGCGCCGGGCAGGGGACCAAGACGCGCCAGCTCGCGGCGACATTCCCGTCGGCCCGGATCATCGCCACGGACACGGACCCTGCGCGCTTTGCGACCCTGGAAGAACAGTTCCGCGGCAGCCCGCAGGTTTCGGCGGTGCCGCCGGCCCGGGCCCGGGAGCTCTCGGCCGGCGCGGCGGACCTTGTGCTGGTGGATGTCCCGTGCTCGAACTCGGGCGTGCTGGCGCGGCGGATCGAGGCCCGGCACCGGGCCGGGGGCGAGCAATTGGCGCGGCTGGGCGGGATCCAGGCGCAGATCCTCGACGACGTGGTCGGGCTGCTCTCGGCCCGCGGCCGCGTGCTGTACGCCACGTGCAGCCTTGAGCCTGAGGAAAACAACCTGCCGGTCGCGGGCGCCGCCGCGCGCCACGGCCTCGGGGTGAGCCGGGAACGGTCGAGCGTGCCCTGCGGAGGGCCGGGGGCGGATGCCTCCGAGCACACCGATGGATCGTTCTCGGCCCTGCTTTCCAGGTGAGCCCGGACCGCGTGCGATCGACGGGGTACACTCTCGGTCCCTCCCCGGCGGATCGCCGACACCAGGCCGTGCTGTACAGAGAAGCGCATGAACCTTCTGGACTTTCTGACGATCGAGAACATCCGCGCTCCGCTGACCGCGACCGACAAACGAGGGTCGATCGACGAGCTGGTCGATGTGCTTTCCTCCAACGGCCGCGTGCCCAATCCCAAGGCGCTCAAGGAGGCGGTGTGGGTCCGGGAGCAGACGCGTACGACGGGCATCGGCAGCGGGCTGGCGATCCCGCACGGCAAGTGCCCCGGCCTGCCGGGCCTGATCATGGCGGTGGGCAAGCCGGCCAGGCCGATGGACTTTGAGTCGATCGACGGCCAGCCGGTGCGGCTGATCTTCCTGCTGGGCAGCCCCCCCGAGCGCGGCAGCGATCACATCCAGGCCCTGGCCCGCGTCAGCCGGCTGATGACGATGGATTCGTTCCGGGAGCGCATGTACGCCGCGCAGTCCGCCCCCGAGATCTACGAGCTTCTCCGCAGCCAGGAACGCCCCGGCTGATCCGGCGGGGAAGTTCAAGGACTGCCCTCCCCGGGCCGATCCGCGCCACTCTTAGTCCGCGCCGGGGTTGAGTTGCGCACCGTGAACTCTGTTTTTTGGCCCGCCCCCGGACCGTCGAACGGGGGCGGTCCGAGAACCGTTTCGATGCCGCCGCGTGCGTGCCGGCCGTCAAGACCGCCCGTGCGACCGTCGATGCACCGTGGCGCCCAGACAATCCCCCCGGGGTCCGTACCATGCCCACGCGATCGGTAGTTATTGCAGACGATGAGCATCCCGTCCGGCTGATCCTCGCCGCCAAGCTGCGGGCCGAGGGCTTCACGGTCGTGGAGTGCCGCGACGGCGACGAGGCCTACGACGCGGTGCAGCGCACCGCCCCGGACATGCTGATCACCGACTTCCAGATGCCCACGGTCTCGGGGCTGTCGCTGGCGATGCGCCTCAAGTCCGAGGCGGCGACCGCGGACCTTCCGGTGCTGATGCTCAGCGCCCGGGGGCACTCGATCTCCGACGAGGATCTTGCCAGGACCAACATAAGGCACCTGCTCCCCAAGCCGTTCAGCGCCAAGCACGTGATCGAGAAGGTCCTGGCGATCCTGGGGCCGCCGTCGTCTCTGGCCGCGTGAGTCCGTGCGTCCTCGTGGGGCCGCGCCGGCCCACGCATCCATGGGAAGTGTGAGCATGCAGCACACTCGGGATCATGATCCGCTTGCCCGGGGCCTCCGGGAACGTTGCCGGATGCTCGGCATCCCCTCGGTCCGCTGCGACGGCTCGGGGAGCGTCACCGACTGCCCCGGCGACGAGCCGCTGACTCTCGTGCTGCGCTCGCGGTGGTTCGGCGGGGTGCTCAGCGCCGCCGCCGCCGCGTGGGCCGGCGAGCCCGCGCCGTCGGTCGTGGAGCCCGACGCGGGCTTCTTCCTCGTGCCCGTCCCGGAAGGAAAGGGACGGGCGCGCCCGGGATACACGGTCGCCGTGGTGTTCGGGGAGTCGTGGCTGCAGAGCGAAGTCTACTCGGGCCTGTGCCGGGACGGCATGACCTGCGCGCTCAAGTCCGTCGGCTCCATGGGCACCCGCGCGGGCCACAACCGCACCTCGGCCGAGCTGCTGCGGACCGCGCTGCGCTGGATGGCCGAGGACATCGCCCGGTCGATCGACCAGGACGAGATCCTGACGGACCTTACCAGCCAGCTCACCGACTCGTACGAGACCCTCGATGCGCTCTACGCGATCGGCAAGTCCATGCACGGCCTGGCCGATCCCTCGATGTTCATCGACGCGACCGCGCGGCGCGTGCACGCCTCCCTGCGGTTCGAGACCGTCTTCGTCCAGCTCACGGGCGACCCGCTGCTGCCCGAGGGGCTCCGCGGCGGCCTGTACGTCGCGGGACGACGGCCCGAATCGCACTCGGACTTTGCCCGCGCCGGGGTGCAGTCGCTCGCCGACGCCGACGCCCCGAAGTTCCGCATCGTCAGCGGGGATCCGCGGCTGACCGACGACGACTTCCCCGAGGCCCTGGTCGTTCCGCTGCTCAGGGGGCGGGCGATCATCGGCGCGATGGTCGGGATGCACAAGTCCGGCGGGGACTCGGCGATCAGCAGCTACGACATCCAGCTCATGGAGTCGACCGCGTGCTTTGTCGCCGCCTTCCTGGACAACGTCGCGGTGTACGAGGAGCAGCGCCAGCTCTTCCTGGCCACCGTCCATTCGCTCACCGCGGCGATCGACGCCAAGGACCGGTACACCAAGGGTCACTCCGAGCGGGTCGCCCACCTGGCCGCGCGGCTGGCCGAGGCCTCGGGGATGTCCCCCGAGCAGGTCCACCGCGTGTGGATCGCCGGCCTGGTCCACGACGTGGGCAAGATCGGGGTGCCCGAGGCCGTGCTGTGCAAGCAGGGCAAGCTCACCGACGAGGAGTTCGCCCACATCAAGCGCCACCCGGAGATCGGGCACCACATCCTCAAGGACATCCGCCCGCTGGCGGATGTGCTCCCGGGCGTGCTCTACCACCACGAGAAGTACGACGGCCGCGGCTACCCCGCCAGGCTCAGCGGCGAGGGCATCCCGCTGCTGGCCCGCATCATCGCGCTGGCCGACACGTTCGATGCGATGAGCTCGACCCGCTCCTACCGCCCGGCGATGCCGCGCGAGAAGGTGCTCGACGAGATCCGCCGCTGCGCCGGGACGCAGTTCGATCCCGCGCTCGCCGAGCGGTTCGTCACGCTGGACTTCTCCGAATTCGATGCGATGGTCGAGCGCAGCCGGGCGGCTGAAGCCTGGGCCAGCGCCGCGTAGGCCGCGGCGTGACCTGGCACCCAACCCCCACCCCCACGGCCCGCCCCCACCGCCACTTCCACTCCCACAGCCCGCGATCACCGGCGTCGCCCGATGCTCTCGCATCCCGGCGGACCCGGCACGCGCGGCCGTCAGTTCACTCCGCGGGCCCAGCTCGTGGAGTCCACGCGGAACGCCGAGCTCACGAACCCCGGCGGGGCCCCCACCACCTGCCGGGTCAGGGACAGCACCGACGAGTCGTGGATCGACGCCGTCCCGCCGATGACCACCGCGCCGATCACGGTCATCTTCTGGTCCACCGTCAGCGTCCCGGAGGCGTACACGACGCCCCTGACCAGCGAGGGGTACTTGTCGGAGGTGTCGGAGTCCGATGCCCCGCCGTAGGGAGTGCTCGCGGGGTTGAAATTGACGCCGAAGCTGCTCTCAGAGAGGTCCAGCGAGATCGTGTTGAAGTACAGGTTGCCCGAGGCGATCAGGGCGGGCAGGCCGGTCTCCCAGGGCGCCCAGTTCACCGAACTGTCCAGCTCGACGGTCGTGCAGTTGGTGACGACCAGCGTGGCGGCGATCCGGCAGTCCATGATCTGGAGCGACTGGTTCTGGCAGTCGATCAGGTAGATCCCGCGCGAGCTGAGGCCGCCGCCGTAGGGATTGGCCGTGGCGCTGAGCACGCAGCGGCGGATGCGCCCGGAGGCCAGCGAGCCGTAGGGGATCGGGGTGGCGACGCCGGAATACTGGGCGACCACATCGCCGGCGGGCATCGTCTTGGCGGTCACGCCGGAGGATTTGGCGCCGGTGATCGTGGCGCCCGAAACGGTCCCGGCCGCGTACATATCCGCCTTCACGCTCGACCCGGTCGCCGTGACGTTCCCGTTGGAGCCCAGAGGGCTGGGGCTGTGGATGGTCGCGGCGCCGATCGTCATCGCGCCGCCGCAGTGCAGCACGCCGTCCAGGCAGGTCGCGTAGGTGGCGCTCGACGAGACCGTCACGCTGAGGACCTGCCGCGCCGCCCCGGCGGTGCCGGTCCCCGTGAAGACGACGGGGTCGGTGAGGTTGTTGGTCAGGCTGGAGTCGACCGGGTCGGCGGCGCTGGCGGATATGCTGCCCGAGCCCAGGCTCAGGCCCGTGAACAGGGGCCCGGCGGCGGCCGTCGAACGCCACGCCACCGTGTTCTGCGCGTTCTGGATCGCCAGTTCCACGGCCGAGGATGCCAGGCGCCGGGCCACGGCCTCGTCGCGCATCGAGATCCGCATCACGGCGTCGGTGCGGACCGCCCACAACGAGCCGATCCCCAGGACGACGATCATCATCGCCGTCGCCATCACGATCACGTACATGCTGCCGCGCCGCATCGTGTGCATGGCTAGTCCTTCGCCCCGCTCCAGGCGCTGGTCCGCAGGAACTGGGCCGCGTACAGGGCGGTCGACCCCCGGTACACGGTCACCGTGACCCGTTTCACGCCCGTCTCGGCGGTGCCCGTGCTCGACGGATCGCTCGCCGACACCCGCTCGACGGCCGTCAGACGCATCAGGTTGGCGGCGGCGGGGATCGGCTTGCCGTCGGCCCGCACGGGCGGCTCTTCAAGAAGCCCGTTGTACGCATCGATCGTGGACAGCGCGGCACGCGAGCCCGACGCCATGGTCTCGGCGATCGGGCCGGCAGTCGTGGAGCCGTAGCCCTTCTGCGCGATCTCCTCCACCAGGTCGATCGCCAGCCCGGCCGCGAGATCGCGGTCGGCGGCGCTCCATCGCATCCGCGCCGACGCCCCCGCCGCGGTCAGGGCGCCGGTCAGGAGCACGCCCACCAGGACGATCGCGATCACGGCCTCCACGAGCGTGAACCCCGTTCGGCCGCGAGGCTGTCGCGCTGGAGTGTGTGCCACGCCCGCTCCCGGAGTGCGGGGCCCGCTCATGGTGCCGGCAGCGCCGACGCGTAGACCGGCCGCGTCAGCACCGCCGCCCTCGTCCTGGACGCCGTGGAGTTGGTCGCCGCCAGCGAGATGTCCACCGTTTCCACGGTCTGCACCGAGCTCTGCGAGGTGCCGGAGGCCGTGATGCACCCGAGCACCTCGATCGCGAGCGAATCGTCCGAAGGCGTCTGCCAGCTCGAGCCCCCGTTGGTGCTGACCTGGAGACTCGTTCCCTCCTCGGCCACGGAGTCGGCCGTCCACAGGACGGACCCGGCCGTTCCCAGGCCGCCCAGCCCCAGCGTGAGCATCCCGAGGTTGAGGTTCAGGTTGAGCGTGCTGTTGCTCAGGACGAGCGCCGCGCCGTCGCCGGCGCCGAGCGAGTGGGTCGCGAAGTTGTAAGTCACCCATCCGTAGCTGCTCCCGAACGTGGATTCGGCCTTGGTGCTCTGCACGAGGGGCGAGCCCCCGGTGATGATGCCCGAACCGTCGGTCCTGTAGATCTGGATCCGCAGCGTGCTGGTCGCCAGGCCATCTTTCCTCACGTACGTGTTGGCCTTGGTGATCCTCCACGAGGTCGCCGTCGAGGGCAGGACGGGGCGCACGAACTGCATCACGATCGTCGAGCCGTCCATGACCGTGTCGCTGCCGCCGGTGTCGTAGCAGCCGAAGAGCACCTGCTCGGGCCCTTCGGTCGGCGCCGTCGTCTGCACGACCGTCCGGGAGCCGGTTACGTACCCGAGCACGAACGAAGAGACGTTGTCGGCAACCGACTGCGCGGTCCCCGCGTTGAAGGTCCGCGTGAGCGGATCCCCCGCCTTGCCCGACCAGCTGTACTGGATGGTCTCGGCCGCCGCATCGCCGGTGCGGTCGGGCACCTGGAAGGTGATCCCGGTCGCCGAGGCCGAGGAGATCGCCGTGGCCTGGGAGAGATCCCGCGCCAGTTCCTGGACCGCCGCGCTGGTGCGGGCCGCCAGGCGCTCGGGGCTGGTCGGCGTCGGCGCGGCCTTGGCCGCGACCACGAGCGCCGAACCGACCGCGGCCATCAGGATCGCCATGATCGCGCAGGCGATCACGAGCTCGATCAGCGTCATGGCTCGCCGGGCGTGAGGGCGTTTCATGGGCATCTCACTGCAGGGCAACCTTGGGAGCCAGGAGGGCCGGGTCGATGGTGACAAGGCACGCCGAGGTGCCGCACTGGAGCTTGAGCGTGCCGGAGCGGTCCGGGGCGCCGTACCCGTTGAGCACGAGCTTGCCGTCGGCCCCGAGCGAGAGCGAGGCGATCGTGGCGTTGATGGGATCGTCCGAGAGCACCACGGTCCAGGTGACGGCGTTGCCATGGGCGTCCTGGCCGGTGACCACGTAGCTGGACGAGGACTTGGTGAAGGCCATGGTCCACGAACGGCTGGTGGCCCTGGCCTGCGCGGCGACCCGCTGGATGTCGGCGGCGACCCGGTTGCCCGCGGCCAGCGCCCGCTGGCCGGCGAGCGTCGCGTAGATCCTGGGAACGGCGAGCGTCGCGAGGATCCCGATGATCGCCATCACCATGACCAGCTCGATGACCGAGAAGGCCGGGAACGCAAACCGGCCCCGGCACGGTTGAAAGGAACCGTGGACGGGGCCGCATGGAGTCATGGAGTGGGTTCCCGGCGTGGGGGTCGGGGATCAATACGTGTTGAACTTCTTGCCGGTCGAGGGGCTGATCTCGGTGTTGTCGCAGTTGGCGTAGATGAGCTTGGCGTTGGTCTTGTCGAAGATCCAGCCGGCATCATCGCCCAACGCGGCGCCCACGGCGGTCTTGCCCTGGTTGGTGCCCACGGGGAGCGGCGGCAGTTCGCGGAGGTACGGCCCGTAGGCGACCTCGCCGGTCGACCAGGTGGCGCCCGAGACGTTGGTCTGACCGACGATCTGGGTGGAGAAGGTCGCGGCCGAGGTGGGCAGCGTCCCGCCGTGCTCGTTGGCGAACATGTCCAGGGCGTTGCGCAGCACGGCGAGGTTGCCGACCAGCGCCGACTCCTGCGCGCCCTGCGAGCCGCGGCTCATCCGCGGGATGGCGATCGCGGCGATGATGCCGATAATAACGACGACGATGACAAGTTCGATGAGACTGAACGCTCGACGGACGGACGGAGTGGCCTGCATACGACGCTCCCGGTGGATGGATGTCTTTGAAGCGGCCGGACAGACGGCCGTCGAAGAAAGCATCGGTGTTTCCGGAGCGCTGATTGAGCAGCGTTCGGTCACGCCGTAAGTGAAAATCCTCAGCGGGAGTTATCGCGCCCTCTGATCCGAGTCAATGGTCAATTGCATCTGTTTATCGGCGATCTGGATCGTCACCCGACGGCCATCGACACTGACGAGCGTGATTCCGTTCTTGCCGGTCTCTCCCAGCCGGATCACCTCGCCGTCGATCACGGCGGCGATCGCGGCGCCGCCGCCCACGACGCTGGTGACTTGGTGCTTCTGCGCAGAGGGCTCGCTGTGGGACTCGGCCGCCTCGGCTTCGGGCGGCGGCGCGGGAGGCTGCCACGATGCGGGGATCACGAACGCATCGGTCCCCAGGCTGGCCTGGGCAGTCTCAAGACGCTTGGAGATCGACACCACCGCGGCATCGCTGACGGGCTTGGCGGGCGGGGTCGCGGATGCGAGTTCTTGGGGAGTCGCCGCGGCCGAGGCGTGGCTGGGGCCTGCGCTCAGCCACAGCCGATCGACCGCGACCGCCGCAAGGCCAAGGCCCATGATCGCCACGTACACCTGCCGCTGCTTCGAGAGTTTCACGAACCCAGCAGACGATTCGCGGTGGCCGCATGCAACAGCGCCGCCGGTTCATTTTGCGATCGGCGCTGCGCCGGCGTCAGGCGCGGCGTACCACTCAAGCTCCAGAACAAACGCGCCGCCCGCAGGATCGGAAACCCGCCGGGCCTCGGCGGAGAAGCCCGCGACCACAATGTCCGGAAACTGCGAGTGAATCCGTGCAAGCAGTTCCGAGATCTGGGTGTAGTGTCCCGTGCCGGTCATCGTGAGCGGGACGACGATGCTCTGACGGGCCGGGCGGGGCGCGGCCGGAGTCACCTGGGCCACTGTCAGATCGACCTTCTCGCCGAGGTCGACCAAGGCAAGCACTCGGGCGTTGAGTTGAGTTACGGGTACGAATGTGACTTTGGATTGGGCGAGCCTGCGGTCAATCTCATCCTGATCTTTGCGCACCTTTGAGGTTGCAATGACGAGGTCCTGAGCCTCGATGGTGCTCTGTTGAAGGGCTCTCTCGACGTGCTCGCGTCCGAGGGCCTCGACGACCGGGGGGCCGATCCCAAGGAATCCTGTGGCCGCCAGCACGAAGCAGACGCCGAAGACACCGATGGTGTCCTGTTTTCCCCAGTTGGTCATGTTGGAGTGTTCGCTCATGGGTTGCCCTTGCGGTTGACCGGGCGGGGTCCCAGCCGGCAGGAGAACTCGAACTCGAGGAGGTCCTTGGCTTCGGACTTGGAGGCTTGGACGCGTTCCTGACGGACGCTGTCGAACAGGCCGGTCTGTTCGAGGCGCAGGGCGAGCGCTGTGATATCGCGCTGGTTTTCGCCGCGACCCTTGATGGTGATGTCGAAGGCGCCATCGTCGGACTTGACGGTGGAAGTCGCGCCGGCGGGCGGCGGCGCGGGCGGGGCCTTCTTGAGGCCGACGGCGTCGACGACGGTGGACTCGGTGCGGGCGCCGGCGATCACTTTGAGGAGGATGCTCCAGTCCGGCCGGTCGGCGAGCCCTCCGACGGCGTCGAGGCGCTGCTGGGCGTTGCGGAGTGAGGCGCGGGCGCGGTCGAGTTCTTGCGCGGCTTCCTCGCGCCGTTCGCCGGCCCTTGCGAACTCGTCGGCGAGCCCGCGCGGGTCCCGGAGGGTGGCGCGGACGGCGATGCTGCTGACGACGCCGGCGAGCGAGAGGGCGGCGCAGGCGACGATCCATCGGCGTTTGCGCACGCCGGCGCGGCGCGAGAGGATGATGTCGGAGGGGAGGAGGTTGATGCAGACGGTGGTCACGCGCGGTCCTCCGCCGTCCACAACGCCAGGCCGCGGGCGGCGCCGTGGCCGGGCGGGGCGATCGTCCAGTGGTTCTCGCCGCGTTCCTGCATGCTCGCGACGAAGCGGGAGGTGAGCCAGGGCTCCCCGACGACGGTGCGGGCGAGTTCTCCGCCGGCCTGGCCGTACCGGTGGCGGTGGTACTGCTGGCACTGGACCACGCCGCGGATCACGGCCTCGATGTGCTCGGTGACGGCGCGCGTGACGCGCGGGGCGGCGAACGACATGTTCCGGCGCTCGGGCATCTGGCGCAGCGGGACCAGGTCGCAGAGGCGCTGGGCGACCGCGCGGTCGGTGCGGCAGTCGGCGGCGATCCTGGTCCAGAGGGCGCTGAGGCTGGCATCGGCGGAGTGGTGCTCGATGACGACGCGGCCTTCGTGGGCAACGACCACGCCGGCGGCATCGGCGCCCAGGTCGCAGATGAGGCTCCACTGCCGGGTCGGACGTTCGGCAGCGCCGCGGGCCAGCGCCAGCGGACGCGAGTCGAAGGCGGCCACTTCCAGTCCATGAGCCGCCGCGGCGTGCTCGATGGATCGCAGCACATCGGCCGGGCAGCCGATGCTCATCACGGGCCTGCCCGAGCCCTGGCGGAGCGGGTCGGGAACATCCCACCATGCCGACTCGATGCCGCCGGGCTCCAGGCGGTGCTCCCGGGCCAGCTCCATGCGCACGAGCTTTGCGATGGGAACGTCCTGGGCCTTGGACGGCATCTCGAGCAGGGCCGAGACGCACGCGTCCGTGGGGGCGGCGAGCACGATGCCGGACCCGTGGTAGCCCCGCCGGCGGAGGATGCCGGCGATCCGCGCGAAGCGCTCGCCCCAGCTCTGTTCGGTCGCGGCATCCTCGAGCAGCCGGACGCCGCGGAGCGATTCATCGCCCGAGGAATCCCTGCGGACCTGGCAGATCTCGATGGCGCGCGGGGTGACGTCGACGCCGATAAGGCTCACGGCGCCGGACCGGCGCGATGTCAGTGTCGCGGTCAATGTCCACCCCCACCGGACATGGGCCCGGCGGCCGCAAGGTCGAACAGCGGGAGGAACATACTGAGGGTGACGAAACCGACGATGACTCCCAGCACGGAGAGGATCATGGGCTCGAGCATCCGGGTGACGGACCTGAGCAGGACCTCGTTGTCCTCGTCCAGGGCATCGGCGACGCTCATGAGCACGGGGCCGATCTTCCCGGTGCGTTCACCGCTGCGGAGGGCCTCGGTGACGGAGGCGGGGAAGAGGCGCACGCCCTGGACGTGACCCGCGAAGGCCTGGCTGGCGCCCTCGCCGCGGGTGACGGCGTCCTCGGCGTCGCGGAGGCATTGGATGTAGAGCGAGTTGCCCATGGTGCCCTGGACCAGGCGCATGCACTCGAGCAGGGCGACTTTTCCCTCGACCAGGATGCCCATGACGCGCGCGACGCGGGCCGCGTAGAGGCTGCGCACGAGCTGGCCCAAGAGGGGCGCGGTGACGGCGAGCCGGTCGCAGACCCTGCGGCCGCCGGCGCTGCGGAGCACCGAGAGCAGCAGCACGACCAGGACCGGGATCCCGATGGCGAGCGTCCACCAGTAGTGGCGGAGCCAGTCGGAGAGGTTGAGGAGCACCTGGGTGGACGCCGGGACGGGGCGATCCAGGCTCTTGAACAGGCCGCCGAAGCGGGGCAGCACAAAGCCGATCATCGCCGTCAGGACGCCGAGCGAGACGACGATCAGCATGCAGGGGTAGGCCATGGCGCCGACGATCTCGCCGCGGATCTTCTGCTGCTGGCGGACCAGCGCCGAGAGGCGGCCCATGACCGCCTCGAGCTTCCCTCCGGTCTCTCCGGCGGCGACCAGGTTCCGGCAGACCGCATCGAAGCACTCGGGGTGGGCGGCCATGGCCTCGGAGAGCTGCTTGCCCTCTTCCATCTTCTTGCGGAGATCGGCGAGCAGGTCGCGCCAGGCCGGGTCCTCGGTCTGGCGTTCGAGCGAAGCGATCGCCTCGACCAGCGGCGTTCCGGTGGAGACCAGGACGGACATCTGGCGGAGGAACCCGGTGAGGAGCTTGAGCCGGCGGCCCGCACCGATGCGCATGCGTCCGGAGCCTCGGGGCGCGGCGATCGCGACGGTCTCGTGCCCGGCGGGCCTGATCTCGCTGACGAGCAGGCCGCGGCGGCGGAGCGATTCGGAGGCCTCGGCGATATCGGCCGCGTCGATGGTCTCGGTGATGCTCTTGCCGTCCTTGGTGTAGGCCTCGGCGAGGAATTTCATGCCGCCTCCCTGGCCGGGTGGGCCGGACCGGTCGCTTCATGCTGCGGGGCGGTGAGGGGAGTCGGGGGGGCGGGGATGCCGGGGTGCGGGGCTGGGTGCGCGGGGGCGGCGGCCTGCTTGAGCTGCTCCTCGACGTCATCGTTCTGCGTGACGCGCAGGATCTCCTCGAGGCTGGTCTTCCCCTCGAGCGCCAGCAGCACGCCCTCGTCGCGCAGGCTCAGCCCGCCGTGGCGTTTCATCTGATCACGCAGTTCGTGGGTCGCCTTCTGCAGGTGGATCATGCGGCGCAGCTCGGGGGTGACCTCCATGACCTCGTAGACGCCGACGCGCCCCTTGAAGCCCGTGTCGTGGCACCCGCGGCATCCGGCGCCCTTGCGGAAGGGCCGGCCGACCTTGTCGGACAGCTCGGCGTCCTCGAGCACGCGCTCGGACGGGTAGTACTTGGTGGCGCACGACGGGCAGATGGTGCGGGCGAGCCGCTGGGCGACCACGCCGTTGAGCGAGCCGCTGAGCAGGTAGGGCTCGATGCCCATGTCGTGCAGTCGGCTGACGGCGCCGGGGGCGTCGTTGGTGTGGAGGGTCGCGAGCACGAGGTGGCCGGTGAGGGCGGCCTGGACGGCGACCCGCGCGGTGTCCTGGTCCCGGATCTCCCCCACCATGATGATGTCGGGGTCCTGCCGAAGGATGCTGCGCAGGGCGCGGGCGAAGGTCAGGCCGATCGCCTCGTGGACCTGGATCTGGTTGACCTGCTCGAGCTGGTACTCGACGGGGTCCTCGACGGTGAGGATGTTGACCTCCGGGCTGCGGAGCAGGTCGAGGGCCGAGTAGAGGGTGGTGGTCTTCCCGCTGCCCGTGGGCCCGGTGACCAGGTCCAGTCCGTGGGAGAGTTCGAGCGTCCTCCGGAAGGCCTCGAGCGCCCCCTGGCGGAAGCCCAGGTTCTCCAGGCGCACCCGGAGGTTGGACTTGTCGAGGATGCGGACGACGATCTTCTCGCCCAGGAGCGTGGGCATGCTCGAGACGCGCAGGTCGATGTCCCGGCCCTCGGCGACGATGCGGACGCGGCCCTCCTGCGGGAGGCGTTTCTCGGCGATGTCCATCTTGCCGATGACCTTGACGCGCGAGACGATCGCGGCGTGCATGCCGGCGGGGGCCTTCATGAGGTCGCGGAGCACGCCGTCGATGCGGTAGCGGATGCGGGTGCCCTTGCGGTCGGGCTCGATGTGGATGTCGCTGGCCTTGTCCTTAACGGCGGTGAGGAAGGCGACGTTGACGAGGTTGACCACGGGGCTGCCGGCGACCATGGCGCCCAGGTCGGTGGAGGGTCCCTCGTCGACCGACTCGCGTTCGACGACCTCGACGTCGCGTTCCCCGAGGCTGGTGAGGAACTCGTCGATGTCCGAGCCGCCGCCGGAGTACTTCTTGACGTACTCGAGGATGTTGTTCTCGAGGGCGAAGACCGGGCGGATCTGGCACCCGGTGAGCCGCTGCAGGGTGTCGATCGCCGGGAGGCTCTGCGGCTCGGCCATCGCGACCGTGAGGGTCTCCCCGAGCTTGAACATCGGGATGGCCTTGAGGCGTTCGGCCTCGCCCTGCCCGACGAGCGGGAGCAGGGCGGGGTCGATCAGGCCGTGGCGCAGGACGCACCCGGGCAGGCCGATCGCGCGCGACACGGTCTGCACCAGGACCAGCGCGGGGACCAGCCCGCGCTCGACCAGCAGCTCGCCCAGCAGCTTTCCGCTGGACCGCTGCTCGCTGAGCGTCTGATCGAGCTGGTCCTTGGAGAGCAGGCCCTGGTCGACCAGGAGGTCTCCGAGGCGCAGGCGGGGGCGGGGCGCTTCGGTGGCTGGCGCTCCGGGGGCCGCGGCCGCGGCGGCCGCCGGGGGCGGCGCGGGGGAGGCCTGAGCGGGCCGGCGGGGTGTCACAGGAAGCTCCTGACGGCGGTGTTCACGTCGATGCAGAACTCGAAGCGTTCGGCGACCCCGACCAGTTCGAGGACCTCGCGGACCGTCTCGTTGGCGGCGCAGAGGCGCAGGGTCTGGCCCGACTCGGCCATGTCGTTGCTGATCTGGACGAGCGCCTCGAGTCCCTGGCTGTCGAGGTACGCCATCGCGGAGGCGTCGACGACGAAGCGGCCGAGGCTGCGGGTCTTGGCCTCGGTGGCGCGGACCTTGAACTGGTCGGCGTCCCCCAGGGCCAGCGGGCCCGAGGGCTTGAGCACCGTCACCGCGCCCTGCCTGGTCTCGATGATCTCCATCGAACGATGGCCTCCGGCTTGCCGTTCACGCCGCCGCGCGGGTCGCCTGCGCCCGCGCCAGCGGCAGCGTCAGCGTGAACGTGCTTCCCTTGTCGATCTGCGACGAGACGGTGATGTCCCCGCCGTGCATGCGCACGACCTGCCGGGCGATCGCCAGGCCCAGGCCCGATCCCGTGATGCCGTTGATCCGCTTGTCCTTGGCGCGGTAGAACTTCTCGAAGATCAGCTCGGCCTCCTCGGGCTTGATGCCGATGCCGTTGTCCTTGATCATGATGGCCAGCTGGCCGTTCTCCTCGGTGACGATGACCCGGACGTCGCCGCCGGCGGGGGTGTACTTGATCGCGTTGCCCAGCAGGTTGTGCAGGGCCATGGAGAGCTTGTCGCGGTCCCCGTCGATGACCGGCAGCTTGGGCGGGAGATCGAAGTGGAGGGAGATCTCCTTGTCCTGCGCCATGGGGACGTGGTCGGCCTGGATCTCTTCGAGGAGGGCGTCCACGCGGACATCGTCCTGGCGCAGGGCGATCGAGCCGGCCTCCATCTCGGAGACCGAGAGCATGTCGGAGACGACGCGCTCGAGCCGGCGGACCTCGGTGGAGACGACGTTGAGGCACTTGGCGCGCAGCTGGGGGTCGTTGGACTCGTCCTCGAGGAGGGTCTCGACGTAGAGGCGCATGTTCGTGAGCGGGGTGCGCAGCTCGTGCGTGACCTGGGCGGCGAAGGAGTGGCGCGATTCCTCGGCGACCTTCTGCTGCGTGACGTCCTCGATCACGACGAACGCGGCGCCGAAATCGTCCTTGCGGAGCGATTTGATGGAGTACTTGAGCGTGGTCGGCCCCGCGCCGGGCGTGTCGATGGCCTTCTCGTGGACCACGCGGTGCCGGCAGCCGCCGGCGATCGCCTTGCGGACCACGTCGAGGATCGCGGGGTCGGTGACGATCTCGTCGGCGTGGCGGCCGACGACGTCCTCGCGCTTGCCGTTGACCAGGGTCGCCGCGGCGCCGTTGCAGTAGGCGATCCGGCTCTCGGAATCGATGATCAGCAGGCCGTTCCAGAGCGCATCGCACAGGCCGCCGAGGGTGTTGGGACCCTCGCCGGCGGAGGCGGCGTTGAGGACCTTGGCGGCGCGCTCGTCGAGCTCGCGGCGGCGGGCCGCGTCACGCTCGGTGATGATGCCGTTCCAGGCGATCGCCTCGATGCCCAGGTGCTCGTCGATCTTGAGGGCCTCGACGGACTTCTCGCCGCCGGCGTCGCAGCGCAGGGCGTCGCAGATGTGGACGACGCCGGCGATCCGGCTCGCCGCCCGCCTGCACATCGCCAGCCAGGCCAGGACGACCATCGCGCCCGCGCCGGCAACGCCCCAGGCGGAGGGACTATCCCACCATGCGGGGACCGGGCCGGGGGTGAATTCCAGGATGACCTGCCCGCGGCCGGGGATGGTGATCGCGGGCGCGGAGTCCGGTCCCCTGGCGGCCGCGGGGTCTTCCCACCTGGCCGGGAGCTGCTTCAGGGTGACCTCGGCGGGCTGACTGGAGGCGATGATGCGGCGATCGGGGAGCGAGAGCTTCCAGCCGCCGATCTCCAGGGTCCGGGCGGCGGCGTCGAGCGCAGACTGCGCTGCGGCCAAGTCCCCGCGGGAGAGCGGATCGGCCGCGACCAGCCTGAGATGATCGGCGCCCTGGGTGTTGCGGCGAAGGGCGTCGGTTTCTCGGACCTGGTGGTCCCTCCAGGCGACCCAGCCGACCGACGCGGCCGTTGAGGCGCACAGGGCCACCGCGATCCCAACTCCGGCCGAGACGAGCAGGGCGTCCCAGCGTTGGCGCAGTCGACGTCCGATATGACTGGATGCCGTCAAGGCGGAAGCTCCACGGCCGGACGAGCCCGGCCGTAGGTGGACTATCGGCTGCGCAGCGGCGGTGCTGGACCGGCACGGCGCGGGAACGGGGCGCCCAGGACCCCGGCGAAGGAATAACTTGCACGGGACCCGGCGGATTCAGGCAGAGCCCGCGCCCTTGAGCCGACGGAACAGGTACGTCACCGCGCCCAGCGCCGCTCCGATGCCCGCGCCGATGAGCGCATTGCGGAGGATCGGGCTCATACCGGAGCCGGGCTGGAACGAGCGCCCGGGGACGAACGAAAAAGAGGAGGCGATCGTCTGAAACTCGGGCGCCGAGGCATCGACCGAGCTGGCCGCGGTGTAGCAGTTGAGCTGGACTTGGTGGTCGGCCCCGATGAACGTCCAGAGCATGCCGCGGACTTTCTCGGGAGCGCCGGGGGAGTCGATGTCGATGCTGGTGAACAGGCAGGCCCGGGAGCGGTCCAGGAGCGGCCTGGAGGTGACAGCGCCCTTGATCCCTTGGCCGATCAGCTCCTCGGCCTGCTGCAGTCCGTGCTCGACGGTCTGCGCGTTGAAGGCCTTCTCGATGTCCTCGAAGGACATACCGCTGCTGTGCGCATCGGTGACCTGGACGATGATGTAGGGGTCTCCCAGCGTACCGTCGGCGGTCTTGCAGAAGGCGTGCGTGAAACGGAAGTTGGCATCGGGTGCCGACGACTTGAGGAGCTTGACGGTCGCATCGAACGAAGGGGCGGAGGCTTCTCTCCAGCCCGGCGGCAGTGCGAGTGACCAGCCCACCTGGTGATCGGCGATCTCGACGGCGGGCGGCTGGGCGGGCTGCCCCACGGCGCCGGCGGCGAGCAGGACGATCACGGCCCCGGTCGCGGATCGGGTCTTCATGGAGCACCTCACGAGCCCGCGCGGAGCTGGCGGACCATCTGCTCGAGCCGCTGGAGGCCGGCCGAGAGGTTGTCCAGCGGCGGGCCGAAGCTGAACCGGACGAACGAGGTCAGGGGGGAAACACCGTGGCGCTTCCTGCCGGGGTTCACATCGAAGAACTCGCCGGGGACGGTCAGAACGCGGTGCTTGAAGGCCTCGCGCATGAACCCCTCACCGGTGTTGATCGGCGCGGGGAGTCCGGCGATGCATCCGAACGCGTAGAAGGTGCCCTCGGGCCGGCACGGGAAGGTCACCCCCAACGATTCGAGCGTGCCCACCGTGAGCTTCTGCTTCTGAGCGAACACATCGCGGACGGCGTCGGTTTCCTGGTCGGCCCGCTGAGGCTGGAGGACCTGGACGGCGGCGCGCTGCACGGGCCGGGAGGCCCCGCCGTCAAGGAAGCTGCCCGCGGCGGTCATGCGCTGGATGATGGTCCTGGGACCGACGACCCAGCCGGATCTCCAGCCGGGGTAGCGGTAGCACTTGGTCAGGCCGTCGACCAGCACCACGGGGTCGTGATTGACATCCTCGATGTGCGCCGCGGCGCTGACCGGGCCGGGGTGGTCGGGGGTAAAGACGTAGTGCGAGTAGAACTCGTCGAGCAGCAGCGTGCACCGGCGCTGGCGGGCGATCTCGACCCAGGCGTTGAGTTCCGCGCCGCGGAGCACGACGCCGGTGGGGTTGCATGGGTTGCTGATCAGCAGGGCGGCGAGGCGATCGCGCTGGATGCGGGCGTCGAGCGCCTGGACCGGGATCCTGAAGCCGTCGGCGGCCTTGAGCTCGATGTGCACGGGCTCGATGCGCTGGAAGGTGCTCAGCGCATCCTCGTAGGCCGTGTAGTCGGGCGTGAAGTAGCCCACGCGGACCTGGTCGAGGGCGGCGAACAGGCGTGTCAGGGCAGCGCGGCCGCCGGGGGCGATCGCGACGTTCTCGGCGGTGTACTTCGAGGCCTTGCCGGCGCGGTAGAGCCGGTTGTAGTGATCGGCGACCGCCTGGCGGTATTCGGGGATGCCCTCGACGGGGCCGTAGGCGTGGTCGGCGGGGTCGATCTCGATGCGTGACCAGCGGGGCGGGGCGCCGCGGATCTCCCCCACTTCCGGCTGGCCCTGTCCGAGGTTGGACCAGGTGGGGTCCCCCATCTTCCAGCCGGCTTTCATGGCCTCGTTGTTGACGCGGATCACCCCCATGAACGGGAGGTCCCGGAAGCCCGAGCCCTCGGAGGCCGCGGGGTGCTGGGAGGACACCGTGGAGACGGGGGAAGGCGTGGTCGCGGAGGGAGTCATGGCGGGCAGATGCTAGGCGATCGGGCACGCTTAGCATTGCCCGGGCGCAGGGTCGCGCACCGAGACTGGAGAAACCATGAAAAAGCTCGTGCTCATACTCGTGCTGCTGCTGGTCGTTGTCGTGGTTGGCGGCGTGGTCACCGCGTTCTTCTTCATCGACCGGGCGGCCAAGCTCGCCGTGGAGAAGGGCGGCACCTACGCCATGGGCGTCGAGACGACGCTCGGGAGCGTGAACGTCGGGCTGCTCTCGGGATCGGTCTCGCTCTCGGAGCTGAAGGTCGCCAATCCCCCCGGGTACAAGACCGACCGGTTCTTCGGCCTGGGCGCGGGGAACGTGTCGGTCTCGCTCTCGTCGCTGCGATCCCCGATCGTCGAGGTTCCCGAGTTCAAGCTCGCGGACATCACGGTCAACCTGGAGAAGGCCGGCGGCAAGGCCAACTACCAGGCGATCCTCGACAACATCAAGAGGTTCGAGAGCGGCGGTGGGCCGGCCCAGAGCAAGCCCTCGGGGGATGAGAAGCGGTTCGTGGTCAAGTCCCTGCAGATCAAGAACGTGAAGGTGCACGTGGACCTGCTCCCCGCGGGCGGGCAGCTCACGCAGGTGAACATCCCGATCGAGTCGATCGACCTCACGGACGTCGGCACCGCGGGCAAGGGCGTGCCGATGGGCGAGCTGGCAAACATCGTGATCAAGGCCGTGCTCGCGGTGGTCGCCGAGAAGGGTCCTGGCCTGCTGCCGGCCGAGATCTTGGGGGACCTGCAGGGCGGTCTGGCCCAGCTCCAGAATCTCGACCAGCTGGGGGTCAAGCTCAGCTCGAACCTCGGCGCCGAGGGGCAGAAGATGCTGGACCAGGCGAAGGAGCAGGTCGGCAAGCAGGTCGACAAGGCCCTGGAGGATGCCAAGAAGAAGGCCGAGGATGGTCTGAAGAACCTGATCCCCGGCGGCAAGAAGTGAGCATGGCATCGGGTCGGACGGGGCCCGCGGTCCGCGGACGAGGCCCGGTTCCACGATCGCGGGCCAATCAGGTACGCTGCCGGATGTGAACATCACCGTGCTGTTCAATCCTGCCAGCGGGAACGGCCGACGCGATTCGGTCATCGAACGCATCTCCGCGGCCCTGCGGCAGGACGGCCACCGGGTGCTCCCGCTGCGCGTCGGCGGGCCCGAGATGGACGACCTGGCCGCGCGACAGTCGCTCGCGGCGTCTGATGCCCTGCTGATCGCCGGCGGGGATGGCACGGTCAATCGCGTCCTGCCGCTGGCGATCGGGACGGGCGTGCCCGTCTACCACGTGCCGCTGGGCACGGAAAACCTGTTCGCACGGCAGTTCGGGATGCGGGACGATCCGGAGGCGATCCGGGCCGCGCTGGGACGGCGGCGGATCGAGGCGATCGACACGGCCGAGTGCAACGGCAGGCCGTTCGTGATCATGTGCAGCGTCGGGCCGGATGCGGATGTCATCTACCGGCTCGCGGGGGCTCGCAAGGGCGGGATCTCGCACCTGTCGTACATCGGTCCGATCCTGCGCGAGTCGTTTTCCGGCGGGGTCAGCCCGATCAGCCTCGAGGTCGATGGACGGGTGATCTTCGAGAACCGGCGCGGGATGGCCGTGATCGCCAACGGGGAGCAGTACGCGCTGGGTGCCAACCCGGCGGCGGGGGCATCGCTGCGGGACGGCGTGTTGGATGTCGTTTTCTTTCCAGCGCCCTTCAAGCTGGCCGTCGGGGCGTGGCTCGCGGCCTCATGGCTGGGGGTCGCGGGGTTGATCCCGGGGGCGATCCGCGTCCGCGGGACGCACATCGTGGTCGTGGCACCCGAGCCGGGGTTCAGGGTGCAGCTGGACGGGGAGGCGGTGCGGGGTCCCAACCAGGGCGGGCGTGAAGAATCGCTGGAGATCCTGGCCATGCCCGGTTCCCTGCGTGTGCTGGTGTAGATGGACCACGCACCGGGCCCCTCGTTCCTCCTATAGTCCGCCTCGCAACTTCCAGAACAGGACCCGATCATGCTCATCCGCACGCATACCTGCGGTCAACTCCGTGATTCAGATGTCGGCGCCACGGTCCGTCTCAACGGCTGGGTGAACTCCTACCGCGGGCACGGGACGGGCCTGGTCTTCATCGACCTGCGGGACCGCTACGGCCTCACGCAGCTGGTCTTCGACGGCGAGGACCTGCCCAAGGAGGTCCTCGAGGCAGCCGACCACCTGCGCAACGAGGATGTGGTCGCCGTCGAGGGCAAGGTGCGCCTGCGCACCGGCGGGGAGAACCCCAAGCTCTCGACCGGCAAGATCGAGATCGAGGTCAGCGCGCTGGAGGTCCTCAACAAGACCGCCAACCCGCCCTTCCTCCCCGACGACATGGCCAAGCTCCCCAACGAGGAGCTGCGGCTGACGCACCGCTACATCGATCTGCGCCGCCCGAAGATGCAGCAGATCATGCAGACCCGCCACAAGCTCGCCAAGGTCACGCGCGACTACTTCCACGAGAACGGGTTCCTCGAGGTCGATACGCCGATCCTGTACAAGTCCACGCCCGAGGGCGCCCGGGAGTTCCTGGTCCCCAGCCGCAACGTCCCGGGCGGGTGGTACGCCCTCCCGCAGAGCCCCCAGCTGTTCAAGCAGATCCTCATGATCGCCGGGTGCGACCGGTACATCCAGCTGTGCCGCTGCTTCCGTGACGAGGACCCCCGCGCCGACCGGCAGGCCGAGTTCACGCAGGTCGACCTGGAGATGTCGTTCGTCCGCCGCGAGCAGGTGATGGACATGATGGAGGGGTACGTCCGCCGGCTCTGGAAGGAGATGGCGGGCGTCGATGTGCCGCCGATCCAGCGGATGCCCTACCGCGAGGCGATGGAGCGCTTCGGCATCGACCGCCCCGACACGCGCTACGGACTGGAGATCACCGACATCTCCGACCTGGCCGCGCGAACCGAGGTGGGGTTCTTCAAGGACACGCTCGCCAAGGGCGCCGATCGCCCCAGGTTCAACTCCCGCCGCGGCGTGGTCAAGTGCATCCGCGTCCCCGGCGGGGCCGAGAAGCTCACGCGCAAGATCACCGACGGCTACCACGAGTTCGTGCGGTCCTTCGGCGCCGGCGGCTGCGCCGTGGTCAAGGTGAGCGCCCAGGGCGTCTTCGAGACCGGGCTGGCCAAGTTCCTCGAGCCCCACCGCGAGGAGCTCACCGCCCTGCTGGGACTCAAGCCCGGGGACACCGTGCTGTTCGTCGCCGACACCTACTCGGTGTGCACCAAGTCGCTCGGGGAGCTGCGCCAGAAGGTCGCGCGCGACATGGGCGTGGTCCCCAGGCCCGGCGCCGAGGGCGGGCCCTGGAACTTCCTGATCGTCGTCGACTTCCCGATGTTCGAGAAGGACAAGGAATCCGGCCGCTGGGTCGCCATGCACCACCCCTTCACCGCGCCGCGCGACGACCAGGCCCAGGCCTTCGTCGATGCCGGCGTCGACGACGAGGTCACCATCGAGGGCATCGTCTCGGCGGGCTACGACATCGTGCTCAACGGCCAGGAGATCGCCGGCGGCTCCATCCGCATCCACGATCCCAAGGTGCAGTCCAAGGTCTTCCAGCTCCTGGGCATGACCCCCGAGCAGGCCAGGGAGAAGTTCAGCTTCCTGCTCGAGGCCCTCTCCTACGGCGCGCCCCCGCACGGCGGCATCGCCTTCGGCCTGGACCGCCTGGTCATGAACTTCATCGGCACCGACAACATCCGCGACGTGATCGCCTTCCCCAAGACCCAGATCGGCGCCGACCTGCTCACCAAGGCGCCCAGCATGGTCACCGACGAGCAGCTCAAGGAGCTGTACGTCAAGTCGACGTTCACACCCCCGCCCAAGGCCTGAACCTGCCTCCGGAGGTTCCGCGGCCGCACGGTGCGCCGCCGTGCGGATCACCGTCGGCGGCCGATGGCCGTGATCGCCGGGACCAGGGCAAGAACCGCCGGCGGCGCCGGCAGCATGATCATCGCGTTATCCCCGAACGCGTCGGGGATCTGGGCTCCGCCCCCGGACGTGGACGTCTCGTAGGCGCGGAACGGGACGAGCTGGTCCGGGGAGCCGTGGTTGGCGCCGTTGGCGATGTGCAGCGTGACCACCGAGGATTGGGCGATCGTTAAGAGGGTCATCGAGAACCTGTAGACGGTCACCGACTTTCCGGTGTTGAACCTGGTGCCGAGCTGCCCGGGGTACTCTGCGCGACGTTGATGCCGACGGAGGCGGCGTCGTTGGCATCGTCGAACATGTCGATCCGCAGGCGGTTGCCGCCGCCGAAGACCTGCTGCGGGTTGCTGCCGCTGTCGAAGCCGGGCATGCGGCCGTCGCTGGCGCTGCCCTTGGCGACATCCAGGGCGCACGGATCGATCCCGGCGGTCCACTGGAGCGCGCCGCTGGTGATGTTGAAATTCGCGCCGGCGACCCCGTAGGAGCTCTCCGGGATGTGCATGACGACGCGCGTAGACCGTCGTGCCGGGGACGCCGTAGACCAGGTCATCGGACCAGAAGCCCGACTCGTCGGGGGTCTACGACAGCTGCGGATCCATCCAGGGATCTTGCGCAGCGCTCGCGGCCGGCGCGACGGCGAGCAGGCCGACCACGGACAGGCCCCCCGCGAGCGCGGGGACAACGGTTGGACGCGGGCGCGTGCCAAGACCCTCCGGCCGCGGTGATCCCCGCGTCGCCGCCTCGAATGTGCACCCGGATTGCGCGATTGCAACGGCGGGGCCGGCAAACCAGCACAGACCACAGCGCAGAATCGCCGCCGGTGGCCGAGGCAACCCGACGCTCGCCGTCAGAACAGTGCCGCACTCCGGTCCGCGGCGGTGAACCCGCCCCCAACGGCCATCGCGCCCCGACCCGCCGTCCACACGGAGTGGGCCGGGCCCGGCCGGTTCAGCACCCGGCCTCGAAGGCGTGTATGAACGCATCGAAGTCGTCGGTGTCCACGAATCCGGAATAGTCGGCATCCGCCCAGTCGCTGCCGGCCTCGAACGCCCGGACGAAGTAGTCAAAGTCGTCCGTGTCGACAAAGCCCGTGCAGTCAAAGTCGGCGATGCAGACCTGGAGCTGCGCGGGCGCTGCCACGGCGCTGCCGCAGGCGTTGGAGACGATGCAGCGGTAGCGCACGGCATCCGCGGGCGTGAACACCGGTGTCGGGACCAGCGACAGGAGCTGGTTGCTCGCCCCGATCACCAGGGCGCTGCCGCCCCAGGCAACCGAGGTCCCGTCCTTGAGGGCCACGAACAGCCCCGAGCCGGGCTCGACCTCCCGCTGCCACTGGTAGGTGAACGGTCCCACCCCCTCGGGCTCCACGCCGAAGTACGCACCCGTGTGCGGGCAGGTGATGATCGGATTGAGCGGGACCGCGCCGGCCGCGCAGTACTGCGCAAAGACGCTCACCGCGCGCTTGGTCTCCAGGCCCTGCGGGTCGGTCACCGTGAGCTCGAACTCGTCGTAGGCCGTGTCGCCCGCGGCGCCGTGCGTCTGGATGATCGCCTGGGTCTGGCAGTCGTGCACGGGGGCCTGCGGGTGCGTGTGCGTGTTATGGTGCAGGATCTCCTGCCACGTGCACGTCAGGCCCGCGGGAGTCTCCGCATCCGAGATGTTCGCCCGCAGGTCGAGCACCTGCGATCCGGAGAGCACCAGCGACAGGCCGTCCTGGGGGCTGGTGATCTCCACCTGCGGCGGCGAGTTGTTCGGAGTGACGAACATCGGGACGGTCGTCATGTTCCCGGTCTCGTCGGAGACCGTCAGGGTGATGTTGTACCTGCACGGGCCCGCATCGGGCGCCACGAACACGTGCTCGGGGTGCGGATCGGAAGTGCCCGTGGACCCGTCCCCGAAGTCCCACCAGAAGAAGACGCTGCTCCCCTCGGGATCGAACGTGCCGTAGGTCGAGAACTTCACGGTCAGCGGCGACGCGCCGTACTTCGCGGACATCGTCGACTTCACCACCGGCGGGCGGTCCCCGGAGGCGGAAATCCGGTGCAGCGCCGAGGCCCCGCTGTACCCGTAGCTGATGTAGTAGAGGCTCTCGTCGGCCGGGTTGATCGCCAGGCACACGATCTGCCCGCTGTCGTCCGCGAACGACCGCACCTCCTCCAGGTCGTCGTCGTCCTCGTGGAACACCAGGTTCTTGATCCACCCCCCGGTGAAGTCGGCGGCGAAGTACGTGTTGGTGTACTCCTCGCCCAGCGCCGTGCCGGTGTACCACACGCCGCCCACGACGCAGTCGCCGTAGAACTGACTTCCCTTCACCGGGGACGCGGGATTGTCGATGTCGATGCCGATCGCGGTGGTTCCCTGGTAGATCGGCACCTGCACGTTGTGACCGTGCCCCCAGCTCAGCACGGGCCGGGTGTGCATGAACGTCGGGATATTCGCCGGCACCTGCTGTTCGGGATCGCACGGGTTGGGCCACGAGGGCGTGGCCAGTGTGTCCTGCACGATGAGGTTCAGGAACGAGAAGAAGGCGTTGTCGCATCCTTCCGAGCCCGCCAGCGGGTTGGGAGCATCCTGGTTCAGGGGGCTGACGTAGGGGTACTCGGGAGCCGTGTTGAGCCCCTCGAAGATCGGCCAGCCGAAGTTCTGACCCTTCTGGGCGACGATGTCGATCTCTTCCTGGCTGTACCAGCCGACATCCCCGACGTAGAGCCGGCCCGCCGGGTTCGACGGGCTCGACGTGCCCGGACGCACGCTGAAGCGGTACGGGTTGCGGAAACCCAGCGCCCAGACGCGGCTCCGCGCCGATCGCGGCGATGAGACCGAATAGAACGGGTTGTCGGGAAGGCCGTCGCCGGTCTCGGGGCTGATGCGAACAACCTTGCCCGCGAGGCTGTCGGGCAGCTGCGCGCGGAACGCGCCGATGTCCTCCTTGGGCTGGATGACGCCGTCGGCCACCCCGGTATTGCTCGACCCGTCGCGCGGGCCGCCGTTGTCGGCGACCGCCCAGCTCGCGCCGTCCCCGCAGCCGGCAAAGAGCGAGCCGTCCTCGCCGAACGCCAGCGTGCCCAGCCCGTGGGAGTTGTTCACCTGCGGGAAGCCCGTGCTCAGGGACTCGCCCAGAAGGATCGTCCGGCTGCCGGGGACCACCGAGTGCGCACCGTCGGCCAGGTTGCAGGTGTACCGCGTGATCCGCCCTATGCAGTCGCGATCGAGCTGGCTCTTGTACTTGTCGTAGTCGGGGAGCCCGAAGTGGGTCATGTAGTAGTAGTCCACCTCGTAGAGCAGGTAGATGCGGCCGTTGCTCAGGAAGTTCGGGTCGACCGCCAGCCCGATCAGCCCGTAGTCCCCGTAGTTGCGCACCTCGTCCACGATGTCGACCACCGGCTGGGCCGAGCGGTGGCCATCTTCCAGCAGCCACACGCGACCCTTCTTCTCCCACACGAACGCACGGCCGTCGGGCACAAACACGATCCCCGTGGACTGATCCCAGTTGTCGACAACGATCTCATCGACCAGGCCCGGCGGCAGCGCGCTGGCAGCGCCCGTCAGGGAAAGAAGAACGGCCGCGGCCCCGGCGATCCTCAGAGACCATGTTCGCAACGGCATCACGTGACTCCAGCCCCGGTTCCTCGACAGATAATGTATCGGGGATCGGCTGAATTGGAAGGCAGATACACCCCCTCGGGCCAGTCCGCCCAACTCCGCCACTCCTTTCGCCGTCGAATCCCCGGCGATCCTAAGCCGTCCCGCGCACCGCTCACGGAGCGCGCGGATCGGCCGCCGGCCCGGGCGATCCGGGCTTCCAGACGCGTACCCAGTCGATTTCCATGGCATCGGGCAGCGTGGCCTCCTGGATCCGGCCGGCCCAGTCCCCCACTTCCAGAGAGAGGATCAGGTACTCGGGCCGGTGAGAGATCGCGCCCCCATCTTTCTCCCGTACACGCCAGGTCTCGATGCCATCAATGAAGAACACGTACTGCTCGGCGCTCCACAGCAGGCCGAACGTGTGGAAGCCCTCCGTGAGGCCCTGAACCTCCGGAGTAAACCCCTTGCTCTTGTGGTCCGCGCCGTAGCCGTCCCAGTGCAGCGTCTGCTGCGCCGCGTACAGGCCGTCGGGGCGTTTCATGCGGTGGTGGAACTCAATGATGTCCATCTCCACGCCGCCGGTGTGCGGATCGTGGAGCGCCGGGGCCTTGGGATCGGCGGGCTTGCCCATGGCCTCGCAGTTGAGCCAGAACGCGCCCCAGTGGCCGACCTGCGAATGGAACTTGATGCGCGCCTCGAAATACCCGAACGTCGGCTGGAACAGGTCCCTGGTCCAGACACCTCCGGTGTGGATCTCGGTCTTGCCCTGGTTCTCGACGCGCGTCGTCGTGATGACCAGGTGACCATGGCCGTCGAGGCGCGCGGCATCGGCCGTGTTGATCGCGTCACGCCTGGGGCCGAGGGCCCAGGGCTTCCACTTCGCGGGGTCGATCGCCGCGCCGTCGAACTCGTCACTCCACGCGAGCGTGCAGCCCGGGATCGGCGGGGTGGGATCACCCGCGTGAACCGGCGCGATCGCCATCCACAGCACGGCGAGCAATTGGATCATGCGGCGATCCTAGCGTCGCCTGGTCCGTGCGTCGGAGCGTGCACGCCGGACGCGAGCCGGCGGCCCTCGCCGCGTTACGCGCGCGCGGAATTGGCGGCGGTGCAGCCGGCCAACACTCGCTCCCGTATGAACTCCGACTGGTTGCGCGAGGAGGTCAGAGCGACCTGCCCCTGGATCCAATCGGCCTCGGCCCTGGTCACGCGGAACGACATGGTCACCAACCGCTCCAAGGGTCCGGCCGGAGGTGGTTGGAGTCCCTTGGCGAGCACGGAAGCAACGCCGGCAATAGCCAGCTCCCGCGCAAGCTCGCGTGCCTCTTCTCGAGTCTTGGCGCGGGCGACCACCCCGGGCAGTTCGACATAGCGACAGACAAACCAGCCGCCCGCCAACGGGTCCTGAACCGGCTCGATGAGCTTGTACCCGCGAACCACCACCTCCGCCTCGCCCGTGCAGGGAATCGAATCCGCCGGGATTGCCTGCGGTACTTCTTGGGGCCCCCCGAGCCAATCGGCAATGTCGCGTGGAACGTTGTTGGGCATGGAGTTCCTCCTGAGTCGCCCGCTCCGCCATCACAGGGAGCGGAGGATGCGTATTACAAGTGTATTACAGATCGGGGTGCAAGGCAATCATGTTGAGGAAAACGCCGCAAATCTCTGTCTCTATTGTTCTGGTTCTATTCGGATGCCGAGCACGGGGCACAGGTCTCTCACCAGACCCCACCAGATGCCGGCGCACTCGATCGCCTCGATGGTGGCGGGTTCACCGAACTGACTGTTGACGTGGCGAGAGAAGACGAAGAAATCCCTCCCGCGGATGACCTGTCGGCCGGAGTAGGACCACCAGTGGAATGCGCAGAGGAGCCGGACGGTCCGAAAATCAACGGCCTGCCCGTCCCAATGGCGTGCCTTGTCGATCGCTCGGCCGGCCAGGGACCCCATGGAACCTCCGGGCAGCGCCTTGAGATCGGACGGTTGCAGCCCCAGCCGCTGGAGCCTGGCGACCGTCTGGGCATTCAAGGGCAACGAGTACCTGGCCAGCTCGCAAGGGCCGAGGGCGTCGCGCGCGGAGGCGTCGAGGGGCTGGTATCCGTGGAACTCCCATCCCAGGTGGAGCAGCGCGTTGTGAAGGTCAAGGTCGGGGACCCCATTCCACTCAGGCATGGTGCTCTCCATCGCGGTGATCGGGCGCTTCGGGCAGACCGGCGTGTGCCAACGGGACGATCTCGACATCCTCCGGCTCGACAATCACCGTGATCAACGGGTGGATCCGCCGGGTTTCCTCCACCGCCTCGTGGACGCGCGCCCAGATGGCCTGCGTGCTCGTGAGGGCCTGCATTTCCTTCCGACGTTCGGTTCCCTTGATCTTATCGTCCCCGTCCCAGACCGCTTTGAGGAGCACCCCGATGCGCCCCTCTTCGGATTGCGGCGTGGATTCGATGAGCTCGGTCGTGACGCGCTCGACCCGCAGCCGGTACATCGAAGTAAGCGCCCCGCAGATGTTGGCGAGCAGGCCCCGGGAACTGATCTGGGAGGCGGTGCTGCTCCCCGGCGCGGCGCTGTCGACCATCCTGTAGCGGATGCTCAGCCGCCAGGCGTAGTGCTTGGAGAACCACGGCCGCATGAAGCGGACGCGCATGCTGCGCTCGGCGCGGTTGAACGTCGCGAGGCCGATGAAGTCGTCGCGCCACAGGGAGTCGGACTCCTCGTTGGAGGTGAGGGCCTTGAGCTGCGCCTGCACCCATCCCAGGTCGGGCGCCGGGATCGCCCGCCCCGGAGGCTGCGCGACGAGCACGCCGCGATCGGCGGCCCCGTCGCACTTGAACTTGAAGCGGATCGGACGCGTGGGGCCGAAGGCCGAGCCGTCGACCGATTCCTCCCACACGCGCCAGACGCTCGCGTAGGCGAGCGTCGTAAGCGCCCGGCAGGTGACCGGTTCAATGCTGTGGCGTTTCCAGATCCTCTGGAGCTGCGCCCAGGCGTTGCCGCCGTGCTCGGTGTCATCGCCCGGGGAGAGGTACGGGTCCTCCGAGGCGGCCGGGTTGTAGTCGCACGCGCCGTGGCGGCCCTCGCCGCGATCGGGGTGCGCCCCGCGGCCGAAGCCGTCGACCGACTTGCGCAGCTTCTCCCTGAGGTCGTCGTACAGATCGTGGAAGCCCTGGGCCGGATGCTGGTAGGCCCGGAGCAGGCCGAACCGCATCGCGTGGAGGTTGGCGTCCGTGGGTCGCAGGTTCCAGCGGGTCAGGAACCATGGAAGGGCGCCCAGGTGGATCGACGTGTGCTCGAGGAACCCGCCCGACTCGGCGCCGCCCACGGTCAGGTCCTCGAGCCGCAACTGCGCTTCGATCGCGGCGACACAGGGCAGGACAACCGCGCCGATCTTGCGGAACGCGTCCCGGCGGGCGGCCTTGCGGGCCTCCCGGTACTGCTCCAGGCCTGTCCCGCGGTCACGCTGCACCTGCGCCTGCATCTCCTCGAGCACCTGCCCGACGCGTCCGCTCAGGGCGTTGATCTCGCAGATCGCCTGGAAGACCTGCAGGTCGTAGCCGGCGATCACCGTGTCGGCGACCAGGACGTTGACACCCAGCTCCGAAAGCCGCTCGAGGAAGGCGACGAGTTCGGAGTTCTGGCGCGAGAGGCGGGCCTCGACCATGACGCACGCGGGCCAGAGGTCCGGGTGGATCGCCGAGATCATCATGTGCGGGCCCTGGTGCTTTGGATTGAACTCCTTGCTGTCCTCGGCGCACATCTTCATCCACGTGCGGCCCCGGCGGCCCTCGACCCACACCCCCCAGGCGACCGAGTCCTTTCCCAGCCGGAGCGATGCCGCCTGCTCGCGTGAGAGCGCCAGCCCCTCCTTGGTCAGGCGTAGTTCATCACCGTCCAGCATCGCACCCTCCCAGTCTGCCGCGGGAAAACGAGCTTCAATGAGCTGTGGGGCCCCCGAGCACCTCAGGCCGCCGCGAGCCGGTCCTGTCGAGATGCGGCAGCATACAGGTTCTCGGTCGGGGAACCAAGCGGTTGCGAACCCGGCGGGCACTTCCCGGCATGAAATGGCCCGGATTGTTCATGGGAGCGCGGTGCCCGGCAAGAGCAGATCTTGCAGTTGCCTTGGTCCTCGTGCACGCACGAGGTGTCAGAAGCAACGCTCACGCAATGCCTGCGGACGTTCGAGATCCGGTTGGTGCATGAACCAGGCCGATATCCCGCCGCAGGAGCTTGCCCTCAAAGTGGATGAGTTCGCACGCCGCGTAGGCTCGCGCCCGCGCCTGCGCGAGCGAGGCGCCCAAGCCGGTGACACCCAGGACGCGGCCGCCGGCGGTGACGATGCCGTCTCCTTCGCGCCGGGTGCCGGCGTGGTGGATCGTCACACCCTCGAGCGCGGCGGCGGCGTCCAGGCCGGTAATCGGCACACCGATCGCGGGCTTGTCGGGGTAGCCCTTGCTCGCCAGCACGATGCAGCAGGCGTGGGATGGGTCCCACCGGACATCGGCGCGATCGAGCTGCCCGCGGCAGGTGGCGAGCATCAGTTCGAGCAGGTCCGACGAGAGCCGGGCCATGAGCGGCTGGCACTCGGGGTCCCCGAAGCGGGCGTTGAACTCCAGCACCTTGGGTCCGGCGGGGGTGAGCATGAGCCCGGCGTACAGGACGCCGCGGTACTCGATCCCCTCGCGGCGCAGGGCATCGACCGTGGGCACGAGGATCTCCCGCTCGATGCGGGCCATCATCGCGTCGTCGATCGCGGGCGAAGGGCAGAACGCGCCCATGCCGCCGGTGTTGGGGCCCGTGTCACCGTCGCCCAGGCGCTTGTGGTCCTGGCAGGGCGGGAGGACGAGGATGCTGCGACCGTCGGTGATCGCCAGCACCGAGACCTCGGGGCCGGACATGCGTTCCTCGAGCACCACCGTGGCGCCGGCGTCCCCGAAGACCCGCCGCACCATGATGTCGTCGATCGCCTTGTCGGCCTCGGCCATGGTCGACGGGAGGATGACGCCCTTTCCCTTGGCGAGCCCTGCGGCCTTGATGACGGGCAGGCCATCGATGGGAGTGGTGAACGCGGCGGCGACGCGCGGGTTGGAACGGATGTACTCACGCATGGCGCGGCGGCGATCATCCGGATCCCGGTACGTCGACGAGGCGAGCGCGGCGCAGGTGAGCGCAGCGCGGGCGCGGACGTTCAGCGCCATCTCGGGCGGGAGCTTGGCGCCCAGGCTGGGGAGCAGTTCGTTCATGCGCTGCATGATGAACTGTCGCTTGGTCTCGGCGGCCTCGAAATCACGCGGCGCGCCCAGGATCACGCGGATTGACTCCTCATCGCGCAGCCGGCTCTCGATGTACGAGAGCGCCGACGCGGGGTCGTTGACGATGCGGGCCTCGGCGGTCGGGATCGCCGCGCCCCGCAGCAGCTGCTTGCACCAGGCCTTGTCTGCCTCGATGCGAGCGCCGTCGGCGCCGGGCCCGAAGACCAGCGTCCTGGCGCTGGCGAGCTTGTCGGCGTAGCCCTCGGCCAGGGGGTCCTCCGGGCCGATCACCACCAGCCCGATGTCGTGGGACTCGATGAACTGCTTGAGCCGGTAGATTTCCCGGATGTCGACCGGGACATCCACGGGCCTGGCGAGCGCGGCGATCCCGGGGTTCTGGGGGTGCGTGGCCCAGAGCGTGCCCAGGCGCGGGGACTGGCGCAGCTTGACGGCCAGCGCGTGCTCCCGGCCGCCGCCGCCGATCAATAGAACGTTGACCTTCTCCATGCGCTCCGATGGTAAGGGGGTGCGGCCGGCGGCGGGCGGCGGATCAGCGAGCCTTGACGGTCGATTCGATGCGGTCGGGGGCCTCGTACGCGAGCCCGAACACGGTCGCGTTGAAGGCATCGAGGCTGCACTCCTCCTGGCGGACCATGCCGGTCTGGCGGAGATCCCCCCGGCGGTGCAGGTCGACCATCGCGCACACGCCCGCGGCGGTGGTGAGCTCGATCGCGGGCCAGACGCGGCCGAACATGTGCGTGGCGCGGATCGCCCGCTGGAAGTTGGCCTGCTCCCGGCGGCCGTCACGGATGCCGATGCAGTTGATGAAGACCACGACGACGTCCTCGAAGGTGCGGGCGATCCCGTGCTCGAGCAGGTCGACGGCCAGGGCGCGGTCGAAGACGCGGCCGTTGTGCGTCGGGGCGGCGTGCTCGACGTTGAGGCGCAGGTCCTGGAGCAGGAACTTCATGATGTCCCGGTGGCCGGGGTAGCGGATGGTCTTGTAGGCGATCCTGGACTCGGGGCAGGTCTTCTTCTCGCCCGTGAGCGTGTCGATGAGGCTGCCGACGCCGCCGGAGGTGTAGAAAGCCTCGTACTCGACGCCCTCGAAGCTGAAGTGCTCGAGGCCCTCGAGGGCGGGCACCTTGACGAACCTGCCGTCGAGCATCGCGTTGCAGGGCTCGCAGTACTCGTTGACAACGCCCGCGGCCGACCAGGTGATGTTGTACTTCAGCGCGTTGGTGGGGAACTGCGGGAGCGCGCCCACGCGGAGCGTCAGGTCGTGGACCTGCGTGAACTTGCGCGCGAGGGAGTTGGCGGCGATCGCGATGTACCCGGGCGCCAGGCCGCACTGGGGCACGAGGGCGACCCGGGCCTTGCCGGACTTCTCGATCGCGGCGACGGCCTCGGTCGCCTCGACATCCTCGGTGACGTCGAAGTAGTGCACGCCCAGTTCGTTGGCCAGCGTGGCGATCCCGGTGACGAGGTCGAACGGGAGCATGCAGATGACGTAGTCCTGTCCGGTGAGGGCGGCCCTGACGGCGGCCTGGTCGGAGGCATCCACGACGCGGCTGGTGAACTCGATCGCGTGCGGCGCGTGGGCCCTGAGGCGCTGGATGTTCTCCTCGGCGAGCTTGAGATTGGCCGGGTCCCGGTCCACGAGGGTCACGCGGTAGTTGCCCTGGCCGCAGGCCAGCAGGAGTTCCGCGACCGACTTGCCGACCTTGCCGCCGCCGAGTACGAGGACTTTTTTCATGGCTCGGACCTCAGTTTCGTTCCACCCAGGACCCAGACGGGCGAGGGCGGGAGATGGACTGGAACATCAGGCCGTCTCAGCACGCGAGCCGGCCCCGCAGGGACGCCGTCGTATATTCCCGGAAGGGCCTAGAGGATAGGAGGATTCCCGGCCAAGGTCGCGGAATCCGGCCTCCTTGCCGCGCGGATCGGGAAGGACTCGTTTCTTCGTCCCTGGAGGTAGACTGGACCGCATGGATCTGCTGGTGCTCCTGGTCCTGCTCATCGGCTCGTTGCTTTCCAGCTGGGCGATCAGCCTCGCGGTACGAGCGCTCGCCGAGCGCGCCGAGATGCGTGCCCTGCGGCGGCTGGCGCAGAGTCCCGACCCGTCCGCGCCGCCACGGACCCCCGCGCCCCCGCCCCGGCGGCCCTTCAACCGGACGCGGAACATCCTTGTCTTTGCGTTCGCGCCGCCGGTCTTCGCGGCGGGGCTGCTCGTGTGCTGGATCGGCGTGGGCTTCGGACGGGATCTGGGACTGGTGAACTGGCTGGAGTTGATGGGCAGGAATCTGGTGGTGGTCGCCCTCGCGCAGGTCCAGCTCGCGGCGGCGTGCCTGTGCGTGGGATGGTGGTTCGATCCATCCCGCGGACGCCGGAGATGCCCACGCTGCTGGTACGACATGGCCGGGCACACGTCCCGGCTGTGCCCGGAGTGCGGGCACGAGGCAAGGACCGAGCAGCGGCTCTTCCGCACGCGGCGCAAGCCCATCCTCCTGTGGATCTGCGCCGTGCTGCTGGGGAGCATCTATGTCACCTTCAAGGCGCCGGTGGCGGCCAGGTCCGGCCCGCTGGCGTTCGTGCCCACGACGCTGATGATCCCGATCTTCGAACGGCTCCCGCAGGGACTGGTGCTCGACCGGGTCCAGGGCTCGGTGCGCGACAACCTGGAGTTCCGCATCAACGAGCGCGAGGCGTTCGACTGGCAGCAGAAATGGCTGGAGAACCGGGCCTGCGCGATCGCCGCCACTTCAAGCGATCCGGGCGTGCTCCTGGCGTGCGCGGCGTTCATCCATGATCGCGAGCTGACACCATCGGACCCGGCGATCGAGCGGCTCTTCTCCATGATCGGGTCGGCCGATCCCAACGAGCGGCTCGCGGCGGCGACCACGCTGGAGCAGGTCAAGGGCGTCGGTTCGCTGGTCCTGGGCCCGGGCGACAACGCCAAGCTCGCGGACATGGCCCGCCCGTACGCAACGGCTGCCGCGGCCCACGTCGCCGACGGCGAATGGACGGTCGCCGCGGTCGCCACGTGGATGGCCGGCCGGGATCCCCGGGCGGTCGGTGCGGCCTACCCGCTGCTCCTCAACGCGATCAACTCGACGGCGTCACCCCGGAGCATCGCGTACCTGAGCCAGTTCAGGATCTACCAGCTCTCGCGGCTGGCGCTGGCATCTCCCGACGCGATGAACGCGTTCATCTCTCTGCTGGATTCGCAGGATGCCTTCGTCCGCCGCGCCGCCATCGAGCAGATGCTGGAGTGCTGCAAGAGCTACCCGGACTTCGTAAGCAGGCTCGAGGCGTTGCTGGAAGACCCCGCCGACGAAGTTGCCGCCGCGGCGGCCTCGTCGCTCGCACCGCTGGTCGCCTCCGAACCCCTGGCCCGCCGAGCGCTCGAACATGCCCGCACCCGGGTAAGCTCGCAGGACACGTTCGTCGCCGCCGCCCCCGGCATCCTGCTGGATCCCGGTCCGCACGACCAACTGCCCCCATGGATGTTCGCCGAACTTGGCCGGATCATCGCCGACCGCTCGCTGAGCCCCGCCGCCCGGATCGCCGCCGTGGATGTCGTTCGGGAGTACTCGAGGGGAGCGCGGGAACTCCTCCCGACACTTCACGCCCTCGCGGATGCTGGACTACCGGATGAATCGAGCCGGTGGCAGCTCAGGGAACTGATCGACCGGCTGGAGAGCGGGGGCGACGGCCCGGATGCTCCTGCCGCGCAGCCGCCGGCCGGGCACTCCCCCTGATCCGCCGGCCTGCGGGGCAACTCCCGTGCGGCGCTGAGTATTCCATCGTCGGCGCGGGGCCAAGCCTCTCCCCCGCGCAGCTACGCCGGTCCTGGAACGAACAAGTCTCCCGCGGCTTCCGTTAGACTCCTTGCCATGGGCTATGTCACGCTGGTGGTGCTGGCGGTCGGGTCGTTCCTCTCGTTCTGGGGAGTCAGCCTCGTCGTCCGGGCACTGGCCGAACGGATCGAGATCCGCGCCCAGCGTCGGCGCCAGCACGAGAAGTCCCTTTCGAGGGCGAAGCCGCCCGCGAGCAGGACCGCATCGGCCGATTCGAGTTCTTTCGCCGCGCCGGGACTGACGCCGGCGGTGGTCAACCCCGTGCGCAACGTGCTCGTGCTGACGCTGTGGCCGCTGGCGTTCGTCGGCGGGCTGGCGATCTGCTGGGTGCCCCTCGACATGCTCCGGCCCGGGTCGGGCAGCGGCTGGCCGGACCATGTCGGCATGACCGCGCTGATCGCGGCGATCGCGCAGGTGCAGATCGCCGCCGGGTGCGCGTGGGTCGGGTGGTGCTTCGGTCCCTCGCGGGGGCGGCGGCGATGCCCCTCGTGCTGGTACGACATGGGGGGCCACAGCTCGCGGTTCTGCCCCGAGTGCGGCAAGGAGGCACGCAGCGAGCGGTCGATGTACCGCACGCAGCGCAAGTTCGGGCTGATCTGGCTGGCCGCGGCGCTGCTCGTCGGCGTCTATTTCACGTTCAAGGCGCACGAGGTCCGCCGCACCGGGCTGCTGGCCCTCGTGCCCACCACGCTCCTGATCGCCGGGCTCGAGTACATGCCATCCTCGATGATCATCGACCCGCCGGGTCACTCCGAGCCCGCGAACCTCCGGCACCGCGTGGATGAGCGCCAGCTTTTCGCCTGGCAATCGGCGTGGCTGGACTCCCGGGCCACGGGCATGTACACCCGATCGGACGACCCCCGTCTGGCCTACCGCGTTCTGGGATTCGCACAGAGCGCCCGCTGGAACAACGTGCTGCCGACCGAGCCGGCGCTCGAGCAGCTCGGCCGCATGCTGGGCTCGAGCGACCCCGCGGATCGATCGGTCGCCCTTGCCGTGCTCTCGGGCAACTACACGTTCTGGAACTGCCTGCGCAGTTCCAGCGAATCGTGCGTTCGGGTGGCCAGACGCTGCGCGGCGGATGCGGCCGCCGGCGTCGTCGACCCCAACCCCGGGGTGGCGCTCCTGGCCGCCCTGCTGGTTTCGTTCGACGCCGCCCACGCCGATCGTTACGTCCCCCGGCTCGTGCAGCAGTTCTCCTCGGACACGTCGCCGAACAAGGCGCTCGCACGCACGAGCGCAACCGTGCTGGCCTGGCTGAGCAGGACCTCCCCCGTGGCGCTGGAGGCCTGGACACACCTCATCGAGTCAGCGGACCCGGCCACGCGGGAGATCGCCGCCGACTCGCTCCGTGAAGCTTGCGAGGCCCGCCCCGAGGCCGTCGATCGAGCGGTCAACCTGCTCGCGGACCCCTCCGACCAGGTGGCGAGCAAGGCCGCGTGGGCCCTGGGCACCGCAGACACCGTTCGGCCCGCCGCGGACGAACTGCTGGCCCGCGCGGTGCTCGCGCAGGCCACGTCCCGCGCCACGGCACAGGATGAACTGCTCAAGGCGGCCGTCGCGATCGCCGTGGGGAACTGGCGCAGCACGAAACTCCCCGCGTGGATCATCGAAGAGCTGGGGGCGATCTTCGAGGACCCCGGCCGGAGCCCGGCGCTGCGCGAGACCGCGATCGCCGCGCTGCGGGAGCGTCCCACCGGCACGGCGGTGCTCCTGCCGCGCCTGCGACCGGGGTCGAAGGACCCTGCCCTGTCGCGCCTGGCGCGCGAGGATGCCCAACGGCTGGTCGATCAGCTCGAACGCGAGGCACGTGAGGGTCGCGAGGCCGCACCGCAGACCGGCAAGTGACCCGCGAACTCACGCGGCCGCGGCCGGTCGCAGGCGCCGGGTGATCGCGCCCGTGAACCGGCGCCGCTCGTCGGGCTTGAGCACGAACGCCAGCGCCAGCGCCGCGTAGCACAGGCCGTAGGCGCCCGCCGTCAGGGCCAGCGCCAGCCACAGCCGCCCGCCCACGATCGGGATCAGCCACGGGTACCCGAAGATGAGCACCGGCAGCGGCAGGATCGCCGCGGTCGCGGGGCGGATGATCGGCAGCAGCATCGTGCGGTAGTGGCAGCCCAGGCACTTGGCGGTGGCGCTGGGCAGCAGGAAGAAGTGGAAGACGGTCATCACCACCGCGAAAGAGATCGAGGCCGAGTACTGCCGGTAGGGGTCGGGGAGCGTGTAGAGCAGGATCACCGCGACGACCGGGTTGATGATGCCCCCGGTGAGCAGCAGAGGAGCGTACTGGCGGATGTAGCCCGCGCCGTAGAGGATGCGGGTCCAACAGTCGGTCACCGACCGCACGGTGACCGGCAGAAGCAGGATCTGCGCCGTCACCACCGCCGCCGGGAGCTGCGCCGCGTCCAGACGCTTGCCCAGCCAGACCTGCATGATCGGGGCCGTCAGGCACGACAGGATCGCCGCGACCGGGAACGAGCTGAACCCGTGCAGCCGCGTCATCGTGGATGTGAACTGAACCATCGCCTTGCGGCGGATCTCCGCGTCGGAGCTGGCCAGGCGGGCCGCGACCGCATCGGCGCCGAAGTTCACGCCCAGCGAGACCATGCGCACGTACGCGGCGAGCTGGTACCCCACGCCGAACACCGTGTTGCCGACCGTGCCGAAGGCCAGGTTGGTGATCAGCTGCCCGAGCCGGTCGTAGCAGTTGACCGCGACCATCATGGCCGTGTTCCAGCCGAACGTGCCCAGGAACTGGCGGATCCCGGCGCGGGTCGCAGCGAGCGGGCGGGGCCTCAGCCGCCGGTCGGTCCTGAGCATCCAGCCCGTCGCGAACAGGAGCACCGTGATGTTGCAGCCCACGGAGAGGAACCCGTACCAGATGACGCCACTGGCCGGGTCGTGGATCAGCGGCTGCAGGACCCAGGCCATGACCAGGTAGCTGGCCTTGCGAACGGTCGTAAAGATGTTGTCCTCGACGAACCGCTCCGTGACGACGTACATGTTGTAGATCGGCGCGGTGATGATCATGGTGCAGGCGTGCAAACCCTCGGCGATGATCAGCCAGAAGGCCGCCTGCTGCAGGTTCGGGGGGATCTTGAACAGCCCCGCCAGCAGGGCCATGGTCAGGAACAGCAGCCCGGAGCCGACGCACCCGACCGAGGAGATCGCCGCGCCGCAGTTGAGCACCGCGGCGAAGATGCCCTTGGAGCCGTCCCGGTCGGCGTGGTGGGCCGCGGCCAGCTCGCGGATCATGCTCGACCGCAGCACCTCGTCGATCAGCAGCGCCAGCCCCACCGACGAGCCGATGAACGCGACCAGCCCGTAGGCGTTGGCCTGGAGCCAGCTGAGCAGGACCTGGGTCTGCACCAGCCCCATGACCAGGCTCAGGCCCAGCCGGCCGTAGCTCGAGGTGATGCGGACGAGTCCTCGCCGAAGCTCGGTGGCCATGCAGGGTTCAGTCCGTGGTGGAGGTGGAGTCGTAGCCGAGCCTGTACCCCTGCAGGGACGCGAAGTCCTCCGCGGACGCCGCCGGCTGACCGCCCGCGGGCCACGGCTCGGGCTGCGCTTCGTATTCCTCTTCGGGCTGTTCGACCTGCCCGGCCGGACCGCCGGTCAGCTGCATCCCCGAGGAGACCATCAGCTTCGCAACCGCCCACATGCCCAGCCACGCCGTCAGGAACATGAAGCTGCAGCGGAAGACGAACAGGCCCAGCTCGCCGCGCGGGATCGCCATCATCTCGCCAAGCCCGGCGCCCACCGGGATCATCACGAACGGGTTGGTCAGCTGGAGCCGGCAGACCCGGTCCAGGAAGCTCAGGGCCACCGCGAACAGGAAGGCGTAGACCGGCAGCGCGATGTACGGGTTGTCGTTGGCGATGTGCCCCATCAGGCCCGGGCCGTAGCTGAAACCCCTGGCCAGGCCCCGCACGCCGGCCTGGAACACGATGTCCTGGCCCAGCGCGTTGGGCTTGGCCGCCCACATCTCCCGCGGGACCGGCTGCGTCAGCAGGTACTTGAGCGAGTGCAGCGTGTCGTACGGAAAGTCCGTGGGCCGCGTGTCGATCAGGTACAGCGTGATCGGCCCGGAGTCCTGCACGCTCGCCATGCGCTGCAGCCCCGCCGAGACCTCCGCCGAGTTCACGTCCGACATGATCTTGCTCAGGCTGCGGATCTCGCCGCCCTCGCCGCGGGTCGCCGAGAGCACCGCCAGCAGCACCAGCCCCACCCCCCCGATCGCGCCCAGACGGGTGAAGATCGCGAAGTTGCCCCGCTCGCGCAGGTAGCCCCAGTACCCCGCCCACACGCACGCGATCACCACGCTCAGAAGGTCCCGGCGGCCGAAGCTCAGGTGCATCGAGATCAGCATGCTCCCCAGCACGATGACCGACGCGGGGATCGCGTACACGGGGTTCCACATCCGCGGCAGCCACGCCCACATCGCGCAGCCCGCCGCCGCGCAGAGAAAACCGATCGACAGGATCCCGCCCAGGCTGGCGATCAGCGGCGTCGTCATGACGATGAAGCGGTTGATCGCCCCCAGGAACAGGAAGACCACCGAGAGCATCATCAGCGCGTTGGGAGAGGGGATCGCGAAGCGGGACCGCACGAACCTGGCGACGTTGTGGGCGATCCACCCCCGCGAGTACACGAAGTTGAAGATCAGCAGGAAGGCCCACGACATCACGACGAAGATCATGCCCGCCCGGCCCGGGTTGGACGGGATCAGCTTGCGCATGTAGGTGTCGACGCCCAGCGAGATCGCGATCGGGAAGAACTGAAAGTTGATCATCCCGATGTAGAAGATGTTGCGCGTGCTCAGGAGGTCCACCTTGTGCATCAGGTGGTTCACGAGCATCTGGATCACCATCCCGGCGATCGTCAGGACGGAGAGGATGACGGCGAGATTCTGCAAGCTGTTCGGGTCCGGTAACCGGGAAGGAGCCGCTCGACTCCTGAGCGTACGCGCCGCGATCGGGTCCGGTTCGCCGCGCGCCGCTCCAACACAGCATCGGCCGGGCGCCGGTATCTCTGCAATCTCGCGGCCCCGACCGCGCCGGATCACTCCCCGAGCGAGGCCGCACCGTACATCTTCCTGAAATGCGCGAGGGTCTTCTCGGCCGAGAGTTCCCCCAGCACCCAGCGCCGGCCGGCCGAGCCCATGGTCCTGAGCCGGTCCCGGTCCTTGAGCAGCGCGCGAAGCGCATCGGCGAACGCCTGGGTGTCGCGCCGGGCGATCACCGCGCCGCCGCTGGACTCAAGCTCGCGCCAGACGTCGACCCCCGGGGTCGTAACCACGGCGGTGCCGCAGGCCAGGGCCTCGAAGAAGACGAATCCGAAATTCTCCTGGCTGGTGGGGAGCACGAACACATCGGCGCACTGGTACAGCGAGAGCTTGGTCGCGCCCGAGACCAGGCCGAGGAAGTGGGTGCGGTCGGCGATCCCTTCGGATCCCGCCAGGGCTCGCATCTGTTCCAGGTACCCGGGCGGGTCGCCCGGACCGGCGATCAGGAGGGAGAAGTCCACGTTCTCCCTCGCGAGCACGGCCAGGGCGCGGATAAGCACATCCGGCCCCTTCTTGTAGTTCACGCGGCTGAGGAACAGGACCGAAGGACGTTCGGGCCGGATCTCCGGGAACCGCCGCTGCGCCGGCTCCGGTCCGGGAAGCTCCCGGAAGGGCTCGGTGTCGAAGACCAGGGGCACCACGATGCCCCTGCCCAGCCGGAACCACTTCCTGGCCTGGTCGAGCTCGGCCTGGGCGGTGCAGTGGACGAACGCGGCGTGGCTGAGCAGGTTGCGGCCGTAGGTCATCCAGTGAAGGAGCTTCTTGGGGCGCTTCTGGCTCATCGACCAGTCGTCGAGCATCCCGTGCGGGCTGACAATGTAGGGGATCGAGAAGTCGAGCGCCACCGAGGCGACCTGGAGGTTCGCCGGCGTCCACATGCCGTGGATGTGGACAACATCGGCGTGCGTGATGACCTTGCGCAGCACGGTCATCGCCCACGGCAGCAGCACCGGATTGCCATGGCCCTTGCCCCTGACCTTGACGATGCGGGGAACGCCGGGGAGATCGGACTTCCACTCCGGCGGGCAGTCGGTGTGGTCCTCCGTGATGATCGTGACGTCATGGCCCGATCCCGCCAGGCCCGCGCACAGGTCCAGCACGGCCCGCACCACGCCGCCCTGTTCGAGCCGGAAGTGCGGCAGGTAGTGCACGATCCGCGGGCGGTCGGAAGGCCGATCAGCGCCGTCCGACCGCGCGGGTTTTCCCTGTGGGCTTGCCCCCCCGCCAGGTTCCCGGCCCCCCACGGGTCCGGACGAATCCCGGATGCCCGCGGCGATCGGGGAGTACCCCGCCCGCAGTTCCCCGACGACGGCGCCCGTGCGTTCGGAGATCGCATCGGCGTAGGTGGCGACAAACTGGCCGATGACGGCCTGCTCGTGGAGGTTGTCGAAGACCCACTTGCGGGCCTTGGCCCCCATGTCGGCAAGCCGCGGCTTGTCCGAAATGATCCCGGCGACCCGGTCCGCGATCGCCGACGCGTCCTGGTCGACGATCATCGCGCCGCCGCAGGCCTCGAGCTCGGGCCAGAGGTCCACGCCCTTGGTGGTCATGACCGGGACGCCCGCGGCCATCGCCTCGACGATCGCGAAGCCGAAATTCTCCTGGCTGGTGGGAAGGAGGAACAGGTCGCTGGCCTGGAAGAGCGAGATCTTCTCCGGGCCCTTGACCATGCCCAGGAAATGCACGCGATCCTCGAGCTTAAGCGACGAGGTCAGATCGCGGAGCGACTTGAGGTATTCCTGGTCCCCGTCCCCGGCGATCAGCCAGTCGCAGTGCAGCCCGCGGGCGCGGAGGATGTCGGCGGCCTTGATGGAGTGCTCGACGCCCTTTTTGTAGTGAACGCGGCTGAGGAAGAGGATGGACGGCCGCGCCCCGGTCAGGCCCGGGAACTTCTCGCGAGCCGGCTCCGGGCCCGGGGCGTTGCGGAACGGTCCCAAGTCCAGCAGGTTGGGGATGACCCTCCCGCGACCCCTGGGGAACCACTTGCGCGACTGCTGGTGCTCCCCCTCGGCGGTGCAGTGGACGTACGCAGCGCGATGGAGCATGCGGCGGCCGGCGATCAGGAGGAACATCCGCTTCTTGAGGTGCCGCTGGGACATGGGCCAGTCGTCGAGCATGCCGCGGAGGCTGACGATGTACGGAACGCCGGCGCGGTGGGCAGCGCCGGTGAGCTGCACATTGGAGGGCGCCCACATGCCGTGGACGTGCAGGAGGTCGTGGCCGGCGATGAAGTCCCTGCGGACCTGCTCAACCACGGGGAAGGGGAAGAGTTTCCCGCGGCCGGAGAACGGCGGCACCTGCACGACGTGGGGGCGGTGCTCACCGGGGGCGGGAGGCGTGAGCCATTCCTTGGGAGAATCGGACACATCCGGGGACAGGATGGTCACCTGGTGCCCGGCCTCGCAGGTCAGGCGCGACAGGTCGAGCACCGCGCGCACCGGCCCGCCGGACTTGAGGTTGAGTTCTTCGATGTAGTGGAGGATTCTCATGTCCGGCCAGGCTCTCGGCGGGTGAACGGGATGCAAGCGTACCGCGTCGGGAAGGTCCCGGACCATCGCGGCCCGCGCAATAACAGCGCGGACGTGCCGGCGATCCGCCCGACCTAGCATCGGCTGGAAGCCGGCCCGGTCTGCGGCCATCGGCCTCGACCGGCTCGCGAAGGTGCGGGCGCGGGAGCGGAAAACGGGCGCGGGCGCCTCCGCCGATCAAGGCGCGCCGCGCCGAACGCCGACGAGAGGTGTGCATGGCCGTACACAGCCAGTCCGAGCCCCCCGCGCTCAAGCCCCCCGAGCGGCTCTACCAGCGCATCGACCTGACCGCGGGCGCCCCCTACCCCCTGTCGGAGTACATCCGCCGGTTCCTCTGGGAACTGGTGCAGGCGAGCCTCATCCGCTGGAGCTTCAAGCGGGCCCACCGCTGGCGACGCTTCTGGCTGCGGGCCTTCGGGGCCCGGCTCAGCGGCACCTCGATCACCAAGGCCACCACCAGGGTGCGCCACCCCTGGCTCCTGGAGATGGGCGAGTGGTCCACGCTCGCCGAGGATGTCGAGATCTACAACCTGGGCTGGATCAGGATCGGCAACCAGACCACCGTCTCGCAGCGGGCCTGGCTGTGCGCGGGCACGCACGACTACACGAGATTCGAGCTGCCCCTCATCCGCCCGTGCATCGTCGTCGGGGACGGTGTGTGGATCTGCGCGGGAGCGTTCATCGGCCCGGGCGTCACGGTCGGGCACAACGCGATCGTCGGAGCCTGCGCGGTCGTCACGCGAGATGTACCCGAAGCATCCATCGTCGCCGGCAACCCGGCGAAGGTGGTCAAGCCCCGGCCGTACCCGGGGGACCAGGTCCCGGCCGCCTGAACCGGCGCCCGGTCACTGACGCACGGACTGGAGCACGATGTCGAACGTGGACGGGAAGCCCTGCGTGATGACCTGCGGGGGCGTCTGCGTCGTGAACCGCCTGGAAGTGCGCACCAGGATCTCGGACTGCACCTGGTAGCGGCTGGTCTCCGTGATCTTCGCCGGGTCGTAGTCGATCGCGAAGCTGTAGGGCGGCCCCTTGCCGCCGGCCTTGAGCTGCTTCTCGGCCAGCACGACCGGGGCGGCGGGCTTGGTGACATCGACCAGGCGGACGACCACCACGGCATCCTGCGGCAGGATGAACCTCTCCCGGTACAGCACCGTGCCCGTGAGCTTTCCGGTGTAGTGGTGCGTGGCGCTCGTGCTCCCGCCGGCGGCGGCATCGCCTCCGCCGGCCCCACTACCGCCCCCACCACCCGCACCCCCGCCACCGGGGCTGGAGCTGTCACCTCCGAGCTTCAGGCCCGAGCAGCCCGCGAGCATCGCGGCGGAAAGAACGGCAAGCAGGAGTGTGGTTCGCATGCACAAGGCTATGCGCCCGAAGGCGCGCGACTCCACCGGCGCGATCCACACCCCGTCGGAGCGTCCCACCGGCGGCAGCACGGAGCTTGCAACAGACCAGGCCGGGAGAGTCGCGCCGTGCTAGCCGCCCACGGAGAGCACCGCCACCGCCGGACTAGAACGGCGGTTCCTCGTCCGGATCTCCGAAGGGCGCTCCGCGATCCGGGCCGCCGCCGTCGCGGTGGCCCTCGACCGGTCCGGTCTTCTTCCCGCCGGGGAATCCCGGGCCGGGGGATGGAGGCCATGCGCTCGGAGGCGCGATCCCGCTCCCGAACCCCGCGGCCCCCGTTCCACCCGCGTGGCCTCCGCCGCCGTACCCGCCGCCCTGGCCACCCGCGCGGGACGGGCCGCCCTGGCCATTGCCGCCGAATTCCGTCGGCGGCCGCGCGCTCGAGTAGTTCTGGAAACGCGTGATATGGGAATCCCACGTCATCCGCACGATCCCCGTGGGACCGTTGCGCTGCTTGGCGATGATCAGCTCGGCGGTGCCGATCTTCTCCTGGTTGTCGGGATCAAAGTCGTGCGAGTTGGGATCCCACGCCGGCTCCCCGCGGTGGTAGTAGTCCTCGCGGTGCAGCAGCGCGACCACGTCGGCGTCCTGCTCGATCGAGCCCGACTCGCGCAGGTCGCTCATCCGCGGCCGGTTGCCCTCTCGCTGCTCGGTGGCGCGGTTGAGCTGCGAGAGGCAGATCACCGGGACCTTGAGCTCCCGGGCCAGGGCCTTCACGCCCCGCGAGATCGCCGACACCTCCACCTGCCGTGACTCGCGGGCCGACCCCGGCGAAGTCAGAAGCTGGAGGTAGTCGATGATGATGCAGCGCACCCCGTGCTGGGCGACCAGCCGCCGCGCGCGGGCCCTCAGGTTCAGCACCGTCAGCCCCGGCGTGTCGTCGATGAACACCGGGACCTCGCGCAGCGCATCGCACGCGCCCAGCAGCGCCTGCCAGTCCGTGGAGCTGATCGCGTGCCCGCCTCGGAATTTCTCGCCGCTGATCCCCGACCGGGCGCTGAGCAGACGCTGCGTGACCGACCCCCGCGACATCTCCAGGCTGAAGATCGCCACCCCCGCCTTGGGACCGACCGGCTGCATCCCCGGCCCCGCGCCGCCCGCGGCCACCTGCTCGGCCAGGTTCAGCGCCAGGGCGGTCTTCCCCATCGAGGGACGAGCGGCGACGATGATGAGCTCCCCCGGCTGAAGCCCGTGGAGGAGCTCGTCCAGATCGTGGTAGCCCGTCGGGAGCCCGCTGATGCCCTTGCCCTCGCTCGACTCGATCCGGTCGATCTCGAGCTGGAGCAGGTCGGCGAGCTTCTCAGGATCGGCGGCCGAGCTCTCCTGCGCGATCTCGAAGACCGCGGCCTCGGCCTTGTCGAGCACCTCCCGCGCGCCATCGGGGCCGAGTTCCCCCGTGTGGTACGCGTCGTACAGGATCTGGCCCGCGGCGTCGATCAGCCGGCGCAGCTTGGCTTTCTCCCCCACAATCCGCGCATAGTGCGGCGCATTGACGGCCGAGGGCACCGACTCGGCGAGCTTGACGAGGTACTCGGGGCCGCCGATCGCATCGAGCGTCCCGGCGTCCTTCAGAAGCTCGGCGATCTGGACCAGGTCGCCGGAATGGAACTTGTCGTAGACCTCCACCACGGCCCGGAAGATCGCGCCATGCGGCTCGTTGTAGAAATCTTCCGGGCGGCTGACGAACGGCAGGACGTCGGCGATCATCTGCGGCTCGAGGATGATCGAGCCCAGCAGCGACATCTCGGCCTCGATGGAGTGGGGCGGGAGCCGATCAAAGAGCTTGCCCAGGGGCTCGGCCCGCGGGCGCACGCCCCGGGGTCCGCGCGGGCGGTCGGACTCGGCGCCGAAGGCGGGGTTGAAGGAGGCGGAAGACATCGGGGGCAAAGTAGCCTCCGCGGCCGGGCACGCCACCGAATGTCCCGAGTCTTTTTTTTGTCGCCCCGGGGCTCACCGGCCTCCGATCGCCCTCGGCTCCCTAGTTGACAGCTTGTCCATGTGCGGATGTTGAGAAGCCCCGCCCCTCGCGTCGCGCTATTCGGCCGAGGGCTGCCGCAGCCGGCGCCGGCTCCTGGCCGGCAGGATGATCGCCCGCTCCCCGAGCTCCTGACGCGTCGCCGCCCGCCGCGCAGCGCACAGGGCGATCGCGATCGCATCGGCCACGTCCGGCGGCTCGGGCGGGGACGCCAGCCCGAACTGGATCTGCACCGACCGCTGCATCTGCAGCTTGTCCGCGTGCCCGTTGCCGGTGAGGGACTTCTTCACTTCGTTGGGCTTGAGTTCGATCAGGGGCAGGCCGGCGCGTTGGATCGCCAGCAGGATCACGCCCCGGGCGTGGCCCATCACGATCGCGGTCGCGGGGTGCTTGTAGTGGGCAAAGAGCGACTCGACCGCAACGGCCTCGGGCCGGAGCCGCGCGAGCAGGGCCCGCAGATCGTCGTCCAGCTCGGCGAGCCGGGCGATCACGGAGGCGACGCCGCCGGCGCCCGCAGAAGCGGCGGTGTGGGCGCCAGATGGCTCGCCCGAGCCCCGGGGAGCCCCGCCCGGGTCATCATCGCCCCCGGTGGCAGGACCGCCCGCGTTCCTTCCCAGCCTGAACACGCCCGCCTCGATGAGTACGGGCGCGGCGGCGTCCCCGTCTACGCACCCGTAGCCGGTGATCCGCAGGCCGGGATCGATGCCGAGCAGCCGCACGCGGTCGATCGTATCGGCGTGCCGGCCCTGGCGGCTGCAACGGATGCGGATGGGAGTACACCGGGCCCCGGACGGGGATCACGCCGCGGCGCGGCACTTCTCGAGGGTCTGGCGGATCTTCGAGATCAGGATGTCGGCCGTGAAGGGCTTGATGACGTAGTTGTTGACCCCGGCCTTGATCGCCGTGAGAATCCGGCTCTTCTCGGCCTCGGTGGTCACCATGATGATCGGCGTCTTCTTGTCGTTCTGGCGGAACTTGCCGACCATGGTGATGCCGTCCATGTTGGGCATGTTCCAGTCCAGCAGGATGATGTCGAACGGCTTGGGCGCCGAGGCCAGCGTCGCCAGCGCGATCAGCCCGTCGGCGGCCTCGGCGAACGTCACGTCCCCCAGGCCCGCCAGGGCCTTCTTCTGGATGGTGCGCATCGTGGTGGAGTCGTCGACAAGCAGGACGTTCATGCCTAGATGCCTCCTCGCACGGACAGGCCCGCGCCCCGGCGGACGTTGACCTCGACGGTGAACCCGCCCACCTTCGTGCCGCACGGGATCACGATGCAGGGAACGTCGGTCAGCCGCGCGATCGAGTGCCGGCCGCCGCGAACGACCGTGGGCGCGCTCACGTTGGCGCTCAGCCCCAGCTCGCTCCTGGCGACCCCCGCGACCATGCTGGAAAGCTCCCCGATCGCGTCGGCAAAGTCCGACCCGTCGACGTCCGCGGGCGTGCCCGTGAACGCCTGGACGATCCCCGCGGCGGCGGCGTTCGAGAAGTTCAGCACGACCGATCCGGAAAGGCCCCCGGTGAACCCGATGATCCCCGAGACATCGCAGGACTCGACGGGCTCTTCCTTCAGGAACGGCTGGCGGACCGTGATCTCCACGCCCACCATAGACCCGAACACGGTCTTGAGGGACGAGATGAATGGGACAACAAATCCCGCGATCTCGGTCGCCGAGGCTGTCATCGTGCCACCTCCGCGGCCGCCCGCCCGGAAGCGGCCAGCGTCAGGAGCATGGACGCGATCTGGTCCAGCGGCAGCACGTGCTCGGCGGCACCGCACTTGACCGCCTCCCCGGGCATGCCGAACACGACGCTCGACTTCTCGTCCTGCGCGATCGTCCGCGCCCCCGCGCGGCGCATCGCCAGCAGCCCCGGGGCGCCGTCGCCCCCCATCCCCGTCAGGATCGCGCCCACCGCGTTGGGGCCGGCGATCTCGGCGACGGAGTTGAACAGCACCTCCACGCTGGGCCGCTGGTGGAACACCATCGGCCCGTCCTTCACGCAGACGTAGTACTCGGCCCCGGACCGCCGCAGCAGCATGTGCCGGCCGCCCGGAGCGATCAGGACCCGGCCCGCGCCCACCCGGTCCCCGTCCTTGGCCTCGATCACCTCCACCCGGCAGATCGAGTTGAGGCGCTGCGCGAACGACGCCGTGAACTTCTCGGGCATGTGCTGAACGACCAGCGTCCCGGGCGAACCGGCCGGGAACGCCGTCAGGACCTCCGTCAGCGCCTGCACGCCGCCGGTCGAGGCCCCGATCGCCAGCACCTTGTTCGAGGTGATCAACCTCGGGGGCGGCGCGGAACTGGGCCGGGCCGCCGGAGCATTCACCCGCGCGCACGCGGCCAGCTTGATCTTCGAGATCAGCAGCGGCCCCAGGCTCTCGGTCGAGAAGGACGTCCCCGGCTTGGCCAGGATGTCCACCGCCCCCGCCGCCAAGGCGTCGATCGCCGTCGCCGTCCCCTCCTGCGTCAGCGAGCTCAGCACGATCACGGGCATCGGCCGGCTGCGCATGAGGTGCCGCAGGAACGTCAGCCCGTCCATCCGCGGCATCTCGACGTCCAGCGTCAGAACGTCGGGGCTCAGCTCCACGATCTTCTCCCGCGCCACGAACGGGTCGGGCGCAGCGCCGACCACCAGGATCCCGCGGTCGCGCGCCAGCTCCCGGGTCAGCACCTCGCGCACGACCGCCGAGTCATCGACGATCAGGACGCGGATCGGATTCGACAGCGGCCGCGGCGGCGGCGATGAACGGGTCATGGTCACTCTCCGTCAACAAGCCCGATCGCGATGAAATGCCCGTCGGCGTCGAAGCACACGGTCCCCGGGGCGCCCAGGAGGTCTCTCCAGCGCCCCGGCTCGACGATCGACTCCACGCAGGGCAGGTCCAGCGCGAGCACGGCCGAACTGGTGACGTGGGCGGCCCGCAGCAGCGCGCCCGACACCACGTTCATGAGCTCCTTGAGCGCGTCCATCGCCCGCTCGGTCGCGTCGTGATCCCCCTCCGCCACCCCCAGCACGTTGGCCGCCAGGTGCAGCGCGAACCGCTCTCCCGCCATCAGCCGGCACGTGCGCGTCCGGTCGGTGTGGTGCCGGATCGACACGACCAGCCCCCTCTCCGGCGGCGCGGGAACGTCCCCCTCCCACGGCAGCGGGGAGATGAACGCCATCGTTTCCAGCGCATCGGCCATCGCTCCGGTGAGCAGTTCCGGGTCCAGCTCAGTCATGGTGCACCCCCAGGACGTCGTTGATCACCACCCGGAGCCGCTCGGGAGTGAAGGGCTTGGACACGTGGCCCCGCGCGCCGGCGGCCTGCAGCTTGTCGATCGTCTCCTGGCTCGGCTCGGCCGAGACGATCACGACGGGGATCGGCCGAGTCCTGGGGTCCGCCATCAACTCCTGGACCATCTCGACGCCGTTGAGCCCCGGCATCTGGAGGTCGGCCAGGATCAGGTCCGGCATCTGCGCCCGCGCGGTCTCCAGGCCGGCGTTGCCGTCCGGAGCCTCGAGCACCTTCGGCGAGTCCAGCCCGCACATCGAGATGATGCGCTTGATCACGGCGCGCGTCGTCGCCGAATCGTCCACAACGAGGATGGTCAGGGGCATATCGATGACTCTCCTACACCGCGGCCGCGAATCCCACGGCCTTGATCTGGGTTTCCCCCGTGGCGATCGTCAGGAACATGTGACGCGGCGCCACGCCGCCGCAGTCTTCCAACGCAACCATGAGCCCACGCTGCCACAGGCACTTGCGGATCGCCGCGTGGTTGCGGCGACCGATGTTGAACGTGTTCGACTCGTCCAGGATCTTCGCCCCCCCCGCCAGGATGATCTTGAGCCGCTTCTCCCCCGCCCCCAGACGCCGCACGCCCTCCAGCAGCATCGCCAGCCCCGAGTCCGCGAACATCGCCGGGTTTTCCTGCGCCCGCCGCGGGTTCGCCGAGGCCTCGGGGAGCTGGAAGTGCAGCATCCCCCCCACCTTGACGATCGGGTCGTACACGCTGACACCGATGCACGAGCCCAGCGAGAACGTCGAGACGACATCCTGCGGGTCGCCCGACACCTTGGCGTCGGAGACTGAGACGGTGAGCTTCAAGCTCCCCCCTTCTTGCGGTAGAGCGTGGGCTGGACGTACTCGAACCGGTGCTCGACGCCCGTGAGCGACTCGGAGTGCCCGGTGAAGAACACCGCCCCCGGAGACATGACCTCGTAGATCCGGTTCACCAGCCGCTCCTGCGTCGGCTTGTCGAAGTAGATCATCACGTTCCGGCAGAACACGAAGTCGAACGGCCCGTCGAACGGCCACGGCTCCATCAGGTTCAGGTGCGCGAAGCGCACCGCCTGCCGCAGCGCGGGACCGACCTTCATCCGCCCCGGGCCGGCGGGCTCGAAGTACGCCCGCACCATCGATTCGGGAACCTTGGCCAGCCGCTGCTTCTCGTACTCGCCCGCCCTGGCCGACGCGAGCACCGGCCGCGAGATGTCCGTCGCCAGGATCTTCACGTCCCACGCCGGCCGCCGGCCCGCCACGGCCTCGAGCGCCGTGATGCCGATCGAGTACGGCTCCTCCCCCGAGGAGCACGCCGCGCTCCAGCCGCGCAGCCGACGGTCGTGCCCGGCCGACTTCCGCGACAGCAGCTCGGGCAGGAACCGCCGCGCGAGGAACTCGAAGTGGGCGTTCTCCCTGAAGAACGACGTCAGGTTGGTGCTGATCGCGTCGATCAGGTCGTCGAACTCCGGGTCGTCCGGGTTGGACAGGATCCGCTCGATGTAGTCGTCGACCGTGACGTCCCCCAGCGCCCGCAGCCGCCGCGCCAGCCGCGCCTGCACCAGCTCCCGCTTCCCGACGTGCAGGTTGATCCCGCACCGTCGGTGGATGAGGTCCGCGAGCCGCCTGAGCTGGGAATCGGAGATGCTGACGCGATCGAGGATCATGCTGCTGGTGTGCTCCGTCCCCTCCCGTCGGATCGACCCGCACCCACGCCGACTTGAAGCCGTCCACGCCAAGCGCTCCGCGCCGGCCCCCATCCCGCGCCCCCGGACCGCGCGTGCGGGTCGCGACACCGGTTACCCGGACCCCACCACGCCCACACCACACCCACACCACGCCCAGCCCGGCACCCGACGGCCGCGAAGCCGTCATCGCCATCGTTCCTTGCTCGCACCCCGAAGCCTGCTCCGCCGGCACGCCCCCCCCCCGGGGGGGGGCTCTCACGCCCCGCGCGCCTTCCCCGTGCCCACCGCCTCGCCCCCGCCGGCCCGCCCGCCGACCCCCACCAGGCCCGCCAGCGCCGCCAGTTCCTGCACCGCCGCCTTGAGCGCATCGGCCTGGCTGGAGAGCTCCTGCGCCGCCGCCGCCGATTCCTGCGCCGCCGCCGCGTTGGCCTGCGTCACCCGCGCCATCTCCGAGTTGGACTGATCGATCCTGTCGATCGCCGTCGTCTGCTCCTCGCTCGACGACACGATCTGCGCCACCAGCCCGTTGACCGACACGCTCGACGACGTGATCTCGCCCAGGCTCGCCGCGACCCGCGTGGAGATCTCGACACCGCGCCGCGACGCCTCCACGCTCTGCTCGATCAGCGCCGAGGTGTTCCGCGCCGCCTCGGCCGACCGCCTCGCCAGGCTGCGCACCTCCTCGGCGACCACCGCGAATCCCTTGCCCGCCTCGCCCGCACGCGCCGCCTCCACCGCCGCGTTGAGCGCCAGCAGGTTCGTCTGGAACGCGATCTCGTCGACGACCTTGATGATCCGCCCCGTCTCGGCCGCGGCCTTCTGGATCTGGTCGATCGCCTCGACCATCATCCGCACCGACTCGTTGCCGTTCTGGGCCGTCGCCTTCGACTCGTCGGACTTGCTCGCCGCCTGGCGCGCCGTCACCGAGTTGGACTTGGTGATCGACGCCGCCGACTTGAGCACCGCCGTCACCTCCTCGAACGACGAAGCCTGCTCGCTGGCGCCCTGCGCCAGGCTCTGACCCGCCGACGACACCTGGGACGCCGCCGCCGCCGTGATCTCGGCCCCCCGGCTCAGCTCCAGCGCCAGACGCTCGACCGGCCGGCGGATGCTCCGCCCGATCAGCACGATCACCGTCATCAGCGTGCCGAAGATCCCCGCCGACCACGCCAGCAGGCCGGAGCGGAACCCGGCGATCGTCGCCTCCTGCGCCGCCGCGGCCTTCGAGGCCTCCGCCTCCAGCAGATCCCCCACCTTCTCGTTCTTCTCCTCCAGCGCCGAGAACGCCCGCAGGAACGTCCCCATGTCCGCCCTGGCGGCGCCGGCCGGGTCCTGCGTGATCGTCCTCGCGAGAGACTCGCCCTCGCCGATGTAGGTCTCCATCACGGGGATCAGGGTCGCCAGCTCGGACTGCACCGCCGGGCCCAGGTCCTCCCGCTGGTTCTGCGCCATCGCCTCCCGGAAGCCCTTGGCGTGCTCGGACATGTCGTCGCACGCCGCCCTCACCTCCGCGGGCGTCCTGCCCAGCAGAAGGCTCATCGCGTCCGCACGCAGCGCATCGTGCATCATGTCGCCCTGCATGTGCCGCCGGATCGCCGAGGACAGCGTTTCGATGTGCCGGATGCCGGCGTGGATGTTCCGCGAACCGACGTAACCGACGGTCGCCAGCGCGGCGACCGAAGCGGCGGCGGTCACGCAAACCAGGGTCAGGCGTCGTGCAATGGTCATGATGTGCGTCGCTCCCGTCCGGGCCGCGCCCGGCGTGCTCGTGCGTGCGTTCTATCCCCTGCGCTCCACCCCGGAGTCGCACGGTCCAACCGCGGCCGGGACCCGGCACCAAAGGCGTCGAGTTCCGCCCGACCCACCGGCCCGCGCCCGGCGATCCGGCCCGCGGGCCCCTCACCCGTCACCGCCCTAGGCGGCCGAACGGAATTCATCGAACGAACTCGAATCGTGCTCACCGAACGGGATCGCCGACTCGGCCGGCGAACCCCCCGCGTTGCGCTTGGCGTTCCCGAAGGACGCACCGCGGCGCGGCGATGACGCACGGCCGGACGGCCCGGGCTGCGCCCGCTCCGTCCCGGCGCCCCCCACCGCGCCGCCCACCAGCGACTGCAGGGACGCCACCACGCTGTGCAGCTCCACCGCCTGGCTCGAGAGCTCCTCGGCCGCCGAGGCAGACTCCTCCGCCGCCGCCGCGTTGGACTGCGTCACCTTGTCCATCTGCGACATCGCCATGTTCACCTGCTCGATCCCCGTCGCCTGCTCCCGGCTCGCCGCCGCGATCTCCCCCACCATCGCGTCCACCTTCGCCACCGAGTTGGTGATCTCCGAAAGCGTCTGGGCCACCTCCTGCGCCATCGACACCCCGTTGCGGCTCGACTGCACGCTCCCCTCGATCAACGCGCTGGTGTTCTTGGCCGCCTCGGCCGAACGCATCGCCAGGTTCCGGACCTCCTCGGCCACCACCGCGAAGCCCTTGCCCGCCTCACCCGCACGCGCCGCCTCCACCGCCGCGTTGAGCGCCAGCAGGTTCGTCTGGAACGCGATCTCGTCGATCACCTTGATGATCTTGGCCGTCTCCGCCGCCGAACGCTGGATCTCCCCGATCGCCACCCCCATCCGGTCCATCGCCTGCGCCCCCTTGTCCGCCGACGCACGCGTCTGCGTCGCGATCGTCGCCGCCTCCCGCGCCGTCTCCGCGTTCTTCTTGGTCATCGACGACATCTCCTCCAGCGCGCTGGTCGTCTCCTCCAGAGACGCCGCCTGCTCGCTCGCCCCCTGCGCCAGGCTCTGGCTCGCCGAGGACACCTGGCCCGACGCCGAGGCCAGCTGGTCCGACCCGCTGGTGAGGTTCGTGACGATCGCCTCCGTCGGACGCACCACGATCCGCGTCACCAGGAAGAAGACCACCCCCGCGGAGACCGCCACCAGGCCGACGATCAGCCCGGCGCCCTTCCACATCGCGCCCGCCAGCTGCGCCTGCGCGCCGTCGAGGGTCTGCACGATCTCGAACGCGCCGTGCACCTGCCCGACCTTCCAGTTCTCCATCGTCGAGCCCGTGATGTCCAGGCCCTGGTCGTTGCCCCAGAGCTTCTTGGAATTGGCCGGGTCCCCGTGGCACAGCAGGCACTCCTGCGTCAGCTTGATCGGCCGGAAGTACCGGATCGCGTTCATGCCCGTGTCGATCACGTGGTGCTCGGCCAGCGAGGCGTCGGACTCGAACATCTTGAGGACCTTGCCCTCCAGCTCGTCCGGCTCGTTCTTGGAGTTGCGCGGGTCGAACTTCGGGATCCGCAGCTCGTACCCGCCCTCCTTGGACTTGGCCATCGCCGCCCGCCACGCCGTCACCACCGGCACCGACGACAGCACCTTCTCCTTCTCGCCCGCGTGGCCCCACTGGGCCACCTGCTCGGCGGTCAGGATCCCCTGGTCCCACTGCTTGCCCATCTGCTCGCGGGTCGACTCGGCCGTCAGCAAGATGCTCCGGGCCTTCTCCACGTACTGCTGCTCGATGTGGTCCTTGGTCGTCGAGTAGTACGCCACCAGCAGCGCAGCGCCCAGCATCGCGAGAAACCCGCAGCAGATTCCGATGATCTTTCCACGCAGTCCCATGGCAGTTCACTCCAGTCTGGCTGTCCGTCCCGCCGCGGCCCCGGCCGGGCCGCCCTCGGGCTTCTTGTTCGGGCGCGCTCAGGCGGCGGCGCCGTGCAGTTCGCTCACGCACGAGTCGTTGAGAACACGATCGATGTCGAGAAGGATCTTCACGTTGCCCCCGATCTTGCCCAGCCCCAGGATCACCTCCGACGAGACCCCCGGACCCAGCGCGGGAGGATCCTCGATCTGGTCCGCCGCGATGCTCAGCACCTCCGAGACGCGGTCCACCACGATCCCCGTGCTCACCTTTCTCTCCCCGCAGCGGGTCTCCACCACGATGATGCACGTCTCGTCCGTCCGTTCCGTCCCCGGCATCCCGAACTTGGTCCGCAGGTCGATCACCGAGATCACCTGCCCCCGCAGGTTGATCACCCCGCGGATGTACGCCGGTGTCTGCGGAACCGCCGTGATGTCCAGGAACCCGATGATCTCCCGCACCTTCAGGATCTCCAGCCCGTACTCCTCCTTGCCCAGCGCGAACGTGAGGTACTTCCCGGCGTGGGCGGCGGAGCGTTGGGGCTGCACTGCGTTGGTCGACATGCGTTGCTTCTCCGTGTCTGTTTCCTATGCGGCGCTCGCCTGCGCCAGGTCGATCAGCCCCGGAACGTCCAGGATCAGGCTCACCGTCCCGTCCCCCAGGATCGCCCCCCCCGAAACCCCCCTGACCTTGCCGATCGTGTCCCCCAGCGACTTGATCACCACCTGCTGCTGACCGAGCAGTTCATCCACCACCATGCAGCACCGGCGGTCCCCGTCCTGCAGGATCACCGTCAGCCCCTGGCCCGCCCCGCCCTCGGACTGGGACATCCCGAACAGCTGCGCCAGCTTGTACAGCGGCAGCGGGCACCCCCGCACCATGCACATCCGCGCACGGCCCTGGATGCTCGAGAGCTGCTCGGCCGCCGGCTGCAGGCTCTGCTCGATGCTCGTCGTCGGGATGATGAACCGCGAACCACCCACCCGCACCACCATCCCATCGATCATCGCCAGCGTGATCGGGAGCCGGATCGTGAACGTCGAGCCCTCGCCCGGCCGCGACGCGATCTCGATCCGCCCGTGCAGCGCCTCGATGTTCTTGCGGACCACGTCCATCCCCACGCCCCGACCCGAGACATCCGTGACCTTCTCGGCCGTCGACAGCCCCGCGTGGAAGATCAGCGCGTAGACCTCCTGGTCGCTCAGCGACTGCTCCGGGCCCACGATCCCCGTCTGCACCGCCTTGCGCAGGATCCGGTCCCGGTTCAGCCCGCGACCGTCGTCGGAGATCCGGATCACGATGTTCCCCGAGTGGTGGAACGCCCGGAGCTCGACCCGCCCCGCCGCCGGCTTGTCCAGCTGCGCCCGCTCGTCGGGCGTCTCCAGCCCGTGATCGATCGCGTTGCGCACCATGTGCACCAGCGGATCGCTCACCACCTCCACCACGTTGCGGTCAAGCTCCGTCTCACCCCCGATGCACACCAGCTCCACCTGCTTGCCCGCCTTGCGCCCCACGTCCCGCGCCAGCCGCACCATCTTCTGGAACACGCCCTGGATCGGGACCATCCGCATCGACATCGACAGGTCCTGCAGCTCCCGGGCGATCTTGCCCATGTGCCGAAGGCTCCGCGCCAGCCCCTGGTTGCGCGACGAGTATTCCCCCGCGCCCTGCTGCACCATCGCCTGCGCGATCAGCAGCTCCCCGACCATGTTGACCAGGCTGTCGAGCCTCGCCGTGCCCACCTTGACGCTCGAATCCGAATCCCCCGCCGCCCGCGGAGATGCCGTCTCGGCGGCCCGCTCGCCCGACCGCTCGGACGCCGGCTCGGACGCCGGCTCGGCGGCCGCTTCAACGGCTTGCGACGAAGCAGGCTCGACGGCCGGTTGATCGCCCGCCCCCACGTCCGCTCCCGCGCGCCCGGGCGCTGCGGCCCGCGCTGCGCCCAAGCCCCCGGGCGCCAGCACGGCGTGCAACCGATCGATCAGGGCCTTGAGACCCGGCTGCGCGGGCTCGGCCCGGCCCGTCTTGACCGCCTCCGAAAGCGAGGCGATCAGCACCCGCATCGTGTCCAGCGACTCGAGCACCACGTCCAGCGTGCCGCCCGTCAGTTCCAGCTTCTTCTGCCTCGCCGCGTCCAGCAGGCTCTCGGCCGCGTGCGCCAGCGAACCGATCTGCCGGCGGTCAAGGAAACCCGCAACGCCCTTGATCGTGTGGAACGCCCGGAACACCGCGTTGATGCTGTCGATGTCCTCCGGCGCCTGCTCCACCGCCAGCAGACCCGCCTCGGCCGACTCAAGGTGCGCCACCGCCTCGGAAATGAAATCGCTGACGAGCTGAAGATCGCCCTCCGGGATCGGGCTGCTCGCGAACGACTCGCCCTCGACCGCCGCGGCGGCCGCACCCGCCGAATCCGCGGGCTCGGCGTGCTCCCCCGGGTCGGCCGGCTCCCCCGGATCCGCCGCCCCGCCGTCCACCAGCCGCTGCAGGTCCGATATCGATGACGCCACGCCCCGCAGCGCCGCCTCCGCATCGTCGACCTGCGACAGCACGATCGCCTCGACGGCCCTGGCGATCGTCGCCGCGCTCGAAGCGATGTCGTTGCGGGTCGCCTCCTCCCCCAGCCTTTCAAGCTCCGCCAGCGCATCGTGGACTTTCGCCAACGACGGCAGGTCGTCCTTGTCGGTCGACACGAGAGCAAGAGCGATCCGCTCGGCCTGATGTGCAATTCTGTCGAGCATAATTCCCCGCGACTCCGGACTGGGGTTGGAAGCTCTAACGCATCGGCCCGATCCGCCCCCGCGGCCGAGGCGAGAGGCGACTTCAAGACCGATTGGTGCTCTATCCCTATCACAAGTTGAACTCCAGTTTCCGTGTGCGCGGCGTGTAGCGTCTGCGACGCTCCGCGACGCCGCGCGCACGCTCACAGCGCCGGATTCACACCCGCGCCGCGCACCGGCACCGCGATCAAACGTGGCCTCCCCATCGGCAGCGTTATCGAACGCGCCCGGGCCGGCATGCCCGCATCACCCGCCGCCACGTGTCCGCGCAGCGCCCCCACCGCGGCGACCGCGGTCGATCTTCGCACGCGTGCGGCTCGCCAATCGCAGCCCTCCGCGGATCATCGCCGACGAACGACCGCGAACACCCCAAACCCTCCCGCCGCGAAGATCACCCCGACCCCCGGCGACGGTGTGCAGGTGGAGAAATAATCCACTACACCCACGTCGCCCTTGTGGTGGCCGAACAGTTCGATCCACTCCCAGCTCGATTGCGGGAAGATCGTCCCCACGGCCTGATAGTGACCAAGGTAGATCTGGCTCACGGTCAGACTGTCCCACGGCTTGGTCGCCTGCATGTTCGGCGGGTAACCCGCGAGCGTCTGCCCGGTCAGCCCCACACCGCCGATGTAGCTCACGTAGTCGAGCGTCACCGTCTTGGTCTGGTCCGCCGCGTACCGGTTCTCCAGGCCAAGGAAGATCGACTGGTCAACATCAAAGTGCCACCCCCACGGCAGCGTGATGAGGCTCCAATCCGAACCCCACGTCACTCCCCCCGCGTTGTCCGTGATCGGTTCCGACGGCGGGTTCTGCACGCTGAAGTACACATCCTGCGCAGCACGAGCCGCGGCGCTCCCCGCCACGATCCCCAGCACGGCCACGCCAACCAGCGATGTCATCCTGTTCATGTCCCAGCTCCTGTCGCCCCGCAAGGCAGCCACCGGCCGCGCCCGGCGCCGGCGAGGGGCGGAACCCTCCGGCGCCAACGGGTGATCCGCGCACAGGCGGAAACTCACCCGGCCGTCCCGACCGGCCGCCGGGCAGCGCGGACCGTCTCACGGCAACCCGCGCACACCTGCCCGCGCTGCTCGATCGCCGTAATCGCATGCCGCGACTCGAGGCCGGACCATCAGGGAAATATGCCTGATCCGTTACCACGCATCGACGCCCGCCCCACACGCAACGGCCAGACCCGCGCCCGTTCTCCTCACACGCCACAGGTCCCGAGGCCGCCGGGACATGGCACACCCGGGCACCCCCGGCATACCCTTGTCACTCACCCGGCCGGAGTGGCGGAACTGGCAGACGCGACGGATTCAAAATCCGTTACCCCTTAAAGGTGTGTGGGTTCGACTCCCTCCTCCGGCACTTGCCCCGGCGCTGCACGGCAGCGCGCGCCGAACCCCGGCGCTGCAATCCCCTGATCGCGCGCCGCCCCCGGGATCCCGTTGCAGCTTCCCAGATCCGCCGCCCGCTCCCGATCAGCCCGCGTCGGCGCTCTCGACCTCGGAGTACAGATCGTCCCACGTCGGGTTGGCGTGCTCCCACTGGATCAGCGCCTCATCCCACCCCACCAGCGACTCGACCACCTTCGCCAGGTCCACCGCCGGCGGGATGTCGAAGCACAGGTACGAAGGGCTCGTCCCCTCGAACGTGCACCCGAGCTTCAGGAGCGGCCTGATCACCTTCTGCGGCACCGGCTTGTCGCCCGCCGCGGCGACCCGGATGGTCGCGTGGCCGCCCTGCTCGCTCACGCGCGTGAACACCGGCCGCGGCTCGCCCTTCTGCGGCTTGGCCTCCACCACGTCCCGGTACGACACCCCGTACGCGAAGAACGGCGTGTTCTCCAGGCGGTACAGGTTCTTCCCGACCTGGGTCGCCCACGGCGTCTCGACCGTCCCGTGATCGTCCGTCAGCACGATCTTGACCATCGAATCGGACGACTTGTCCACCGGGGCGGGTTTGCTCCCGACCGCGCGCCGCGCGGTCGCCGCGCCACGCAGGGCCCCGCGGCTCCGGGGCGCGACCTTCCTCCCGCTCGCGGACTTGGTCCGCGGCGCGGCCTTGGTCCTGCTCGGGGCCTTGGTCCGCGTGGCCGTGCCCGCGCCGGCCTTGGGCTTGGACTTCGAACTCGCACGGCCGCGAACGGCGCCCCGGGACTTGGAACGGGAAAGAGATTTGGCCATGAGCGACGGTAGCGGCCCCGACGCCCGGGGCCGCCCCGATCCCGGCTATATTTCCGCTCCTTTGCACCCTGCGCTGCAGGTCCCGCACCCACCTCCCATCGGAGACAACGCCATGTCCGCCGCCCCAGCCGCCCCCAAGCCCTCCTCAGCCCCCGCCGTCTCCAAGGAACAGGCCGAGGCGATCTTCTCGCGAGGACTCGAGGGAATCATCGCGGGCGAAACGGCGATCTGCTCCATCGAGCAGGGCGGCCTCTGGTACCGCGGCTACGAGATCCACGACCTGGCCCAGAACGCGACCTTCGAAGAGGTCGCCTTCCTCCTCCTCGAAGGGCACAAGCCCTCGCCCCAGGAGCTGGCCCGTTTCAGCGCCGAGGTGATCGCCGACCGCCCCCTCCACCCCGCCGTGACCTCGTTCATCGAGTCCGTCGGCGGCTACCTCGCCTCCGGACGCGCCGTTCCCATGGATGTCCTGCGCTCGGCCGTCAGCATCCTCGGCCACACCGACCCCGACGCCCAGGACAACTCCGCCGCCGCCAACCTCCGCAAGGCCAAGCGCCTGCTCGCCAAGATCCCCACCGTCATCGGGCACATGCAGAACGTCATCGACGGCCGGGCGATCATCGGACGCGAGCTGGGCGGGGATCCTTCCCTCGGCCACGCCGCCAACCTGCTGTACCTCATGACCGGGAAGAAGCCCGCCAAGGAGTACGCCCACGTCGTCGATGTCTCCCTCATCCTCTACGCCGAGCACGACTACAACGCCTCCACGTTCGCAGGCCGCGTGATCGCCGGCACCCTCAGCGACATGCACGGCGCCGTCTCGGGCGCGATCGCCGCCCTCAAGGGCCCGCTCCACGGCGGCGCCAACGAGATGGCCATGGAGATGCTCAAGGAGATCATGCACGACGTCGGGGAGCAGGGCATCGGCACCAGCGCCGTCGACGACTGGATGCAGAAGGCCTTCGACACCAAGCGCAAGCTCATGGGCTTCGGCCACCGCGTCTACAAGAACGGGGACCACCGCGCCCCCATCCTGCACAAGCTCGGCCGCGCGATCGCCGCCACCGACACCGCCAACCCCGGCGGCCACGCCGCGAGTCGCTGGTTCGACCTGGGAGAGCAGGTCCAGAAGATCATGCTCGAGAAGAAGAACATCCACCCCAACGTCGACTACCCCTGCGGCATGACCTACTTCACGATGGGCATCCCCGTCCCGCAGTACACCCCCATCTTCGTCGCCTCCCGCATCACCGGCTGGGCCAGCCACATCATGGAACAGCACGCCAACAACCGCATCATCCGGCCGCTGAGCAAGTACACCGGCGAGCCCCCACGCAAGTGGAACGGCTGATACTCCCGACCGCTCCGGCCGCGACACCGTGAACCCGGCGCCCTGACGGATCACCCGCACGCATATCGTTCGCACCCGACGCTCATACCCGGAGTCATTCCCCGATGGGCACCGCAAGCCCCACCTCTTCGCCCGCCCCCGACCCGTTCCACTGGGAGACCCAGCCCAAGGGCCAGGCGCTGGTCAACGACCTGGTCGCGGAGTTCCTCTCGCGCTGCCCGGCGGCCGACGAGCTCAAGGCCCGCATGAAGAAGGACTCGGGCACCCGCTTCATCGACTGGATCGACCACATCACCCTCGCGCGCACGACCCAGAACATCACCGAGCGGCTCGCCGACGCGGGCTTCGAGCGTCGCCCGCACCCCGGCGCCCCCGACTGCTACGTCAACGACAAGGGCATCTTCCCCGCCATCATCCTGTGGGACCTGCCCGTGATGCGCGCCGCGATCAAGGTGATGTCGGTCGCCGACTTCCTGTTCGCGCAGCACATCCCGGTGGCCGATCACATCCACGGCACGCCCGGCAGCCAGCTCCGCATGGTGTGCGCGTTCCACGGGCACAACGCCGAACTGTGGGCGGTCGAGCGCCACGGAACGCGGTCGTTCCAGCCCTCCTCGACATCGGCCGCATCACCCTCGACGCCGCTGGAATTCGCCCGGTCGATCTCGGCGGCGCACCACCTCGAGCTGCTGCGGTCCCGGCGACGCGACTTTGCCACCGACGCCCAGGGGTTCGCCGAGATCAACCGCCTGATCGACCGGGCGATCGCCGACCTCGGCCGCGACTGGGCGTGCGACCTCTTCTTCGAGTCCGAACGCAACTACTGGCAGAGCCGAAACCACGCCGGCCAGTTCCAGTACGCCCGCCAGCAGGCCCTGGGCCTGGGCTGGGCCAACCACGACCACCACACCTACCGCTCCAGCCGCCACTGCTACCGGGACCTGATCGCCGTGCTCGAGAAGCTCGGCTTCCACTGCCGCGAACGCTTCTACGCCGGCGCCGAGGCCGGCTGGGGCGCCCAGGTGCTCGAGCAGCCCGTCACCGGCATCACGATCTTCGCCGACGTCGACATGTCCCCCGAGGAACTGCTCGGCGACTTCGCCCACGAGGGCCTTCCGGCCCGCGAGAATCTCGGCACCATCGGCCTCTGGTGCGCCCTGCACGGCGAGGCGATCCTCCAGGCCGGCATGCACCACCTCGAATGCCAGTTCGACTGGTACGCCCTGCGGGACCAGATGCACGACATCGCCGACATCCGCACCATGGACCCCTTCACCACGTTCCCCTACCTGCGCCAGGCCTTCACGCAGGGGGAGCACTGGCGCGTCGGCGAGCAGCGGCTCGAGCACCTGCTCGCACGCCACCAGATCACCCCCGCCCAGGCCGAGGACTTCCGCCGCCACGGCGCCCTGGGCTCCCACCTGGAGAACCTCGAACGCAACGACGGGTTCAAGGGGTTCAACCAGCAGGGCGTGAGCCAGATCATCGCCAAGACCGACCCGCGCAGGCAGGTCGGCGCTGCGCACTGAACCCGCGCCCCGGGCTCCTGTAACACGGCCAGACCTTCGTGAGCCGGGGATGTGCGCACAAGGCGCGACATGCTCATGGACGCCCGTGGATGCCCCTCCCGGCCCCGCGCGCGGGAGGCCCCGATGGGCCCCACCCCCACGCGCCGGACGTCTCTGGAGCGATCGTGGTGCAGATCCACGTTTGCGCGCACAATCAGGGACATAGCGCTGCCGGAGCACCGATCGCGGTCCGTGCGAGCCGTTCGGTCCGCGCCGGGGCGGGGCACGCTCGACTCTCAGCGCGGGCCCGTGATCTCGTCGGCGAGCTTGCCCGCGCCGTAGAGCTCCCGCAGCGCCGCGATGATCGCCCGTGAATCCACCGCCACCGCGCGGTTCTGGGCGCCGTCGTAGACGAACGCCCCCGGCAGCGACTGGATGTTCCCATCGAAGATCAGCCCGGTCAGTTCGCCCTTGGTGTTGATCACCGGGCTCCCGGAGTTGCCGCCGATGATGTCCGCCGCGCAGATGAAGTTGAACGGGGTCCTGGGATCGATCTTCCCCTCGCCCTTGATCCAGCGCTCGGGCAGATCAAAGCCCGGCGCGCCGTGGCGGTCCCGGTAGCGCTCGTACAGGTCGCCGATGGTCGCGTACGGCGCCACCTGGCGGCCTTCCTGGCTGTACCCGGCGATCGGGCCGAACGACATGCGCAGCGTGAAGGTCGCGTCCGGGTAGGTCGTCTCGCCCTTCATCGCGAACTTGGCCTGGGCGATCTTCGCGTAGTTCACCCGCTCCACCGCCTCGACCTCGTCCTCGAACTTCTTCTTGAGCTCCCGCGCCTCGGGGTCCATCCGGATCGCCAGCCGGATCATCGGGTCCGTGGAGGCCCACACCGCGTCCCTGCCCGCCTCGACCAGTTTCCGGCGCGCGGACGGGTCCTTGAGCGTGCACCCGAGCACCAGCTGCTGGGCCCGGTCCCCGGGCGACGCCCCGTCGAGCGCCAGCTTCACCGCCGGGTCCTCCGCGCCCAGCGCTTCGGCCATCAGCGAGAGGCTCGCCCGGGTCTTGAACATCTCCAGCGCGTCGTACAGCGGCGAGGGGGAGTACAGCCCGGTGTACAGCGACTCGAGGGCCGAATCCCGGAACTCGCGCAGGCGGTCCCCGTTGGGCTTGGGGAGCTCCACGACCAGCCGCACGATGTCCCGCGCCTTGTGGAACAGGTCCGAGGAGATCCCGGCGTTGAGCAGGCGGTACCGCAGCGCCCACGAGCGGCGGGCCTCCTGCGCGGCCGAGATCTTCGCCCACGCATCCCCCCAGGCCTTGGCCCGCGCGGGGTCGGCGGCGACAAAGTCGCGGAGCGTCTTCTCCTCCGCGGCCTTCCGGGCGAACACCGCGGGGTCGAGCAGGCCCGAGAGCTGGCCGGTCAGCGCCTTGCGGCTGTTGGCGATCCCGAACAGCTCGTCCTTGGCGATGCGGTCGTTCTCGGCGCTGCGTCTGCAGAACTCCTGGAACTTGATCTCGCTGCGCCAGAGCTGGTCCAGGCGCATCGGCAGGTCGGTGTCCCTCAGGAAGCGCAGGTGGTCGACGGTGTTGAGCCGGTTGGTGCGCCCCGGGTGACCGATGACGATCGCCAGATCGTTCTCCGTGCTCCCCGCCGACCAGCTCAGGAAGTGCTGGGGCTTGAGCGGCCTGCCGTCCTCGTAGATGCGGAAGAAGCAGCAGTCCAGGTTGTACCGGGGGTACTCGAAGTTGTCGGTGTCACCGCCGAAGAACGCGATGTCCTGCTCGGGCGCCATCACCAGGCGCACGTCGGTGTACTTCTTGTAGCTGTACAGGTGGTACTTGCCGCCCTGGTAGAGCGTCACGACCTCGGCGAGCATGCCGGTCTTGTCGGTCGTCTCCTTGGAGATCTCGGCGATCACGCGCTGCCGGGCCGTGTTGGCCTCGGCGGCGGGCATGCCGTCCCTGGCCGCGGCGTTCACGCGGTCGGTGACGTCCTGGACGGTCCACAGCACGTTGAGCTCCAGGTCGGGGCACCGGAGCTCCTGCTCGGGGGTGCCCGCGTAGTACCCGGTGGCGAGGTAGTCGTGGTCCTTGGTGCTGAGCCTGGCGAGCATGTCCGACCCGACGTGGTGGTTGGTGAGCACCAGCCCGTTGGGAGAGATGATCGAGCCCGACCCGCCCTCGGTGAACCTGACGGCGGACTTCTGGACGTGCTCGAGCCACTGGGCCGAGGGCTCGAACCCGTACCTGCTGCGCAGCTGGTCCCGCGGCGGGCTGGTGAGCAGCCACATCCCCTCGTCGGCCAGCGCCCGAGCGCCCGCGCCCCCGACCACCACCGCCGCGCCCGCCAACACCGTCCACACCGATCGCGTGCAGAGACTCATCGCGCAGGTCCTTTCTTCAGCCGTTCAGGGCGACCCCGTTCTGCGCCGAAGCCCCCGGCGGGGCCTGGGCGGGCGTGTGCCGCTGGAGCGGCGCCGATGCGTCGGCCCCCCCGCCCCGTTCAACCCCCAGCAGTTCCCGGTAGATGCCCTCGACTTCACGCACGTGGTCCGGGTAGCTCCGCAGCTCCGAGGCCTCGTGGATCTCCCGAGCGCTGGGCAGCACCACGTCCCCGCGCGCGAGCCTCGTGATCCGCTCGGCCAGCTCCCCGGGCTCTCCGCCCGGGAACAGCAGGCCGTTGCCCAGGGGGTGCCGCTCGCTGGTGCCCGGCTCGGTGATCCACTCCGGCGGTCCGCCCAGGCGGGACGCGATCACGAACCTGCCAGAGTGCAGGAACTCCAGCAGCACCAGCGGGGAGTTCTCGAACCACACGTGGGGCAGGATGCCCACATCGAATTCCCTGGCGCCCCCGATCAGGTGCAGCGGGTCGTACCCGCCCCAGAACGACACCTCGGGGAACTTCAGCAGCCGCTTGCGGAAGATCCAGTCCCACCCCGCCGCGCGGATGAGGAAGTGGCAGCGCTGTCGGATGTCCCTGGAGAGCATCGGGATCGCCCGGACCAGGATCTCCAGGCCCTTGTTGTTCCGCGTAGTTCCCCAGAAGGCCAGCCGCAGCGGCCGGTCGCTCCGGGGCGTCCAGGGCCGCGCCGCGTAGTACGGGCTCCGCCGCACCGACCGGTTGATCTGGTCGAAGTGCGGCTGGCCCAGCCGCACGTGCCGGCCCCGCTGCGGGTCCATCCCCATGGCAACCATCGCCCCGAGCACGAAGCGGCTCGGCGGGGTCACCAGCGACGCGGCGTCCAGCGCCGCGATCCCCGCGGCCCGCCGGCGCCCGTAATCGTTGACCACCTTCAGGTGGACATCCGAGGAGAGGAACCGCTCGTTCTGGTCGGCCGGGGATCGGCCCAGCTCGGGGATCTTCTCGCCCTTCTCGATCGGGTACTCGTGGAGCACTTCACCGCCGTGCGACGCCGCATCGTGCACGTCGAACCCGGTCGCCAGCTCCGCGTCCACCGGCGCCCCCTTGTGCTCGATCGTGCCGTCGGGCGCGATGTGGCCCGCGGCCTCGGGCTCGTCGGAGGACGTGCGCCGCTTAATCAGCCCCGCGACCCGCGGCTTGATGTGGAAGTAGAACGACCGCAGCGTGTGCGACCAGAAGGGCCCGAGCGTCCGGTAGACCGACTGCTCTGTCGCCCTTACGCGGCGCAGGCGCGTCGAGTCCACGGGGGGCAGGCACCCGACGCAGGCCTTGCCCCCGTCGTAGTCCATGCACACGTCCGTCTCGTGGCGCAGGAGGTCCACCTGCGGGCAGCCGTACCAGTAGTTGTGCGGGGTCACGACGACGGGCCGCCCGGAGGCCCGCACCGCGGCGAGCAGGTCCAGCCCGTATCCCTCCAGCGAGTGCACGTGCAGCACATCGGCCCGGATGCGGTCCAGCCAGGCGAGCACCAGCTCGGTCTGCCGGCGGCTCTCCATCTCCTGGACCATGTTGTTGAAGTTGCTCGACGCGGGGGAGAGGTTGGGGCTGTTGTACAGCGCGTAGCAGGCCACGCCCCTCCAGCGCTCCGACGGCTCGATCCACATGCGCCGCCGCAGCGAGTAGTCCATGCCCGAGCGCATGTACGACACCAGGTGCCCGGCCAGCGCCAGCCCGGCGGCCAGTTCCGAGCAGTTGAGGTTGTACCCCGACCCCTCGCGCCCCTGCAGCGAGAGCCGCGCCCAGCCGATCATCGCGATCCGCAGGGGCCGGTCGCTGCGGCGCCAGCCGTGGGGGGCCGCGGGGGTCCTGGGTTCGATGATTCGGGTGATCAAGCGGGTGCGGCTCGCTCAAGTGGTGCGTGGAACGCGGTGCCCCAACGCGGTGCCCCAACGCGGTGCCCTGACGCGGTGCCCTGACGCGGAGCTCGGTGGCGCCGCGGAGGCGGGTCGTGGTCTGGCGGGCCGACGGCCACCCTCGTGGACCCGCCCCCCCGGGGGTCGTCCCCGCCCGCACGCTCGCGGGTTCAACCGTACTTGCTCTTCGAAACGTAGGGTCCAAGCGTAGTCTTGAACCGCGCGCAGCGCACCGCGGTCCGGATCCACCGCGCCAGGAACCCCGCCAGGCGCCGCGCCCCGGCCCGCTCGATCTGGGCCTTGGCCGGCTGCCTGCGGTCAATGTGCACGTTGTACCTTCCCCGCAGCAGCGGGAAATCGCACGCCTGGTCGAAGACCACCACCGCGGTCGGGCCCTTGACCAGCCACTCGAACTGCCGGCGCAGCTTCGAGCGCACGCGGCCCGAGTACAGCACGCGCCGCGGGAGCCCCGGCTGGCTCCCCGGGTCCGGGACGTCGTTGCGGACCACGTACACCCACGCCGGCGCATCGCCCGGCCGCCCCTGGGCCCCCAGCCAGTCCTCCACCTGCACGCGCAGCTCGTCGGCCCAGTGGATGCAGGCCTGGTTGGGGCACATCACCGCGATCTGCGCGTCCAGGCGCAGCGCCGCGATCCGGTCCAGGCCGGTGATCGCCTCCTCGGGCTTGGGGCCGTCGTCGGCGAGCTTGCCCCAGGTGCCGTTCATCATGTCCGCCAGCGACCGGCGCATGATGTCGGCCTGGAAGAGCTTGCGGTGGGTGCCGGCGATCAGCGAGTGCTTCATCACCGAGAGCATCCAGCGCCACGTGACCTCGCGCAGCTCGCTCGCGGGCAGGAGCTTCTGGAGCATCCACAGGACGTTCCGCTGAGCGTAGTAGGCCCGCGCCGGCGTGAGCTTGTGGTGCCAGGGCGTGTGGTAGACCACCGCGTCGAGGTTGAGCACGACCCGGTAGCCGGCCTTGGCCATCCGCAGGCACCAGTCCGCATCGTCGCAGTAGATGAAGTACCGGTAGTCCCAGAAGCCGACCTTCACGACCGCCGACCACCGCGCCAGCAGGCTGCACGCCGATACCACATCGACCTCGCGCACGCCCGTGTACCCGTGCCCGCCGCGGACCGCGCCCACCTGGGCGATCCACGCCCGGTGCGAGAGCGCCATCGGGTGATGCTCCGGCGGCTCATCGGCCATGCGGCCGGCGCGGCGATCCAGGTACACCGTCGTCTCGATGGTGGTGACGCGGTCGTTGTAGTCGACCGTTCGGGAGCCCACCAGGCCGATGGTCGCGTCCGCCTCGGCGACCGTCGACAGCCGGGCCAGCGCCTCGGGCGGCACGTCGGCATCGTCGTCCACCAGCCAGACGTACCCCAGGTCCTCCCCCGAGGCCGACCGCGCCAGGAACTGGTCGGCGTAGGCGAACCCCGTGTTGAACCCGCCGCAGCCGCCGTGGTTGTGGTGGTTGTGCACGATGGTGAACGAACCGAACCCGGCGAGGTTGGGCTCGGCGCTGCGGCCGTTGCGGCCGGGCTTCTGGAACTGCGGCTCGTGGGCCCGTTCGGTCGGGTTCTCGACGATGCGCTCGGGTCGCCAGTGCTCCCGGAGGAACTCGAGCGTCCCGTCGGTCGAGGAGTTGTCCACCACGACGACGTCCATCCGGTCCACCGGGAACGTCTGGCGCGACAGCGCGCCGAGCACCTGGCTCACGGCCTGCTTGCGGTTCCACGTCACGATCAGCACCGCGACCCGCGGGCTCGCCAGCACCCGGCCGGAGCCCTGCAGCCCCGCCCCGGCCGACTCGCCGTCCGGCTTGCTCTCGGTCAGCACGCTCTCGGGGCTCTGCGCTCCGACGCCGCGGGGTTCCCGGACCGGTTCCCGGACTGGTTCCTGGATTGGCTCCTGGATTGGCACGGAACGGATCCCTCCGACTCACCTGCACCGATCGCCCACCGCCGCGAGTTGGGGACGGGGATCCCCGCCCCCATCGAGCGCACCAAGCCCGCCCGCATACAAGCGTTCCATCTCCACCGCGTGGTCACCAATATCTTTGGGCGGCCTGACGTTGCGCCGCAGTTCGAACAGCCTCGACGGGTCCCGGACGATTTCCCCCAACCGGCGGGCCAGATCGTAGCGGTCATTCCCCTTGAAGAGCATCCCGTTGTGGCCCTCGGTCACGAAATCGGGGATGCCGCCAAGGTCCGCTCCCAGCACCGGGACACCGCAGGCGAAGAACTCGAAGACCGTCTGCGGCGCGTTGTCCCACCACACGCTGGGGACCACGCCCAGGTCCTTGCCGCCCAGGATCCACGGCACGTCGTAGTAGGCGTACATCGGGTGCACCACCAGGCCGCCCAGCCGCGGCTCCATCCGGCGGAAACGCCACTCGTCGGCGCCCACCCCCAGCCCGTAGATGTACAGGTGCAGCCGCGACAGCTCCTCCGGCCGCATCAGTTCCAGGCTGTCGGCGAGCATCGGAAGACCTTTGTACCAGTTGTTGAAGCCGATGAAGACCAGCCGCACGGGCCGGGGGCTTTCCCGGGCAAACGGCGGCGGATCGAAGATCACGTCCCGGTGCATCTTCACCACCCGGTTCAGACGCGTCCCGATGTGGTTGGTCCGGATCACCCCCGGCCGCACCCCGGTGTTCTCGAACTTGCGCCGCACGAACTCCGAGACCGCCAGCACGCCGTCGCAGCCGTTGAGCATCGCGACCATCGCGGCCCGCCGCCGCGCGTAGGCGTTGGGCGCCGCTTCCCCCGGCGGATCCGCCGATGCATCGTTGTCCAGCGCGGCCCACTCCGGGTCCGAAGGGCCCAACTTCCTGGCCTGCGTCCGCTCGGCCAGGATGAACCCCGTCTGGCCCCGCGCATCGGCGCCGGCGATCGGCATCGCCGACGTCAGCCCGCCGCTGGACAGCTCAACCCCCGGCAGCGGCGCGGGCAACTCCAGGGCCCTGGGCTCGCGGGGGACTTCGGGGCTTGCGGCCGTCCCCGCCGCCCAGGCGTGGCTCGCCGGCCCGTGCGTCCCGAACATGAGCGACTTCAATTCCGCGCCCAGCTGCCGGAGCACCGTCGGGCTTCCCTCGGCCGCGCCGGCCGCCACGCCCGCGCCCGCCTCGGCGACCGGCGGCCCCTTGGGCTCATCGGCGTGCGCCTCCGCGTGCACGGCGGGCCGAACCTCGACCGGCAGCCCGCGCACGAACTCTGCCAGCCGCCGCGCCCGCTCCTGGCTTGGCGGCGTCGATTCGATGCACCCCTCGCAGGCGTTCCCGTTGCGGTAGTCCCGGCACGGCCGGCGATGCCCCTGCATCAGGTACACCTGCGGGCAGAGCGTGTGGTAGTTGTGCAGGCTGTAGAAGACCCGCGTGGGGTTCCCATCCTGCCCGCGCACCTTCGCCGCACGCACGCACGAGGCCGTGAACCCCTCGATATTGTGAAAATGCACGATGTCGGGCGCCAGCTCCCGGAAGAACTCCCCCACCACGCCGACGAGCTCCGGCGAGTCGATCTCCCCGTCGGGCTCCCCGAACTGGTGGATCGACGGGGCGACCACGGGAGAGTTGAGGACCTCAAAGACCTTCACACCCAGCCAGTCGGGGTGCCGGCGGACCTCGCAGGGACCCGGACGCGTCCCGGCGGCGACGGTCGCCACACCCTCGGTCCGAACCACCGTCACCGGGGTGTACGTCAGGCCCCCCGACAGGTACACCACCTCGTGCCCGCGCTCGACCAGCTCCAGCGCCAGCGACTGACAGTACCCGTTGACGCCGCCCCCCTTGACGGCGCCGTCCCAGATCATCGCCCAGTTCACAAGTGCAATCCGCATTCGTTGGCCCGAGTATAAACCTGCCGCGCCCGCGGGCACGCGCGATCACCCCAATTCGGTCTCCCGCCCGTCCACCGGGCACCGGCCGATCGCCGAGCCTGCGGCCGCGGCACCGCCGCCCCAAGAAGACCCCGCCCTACCCCCCGAATCTCTTCCGGATTTCTCCCCTCGGCCGGTGGAATCCGGCCCCCGGCGGCCTTTCATATATGACCTGGAGAAGAACCGCACGTGTGGATCCAAAAAGTCCGTCTGAAGGCGCTGGCATGGGTTCTGGCGATCGCGCTGGCCGCCATCGGCGCTATCTCCATTTTCGCGATCCCCGCGCTCCCGGCAGTCGGCGTTGCGTTCGCCGTGGTCGCCGTGGCGCTCAACCAGCTCGGACACCGCCTCAGTCAGCCCACCTGCTACGGATGCGGGAGCGACCTGTCGGGCCGCCAGGCGGGCCAGTACGGCGTGGTCTGCGGCAAGTGCGGGCACATCAACCACGTCGACCCCCAGCGGCTGGCCGCCAACCCCCGCGCCCGCAACTCCGCGAGCCGCTCGGAGGGCGATCAGCACCCCGGCTCAGCGCACGATCCGTCCGATGACGGCCCGCGCGAGGCCTGACCCACCTCATCCCGGCGCCCTCTCCCGGAGCCTCGCCAGGGCTCGCCCGGCCTCCTCGCGCACCAGCGGCTCCTCGTGGGGGTCACCCGCGATCTGCTCGAGCCGGCCCCGTACCCCATCGGCCCCCGCCGGATCCGCGGTGTTCCCGGCGACCAATACCGCGTTGCGCCGCATCATCCCCAGCGTCGCCCGCTTGATCGCCGAGCCGCTCAGCCGCCGCGAGCGGTCCTCCGCGGCCCAGCCCAGCACCTCCAGCAGCCCCAGCGCATCCACCTTCGGCGTGTACTCCGGGTGGCGGGCGCCCACCTCCGCGCCCCCGGGCCTCGCTGAGTTGTGCGGGCAGACCTCCTGGCACACATCGCAGCCGAACATCCAGTCCCCGACGCCCCGCGCCATGGTTGGATCGACGTCGCCCCGGTGCTCGACGGTCAGGTACGAGATGCACCGCCGCGCATCGACCGTGTACGGCCCGATCGCACCCGTCGGGCACGCATCGATGCACCGCGTACACGAACCGCAATGGTCCGGCTCGGCCTCCTGCCCCGGCGGCGGCTCGATCCGCAGCGTGCTCGCGAACCCGCCCAGCAGGATCCAGCTCCCCAGCCGAGGATGGATCACCAGCGTGTGCTTGGCGATCCAGCCGATCCCCGCGCGTGCGGCGTACTCCCGTTCCATCACCGGCGCGGTATCCACAAACGCGCGGAACTGCTCCCCCGCGAAGCGCGCTCGCAGTTCATCGCAGATCACGTGCAGCCGCTGCTTGATCACCTCGTGGTAGTCCCGGCCGCGCGCGTACCGCGCGATGCGGCCCGACGGCCCCCGCTCGACATCCCCCACCCCCACCCCCGCGGCCACCCCCACGCCGGCCCCCTCGCCCGCTCCCCCGGCTTCGGACCGCGAGCCGTACTGGTCGGCGACCATGACGATCGATCGCGCCCCCGCCAGGAACAGCTGCGAATCCAGTTTGATGCGTGAATCCCGGGCCAGATAGTGCATCGACCCGTGCTTGCCGGCAGCGAGCCAGGCGGAGAACTCCTCCCCGCGGGCGCTCGGCGAGGCATCGGTTACGCCCGCCGCGGCAAACCCCAGCTCCGCGCAGCGGCGCACGATCTGCTCCCCGAGATTTCCGGGCCGCTCGGGCGTCACGGTGGAGTCTCCGATCGTTGGGCCCCTTGGGACCCTGCGCTTCAGGCGACGCTCGCGGCCCGCCGCGCGTTGGCGGTTGCTCGACGGCCCTCGGCCAGCCAGCGGAACACCGCCGCGAACGAATCGCGCACCATCTCCGAGCCGTCCCCGGGAAGCTCGACTCCCTCCGCGCCCGACGACAGCCACGCGTGGTCGTACTCGTACGTCAGCCAGCCCTGGTACCCGCCGTCGGAGAGCACACGCACCGCCTCGCGGCACGGCGCATCCCCCTGGCCCAGCACGCACGGCAGCGCGCCGCGGAAGTCCTTGAGCTTCACGTTCCAGAGATTGTCCCCCAGCACGTTGAACCCGTGCCCGGGCTCCTCCCCGGCCGCCGCCGCGACCGCGACGTTGTACGCCGCGCCCAGCAGCGGGCTGCCCACGCGGTCGATCACGCCCGCCAGGTCCGCGGCCGTCTGGTACGAGCCGCCGTTCTCCAGCAGCACCTTCACCCCGCGGTTGCGCGCGTGGTCGGCGACCTTCCCCAGCCGCTCGACCACCATCCGCGTCGTCGATTCCAGCAGCACGCCCCCCGGCGACTCGAACCCGAAGACCCGCACGAACGCCGCGCCCAGCGCCTCGGCCAGGTCGATCGCGTACCGCGCCGCCCGAACCTGCTTCTCCGTATCCCCGAACACGCGCCCGATCACCGGCGGCGACACCGGCTCATCGAACCGGCACGAGGTCGAGATGCAGCTGATCGCCACGCCCGCATCGGCGAACAGCCGCGCCGTCTTCGCCGGAGCGCTCAGCGCAGGATCGCACGCGAATTCCGTCGACCCGGACCCGAAGGTCCGAAGCTCGACGCCCCGCGCCCCCACCGATTCTGCAATCCGGGCCACCTCGCGCAAGGGCCGCTCAGGGAACGCAACCGAGCTGAAGGAGAGCTTCATCATCGTTCGGTATCCGTAAGAAATCCGCCGATCAAACCGCACATCATACAAACCATCGACGATCCCGGTCAAAGCCCGCCGGGCGCAGCCGTTGCGGACCATAGCGATGTCGGACACGGAATCGACGGATCCGTGATGAACCAATCTGGAGCGGACCGATCGAAAGGGTGCAGGGCTCGGCGCCCTTGGCCGACCGAGGGATAGGTTCCGAGCCGGCGACGTTCGGTGTTCGATCGGTTGTGGAGTTGCATCACAAGGTTCACCGACCTATGATTGGCTTCAGCATGACTCCAGAAACACGCGGACAGACTGGTTGTGACGCGGTTCTAGGACGGGGCAGCCAGGCGCGACAGATCGTTGTCCGCGCCGCCTTCCTCGGTGCGTGCCTCGTGCTGGTCGGTTGCGGCCAGTCCATGCGTGACGAGCACGCCCGCGTCCGCGGTGCCGTGATCGAAGCCAAGCCCGGGGATGGTCGCCTGATCGCCAGTGCCGTCTGGACGGGCGAGAACATGGCATCCGACGAGTCCCCGTCGCGCGTGGCCTCGGCCCAGAAGGCCGAGAACTCCTCGCCCGAGTAGGCCACGGCCCAACCCCAAGCCAGTCCTCCCGTTCCTCCAAGGTCGCCGGTCCGTCCGCGCTCTATGCTGCGCGGCCATGGCCGACTCACCATCTCCCAGCCCCGCCGGACCAGCCCCCAAGCCGGGCGCAGGGTCTCATAACCTCGCCGGGCTGACGACCGACCTGCACGGCAAGCTGGACTACGCCAGCTACCTGGCGCTCGATCAGCTCCTGTCGTCTCAGCGGCCGCTCAGCCAGCCGGTCCACCACGACGAGCTCCTGTTCATCATCCAGCACCAGACCACCGAGCTGTGGTTCAAGCTGGTGATCCACGAACTGCGGGCGGCGATGGAGCTGATACGCCAGGACCATCTCGAGCCCTCCTTCAAGATCCTGGCCCGCGTCAAGCACATCCAGGCCCAGCTGCTCGACCAGTGGAGCGTGCTGGCGACCCTCACCCCCACCGAGTACGTCCAGTTCCGGCACGTGCTCGGGCCGGCCAGCGGCATCCAGTCGTACCAGAACCGCCTCATCGAGTTCCTCATGGGCAACAAGGACCGGCGGATGCTCGCCGTCTTTGCCCACCAGCCGCGCATCCACGCCGAGCTGCTCGCCGCGCTCGAGGCCCCCAGCCTCTACGACGAGTTCCTCCGCTACCTCGCCCGCCGCGGCCAGCCGATCCCGCCCGAAGTCCTCCAGCGCGACGTCACCCGGCCCCACGAGTCCAACCCCGGCGTGCTCGCGGTCTTCAAGGGCATCTACGAGAACGTCGGCCGGCTCTGGGATGCCTACGAGATGGCCGAGAAGCTCATGGACATCGACGAGTCGTACTCGCTCTGGCGGTTCCGGCACATGCGCGTCGTCCAGCGCGTCATCGGCTTCAAACGCGGCACCGGCGGCACCGCGGGCGTCCCGTACCTCAAGCAGCTCATCGAGAACGTCTTCTTCCCCGAACTCTGGGAGGTGCGGACGCAGATCGAGGAGGCCAGGTAGGAGACTGGTCCAGAGACCCTCCAGTCTGCTGGGACAGACCTTCCCCTTGCTCTCACAACTCTGCTCCAAGGTGCTGAGACAGAAACGTCCTGAGGCAGGCGTGCTCCGTTGCCCCCGGATGACGACGGCGTTGCCGGATCTTGGGAAAGGAGCCCAGACCAGCGGGGACGGTCGGTGCTCCTCCGGCGAACAGGCCATCAGCACCGCCAGGCACCCGCGAACCCATCCCGAACACAAGCCCCGTTCGCCGGCGCGGGACTGTGAATCACGCTCCGACCGGAACGATGGCGCGATAGATACGCCGTCGACAGCCCGCGACGGCCGCGGGTGGAGAATCGCTTGGGAAACCTCGGATCGAGAATCACCGGTTCCGCTTTCCGATTGACGTGATGCCGGTGAGCGATCACAGTAGGGAGTCGAGAACCTCCCTCCCGCCGTCCGGAGCCCCGCCATGAACTCTCGCCTGCTCGCCTGCTTTGTGGTGTCCGCGGCCGCGTGCTCGTCCCCGGGCATCGTCCCGAATCTCGGTGAGGACACCCGCTTCGTGTGGGTCGGCCCGACGGGAGGCGGCTCGGGCACCGCGATCGCGAGGCGATCCGTGATCACCGCCAAGCACGTCGGCGGCAGCACGTACGAAGTGCTCGGGAAGATCTACACCGCGCCCTCGCGGATCGATCACCCGACGATGGACCTTTCGATCCTGGTCTTCAACGAGGACCTGCCGGGATGGCATCAGGTTGGATGGTCGGCGCCGGTCGGGTCGGACGTCTCCTGGGTGGGGTACGGCCACTGGGGGATCGTCAACCCGCAGGAGACCGGCTACGACATCTACTGGTGGAGCGGCGGCGTCCGGCTCGCGGCCCCCAACCAGGTCGACCTGAAGTGGTACTTCCCCGGCATGGGACCCAGCCTGATCTCATGGCTCACGGTCAACGGGGAGGCCGCCGCGGTCGCGGGGGACTCCGGCGGCGGCTGCTTCGTCGGTGACAAGCTCGTCGGCGTCATCTCGTACGCGTTCAACAACACCGGGGGCCAGCTGCCCAACTACGGGTTTGCCGTGCTGAACAACGGGGTGCCCTACCACGGCTCGGGCGCCATCGACCTGACCGACCCGCAAGTCAGGCTGTGGCTGATGGACAACATCGTTCCCCGGTGCGGCGCGGACTTCGACCTCTCGGGCTTCGTCGACACCGAAGACTACGACGCCTTCGTGCAGTCGTTCGAGGCGGGCGAGGAGTTCGCGGACTTTGATCGCTCCGGGTTCGTCGATACCGAGGACTTCGACGCGTTCGTCCGGGCGTTCGAGGCCGGGTGCTAGCCCGGCCGCCCGGAGGCGAAGCGCGACGAACCTCAGGCCCATGCTCTCCGGAGGATCGCGGAGCGCATCGGCCCGGGTCCCGCGCCGCGGGCGTGGGTGGACGGGCTCGCTCCCCATCGCGAGCACGTCAACCACGCACCCGTGCACCCGCCGCGGCGGCTCCCGGCGGACGAACCGTTCGAGCGGCTCCACGCCGAGGGCAGACTCACGCATGGCCGGCCAGCGCTGATCGAGATCGTCGGCGGCATCGGGCCGAAGCGCCGTGGTGGCACGAGTTCCTCGCCATAGCGATCGCGCATCACGGACGCAAGCCCGGGTACACTGTTTGATCGGCGACTTGCCGGTTGAGATCATGTCCTTCGGGCCGTGGGGCGGGACGAAAGCCGCCGACCGTTGAGCGGCTCTTCAAGCCAAACCCTTGCAAAGGAGCCCCCGAGCCCGTTTCATCCCGGGAGGGCGCACGAGAGAAGACACCGATCCCGACAGATCAAAGCAGGCACCGAGGCATTCCTCCGCGGAGAGCGCGGGCAGCACAGAGAAGGCGCTTGAGACCAACAGACGCAGCAAGGCAAAGGCGGACTCGCGCGGACGATCCTGAACACCGCGGATGCATGCGTTCGCTCCTCCTTCCCCCTGCCGACTGTCCTTCCTCTGTGTCCCCTGTGCCTGGCAGGTGAACGAATCGAATGCAACCAATGGCCTGCCACGATCCATCACTCGCCCGCTACCACCGTCAGATGCTCGCCGGCGGCATCGGCGATGCAGGCCAGCAGCGCCTGCTCGCCTCCACCGCGCTGCTGGTGGGCTGCGGCGCACTGGGGTGCGCCGCCGCCGACCTGCTCACCCGCGCTGGCGTTGGCCTGTTGATCATCGCCGACCGCGATGTCGTCGAACTCACCAACCTCCAGCGCCAGTGCCTCTTCGATGAGAGCGATGCCCGCGAGCAGTTACCCAAAGCGCTCGCCGCGGCCGCACGCCTGGCCCGCATCAACTCGCAGATCCGCATCGAGCCCCTGGTGACGGATGTCACGCACCGCAATGTCGAGGCGCTGCTCTCAAAGTTCTCGCCGGATGTCATGCTCGATGGGACGGACAACTTTCAGACGCGATTCCTGCTCAACGATGCTGCGGTCAAGCGGGGGATCCCGCTGGTCTACGCCGGCGTGCTCGCCACCGGCGGCATGCAGATGACGATCCGCCCGGGGCACACCGCGTGCCTGCGCTGCCTCTTCGAAGCCCCCCCCCCCGCCGCCGGGCCGACGTGCGACACCGCGGGCGTGCTGGGCCCGGCCGTGGCGATCGCCGCGGGATTGCAGGCAAGCGAGGCGATCAAGATGCTCGCGGGGCGGGACGACCTGCTGTCGGGCTCGCTGGTGCAGTTCGACCTGTGGTCGAACGTGCACCGGTCGATCGCCCTGGCCTCGGCGCGGCGGGTCGACTGTCCCTGCTGCGGGCTGGGCCGGTTCGAATTCCTCGCGGGGATGAACTCGGACACGGCCGCGGTGCTGTGCGGGCGGAACGCGGTGCAGATCTGGCCGGGGGGCGGGGCGATCTCGCTGGACCTGCCCCAGGTGCACGCCCGCCTGCTCCCGCACGGCACGTTCATCCAGACCGCGGTCCTGGTCCGCGGCACGCTCCGCGAACCACGGGGAGAGAACGGGGATCCGATCGAACTGACCGTGTTCGCCGACGGCAGAACTCTGGTGCGCGGCACCTCGCTGGTCGAACGGGCACGGGCGGTGCACGCGCGGTTCGTGGGTGGGTGACGGGCCGCTGCGTGGCGGCCTTGAGCCAAGCAGTGATTCGTGAGGTCATCCAACTCGCAATGTGAATGCAGAGCGCACAGGTTGGCTCAGAGCGGCCCACCCGTGGCACGCGGCGTGTCCGCGCCATCAGACGATGCACCCGTTCTTCAGTCTGAAAGCCCAGGCTCTTCGTTGAATCCGCCGCTAACGCCTGGAGAGCGTGGCGTGACCCGAAGCCAGATGGTCGAGCTTGCTCCCGCGCCAGCATTCGGTCGAACTGGTCCACTCGATGCTGACCCCGTTGAGGGAACCGGAACCGGTCGAGTTCTTGTAGGTGACATCACCGCCCTGGGCACGCTGGTCGGTGAGCGTGAGCGAGCCACCGTTTCGCGCGAAGGTGTAATGGATGAAACCGCCCCCGTCGCGTTTGACCGAGATCGCCAGTTCCGTGTCCGAGATCCGCTCTACCGTGCCCTCGAGCGGAACGGGCGCATGGTTGTTCACCGAGGCATTACCAAGGAGTTTGTCGCCCGGGCGCAGTTCATCCGCGGGCTGTTCGGGGTTCCGCGGCTTTGACTTTTCCTTGCTGTCGGTCTTGCTGATCGCGGGCGGTGCATGATCACCCAGCGGCTTGACGAGGACAGACAGGATCTCACACTCGCCGCCGTCAGCCTTGAGCCGCAATTCCCGGCCCCCGCTTGCCGCGTTGCCGAGGACGATCGGACGGTCTACGCCCAGATCGGCGCAGACACATTCCGTGCCGACCGTCAGGATGACACGGTACCGGCCACCCGTCGCCGGATTTGCAGCCAGCGCCGCCCGCTTGCCATCGGGGAGAGGGATCTCCATCGTGAGCGAGGCGGCCTCGCCGTTTCGCCTGGCCGTCACATCCAGCCGGTATCCACCCGGCATGCTCATCGGAACCGAGAGTGGTTCACCGCCGGCCTTGAGCATCCGCTCGGCCTCGGACTTCTTCTCGATCAGGTTGCCGCTCCACGGCGCCGCATCCCAGTGCTTCCAGAACTCATCCGCCTCCTGCGTGATCGCGGCGACATCGATCGATGTTCCGTACTTGCCGAAATCGCTCTTGGCGTCGGTGTACGCCTTCCGCATCGCTTCCGCGTACTTTGCGTATTCCTGCTCGAGCGCCCCGTGGTTTCTCGTCGGGAACTGGCCGCTGGCACGGAAGTCATCCCTCTCGCGGTTGATCCTGGTGATCTCGGCGTCTTTGCCCTTGTTGATATTCCCGTCCTGAACCAGCGCTCGTTGGACATTCGCTCGAAGCGCCTCCATGTCCCTCTCGTACTTCGTGCGGGCGATATCGAGCCTGCCGCGGGCCTTGGTCAGTTCGGCCGCACTCCTGCCGGGGGATGCGCTCTGCGCCAGCAGCGCGCACGGGCTCACCGCCAACGCAAGCAGGGCGATGGCCACCGACATTCCCGGGCGGATCATCACGTTCATCGGCCACCTCCACCATGCTCGCCGGCGTCGCCGATCACAGCGGCCCGCCCGCCGGGCCGGTCTGCAGCTCTTCGGGTCCGGGCCCGAACGGTTGCGGCATTCGACTGGCCGGATCCGTGCGGCGTCGGTCCGCAGGCTGTAACCTTAGGACCTGCACGAACGTGCGTCTTCGCCAAAGGTCTCGCTATCCCTCTGACGTTCGCCCGGAGTGCCCACGACCGTTGCCAGGGACTTCGGTCCATGGAATCCGGCCCGCTCTGCCCTACCGCCCGGAGGGCGGGCGATGCGGACCATAGACCTCATCGAACGTCGCGCCGATCCCATGCCTCTCCCACCACTCCACGAACGCGCCGGCGACCGGTCCACATCAATGACAGTTCTTTGAGAATCCGGGCAATATCGGAGCGACCGAGCTCGGCCGGATATCGTCGCGCAAGCATCCCGGGCGTGCGCTCCATCGCCCTTCATCGCGACTTTGGGTTGCACCGCTCGTAGTACCGATCCAGCCTCTCGCGAGCCCCCGCGAGCAGCTCGGGCGAGAACGGCTCGCCGCACTCGGGGCATGCGCCGGATCCGGGCAACGAACGAAGGTCGTACCCGCACCGCGGGCACGTCCGGTTCCCCGTCTCGTCAAAGGCATCGATCATCTCACGCAGCGGTGAATACCTGCCCCACCAGATCGCCATCACCGGGACGCCCAGCAGGACGAGCAGCACCCGCAAGAGCCTGAATCCGCTGAACGAGTAGTACGCCAGAACTCCAAGGGCGAGACACATGAGCACCGCCACCAGCCAACCCCACGAAAACCGCGGCACGTTGCTGGGTAGCTGCCACTCAGGGTTCAATTCGCGCCCTCCTCTCCCGCACCGCTCAGGCAGGGGGGTTCACGATTTGCCGATCGTGAGCGAGGCCCGCTTTTCCACCTGCCCCGCCGCGATCTTCTCGTACCCCGAGCCCAGTTCCCCGATCGGGTCCGGCGGGATGATGTCCACCTTCTTCTCGCCGAGCTTGGCCTCGCCCCGCAGCACCCGGCCCTGGAAGGTGAGGCACTCGGCGAGCAGTTTCTCCATGATCTCCGGCTCGGGCACGTTGGCGACCTTCTCGCCCTGGACGTAGATGATGCCGCGGCGATCCCCGGCGAACACGGCGACATCCGCGCCCTCGGCCTCGCCCGGCCCGTTGACGATGCACCCCATGACGGCGACCTTCATGGGGACGGTGATCTTCTCGGCCAGCTGCTTGCGCACATCCTGCACAAGCGTGAACAGGTCCACCTGGATGCGTCCGCACGTCGGGCATGCGATCAGGTCGACGCCCCTGCGCTCCCGCAGGCCCATCGAGTACAGCAGCTCCAGCCCATCCTCCACCTCGTAGATCGGATCGTTCGCGTAGCTGATCCGGATCGTGTCCCCGATGCCGCTCGCCAGCAGCGCCCCCAGCGCCGCCACCGAGCGGATGCACCCCGTCTCCTTGGGCCCCGCGTGCGTGACGCCCAGGTGCAGCGGGTGATCGAACCGCTCGCTGATCGCCGTGTACGCATCGATCACCAGCGAGGCATCCATGCTCTTGGCGCTGATGCAGATGTCATGGAAATCCTGCTCGTAGAAGATGTCGAGGTATTCCTCGAGCTTGGCGATCATGATCGCCAGCATGTACCCGTGCTTGTGCTCCCCGAAGACCTGCCCCAGCTCCTTCATCCGCTTCTGCTTGTCGCGCCGTTCGATGATCGAGCCCTCGTTGACGCCGATGCGGATCGGGATCCCCTTGCCCCCGTTGGCCGCCTTGCACGCCTGGATGACATCGATCACCTGCTTGCGGTCCTGGATGTTGCCCGGGTTGAGGCGCATCTTGTGCACGCCGGCCTCCACCGCTTCGAGGGCGCGCTGGAAGTGGAAATGGACATCCGCGACGATGGGGACGCCGACGGCCGGGAGGATCTCCTTCAGGGCCTCGGTGTCCTTCTTTTCGGGAACGGCGACCCGCACGATATCAGCGCCACCCGCGGCGAGCTTGTGGATCTCGCGGATGCACGCTTCCACATCATGCGTGTACCCCGCCGTCATGGTCTGCACCGACACCGGCGCCGGCGTGGTGGGGTTGCCCGCGGCATCCGGGAGTCCGCCGCCGATCTTGACAAAGCCGACGCGGGAGTCTCCGATGACGATCTGGCGGGTGGGGCGGCGGGGGTGCATCAGGCAATGGTACGAGCACAACCGCCCGTCGGATCGGACCCATCATGGCGGAAATGCAGGCCAGCGGCCGTCGGCGAGCGACGCTCTTGTGCGATCGTCTGGAAGTACGGTATCGCCAGCCACTGGCGTGCTGTAGGTATGTAGACATACCAGGAGGCTTGAGTTATCTATGAAGCAAGACAGGAGCTTGAAGGCCACGGGGGCCAGGAGAGGCGTCGACCCACACCACTCGACATGGATCAACGCCTCGTGGTGGTCAAATCTGTCACGCGAGTTCGGCGCAAGAGCGCTGACCCGATTCCGATGGGGCTGAAATCGCCGATGCGCCGCACAAACCTCCACCAGGCCGGCCTCGAATCCCATCCAGAACGAGCAGGCGCCCTTCACGGCATCCTGCCTCCCCACGCCGAACGTGCGTCGTTTCAGGTCGAATTGACGGTAGATCTCCCGCAGTTCACTCTCGGAGATGAATCTCACTGATGAACACAACACCATGCATGACCCATGGTCTGCTTGGTACGCCGAGCCGGGGATCCCGTGGTTTTCTCCCTGTTCACCCATCGTCTATCAAGTGTATGCGACGGCCAACCCAAACCCGTATCCTTCCCCCGTGCCCTTCCACATCGAACAGCCCCTCTGGCTGCTCTCGGCGATCATCGCCCTGCCCATGGGGATCGCCGCGCTGACCCTCTTTGCCTGCATGAGCCGCCTGCGCCGCACGCTCGCGGCCATCGTCCGCGTCGCCCTCGTCTGCCTGATCGCCGCCATCCTCGCCGGGCTCGCCACCGTCCGCGAAACCAACCGACTCGCCGTGATCGCCGTGATCGATGTCTCCGGCTCGGTGCAGCGCATCACCGCCGACGGCGTCGGGACCATCCCCGGCGCAAACCCCGCGACCTCCACGCTCGAGGCCGTGCGCCGCCAGCTCCTGCGCGCCACCGTCCAGCGCTCCCGCGACGACCTCCTGGGCATCGTCGCCTTCGACGGCAAGCCCATCCTGGTCGCCAGCCCCTCCCCCGCCTCAGAGATCGCCGACCGTTCCCTGGAATACAGGATCCAGGACGGCACCAACATCGCCGATGCCCTCTCGCTCGCCGCGACCCTCATCCCCGCGGACGCGACCGGACGCATCCTGCTGATCACCGACGGCGCCCAGACCGCCGGCGATGCGGCCGCCGCCGCGCGCCGGATCGCCGCCGGGAGCGGGGCGCAGGGAGCGCTCGCCCACGGCCCGCCGATCGACGTCGTCCCGATCCGCTACACGCTGCGCCCCGAGGTGCTCGTCGAGTCGGTCGATGCCCCGCCCATGGCCGCGGTCGGCGCGCCCGTCACCGTCCGCGCCGTCCTCCGCGCCACCGACCCCGCCCAGGGCACCGTGCTGGTCCTGGACAACGACACCCCCGTCGACATCAACGGCGCCCGGCCCGGCGCCGGCCAACGCGTCAGCCTCGCCGCCGGCGCCAACCTGTTCGCCACCGAGGTGCCCGTGGGCGTCGGACGGGTCCACCGCTTCAAGGTGCTCTTCGAGCCCGACGCCGCGCGGCCCGACCCGGCGACCGGCCGCGTCTCCGCGAGCCTCGAGGGCGATCGCCTGCTGGACAACAACTCCGCCGAGGCCTTCACGATCACGCCCAGCGTCGGGTCGGTGCTGCTGGTCGACGGCGTGAGCGAGTTCGAGGATGAACGCAAGCCCTCGCCCCTGGCCCGCGCCCTCCAGGATGCCGACATCAGCGTGACCGTCGTCTCCGCCGGCGCGATGCCCACCGACCTGCTCTCGCTCCAGAACTACGACCTGGTGATCCTCGAGGATGTCCCCGCCGATGCCGTCTCCGCCTCCGCCCAGCAGGCGCTGGCCGCGCACGTCAAGGACATGGGCGCGGGGCTCGTCATGATCGGCGGCCCCATGTCATTCGGCGCCGGCGGATGGAAGGGCTCGGCGATCGAGCCGATCCTCCCCGTGCGCCTCGACCTGCCCGACACGCTCGTCGAGCCCGAGGCGGCGATCATCTTCGTGCTCGACAACTCGGGCTCCATGGGCCGCGGCGTCATGGGTTCCTCGCGTTCCAAGCAGGAGCTGGCCAACGAATCGGCGGCCCGCGCGGTGCTGAGCCTCAGCCGCACCGACATGGTCGGCGTCATCGAGTTCAACAGCCGGTTCGATGTCCTCGTGCCCCTGGGGCCCAACACCAACCCGGGGCAGTCCGCCGCCGCGATCCGCGAGATCGAGGCCAACGGCGGCACCAACGCCGGCCCCGCCCTCGAGGAGGCCTACCGCCAGCTGCGCGGCGTCAAGGCCAAGGTCCGCCACATCGTCCTGCTCTCCGACGGCAAGTCCTCCGATCCCCAGTCGCTCCCCGCGCTCGCCAAGCAGATCCACGGCGAGGGCATCACCATCTCGGCGATCTCCGTCGGGGAGGATGCCGACCTGCCGACGATGAAGGCGATCGCCAACAACGGCGGCGGGGAGCACTTCAACCCCACCAACCCCAACATCCTGCCGCGCATCTTCCTCAAGGCGATCCGCGTGGTCCGCACGCCCATGTACCGCGAGGAACCCTTCGCGCCCACGGTCACTGACCCTTCGTTCCAGGCCCTGCGCGGCCTGGGATCGCTCCCGATGCTCGGCGGCCTGAACCTCACGCAGCCCCGCCCCGAGCCGACGATCATCAACGCGATCACCACGCCCAAGGGCGAGCCCGTGCTCTCGTGGTGGCGCGCCGAGCTGGGCCAGGTCGCGGCGTTCACATCCGATGCGGGACCGTGGGCCGGGCGGTGGATCGCGTGGCGGGGGTACCCGCAGTTCTGGACCCAGCTGGCCCGCGCCATGTCCCGCCCCACGCAGGACCGGCTCTTCCGCGCCCGGCTCCAGGCCCGCGGATCGGAGCTTGCCCTGCGCGTCGAGGCCGTCGATGAAGACGGCAAGCCCATCGAATTGCTCGAGATGCCCGGCAGCGTCTACGCCCCCTCCGGCGAGGAGATCCCCACCAGCCTCAAGCAGGTCGGCAGCGGCGTCTACGAGACCACCGTCGCCGCCTCCGAGACCGGCACCTACGTCGCCGTCCTCAGGCCCGCCGGCGCCGCACGCCGCTACTCCCCCGTGATCGCCGGCGCTTCGGTCCGCGGCGGCGTCGAGTCCCAACGCCTCGACGCCGATCCCGCCCTCGTCGAGTCGCTCGCCAGAGATTCCGGCGGACGCACCATCGAGCTGGCCGACCTGGGCGCTGCCAGGCTCTTCGACCGCGCGGGAATCCAGCCCCGCCGCACACTCCTCTCGCTCATCGATCTGCTCCTCCCCTGGACGCTCGCCGCGATGCTCCTGGACATCGCCATGCGCCGGATCGCCTGGGATCGCCTCATCCCCGAGTCCCTCCCGCAGGCACACGCCCACATCCGTTCGCTCGCCGAGCGGCTGCACGAGACCCCCGCGGTCGCCGCCGCCCCCGCCGCTCCCTCGCCCGCCGCCTTCACCGAGCAGGACGCCGCCGAACTCATCCGCGCCCAGCGTGATCGCCGGCTCGCCCAGCGGCTCGCCGCCGCCCGCGAGGCCGCCGCCGGCTCCGCGCCCGGCGCCCGCACGCCCGACGCCGCCCCCCCGCGGCCCGAGCCGACCGCCGCGCCCGAGACCCCCACCGCGCCGGAGTCCGGGCTCGCTGCCGCCAAGCGCCGCGCCCGCCGGCGCTTCGAGGAAGAACCATGACCCTCGACCCCGCGCCCAAGCCCGACTCCGATCCCCACGCCCACCTCCACGAGATGAACCCCACCGGCCGGTTCAGCGATCGCGTCGGTGACTACGTCAAGTTCCGCCCCGGCTACCCCGCCGCGGCGATCGATGCGATCCTCGAAGGACTCGCGGATCCCGCCACCCTCCGCGCCGCCGACATCGGCGCGGGCACCGGCATCTCCGCCCGCGCCCTGGCCGATCGCGGCGCCCACGTGCTCGCCATCGAGCCCAACGCCGACATGCGCCGCGGCGCCCAGCCCCACCCGCGCGTGCGGTGGGTAGAGGGAACCGCCGAGGCCACCGGCCTGCCCGACCGCGCCCTGGACCTGGTCCTGTGCGCGCAGGCCTTCCACTGGTTCCGGACCCTCGAAGCGCTCGCCGAGTTCCGCCGCATCCTGCGCCCCGCCGGCCGGCTCGCCCTCATGTGGAACAAGCGCGACCGCGCCGATGCGCTCACCTCGCGCTACACCGAGGCGATCCGCGCCGTCAGCGGGGAGCACCCCGCCCAGACGATGCCCTTCGACCCGACCACCGTGCACGCCGGCGGGCACTTCCGGCCCGCGCGCGTGGTGAACTTCCCGAACCGCCAGCGCCTGACGCGCGAAGGGCTCATCGGCCGGGCCATGAGCGCCTCGTACGTCCCCAAGTCCGGGCCCGCGCACGAGCAGCTGATCCGCTCGCTCACCGACGCCCACGCCGCGCACGCCGACGCGGAGGGCGCCGTCGAGTTAAAGTACAACACACGCATCTATCTTTCCGAGCCCGTCCCCTGATCTCCCACGCCGCCCGGAGCCACTCCCGATGCTCAAGTTCCTGCTGATCTTCGCGGCCTCGGGCCTCGGAGGGGTGCTGCGCTACTGGCTCGGAGGGATCGTCCAGGACTGGTGGGGACCCACGTTCCCGCTGGGGACCATGGTCATCAACATCACCGGATGCCTGGGAATCGGGTTCTTCGCCACGGCGTTCACGGGCACGCTGGCGGTCCGCGAGGAGTACCAGATCGCCGTCCTGGTCGGCATCTTCGGCGGCTACACAACGTTCTCGTCCTTCGGCCGCGAGACGCTCGCCCTGCTCCACGACGGCCAGTTCGCCCGCGCGGGCGCGTACATCCTGCTCACCAACGCGATCGGACTGCTCTCGGTCTGGCTGGGCTCGGCCCTGGCCGGCCGCTTGTACGGACCGGGTGCCCCATGAACCAGACGCCATCGCAGCCGCCCACCCCCCGCACGCTCCCCCACGGCACGTTCGAGCCGCGGTCCCCCGCCCCGGCCCGGCGCCTCACGGTCTACATCGGCGAGGCCGACCGCTGGCAGGGCAAGCCGCTGTACGAGGCGATCGTCCTCAAGGCCCGCGAGCTGCACCTGGCCGGCGCCACCGTGCTCCGCGGGCCGATGGGCTTCGGCGCCGGCAGCCGCATCCACACCGCCAAGATCCTGCGGCTCTCCGAGGACCTGCCCATGGTCGTTGAGATCGTCGACACCCCCGAGCAGATCGCCGCAATCGTCCCGCACCTCCAGCAGATGGTCCAGGGAGGCCTGGTGACCGTCGAGGACATCGGCGTGCTTGTCTACAGCCCGCCCAAGGCGCCCTGAGCCGCCCCGCGGACCTCGGCGCCGCCCCTGAGGAGTCCACCATGGCCAAGCGCTTTGCCGACCTCACCGACCAGGAGATCCTCGCCCTGGCGATCAGCAACGAGGAGGAGGACTCACGCATCTACGGCGACATCGCCGACGGCCTGCGCACCGACTTCCCCGCGACCGCCAAGGTCTTCGAGCAGATGCAGGCCCAGGAGCAGGAGCACCGCCGCGGCCTGACCGAGCTGTTCGTCGAACGCTTCGGGAACCACATCCCGCTCCTGCGCCGGCAGGATGTCAAGGGCTTCATCCGCCACCGCCCCATCTGGCTCGTGCGCCCCCTGGGCCTGGACGCCGTCCGCAAGCTCGCCGAGACCATGGAGCTCGAGACCCGGCGCTTTTACGAGCTGGCCGCCCACCGCACCACCGACGCCTCTACCCGCAAGCTCCTCACCGACCTGGCCGAGGCCGAGGCCCAGCACTCCGCGCTCGCCGAATCTCTCGAACGCGAGCACCTCACCCCCGAGTCCCGCGCCGGCGAGGAGAAGGCCCGCCGCCGGCTCTTTGTCCTGCGCATCGTCCAGCCCGGGCTCGCCGGGCTCATGGACGGCTCGGTCTCAACGCTGGCGCCCCTGTTCGCCGCGGCCTTCGCGACCCACGACTCGTGGGATGCCTTGCGCGTCGGGCTGGCCGCGAGCATCGGCGCCGGGATCTCCATGGGCTTTGCCGAGGCCCTCAGCGACGACGGCAGCATGACCGGCCGCGGCACGCCCCTGCTGCGCGGCATCGTCTGCGGCCTCATGACCTGCGCCGGGGGCATCGGCCACACGCTGCCGTACCTGATCCCCGGGTTCAGGACCGCCACGGCGGTCGCGGCCCTGGTGGTCGCCGTCGAGCTGCTGGCGATCTCCTACATCCGCAAGCGCTACATGGACACGCGCTTCCTGACCGCCGCGCTGCAGGTGATCGTCGGCGGCGTGCTGGTCTTCCTGACCGGCATCCTCATCGGCAGCTCCTGATCCCGACGCGCTGCGCGGAACCTCCCGCCCCCCCGATCCCACGCCGATTCCGCGTAGAATCGGCCTTCCCGACGGGAGATTGCATGCACCACCAGGTCCGCCAACCGAGCGATCATCGGCGGATCGAGATCTCGACCATCTCGATCCACATCATCCTGGGCGCCGAGCACACCGGCGCTGCGCTGGAGGCCTTCGAGTTCACCGCGCCGGCCGGCTCGCCCGGCCCCACCATGCACACGCACGCCACGGCCACCGAGACGTTCTACGTCTTGGAAGGCTCGCTGCTGGTCCACGCCGGCGGCTCGTCGGCCCTCGTGCACGCCGGCGGGGTCGCCAACATCCCGCCCGGCGTCCCCCACCGCTTCGAGTACCCGGGCCCCGGACCGACGCGGTTCCTCACCACCTTCACGCCCGCGATCGGCATGGAACGCTACTTCCACGAGCTGCGCGAACTGTTCGTGCAGGGCTGGCCGCCCAGGCCCGAGGCGATGGCGGCCCTGCTGGCCCGGCACGACATCCACCCGGCATGAACCAGGCGTGCGCGGAAGGTCCCCGCGCGTTATCCGCGCGATGCGGGCCGGCCGGTCACGGGTCACGATGACCGTCCGCGCGCACAAGAAAGGCGATTCGCACCAGGGGCGTTTAGAGGCGTTCTGAGACGCCGCGCCGAGGGAGGTCCCCGAGGCCCACCCAAGGGTCGCGGAGCGATCCTGGGGCATCGTGGCGCAGATCACTTTCCGTGCGCACACGGGCGGTCATCGGTCTGTTTTTCCGCCCGATTGTGGAACCGCGTTGGCTCTCCGCGGCCTGGCGGCGATCAGCGACGCCGGCCGCGGAGGAGCAGCAGGCCGGCGAGCGGGACGACCGAGCCGGGCGCCGGCACCGGGCCGTGCACGGGACCGGTGGTGAAGAACCCGCGCGGGCCGGCGACGGGCATCAGCCAGTTGGCCCCGGGCAGGTGGTCGCCGGGGGGACCGGTGAACCAGTCGACGTTCTGCGCGGCGTTGGGGTTGTCGAAGCCGAACGTCGCGAACGCACCGTTTTGGATCTCCTGGCCGGGCACCACGCACCTGAACAAGATCGTGCCCAAGCCCACGGTCGGCGGGGGAGGGGCGATCTGGCCGTGCGGGGTCTTGAGGTTGGGATTCTCCCATATCCCTCCGGGTTGCACCGAGAAGATCCAGCCCGCGGGCATGAGGATGTTCGTGTAGTCCGCGATGTTCAGGTCGTCGGTGCCGACCACCAGCGAGGTAAGCAGGATGTTGGGATTGCCCAGCTGCGTTTCCATGTTCCACACGTCGTACTGGTACTGGCGGATCCCATCACCGCCGGACTCGGTCCCGTAGCACGAGATCAGATCCTGTCCGAACGCCGAGGTCCGGCTCGCGCCGACCACGGCACACGCGAGCACCCACGGCAGCGTTGTGCGATTCATAGTCTTTCTCCTTGTATTGCTGTCCCCTCGATCGGGCCGTTGCGGACTCTCCCGGTTTCCACGGTACACACCCGAGGACGGCGAACCAACCCTGAGTGCGCTTCGGGTGATCGATGAGGGAAACTTGCTTGGCCGCGCGCGGGAGGCCCGGCTCGCCTGGGGCTTCAGTCCGGGTTCGGTCCGTCGGGGCCGAGGTCCGCGAGGGTCCAGACAAACCGCCAGTGCAGGCTCAGGCCGGCGATCACGGCGATGTGGAAGACCTCGTGAGCGCGGATGACACCCTCGATCAGCGGCCGGAGTTCGACGCCGTCGGCGATCGCTCCGACGGTGTACGCCACGCCGCCCAGCAGCAGCGGCCGCACGAAGCGCTCGCCGTGGCGGCGCCACAGCGCGTACATGGGGACGACGCCCACCCACCCCATGCCCAGGTACAGCGAGAGCCCCACCGAGGGCGGCGTCTGCGCGAAGTAGACCGACTTGATCGCGACGCCCAGGACCGCGAACGTCCAGACCACCAACAGCGGCGCCCAGCGCAGCAGCCCGCGGAACATGATGGTGTGGATCGGCGTGAAGGTGCCGGCGATCAGGAGGAAGATCGCGGCGTGGTCGAGCCTCTGGAGCACCAGGCGGGGGGTGCCGCCCAGGCCCAGCAGGTGGAAGACGCCGCTCGTGGAGAGCAGGACGACCGCCGAGATCGCGAAGATCGCCAGGGAAATGACGCGAGCATTCCAGGCCGGCTCGGTGTCCTTGCGGGCGCGCATGCCCTTGCGCACGAGCGGGACGGCCAGCGCGGCGAACACACCCGCGGCGAGCAGGTGGGAGAGGCTGCTGAACGGATCGGTGAACCCCGGGATGGTAAACAGGGAGCGCCCGCGTGCGGTCATCTGTGGAACCGTAGCCTCGCGCGGGCGTCGGGACGGAGCGCTCGCGGGGTGGGGGGAGCCGAAGCGCGCGGACCCGGGGTTGCGGATCGGCCGTTGCGCGCGGGCCGGGGCGGCTCGGATGGTCGATGACCCTGCGTGGTCTCGCGCGGGCGTGCACCGGATCGCGCACGGGCCGATGCGCGGTGCATGCGTCGGGGCACGCCGGCATCGCGGGGCCGGCGCGGCGGCAAGAACCGAGGCCGTCTCGAGTGAGCGCGAACGCTGTCCATCAGGCGCAGTCCGCCGCGGCTCACAATGAAGCTCGCGCGCTCAAGCTACCTTCGGGTGTAGTGTTTTACATGCACATCGTTTTTTCATATTGACACTTTGCCGTGTTGCGATAGCAATCGGCGCACGGATTTGGTAATGTTGCAATGATACGGGAGAGCGAGCGAGGGGTTACCTCTTAATCACTGGCGAGCGCTCCGGAATGCCGCGAAACAGGTCGCGGCGGTGCGGTATGGATGCCGGTTCGGCACGGCCGAACGGTCGCTGTGGCGCACGGGAGTAGACCATCTAGACAGGAGAGTTGACATGAAGAATGCGATTGCGATGGCTGCGCTGGGTTTGATCGCGGGCGCGGCTCAGGCGAACATCAACATGGACTTCGAGGGCATCCCCGGTGATGTGCAGGCCGTCAATACGTTCTACACGGGCGTGACCTTCGGCTCGAGCTCGACCGGCTCTCCGCTGGTGACGCGCCGGGCCTCGACGGGCCTGTACAACGTCTCGTCGACCAACGGCAACACCTACGGGTCGGGCGAGTACTGGATCCACGGCGACGTGGGCGTGACCTCGGCCCTCGATGCCTCGGGCAACGACGGCAAGATCTCGTTCGACAACCAGGACGCGACGTTCGTCAACCTGAACTACTGCTGCTCGAGCACGTTCTTCCTCGAGGCCTACCGCGCCGATGGCACGATGATCGACAGCACCTCGGGCCCGGCGAACCTGCGGTTCACCAACGGCAACGGCGCGGGCCCGGGCGCGCTGGGCGTTTCCTGGAACGGCACCGACCACATCGCGTGGGTCATCGTCCATGACACGGGCAACTTCTGGGTGATCGACAACGTCGTCACGGACGCATCGGACATCACCCCGGCCCCGGGCGTGGGCGCCACCCTGCTCGGCGGGCTGATGCTCGCGGGCCGTCGGCGTCGCTGATCTAGAAGCTCTGTCCGGACCGTGGTACGGGCGCCGGCCTGAACGTTGGGCTGAACATTGCCCTGAACGCTGGCCTGAACGCTGGCCTGAACGCTGGCCTGAACGCTGGTCCGTCTGCTGAAGTCCTCCTAACCCATGTCTGTGGGCAGGCCCCCGCCACCGCGGGGGCTGCCCTTGTTTTTGGACTTGTCATGACGGCCGGGAGTTGACGATCGGGGCATGACGGCAGGCGGATGGCGGCCGGGGAATGGCGGGCGGGTCGCGGCGCCGCGTGCCCCGCGTACTCGGACGCGGTGGGCCGGCGCTGTCTGCGACGGCGGCGCGGCCTGTTCGGCGTCTGGAGCGGAGATTCCGAAGCGCCGATGCGGGGATCGATGGCAGTCGGCGCGGGCCGTGGTAGCGTCGGGGTGCCGCGGCGGAGTCCCGGCGGAGCCAGCAGCCGTCCTCACCGCGCGGTGGGTCGGGTGTGAACGAACTGAAACTTCAAAGGAGAGAGAGAGATGAAGAAGCTGATCGCGATCGCTGCGTTGGGTCTGCTCGCGGGCGCTGCCCAGGCCGACATCCTGATGGACTTCGAGGGCATCCCCGGGGATGTCCAGTCGGTGAACAACTTCTACTCGGGCGTGACCTTCGGGTCCAGCTCGACGGGCTCTCCGCTGGTGACGCGCCGGGCGTCGACGGGCAACTACAACATCTCGTCGACCGCCGGCCCCAGCTACGGCTCGGGCGAGTACTGGATCCACGGCGACGTGGGCGTGACCTCGGCCCTGGATGCCTCGGGCAACGACGGCAAGATCACGTTCGACAACGCCGACGCGACCTACGTGGATATCCAGTACTGCTGCAGCAGCAACTTCTACCTCGAGGCGTACCGCGCCGACGGCGCGATGATCGACTCTGACAGCGGCGCGGCGAACCTGCGGTACACCAACGGCAACGCCGCCGGCCCCGGCCTGCTCCACGTGCAGTGGAACGGCACGGACCACATCGCGTACGTGATCGTCCACGACACGGGCAACTACTGGGTGATCGACAACGTCCGCACGGACGCGTCTGACATCACCCCCGCGCCGGGCGTCGCCGCGACCATGATCGGCGGCCTGGTGATGGCCGGCCGTCGCCGCCGGGCCTGAGCCTCCATCCGCTGGGTGCTTTGACCCCTCTGTCTGCACGTGTGCCCCCGCATCAAGCGGGGGCACGCGGCTTTTTGGAGGGAACGCCCGCTCGAACAGGTCCGGATGACCTGGAGCCGTGGAGAACCGGGCACGAAAGTCGCGGGGCCGGATTGGGTTGCCCGATTGGGAGGGCTCCCGTGCGGCCATCTGCTTCGGCGCGACCGGCCAGCCGGCGGCCATTCACTCTGGCGCAGGAGCGGGTCGCCGACGCGCTGTCCAGACACGGGCATGGCCATCATCGGACGACGTAACGAGCCGCGCTCCGTCGGGGCTGAATGTCGCGCTGCGGACGGGGCCCTCGTGCCCCTTGAGTTCCGCGGCGAGATCCCCGGAAACCGCGTTCCATACCCGGGCGGTGTTATCCTCGGACGCGGTAACGATGGTCAACCCATCGGGACTGAACGCCACGTGTTCGATGCGGCCTGTATGCCCTTTGAGCTCGGCCATGACGCCGCCGGAGGCGGCATTCCACACGCGAGCGATGTCGCCGCACGAAGTCGCGACCCGTGTGCCATCCGGACTGAAAGCAACATGCTCGACGGCCCAGGTGTGGCCTCGTAGTTCGGCAACAACTCCGGCGGTGGTAACATCCCACACTCGGGCGGAGTGGTCTGCCGATGCCGTGACGATCCTCAATCCGTCAGGACAGAACTGGGCGTCGTGCACGGTGTTGGTATGTCCCTTCAGCTCGGCGATGATCTTCCCTGAGCCCGCATCCCACACGCAGACCCGGTGCCACCGGGCGACCGCGACAACCCGGGCACCGTCAGAACTGAAGGCCGCATCAGTCACTTCGGGCATTCGACCTTCGGGCCCTTGAAGCGTTGCGATTCGAACTCCTGATGACGCATCCCAGATGCATGCGGTGCCATCGAGCGATGCCGTGGCGATCCTCCACCCGTCCGGGCTGAAGACCGCGCGAACGACTTTGTCGGTGTGCCCCTTCAGTTCGAGGACAACCTTGCCGGTCGCCGCATCCCAAACACACGCGGTGCCACCCGCTTGACCGCCCCATGTGGCCGCCACAACCCGCGACCCATCGGGGCTGAATGCAGCGTGGTCGAGAAGCCCGGCGGCGCCCTCGAGCGTGGCCAGGCGTTCACCTGAATCCGCATCCCACACCTGCGCCTTGAAGCTGGCTCGACCCACCGTGACGATCCTCGAACCGTCGGGACTGAATTCGGCATGGCTCATGGGCACGATGGTGGGCCGGTCCTTGGCGGGCAGAACGTCAAGCCAGCCCGGAGTCCCCATCCACAGGGTTGCCACCCGTTGGTCCGACGGCGCATCCAGGTTGCTCCAGTCCAGTTGGCCCGAAGGCTGTTTGGTGTTGTCGACAGCCGGGGTCGGCTGCCCGGCATGCGCACGCCTGCTGTCGGACGACGGCAGCGCATCGGCCGCTCCATGAGGCGCGGTGGAGCGTGCTCCCCCGGCTTGATCGACCCCGTCGCACGCGGGCAAATACGCGGCCACGATCACGACCGCCCCTGAAAGGACCAGGCTGGCTTGATTGAATCTCATCTCCAAGCTCCGCACATTCCAGTTCGAATCCATGGCGACCCCCGATGCTGTTGTCGCTGCGCCGCGGCCCGAGTTGCGGACCGATCGCACTTTTGCATCAATGGGGACCGCGCTGTTCGCCGAGAAGCGTCGAGCCATCCCAGGTTCCGTTGACCCAACGCGTCCCGGCGACAGGTGCCGGTGCCGAGAGGTGTCACGATGGCGAGGAAGGTCTATTCCGCCGAATTCAAGAGGGCCGCGATCGAGCAGGTGATCGGCCGGCGGCACACCGTCGGCTCGGTTTCCCATCGCCTGCCCGGGTGAGCGGATCGTGGTCTTTGTCGTGGTAGGTACTCGCCCTCGACGCCTGCTCTTGGAATCACGTCGAAGGTGCACGTCGTCCGACACCTGCTCCATCGGGGATCGCGGGTCGGCCCACCGCGGGACTCTTCCGGGATTCGGCTTTGAAACCGATGTCCGCCACTCCTGCAAACTGCGGTCTTTGCAGTAATCGTGAAAGTGGGGTCAGGGGAAACGGAGAGGGGGGGATTCGAACCCCCGATACCAGGTGATACCCGGTATAACGGTTTAGCAAACCGTCGCCTTCAGCCACTCGGCCACCTCTCCAGAGGTCTTCTTGAGATTTCAGAGCGCCGGCGGACCTGCCGGGCGGCCGTGATGGGGTCGCCGGGCCTGCCCGCCGATGCTCGGGGGCTATGTTAGCCGTCCGGACGTCCGGCAGCGACCGGCGGGGAGTGCAACCGCCGGGGCGCGGGGCTCGGCGGGCGGGTCGATAGGCGGGCCGCGCCGGGGCGAGCGGCGGTCGATGCTTGGGGTGGCCCGAGTGTTTATAGTGGCGGTCCATGCTTGAAGTCAGAGATGTCTCCAAGTCCTTCGGGCGGTTCCGGGCCGTCCGCGGGGTTTCATTCCGGCTCGAGCCCGGGGAGATCGCCGGTCTGCTGGGCCCCAACGGGGCCGGGAAGACCACGACGATCCGCATGATCACGGGCTTTTTGCCGCCGGATGCGGGGAGCATCGGGATCGCGGGGCACGACACGGTTTCGGATTCGATCGCGGCGCGGCGGCACATCGGGTACCTGCCCGAGTCGGCGCCGCTGTACCCGGAGATGACGCCGCGGTCGTACCTGGACTTTCGGGCCAAGCTCTTTGCGCTGGCGCGGGTGGATCGCGGTCCGGCGATCACGCGGGCGATGGAGCGCTGCTGGCTGGGGGATGTCGCCGACAAGCGGATCGGGCAGTTGAGCAAGGGGTACCGTCAGCGCGTGGGGCTGGCGGCGGCGCTGCTGCACGACCCGCGTGTGCTGGTGCTCGACGAGCCGACCAACGCGCTGGACCCCACGCAGGTGCGGGAGACTCGCAGTCTGATCGCGGAGCTGGCGACCGACCGCGTCGTGCTCCTGAGCTCGCACATCTTGGCGGAGGTTGAGCTGACGTGCACGCGCGTGATCGTGATCGTGCGCGGGGCGCTGCGGGCCGATGGGAGGCCGGCCGAGCTGCTGGCCGGGCAGGCCGGGGCGTACCGCGTGGAGTTCCAATCGACGGGAGAGCAGGCGGATCGCGGGGTGTTCGAGGCGCTGGCGGTCGTGCCGGGCGTCGGTGCGATCCGCCACGAGGCGCCGTCGGCGGGGTGGCGGGGGATCGTGGTGGACCCGGCGGCGGGGGCGGGCGACCTGCGGGAGCCGATCGCGCGGGTGCTGCAATCTCGCGGGGTGCTGGTGCGGGCGCTGCAGCGCGAGGGCGCGACACTCGAGCGGCTGTTTGTCGACCTGGTGGGGCAGGTCCCCGCGGAGGGGGGCGTGGCGGTCGGTGCGGGCCGGAAGGGGGCGTCGGCATGAGCACGGTGCTGGCGGTGGGGCGTCGGGAGCTGGCGTCGCTGTTCCGCATCCCCGTGGGGTGGATCGCGATCGCGCTGTACCTGTTCCTGGCGGGATTCGTGTTCGCGTACCTGATCTTCAACCCCGGGCAGCCGGCGAGCATGCGGCCGCTGTTTGCGATCTCGGGGTGGCTGCTGCTGCCGGTGGCGCCGGCGGTCTCGATGCGACTGCTGAGCGAGGAGCTGCGGACGGGGACGATCGAGTCGCTGATGACCGCGCCGGTGAGCGACGGCGGCGTGGTGGTGGGCAAGTACCTGGGGTCGGTGGTGTTCCTGGCGCTGATGCTGATCCCGACGCTGGTGCACACGTGCGTGCTGTGGTGGCTGGCGGATCCATCGCCGGACCCCGGCCCGGTGCTGGCGGGGTACCTGAGCCTGGTGCTGCTGGGGATGCTGTACGCGTCGGTAGGGCTGTGGATGTCGGCGCTGACGCCGAACCAGACGCTGGCGTTCCTGGGGACGCTGTTCTTCCTGCTGGTGCTGATGCTGGCGACCACGGCGGGGTACGAGTACGCGCCGGCGTGGTTGAAGCCGGCGCTGGGGCAGCTGGCGATCCAGGCGCGGCTGCAGGACTTTGCCAAGGGCGTGATCGACACGGCGCACGTGGTGTTCTTCCTGTCGGCATCGGCACTGTTCGTGACGCTGGCGATCTTCACGCTCGAATCGCGGAGGTGGCGATGACTTCCCCCACGTCCGCCTCCACATCCGCCCCCACGCCCGGGTCGACGCCGGCTGGCTCCGGCGGGGTGCCGGGGATCGAATCGGCGCGTTCGCGTCGGCTGCGGTCGGCGGCGATGGCGGTGCTGGGCGTGGTGGCGGTGGTGGTGTGCCTGGTGTTTGCGAACATCCTGGCGACGCGGTACTCGGCGCGTGTGGACGTGACGGCGACCGGGGAGCATCACCTGGCGCCGCGGACCGAATCGATGCTCGCCAAGCTGGACGGGCAGTACCGCGTGGTGCTGGCGGGGGAGCTCTCGGCGGTGGACCGGGGGCAGCTGGAGCGGGTGCGGGACGTGCTGGTGCAGATGCAGCGGATCTCGGGCAAGATCGACCTGCGGATGCTCGACACGGCGTCCCCGAGCGGGCAGCAGGATTTCCAGGCGCTGATCGCGGACCTTGCGGCGCGGGACAAGGCGGTGCTGGACCTGCAGGTGAACACGATCCGGGCGGCGGCCGACCGGGCGCTGGCGACGGCGGAGTACCTGGATTCGGGGCTGGCGCCGGCGATCTCGCAGGTGCGCGACACGCTGGCGGTGGACTCGGCGAACCTGAAGCTGCGGGAGACGCTCGACTCGCGCGCGGCGGGGTGCCGGCTGTCGGCCAAGGACCTGCGGGCGGCGGCGGCGGCGATCGAGGAGCCGCTGGGGTCGAAGATCTCGGGGACGGCGATCCCGCAGACGGACGTGGCGGGCCGGGCGCTGCGTGGCCCGCTGGCGTCGGTCGGCGAGCAGGTGGGGACGCTGGCGCGTGAGCTGGCGGCGATCGGGGGGGCGGCGTCGCTGCCGCCGGCAACGCGTGACGCGGCCAAGGGGATCATCGACGCGGTGGAGAAGGCGCGGGACACGGCGATCACGGCGGCGGACACGGTGGGGAGGCTCGCGCGGCCGGATGTGCTTCGGGTCACGGGCGCGCTGTCGGACGGGAACGCGTGCATCGTGGTGGGTCCGCCGGGGGCGGGGCTGATGGCGATCGAGTTCGGGCAGTTGTTCCCGGCGCAGATGCGTGCGGCCGAGAGCGCGGCGGATGCGGGGCGTCGGGCCGAGCAGCTGGTTTCGACGGCGATCGGCGCGCTGGCGACGCCGATCCGTCCGATCGTGGTGATCATGCACGCGGAGGTGGGCTCGGGGGTGGTGACGCAGAAGGGGATCGTGACGCGTGCGATCGAGCGGCTGGCGCTGCGTGGGATCGACGTGGCGGAGTGGCCGGTGGTGCTGCAGGCCGAGCCGCCGGCGCTGACGGCCCTGAACCCCAAGGGGGACCGGCCGGTGATCTTCGCGACCATTCCTCCGGACTCGTCGGCGGGGCGTCCGCGGCCGACGGACGCGACGGGGGCCGAGCGGGCGGCGAAGTTCGGCGCGGCGATCGAGAAGATCGCCGACCGCGGGTACCCGATCCTGCTGTCGATCTACCCGTCGGTGCTGCCCTCGTACGGGGATGCGGATCCGACGGTCGGCGTGCTGACGCGTTTCGGGTTGGCGGCGGACACAGCGCGTCCGATCATGCGCGGCCGGATGACGCCGCAGGGCTCGACGGTGGACACCGAGCAGTCGCTGCGGGCGGCGGGCGGGGAGCACCCGATCCAGAAGGCGATCCGCGGGCTGCCGACGCTGTTCTTGTGGCCGGTGCAGCTACGGCCGGCGGCGGTGCAGCCGACGACGGCGCCGGCGGTCACGCCGCTGTTCGAGGTGCCAAGCCAGACCGAGAGCTGGGCCGAATCGCAGTGGCTCAACTACTGGCGTGCGCCGCGGGCCGATCGGAACGTGGCCCTGAACCCGCCGCAGTTTGACGAGGGGCGCGACGGGCGTGACTACCCGATGGTGGTGGCGTACGCGGCGGAACTTCCGCCGGCGGCGGGGCAGGCGCGGCGGCGGCTGCTGGCGATCGGGACCAACCGGTGGTTCATGGACCCGATCACGACGCCGATGATGAACGTCGACGGGCGGACGTTCCCGGCCAACCCGGGGAACCTGGAGCTCTTCGAGGCGGGGATCTACTGGCTGGCGGGCCAGGACGAACTGATCGCCCAGAGCCCCGAGGCGCGGGCGGTGGCGATCATCGGTCCGCTGTCGGAGAGTGCGCTGCGCACGATCAGGCTGGCGCTGATCCTGGGGGTGCCGGCGGTGGTGCTGATCGCGGGGGTGATCTACCGGGTGGCCAAGGGGTGATCGGACATGCGGTTGGGAGCGGCTCGCCCGCCGCCGGTCGGGCTATACTCGGGCCCCCAGGGAATCCGCCGAATGCTCACGCTCGCCGACACCGACCTTTCCTCTTACCTGCCGGTCCTGCTGATCCTGCTGATGGCGATCACGTTCGCCGTCTTCAATTTCGTGGTGACCAAGGTGCTGGGTCCGCAGCGCGGCGGGCGGATCAAGGGGAGCACGTACGAATCGGGGATGACGCCGCTGGGGACGGCGCGCAAGCGGTTCAACGTCCGGTTTTACCTGATGGCGATGATCTTCCTGGTGTTCGACGTGGAGATCATTTTCCTGTACCCGTGGGCGGCGACGTTCCCGAACCTGGCCCCGATGAGCCACGAGGGCTTCGTGTGGCTGGCGCGCATCCTGTTCTTCCTGTTCACGACGGTGGTGGCGTACGTGTACGGGTACCGCAAGGGTGTCTTCAAGTTTGATTGAGGCCGGGTGGTCCTGGTGCGGCGCTTGGCGTCGACGGGGTCCCGTGCGCCGCCCGGACCGGTAATCACCGGGCGCGGGGGGGCGGTTTTTTCGACCGATCCCGAGGTGATAACCGCGCCGGGGGCCGAGAACGCCCTTGCGTGAACCCACCGGGCAGAACACCCGGCGCGTTCGCCATGGTCTGGGGGCCCACTTTTCCGCCATCGCGTGGCAAGCGGCCGCGGGTATCCGATGCACCCAACCGTGCTCCGGCGCATGGCCGGGCTGGCAGGATTGAGAGCCATCATCAGATACGCCGGAGAGTGGGATTTGAATCCATTCCGCGGTTCGGTCGCCGTCCAACGCATGCTCGAGGCCACGATCGCCGCCGGGGAGATCAACGCGATCTTCCAGCCGATCGTCGACCTCCGCACGGGCCAGATCTGCGGGTTCGAGGCGCTGTCTCGGCCCACGGGCAACAGCCCGTTCAAGAACATCGTGGAGCTGTTTGATACCGCGGAGCAGACCGGCATGCTCTGGAGCCTGGAGGGCCTCACGCGGCGGCAGTCGCTGGAGGCGGCCCTCGACTGGCCGGCCGATGTCCAGCTCTTCCTGAACACCACGCCGCAGGTGTTCGCGGACAAGCGCTTCGCCGAGAGCCTCGCGCAGGCCGTCCGGGCGGTGCCGGGGCTCACCCCCAGCCGGGTGGTGCTGGAGATCACCGAGCGGGCCGACCAGCAGTTCATGGAGGGGCTCGAGGAGCAGGTGCAGCTGACCAAGGCGGCGGGATTCCAGATCGCGATCGACGACGTGGGCGCGGGGACCTCGGGCCTGCAGCGCATCGTGGCGTTGAGGCCGCACTGGCTCAAGCTGGACCGGGAGCTGGTCGAGTCGATCCACACCGACCGGGTCAAGCAGCACCTGGTCCGCTTCTTCCTTCACTTCTCGCGGATGAGCGGCGTCCGGCTGATCGCCGAGGGCATCGAGCTGCGCGAGGAGCTCGAGGTGCTCATGCAGTTGGGGGTCGCGTACGGCCAGGGGTTCCTCCTGGGCAAGCCGGGCACCCGTGATCAGCGGATCGACCCGGACCTGGCCGACTGGATGCGCCACACCTCCGGCGGCGCCGATCGTGAGCACCTGGAGAGCCCGCGCCAGTCGCGCATCGGCCGGTTCGCGCGCCCCACCGTGACGGTGGACGCCCGCGAGACCGTGCGCGAGGTGGCCGCGTCGCTGCTGCGGCAGATCTCGACGCCGGGGGTCGCGGTCATGGACGGCAAGCGGTTCAGCGGGTGGTGCGACCGGGAGCAGGTGCTCCGGGCGGCCGGTGATGCCCGCGCTGCGCAGCCCATCGGGTACATCGTGAACTCGGACGTCACCACGGCGGGGGTGGATACCACCATCGTGGATGCCCTTCAGCTGGCGGCCTCGCGGGACGAGCGGGCCCTGGCGACCCCGCTGATCCTCACCGACCACGGCCAGCTGTGCGGCATGGTCACGGTGCGGGACCTGCTGCACGCCGCGGCGGACATGGCGGTGCAGACGTACTCCCGGACGAGCCCGCTGACGGGCCTGCCCAACCTGGTGCGCGCCGACAAGCACCTCAACGAGCTGATCCGCCAGAAGGAGGACCAGACCCGGCACGGCACGCAGGCGCCGGAGCTTGACGCGGCGATCATCGACATTACTCGGTTCGGGCGGTACAACGACGAGTACGGCTACGAGCTGGGGGACGAGCTCATCAAGCGCCTGGCGACCATGATCCACATGCTGGTCTCGCGCGGGGACAGCTCGGTCTTCATTGCCCACCTGCACAACGACCATTTCCTGATCACGGCCCGCGCGGGCGTGCTGGCCAAGCGGTCCCAGCACCTGCGCAAGCAGTTCGACCGGATGGTGCTGGGGGACTCGGCCGAGGGGAACGACCTGGGCGTGCACCTGCGGGTGGTGCTGATCGAAAACGTGCTGACCAAGATCTCCAACGCGCGGGAACTGTACGAGATGGCGCGGGAAATGCGCACCCTCACGTCGGGGGACGCGTCGGGGGCGGCCGCATCGGCCTCGGTCGCGGGGACGATCGGTTCGCAGCCCGAGGAACGCCTGACCGCCTGAGGACCCCGGTCCCGGACCCGCGCGGCACGGTGTTTGCGAACGGTCCCTGGTCCGATTCCGCGCCCGCGGCGGGAGGAGCCCACCCGATGCACGACAACCTGTCCGCGATCCTGAGCCTGGAAGTGCCGATCGTCGTGCGGCTGGGTCAGCGTGCGATGAAGGTGAGGGACGTGCTCTCGTGGGTGCCCGGCGCCCTGATCGAGCTTCCCAAGAACGCCGACGAGCCGCTGGAGCTGCTGGTGAACAACCGGCAGATCGCGATCGGCACGGCCGTGAAGGTCGGGGAGAACTTCGGGCTCAAGGTCGCGGAGGTCGGGGAACTGGCCGACCGGGTCCAGGCGGTCGTCTCGGCGTGACCGGCCTGGCGGGACCCGCGGGTCGCCCGCGGATCGGATACCTTTGCCGCGCAGGATCCATTGCGGCCTCCGATGCCCGGCCCGCGACGGGCCGATGATCCTGAGGCAGGGAAGACCACGAATGCCCCGAGACATACCCGTCGGGAACGGCAATCTGCTCATCACGTTCGACCGGTTCTACCGCGTCAGGGACATCTACTTTCCCAACGTGGGCCGGTTCAACCACACCGAGGGGAGCGTGCAGCGGTTCGGGGTGTGGGCCGACGGGCGGATGGTGTGGATCGAGGACCCTTCGTGGAGGAGGTCGCTCAAGTACAAGCCCGACACGCTGGTGACCGACGTGCGGCTGCACAACGACGAGCTGAAGCTGGAGCTGCGGTGCGAGGACGCGGTGGACTTCCACGAGATGGTGTTCTTCCGCCGGATGGTGGTGAAGGACCTGGCTTCGAAGCGGCGGGACGTGCGGATCTTCTACCACTTTGACCTGTCGGTCCGGGGCACTCCGGTGGGGGACACGGCCAACTACGACCCGGCGACCAGCAGCATCGTGATCTACAAGGACGACATCTACTTCCTGTTCAACGCCTGCGACGAGAACAAGTGCGGGATCGACTCGTGGGCGATCGGCACCAAGCGCGTGGGGGGCGCGGAGGGGACGTGGCGCGACGCCGAGGACGGGGTGCTGGGGCGCAACGCGATCAGCCAGGGCTCGGTGGACACGACGATCGGGTTCAACCTGGACATCGACGCGGACGGGGAGTCGCACGTGACCAGCTGGCTGGCGTGCGGGCGGTCCTACGACGACGTCAAGTCGATGAACAAGCGTGTGATCTCCAAGGGCCCGGAGCGGATGCTGATCCGGACCGAGGCGTACTGGCGGCTGTGGGCGCGCAAGGAGCCGATCGACGTGTCGTCGCTGTCGGAGAAGGTGCGTGACCTGTTCTACCGGAGCCAGCTGGTGCTGCGCACGCAGGTGGACAACGGCGGGGCGATCATCGCCGCCAACGACAGCGACATCACGCAGTTCGGCGGGGACCACTACTCGTACTGCTGGATGCGCGACGGGGCGATGGTGGCCTACGCCCTGGTGCTGGCCGGTCAGAGCGAGCTCTCGCGCAGCTTCTTCCGGTACGCGGCCGACTCGATAGAGGAGGACGGGTACTTCCTCCACAAGTACACGCCCACGGGGGAGCTGGCGTCGAGCTGGCACCCGTGGATGCTCGAGGGGCAGCGGATCCTGCCGATCCAGCAGGACGAGACGTCGCTGGTGCTCTGGGCGCTGCGCAAGCACTTCTCGGTCTTCCGTGACGTGGAGTTCGTCAAGCCGCTGTACAACCCGCTGGTGGTGTACCCGGCCAACTGGATCCTCAAGTACCGGGACCGCAACGGGCTGCCGCTGCCCTCGTGGGACCTGTGGGAGGAGCGGCGCGGGATCCACACGTATACGGTGTCGGCGACCATCGGGGCGCTGTACGCCGCGGCGGCGTTCGCGCAGGATTTCGGGGAGGCGGACCGGGCGGCGCAGTTCCGCGAGGGCGCCGAGACGATGAAGGCGGCGCTCAAGAGGTACCTGTGGAGCCCGGAGCAGCAGCGTTTCGCGCGCATGGCGACGCCGCTGCCCGACGGGGGCTACCGGCTGGACATGACGCCCGACAGCGCCAACTACGGGCTGTTTGCCTTCGGCGCGCTGCCGGCCAGCGATGCGCGGGTGCAGTCGGAGATGAAGGCGATCCGCGAGAAGCTGTGGGTGAAGACCGAGGTGGGAGGGTGCGCCCGCTACTACCGGGACTACTACCACCAGGTGGAGCGCGACCGCATCGACGAGGTGCCGGGCAACCCGTGGATCATCTGCACGCTCTGGCAGGCCGAGTACCTGATCGCCCGGGCCCAGAGCTTCAACGAGCTGGCCGAGGCGCTCCCGCTGCTGGACTGGGCCGTGGGCAAGGCCAACGAGTCGGGCGTGCTCGCCGAGCAGTTCAACCCGTACACGGGCGAGGCGATGAGCGTGAGCCCGCTGACCTGGAGCCACGCGACGTTCGTGATCGTGGTGCTCAAGTACCTGCAGAAGTACGAGCTGCTCAAGACCGAGTTCGGGCGGCCGACGCCGGGGGACTGACCGGGCCCGGCCGCGCGCGGCGCTTCAGCCGGCGGCCTTGCGCGCCTCGGAAACGTGCTTGGCGGTCATCTCCTGCACGTACCGCAGGAACTCGTCGTGCAGGATCTTCATCTTCTTGTCGTCGATCATCTTCTGGAACGACTCTTCCTGCTCGATGATCTTCATGCGGTTGACCCAGGTGCGGTAGTAGTCCTCGGGGAGCTGCTTCATCCGGTGGCTGAACCAGACGATCTCGAAGACCGAGAGCTGCATGAGGTTCATGAAGTGCTCCCGGATGTCCTGGTCGGTCCCCAGGTCCACGATGTCGTGCTTGTAGATGCGGGCCAGGCTGGGGTCGTCCACGCGCATGCGGCGCAGCTGCATCTGGAGCTCGACGAGCTTGGTGAAGTTCGAGACGTAGGCCGCCCGGCGCCAGTGGCGGAACTGCAGGCCGGTGTAGATCAGGCCGATCGCGAAGATCCCGCTGCTCACGGCGGGGAAGATGATCTTGAGCCATTCGAGCGTGGAATCGTTGGGCATGGGGCGATGGTACGGGGCATGGCGGCTCGCCCGCGTTCCCGGGATGGCGCGGGGGCGGACCCGCCCGCGCGCCCGGAGGTCCTGCGCACGGGGCGGCGGTCCGTTGCAGGATGGGGGGGAAGGTGGTACAACTGCGCGGCCGGACGTGCGGGGCTCCCGGGGGATGTACCCGCGGAAGTGATCACCCCTCGCGGCCCGGCGGACTCTCCAAGGGGCGGCTCGTGAAGAAACCCATGCGACGGACGGGCAGACCGGGCACTCCGCGTTCGAAGCCGCGCCGACAGCCCGGAGCGGCCCGGGAGGGACGGCTGCTGCCGGCGACGCCGACGCAGCGGCGGTTGCGGGTGTACTCGTTCGATCCGAGCCTGAGCACGCGGCTGACGACGTGCTCGATCAACCTGGCGACGCTGACGATTCCGTGGGAGCGGCTGGGCAGCCTGCTCGGCGATCACTTCGTGCCCGGGCCGGTGGGGGACTACCTCGAGGTCATCGACATCGATCCGGCGAGCGGGAAGGCGTACGACCCGGTGAACCTGGACGATCCGGCGCTGCTGGCGACCGACGGCGTGGACTACTCGGACATCGATCCGAAGTTCCACCAGCAGATGGTGTACGCGGTGGCGATGAACACGATCACGCAGTTCGAGCGGGCCCTGGGCCGGCCGGCGATGTGGGAACCGCGCTGGATCCCCAGGACCAGGCGGGAGTGGGAACCGGTCTACGTTCACCGCCTGCGGATGTACCCCCACGCGATGCGGCAGGCCAACGCCTACTACGACCCGGACAAGAAGGCGGTGCTCTTCGGCTACTTCAGTGCCGGGGAGGATGGGCTGGGCGACGTCATGCCCGGGTCGACGATCTTCACGTGCCTCTCGCACGATGTGATCGCCCACGAGACGACGCACGCGCTGCTCGACGGGCTGCACCCGTACTTCACGCACACGAGCAACGAGGATGTGCTGGCGTTCCACGAGGCGTTCGCCGACATCATCGCGCTGTTCTCGCGCTTCGCGATGACCGACGTGGTGAACCAGGAGCTCGAGCGGTCGAGGGGGGGCTTTGAATCGGGCAGCATGCTGGGGGTGCTGGCGCAGGAGGTGGGCCTGGCGATGGGCAAGCGCGGCGCCCTGCGAACGTACATCGGCCGCGCGCCCGACCCCCTGCTGATCAGGAGCACGCTCGAGCCGCACGACCGGGGGGCGATCCTGGTCGCGGCGATCTACGACGCGTTCCGCGGGATCTACCAGAACCGGACGCGGGACCTTCTGCGGATCGCGACCGGGGGCACGGGGATCCTCCCGCAGGGGGACCTGCACCCGGACCTGGTGAAGCGCCTGGCCGGCGAGGCGATCAAGTCCGCCAAGCACATCCTGACGATGTGCATCCGCGCCCTGGACTACTGCCCGCCGGTGGACATCACGTTCGGGGACTACCTGCGGTCGCTGATCACGGCCGACTGCGACTCGGTGCCCGACGACGACAAGAACTACCGGGTCGCGGTGATCGAGGCGTTCGGCCGGCACGGGATCTACCCCACCGGGGTGGGCTCGATGTCGGAGGAGTCGCTGCGGTGGGAGCGTCCGGAGCTGTCCGAGACGCTCAAGAGGTGCATCTCCGATGCGCTGGACGAGGTGGAACAGAAGCGCGGTCGCGAGAGGTACGAGGCCGCGCCCCGGCGATCGGGGGCCGGCGCGGCGGGCGTGCCCGACCTCCTGACGCCCCGCGGCCGCGCGTGGCAGCGGATGCGTTCGGACTGCCTGACGATCACCCGGTTCCTGCAGAAGCGGCTGGAGAACGACCGCGAGGTGCAGCGCCAGCTGGGGGTGTGCATCGGGCAGAAGGGCTTCGCGACCGTGCACGCCCAGGACGCGGGGCCGCTGAGCTTCCAGGTCAACCGCCTGCGGCAGGCGCGCCGCCTGGGCCCGGGCGGGATCGAGGTGACGGACTACGTCCTGGAGATCACGCAGAAGCGCGACGGGTACCTCGACCCCGGGAAGCAGAAGCGACGGGACTCGGGCGTCGACGGGCGGGGCGAGCGGGAGGATGCGGATTTCCTGTTCCGCGGCGGGTGCACGCTGAACATCGATGCGCGGTCGCGCGAGATCCGCTACTGCGTCGCCAAGAACATCCTGAGCGATTCCCGGCTGAACAGGCAGCGCGCCTACGTCGCGGGTGAGTCGCCCGGGACGGGCATGTACGCCGACCGCGCCAGCGGTCAGACGTTCGCGATGCTGCACGCGCACTGAGACATCACGGCCCGGGGCGGGCCGGTTCCCGGAGCCACGACCATGCCGACCAGCAAGAGCGGAGATCCGAAGGTGTCGGTCAGGATGTACCGGCAGGGGCTGGGCGACTGCTTCCTGGTCGGCCTGCAGACCGGCGCGAAGAAGTACCACATCCTGATCGACTGCGGCGTGTGGGACCCGTCCGCCAGGGCGGCCCAGAAGCTCAGGGACTGCGTCGCCGACATCCGCCGCCGCACGAAGGGGGCGATCGACATGCTGGTCGTCACCCACGAGCACTGGGACCACGTGTCGGGGTTCTCGCCGCAGCAGGCCAGGTCGATCTTCGAGAAGGAGCTGCGCATCGCCCGCGTGGTGCTGTCGTGGACGGAGAAGCCCGGGGACCCGCTGGCCGATGCCCTGCGCGGCAAGCAGAAGGCGGTCAAGCAGAGGCTGGCCGAGGCGGCGGCCAACGCCACGCGCGCGGGGCTGGAGATCGGCCGGTCGGTCGCGCCGCTGCTGGGGTTCGGGAACGATCCGTCGGACGCCCTGGGGTGGGTGAAGCAGCTCGAACAGAAGCAGGGAGCGGCGATGACGTACGCCGAGCCGGGGGAGGTGATCCAGCTCCCCGGCGCCCGCATGTACGTGCTCGGCCCGCCGCGGAGCGAGGAAGCGCTGCGCAAGGTCCTGGGCGGGGCCAAGGCCAAGGAGTCCAACGAGACCTACCTGGGCGCCGCGGAGGTGGCGGACGTCGGGCTCGAGCTCGACGGGCTGGAGACGGCCCTGTTCGCGGCGGCGGCCCGGGGGAGTGGTCGGCCCGCGTGGGACGAGAACGCTCCGTTCAGGGGGGGGGTCGGGTTCGGTTTCCCGCGCCCCGACGGCGAGCCACGCCAGGGCCAGCGGCTGGAGGCCTACCTCAGGTCCCGGTCGTTCCTCGACGCCGCGTACCACAAGAAGGGCTCCAAGGACGACGAGTCGTGGCGGAGGATCGACGAGGACTGGGCGGGGTCGATGGCCTCGCTGGCCCTGCGGATGGACAAGTTCACCAACAACACCAGCCTGGTGCTGGCGATCGAGCTGGAGGGATCCAAGCGCGTGCTGCTGTTCCCCGCCGATGCCCAGTACGGCAACTGGATGTCGTGGGACGATGTCAAGTTCGAGAGCTTCCCCGACGTGAGCGTGCCGGGGCTCATCGAACGCACCGTGCTCTACAAGGTCGGCCATCACGGGAGCCACAACGCGACGCTCCGCAAGCGCGGGATCGACCGGATGACCTCGCCGGACCTGGTCGCGATGATCCCCACCGACGAGCAGTACGCGCTCAAGCAGCCCCCGGCGGGCAGCTGGAAGATGCCCTACAAGCTGCTGGACTCGGACCTGAAGGTCAAGACCAGGGGCCGGGTGATCCGCGCCGACCTGGGCCTGCCCAAGGAGCCGGACGTGGACAAGGCCGTCCGCAAGGGCTTCTTCAAGTCCGTGACCGAGAGCAAGCTGTTCGTCGAGCTGCGGATCTGATCCCGGCAGCGCCGCGGCGCGGGCCGTCTCTCTATCATCCGTGGCGATCCGCGAGGGGGATCTTCCCCGCGGGATCGCCCACGGAGAGCGGCATCTATGGCGAGCGCTGACCAGGTCCCCGCGGGAGCGTCCGGGGACGACCGGGCCCGAGCCGGCGTCACCCAGGACTTCGAGAAACTCGGCTCGTTCTACCTCGGCCGCCAGTACGACCTGGCGGCCCGCCGGCGTCTTGATGCGCCCCTGCTCTACGACTCCAAGGACCTGGTGACGCACGCGGTGTGCGTGGGCATGACCGGAAGCGGCAAGACGGGGCTGTGCCTGGGCCTGCTCGAGGAAGCGGCTATCGACGGGATCCCGGCGATCATCATCGACCCCAAGGGCGACCTGGGGAACCTGCTGCTCGCGTTCCCGCGGCTGTCGCCGGAGGACTTTGCGCCCTGGATCAACACGGAGGATGCCCGGCGCAGGGGGCTCGAGCCCGCGGCCTACGCCGCGCAGCAGGCCGAACGGTGGCGGGCCGGGCTCGCCGAGTGGGGCCAGGATCCCGCCCGGATTCAGCGCCTGCGTGACGCCGCCGAGTTTGCGATCTACACCCCCGGCTCGACCGCCGGGCTGGCGGTCTCCATCCTCAAGTCCTTCGATGCGCCCTCGGACCAGATCGTCGAGGACGCCGAGCTGTTCCAGGAGCGGATCGCCTCCACCGTCACCAGCCTGCTGGGCCTGGTGGGCGTATCGGGCGCCGACGCCGATCCCCTGCGCAGCCGGGAGCACATCCTGCTCTGCACGATCTTCGCCCACGCCTGGGACTCGCGCGAGAACCTCGACATCGGCCGGATCATCGACCGCATCCAGAAGCCGCCGGTCACCCGCATCGGAGTCATGGAGGTCGAGACCTTCTTCCCCTCGCAGGACCGCTTCGCGCTGGCGATGCGCCTCAACAACCTGATCGCCGCGCCGGGGTTCTCGCGCTGGCTCGAGGGCGAGCCCCTGGACATCGGCGCCATGCTCTACACGCCCCGGGGCAAGCCCCGCCAGGTGATCTTCTCCATCGCGCACCTCTCCGACCCTGAGCGCATGTTCTTCGTCTCCCTCCTGCTCAACCAGGTGCTCGCCTGGGTCCGCACCCAGTCGGGGACGTCCAGCCTCCGCGCGGTGCTCTACATGGACGAGATCGCCGGGTACGTCCCGCCGGTCGCCAACCCGCCCAGCAAGCAGCCGCTGCTCACGCTCATGAAGCAGTCGCGCGCCTTCGGGCTGGGGATGCTCCTGGCGACGCAGAACCCCGTCGACATCGACTACAAGGGGCTCGCCAACGCCGGGACGTGGTTCATCGGCCGGCTCCAGACCGACCGCGACAAGCAGCGCATCCTCGACGGCCTCGAGGGGGCGGCCGCCAGCGCCGGCGGGCCTTCCTTCGACCGCGCCTCGCTGGACCGCATGATCTCGCAGCTCTCCAGCCGCGTCTTCCTGCTCAACAACGTCCACGAGGGCGCCCCGGCGATCTTCGAGACACGCTGGACGCTCTCGTACCTCCGCGGCCCGCTGACGCGCGAGCAGATCCGCGCTCTTTCGCGCCCCGCCGCCGCGCCGGGCCCAACGACCAGCCCCGCCGACGGCCCGGCCGCGGCCGAAGGCCTGTCCACGCCGTCGCCGACGCCCGGCGCCGGACTCGTGGATCGCGTTGCCTCGCCCGCGGCCCGCGCGGCGGCCCCGCCGGCCGCCCGCGAGAGCACCTCGCGCGCCAGGCCCGTCCTGCCCCCCGAGGTGCCCCAGTACTTCATCCCCGCCCGCGCGCAGGAGTCCCTGGAGTACCGCCCCATGCTCCTGGGGATCGCCAAGATCTACTACAAGGACATCAAGTCCGAGGTCGACATGGACGTGCCGATCTCGCTGCTCTCCCCCATCAACGCCGGTCCCGTGCCCGTCGACTGGGATGCAGCCCTCGAGGTCTCTTTCACCGAGAACGACGTCGACCACGAGCCCGCGGAGTCGGCCGCGTTCTCCCCGCTGCTTCCCGACGCGGGCAGGCCCAGGTCGTTCGAGGCCTGGAAGAAATCGCTGCTGGAATCACTCTACCGGGGCCGCACGCTCGAACTCCTCCGCAGCCCGGCCCTGGGCGCCACCTCGCGCCCGGGCGAGAACCAGCGTGACTTTCGCATCCGGCTCGGGCAGTCTGCCCGTGAGCGGCGCGACCAGATCGCCGACAAGCTCAAGGCCCGCTACGCCCCCCGCCTGGCCGCGCTGGAGGACCGCGCCCGCCGCGCCGAGCAGACGCTGGCGGTGCAGCAGGAGCAGGCCGCCAGCGCGAACGTCTCGGGACTGCTCTCGATCGGCTCGGCGGTCCTGGGCGCGTTCCTGGGAAGGAAGGTCATCAGCAGCGGCACCATCGGGCGGGCCGCCTCCGCCGCCCGCGGCGTCGGGCGATCCTCCAGGGAGGCCTCCGATGTCGACCGCGCCCGCCAGAACCTCGCGGTGGCGCAGGAGCAGCTCGCACAGCTCGAGCAGGAGTTCCAGGCCGAGCTGCGCGAGGCCAGCGCCAAGGTCGATGCGCAGGCCGAGGAGCTCCAGACCATCTCCATCCGCCCCAGGAAGACCAACATCACCATCCGCGCGGTGGTGCTCGCCTGGGCCCCGCACACGCCCGCCGGGGAGCGCGCCTGGTAGCCTCCCGCCGCCGCCGGCCGGCGCAGTATGATCCGCGGCGATCCCTATGCGCCAACCCCCAACGACCGCCTGGATCCTGCTCGCCGCGCTCGCCCTGTCCGCGGTGCTCGCCGCCGTCTTTTCCGCGGCACCCCGCCCCACCCAGGCCCACGAACGGCACGCCGAGTCGGTCCCGGTGCTGAGCCCCGCCGAGGCCATGGCCCGCTTCAAGATCCAGCCCGGCTTCGAAGTCCAGCTGGTCGCCGCCGAGCCCCTGGTCGAATCCCCCGTCGCCGCCGCGTTCGACGAGTTCGGCAGGCTCTGGGTCGTCGAGATGCGCACCTTCATGCCCAACGCCGAGGGCGCCGGCGAGCTCGAGCCCCGCAACCAGGTCGTCATCCTCGAGGACACCAACCACGACGGCGTGATGGACACCTCCACCGTCTTCCTCGACAAGCTCATCCTCCCCCGCGCGGTGGCCCCTTGCCACGGCGGCGCGCTGGTCGTCGAACCCCCCCACCTGCTATTCTGCAAGGACACCGACGGCGACGGCAGGGCCGACACGCGCGAGGTCCTTCTCGACGGCTTTGCCGGCCTCGACAGCCCCGAGCACGCGGGCAACGGCCTGATCTACGGGATCGACAACTGGTGGGAGCTCTCCCAGCATCCCGTGCGGGTCCGTTTCGACGGCAAGAGCCTCACCACCCAGAAGACCCCCACCATCGGCCAGTGGGGCATCACGCGCGACGATGCCGGCCGGCTCTACTACACGCCCAACTCCAACCCGCTGCTCATGGACCTCTTCCCCAAGCAGTACGCCGCCCGCGCCGGCGGCGGCTCGGCGACAGGGCTGGGCGAACTCATCGGCCACGACGGCACCACCTGGCCGGCGATCCCCACTCCCACCGTCAACCGCGGCTACCGCGAGGGCACGCTCCGCGCCGATGGCACCCTTATCTCCGTCACCGCCGCCTGCGGGCCCGCGATCTTCCGCACCCCCAGCTGGGGCCCGGAGTTCCAGAACAACGCCTTCATCTGCGAGCCGGCCGGCCAGCTCGTCAAGCGGCTCCTGATCGCCCCCAAGAACGACACCTTCGACGCGACCAACGCGTACACGGGCGATGAATTCCTCCGCTCCACCGACGAGCGCTTCCGCCCCGTCAACTCGCTGGTCGGCCCCGACGGCAACCTCTACATCCTCGACATGTACCGCGGGCTCATCCAGCACCGCATGTTCCTCACGCCGCACCTCAAGGAGATCACCAAGGCCCGCGGCATGGAGGCCCCCACCGATCGCGGCAGAATCTGGCGCGTTGTCAAGCACAGACCCACGCTCGAGGAACTCGGCCTCGCCAGCGTGCAGCCCAAGAAGCCCCGTCGCAAACTCGATGCCGACGGCCGCCCTCTCCTTCCCGGCACCATGACAACCTCCGATCTCATGTACACGCTCGCCGACCCCGACGGCTGGTGGCGCGATACCGCCCAGCGCCTGCTCGTCGAGCACCAACCCCTCGACGATGCCTGGATGATCCGCAAGCTCGCGTTCTCGAGCCCCGACGAGATCCCGGCCCTCCACGCGCTGTGGACCCTCGACGCCCTGGGCCAGATCACGCCCGACGACATCGCCGCGCTGGCCGCCAGCGACAAGCCACGCCTGCGGATCGCCGCGCTCCAGCTCTCCGAGCACCTGCCCGACAGCCCCGAACTGCACGCGATCATCCGCACCGCCCTGGACGATGCCGACCTGCCCGTCCGCGTGCAGGCCGCGCTCACCGGCGGCGGGCTCCCGCTCGAACCCCGGCTCGAGCTTGCCGTCGCAGCGCTCAACGCGCACGCCTCCGATCGCCTCATCCGCGCGGCGGTCCGCACCGGCATCTCGGGCCACGAGCTTGATCTGCTCAACCACCTGCTCGCGGACCCCTCCTGGCCCGGCGACAACCAGGCCAGGACCACCCTTCGCGATCTGGCCGACGCGGTGCTCGCCGGGAGCGACACGTCGCGCTCCCAGCTCGCCGAGGCCGCCGCGTCGCTTGTGACCCACGACGATGCGCGCGGCCAATTGCTCCTCGACCGCTTCAAGTCCAAGCTCCGACTCGATTCCGACGAACCCAGCCCGCTCAAGCTCCACGCCGAGCCCGTCGCGTGGCTCGCCGCGTCCACGTCAGGATCTTCCGGCGCGGAGCTCATGCGTCAGTGCGCTGTGTATTTCGAGTGGCCCGGCCACGATGTCCCCCGCAGGAAACGCATCGTCCGCGATCTCTCACCGGCCGAGATGGACCTCTTCCTCGCCGGCAAGAAGCTCTTCGCGACCACCTGCGCTGTCTGCCACCAGCCCGACGGCAAGGGCTCGCCCGGCCTGGCCCCGGCGCTGGCGGGCTCGAGCATCGCCAGCGGGCCCGGCGTCCGCATGATCCGCGTCGCCCTCCACGGTCTCGAGGGCGGCTACATGCCCGGCGGCGGGTCCTGGGGTGTCATGCCGCCGCCCGCGATCAAGGACTCCGGGGATCTGGCCGCGATCCTGACCTACGCACGCCGCTCCTGGGGCAACACGGGGGATCCGGTCTTGCCCGCGATGGTCGCGAAGGTGAAAGAACAGACCAAGGGCCGCAACCAGCCCTGGTCCCGCGATGAGCTCAACGGGATCAAGGAATGATGGGCCGCGCCCCGGTAGATTCCCTCCGGCCTCCGGACTCGTGCCCTGGGCCCGTGAACCGGGCCGACGTTGGTTGCCGGCCGCGCAGCGGCTGGAAAGACCTTGCATTAAACCTCTCTCCCCCATGAAATGGGGCGCGACGGACAGCCGGCGGGCTGAAGTCCATGCTTCAAATCACCAGCTTCAGGGCACCACTCATGAACCACCCCTCGCCCAATCTCCAGGGCTTCACTCAACCATCGCTCCTTCCCCTGCTCATCCTCGCCCTTGCGATTCCCGCCTGCTCCGGGAATCCCAAGACCTCCGAACCCACGGTCGCGCCGACCAACGAAAAGACCCACCTCTTCGACGGCCAGACCCTCGCCGGCTGGACCCAGCGCGGTGGCCACGCCGATTACCGCGTTGAAGATGGCTGCATCGTCGGCTCCACCCGCCCCAACCAAGCCAACAGCTTCCTCTGCACCACACGCGACTTTGCCGACTTCGATCTCGAGTTCGATTTCAAGGTCGACCCCGCCCTCAACTCCGGCGTGCAGTTCCGCTCCCTCAGCTCGCCCGACTACCAGAACGGCCGCGTGCACGGCTACCAGTTCGAGATCGACCCCTCCGAACGCGCCTGGACCGCGGGCATCTACGACGAGGGCCGCGCCGGCTGGCTCAACGACCTCAAGAACAACCGCCCCGCACAGCTCGCCTTCAAACAGAACGACTGGAACCACGCCCGCCTGCTCGCCGTCGGGGATCACATCCAGACCTGGCTCAACGGCGTCCCGGCCGCCGACCTGCACGACGCCACCACGGCCTCGGGCTTCATCGCCCTCCAGGTCCACGCCGTCGGGGACCGCGCCGACCCCCTCGAGATCCGCTGGAAGAACCTCCGGATCCGCCCGTTGCCCTGAGCACCGGACTTGATCCAGCGGCCGGACCCATCCAGCGCCCATCCCGGGCGCCCTGGGCCTCCGCGCAGCGGTTCGTCGCCCCGGATATTCTGTTCCCATGACCCCCACGAACACCCGCCGGGCCGCCGCACTCCTCGCGCTGGCCTTCCTCACATCCTCCCCAACGCTCGCCGACGTCAAGCTCCCCTCGGTGCTCGCCTCCAACATGGTCCTCCAGCAGTCCACCTTCGCCCCCATCTGGGGGTGGGCCGACCCGCGCGAGGAAGTGACCGTCTCGGCCTCGTGGCTCCCCGACCCCCTCCGCGCAACCGCCGATGCCGCCGGCAAGTGGATGGTCCGCCTCAAGACCCCCGACGCCGCCGCCGCGGCCGGCGCCCAGACCATCACCATCAAGGCCAAGAACTCCATCACCCTCCAGAACGTCGCCATCGGCGAGGTCTGGCTCGCCTCCGGGCAGTCGAACATGGAGTTCCCGCTCGCCGGCGCCCACAACGCCGCCGCCGAACTCCCCGCCGCGACCGACGCCGACATCCGCTACTTCGCCGCCGCCAACGAGATCGCCGCCGGACCCCGCGGGGACTGCACGCCCCAGTTCCCCGGCGGGTGGCGCTGCATCTCGCCCGCCACCGCGCCCGACTGCACCGCCGTCGGCTACTTCTTCGCCAAGCAACTCCGCGCCACGCTCAAGGTGCCCGTCGGCATCCTCCAGTCCGACTGGGGCGGCACGCCCGTCGAGGCCTGGACCGGCGGTCACACGCTCGCGGCGCTGGGCGAGTACCGCGACTTCCTCAAGGCCCTCCACGACATCGACCCCAACCCCGCGACCCGCGACCGCAAGCTCGCCGAGCAGGCCGAGGCCTGGTGGAACCGCGTCGACCAACACCCGCACGCCCCCGGCGCCGACTGGAACAAGCCCTCGTTCAGCGATTCGGCCTGGCACGAGACCGCCGTCCCCGCCACATGGAGCGGGGAGCTCGCCAACTTCGACGGCTTTGTCTACTTCCGCCGCACCGTGGACATCCCCGCCGACAAGGCCGGCAAGCCCGCCACGCTCAACCTCGGGCCCATCGACGACCGCGACGATGCGTACATCAACGGCACGCGCATCGGCGCCACGCACGGACAGTGGCAGTTCGCCGCGCCGCGCTCCTACGAGGTCCCCGCCGGGGTCACCCAGGCCGGGCCCAACGTGCTCGCCGTCCGCGTCCGCGACGACCAGGGCGCCGGCGGCATCAACGGCGCCCCCGCCGCCCTCTCGCTGCGGATCGAGAACACCGACCTCCCGCTCGCGGGCACCTGGAAGTACGCGATCGGCCCCAGCGCCGCCGACCTGCCGATCCCCGCGCCGGTGGGCGGGCTCAACGCCGGCTCCCCCACCGTGCTGTACAACGCGATGATCCACCCGCTGCGGCTGTACGCGATCCGTGGCGCCCTGTGGTACCAGGGAGAGTCCAACCGCGGGCGGGCCGAGCAGTACGAGAAGATCTTCCCCGCGATGATCCGCTCCTGGCGCGACGAGTGGGCCATCGGCGACTTCCCGTTCTACTTCGTGCAGATCGCCCCCTTCAACTACGGCAACGACCCGGGCCTCACGGCCGAGATCCGCGACGTCCAGACCCGCACCCTCTCGCTGGTCCCCAACACGGGGATGGCCTGCACGATGGACATCGGGGACCCCAAGGACATCCACCCCACCAACAAGGCCGATGTGGGCAGGCGGCTCGCCGGCCTCGCGCTGGCCGAGACCTACGGCCACAAGGACATCGTCTGCAACGGGCCCATGTACGACTCGATGACCATCGACGGCGACTCGATCGTCATCAAGTTCGACCTCGAGCACAGCAAGGGCCTCACGACGCACAACGGCGTGCCCACGCACTTCCAGATCGCCGGCGAGGACCACATCTTCTACCGCGCCCAGGCGACCATCGAGACCCCCGACACCATCCGCGTGCGCCGCGACGGCCTGAAGAACCCCGCCGCCGTCCGCTACGGCTGGGAGGGCGCCTGCGAGCCCAACCTTTTCAACTCCGAAGGCCTCCCGGCCGTCCCGTTCCGCACCGACAACTGGGACAGGCCCAAGGATGGGTGGCCCGATCCCAGGCAGTAGCCTCCGGGACTCGGCCGCACCAACTCACCGCCGGCCGCACGGCGATCGCCGCTGCCCCAGCGGCGCTCTGTGATCACTACTTGCCCAGACACTTCTCGCAGACCTTCCCCAGCCTGCGAGCTTCCACGCAGCACGGGTGATCGCACAGCTTGCCCTCGGCCTCGGCCTTCCGGCAGCACTCGGGCTTGCCGATCGCGATCCGCGCGGGCTCTTCCTTCGCGGGCTCCGCGGGCGCGGTCGCGACCTCCGCGGGTTTGGCGTCCGGTGCTGCCTGGGGTGGCCTTGCCTCCGCCGGCTTGGGCGCCGCTTCGGCGGTCTGCGGGGCGGGGATCGCCGCCCCCGTCTCCACCGTCAGGTCCTGCCGCGCCTGCGCCAGCCGCGCCAGCCCATCGGCCGTCATCCCCGTTCGCCACACGAAGGCCCGCTTGAGCGATGCCATGCCCGACATCACATCCACCGTCGCATCCGTCACCTTCGTGTTGAACAGGTTCAGCGACGACAGGTGCGGCACGCTCGCCAGTTCCTTCACCCCCGCATCCGTCACCGCCGTCCGCGAGAGGTTCACCCGCTCGAGATGCTCGAACGACCCCATCCCCTTGAGCGAGGCATCGGTTACCGCCGTCCCCGACACGTTCAATTCGTACAGGCACGGCTCCAGCCCGTGCAGCAGCGCCAGCGTCTGGTCCGTGCACGACTTGCCGATGATCGCGAAGTTCACGTGCACGAGTTCAGAATCCGCCGACACCGGCCCGGCGTACCCGCCCGCCGCCCGGATCCCCGTGATCGCCTTGATGCTCTCGGCCTTCTGAGCCACCGTGAGCTCGATCTTCGGCGCCGCGGGAATCGGAGGCGCCGCCGCGACCACCGCTTTCGGTGCGGCCGGCGGCTTGGCCGCGCTGTCGCCGCCCGCCTCCGCGCCGGATCCGGCCCCCACCGCGACGGCCGGCCCGGCTTCGGCCGCGCCCGCAACGGTCCCCGCGCCGGGCGCCAGCGACGCGATCCACGCGCAGATCGCCTCGATTTCCGCCTTCGGCAGCGCCCGGCCGTCCCGGGGCATGAAGTCGTCATCGTCCTCGGGCAGCGACAGCCGCTTGATCAGATCGCTCCCCGGACCATCGCCCGCGATGATCGCCTCGCTCCCAACCGCGCCCGCGAGTGAATCCAGCCGCAGGTTCCCCTTGTGCTTCCGCGGCCCGTGGCACTCCACGCAGTGCGCGGTGAAGATCTCCTGCACCCGCGCCGCCAGCGGTGTGGCGGGCGATGTTCCCAGCGCCGCCGCCGTCCCCGCGGCGGGTTCCACGCCCCCCGCGCCCTGTTCCGAGGCGACCACGGTGCGCCCGCGATCACCCGTGCCCGCGGGCCCGCTCCCGGGCTCCTCGAACGCGGCGATCAGGTAGTCGTCCCCGTACACCATGTTGCCGCCCAGGTGCCCGGTGGCCGCGACCAGGCCCGCCGCGAGCACCAGCCCCGTGCGGTAGATCGCCGCCGCCTGGAACGACCCCACGGCCCTGGCCGCGAGCCCCAGGATCGCCGTGAGCAGCGCCAGGCCCGCCACGGTGACCCCCATCCAGCGGTGCCAGAAGAGCGTCTGCGCGATCGACGAGCCCACCCCCTCGTTGGCGGCGTTGAGCCACCCCGCGCCCGCGGCCGCCGCAGCGCCCGCAGCGCCCAGCACCAGGCACACCAGTCCCGAGGGCGAGATGACCGCCCGCCGCGCTCCCGCGCCCGAGCGCTGCCGCAGCGCCCCGGCCCCCTCGATCGCCGCCGCGACCAGCAGCAGCGCGATCGGGAAATGCACCACCATCGCGTGCGCCCGGCCGGCAAACCGCGACAGGCTGTCGGCGTTGAGGACGTACCGCCCCTGCGCCAGGGCCCCGCTGGCAAGCGCCATCACGCCCGCCGCCGCCCACAGCGCCGGCCCGCGGACCCCGCCGCGCCCGCGCACAACCGGACCCCGCCGCCCGCCGTCCTGAGTGTTCGATTCGTCCATGCGTCTCACACCAGAAGTTCCCTGACCACCTTGCCCGCCACGTCCGTCAGCCGGAAATCACGGCCCTGGTACGGGAACGTCAGCCTCTCGTGGTTCAGCCCCAGGCAGTGCAGGATGGTCGCGTTGAAATCGTGGATGTGCACCGGGTTCTCGGTGATGTTGTAGCAGAAGTCGTCCGTCGACCCGTGCACCACGCCCGGCCTGATCCCGCCCCCGGCCATCCACACGCAGAAATTCCGCCCGTGGTGGTCGCGGCCGGAGTTCGCGTCGTCGGGGTTGCCCTGGCAGTAGACCGTCCGCCCGAACTCCCCGCCCCACACCACCAGCGTGTCCTCCAGCAGGCCACGCTGCTTGAGGTCCTTCACCAGCGCCGCCGACGGCTGGTCCGTCTCCCGGCACTGCGACGCCAGCCCGCCGCGCAGGTTCCCGTGCTGGTCCCACCCGCGGTGGAACAGCTGGATGAAACGCACCCCGCGCTCCGCCAGCCGCCGCGCCATCACGCAGTTGTTCGCGAACGTCCCGCTCTTGCGGGACTCCGGCCCGTACATCTCGAACGTCGACTCCGGCTCGTCGGCCATGCCCGTCAGCTCCGGCACCGACGACTGCATCTTGAACGCCATCTCGTACTGCTGGATCCGCGTGTTCACCTCCGGGTCCGCGAACGTGTCCAGCGTGATCCGGTTGAGCTTGGCCACCGCGTCGAGCATCGCCCGCCGACCCGATTTGCTCACGCCCGGCGGGTCCGACAGGTACAGCACCCGGTCCCCCGACCCGCGGAACTTCACGCCCTGGTGGCTCGAGGGCAGGAACCCGCTGGCCCACAGCCGGTCGAACAGCGGCTGGTCGTTGGGATTCCCCGACCCCACCGAGATGAACACGATGAACGCCGGCAGGTCCGAGTTCTCGCTCCCCAGCCCGTACGACAGCCACGCCCCCAGCGACGGACGACCGGGCTGCTGGCTCCCGGTCGTGATGAACGTGATCGCCGGATCGTGGTTGATCGCCTCGGTGTGCATCGTCCGCACCAGCGCGATCTCGTCCACGATGCTCGCCGTGTGCGGCAGGAGCTCCGACAGCCACACCCCGTTCCGGCCGTGCTGGTTGAACTTGAACGGGGAGCCCAGCAGCTGCAGCCGCGCCTGCCCGCTGGTCATCCCCGTGATCCGCTGGCCCATCCGCACGCTCGCCGGCAGGTCCTGCGCGTGCATCTCCTTCATCTTCGGCTTGTAGTCGAACAGGTCCATCTGCGACGGCGCGCCCGACATGAACAGGTAGATCACCCGCTTGGCCTTGGGCGCAAAGTGCGGCGCCACCGGGCCCGCCCCCGACGCCCCGCTCGCCAGCGCGATCGCCGGGTTCAGCAGCGACGCCAGCGCCGCCGCGCCGATCCCCGTCGCCGCCCGACCGAACAGCTGCCGCCGCGTCAATAGAAGCTCGTGCTCTCGGAGTGGGTTCATGTCGGATCAATCCTTGACCAGCGTCTCGTCCAGGTTCAGAATCGCGCTGCACACCATCGTCCAGGCCGCGTGCTCACCGGCCGGGATCTTCGCATCCCGCGGCGACTCGCCCACCCCCAGCAGCTTCTCGGCCTCCCCCGAGTCCCCCGCGTACAGCTCCCGCTCCTGCCGCAGCAGCTCCAGCAGCACCGCCGTCCGCTCGGGGCCGGGGAGCTCGGCGGTCGCCAGCTCGAACGCGCCGGCGATCCGCGCCTCGTCGGACTTCTCGCCCTCGAGCACACGCCCGGCCATGTTCCGCGCCGCCTCCACGAACCCCGTCTCGTTCATCACCACCAGCGCCTGCAGCGGAGTGTTCGTCCGCACGCGACGCACCGTGCACGTCTCCCGGCTGGGCGCATCGAAGATCGACAGCACCGGCGGGGGCACCGACCGCTTGCGGAACGTGTAGATCGTCCGCCGGTACAGCGACTCGCCGTGGTCCTGCTTGTACACCTGCGCCGAGAACGTCGCGCCCAGGGGGTCCAGCGACATCTCCTCCCACAGCCCCGCCGGCTGGTACGGCCGGACCGACGGGCCCCCCACCCGCTCGACCAGCAGCCCCGCGCACGTCAGCGCGTTGTCACGCACCCCCTCGGCCGGCAGCCTCACCCGCGGGTGGTACGACAGCAGCCGGTCCTCCGGGTCCTGCTGGAGCGCCGCCGCCGTCGCCCGCGAATCCTGCCGGTACGTCGAGCTGGTCACGATCTGACGGATCGCCCGCTTGATGTCCCACCCGTTGTCCGCAAAGTCCACCGCCAGCCAGTCCAGCAGCTCCGGGTGCGACGGCCACTGACCCTGGAGCCCGAAGTCCTCGGCCGTCTTCACCAGGCCCGTGCCGAAGATCGACTGCCACAGGCGGTTCACGTACACCCGCGCCGTCAGCGGGTTCCCGCCGTCCACCAGCCACTTGGCCAGCGTCAGCCGGTTCGCCGGCGCCCCGTCGGGCAGCGGCGGCAGCGCGTGCGGCACGCCCGGCGTCACCTCCGCGCCCAGCTTGTCGTACTCACCGCGCAGGTGGATGAATGTCTTGCGCGGCGCTTCCATCTCCTGCATCACCATCGCCGTCGGCACCATCCCGTCGAGCCTGGCGTGCTCGGCGAGCACCCCGTCACGCTCGGCCTTCACCACCCGCCACTCCGGGGACCGCGAGGCCCGGAAATACTCCCGGATCTTCCCCCGCCCCCCGTCATCCCGCTGCTCGGGCGCCAGCGCCAGCAGCTTGAGCTCCGAGAGCGGAGCCGCCAGGCCGTCATCGGACGCCTTGCGGAAGTAGAACGCAAACCCGCCCGCGAAGTTGATCACCTCGAACACCAGCCGGTGCTCCCCGGCCGGGATGTCCAGCTCCAGCGAGTCCTGGTCCGGCGCCGGCGCCCTGCCCTGCACGCCCGCCTCGTGCACCTTCGCGCCGTCCAGCCACACCCGGATCGCATCGTCGCTCCCCAGCGAGAGCGTCACCTTCCGCGGCACATCCGTCCTCACCGTCCGCGCAAAGAAGATCGCGTTGTAATCGATCGACGGCAGCATGTTCACCTGACCGTCGACGATGTCGTCCCGCTTCTCCCATTTGACCTTCCCGTCCAGGAACGTCGCCGACTCATCAAACCCCTTCTCCGGACCGTGCGCCGCCGCCAGCGCCGCGGCCATGTTCTTCTCGCTGGGGAACGGCCCCGCGCTGTACCACGACCCCAGCTCGCACGGCGCCAGCGACGAGTGCCGGCTCGCATCGGTCATCAGCGCCACACGCATCTTCCCCAGCGCGTGCTTGGCAAACTGCGACTGGAACCTCAGGCGGACCTTCAGCAGCGTCCCCGAACCCGCCTCCACCGGCCGGTCGAACACCAGCACCGCCTCCCGGTCCTCACGGACCAGGTGCGAACCCGTCGCCCACCCCGTCTCGGGCTTGCCGTCGATCGCCGCCGCGACCGGGAACTTCTCCTGCGAATAGTCCGCGATCGCGTTGACCAGCGCCACCTTCCGCACCGCCGCCGGGTCCGACACCGGCACCGCCTCGACCTCCACCTCCGTCATCACCACGTTGCCGTTGGGCGATCGACCCGGGCCCATCTCCGGGAGGCTCGCGTCACGCAGCGCCTCGACCCGGATCGCCGACACCGACCCGTGCTCCCCGCCCGGCACCACGTACAGAAGCTCGTAGTCGTCACGGTCCGGCGCCACGCCGCCCGCCAGGATCGTCTTGTCGGCCTGCACCGTCAGCGTCGCGCCGCCGGTCGACACCGCCGAGATCGGGTCCAGCACCGTCCACGAACCCGCCTCCGCCGCCGCGACCTGCTTCTCCCACTCCGACTGCTGCGCATCGGTCTCGGGCATCGGCCCCTGCAGCTTCTCGTTCAGCGCGTTCGACCGCGCCAGCAGCTCCTCGAGCGTGCCCTTCTCCTGCGCCGTCGGGAACTTCACGAACGGCTCGGAATTCCCCGTGTTCCCGTCCAGCCCCTTCTCCGGCACGTTCGCGAAGATCGCGTACATCCGGTAGAAGTCCTCCTGGCTGATCGGGTCGTACTTGTGGTCGTGGCACTGCGTGCAGTTCATCGTCAGGCCCAGCCACACCGTGGATGTGGTCGCCACCCGGTCCACCAGGTAGTTGTGCTCGTACTCCTCCGGGATCGCACCGCCCTCGAAGTTGATCATGTGGTTGCGGTGGAACCCCGACGCCAGCTTCTGATCATCGGTGGCGCTCGGAAGCATGTCCCCCGCGAGCTGCTCGATCGTGAAACGGTCGAACGGCATGTCCGTGTTGAATGCGCCGATCGCCCACTCGCGCCACTTCCACATGAACCGCTCGTTGTCGATGTGGTACCCGTTGGTGTCCCCGTACCGCGCCGCATCCAGCCAGTCCATCGCCATCCGCTCCCCGTACCTCGGGGAGGCCAGCAGCCGGTCCACCAGCTTCTCGTACGCGCCCTCGGACTCGTCGGCCATGAACGCCGCGATCTCCCCGGGCGTCGGACCCAGGCCCGTCAGGTCCAGGCTCAGCCGCCGGATCAGCGTCCGCTTGTCCGCCTCCGCCGCGTGCGTCAGGCCCGACTCATCCAGCTTGGCGAGCACGAACGCATCGATCGGACCGCGCACCCACGCCGGCTCACTCACCGCCTGCGGCGGTTCGTGCTTCTTGGGGGGCATGAACGACCAGTGCTTGTCGTACTTCCCGCCCTGCTCCACCCACCGACGCAGGATCTCCACCTGCCGCGCCGTCAGCGCCTTGCCGGTCTTCACCGGCGGCATGATGTCCTTCTGGTCCAGCGTCGTCACACGCCGCACCAGCTCGCTCTTGTTCACATCCCCCGGCACCACCGCGATCAAACCCGACTTGAGGGTCGCCGAGATCCCCTCGGGCACATCCAGCCGGAACCCACCCTCCCGGGCCTTCTCGTCCGGCCCGTGGCACGCAAAGCAGTTCCCCGAGATGATCGGCCGCACATCCCGGTTGAAGTCGATGATCGCCGGCACCTTTGATGCCGGATCCGCATCCGACGGCCGCTCCTCGGCCGATCCTGCTCCACCCGCCAACACCGCCCCGCCAAAGCAGAGCAAAAACCACAGACCTGCAACGCGTTGGGCGTGCTTCATGCGCGGACCACTCCCTGCGGCTGAACAGCCGCCTGACGGACTCAGCGCAGTATAAAGGAAAAGCCCACCCAACGGAACCCCAAACCGCGGACGGATTCACCCCTATCGGGCACTCCGAAGTCCATTCCGGACTCATCAGATGCCTATCCGAGGATTGGGCCCGGAGGGCTATCGATCGTTGCCAGGCGATTCATCGCCTGGAAAACCCGGAACTGTGCCGCCGGAAGGGCGGACGAACCCTCACCCGGTCCTCCAGCATGTACCGCACGCGCCGAAGGAGCTACTTCTTCTTCTCAAACGCCGCATCAAACGCTACCGCGCTGGGCGTGAAATCCAGCTTCCTCACATACTCGCAACTCTCCCTCGCCCCGTGCTCCCGGTCCATCCCAGGGTCCTCCCACTCCACGCTCAAGGGGCCCTGGTACCCCACGCGGTTCAGCGATCGCATGATCGCCTCAAAATTCACATGCCCACGCCCCACCGACCGGAAATCCCACCCACGCCGCACATCCCCGAAGGGCAGGTGCGAGCCCAGCACCCCGGTCATCCCATCTCCGCCACTCCCACCCATGGCCCCGTAGTGCACCGCGACATCCTTCATGTGCACGTGGAAGATCCGGTCCGGAAACCGCTCGATGAACTTGTGGGGCGCCACACCCTGCCACAACAGATGGCTCGGATCGAAGTTAAACCCGAACGCCGGGTGGTTCCCGATCGCCGACAGCGCCATCTCCGTGCTGTAGATGTCGTACGCGATCTCGGTGGGGTGAACCTCCAGCGCAAACTTCACCCCGCAGCTCTTGAACTCATCCAGGATCGGCCCCCAGCGCTTGGCAAAGTCATCGAACCCCGCCTTCACATCCGCCGGCGTCGTCGGCGGGAAGAAGTACAGCATCCCCCAGATCGATGATCCCGTGAACCCGTTGACCACCTTTACGCCCAGGTTCTTCGCCGCCCGCGCTGTAGCCTTCATCTCCTCGGCAGCACGCTGGCGAACCCCCTCGGCCTGCCCATCCCCCCACACCGCCGGCGGCAGGATCGCCTTGTGCCGGTGGTCGATCAGATCGCACACCGCCTGCCCCACCAGGTGATTGCTCACCGCAAAGCACTTCAGCCCCTGCTTGTTCAACAGATCCCACCGAGACTTGCAGTACGCCTCACCCCCCGCGCCGGCCGCCTTCCCCACCTCAAAGTGATCCCCCCAGCACGCCAGTTCCAGCCCGTCATACCCGAACGACTTGGCCTTGCTCGCCATCGTCTCCAGCGAAAGATCGGCCCACTGACCCGTGAACAGCGTGACAGGATGCGCCATGAATCAATCTCCCTGACAGTACACACTCACCCGTTTCAATAACGACCCACCAGCCTACCACCCGCCCCGCTCACTCGCTTCCCCCGTTCCCTCTCTTCATTTGTTGCCTTGCTGCTTTTCGCTTTGCTGCTTTTCCCAAGCCCTGATCAGCGCGCGGAACACCTCCAACCCCAACCTCTCATCCCGCGTCCGCTCCGGGTGCCACTGCACCCCCACGTAGAACGGTCGCCGCCGATCCATCACCGCCTCGATCACCCCATCCCCGCTCACCGCGATCGTCTCCAGCCCCTTCCCCGGATCCACCACGCCCTGGTGGTGATTGCTCGCCGCGATCCCCCCCGCCGCCAGCCACACCGGGCACCCTTCACCCTTGGCGATCGGATGCACCCCGTGCTCGGCGTTGCGGTGCGCTTCGGCGGTCTCCAGCGAATCGGCCAGGTGCTGGTCCAGCCGCCCACCCGCATCCAGGCACATCATCTGCATCCCCAGGCAGATCCCCAGAACCGGCATCGCCGGCCGCTCCACCCGCAGCACCTCCAGCAGCCGAAGCTCGTACGCCTGCCGCTGCGGGTGCACCAGGCTCGCCTCGGGATGCACCTCCTGCCCCCACTTCCTCAGGTCCGGATCCGCACCCCCCGTGAACACGATCGCATCGCATACCCGCGCATGATCCCCCGCGCTCTCCACCACCGGCGGCAGCACCAGCGGCACTCCCCCCGCCCGCTGCACGCACTCGCAGTACGCCAGCGCTGCCGCCGCGGAGAACTTCCCCGCGCTGCGCTCCAGCACATCCGCCGTGATCCCGACCAGTGGCCGCTGCATGCTCATGCCCGATTCTTGCACCCCCGCGCGCTCCCCGCTCCCACCCCTCTACCCCATCTCGTGGCACAGCCGTCCCGCCCGTGATGTACCACCTCCACCGGTCGGGACCTCCGCGCTCCTCCCGCGATCTGTGCTTCCCAGGATCCCTCACTACACTCGCGCTGTGAACGCCCGCTCCATCCTCATCCTCCTCTGCGTGGCCGCCGTGCTCGCCGGCGCGATCCTCTGGCTCGGGAGACCCACCGCTCCCGCCACACCCCCCTCGCCCCTGCTCGATCTCGACCCCCTCAAGGTCGATCGCATCGAACTCAAGTGGTCCGCGGATGCCACGCTCGCCGCCGAAGTCACCCGCTCACCCCAGGGCACCTGGATCATGCACTGGCGCGCCGGCGACTCCTCGGGAGACTGGCCCGCGATCTCCTCCCGGCTCGCCGGCGCCTTCAAGCTCCTCGCCAAGATCACCGCCGACCCCCGCGCCTCGCTCGAAACCGCCGGGGATCCCGCCTGGATCACACTCCACACGCCCGAATCGGTCTTCAAGCTCCGCGCCGCCAAACGCTCCTTCGGGGGCCGCGGGGTCATCATCCGCGATCCTCCCCCCATCACCGACAAGGCCTCGCTTCCCCCCGCCGCCGCCGACGTCGAGGGCCAGCTCGTCCAGATCTTCCAGCGCAACGATGTGCTCGCCTGGCGTGACATGACCCTCTTCCCCCTCGAGCTCGCCGACGCCTCGCGCTTCGAGATCACCACCCCCGACGCCCCGACCCTCCGCGCTGCCCGCATCAGCGCCCGCTGGGGACTCACCGCGCCCGTCAGCGCCCCCGCGGACCCCGCCCAGGCCGCCGGCCTGCTCGCCGCGCTCAAGAAGCTCCGCATCACGCGCTTCGCCGACGACGCCGCGCTCGCCTGGAAACAGGTCCCCGACGACCAACTCAAGGGCTTGCTCATCATCGAGACCGACCACCGCACGCCCGACGGCGATCCCAAGTCCCGCTGGACCCTCCGCCAGGAGCTCCGCCTCGGCCCGCCCGCCGGCGCTGCCGACGACCAGCTGCTCGCCAGCGCCCAGGTTTCCATCACCCGCCCCGATCAACCCGCCCAGATCCTCTGGGGTCCCACGCCCATCATCGTCGACGGACCCACCGCCCGCGATGTCCTCCGCCCCGCCGGTTCGTTCATCTCGCGCCTGGCCACCACCACGGTCGCCGCCGATGTCCGCCGCCTCACCCTCACCTCCGACCGCGGCGAGTTCTCCGCCAGGCGCAGCCTCGACACGTGGCTCGCACCCGACGGCGCCGAGCTCTCCCTCATCCAGCGCGAAGCCATCCGCGCGATCATCGAGTTCCTCACCACCACCACCGCCGATCGCGTCGAGTTCCAGCCCCCCGCCCAGCCATCCCCCACCCCCACCACCCCCACAACCCCCACACCCACCCGCATCACCCTCTCCGCCCCCGACGGCCCGCCCCTGGACGAAGTGCTCGCCGCCCTCCTCCCCACCGACGATCCTGCCAAGCAGCAGCTCGCGATCACCAGCGGCCCCATCACCCGCTTCTACAGCGGCGACGCCGCCAACACCTGGAGCCAATCACTCGAGCTGCTCCTGAAACACTGACCCCGCTCGCCGGGCCGATCTCCCACGCCCGAAATCGCCGATCCGCAAGTCCGGATCTGAAGTCTCAAGTAGCGAATTCCAGGTTTCGAATCCCAGGTTCCAGATCTCAGATTTCAGATCTCGAACCTGCATCTCCCACCACTCCCCCCGCTCCATCCGCGACCTCCGCGGCAAAGACACCTCTGGCCTCCAAAACGAAAAAACCCGGCCACCCGGCCGGGTCTTGTCTTCAGAGTGCCTTTCGCCCGACGCTACCCCGCCGCCCCTTCCTTCTTCATCATCTTGTCGTACTCCTCGGCCGGGATCTCCTCGACCTTCGCCCGCGCGACGATCGCATCCATCGCCTTGTGCTCCCGGATCTGCATCGCGATCCCCTGGATCCGGCCCGACTGGATCAGGTCCTGCTTGAGCTTGTCGGGCTTGGTGTTGTTCTCGCTCGCCAGCTGCATGATCCGCTGGTCCACATCCTGCGCCGATACCTGCACGTTGAACTGACCCGCGGCCTTGTGCAGGATGAAGAACATCTTCAGCTCCCCGGCCGCCCGCGCGCCCGAAGCCGCACGCAGCTCGGCCAGGTGCTCCTCGATCGCCTGCGGGTCCACGCCGCGGTACATCAGCTCCAGCCGCTGACGCTCCAGCAGCCGCGCCGCCTGCGACGCCGCCATCCGCGGCGGCAGATCGATCTTCGTCACTTCCATCAGGTGCTTGGCCACCTGCTGGCGCATCGCCACCTGCTGACGCACCTGCACGTTCTGCTGCAGCCGGTTGCGGATGAACTCGCGCAGCTTCGACTCGTCGGGCCACTGGTACCGCGCCACGATGTCCTCGAGCTTCGCCGCGATGATCCGGTCCGCGCGGTCCACCTTGAACGTGATCGTCAGGTCCGCCCCGCGGATCTTCTCGACCTCGTGGTTCTCCGGGCCCTTGGTCCGGATGGTCGCCGTCTCGCCCGGCTTGGGCAGCCCCAGCTGCTTGGAGAAGTCCTCCACCATCACGCCCAGGATCATCCCCTTGCCGCCCTTGTCGGCCGCAGGAATCTGGATCACCGCGCCGTTGAGGTTGTAGAACTCGGTCCCGTCGGCGCCCGTCATCACCCCGTGCCCGGTCAGGTAGTCCCCCGGCTCGGGCGTCTCCCGGCTCTCCAGTTCCCCCTCGTTGATGCAGATCTTCTTGATCTCGTCCTCGACCATCTGGTCGCTCACCTCGAGCGTCGGCTTCTTGACCGCGATCCCCTCGAGGTTGGGCATCTCGAACTCGGGGACGACCTCCACCTCCAGCTCGAACGCCAGCGGCTTGCCGTCGGTCACCTGCACCTTCTCCAGCCCCTCCCCGTCGGGCTCCCCCACCACCTGGAGCTTGTGCTCCTCGACCGCCTTGCGGTACGCATCGCCCACCAGCCGGCCCTTGGCCTCGTCACGCACCGACGAACCGAAACGCTTCTCGATCAGCTTGCGCGGCACGTGCCCGGGCCGGAACCCCGGCAGCGCCGCCGTGCTCATCAGCGTGTCCATCGACTGCTTCAAATGCGCATCGACGGTCTGCGCCGGGATCTCGATCGCCAGCTTCTTGCGCGCCGGGCCCAGGTCCGAGATCGTGACTTTGTTGGGGGAGGTCGTGGGGGCGGTGGCGCTCTCGGCCATGGGACTCTTCTCCGGTCGGTTCGGCGCAGGGGCGCCCTGGATGCAATGAATAAACCGCCCTCGAGGACACCCCGGGGCAGGGTCGTAAGTCTAGACGCCGCCACCGTGCGATCCAACGGCCTTCTTCACCCGCCGGGAAGCCCCCCGGACCCGAATGCGGCCCGAATCCGCCCCGTCACGGCTCCCGCAGCACCGGAAGCACCCGCGGCGCATCAAACGGCGACACTTCGTACGTCACCAGCGGACCGATCACCCGCCGGTGGAGGTGCATCCCCGACCCCGCCGGCGCCCGCAGCTCCCGGTCCCGCCCCGCCGAATCCAGCAGCACCAGCACCTCCCGCCCATCCACCCGCGCCAGGAGCATCATCGTCTTCGGGCTGATCGGCGAGCCGTCGTAGTCATCCTTGTACCCCCACCCCAGCACCTCGACCCCCGGGCTTCCCGCCGCGATCAGCGCGGTCCCCAGCTTCTCCTTCACCAGGCGCGCAAATTCCGGCTCGGTCCGGCACACCACCGCCGGCCGGAACCCCGTCCGCACCAGCCGGTCGTACATCGCCACCGGCTCCACCAGCTTGAAGTCCGGCACCCGCGCATCCCAGTACGCACGGAACAGCCCCGCGAACGTCAGCACGATGATCGCCGCCGCCACCAGCACACCCCACCGGCGCCACGGGATCACGCGGTGGACCGGCTCTCCATCCACCGCCACGCTCTCCTCCAGCCCGCGCAGCGCATCGATCGGGATCGCCGGCATCGCGATCCCCTCCACCCGGTGCGTCCGCCGCAGCGCCTGGTCGATCTGCTCCTGCAGCGCCAGCTCGGCCCGCAGCGCTGGATCGTCCTGCAGCCGCCGCTCGATCCACGCCAGCTCCTGGCCCTCCAGGTCCCCGTCGATGAACCGCTCGAGCAACAGCTCGGTCCGCTCCGGCCCCCAGGGCGGCGCGCCGTCGGGCTGCCGTGGATTGTGGTTGCGCTCGCTCACGACGGGTTCCTCCCTGCCCCCGACGAACCCGGCTCCTGACCGGGCACGCCAGCCCCGCGAGTCGATCCCCCAGCACCCCCAGCACCCCCCCGAGATTCCGCCGCCGCCCCCGGCCCGTGCGTACCCGCGAGCCGCGACCGCATCGCCTTGCGCGCCCGGAACACGTGGCTCATCGCCGTCCCCTCCGGGATCCCCAGCGCCTCGGCGATGTCCTTGTACTCCAGCCCGACCACCACCTTCATCAGCAGGCACGCCCGCGCCGTCTCCTCGAGCTGCTCGAGCGCTGCGGTCACCTGGTCATCAAACCCCATCGCGCCCAGCCCGCCCCCGGGATCCGCACGCTCGGCGATCATCTCGCCCCCGTGCTCACCGGCGCTCTCGCGCCGCCGCGTTCGCCGGCGCGCCTCGTTGAGCGCTGTGTACCGCACGATCTGGCCCATCCACGCCGAGAAGCTCGTCAGCGGAGCCCCGGGATCGAACTCCCCGAGCTTGCGCATCGCGATGATCGCCGACTCCTGCACCACGTCCCGCGCCAGCTCCCGGTCGCGCAGCACCGAGACCGCGATGCACCAGAACGTCCGCGAGTGGGTCTCGAACAGCTCGGCAAACCGGCCCGCGGTCAGCGTCTCGGCCGGCCCCGTGCCCGGAGAAACTGTGGGCGCGGCGACAGCCGCGGAAGACGCCATCGAAGGAGAAATGTCCGGCCCCGGAGTCTCCATTGCGTTCCCCGGAACGAATTCCGGTTCCACATCCTACAAGAACCCGCCCGCCGACGGCCACGAAAAGCACGCCCCCCGGTACGCCCGCCGGCGCCCGGCCGCCGAGATTCCACGCACCGCCCGCAAGACGCCCTGGCCCGCCGGACATTCCCCGCCGTCGACGGGCCGCACACCCGCCGGTCGGGATCACAACACAGCCCGCCCGCGGAGGCCCGATCACATACAAGGAGATCGAGATGAATCGTTCGAACGCTGTCGGTCTGTCCGTGCTCGGCGCCGTGGCCCTGGGCGCCGCCGCGACCGGGTCCCTCGCCGGCTTCACCGTCTTTGCCGCCGGCGGAGACACCACCGCCGGGAGCATCCTCCCCACCGTCAACGGCTTCCGCAACGCCGTCGGCAACCCCAACCAGGGCGCCGGCGGAGGGCCCTTCACCACCGGTCGCCGCGAGATCAACTGGGATGCCCCCGCCCTCGATGCCTCCGCCGATCCCAACCACATGCCCGCAAACTTCTTCAACAACAACAGCAAGCGCGGCGCGCTCTTTGACACCCCCGGCGCCGGCTTCTTCGTCAGCCGCCGGAACGCCGGCAACCCCTCCGACCCCAACCTCCGCTTCGGCAGCATCAACCCCTCGTACAACTCCGAGTTCACCGCGTTCAGCGCCCAGCGCCTCTTCATCGCCGACGGCTCCACCATCACCGACGTCACCTTCCGCGTCCCCTCCGATCCCGCCCGCATCGCCACCGTCAACGGCTTCGGCGCGGTCTTCTCCGATGTCGACCTGGCAGATTCATCCTGGATGGAGTTCTACGACGCGACCGACAACCTCCTCGACAAGGAATTCGTCTCCCGCGGCACCGCCGCGCAGGGCAGCCTCTCGTTCCTTGGGGTCAGGTTCGACACCGACCGCATCGCCCGCGTCCGCATCGTCGCCGGCAACGCCGCCGCCAGCGCCGCGATGACCGACGGCTCCCTGCTGGACACCGGCGCCACCGCCGATGTCGTTGCCATGGACGATTTCATCTACGGCGAGCCCGTCCCCGCCCCCGCATCGATGTGCCTCGCGGGCGTTCTGCTCGCGGGATGCGGCCGCCGCCGCCGCTGACCCGCGGCGACCCGAGGAGCCAGAGAGAAGTGGCGCCCGCCCCGGCGAAAGCCCGGCGGGCGTTTTCATCCACCGGGACGCCCACACCCGCTACCGGACCGCCCTGAAACACCCCCGCACGTGATCATCCACCATCCCCACCGCCTGCATGTACGCGTACATGATCGTCGACCCCACGAACGTCATCCCGCGCTTCTTCAGGTCCTTTGACAGCGCATCGGACTCGGCCGTCGTCGGCCGGATGTCCTTGAGACTCCTCGGCCGGTTCACCCGCGGCTCACCGCCCACGAACCGCCACACGTACGCATCGAACGACCCCAGCTCCTTCTGGATCCCCACAAACACCCGAGCATTCGCCCGCGCCGAGAACACCTTCAGCCGGTTGCGGATGATGTCCCCGCTCGCCAGCACCCGCTCGCGCTGCGCATCGGTCATCCGCGCCACCTTCGCCGGCTCGAACCCCTTGAACGCCGCGCGGTACCCCCCGCGCCGCTTCAGGATCGTGTACCAGCTCAGCCCCGCCTGCGCCCCCTCGAGGATCAGCATCTCAAAGAGCTTGCGGTCATCGTGCACCGGCACGCCCCACTCCGTGTCGTGGTACAGCGCGTAATCGGGCTTGCCCTCGGGCACCCACCCGCAGCGGGTCCTGGAGTCCCTCATGGAATACCTGCTCCATCTCGTGGCACAGGCGTCCCGCCCGTGTCTACCTCGCCTCTTGTCTCACCCGTTGACAGGCTCTTGACCTTCACAGACCCGCGGCTCTCACCCGCTTTCCGGCGACCCTACGCTCGTGGCACGCACTCCCCGAAGACCTCCGCATGCACGCCCACGAACCCGCACTCCGGCACATCGAAGCGTATCTCACCTCCTTCGCCGCCGGGCTCGCCCTCCCACGCAACCTCCTCGATGCCATCGAGTACAGCCTCCTCGGCGGCGGCAAGCGCCTCCGCCCCCTGCTCGCCTGGGAATCCTGCATCGCCGCCGGCGGCAAGGGTGAACTCAGCCTCCCCGCCGGCGCCGCCGTCGAGCTCGTCCACGCCTTCAGCCTTGTCCACGACGACCTGCCCGCGATGGACGACGATGACCTGCGCCGCGGCCGCCCCACGCTCCACATCCACGCCGGCGAAGCGATGGCGATCCTCGCCGGAGATGCCATGCTCGCGCTGGGCTTCCGCGCGGTCCTGGGCGTCCCCGACGCCGCCCTGGCCCAGCGCCTCGGCCGGGAGCTGGCCGCCGGCACCGAAGGGATGATCGCCGGCCAGGTCTACGACACCCTCGGCGGCATGCCCGCCGGCCTCGATGACCGCGCCAGGCTCGAACTCATCCACCGCAACAAGACCGGCGCGCTCATCCGCGCCTCGTGCCGCATGGGCGCGGCGTGCGCGGGCGCTGCCGACGGCTCGGCGGGCCTCGAGTGCATCAGCCGCTATGCCGACGCCGCCGGCCTGATGTTCCAGGTTGTCGACGACCTGCTCGATGTCACGCAGACCGCCGAACGCATCGGCAAGCACACCCACAAGGATGCCCAGGCCGGCAAGCTCACCTACCCCGGCCTGCTCGGCGTCGAGGGATCACGCCGGATCGTCCGGGATCTCGAGCAGCTGGCGATCACCGCCCTCGCCCCGCTGGGCCCCGCCGCCGACGGCCTCACCGCGCTCGCCCGCTCGCTGGCCAGGCGCGAAGTCTGACCCCCCCACCGCGGCCGTCTGCCCCATCTCGAGGCGCGGGCGTCCCGCCTGTATCTACCTCTTCTTCCGCGTCAATCCGCGGGGACCCCTCAACGCCCAGCGCCCGCGGGCTCGGCCACCGGCTCGGCCGTCGCCGTCCGCGTGCTCAACGCGTCGAGGATCTGCGACTGCCAGGGGTGCTCCCCAAGCCACTCCACCTTGCCGGTCGAGATGTCGTAGATCGCGCCGATCACCTTCACTTTTCCGTCCCGCGCCTGCTCCCGGATCTGGTCGCTGGAGCGGTACAGGTCGAAGATCGACTGCCAGACATTCTCCTTGATCGCCGCCGCGGCGATCACCGCGGGCTCGGCGTCCGGGTTGGCGTGCTTGACGCGCTCGACCGCGGGCGTGATGCTCGAGACCAGCTGCCCGAGCTTGCCGTGGAACGGCTCCCCCGACGCCGCGGCCGCCACCGCGCCGCACTTGGTGTGCCCCATCACGATCAGCAGCGGCGTGTGCAGGTGCTCGATCCCGTACTCGATCGTGCCGACCTCCGCATCCCCCGAGACGTTGCCCGCGACCCGCACCGTGAAGATCTCCCCCACGCCCCGGTCGAAGATCCGCTCGACCGGGAGCCGCGAATCGGCGCACGTCAGGATGGTCGCGAAGGGCTTCTGGCCCTTCTCGGCCGTCTGGTCGCGCCGCGCTGCGTCGGTGTTGGGGCTCTTGGTATCCCCGCTGGCCCAGCGCTGGTTGCCCTCCTTGAGGAACTCCAGCGCCCGTTCGGCGGTTGTCGCCTCGTCGGCGTTTGCCGCCTTGGCATCCTTGGCCCCCGGCTTGTCGACAAACAGCGGCTTGCGCGCCCCCGGCTCGGGCTTGGCGGCGGGCTTGGTCGCCGGGCCCTTGGCGGGCTTGGCCTCGGTCTTTGCTTCCGGTCTGGACGGCGGCTCGGCCTTCGCGTGCGCGGCCTCGCTCGAGCCGTGGTCCTCCGTGTCGTCGCCGCTGCCCTGCTCGTCGAAGGGCTGGGACTCGTGCGATTCGTGGGCATCGTGACCGGGCTGGGGTTCCTTGGCCGGCGGCTTGCTCGCCGCGGGCGCCGGCGGGTTGGCGTGGACGTCCGGCTGGGCCCACACCTGCCGGGTGATGCCCAGGGCGCCGATGGTCAGGATCGAACCGGCAACGAGCAGGATGCGGGACTTCATGGGCTGGGCTCCGGGCGTGTCGTGGATTGAGATTCGAGAGTTCGGCTTGATCACCGGCGTATCGGCCCGCCGGGCCGGCCGGCCCGGGCCGTCCGGGAATCATGGGCGAACACCTTGGGGGGACCGTGCGGCCTGGTGGGCCTGTGAGGTCTGCGCGGGGGGGTGGCTCCTACCTTTTGCCCATGATCAAGACCTCCGGATCGCGGCGGTGGGGCTGGAACACGGGGCGGGCACGCGGCGCAGCGCTGTGGGCGATCGCCGGCATCGTCGGGCTCGGGCTGTCGGCGGGCGCAGCGCGGGCCTCGCGCCCGGAGATCGAGCAGCTCCTGCGCGACATGCAGATGACGGTGATCGCCGGGGATGTCGACGCGTACGTGCGCCTCGTCGACTCTTCCGACCCGGTCTTCTTCCAGGAGAGCCGCAACTGGGCCGCCGACCTGCCCAAGCACAAGCTCGAGACCTTCGAGATACGCATCAAGGAACCCGCGCCCGCCGGGGAGCAGAAGGATGCAGCTCCCAACACCCAGGCGCCCGAGGGCAAGCCCGCCGACGCCGCGCCCGCCGAGCCGGCCGTCCGGATCGGCGACGGGGTCGCCGAGGCGCCCATCGAACTCTCCTGGTCGCTCGAAGGATGGAAAGCCCCGCGCACGCTCTCCTGGACCGCCCGCTTCCGCAAGGACAACGACCGCTGGGTCTACTGCGGCGAGAAATGGAACCGCCTGGAGTCCGGCGGCGTGCTGGTGCTCTACGCCGACGGGCTCGACGAGGCCGCCCGCGCGGTGGCCGATGTCCTCCCGGAGGTCCGCAAACACACGCACCCGGGTTTCGGGTTCGACGACCACTCCCCGCTGGCCCAGCGCACGCAGCAGGTCAAGCTCTACGCCTCGATGCCGCACCTGCAGGAGTCGATCTACCTCAGCTACACCGACGGGCTCTCGGGGTGGAACGAGCCCAACGAGGCCGTCAAGCTGCTCGTGGGCCGGCGGACCTCGCGCGAGTCGCTCAAGCCCCTGCTCGCCCACGAGTACGGCCACGTCGCGACCTTCGCGCTGGGCGACACCGCCCGCATGCCCTGGTGGATCCTCGAAGGGGCCGCCGAGCTCTCGGCCGAGGATTACAGCCGCAGCCGCGACGGCAACGACCAGGTCGTGCGCCGCTGGAAGGCCGCCGGCCAGCTCCCGCCCTTCGAGGAGATGGCCGCCTTCGACGACCGCGCCAAGAAGTGGTACGGCCAGGTCTACGGGCAGGGCCACCACATGCTCGGCTACATCTCCGACCGCTTCGGCCGCGAGCAGCGGATCGCCTGGCTCTCCGCCCAGGCCCAGGGCAAGGACCTCGACACCGCGACCAGGGACGTGCTGGGGATGAGCTTCGCCGAGCTCGACCGGCAGTGGCGCGACTCGATCGGGCCCGTGGAAGATCCCAAGGCTCAGGAGAAGAAGTCCGAAGACAAGAAGGCCGACGACTCCAAGCCCAAGGACCAGAGGTAACTCGACCCGGCTCGGCACGTCGCCCTACCGATCCGCCGCGCGGGTCTTCAAGGACCGTTCCGGGTTACACACGCCGGCGCGCCCACGCCCATCGGCCCGCCGATGACAACGTCTGTGCGCACGGAAAGCGATTTGCCCGCATTCGCCCTTGGATGCCCCCAGAAAGGCCGGCGCCGGGGAGGTCCTGAGGCCCCACCCATGCCGCCCGAATCGATCCTGGGCCATCGTAGTGCAGATCGCTTTTCGTGCGCACGATAAGTGTCATAGTTACCGTATGACAAGGGGCGGGGGAGTGATTGGCGGGCGTGCGCTCCGGCCTACAGCTGCTGGAGGAACCTGACATCGTTCTCGAAGAGCATGCGGATGTCGGGGATGCCGTACTTGCCCATGGCAAGCCGTTCGATGCCGAAACCGAACGCAAAGCCGGTCCAGACTTCGGGGTCGATGCCGCAGGCCTCGAAGACGGCGGGGTCGACCATGCCGCACCCTCCCAGTTCCATCCAGCGCACGGGCTGGTCGGGGCGGAGGCGGATCTTCATGTCGAACTCGGCGCTGGGCTCGGTGAAGGGGAAGAAGCTGGGGCGCAGGCGGACCTCGGCGTCGGGGCCGAAGTAGGCGCGGGCGAAGGCCAGCAGCGTGGTCTTGAGGTCGGCCATCGTGACGTGGCGGTCGACGTACAGGCCCTCGATCTGGTGGAACATGAACGAGTGGGTGGCGTCGACGGTGTCGGGTCGGTAGACGCGGCCGGGGGCGACCACCTTGATGGGCGGGCTGGACTTAGGGTCGTCGGGATTGGCGCCCCAACCGCCGGCGACCGCCTGCTCCATGACGCGGATCTGGACGGTGGAGGTCTGGGAGCGGAGCATGCGCGGACGGGCGTGGTGGCGCGGGTCGTCGATGTAGAAGTTGTCGATGGGGTCCCGGGCGGGGTGCTCGGGGGGGATGTTGAGCTTGATGAAGTTGTGTTCGTCGTCTTCAAGCTCGGGGCCATCGGCGACATCGAAGCCCATGCGGCCGAAGACATCGACGAGTTCATCGCGGACGCGGGTGATGATGTGGCGGCGACCCACGGCCGAACTGGAGATGAGGCCGGGCTCGGTCATATCGAGCAGCGGGCCGGTGGCCCGCGGTCCGGAGGCTTCGAGGGTGGCCCTTTTGGCGGCGAGCGCGGAGTCGAGGGACTGGTTGAGGGTCTTGAAGCGAGCGCCGACGGCGGCCTTCTGGTCCTTGGGGACATCCTTGAAGCCGGCCCAGGCGGTTTTGACCTTCCCGGATCCGCCGAGGTAGGCGATGCGCCACTGCTCGAGGGCGTCGGGCGAATCGACGGCGGCGATCTCGGCGAGCGCGGAGGTTTCTATCTGGTCGAGGAGCGAGAGCATGGGGGAAGGATAGGGAGTAGCGGGACGGGGGATGACGCCGGAAAAGACGACGCCCGCCGGTGAGGGCGGGCGTCGCGGACGTTGCGTGCGCTGGCCTGATTACTGCTTGATGGTCTGGCCGGTGGCGGGGCAGGTCTTGGCGCTGTCGTGGCAGCTGGCCTTGTCGCCCGTGCATTCCTTCTTCTCGCTGATGACGCTCATGTTGCTCTTGTCGGCGGACTTGTCGGTGCAGGTCGAGGCGTCCTTGTTCTCCGAGCAGCAGGA
>JBGAOZ010000004.1:0-274083 GCA_044221545.1 Phycisphaerales bacterium
GGTGGGGGTGGCGGCGGGGGTGGGGGTCCGGATCAGAGCGGCGGCGCTCCGGCCGGCGATGCCCCGGTTCAGCCCGCGGGTCAGTGAGAGGTCGGCAGGACGCGGGAGATCGGGCCCGCGGAGAAGTTCGGTTTCACGAGAGCCATTTCACGGGCTCACCCTCGGGTGGGCGCGACATCGGGCCTCATGTTCACGGCGAATCGAGAAAGGCCCGGAGGTACCAAGCCATGATGATCCACGACATCACCGCCAAGGCCGGAAAGTACAAGGCGCGCAAGCGCGTCGGTCGCGGCGAGGGCAGCGGCCACGGCAAGCAGTCCGGCCGCGGTAACAAGGGCGCAGGTTCGCGTTCGGGGTACGCCGCCAAGCGTGCCCACGAGGGCGGCCAGATGCCGTACTTCCGCCGGTTGCCGAAGTTCGGGTTCACCAACGCGCCGTTCCGGTCGCACTTCTGGATCGTCAACCTGGGCGACATCGTCAAGCACCCGTCGTTCGCCAAGGGCGGCGAGGTCTCGATCGAGACGCTCATCAAGGCCGGGCTGGTCCGCGACGACAGCCGGGACCTCAAGATCCTGGGCCACGTGTCCGAGGACGGCGTGAAGGTCAAGCTGACCGTCAAGGCCTCGCGGGTCTCGACCAAGGCCAAGACGCTCATCGAGGGTGCGGGCGGCAGCGTGACCCAGACCGGCACCCGCCGGGACCGGGTCCGCGGGATCGACCGCAACTCGGAAGACCAGTCCCCCAAGAACCTCACCAAGAAGCTCAAGCGTCCGACCAAGGCTGGCAAGATCGCCGAGGACGCCGAAGCGGCCGCCGAGGCCAAGGGCGCCGCCGGGGCCAAGGGCGCGGCCGAGGCCAAGGCCGCGGGTGGGGGTGGTGGCGGGAAGGCGCCCAAGAAGGCCTAAGTCGGGGCGGAGGACCTATGACGGCCCGCCGCGACCCGACGGAATATCGTTCTGAACAGGCACCGATCGCCGGTGGCCCTCCGAGGATGCGGGCGCGGCGCTGGCGGCGATGCATTGACGGACTCTGCCCTGCCGCGGGCCGGTGAAGACCGCGGCATTCCACGCCCGTGACCTATCGCGGGCATGATCGAGGTCAGCGGATGCTGAAGATCCTCACGAATGTGTTCCGGATCCCCGAGCTGCGGAACAAGATCCTGTTCACGGCGGCGATGCTGGTCGTCTACCGGATCGGGTTCTGGATCCCCGTGCCGGGCGTGAACCAGGACCAGCTGCAGGCCTACTTCGAGAAATCACAGCAGGGCGGCGGGGCGTTCTCCAAGATGGCGGACTTCATGTCCGTGTTCTCGGGGGGCAACTTCAGCCACTCGACGATCTTCGGCCTGGGGATCATGCCGTACATCTCGGCGAGCATCATCCTCCAGCTGTTCGCGACGGTGCTGCCGCAGATCAAGAAGCTGCAGGAAGAGGGCCCATCGGGTCGCCAGAAGATCATGGAGTGGACGCGGTACGGCGCGGTGGGGCTGTGCATCCTCCAGGGCGGGGCGTGGCTGGGGACGATCAGCTCGCAGGGCATGGTGTACGCCGAGCAGATGGCCAACCCGCTGTGGTGGGTGATGGCGACCGCGGCGCTCACGGCCGGCAGCGTCTTCCTGATGTGGCTGGGCGAGCAGATCGACCGGTTCGGCATCGGCAACGGCGTCTCCATGATCATCATGGCGGGCATCGTCGCCCGCATGCCCAACGCGGTGCAGCACCTGTGGACGAACTTCGCGCCCGGGGATCCCCAGAAGATGGGGTGGATCGGGCTGATCATGCTGGTGGGCGGGTTCATCGCGGTGACGGCCGGCTCGGTGCTGATGACGGTGGCGCAGCGGCGGATCCCGATCCAGCAGGCCAAGCACACGCGCGGCCGGCGGGTGCTGGGCGGGCAGAAGAGCTACCTGCCGCTCAAGCTCAACCACAGCGGCGTCATGCCGATCGTGTTCGCCTCCTCGCTGATGATCTTCCCCTCGCTGGTGTTCTCCTGGCTCGCGGCGGCGTTCAAGAGCGTCGACCAGAGCGCGGTGCACTCGTGGTGGGAATCGGCGGCGACCTGGTTCTCCAACAACCTGACGCACGGTGAATTCCTGCACGAGCTGGGGTTCATCATCATGATCTACTTCTTCGCGTACTTCTGGATCACCGTGCAGTTCAACCCCGACGACATGGCCAAGCAGCTCAAGGAGCACGGCTCGTTCATCCCGGGCCTGCGCCCGGGGCCGCGAACGGCCGAGTACCTGTCGACCGTGATCACCCGCATCACGTTCGTGGGCGCGGCGTTCCTCTCGGTGATCGCCGTCATCCCGACGGTGGTCAACAAGGCGCTGAACGTGCCCCCCGACGTCTCGCAGTTCCTCGGCGGCACGGGCCTTCTGATCGTGGTGAGCGTCGCCCTGGACTTCCTGCAGCGCGTCGAGGCCAACCTGCTGATGCGGAACTACGCCGGATTCCTGTCCGGCGGCGGGGAGCAGGGGCCGCGGATGCGGGGCCCGCGGGGCTGAGCCGGTCTTCCGGCGGCGTCCGTTGTCCGAAGGCGGCCTGTTTCCCGGGCCGGGCGGCGGTCGCCCGGGGTGCATCTGGCACATCGGGGCGCCGGGGGGCGTCGATCGGTTGACTGGCCCCCGCCCGGTGCCTTCTATCCGTGCGTTCCTGCGCGGGTATTCTGTTCGGGATCCATGACAGGATGTCCCTTCGATGGGTGCCAGACCGGGGATTCGCGGTCCGGCGGTGAGTCGATCCGCGGGTCGGGAGATGTATGGCCAAGGAAGATGACAAGCTTACGTTCGAGGCCGTGGTGACCGAGGCGTTGCCCAACGCGATGTTCCGCGTGCGGCTCCCCAACGAGCAGAAGACCGAAGTGCTCGCGTACGTCTCGGGCAAGATGCGGATGAACTGGATCCGGATCCTCCCGGGGGACCGGGTCACGGTGGAGATGAGCCCGTACGACCTGACCAAGGCCCGGATCACGTTCCGGCATTAGCCGGGCGGGCACGGCATGGTCCGGAGGGAACTCGCGCGGGTGATGACTTTGCGCGAGCAGATGCCTACCATCCTCCCCTGCGATCGCCTCGGGCGGCGGTGGTTGTGTTGCCGGTCCATCTGGCCCGTTGGCGGGCTCGGCGGCGTTCGCGGTCGGCACAGTGTACTGGAAGGGTCTGCAATGAAGGTCAAAGCCAGCGTCCGCAAGATCTGCGGCAGTTGCCAGGTTGTCCGTCGCAAGGGCAAGGTGCGGGTGATCTGCAAGGCCGATCCCAAGCACAAGCAGGTCCAGGGCTGAGTGGGATTGTCGGTTGGATCGTCGGTTGGATCGTCGGTTGGATCGTCGCTGGGAGCGTCGGCACGGCGTGCCGACATTGAGGAGTTCGAGCGTGCCACGTATCGCCGGTATCGACGTTCCGGACAAGAAGAAGATCCTGTACGCGCTGCAGTACATCCACGGGATCGGCGCCAGGTTCGCGGCGAACATCCTCGCCGAGGCCCAGGTGGATCCTGACCTGCGTTCCTCCGAGGTGAGCGAGACGCAGCTGGCGGCGATCAACGCGATCATCGACTCGAACTACCTGGTCGAGGGTGCGCTGCGGCGCCAGGTGCAGCAGAACATCCAGCGGCTCAAGGACATCCGCAGCTACCGCGGGGAGCGGCACCGCAAGGGCCTGCCGGTCCGCGGGCAGCGCACCAAGTCCAACGCCCGCACGCGCAAGGGCCGCAAGAAGACGGTCGCCGGCAAGAAGGGCGTGAAGGCCAAGGGCTAACGGTCGGGCATCGGGCATCGGGCTCCGGGCATCCGTGCGGAGCCGAAACAATCGGGTACGACACACCGTGTCGGATGATCCGAGGAGTGATTCATGGCCAAGAAGGGCAAGGTCCGCAAGAACGTCGTCCGTGGCATCGCGCACGTGCGGGCCACTTCCAACAACACGATCGTGACCGTCACCGACATGAACGGCGAAACGGTCGCGTGGGACTCGGCGGGCACGATGGGCTTCAAGGGAGCCCGCAAGAGCACCCCGTTCGCGGCGACCCGCGCCGGGGAGACGGTGGGTTCCAAGGCCCGCAAGATGGGCATGTCCGAGATCGAGGTGCGGATCAAGGGCGCCGGCTCGGGCCGCGAGTCGGCGGTGACGGGCCTGGTCTCGTCGGGCCTGCGCGTGACGGCGATCGAGGACCACACACCGGTCCCGCACAACGGCTGCCGTCCCCCCAAGCGTCGCCGCGTGTAATCAGCATTCCCGTGTTCGGGCGTCCAGCGACCCCCGAACGCCTTGTTCGTGACGCCGCCGGAAAGAAGAGGCCAGCACCGCCCGGCAGGGTGCCGAATCCTCGTGATCCGTGGCGGGCGTCGGGCTTCTGGGTCCCCTGCCGGACAGGAAATCTCGGTTATGACAACGCGCGTCCGCTGGCGTGGTCTGGAACTCCCGACCAAGGTGATCGCCGATTCGAAGTTCCGCAGCGATGTGTACGGGCGGTTCACGATCGAGCCGTTCGAGCAGGGCTTCGGGACGACGGTGGGCAACAGCCTCCGCCGGGTGCTGCTCTCGTCGCTCGAGGGCGCCGCGGTGACCTCGATCAAGATCAAGGGCGCCACGCACGAGTTCACGTCGCTGCCGGGCGTGATGGAGGACGTGACGGACATCGTCCTGAACGTCAAGAACCTGATCGTCAAGCTCGAGGGCGACGAGCCCAAGGTGATGAAGCTCGCGGCGCGGGGCCCGGGCGAGGTGACGGCCGACATGATCGAGGCCGACACCGCGATCACGATCCACAACCGTGACCTGGTGATCGTCACGCTGACCGAGGCGGTGGACTTCGAGATGGAGCTGCGGATCGCCAAGGGCCGCGGCTACGTGCCGGCCTCCGAGCAGTACGAGAACGAGGAGGAGCAGGAGATCGGCGTGGTGCACGTCGACTCGGCCTACTCCCCCGTGCAGCGGGTGCGCTACCGGGTCGAGGAGACCCGCGTGGGGCAGAAGACCAACTACGACAAGCTCACGCTCGAGATCTGGACCAACGGGACCGTCGCGCCGGACATGGCGCTGGTCGAGGCGGCCAAGATCTTCCGCAAGCACCTCAACCCCTTTGTGCAGTACTACGAGCTGGGCGAGGAGCGCGTGAGCGAGGAGGCGGCGGCGGCGGCGGGGGTTGATGAAGACCTCATCCGCAAGCTCAACATGCCCACCGGGGAGCTGGAGCTCTCCGTGCGTGCGAGCAACTGCCTGGAGTCGGCCCGGATCGAGACCGTGGGACAGCTGGTCACGCAGACCGACGCCGACCTGCTGCGCCTGCGTTCGTTCGGCCGCACCAGCCTCCGCGAGGTGAAGCGCAAGCTCCAGGACATCGGGCTGGACCTCGGGATGCAGCTGCCCGAGGGGTACAGCGTCGCCAAGCCTTCGATCCCGACCTGAGCGGGTCCGGGAGCGTCAGGTGTGTGTTTGGAAAGACCCCAGGTCCGGGACGGATGACCGGATCGGCGTGGGTGCATAGACTTCCCCCCTGTTCTTTGCCCGCGGCGGGCGGTGCGGCCTTGGGGAGTGTGTATCCCCATCACCCGCAGGTCCGCAGCCGCAGGAGTTTGATCCATGCGCCATCGTCGAGCCGGATACCGACTGACCCGTACTTCTTCGCACCGCAGCGCGATGCTCCGCAATCTCGCGGCGGGCCTGTTCGAGCACGGTCAGATCACGACCACGCTTCCCAAGGCCAAGGCCCTGCAGCCGTTCGTCGAGAAGATCGTCACGCTCGCCAAGCGCGGCGATCTGCACGCCCGGCGCCTGGTGATCGCCCGCATGGGCGGGGACCGGCGCGGCTTCGACTGGCTGTACGTGGCCAAGGGCGCCTCGGACCAGGAGAAGGAGCACGTGACCAAGCTCAAGGAATTCACCGAGCAGTTCTTCAAGCTGCCCGAGGGCTCCAAGGTCGAGCGCAACCGCTACGGCGAGCTGCGCAAGGCCCCGAAGATCGTCAAGCACATCTTCGAGAACATCGCCCCGCGATTCAAGGACCGCGCCGGCGGGTACACCCGCATCGTCAAGCTGGGCCGGCACCGCATCGGCGACGCGGCCGAGCTGTGCGTGATCCAGTTCTGCGGCGCCGAGGAAGGCCCGGAGATCGGCGGCCGCGCCAGCACCCGCCGCCGCACCGCCGACCGCCGCACGGCCTACGCGGCCAAGGTCCGCAAGACCGAGCAGCCCGCGGGCTGACCGGGTTGGTCCAAGTCCGGCAATCCACTCCGCCCGCTCAGAGATGAGCGGGCGTTTTCTTTGGCGTGCATCCAGTCCATGCTCGTGAATCCGCGCCCGGGCGGTCACGCCGGGATCAGGTCCTGGAAACGGTCCCACGCCCTGTTCCATTCCTCGGCGTCGCGGGGCTCGTAGTGGACGGGGCTGAACGAGCGGGCGATGACCTCGCGGATCTGGCGGAGGTTCGAGACTCCGCCGGTGGCCAACAGCTGAGCCATCACGTTGCCGGCGGCGGTGGCCTCGACGGGCCCGGCGATCACCGGGCGGCCGGTGGCGCTGGCGGTGAACTGGCACAGGACGGTGTTCTGGACGCCTCCGCCGACCATGTGGATGCGGCTGACGGGGCCGCTGAGCAACTCGAGGGTCTCGATGACCGCGCGGCACTTGAGGGCCAGGCTCTCGAGGATGCAGCGGGCCAGGGCGGCATCGGTCCGCGGCGGGGGCTGCCCGGTTCGCCGGCAGTAGGCGCAGATCCGCTCGGGCATGTCCCCGAATCCGGCGAACGCGGGGTCGTCCGGATCGACCAGCGAGACCCACGGCGGCGCGGACATCGCCAGTTCGGCCAGCTGGGAGAACGTGTGCGTGCGGCCCTGCGCGGCCCAGATCCGCTGGCACTCCTGGAGGAGCCAGAGGCCGGCGATGTTCTTGTGGAAGCGGATGGTGTTCTCGACGCCGCACTCGTTGGTGAAGTTGGCGGCCAGGGCCTGGGGGGTGCGGATGGGGGCGCGCAGCTCCCGGCCCACGAGCGACCAGGTGCCCGAGCTGATGTACGCCCAGCCGTCGTCGCCGTTGGCGGGGACGGCGGCGACCGCCGAGCCGGTGTCGTGGCTCGCGGGGGCGATCACATCGATGGCGCCGGCCCCGGTCTCGCGGCCCAGCGCGGGCAGGAGAGGACCGAGGGTGGTCCCGGGCGCGGCGACGGGTGGAAGGATGTGCGGGGGCAGTCCCATCGCGGAGACCAGGTCGATCGCCCAGGCACTGGTGGCGGTGTCGTAAAGCTGCGAGGTACTGGCGATCGAGTGCTCGCTCTTGAATAGGCCGGTGAGCCAGTAGTTGAGCAGGTCGGGCGTGAAGAGGAGCGTGCGGGCGGCGGCGAGCCGGCCGTCGCCGGTCCGGAGCTCCGCGAGCAACTGGTAGAGCGTGTTGAGGGCCATGAACTGGATGCCGGTGCGGGCGTAGATGCGCTCCCGGGGCATGCGCGTGAAGGCAAAATCCATGAGCCCCTGAGTGCGTGGATCGCGGTAGTGGTGGGGCAGTCCAAGGAGTTCGCCCTTGGAAGAGAGCAGGGCGTAATCGACGCCCCAGGTGTCGATGCCCATGCCGCGGAGAGTGATCCCGTTGCTCGCGGCGAGCGTGAGCGAGTGCCTGATTTCCTCGAACAGCCGCGGGGTGTCCCAGTGCAGGCCGGTGGGGAGTTCGATGGGGCCGTTGGGGAAGCGGTGGAGTTCGCGGAGGGAAAGTGTCGCACCGTCGAAGGAGCCGAGGACCGCGCGGCCGCTCGAAGCGCCCAAGTCGATCGCCAGGTGGTGTTGGGCTGTTGCGGGCATGGTCGGGGAGTGGGGGCGATGCGGAGGCGGGAGTGGTCAGGCGTACGAACCGGCGCCGCGGGGCTTGCGGGGGCCGCGATCGGCGGAGATCCGGGCGAGATAGCCGCTCTGGCGGAAGGCGTCGAGCGGGTCGGGTGGGAGCTTGCGGGACTTGCGGTACTCGGCCAGGAAGGGTCGTACATCGGTCGCGAAGGCACTGCGCAGGGCCGTCTCGGCCATGATGACATCGTCGCGATCACGGGCGGCGGCGGCGGCGGCGTGGTCGACGAGCAGGGCCTTGGTGAAGTGCTCCTGGGCGGTGACGACGGTCTGGATCATCGCCTCGGTCTTGGGCTTGAGGTTGTGGGACTGGTCGATCATGCAGGCGAGCGGGAGGTCGGCGCCCGATTCGCGTTCGGCGAGCACGATCTCGTGGAAGATGCGGAAGAGCTGGTAGGGGTCGATGCTGCCGACGGTGAGGTCATCGTCGGCGTACTTGCGGTCGTTGAAGTGGAAGCCGCCCAGGAGGCCTTCGTCGATGAGGAAGGCGACGATGTGCTCGATGTTGCAGCCGGGGAGGTGGTGGCCGGTGTCGACCAGGACCTTGGCCTGGGGGCCCGCAGCTCGGGCCAGCGCGGCGGCCATGCCCCAGTCGGCGATGTCGGTGTGGTAGAAGGCCGGCTCGAAGGGTTTGTATTCGACGAGCATGGTCATGGCGGGTGGGAGGGCCTGGTGGACCTGCGCGAGCGCCTCGGCGAACCAGCGCTTGCGCTGGCGGATGTGGCCCTGGCCGGGGTAGTTTGTGCCGTCGGCGAACCAGAGGCTGAGCTGGTCCGAGCCCAGCGTCCTTCCCAGGCGGACGCAGTCGAGCATGTGGTCGATGGCCCTGCGACGGATCTCCGGGTCCCGGTTGGACACCGATCCGAGCTTGTAGCACTGGTCCTGGAAGACGTTGGGGTTGATCGATCCGATCTGGACTCCCAGCGACCCGGCGAGCGCCTGCACGGGAGCGGGATCCGAGCCCGGAGGAAAGTCCCAGAGAACATGGACGGCGATCCGGGGGCAGCAGCCGGTGAACCGGTGGACCTCGGCGGCGTCGGCGAGCTTCTCCTGAATGGTGCTCGCAGCGCCATCCTGAAGGAACTTTCCGAAGCGTGTGCCTGTGTCGGCGTAGCCCCAGGAGGGCGTCTCGATCTGGAAGCGGTCCAGTCGATCGCATAGGGCCTGCTCGGAGAGTCCGGGGGGTAGGTTCATGAGGGGGCCAGTATACATCGGTGGCCCGGTGGGCAAGCCGTGGTTGTCGCGGTCCGCGGCATGGGTCCTCCTAGACTTGGGCCCATGACCGACCCATCCCCAACCTCCCGCCGCGACGCGCTGGTGGCACTGAGCCGGGAGCTGGGGCGGGAGGATCGCGGGCTGGCGATCCTCGGCGAGGGGAACGCCTCGACCCGCCAGGGCGCGGGGCTCCTGGTCAAGGCGAGCGGGCGGTGCATGGGGACGCTGACGGCCGAGGGGGTCGTGGCGTGCCGCGCGCCGGTGCTGCTGGCGCTGATGGACGCGGGGGATGTCCCGGACGAGGCGGTCGACCAGGCGCTGTTCGAGAGCCGGGAGGACCCGGCGGCGCCCAAGCCCTCGGTCGAGGCCGTCTTCCACGCGTACCTGCTGACGCTGCCGGGCGTCGAGTGGGTGGGGCATACCCACAGCGTCGCGGTCAACCGGATTCTGTGCTCGAAGCGGGCCGAGGAATTCGCGGGCCGGCGGGTGTTCCCCGACGAGGTGGTCTGCTGTGGCCCCGAGTCGGTGTTCGTGCCTTACGCGGACCCCGGGCTCAAGCTCGCGGTGGAGATCCGGCGGCGGACGCAGGCGTACGTGCAGGCGCACGGCACGCCGCCGCGCGTGATTCTGCTCGGAAATCACGGGGTGATCACCCTGGGAACCACGCCCGCGGCCGTGCTGGGTGCGATGATCATGGTCGACAAGGCGGCGCAGATCTGGTGGGGCGCGGCGATCATGGGGGGGCCGGTGTACATGGACGCCGCGGACGTGCGGCGGATCGCGGGACGGACCGACGAGCACTACCGCCAGAGAGCATTGAACCTCTAGCGCGATGGGAGAGTGATGACCGTGGCCGACAGCAAGACATTCCGATTCGTGAACCATGCGTGGGACGATGCGCACGCCGGGACGCTGGACCCGGTCGCGAGGCTGGTGTACCGCTCGAACATCCTGGGGAGCGATCAGCGGATCACCAACACGGGCGGGGGCAACACATCCTCCAAGATCAGGGAGAAGGACCCGCTGACGGGCGAGCCGGTGGAGGTGCTGTGGGTCAAGGGCTCGGGGGGAGACCTGCGGACGGCGGACCGCTCGTTCTTCTCGTCGCTCTACCAGGACCGGCTCATCGGGCTTCAGTCGCTGTACAACAGGTCCGAGCCGCGCGGGGCCAAGACGCCCGTCGAGGACCGCATGGTGGGGATGTACTCCCACTGCACGTTCAACCTGAACCCGCGGGCATCGTCCATCGACACTCCCCTGCACTCGTTCGTGCCGTTCGCGCATGTGGATCACACGCACCCCAACGCCGTGATCTCGGTCGCGGCGTCGCGCACCGGGCCCGAGCTCACCAAGACCATCTACGGGGATCGCGTGATCTGGCTCCCGTGGCAGCGGCCGGGGTTCGACCTCGGCCTCAAGCTCGCGGAGGTCTGTCGGAACCACCCCAGGGCCGAGGGCGTCATCCTGGGTCAGCACGGGCTGATCAACTGGGCGGGCGATGATCGCCAGTGCTACGAGCTGTCGCTGGAACTGATCGAGAAGGCCGCGGCGTTCATCGAGTCCAAGGACCGCGGCGACGCGACGTTCGGCGGGGCCCGGTGCCAGTCGCTCTCACCAGAGGACCGGCGGAAGGTGTTCCTCCAGATCCTGCCCTGGCTGCGCGGGAAGCTTGTTTCCGGCGGGGCGGGGAACTGGCCGCGGCAGATCGCGACCGTCCAGGAGGATGCGAAGATCCTGCGCTTCGTGAACAGCAAGGACGCCGGGCGGCTCGCGGAATTGGGGACCTCGTGCCCCGACCATTTCCTGCGCACCAAGATCAAACCGATGTACGTCGAGTGGACGCCCTCGGCGGCGGACGTGGCGGGGCTGAAGAGCGTGCTGGAGGCGGGGATCGCCAGGTACCGGGACGACTACGCGGCGTACTACCAGCGGTGCAAGCACGCCGATTCGCCGGCGATGCGCAACCCCAACCCCAGCGTGATACTGATCCCCGGCCTGGGGATGGTTGCGTTCGGCAAGAACAAGAGCGAATCGCGCGTGACGGCGGAGTTCTACAACTGCGCGGTGGAGGTGATGCGCGGGGCCGAGGCGATCGGGCAGTACATGGCCCTGCCGCAGCAGGAGGCCTTCGACATCGAGTACTGGCTGCTCGAGGAGGCCAAGCTCAAGAGGATGCCGCCCGAGCGCGAGCTGGCCGGGCGGGTCGCGGTGGTCGTCGGCGCCGGGTGCGGGATCGGCAGGGTCGCGGCGGGCAGGCTCTCGACCGATGGGGCGCACATCGCGTGCGTCGACCTGGACGAGGCGGGCGCCAAGTCGACCGCGGAGGGGATCATCGCCAGGCAGGGCGCCGGGATCGGGGTCGCGGGCAGCGGGATCAGCGCCTGCGGACCGGCGATCGGTCTGCGGGCGGACCTGACCAGCCGCGAGAGCATCCGCGGCGCGCTCGAAGAGACCGTGCTCGCGTACGGGGGCATCGACGACGTGGCGATCACCGCGGGGGTGTTCGTCCCGCCCGACACGTCGGGCCGCATCCCCGACGAGATGTGGGCCAGGACGTTCGGCGTCAACGTGACCGGCGCGTACATCACCGCTGACGAGGCGTCGAGAGTCTGGAAGGACCAGAACCTGCCGGCGAATCTCGTGCTCACCACCAGCGTCAACGCGGTGGTCGCCAAGAAGGGGAGCCTGGCGTACGACACGAGCAAGGCGGCGGCGAACCACCTGGTGCGGGAGCTGGCGGTCGAGCTGGCGCCGCTGGTGCGCGTCAACGGGGTGGCGCCCGCGACGGTCATCGAGGGGAGCTCGATGTTCCCGAGGGACCGGGTGATCGCCTCGCTGACCAAGTACAGCATCGCGTTCCAGGCGGACGAGTCTACGGAGAGCCTGATCTCCAAGCTCGGCGCGTTCTACGCGAGCCGGACGCTGCTCAAGAAAGCGATCACACCGGCCGATCAGGCCGAGGCGATCTTCCTGCTCGTGAGCGAGCGGCTGAGCAAGACCACGGGGCAGGTGCTGAGCGTGGATGCGGGCCTGGGGGATGCGTTCCTGAGGTGAGGGAGGTTCGCGGGTGAGAGTCTCGCTGTTTGTCACCTGCCTGGGCGAGTCGTTCTATCCGCGGGCGGGGATCGCCACGGTCAAGGTGCTCGAGCACCTGGGCTGTGCGGTGGATTTCCCGGCGGCGCAGACCTGCTGCGGGCAGCCGATGCACAACAACGGGTACGCTCCGGAGGCGCGGGCGCTGGCCGAACGCATGATGAGGGTGTTCGCCGCGAGCGAGCACATCGTTACGCCGTCCGGTTCGTGCGCCGCGATGGTCCGGGATATCTACCCCCACGTGTTCGATGACGACCCTGTGCTGCGGCGGTCGGCCGAGGCCCTGGCGGGTCGCACGCATGAGTTTGCCGAGTTCCTGATCAGGGTGCTGAAGGTCGATCTGCGGGCGCTGGGCGTGAGGTGGAAGGGCACGGCGACGTACCACTACTCGTGCCACTTGCGCGGGCTGGGGATCACGGACGAGGCGGTGCGGCTCCTGCGCCAGATCGAGGGGCTGGACTTTGTCCCGCTGACCAACGCGGAGCAGTGCTGCGGCTTCGGCGGGACGTTCGCGAGCAAGTACCCCGATATCTCGGGCGCGATGGTGCGGGACAAGTGTGCGGCGATCCGGGAATCTGGAGCGGGCACCGTGGTCAGCAGCGAGCCCGGGTGCACCATGAACATCGCCGGCGCGTGCCGGCGGGCGGGGCAGTCGGTGGCCTTCCGGAGCCTGCCGGAAATGGTCGCCGAGGGCCTGGGGCTGCTCGAATCGGCCCAGGGATCCGCGTCGGCCCCGGTGCACGAGGGCGGGCCGGGGAACGTGCGATGAGCGTCCCCGCCTCCAGCGCCGGCGCGGCGAGCGGGCCGACGCCCGAGCATCCGCTGCACGTGCGGCTGCCGTTCGACCTCACGCCGCGGGCGGCCAGGGCGATCCGGGACGTGCAGCTGCAGCAGTTCGTGGGCCACGCGACCGCATCGAAGGATCGCGGGCGCCGCGACGGGTTCAAGGACCTCTTCGGGGACCGCTACGGCGACCTGCGGGCGCTGGCCGGATCGATCAAGCAGCACGCGCTCGATCACCTGGACTGGTACCTGGAACGGTTCATCGATCGCGCGACCGCCGCGGGGGTGCGGGTGCACTTTGCGGCCGATGCGGCCCAGGCCAACGCGATCTGCCTCGAGATCGCCAAGGCCCACGGCTGCACGCGGTGCGTCAAGAGCAAGTCGATGGTGACCGAGGAGACCGGGCTGGTGCCCGAACTCGAGAAGGCCGGGATCGAGACGGTCGAGACGGACCTGGGGGAGTTCATCATCCAGCTCGATCATGATGCGCCCTCGCACATCGTGACGCCGATGATCCACAAGGACCGGGCGGCGGTGGGGCGGGCGTTCACGCGGGAACTCGGGGTGCCGTACACCGAGGATCCCGCGGAGCTGACCGGGATCGCGCGGGCTCACCTGCGGGAGAAGTACCGCCGGTCGGACCTGGGCATCAGCGGGGCCAACTTCCTGGTGGCGAGCACGGGCTCTGTGGTGATCTGCACCAACGAGGGCAACGGGCGCTTCTGCACCGGCGCGCCGCGCGTGCACATCGCGCTTGCGGGCATCGAGAAACTCATCCCCGGCCCCGAGCACCTGGGCGTGATGCTCAAGGTGCTGGCCCGCAGCAGCACGGCCCAGCCGATCACCGTCTACACGCACTGCATCACCGGCCCGCGCCGATCCGGGGAGCACGACGGGCCCGAGCACGTGCACGTGATCCTGCTGGACAACGGTCGGACGGGGATCCTGCGGGAACAGACGCGGGAACTGCTCCGGTGCATCCGCTGCGGGGCGTGCCTGAACGCCTGCCCGGTGTACCGCAAGATCGGGGGCCACAGCTACGGGGCGGTGTACTCCGGGCCGATCGGGGCGGCCATCACGCCGCTGCTCAAGGGGCTGCACAACTACCCCGATCTGCCGCACGCGTCGTCGCTGTGCGGGGCGTGCTTCGAGGCCTGCCCGGTCAAGATCGACCTGCCCCGGCAGCTCATCCTGCTGCGCAAGCGGATGGTCGAGCGCCGCATCGGCGGATTCTGGGAACGGGCGGTGTTCTCGGCCTGGGCGTGGAGCCTGCGGCGGGGCTGGACCTACCGGCTCGCGGCCCGCGTGCAGCGATCGGCGCTGCGCTGGATGGCCGGGAACGCAGGGCCGCTCGACGCCTCGGACCCTTTCGGCTCGCGCGGCTGGCTCTCGCAGGGGCCGGGCCCGCTGCGGGGATGGACGCGCGAGCGGGACTTCCCCACGCCGACACCCGAGGGCTTTCGGGACTGGTGGGATGCCCGCCGGGGAGGATCGCCGTGAGCTTCCCGCCGATCACCTCCGGCATGGATCGGCGGGCGTTTGTCGCCCGGCTGACCGTGGCGCTCGAGCGCCCCGGGGTTGCAGCACCGCGGGAACCGGCTCCCGTGCCGGCCGATGCGGTGGCGCGGATCACAAGCCACGCCGACGACCTGCCCCTGGTATTTGCGCAGCGGGCTGCCGTCGTGGGCATGGTCGTGCACCCGGCGGACTCGGCGGGCGCCGACGGCGTCGTCGTGGAACTGCTCTTGCGCCTGGGAGCGCGGAGTGTGGCGATCGCCGATTCGCCCCTGCTCCGCGGCGTCGGCCAGGGTGCCGCCTCGGCCGGTCTTGACACGGTCCGTTGGCAGGATGGGAACGGATTCGAGCCTCTGTACGCCGTGGATGTGGGTGTGACCGATGTCCAGGCGGGGATCGCAGAGACCGGCTCGTTGGTGTGCTGCTCGGGGCCCGGTCGCGGGCGTGGGCTGAGCCTGGTGCCGCCGGTGCACATCGCGGTCGTCCGGCGGACCGACCTGTGCGCCGACCTGCTGGATTACTGGGCTCGGTGCGCGAGCCAAAACCCCGGCGACTTGCCCAGCAGCATCACGCTGATCTCCGGGCCCAGCAAGACCGCGGATATCGAGGGCGTGCTGATCACGGGCGTGCACGGCCCGCGCGAGGTCCACATCGTGCTCATCGAAGACCGTTAGCGCCCGGCAGATCTTCCGGCGCCCCCGCGCGGCGGATCAGAAATCGAACTTGTCGATGTTTTCTTTGGTGAAGACCAGGATCTTGCCCAGCAGGATCTGGTCCCCGTCGATCTTCCGGGTTCCCAGGCGACCGGCCTCGATGCTCGCGTCCCCGGCCTTGAGCTTGCCGGCGGCCAGCGCCTCGGCCGCGCGCACCGTCAGGTACCCCAGGTCGATGGTGTTCCACAGCACCACCGACTTCACGGTGCCCTCGTGCACGTACGCCTTCATGTCGTTGGGTGTCGCCAGGCCCGTGACCAGCACCTGCCCGGCCTTGCCCGCCTGCTTGACGGCCTCGGCGGCCCCGGGGAACGAGACCGAGCTGATGCCGAAGATGCCCTTGAGCTTGGGATGAGCCTTCATCAGGTCCTGCGAGATCTGGAAGGCCAGGCGCTGGTCCTCGTTCGAGGGCTCGGTGGCGATCAGGGAGAGCTTGGGAAACTTGGCCAGCCGCTCCTTCATGTACTTGATCCACTCGTTCTGGTTCGCGGCCGTGAGAGTCGCCGTGACGATCGCGACCTCGCCCTCGGGTTCGTCGCCGCCGATGTCCTTGGCCATGGTGTCGACCAGGGCGTAGCCGATGTCCTTGGCGGTCGCCTGGTTGACGAGGAACTCGCGGGTGTCGGCCGCGGCATCGGCGTCCCACGTGATGACATGGATGCCCTTCTGACGGGCCTTCTTCATGGCCTGGCCGAGGACCTCGGGGTCGTTGGGGGAGACGGCGATCACATCGACGCCGCGCAGAGCCCAGCGATCAACCATGCTCGCGGCCTTCTCCGGGGAGCCGTCGGTCGGACCGTCGTAGATCAGCTCGACGTTGCCCAGCTCCTTGGCGGCCTCCTCGGCGCCCTTGGCGCAGGTTGTAAAGTACGGCAGGCCCTTCTTCTTGGGCAGGAGGCAGACGGTGAACTTCTTGGCGGGCACGGCGGCTTCGGCTGCCGGTCCGGCGGCGCGGCCGGCCTCTCCAGCTCCCGCCAGGAGCACACCCGCCAGGGCCGCGAGCGTCACGGTCAGCCATCCGGTGAATCGAATCATCCGAGCACTCTCTTTCGTCTGGGCGGTCCGCGCCGCCGTCAGGTCTTCGGCCTGGAGGCGAGGTTGTTCAGCAGCACCGAGCCGATCAGGATGCCGCCGACGACGATGAGGATAAGTTCATCGCGCTGCCAATGCCAGCTGACCAGCTCGCGCAGTTCGTGGATGAGGGCGACCCCCAGGATCGTCCCGAGGATCGTCCCGCGGCCGCCGAAGATGCTCGTCCCGCCCAGCACGACCGCGGTGATGACTTCCAGTTCTATCCCCGTGCCCACATCGGCCTTGGCCGTGTTCCGGCGGGCGGCGAAGATGACCCCCGCGAGCCCCGCCGCAGCGCCCGAGAGCGTGTAGAGAAAGAACTGCGTGCGCACGACGGGGATTCCCGAGTACCGGGAGGCCGTGGGGCTGCCCCCGATCGCGTAGACCCACAAGCCCTGCACGGTCCGTGAGGCCAGGAGCCACACCGCAAGCGCCGCCGCGACAAAGATGATCGCCGGGATCGGCACGCCCGCCGCCGCGCCCCCTCCCAGATGAAGGAACGCCTCGGGGAACCCCGACACGGGCCGGCCCAGGCTGATCCCTTCGGCCAGCCCGCGATAGGCCGCGAGCGTCGCCAGGGTCACGATGAGAGGGTGCACCTTGAAGCGGGCGATGAACAGGCCGTTGAGCGCCCCGGCCCCGGACCCCACCAGCAGCGCCGCCGGCGCGGCAAGCCACACCGGCGCGCCGCCCTTGTAGAGCAGCCCGAGCGTGACCGCGGACAACGCCATGGTCGACCCCACCGAGAGATCGATCCCGCCGGCGATGATGATCAGCGTCATCGGCAGCGCCAGAAGGGCCAGTTCGAAGGCGTGCGTCGACATCTCCAGCTGCGACGAGGGTCGCAGGAAGGCCCAGGAGATCTGCGTGACCTGCGAGCCGTTCTCGTCGGTGGAGGTGGTGGTGTCCAGCCAGGCGGCGGCCGCCAGCACGGCCGCGAGCAGCGCGCACAGCACGATCTCGTGCATCTTTCCCCGCGGGGCGCGGCGCCGCTGACCGAGATCCGGGCTCACGCGGCGGCTCCTGCGGTCCGGGCGATCCGCCCCCGTCCGCGCGACGCCGCGTAGTGGTCCGCCAGGATCGCCGCGAGTATGAACCCGCCCTGGATCGCCCGCTCCCAGTACGCGGCCGTCTCACCGAGTTTCAGGAAGATGAGCGTCGTCCGGATGCTGCCCAGCAGGACCGCCACCAGCACCGTTCCGGCGATCCCCCCGTACCCGCCGCGGATGGACGTGCCCCCGACCACCACCGCGGTGACCACGACAAGCTCGAACCCGCCGCCGATGCCCGATTCGATCACCGACTGCTGCGGCACGCTCACCAGCGTCGCGATCCCCGTGAGGCTCCCCACCAGCGTGAACGTCACCAGCTTCGTCCTGGTTGCAGAGATCCGCGCAAGCGCCGCGGCCTCGGCATTGCCGCCCACGGCGTACACCCGCAGCCCCAGCGGGCTCCGCCGGGCCACGAGCCAGACGCCCGCGGCGACGAGGATCGCCGCCCAGATGCACAGCGGCACCCCGGCGAGTGTTCCGATGCCAAGCTCGCGGATGCCCGGCGGCAGATCCGTGATCCACCGCCCTCCCATGACCACCTCGGTGCTCCCGCGGAGGATCGTCAGCATCCCCAGCGTCGCGACGATCGACGGGATCCGTCCCACGGTCACCAGCAGGCCGTTGAAGAAACCCGCGACCGTCGCGGCCAGCAGCGTCAGGCCGATCACGGCGGGCGCGGGCAGCCCGGCGTGCGAAGGCGACGACAGCACCCCCATGACCGCGGCGAGCAGGCCCATGAGCGATCCGACGGAAATGTCGATCTCGCCGGTGAGCACGACCAGGGTCATCCCGCAGCCCACGATCGCCACGGGAGCGGCCTGGGTCAGAAGATCCCGGATATTCTGCGCGCTCGCGAACGCCGGATTGACGATCAGGACGGTGACGAGCAGCACCGCCAGCGCCGCGGTGATCGACGCCAGGCGATGACGCAGGAGCCCCGCGATCAAGCCCGCGAGGGTCCGGCGATCGGTGGGGTTTCGAGCGGTGTTTCGAGCGGTCGGGTCCATGCGGCGGGATCGGCAACGGCCGGCGGCCCATACCCGCGTTCGTCGCGGGAGCTCTCCCCGGCGCTCACCAGAGTAGCAATCGCGCCGTTCCTTGCCGTGCCCGTCCGCCCGGAGCCGGATTGAATTCGACCATGGGCCGGCGGGCACAGGCCGTCAAGCGGGCCTGCGCGCGGTGATATCCAGGCTGGTGATGAAATCGGCCGGGGCGGTCCCCGCCGGCAGGCTCTCGACGAGTTTGCGGTACAGCGGATCCTGCCGGTTGGTCAGCGCCTCGACGTAGCCGGGCTTGGAAACCAGGACCACGTCGATGAGCCCGGCGTTGAGAATGTCAGCGCGGACCTGCTCGACGAGCACGGCGCCGGCGATGCACCCCACCAGGGCCTCCACGTCCCGCCGCAGCCCCTCGGGCAGCGGCCGGAGCAGCGCCAGGTCCGACACCGCGACCCTGCCGCCGGGCCTGAGGACCCGGGCGATCTCGCGCCAGACGCGGGCCTTGTCGGGGGAGAGATTCAGCACGCAGTTGGAGATCACGACGTCGGCGGACCGATCGGCGACCGGCAGGTTCTCGATCTCGCCCAGACGGAACTCGACGTTCTCCAGGCCGGTCTGCGCGCGGTACGGCACCGCGTTGCGGCGAGCCTTGCTGAGCATCTCCGGGGTCATGTCGATGCCGATGACCCTCCCCGCAGCGCCCACCCTGGGACCGGCGATGAAGCAGTCAAAACCGCCGCCCGAACCCAGGTCCAGGACCACCTCCCCGGGCCTGAGCGACGCGATCGCCGTGGGATTGCCGCACGACAGGCCCATGTTGGCGCCCGCGGGCGCGTCGGCGAGCTGCGCCTGCGAATACCCGATCGCCTCGGCCAGCTGGTCGGGTGTGAAGTTCGAGGGCCCGCAGCACCCGCCGCCGGACCCGGCGGGATCGCCGCAGCACGACGATGTCCCGGACGCGGGGACGGCCTGGGTTTGCGACGTGGTCCAGGATCCGGCGCCGGCGATCTTGGTGTATCCCTCCCGGACCTGCCGACGCACCGTATCGGCCTCCACGGATTCGGCGGAACCCTGCGCGGTGTGGACACCCGAGCAGCAGTCGTTCGAACAGCAATCTCCGGCTTGAGATGGGTTGTTCATGGCTGTTGTCCTTGCTCCGGCCGGCCGCTGCGCTGCAGCGAGCCGGGCAGTGTCTCGATGAACCGCCGGATCTCGTCCCTGACGCGGCGGTAATGGGGCATCGCTTCTTCGTCGGTGGTCGCGCCGGCGGCAAGCCGCGGAGGGTCCTCGAATCCCGCGTGCACGACCCGGGAGCCCGGGAACACCGGGCACGACTCGCTCGCCGAGTCGCAGACGGTAACGACCACATCGAACCGCACGCCGACCTCCTGCGGGCGCTTGGAGGTGTGCCCGGAGATGTCAACGCCCGCCTCGCGCATCGCCCGCACCGCCAGCGGGTTGAGCCCCTGCGGCGTCAGGCCGGCCGAGTAGGGCTCGACCGACCCGGGCTTGAGCGCGCGGGCCCACCCCTCGGCCATCTGGCTCCGGCACGAGTTGCCCGTGCACAGGAAGAGCACGCGCAGGGGTTGGGCCGGATCAGTCTCGTGCGGCACAGCAGGCTCCCGTGCAGGTTGAAGAGGTCCCGTCCGGACAGCACTTCTCGATCGCGTCGGCGAGCATCCGCAGCGTGGTGCACAGGTGGCCGAACCGCACGATGTAGGAGACGGTCCGGCCGTCCTTGACCGAGTGGAGCACCCCGGCGCCCTCGAGCATGCGCAGGTGGCGCGAAACCACCGAGAGATCCACGGAGCAGCACTCGGCGACCTCCCCAACCGAGCACGCGCGCCCGCACTTGATCAGGCACCCCAGCAGCAGCACCCGCGTCGGATCGCACAGGGCCTTGAAGAGCCCCGGATCCAGCAGGCCGTCGATCGGCCCGCCGCAGCCGGCGGCCTGCCGCGGCGTCCGCGGTCGTTGTTTGCGTAATTGCGTCATAATGCAAGAGTAGCCCGGCCGCCGCGCCGGTCCAGCCCCCCGTCGATACCGGTCGCCCGGCGACGGCGGCCCCCGTCCCTCTCCGGCGGCCCCGCCCCGGTCTTGTGCTTGGTGATCCCGCTAGCGGCGATCCGGCTCGCCGCCCGCCGCGGAGTCATCCGGCCCGGTTCCGGGACGCCTGCCCCGCGAGAGCAGCAACCGCCGCTGCTCGTCCGCGGCCTTCCGGTCGAACGGATCTCCCAGCTGGGCGCGGTGCTGCTCGATCCAGGCGAGCATGTTGCCGCCGATGTGCCGGTTGAAGTGCCGCAGATCCCAGATCACGCTCGTCCCGTCGGAATTGGTCGCGATCAGCCGGCGGCCGGGCGGATCGAACGTCAGGTGCCAGACCTCCCAGCCGTCGAGGGCTTCGAGCGTGAGCACCGGCGTGTCGTGCGGGACCGACAGGTCCCAGAGCATCACCTGGCCATCGGCCCCCGAAGAAGCCAGGATGTCGGGCTCCTTCGGACGGAACGCAAGGTCCGTGACCAGCCCGCGATGGCCGTCCAGGCTCCGCTCCAGCCGGCCGGTCGCCACGCTCCACACGTCGATGGTCCGGGACCAGTTCCCGCTCAGGACTCTCCTCCCGTCGGGCGAGAACACCACCGTCCACGGTGTGCTCGACGGCGCCTCGCACTCGCGCAGGCGTTCCCCCGTGGCCGCGTCGTAGAGGCAGATCACGCCGCGCCGGGTGCTGGTCGCGATCATCCGGTCGTCCGGGCTGAACGCGGCCGCCAGCGCCTCGGAGCGGTCCGAAGGGATCGTGAGGGTGACCTCGCCGTCGGGAACGCTCACGACACGGATCGAGTCGTCCCCCGCCGGCACCACGAGCCGGCCGCCGTCGGAACTGAAGCGCATCCCGTCGTTGGTGGGCATCTTGAAGCCCGACCACTGCGCGATCTGCCGCCCCTGCGCCAGGTCAAACAGCAGCAGCGTGCCGTCCACCGTGACCGCCGCCGCGATCGGCGCCACCGGGCTCAGCGTGATCGCCCGCACGCGCCGCGTCCCCTTGCCCAGCGTGGCGACCAGCTCCCCCGTGGGATCGGCCAGCAGCGACACCGAGCCGTCGGCCTCCCCGGCGATCAGCCCGCCCGTGGGCGAGAACACCGTGAGCGTGCGCGACGTCGGTGAGACGATCCGCTGGCGCCCCGAATCCGGGTCCAGGTCCCATACCCGGATGCTCTGCCCCAGGTTGGTCCACGCCCGCGACCCGTCGGGCGAGACGGCCACATCGACGCCCGAAGCGCGGTACCCCGTGAACGAATCCACCACGCTCTGGCGGGCGATGTCCCACACGTGCAGGTGCCACCACCCGATCACCAGCAGCCTGGCGCTGTCGGGCGTGAAGCAGACCGACTGGATCGCCCCGTTGGGCGCCCGCAGCGTCGCGACCAGCTCGCCCGAGGAGGCATCCCACACGCGCGACAGCCGCGCCGCCCCGCCCGCGGCGATCAGCTTGCCGTTGGGCGCAAACGCCACCTTCGGCGCGCCGTCGTCGGGGTTGCGGATCTCGCGGACGGTCGCCAGGTCCGGGATCGACACCAGGCGGACCTGCGCATCGGCGCACCCCAGCAGGAGCTCATCGGCGACCGGGCTGCACACCAGGCTCCGCACCATCGGGCCCGCGCGCCTGGCCAGCACGCGATCGGGCAACCCATCCGCCCGCGCATCGAGCACCACCACCGTCGCATCGCCCAGCGCCGCGGCCAGCCGGGTCCCGGTCCGGTCGAACGCCAGGTCGAACACGGCCGGGCCGCTCTCGCGCAGAACGGGCCCCGCCGTCCCGCTCCGAGGGTCCCAGATCGCGATCCGGCCCTTGGCATCGGCGCTGGCCAGCTCCCCGGAGGGAGAGAACGCGATCGCGGTCTGCTCGGCTCCCGCCGGTCCAAACGCCGCGATCTTCTCCAGCGAGCCGGTGTCCTGCACCAGCAGCGGCGGGTCCGTGCCGCAGGTGGCGACCATGCGTCCGTCGGGGCTCAACCTCATCTTCACCGCCCGCGGCGCGTTGACCAGCAGCGTGGCCTCGCACCGCTGGCGCGAGTACAGCTCCCACAACGCGTAGAACGAGTGCCGCGAGTCGAGGTTCCGCAGGTGCTCGGGCCACAGCAGGTTCTCCGCCCCCGCCAGGTTCCCGCCGCGGGCCAGCAACCTTCCCCTCTCGATCGTGCTCGCCGACAGCTCCTTCTCCAGCCGGCCCGCCGCCGAATCCGCCCTGGACCGCTGCCGGTCGGCCTCGTCGCGCGCCAGCTCGGCGCGACGAGCCTCCTGCTCCTGCGCGTGGGCCAGGGCCGCGTTCGCCCGCGCCTGGTAGGTCGCGTGGACCGCGAACACGAACGTCCCCAGGATCAGGATCACCGCGCTGGCCACCGCCCCCTTGTGCCGGTTGATCTGCTTGCGGATGACGTAGAGCGCCGAGTCCTGCCGCGCCAGCACGGGCTTGCCCGCGATGTACCGGCGCAGGTCGTCGGCCAGGTCCGCCGCCGATTGGTACCGCCGCGACTTGTCCTTCTCGATCGCCCGCGCCGCGATCGTCTCGATGTCCCCGCGCATGGACCGGTCGACCTGCCCCAGCCTCGCCGGCGTCTCATCCCGGATCATCCGCGCCGCCTCGGCGATCGACGTCCCCGAGACGTCCAGCGGCAGCCTCCCCGCCAAAAGCTGGTACAGCACCACGCCCAGCGCGTACACGTCCGTGCGCGTGTCCACCTCGCTCGCGTCCCCCAGCACCTGCTCCGGGCTCATGTACGGCAGCGTGCCGATGATCTGTCCCACGCGCGTGTGCATGGTCGCCGCGTCCCGGTCGGCATCGGCGGTCCGCGCGACGCCGAAATCCAGGATCCTCGGGTGCCCACGCTCGTCCACCAGGATGTTCCCGGGCTTGAGGTCCCGGTGGATCACGCCCCGCTGGTGCGCGTGGTGCACCGCGTCGCACACCATCGCCACCAGCCCCATGCACTGCCCGGCCGTCAGCCGCTGGTCCCTGGCGTACACGTGCAGCGGCGGGCCGTTGACCAGCTCCATCGCGATGAACGGCTGGGAAGTGGGGGGCTGCCCGTCGGGCGAGGGCGCCAGCGCCGTGCCCGCCGCGTAGATCTGCGCGATGCCCGGGTGGTGCAGCCGTCCCAGCAGCTCGGCCTCGTGCTCGAACCGACGCAGCAGCGCCGCCGTCGCCAGCCCGCGCCGGATCACCTTCAGCGCCACCGTCCGCCGCGGCTTGTCCTGCTGGGCCACGTAGACGTTGCCCATCCCGCCCCGGCCCAGCAGGCCCTGTACCACAAACTCATCGATCCGCGCGCCCGGCGGCAGTTCTTCCTCGTCCAGCGACGAATCAAAGTCGAACGGACGAAGCTCGGCCAGCTCCGAAGCATCCAGGAACGTCGCCGACTGCGCGTGGCACTCCAGCAGCGACGACACCTCGCGCATCAGCTCAAGGTCTCCCCCGCAGCGATCACGCAGCCTCGGCTCCCAGGCGTCCCTGGACAGCTCGGCGAGCTCCACGAAGATCGCTTCTGCCCGCTGGAGCAGGCTCCCGCTCATCCGTCGCTCCCGATTGATCGCCGCCAGGGCCGGCGCACCCTTCCCCGGAGTCCCCCGAAGGGCCCGATACACCGATGCAACAGGTCCCTCGTCGGCACATCCACATTTATACCACGCGCTCCCCGCCCGCACCGCCGACCCCGGGCCGAACTCCGTTATGCGGACCCGCGATCCGCCTTCAGGACCGTCACACATCGTCCCGGCTCGTCCCGACCCCACGGCCATCGGCACGAGCTGGCCTCGTCGGAATCCCGGATTCCACGCCCGCACGGCCACGGGCCCTCCGGGCGTGCGTACCAGCCCCGGGCCGCAAGCCCGCCGGTGCAATCCCGCTCCCGACCACCGAGTCGGCGGGCGGCATCCTCCGCTACCGCGGGCGTCCCGTGTTGCGATCCCGGAGTTGAGTTACCCTACAGCCATGCATCGCACGCACGTACCGGCCGCCGCCCTGGTGCTGCTCCTGGCGCCGTTGGCAATCTCCCAGCCCGCGAGGCCCGCTCCCAAGCCCCCCGCCGCGAGCCGGCCCAGCGTGCACCGCGATGCCCCCCTCGAGGCGATCCTCGCCTCGGCGTTCGAATCGGGCGACCTTTCCGCCGCCCGTGCCGGCCTTGTCGCTCTCTTCGACCAGCGGATCGCCTACGCCCCCCTCGCGGAGCGCGAGGCGTTCATCGGCCCGGCCCAGTGGCTTCGCCTTGCTTCGCTCATCGAGCGGTCGGGCGCGGCGGGCCAGACGCTCTGGCCGCGCCTCAAGGAACTCCCTTCCTTTGCCCGCGAGCTCGCGTTCCTCATCAAGCCCGAGGACGACCCCAGGAAGGTCGCCGCCCTCGCCCTGCGCCTGGTGCAGGAGCGCCCGCAGGACATCGAGAAGTTCCCCGCCATGGCCGCGGCCGTCTGCGTCGTGTTTGATGAAGATCGCCGGTGGGAGTTCGGCAAGGCCCCCGACGCCCTCGAGGCCTTCGACTATTTCGTCGACAACGACTCGCGCATGATCATGAGCACCCGCGAGACGCCCGCCGAGCTGCTCATCTTCGTCGTCGACATCCTGGTGCCCGCATTCCAGCTGGACTGGGCCCGCGCACGGTACAACCCCGCCACCCGCTTCTCCAAGTGCTACAACGACGTCCCCTACGACGACGACCATTTCCCCGGCGGCAAGGAGCTCAAGCTCAAGAGAGTCGATCCCACGCTCGAGAACATCCTCAAGGTCGGCGGCGTCTGCCGCCACCGCGCCCACTTCGCCGAGCACATCGCCAAGGCCTACGGAGTCCCCGCCGTCTGCATCCGCGGCAGCGGCAGCGAGGCCGGGCACATGTGGCTGGGCTACCTCGAGATCAACGCCCGCTCGGCAAGGTGGAACCTCGACGCCGGGCGCTTCGGCGAATACTCCGACATGACCGGCCAGGCCGTCGACCCCCAGACCGCAAAGCCGCTCACCGACGGCGAACTCTCGCTGCTCGCCAAGGCCAGCCTGGTCCCCGTCGTGGATCGCCGCTTCGCCGCCGCCCTCACCGACGCCCAGGCCCGCCTCGCGCGACTCGCCGATTCGGCCGACTACCCGCCCGCCACACCGGCCGACGCGGATACGCCGATCCCGTCCCCTCGGACCGCGGACATCGCCACGCGCCTGGCCCTGCTGGATGCCGCGGTCGCGGCCTGCCCCGCGCACGCCGCGCCGTGGGACGCCCTCACCGCGATCGCCGCCAAAAAGCAGCTCCCCCCCGACCAGGTCGATCACTGGGCCGACAGCGCCATCACGCTCTGCGCCAAGGAGTTTCCCGACTTTGCCGTCGATGTCCTGGCGCCGATGATCTGCTCGGTCGAGGACCCCCAGGCGCAGGACAGGCTCTGGACCTGGGCCTTCGATCAGTTCAGCGGCGTCGGTAAGTCGCTCACCGGGAAGTCACAGGGCCGCGCGCCCCGGCGGGCCGACCTGGCGGCACGCATCCGCTTCTCGCAGGCCGCCATGTGGGACAAGGCCGGCCGGCCCGACAAGGCATGGGACGACTACATGGACGTCATCAAGCGCTTCCCCAACAGCGGCAACCACATCGTCAGCGCCGCCCGTTGCTGCGAGCAGCTCCTCGAGAAGCAGCACAAGCCCGCGACCGAAGCCGTCAGGCTCTACGCCGATGCGTTCGCCCACGTCGACAAGCCGCCCGCGAGCATGTCCCCCGAGTTCCTCGTCGCCTCCAACTGGCTCCGCCTGGGCACCCGCTACGCGACGCTGCTCGACAGCGTCGGGGATGCCAAGGCCGCCGCGCAGGTCCGCAAGCAGCTCCCGATCAGGACCCCCGCATCCACCAAGACGCGCAAGTAACGCCCCGCGCCACGGCCCAGGAACTCATCCGCCCATCCCCGGGTAGTCGGTATACCCCTCCGCCCCGCCCCCATAGAACAGCTCGGGCCGCGGCGCGTTCAACGGCGCGTGCTCCTTGAGCCGCAGCGGCAGGTCGGGGTTGGCGATGTACGCCTTCCCGAACGCGATCGCATCGGCCTCGCCCGCCGTGAGCAGTCGCTGGGCCTCTTCCGGCGAGATGTTCTCGTTGGCGATGTAGACGCCCCCGAACGCCTTCTTGAGCGCCGGCCCGATCCGGTCCGGCCCCGGCGATTCGCGGGCGCACAGGAACGCGATCCGGCGCTTGCCCAGTTCTCGCGCCACGTACGAGAACGTCCCCAGCCGGTCGGAATCTCCCATCGAGTGCGCATCGGCCCGCGGCGCCAGGTGCATCCCGACCCGGGCAGCGCCCCACACCTCGATGCACGCATCGGTGACTTCCAGCATCAGCCTCGCGCGGTTCTCGATCGGCCCGCCGTAGGCGTCCGTCCGCGTGTTGCTCGAGTCCTGCAGGAACTGGTCGAGCAGGTACCCGTTGGCCCCGTGGATCTCCACGCCATCGAACCCCGCGGACCTGGCGTTCTGGGCGCCCCGGCGGTACGCCGCGATCACACCGGGAATCTCGCCCAGTTCCAGCGCCCGGGGCGTCACGAACGCCCTGGGCGGCCGCACCTGGCTCACGTTGCCCTTGGGCGCGATCGCGCTGGGAGCCACCGGCAGCTGCCCGTCCAGGTACATCGGATCGCTGATCCGCCCCACGTGCCACAGCTGCAGGAAGATCCTCCCGCCCCGAGCATGCACCGCCCCCGTCACGCCCCGCCAGCCCGCCACCTGCTCCTCGGACCAGATGCCCGGAGTGTCGGGATAGCCCACACCCATCGGATCGACCGACGTCGCCTCCGACAGGATCAACCCCGCCGTCGACCGCTGCGCGTAATACTCGGCCATCAGCGCCGTGGGCACCCGACCCGGCCGGCCCGCACGGCACCGTGTCAGCGGTGCCATGAACACACGGTGGGGCAGGCGCAGGTCTCCGATGTCGATGGGATCAAACAGGTTTGCCATACTCGACCACAGGCTAGGCCCCTCCCGGCCCACCCGAACACACCCTGCCTTGGCGCACGGCCCCCGATCCGGTAGACTTGCGCTGCGGGTCGGTTGACCCCGGGGGTGTCCGTGTGGGGAATCGGAAACTAACAGAGCTTGCAACTTCGCGCTGACACGCGTCCGCCACGGACGTCGTCACGCGTTGCCATTGGCCCCGTGCCATGACCAGGTGCCGCACGCCGGAGTGAGTCCGCACCGACGCTCTCCGGCCTGGAAAAGGACTCCGATATGACCGGCGCAAAAAAGGCCGTCTTTGCCATCGTGCTGCTCGCCCTGATCGCCGTCGCGGTCTGGTGGTTCATCTGGCGCGGTTCAGGGTCCGACCCCATCGACGACGCCGGCGGAAAGACCACCGCGGACTTCCCCGAGATCGCCGCCGATGTGTTCAAGGCAATGGACAACGGGATTGAATTGACCGCCGATGAGGCCAAGGGTCGCAATACCTGGAATCTCTGGACCGCCGGCAACGAGCAGTTCTGGGATCGCATGGCCCGCGAGAGTTACGGGCTGGTCGACCTGATCAAGACCCTCGACACCCGAAAGCGAGGCTCGCGATTTAAGGATGCCGGGATGGTCAATGAACCCGGCTTCAAGTCCGCCGAGAAACCGGATCAGTACGGCCTTTGGTTGGACGAACGCGCCGAACCCGCCCCCGAAGGCGTGGACGAAAAGGTCTACGGCCGCTCTTCGGGCATCATGGGCCTACGGATCTACCCCAACCCCGCCTTCGACGACGCCGCCATGAAGGCCTGGGATCCCAAGAAGTTCTACGACGACCCCGACTACTACCTCGATTCCAAGCTCGTGCGGCCCTATCGCGTTGGAATGTCGTGCGGCTTCTGCCACATCGCTCCCAATCCGCTCAATCCACCGGATGATCCCGAATCTCCGAAATGGGAGAATCTCGCCTCATTGATCGGCAATCAGTACCTGCGCGAGGGAGCGGCGTTCGCCTACGGGGTCAAGAAGGGGAATTTCCTGTACGAGATGCTCGCGGCGCAGCCGCCGGGCACCTCCGATACCTCTCGGATCGCCACCGACCACATCAACAACCCCAACGCGATCAACGCGATCTTCAACGTTGCGGGCCGGCTCGACATGGCCGAGGAGGAGCGGGTCGCCGGCGGCACTCTGAACCTCCGGGTCGCGGGGAGCGAAGCTGAGATCCGCAAGGTGCCGCACATCCTCAAGGACGGTGCGGATTCGATCGGTGTGCCCGGGGCGACCATCCGGGTGTTTGTGAACATCGGCATGTTCCACCAGCAGTGGCTGCTGTGCCACAACGCGCTGGTCGGCCTGACCCCGCAGAAGCCCTTCGAGATTGCCAAGGCGCAGAGGAACTCGGTCTTCTGGCGGGCGACCGAGCAGCGCCTGCCCAACCTGGTCAAGTTCTTCCTCCGGTCCAAGGCGATGCTGCTCGAGGATGCCCAGGGCGGCAAGGGCAAGAGCTTCATCACGACCGACGCGGCGGTGATGGCGCGGGGCAGGAAGGTCTTCGCGCAGAACTGCGCCGAGTGCCACTCGAGCAAGCAGCCCCCGGCGGGCGTCAAGCCCGGCTCGGACGAGGCCGAGGCGTGGTTCGAGAAGGAGATCGAGAAACCCGAGTTCCGCGACGGCAACTTCTTCTCGACCGACCGCCGGTACCCGGTGACCAAGGTCCGCACCAACGCCTCGCGGGCCATGGGGACCAACGCCAGGGACGGCCACGTGTGGGACAACTTCTCGTCCCAGACCTACAAGCAGCAGGCCTCGCCCGGCGTGATCAAGGCGCACAACCTCATGGACGAGGGCACGCCGCTGGACGTCCCCGTCCCGGCCGGCGGGCAGGGGTACTACCGCCCGCCGTCGCTGTGCAGCCTGTGGACCTCGGCCCCGTTCCTGCACAACAACGCGCTGGGGAAGTTCACGGGTGATCCCTCGGTCGCCGGGCGCCTCGAGGCGTTCAACGACGCGTGCGAGAAGCTCCTGTGGCCCGCCAAGCGCGCGGGCAAGGCCTCGATATGGAGGACGCAGGATCGCAGCTACCTCGAGCTCGAACGCGGCGTGCTGCCGGTGGCGCTCCGGCCCTTCTGCGAGGAGATCACCGAGCCGGGGACGCACTGGAAGCACTCGGTCCTGCGGATCGGGCCGATCCCCAAGGGCACGCCCATCAACCTCCTGGCCAACATCGACCCGGACCTGGGGGACCTGCTGACGCTGGTGCCCAAGCTCAAGGTGACGCTCTTGCGCGTGAACGTCGAGAACATGAACGACGACGCGGCGATGGACCTCATGCGCAGGGAGCTGCTCCCCGGCCTGATCAAGGCCAACAAGTGCCCCGACTTCGTGGAGGATGAGGGCCACGAGTACGGCAGCGAGCTGCCCGACCAGGACAAGCGGGCGCTGATCGAGTACCTCAAGACGTTGTGATTGCCGCCCGGGCACGGCCCGGGCGCCAGTACGAATCGGCGGTGAAGGTGGCGGAGGGCGCCCGCGCGGGGGCGCCTTCCGGGCGGTCCGGGGTGCGTTGTTCCCCCGCTGCGCGCGGGAGATCCCAGATGCCAAGCACGCTCGAAGACCTCATGGAGTTGAACCAGGCCCAGCTCGACGACGCCTACAGGGCCGCGCCGACGGGCGAGATCCCCGACGGGGACACCGAGGGGACCGGCATCGTGCTGCCCGGGTCATGGGTCGAACGCACGATCGCCCGGTTCATCCGCTGGACGCTCTGGCAGGGCAAGGTCTTCGACGCCCGGCAGGGCGCCCTGATCAACAAGGTCTCGGTCGCCGGCGTCCACGCGATCCGGGCCAAGGTCTACAAGGACCCCAGCTGGCTCGACGGCAAGGAGTGCATCGTTATCGACTACTCCAAGACCTCGTGGATCGCCCGCAAGGTGCGGGACGAGATTCGCGAGGTGGCGCCCGGCCTGTACCTGGGCAAGGTCTACTGGGGCAAGACCCGCCTCATCGACTTTGCGCTGGTGTTTCGAAGGCAGGGCAAGCCCTCCCTCCCGGTGAGCGTCCCGCGGGTCGCGGTGCTGCTGGCGCTGCTGCTGGTGGTCTATTTCGCGTGGCGGTTCAACCGCGATGCGCCGGTCACGTACGACGATCCGGTCGAGCACTTCAAGTACGGCTCCACGGGCGGGGAACGCGCTTCGGGGATCCCGCTGGCGGTGTGGAATGCGCTGCCGACGCTCTTTGCCGACTACCTGCCGGGGCCCGACAAGGACAAGTACAAGTCCTTCGGGTTCATCTACGAAACCGACACGCTCGGGCTGGAGAACGAGCTTCCCATCGGCGTCTCGAAGCGCAACGTGCAGGGGGTCGATCGCGTGTTCCTCAACTGCGCGGCCTGCCACACCGGCACCGTTCGCGAGTCGGCGGGGGCCGCCCCCAGGATCTACGCCGGCATGCCGGCCAACGGCCTGGACCTGGAGGCCTTCGAGCGCTTCCTGTTCATCTGCGTGCAGGACGGCAGGTTCACCTCCGACCGCCTGATGGCCGAGATCGAACAGCGCCACGGCGGGGGCGGGCTGGACATGATCAACCGCGCCGCCCTGCGGTACTACGGGCTGCCCCTCATGCGCGAGCGGCTCATGACCATCCGCGCGATGTTCACGTTCACCGAGCGCGAGCCCGAGTACGGCCCGGGGCGCGTAGACACCTTCAACCCGCCCAAGGCGCTGCTGGGGTTCCCGATGGACAAGGTCCCGCCCGCCGAGTGGATCGGGATCGCCGATTTCCCCTCGATCTGGCTCCAGGGCCCGCGCAAGACCGCCGAGATGAACCTGCACTGGGACGGCAACAACACGAGCATGGAGGAACGCAACAAGAGCGCCGCCTTCGGCACCGGCGCGTTCCCCACCACGCTCGACTACGGGCAGATGGACAAGCTCGAGGCCTGGCTGCTCACGGTCGAGCCCCCGGCCTACCCGTTCCCGATCGACAAGGACCTGGCCGGCAGCGGCGAGCGGGTGTACGCGAACCGCTGCGCCCAGTGCCACGGCAAGTCCGGCCGCGACTTCTCCGGCCAGTACGTGGGGCAGGTCACGCCCATCGAGGCAATCGGGACCGACCGCGCGAGGCTGGACTCCTACAGCTCCGCGCTGTGCGCCGACCAGAACACGCTGTACGCCGGCGAGCCGGCCCGCTTCAAGCACTTCAAGAAGACCTTCGGGTACGCGAACCAGCCCCTCGACGGCGTGTGGCTCCGGGCCCCGTACCTGCACAACGGTTCGGTGCCGACGCTGCGGGACCTGCTGGAGCCCTCGGACAGGCGTCCGGCAGCGTTCTACCGCGGGTACGACGTCTACGACCAGAGGAAGCTCGGTTTCGTGTCGGATGTGCCGGGCGAGGGCGGCCGCGCGTTCTTCGAACTGAACACCACGCTGCCCGGCAACGGCAACCGCGGGCACGAGGGCCCGGCCTACGGGACCGACCTCTCCCCCGCGGAGAAGGACGCCGTCGTCGAGTTCCTCAAGACGTTCTAGCCGACCGCGAAGGAGCCACACATGTCGCGCAGATGGAAAAGACGCCTGATCGCCGCCGCCGTGCTGCTCCTGGCCGCCGGGATCGCCGGCGGGATCACGGTGTGGTACAAGGTCTTCCGCGAGGTGCCCCAGCACTTCGAAAGCGCCCAGGAGCAGTGGAAGTACGGCTCGCTGGGCGGGGAGAGCGATCGGGGGATCCCCTACTGGATCTGGATCGTGATGCCCCGCATCTTCGGCGACAAGCTGCCCGGGCCGGGCGGATGGCAGTCCTTCGGGTTGGCGTGGGAGCCGGGCAAGGAACTGCCCATCGGCTTTTCCCTCAAGACCGTCGGGTTCCCGCGCATCACCAACAACTGCGCGCTGTGCCACGCGGGGAGCTACCGCCTCAAGGAGAACGAGAACCCCACGTACATCTCCACCGGCGGGGGCCACACCACCAACGTGCAGGGGATGCTGCGCTTCATGACCGACTGCGCGAAGGACCCGCGCTTCAACGCCGACACGATCCTGTCCGAGATCGCCCTGGTCCACAAGCTCGACCTGGTCGACCGGCTGCTGTTCCGCTACGGCGTCATCCCGATGATGAAAAAGGCGCTGCTGGAGCAGGGGCAGAAGTTCGAGTGGATGAACTCCCCCGGGCACCCGGACTGGGGGCCGGGCCGGGACGACCCGATGAACCTGACCAAGTACTTCATGACCAGCCTGCCGGTGGACCAGTCGGTGGGGCAGACGGACTTTCCGACCATCTGGAGCCTCAAGTCGCGCCGCGGGCGGCCGCTCAACCTGGGCGGGGAGACGCCGGTGCTCAGGTCCGTCGTGATCGACTCGGCGCTGGGGCTGGGCGCCGGCGGGCCGGACTTCCTCCGCCGCGTCGATGAGATCGTCGAGTTCCTGGAGAACGCCCCGGCGCCCAAGTGGCCGTACCCCGAAGGGCCGTACGCGATCAGGCAGGACCTGGCAGCCGCGGGCAAGGCGCTGTACGCGGCCAAGTGCGCCGACTGCCACGAGCCGGGCGCGCCCAGGACGCAGATGCCGGCGGACATGGCCGAGCTGGGCACCGACCGCGAGCGGATCGACTCGTGGTCCCAGGCCGGCGCCGACCAGGCCAACGAGGCCGTCAAGAAGCTGGGGATCGACCGGCCGGGGATCACCAAGACCCAGGCGTACATCCCGATGACGCTCGAGGGCGTGTGGATGCGGGCGCCGTACCTGCACAACGGGTCGGTCCCCAGCATGCGCGAGCTGCTGATGGCACCCGAGAAGCGCACCAAGGTCTTCTACCGCGGGTACGACCTCTACGACCCCGTGAACATGGGCTTTGTCAGCGGCGGGCCGGCGGCGGAGAAGGCGGGCTTCAGGCTCGACACTTCGCTCAAGGGCAACGGCAACGGCGGCCACCGGTACGGCACGGATCTTCCCGAGGCCGACAAGGCGGCCCTCATGGAGTACCTCAAGACGCTCTGAACCCGGGCGAGCGCCGCGGCGAGCCCCGCGATCGCTCGGGATGGTGTGCAAGGTGTCGCCCTCGCGCCCGCATGTGGGGTGGGGCCGTTCGGGCCGCTCTCGTGCGTGGCTTCGCGGGTCCGCGGGCCGCTCGGGAGCGCCGCGAGCCCCGCGAAGGAGCGACACCATGGCAGGCCAGACCATCTCGCACGTCGTCAGGCGCCCGACCGCCGTTCCGCGCCTCCTGGCGGGGCTGATCACCGCGGCGCCGATCGCCGGCGTGGCCGGCGTCGCCGGCGCGCAGTACAGCTACGTCAGGATCGACACGCCCGGCAGCCTCACCAGCGTCTACGCCGGGACCGTCAACAACAAGGGCGAGGTCGCGTTCACCGGGTTCCACGCGGGGAACCAGTCGGCGGTCTACAAGGGCTCGGGCGGCCCCCTGACGACCATCGCGTCGACCGGCCCGCAGTTCACGTTCTTCAATGCGCCGACGATCAACTGCCTGGGGCAGGTCGCGGTGCGCGGGATCACCAGCGTGAACGGCATCTTCCGCGGCAGCGGCGGGCCGGTGACGACGATCTACTCGGCGAGCAACGGCGTGGACGGCGCGTTCATCGACGACGACGGGACCTGCGTCTTCTGGGACAACAGCAAGGGCATCATGACGGGCAACGGCGGTCCCGCGACGCTGGTCGCGGGGCCCGGCGGCACCTTCGCGTGGGTCGGCTCCCCCGACATCAGCCACGGCAGGGTCGCCTTCGTGGGAGGGGATGCCGCCGGCGGGATGGGGATCTACACGTCCAAGGCGGGCGTGCATTCTCTGGTGGAATCCGCGGACAGCCAGTTCGTGGACGTGCAGCTGCCCAGGATCACCTCCAAAGGGAACGTCGCCTGGTACTCGAACACCAGCTCCGCGACCCAGGCGCTGCGGACGAGCATCAACGGCACGATCTCGACGTTCGTGGACACGTCGGGCCCGTACTCGAACCTGGGCTTCAACATGGCCATGGAGATCAACTACTACGACCAGATCGCGTTCAGCGCGATCCTGGACTCCAACCCCGGGATCGGCATCTACACCGGCCCGAACCCGGCGACCGACGCGGTGATCCAGTCGGGCGACACGCTGGCGGGCAAGGTGGTCCTCGATGCGTACTTCGGCGGGCTCAACGACATCGGGCAGATCTCCTTCGGCGTGATGTTCGACGACTACACGTTCGGGATGTTCCGGGCCGACCCGGCCCATCCCAATCCCGACCCGGGGTGCGGCTGCCCTACACCCGGCTCGGCGACGTGCCTGCTGGGCGCGGGGTGGCTGTTCTCGCGCCGGCGCCGGGCCTGAGGCCGGCGCGGCGAGGGCGGCGTCGGGCGGACCGCGATCGACGTGACCCGGCGCCGTCGGTGGCGTTCATGCCCTGGAAGGAGGCCCACAGCCCGCGCGATCCCCGACGCGGTGCAAGATCGCCGGTCGGGGGCCGCAGTAGGTGTGTGGGCGGTGAGCCGGGCCGGGCCTGGAGCTCCAACGGGAGCCGGCGCGGAGTGGGGGTTCGAGGTTCGGAGCGGCGATCGCGGGCGCATCGACCCGCGTGATCGGATGAGCCATGTTGAGCACCTGCCTGCCTCACCCCGAAGATCGTTCCCGCACCAATGGCAACGCGCCGGCGACCGCGATCGCAGCGCGTGCCCTGGCCGCGGGGCGGGGCCTGGCCGCGGGGCGGGACCGGATCGCGGCCGGGGACTCGGCGTGGTTCCTGGTCGCGGCGATCGCGTGCATCGCGGTGGCCGCGGCGCTGACGGTGCTCGCCGCGCGGGGGCTGGCGCCCGGCGCTCCCCTCGGGCAGATCATCACGGCCGCGGGGCTGCCGGTGGTCGTGTTCGGCTCCGCGGTGACTTCGCTGGTCTCGCTCATCCGCCGGAGCAGCGCGGGCTGAGAGCTCCGCGCCGCCCGTGCGGGGCGCGGCCCCGCCCCGTAGACTCTCCCGGACGCCCTCGCCGGCCGGCGGCGGTGCCTGGAGTCAGCGATGGCAGGGATTCTCGTCGTAGGAATCGCGGTGGTGGATGCGATCGCCCGTCCGGTGGATGCCTTCCCCGCGCCCGGCGGGCTGCGGTTCTTCGACGAGCTCACCTTCACGACCGGCGGCTGCGCGATCAACTGCTCGATCGCCCTGGCCAGGCTGGGGATCGCCGCCGATGTGGTTGCGCGGGTCGGGCGCGATCCCCTGGGCGACTTCGTGGTCGCCGAGCTCGCCAGGTCGGGGGTCGCCACCGGGCAGATCATCCGGGACCCGGCGCGGCCGACGTCGTTCTCGTTCGTCGCGGTGCCGCGCGGCGGGGAGCGGTCGTTCCTGCACACCACCGGCGCGAATTCGACGCTGCGGGCCTCGGATGTGACGGCAGCGCTGCTGGCCGGCAAGCACCTCTGCTTCGTCACCGGCGTGATGCTGATGGACGCCCTTGATGGAGAGCCGACCGCCGCGCTGCTGGCGGCCGCGCGGGCGGCGGGTGCCCGGACGGTGATGGACACGGTCTACGTCGAGGGGCTCCCGGTCGAGAACTGGCGGGATCGGGTGGCGCCCGCGCTGCCGCACCTTGACTACTTCGTGCCCTCCGAGCCCGAGGCCCGCGCGATCACCGGCACGGCCGACATGGCCCAGGCCGCGGCCCTGTTCCGGCGGTGGGGGGCCCGCAACGTCGTGATCAAGCTGGGGGAGCGCGGGGTGCTGTGCCTGGACGAGGCCGGTCTGCGGACGCTGGTGCCCGCCTTCGCGGTCGAGCGCGTCGTCGATGCGACCGGGGCCGGGGACTGCTGGGCCGCGGGGCTGCTCGCGGGGCTCGAGCAAGGGCGGACGCTCGTGGAGGCCGCTCGGCTGGGAAACGCGGTCGCGGCGATCAGCGTGCAGGCCGCCGGGGCGACGACGGGTATACTCGGCATGGAACAGGTCAGGAGTCTCCTGGCCCGGCGAGCTGGAGAGTGATCCATGAGTTGTACAGCGCGGCTGAACCGGCTGCTGGCGGCCGATGGGAAGTGCTTCGACGTCGCGATCGACCACGGGTTCTTTGATGAGCCGGCGTTCCTGGCCGGGATCGAGGACATGCGCACGGCCGTGGCGCGCGTCTGCGAGGCGATGCCCGACGCCGTGCAGCTCTCGCCCGGCATGGCCGGGCACCTGCAGGACCGGCGCGGCGCCAGGCCCGCGCTGGTGCTCCGCACCGACATCGCCAACGTCTACGGCAACCCGCTGCCGAGGGCGCTGTTCTCGCGCCTGATCGAGGACCCGGTCGCGATCGCCGTCCGGCTCGACGCCGCGTGCGTGGTGGTCAACATCCTCCAGCTCCCCGACCAGCCGGGGGTGCACGAGGCGTGCCTGCGCAACGTCGCGAGCCTCCGCGCGGCCTGCGACACGGCCGGGATGCCCCTGATGGTCGAGCCCCTGGTCATGAAAGGGACCGAGTCCTACGGCGTGGACGGGGACCCCAGGAAGATCATCCCGCTGGTCCGGCAGGCGGTGGAGCTGGGCGCCGACATCATTAAGGCCGATCCCACCGAGGACATCTCGGTCTACCACAAGGTCGTGGAGACCGCCGCGGGCAAGCCCGTGCTGGTCCGGGGCGGCGGGCGGGCCAGCGACGAGGCGATCCTGCAGCGCACGTTCGAGCTCATGAAGCAGGGCGCCAGCGGCATCGTCTACGGCCGCAACGTGATCCAGCACCAGAGCCCGGCGAGGATGACCCGGGCGCTCATGGCGGTGGTCCACGAGAACGCGAGCGTCACGCAGGCGCTTTCTATCCTCAACGGCCGGTAGACCCGGCGGGCCCGGGAGGAGAACAACGCGATGGGCGAGCGTGTCATCAACTTCGGGGTGATCGGCTGCGGCCTGATGGGGCGCGAGTTCGCATCGGCCGCGGCGCGGTGGAACCACCTGCTCGGGCAGGATGCCCGCCCGCGGATCGCCGCCGCGTGCGACACGTCGCCCGCGGTGCTGGCCGGGTTCTGCGCCGCCAACCCGGGCGTGCAGGGGTTCGCGGACTACCGCGGGCTGCTGGCCCGGCCGGACATCGAAGCGCTCTACATCGCCGTCCCGCACCACCTGCACGCCGAGGTCTACACCGCGGCGATCCAGGCCGGGAAGCACTTCCTGGGAGAGAAGCCGTTCGGGATCGATCGCCAGGCCAACGGCTCCATCCTGGCCGCGCTGGCGGCGCGGCCCGGGCTGGTGGTGCGCTGCTCCTCCGAATTCCCGTTCTTCCCGGGAGTGCAGAAGATCGCCGCGCTGGCCCGCTCGGGCGCGATGGGGCGCGTCCTGGAGGTGCGCTGCGGGCTCCTGCACTCGAGCGACCTTGACCCCCTCAAGCCCATCAACTGGAAGCGGCGCGTGGAGTTCAACGGGCTCTACGGGTGCATGGGGGATCTGGGCATGCACGCGGTGCACGTGCCGCTCCGGCTGGGGTACGTGCCGCGCGACGTGCGGGCGATGCTCACCAAGGTCGTCAAGACCCGCCCGGACGGCAAGGGAGGCACCGCCCCGTGCGAGACCTGGGACAACGCGCTGCTGGCGTGCACCGTGGGGGATTCGCCCGACACAGAATTCCCCATGATCCTCGAGATGAAGCGGATCGCCCCGGGCCACGTCAACACGTGGTTCCTGGAGATCTACGGCACGCAGGCCTCCGCCCGGTTTTCCACGCGATCGCCGCGCACGCTCGAGGTGCTCCGCTACGAGCGGGGAGTTCCCCAGGCCTGGATGGTGCAGGACCTGGGGTACGAGAGCGCGTACCCGGCGATCACGGGCGGGATCTTCGAGTTCGGGTTCCCCGATGCGATCCAGCAGATGTGGGCGGCGTACTGCGACGAACTGGCGCACGGGACGGCCGGCATGAAGCAGCCCTTCGGCTGCGCCACGCCGCGCGAGACCGAGCTGAGCCACGCGCTGTTCGATGCCGCGCTGCGGTCGGCGCGCGACGGCTCGGTGGTGCGGCTGTCCTGACCGCTCCGGCCGTCAACGGGGGCCGGGGCGGGCCGCGTCCAGGCGGACCTTCCAGTGCCTGGCATCCTCGGCGTGGCCCTTGCCCGGCTGGGCCGACTCCCACGCGGTGTCCAGATCGACCAGTCCCTCCAGGGCCAGGAGGGTCGCCGGGCCGGCGGGCGCTTCGGAGCCGTCGGGATTGGCGACCAGGGGCACGAGCAGGTCCCGGGCCTCGCCGAACCGGCCGGACTTGGCCAGGCTGCGTCCCAGCCTCGCGCGGGTGGTGTCGATGAGCGGGCGCGAGTCCGGGCCGCGGGCGGTGGCGAACTCCAACGCTTCGCGGAAGGAGTCCTGCGCCTGGTCGTTCTTGTCCTGCGCGTCCAGGACCCTGCCCAGGCCCGCGAGGCTGGCGCCCAGGCCCGGGTGGTCGGGCGCGACCTTGCGGAACATGGCGATCGCCTCGCGGTAGACCGGCTCCGAGGCGGCGGGCTTGCCCTTGTCGCGCAGGAGCGCGGCGTAGTTGTTGATCAGCTGGGCGACGTCGACGTGCTCGTAGGTCGGCAGGGCCCGGCGGATCTCCAGCCCCTGGCGGTAGAGGGGCTCGGCCGAATCGAGGTCCCCCTTGCGGTGCAGCAGCGCGGCCAGGTTGTTGAGGGCCGACGCGTAGTCGGCGTGCTGCGTGCCCAGCTGCGCGAAGACCCGCACGGCCTCGCGCAGCAGCGGCTCCCCGCCCGCGAAGTCGCCGCGGCGCATGAGCACCAGGCCCAGGCCCGTCAGGCTGCGGGCCAGGCCCAGGCTGTCCCCGTCGCCCTGCAGACGCCGGTGCAGCTCGATCGCCTCGCGGAACCCCGCCTCGGCCTGGTCGATCTTGCCCATCCCCAGCCGGATGTTCGCCAGGTTGTGGCGGCTGGAGACGGCCTCGGGGTGCTCGGCGCCCAGCAGGGCGATCTGGATCTCCAGCGCCTCGCTCTGGAGCGGCTCGGCCTGCTCGTACCGCCCCGACTCGGTGAGCAGGTTGGCGAGGTTGTTGAGGCTGACGGCCACGTCGGCGTGCCGGTCGCCCAGGAGTGATCGCCGCATCTCGAGCGCCTCGCGGTGGGCGGCCTCGGCGCCGGGGATGTCCCCCTTGCGCCTCAGCATCTCTCCCTTGTTGGAGAGCCCGCTGGCGAGCATCAGGCTGCGATCCCCGTACGCGGCGCGCAGCTGGGGCAGGGCGCGGTCGAACAGGTCCTGGGAGCCGGCCGAGTCCCCGAGGTTCATCCGCAGCGAGGCCTGCTCGATCATCACCGTCGCCGCGTCGCCGCTCCCGGCGCCGCGGCTGGCTACCAGGCGCTCCAGGGCCTCGGCGTACATCGTCTGGGCGTCGGCGTACCGGTTGCGGGCCGAGAGCGAACGCGCCACCGAGATGATCGCCCGGGTCAGCTCGGCGTCCGCGAGGTCCGATCCGGGCCGCCGGAGCCGAATCGCCTCGCGCAGGTGGGCCTCGCCGCGCTCGAACAGCCCCAGGTCCACGTACGCGTCGCCGATCCCCTGGTGCAGCTGTGCGCGCAGGAGCGGCTGGTCCTTGAACTGCGACTCGAGCGCCCCGGCGGCGCGGTCGAGCACGAACTCGTCCAGGACCGAGCGGGCAACGTCGGCGCCGATCGCGCTGGAGGCCAGCGCATCGAACGCCTCGAGCTGCGCCGGGATCTGCTCCCGGGCCCGGTCCTGCTCGGGCCCGGACGCGCCGGCCGCGGCCCGCCCCAGCCCCTCCCGGATCTGCTCGCGCAGGCGGTTCTTCAGGCCGCGGCCCATCGCCTGCACGTCGATGTCGCGGAGCATCCGCGATTGGAACTGGGCAACCTGCCGGGTCTCGTCGGCGCGGTTCTCGGCGAGCCTGCGCTGCCGCGCCTCGCGGATGCCGTAGTTCACCGAGACCGCCGTGGCGGCGGCGAGCACGAGCGTCAGGGCGCACCCGACCGCCACGGGCACGCGGTAGCGGATCAGCGTCTTGCGGATGACGTAGGCCCGGCTGTCGCGCAGGGCCTCGATGGGCTCGCCCGCCAGGTACCGCTCGATCTCGCGGGCCAGGTCCGCCGCCGAGCCGTACCGGCGGCCCACATCCCGGTGCATCGCCCGGGATACCAGCGTGTCCAGATCCCCGCGCAGGGAGCGATCGATCACCCCCAGCGTGGGAGGGTCGGCGGTCTCGAGCGTCCGGACCGCCTCGGCGATCGAGCGGCCCGAGAGATCGTGCGGGAGCCGCCCGCTGAGCAGCTCGTAGAGGATGACCCCCAGCGCGTACACATCGCTGCGCGTGTCGATCGCCGAGACTCCCTGCACCTGCTCGGGGCTCATGTACGGGAGCGTGCCGACGATCTGCCCGGGCTGGGTCTGGAGCGTGATCGCCCGCAGCTCCGGGGTCGCGGGCCGCGCGATGCCGAAGTCCAGGATCTTGGGCTCCCCCGCGTCGGTGATGAGGATGTTCCCGGGCTTGAGGTCCCGGTGGATGATGCCCCGCTGGTGCGCGTGGTGCACGGCATCGCAGACCGTGCGCATCAGCATCAGGCGCTGGCGGCGATCGAGCCTCCGGGCGTCGGCGTGCGCCGTGAGCGTCTGGCCCGTGACCAGCTCCATCGCGAAGTACGGCGTGCGGGTTTGCACGTCGGTCGTCCCCGCCTCGTAGATCTCGGCGATCCCGGGGTGGTGCAGGTCGGCCATGACCTGGGCCTCGAACTCGAACCGCCGGATCATCGCGGGCGTCACGAGGGCGGGGTTGAGCACCTTGAGGGCGACCAGCCGCGCCGGACGCTGCTGCATGGCGCGGTAGACGGTCCCCATCCCGCCCTGGCCCAGGATGCCCAGGATCTCGTACGCGCCGATCCGCGCCGGCATCGCGATCGCCTCGGGCGCCAGCTCGTCGGAGATCGCGCGGCGCACGAGCGTGGGGTCCAGCGGTTCATCGAAGGTCGCCGCGTCCCCGTGGTGCGAGAGCATCTGCTCGATCTGCCGGCGGAGTTCGAGATCGTCCCCGCACAACCGGTCGAGCCGCGCAGCGCGATCTTCGGCGGGCAGGTCGACGACCTCCAGGAAGATCCGCGACAGGCGGGCGTGGCGCTGGGCGCTCATGGCGAGGGCTCCTCGCGCAGCTGCTGGAGGAGCCACGCGCGGGCGACCCGCCAGTCGCCCTTGACCGTGTTCTCCGAGACGCCCAGCACCCGGGCGATGTCCGCGTGCTCGAGCCCGCCGAAGAACTTCAGCTCGACCACCCGCGCCTGGCGCGGGCTCAGGGCCACCAGCCTGCCCAGCGCATCGTCCAGGGCCAACAGGTCGACGCCCGGGCGATCCGGTGACGCGGCGTCCAGGTCCGCCTCGATCGTGACGCGCTGCCCCGGCGCCCGCCGCTTGTCGGCCCGGCGGCGGCGCGCGTGGTCGACCAGGATGCGCCGGATCGCCTCGGCCGCCACCGCGAAGAAGTGCCCGCGGTCCTTCCACAGCGCGCGCGACTGGTCCGTGAGCTTGAGGTACACCTCGTGCACCAGCGCGGTCGGCTGGAGCGTGTGCCCGGGCGCTTCCTGGTTGAGCTTGGCGGCCGCCAGCGCCCGCAGGTCCTCGTAGACGCCCAGGAACAGCTCCTGCGCCCGTGATCCGTCCTCGGGCGCGTGCGGGATTGATCGATCATCGTGCGTCATCGATGGCTCACGGGGGCGCGGCCGGTGCGCCGGAGCCCAGTGTACCGGCCGGACCCACGCCCGCCGAGAGAATCTGCGGCGCCACGGCCGCCGATCGCGTCCGGCACCATCCGACAAAAAAACTGTAACCCGGTTGTCCCCGGCGGCCCGCCGTTTCGCGGTACGCACGGCAGGACGTGACCTGCCCGGACGGCCGCCGGGGCCGACCGCCGCGACCGCCTCACACTCGGGCCCCGATGCCTCGGCGGCACCCGGGCCCCGGCAAGATCAAGGAGAGTCCCATGAAGTACACCCGAATCATCGCCCTCACCCTCCTCGGTGGACTGGCCCTGAGCCCGGCCGCCATGGCCCGCGACATCGTCGCCAAGTACCGGGAGCTGTTCAAGCAGCCCTGGACGCCCCCGGCCGCCGCGCACCGCTCGCGCGTGGTCAGCTGCGAGACCCCCGTCCCCATGGACAGGGTCGCCTTCGACGACTTTGGCTTCCACAAGTCCGGTAACGTGGTGGGCGTGAAGTGGTGGGGCGAGCTGTTCGACTCAAACCAGGTCGGCCGCCCGTACTACATCGCCTTCTACACCGACAGCCAGTGCCGGCCCGACACGCTCATCTACGAGACCTGCGTCGTCCCCGAAGTGAAGTTCACCGGGGTCGACTGCACCGGCGCCAACGTCTGCACGTTCCGCGCCCCGCTCGCGGGGTTCACCGCCGCGGCCAAGCAGCGCTACTGGATCCAGATCTCCGAGAACGATGCCCAGAGCGCCAACCCCGGCCAGGATGACTTCCGCTGGTCCAGCCACCAGCCGATCCGCGGCTGCCCCGCCGTGCAGTCCGGCGGAGATGGCGAGTTCCACCCCATCATCGACCCCTGCAACCAGAAGCACGAGGATATGGCCTTCGAGCTGCTGCTCCAGGCGCCCTGATCGGAGTTCTGGTCGTTCCACCGGGTCCAGACAATCGCCGGCGACGCCGGGTCCACGCGGCCCGGCGTTGCCGCGCTTGCTCGGGGCCCTCGGACCACCGCACGCCGGCAGCGCCGACCGCTTCGAAGTTACACGCTCGCCGGCCGCTCGACCTGTCGCCCGTGCCCCGGCGTGCCCACGAACTTCCCATCCCGCGCCATCACCTCCCCGCGCACCGTCACCACCCGCGAGCGGCCCTTGAGCTCCCAGCCCTCGTACGCGTTGTAGTCGGTCGCCATGTGGTGCGTGCTCGCCGAGATTTTCCCGCGGTACGCCGGGTCGTAGATGACCAGGTCGGCATCGGCGCCGACCGCGATCGTCCCCTTGCCCTTGAGCCCGAAGATCTTCGCCGCCCGCGTGCTCGCCGCATCCACGAACGTGTGCAGGTCGATCCGCCCGGTGGCGACCCCGTGCGTGTAGAGCAGGTCGACGCGGTTCTCCACGCTGGGGATGCCGTTGGGGATCTTGGTGAAGGCATCCTTGCCCATCGATTTCTGCGTCTCGAAGTCGAAGGGGGCATGATCGGTCGCGACCGTGCTCACGGTCCGCGCCCGCAGGGCATCCCACAGGTACGACTGGTGGCACTTCTCGCGGATCGGCGGGGACATCACGTACTTGGCCCCCTCGAAGCCGGGCTTCTCCGCGTACGACTTGTCGAGCGTCAGGTAGGGGATCACCGTCTCGATGTGGGCCCTGACGCCGCGGGCGATCCCGGCCTGCGCAGCCTCGACGGCCCCGCGGCACGATGTGTGCACGATGTAGACCTCGGCGCCGGTCAATTCCGCGAAGGTCATGAGATGATGAACACCCTCGGCCTCCACCTGCACGGGTCGCGAGGGCTCGTGCCATTCCGGGCCGGTCTTTCCGGCGGCGAGCAGCTCCTTCTGGCGCTCATCGACGAGCGTTTCGTTCTCGCAGTGGGCGGTGACGACCACGCCCAGTTCCCTGGCGAGCTTGAGGGCGTGGTAGAGCTCGCGGTCATCGACGCCCAGGGCCCCCTTGTACGCGAGGAACACCTTGAACGACCGGATGCCGCGCTGGACGATCTCGCGGAGCTGCTTCTCGGCCAGGTCATCCCAGCGGGTGACACCCATGTGGTACGAAAAGTCGCAGGCGGAGATGCCCGTGGCCTTGGAGAGCCAGAGCTCGTACGCGGCCAGCGGCTCTTCGCTCCGGCCCGGGCAGACCATCTCGATGAGCGTCGTCGTCCCGCCCATGATCGCCGCGCGGGAGGCCGTTTCCCACGTGTCCTTGGCGTAGGTGCCCATGAAGGGCAGGTAGACGTGCACGTGGGGGTCGATGAAGCCGGGGAAGAGGTAGTTGCCGGCGGCGTCGATGACCTCGGTGCCCTGCGGGCATGAGGATCGGTCGATCGTCTTCTCGATGCGGGTGATCTGCTCCCCGGCGCAGAAGACATCGGCGCGGTAGTCATCGGTCGAGGTGATGATGCGGGTGTTGGTGATGAGAAGGGGCATGATGGGGCTCCTGCGATCGTCGGGCGCTACGCGATCATCTCGTACCCCGGCGAGCCGTCGGCGGGCAGGCGGCGGGTCTGCCTCGGCGAAGCTGTCGCTGCATGATGCGCAGCGACAGCTCCCGCACGGCTCGCCGGCGCGAGCGGCTCATGCGATCGAGCCCTCGGGTGCCGACGTGAAGTGTCATCAGCGAGTGATTGGTTCGAGCGGAAGGCATTGAAAGGCGATGTCCGCATTTGTGCGCACAAGAGGGGTATTTGCAATCTGGCGGCCTACGAGGGGCCTCTGGGGCGTCCGCGCCGGGGAGGACTCAAGGGGCCACCCATGCCCTTGGAAGCGATCTGGAGCCATCGTGGTGCATAACCACGTTTGTGCGGCACAAGAAGGGTCATAGCGCTCGTTTTTGCGCTCACCGGGCATGGCCGACTCCTACTGGTTGGCCACCAGTTTCTCGCTCTGCTCGACAAACTTCTCGCCGCTCCACTGCGTGTCCTTGGTGACCACGCCGTTGCGGGCGGCCTCTTCCATCGCCTTGGCCTGGGCCTGGCGTGCGACCAGGTCGGCGTGCGTGGTGAAGTACTGGAGGGAGCGGCCGCGGAACTCATCGATGCTCTTGAAGCGGTGCGCATCCATGAACGCCGAGAGCCCCTCGCACAGGGTCTTGCACAGGGAATAACCGTGGATCATCACGCCCGTGCACACCTGCACGGTGTGGGCGCCCAGCAGGAGGAACTGCGCGGCATCCTCGCCGGTCTCGATGCCGCCGATCCCGCTGATGGTCGCCGCGGGAAACTCCGTTTTCATCATCCGGGCGCACTCCATCACCATCCGCAGGGCGATCGGGCGCACCGCGCGGCAGGAGTAGCCCCCCGGCGTCGTGTACCCCGCGACCGTCGGCTCGGGGCGCAGGGTCTTGAGGTCCACGCCCATCACGCACAGGATCGTGTTGATCGCACTGATCCCCTCGCACCCGGCCCGCAGCGCGGCCCGCGCGGGCTCCTCGATGTGCGTGATGTTGGGCGTCATCTTGGCCCACACCGGCACCCTGGCCGCCGCGTTCACCCACCCGCAGACCTCTTCAAGGATGTCGCAGTCCTGGCCCATCGCCGCGCCCATCTTGCGTTCGGGCAATCCGTGCGGGCAGGAGAAGTTGAGCTCGAAGGCATCGACACCGGCATTCTGGCAGCGCTCGACGATCTCGACCCAGCGGGCCTTGTCGTATTCCTCCATGATGGAGGCGATCAGGATGCGGCCGGGGTACTTGTTCTTGACCTGCTTGAACTCATCGATCCAGACATCGAAGGGCCGGTCGGAAATCAGCTCGATGTTCTGCCAGCCGACGATCTCCTTGCCTACGCGGAGGCGCGCGTAGCGTGGGGCGACGTTGATGACCTTGGAGGCGTCGAGGCTGATGGTCTTGGCGATCACCGCGCCCCATCCTTCATCGAAGGCCTTGGCGATCACGTTGGCGTTGGTGCCCGGCGGTCCCGACCCGATCACGAACGGGTTGGGCAATTTCAGGCCGTTGACGGTCAGACTCAGATCGGCCATGGGTGACCTCCCGGTTTGCCCTGCAACCGCTGATCATACGAAATCCCCGCGAGCGGTGCGATCGCCCGGATGCGGCCCCCTGCGGAGGGCCCGCCGGGCCCGCGGCCCGCGCGATGGCCTTGGCGCGGCGCCGGACCGCCCTGCTCGAATAGAATGACTCATCCTCGCGCCCCTCCGGCGGCGGGGCAACCGGGAGCACCCCATGAGCACCCCCACGAACGCCCCCACGAACGCCCCCACGAACACCCCCCCCTCCCGCATCGACCAGTTCATCGCCGGCAGGCGTGCCACTCCGGCCACCTCCGGCAAGAGCCACACCGTCATCGACCCCGCAACCACCGAGCCCATCGGCCAGGTAGAGCTCGATTCGGTCCGCAGCGCCGAGCAGGCCGTCCAGGCCGCCGCGCTGGCATATCCGGCCTGGGCCGCGATGCCGGTGGGGGACCGCTGCCAGTTCCTCTTCAAGTACAAGCAGGTCCTCGAGGCCCACTTCGAAGAGCTCGCCGGCATGATCGTCCGGGAGCACGGCAAGACCATGGCCGAGGCCCGCGGCGATGTCCGACGCGGCATCGACTGCGTCGAGTTCGCCTGCGCAGCGCCCACCCTCATGATGGGGCGGACGCTCCCGCAGATCGCCGTCAGCACCTCCTTCTGCCGCACGGAAGATAAGAGCGGCGTGGGGATCGACAGCACCGTGGATCGCGTGCCCCTGGGCGTCTGCGTCGGGATCACGCCGTTCAACTTCCCGGTGATGGTGCCGCTGTGGATGTGGCCGATGGCGGTGGCGTGCGGGAACACGTTCGTCCTCAAGCCCAGCGAGAAGGTGCCGATGTCGGCGGTGCGCGAGGTCGAGCTGGCCCACGAGGCCGGGCTGCCGGCGGGAGTGCTCAACCTGGTCACCGGCGGACCCGCCGTCGTCGATTACCTCTGCACGCACGAGGATGTGCGGGCGGTGTCGTTCGTGGGCTCGACCAAGGTCGCCCAGCACGTCTACAAGACGGCAACCGCCGCGGGCAAGCGGGCCCAGTGCATGGGAGGTGCGAAGAACTACATGGTCATCATGCCCGATGCCAACCAGGATGCGGTGATCGAGGGCGTGGTGGGCTCGGCCTTCGGCAACAGCGGCCAAAGGTGCCTGGCGGGGTCGGTGGCGATCACGGTGGGGGATGCGGCCGACTGGTTCATCCCGCGCATCAAGGAAGCGGCGGCGAAGATCAAGGTCGATGCCGGTGATCGGCCGGGCGTGGGGATGGGCCCTGTGATCGACCCGGCGAGCCGTGATCGCATCGTGGGGTTCATCGATGCGGGCGTGAAGGATGGGGCCGAGCTGGTGCTCGATGGCCGCAAGTGTCCCATGCCCGCGCGGGGCTGCTTCGTCGGCCCGACGGTCTTTGACCGCTGCCGGCCGGGGATGCGGATCATCGAGGAGGAGATCTTCGGACCGGTGCTGAGCATCATGCGCGAAGAGACGCTCGATGCCGCCCTGGCGATGCTCAACCGCTCCCGGTACGGCAACATGGGCGTCATCTTCACCAGCAGCGGCTACAGCGCCCGGCGCTTCCGCACCCACGCCCAGGTCGGCATGATCGGGGTGAACGTGGGAGTGCCGGCGCCGATGGCGATCTTCCCGTTCGCGGGGTGGAAGCAGTCGTTCTTCGGGGACTTGCACGCCAACGGGGAGGATGCGGCCAAGTTCTACACCGAGAGCAAGGTGGTGGTGCAGCGGTGGATGTGAGACTCTCGCCCGGCGACGAGCTGCGAACGCAGTAGGCGTCTCCTGCTCTCCTACCCGGCCTTCTCCACCTCGCCCAGCGCGATATCGAGCACCCTGCACGCAAACTCGCAATCCTCGCGGGTGATGCACATCGGCGGCTTGACCCGCAGCACGTTTCCGTTGAGACCGCCCTTGCCCACGAGCATCCCCAGTTCCTTGCACCGCTCGAAGACCGCCGCGCACTTGGCGCCCGCGGGCGTCTTGCTCGCCTGATCCTCCACGATCTCCACGCCCAGCATCAGCCCGCGGCCGCGGACATCCCCGACGATGCGGTGGCGCTTCTGAAGGTCCCGGAGCCCTTCCACCAGGTACGCCCCGATCTCTTTGGCCCGCTGCTGGATCTTCTCTTCCAGGATCACATCCAGGGTCGCGATCCCCTGGGCCATGCTCACCGGGTTGCCGCCGTAGGTGTTGAAGTGCAGCTTCCTGGTCATCGCCTGGGCGATCTCGGGCTTGGTGACGACGCACGCGAGCGGGGCGCCGTTGCCGATCCCCTTGGCCATCGTGACGATGTCGGGAGTAACGCCCGGGCCGCCGACGGACTCGAAGCCCCAGAAGGCATCGCCCGTGCGGCCGAAGCCGGTCTGGACTTCATCGCTGATGCACAGGCCGCCGGCGGCGCGCACGTACTCGTACACGGCCTTGAGGTAGCCCGGGGGCAGCTCGACGGTGCCGCCGACGCCCTGGATGGGCTCGGCGATGAAGGCGGCGATCTGGCCGCTGGTCGCCGTGCGGATCAGGTCCTGGACATCTTCCGCGTACTTGCGGCCGGCATCGGCATCGGCGTAGCCATAGGCGCCGCGGTAGCAGTCGGGGAGCCTGGCGTGGTGGATGCCGAACCCCAGGGGCATGGGCTGGCGCCAGGTGCTCAGGGCCGAGACGCCCATGGCGAAGTTGGACATGCCGTGGTAGGCGTTGCGCAGGGCGACCACGTCGTAGCTGCCGGTTTTGACGCGGGCCATCAGGATCGCCAGGTCGTTGGCCTCGCTGCCCGAATTGGTGAAGTAGCAGACGCCCTTGTCTAGCCCCGATCCCTTGGGGAAGGTGGAGATCAGCTTCTTGCCGAAGATCGCGATGTTGGGGTGCAGGTAGATGGTGGTGGTGTGCTGGAGGAGGTCGTTCTGGGCGCGGACGGCCTCGAGGACCTTGGGGTGGCAGTGGCCGACCGAGACGGTGACGATGCCGGCGAACATGTCGAGGTAGCGGCGACCCGTGTGGTCGAAGAGCCACTGCATGTGGCCCTGAACGATCATGACCGGGTCTTTGTAATACGTGAGCAGCGCGGGGGTGAGGAACTCCCGGCGCATGGCGAGCACTTCTTCCTTGCTCGGGCCGGTGTAGGGCGCGGGCTTGAAAGCGCACGGCGGCAGCGCGGGAGCGGATGGGGAGGTCGCGGGGGTGGGGCGCGCGGGAGCGGATGTCATGGCGGTTCCCTCTGGTACGGCCGACGCCGCCCCAAGCCGGCGACGTCCGCGGAGATGAGAATAGGGGGGCGGTCGGGACCGGGTTCACGCGGCCGGGCACGCACGGGTATGCTGCACGGGGTTCGCCCGGGAAGTTCGAACCAGCGGTTCAAGGAGTCATGCATGAGGATCCCGAGGCTGGCGATCGCGGTGTCCGTGGCGGCGATCCTGCCGGGGTGCCATGAGACCGGGAGCACGGTCACGGGCGCGGGTGATGGCTGGCGGCGGGAGTTTGCGGTGCGCAAGGCGGACCTGGGGCCGACGGGGTCCAGCCCGTACTTCAGGCTCGAGCCGGGCGCGGTGCAGGTGTACTCGGGATGGGACACCACGCTGGTGGTGACCGTGCTGGATGAGACCATGGTGGTCGACGGGGTGACGGTGCGGGTGGTCGAGGAGCGGGAGTCGAGCAAGGGCGAGCTGGTCGAGGTGTCACGGAACTACTTCGCGATCGATCGCGCGAGCGGCGATGTGTATTACTTCGGCGAGGATGTGGATATGTACAAGCACGGCAGGGTCACCGGCCACGAGGGCGGCTGGAGGTCGGGCGTGAACGGGGCGCATTTCGGGCTGGCGTTCCCGGCCAGGCCCGTGGTCGGCGACCGGTACTACCAGGAGCTGGCGCCGGGCGCGGCGATGGACCGCGCGGAGATCGTGGCGGTGGAGGAGAAGGTGACGACCCCGGCGGGTGTGTTCGAGCACTGCGTGCACGTGCGTGAGACCACGCCGCTTGAAAGTGACATCGGGCACAAGTGGTACGCGCCGGGCGTGGGGCTGCTCAAGGACGATGAGGTGGAGCTGGCATCGCGGAGCGCGAAGTAGGAACGCACCAGCGGTAGTGATCCCGTTCGCGGCGCACGCCGCTCAGGCCTTGGCGATCTGCGTGTAGCTCTCGGGTCTCCGGTCCCGGTAGAACTGCCAGACGTTCCGGACCTCGGTGATCATGTCGAGGTCGAGGTCGGCGACCACGACTTCATCCTTGTCGCGGGATGCTTCGATCATGATCTTGCCGCGAGGGTTGCAGAAGTAGCTCTGGCCGTAGAACTCCCCGATGCACCAGGGCTTCTCGACCCCCACGCGGTTGATCGCCCCCACGTAGTACTGGTTTGCCACCGCGTGCGCCGGCTGCTCGAGCTTCCAGAGGTACTCGCTCAGGCCCGCGACGGTCGCCGAGGGGTTGAAGACGATCTCCGCCCCGTTGAGGCCCAGCTCGCGGGCCCCTTCGGGGAAGTGGCGGTCGTAGCAGATGTAGACGCCGATCTTGCCGAACCTGGTCTGGAAGACCGGGTAGCCCAGGTCGCCGGGCTTGAAGTAGAACTTCTCCCAGAACCCGGGGTGGCAGTGGGGGATGTGGTGCTTGCGGTACTTGCCCAGGTACCTGCCCGTCTCGTCGATCACCGCGGCGGTGTTGTAGTACACGCCGGGCATCGCCAGCTCGTAGATCGGCACCACCATCACCATCTTGTGCTTGCGGGCCAGGTCCTCCATGAGCTTGATCGTCGGCCCGGCCTCCCCGGAGCCCTCGGGGTAGATCGGCTCGGCGGTCTCGTACCAGCGCACCTGCTGCTCGGCGCAGAAGTACGGCCCGCAGAAGATCTCCTGCAGGCAGCAGACCTGCGCGCCCTTCTCGGCCGCCTGGCGGATCAGCGGCAGGTGCTTCTCGATCATCGCCGCCTTGACCTTGACCAGGTCCGGTTCGTCGGCGAGCGGGTTGGAGCACTGGATCAGGGCGGCGCGGGTGATGCGTGGCATGCCGGAAGTCTAACCGAAGCCGGTCCTGCGGTCAGCGATCCCGGGGCCCTTGGGCGCCCGGGGATGGGTCCCGGTTGCCCGCAGGGCCGCGCGAAGCGGCAACCGGGGGATCCGTCCCGGCCCAAGTGCAAGATCCCCGCGCCCGGAACGCACATCCTCCAGATGGCGGTGCCGGCGGCGAGCCACGGTGGGATCGTGGTAGCATGGCCGGCCGATCCGCGGAGACATTTATGCGCACCATCCTGCTCAGCCTGCTCGCGATCCTCTCGGTCGCCGCGCTCTTGGCCTGGGGCCAGCCGGCCGGCCCCGTCCCGGACATCTCCGACCTGGACATCGAGTCCGGCGCTGCCGGCCAGGTTCCTCCCGGCTGGCACGTTACCGCGCCGGGCTGGAAAGCCGAGCTCACCAGCGCCCAGCCCGACAGCGGCGCGCTGTGCGCCAAGCTGTACAAGGCCGAAGCCTCGGATGCCCCCTTCGGGAATCTCATGCGCGGGATCGATGCCAAGCCCTACCAGGGCAAGCGCATCGCCCTGACCGCGCGGCTCCGGGTCGAGGGCCAGGGCCAGGCCCAGATGTGGCTGCGCGTCGACCGGCCCAACCGCAAGATGGGCGCGTTCGACAACATGGACAACCGGCCCGTCACCTCCAAGCAGTGGGTCGACGCCCTGATCGAACTCGACATCGAGCCCGACGCCCAGCGCCTGGCCCTGGGGTTCATGTCCGTGGGCGGGGCGACCATCTTCGTCGATTCGGTCAAGCTCACCGTGGGCGCGGCGACCCTCCGGCAGGGAGCTTCCGAGCCCCGCCCGCTGACCGATCGCGGCCTGGAGAACCTCAAGGCGGCCTCCCGGCTGCTCTCCTACGTGCGGTTCTTCCACCCCAGCGACCAGGCGGTCGCGGTGCGTTCGTGGGATGCCCTGGCCGTCCGAATGATGGAGGAGGCCGAGCCCGCCGCCGATGCGCCCGACCTTGCCGCGCGCTTGCAGCAAGTGCTCGAGCCCGTCGCGCCGACCCTGGTGGTGTGGGCCAGCGCCTCCGAGGGCGCCCCGACGCTCCCGGTCGCCCCCGAGAGCGCCACGCAGCTGGCCCGCTGGGAGCACTCGGGCGCCGGCACGATCTCCGTGCCCAACGGCGGGAACGTCTACGCGAGCACGGTCGCCCGGGAGCCGGTCACCGTCTCGGCAGGCCAGCGCGCGGCGGCCGACTGCTTCCTGCTCAAGTCCCTGGGCGGCGGGGTGAGCTGCCGGCTGCCCGTCATGCTCTACGCCAACGCCAGCGGCACCTTCCCGCAGCTGCCCGTGCAGACCTGCTGGTCGTCGGCCGACGGCCAGCCCCTCCTCACCGCCGACAACCGCTCGACCCGCCTGGCCGCGGTGGCGCTGTGCTGGGGCGTCATGCAGAACTTCTATCCCTACTTCGATGTCGTCCAGACCGACTGGGAAGAAGCGCTCACCGCCGGCCTGGCCCGGGCCGCCACGGACGCCGACGATTCGGACTTCCTGCACACCCTGAACGCCCTGATCGCCAAGCTCCACGACGGCCACGGCAGCGTCTTCAACCCCGCCATCATGCCCACGAGCCTCCTGCCCGTCTCGCTCGCCTGGGCCGGCCAGGACCTTGTGATCGCCGGGAAAACCGCCTCGGTCCCCGGCCCGGTGACCGTCGGCGACGTCCTGGTCTCCCTCAACGGCCGGCCGATCGCCGACGTCTGCGACGACCTGTCCGCGGAGATCTCGGCGGCCAGCGAGGGCTGGAAGAAAACCCGCCTGCTCGATTCGCTCGCCACCAGCGATCGTCTGCCCGACTCCGTCCCCGCGCGCCTCCGGCACCCCGACGGCGCGGAGTACGACGTCACGCTCGCCAAGGAGCCGCGGCAGATGGTCCCCAACGCGACCGCCAAGCGGCCGGCCAACGGCGCCCAGCTCGCCCCCGGGATCGTGTACTTCAATCTCAACGGCGCCGACACCTCCGCGCTCGACGCGGTGATGCCCGACCTGGACAAGGCCCTGGGGATCGTCTTTGACCTGCGCGGCTACCCGGGCTCGGGCGGCTACGCGCTCATGCAGCACCTGATCGATACGGAAGCAACCAGCGCCCGGTGGAACATCCCCCTGGTCACGCTCCCCGATCACGAGGGCTGGACCTACCCGCCCTGCGGCCGCTGGCAACTGGTCCCGCAGGCCCCGCGTCTCAAGGGCAAGATCGCCTTCCTGACCGACGGCCGCGCGATCTCCTACGCCGAGTCGATCATGGGCATCGTCGAGGCCTACAAGATGGGCGAGATCGTCGGGTCGACGACCGCGGGCACCAACGGCAACGTCAACCCCTTCACCCTGCCCGGCGGGTACACCGTCTCCTGGACCGGGATGCAGGTGCTCAAGCACGATGGCAGCCGCCACCACGGCGTCGGCATCCGGCCCACCGTCCCCGTCGTGCCGACCGCCCAGGGGATCGCCCAGGGCCGCGACGAAGTGCTCGAGAAGGCGATCGCCGTGCTCCAGTCCCAGACCGGCGTCGAGGGCAAGTAGGCCGGATGCCGGCGGCCGGCCGCGGGGGTCGGCCCCCTCCTCCCTGCGCATAAAATCCGCCCATGTCTTCCGCGTCGTACCTTCACGGGTTCACCACCGCCGAGCAGGAGCGCCTCCTGCGGCAGGCCGAGTACTGGAGCCGCACGCTCATCACGCCGGGCGTCGAGTACAAGCCCGGCCAGAGCGTGCTGGACATCGGCTGCGGGTGCGGCGCGGTGCTGGGAGTGCTCCGGCGAGCCTTCCCGGGGATCCGCTGCGCGGGGATCGACCGCGAGCCGGTTCAGATCGACTGCGCCCGGCGGCACATGGACTCCCTGGGCTGCGGTGATGCGGACCTGCGCACCGGCGACGCCTCGAAGCTGCCCTGGGCCGACGGTTCGTTCGATCACGTCTACATGATGTGGTTCCTCGAGCACCTCGCCGACCCGCCGGTGTTCCTCCGCGAAGCGCTGCGGGTGCTCAAGCCCGGCGGGACCATCACCATCAACGAGACCGAGTACACGACCTTCAAGCTCTGGCCCCAGAGCCCCGACTGGGACCTGCTCGAACGCGCCCAGTTCGACCACTTCAACCGCCACGGCTGTGCGCTCATCGGCCGGCGGCTGGGGGCGATGCTCCACGCGGAGGGGTTCCGGTCCGTGCGGAGTTTTCCCATCGGGTTCCACTTCTTCCGGGGCGCCGATGAGGACACGGCGGCCCTGCGGGCCCACTGCCGGTACATCGCGGGGTTCCTCGAGCCGGCGATCCCGGAGCTGGCCCGGCTCGGGTACCAAGAGCCGGCGCTGCGCCGCGGGCTGGCGCACCTGCTGGGCCTCCCCGACACGGATCACGCATCGTTCACCAACATCGTCTACCGCGCCGGCGGGATCAGGCCCTGACGCGGTCGGTCGCCCCGCGCGGGTTCGAGCCCTCCGCGGCTACCTGGACTCCCCCGCCCGCGCCGGCCAGAGGATCCAGTCCCCGCGTGCTGCATCCATCTTCTGGCATTCCGGGCCCGTCAGCTTCGACGCATCCGTCTGCCGGAACACGTTCCACAGCCCGTAGAGATCCCGCACATCCTTCCGGCCCCGCGGGCTCGCCGGCGCCCGCCCCCCATCATCCACGCCGTCCACTCCCACCGAATACAGCACCGGACTGCCGCCCGGGCCGGCCGGCCGATACCGCAGCGCCCGCCCATCAAACGGGTCCAGCGGCACGCTCGGCAGGCACGCCGGCACCAGCACCTCCAGCGACGCCGGCGGGTACCCGTTGGCGCGCCGGTAGCTCTCGATCGCGATCGCCGTCATCGCGCCCCAGCGCGAAGCCTCCAGCATGTCCCGCGCTGCGCACGATGCCGCGATCGGCCGGCCCGTGGCCTGCAGGCCGCCGAACAGCGACGACACGACCGGCGACAGCCGCGAGATCACCCCGCCCATCAGGCCGCTGTACAGATCATCGCTCGTGCGCAGGTGGTGCTCCCAGGGCGGCAGCGCATCATCCCGCGCCGCTCCGGCCGCCAGGGCGTCGACCAGCGCCCCGACCCGCGCCCGCGACGGCGCTGCCACGCTCTGCAGCGGCCGCGCCGCCCTCAGCAGCCCGTACAGCCGCGGCCTGGCCACGCCGAAATCCTCGAACAGCGCCTGCTCGGCCCCGTCCACCAGGTGCCCGTCACCGTGGCCATCGTCGCTGAAGAACCGCTGCACCAGGTCGTCGATCATCAGCCGCTCGCAGGATGCATCGACGCTCAGCCTCCCCCCGCCCAGCGAGGCCAGCCGGTGCGCCAGCCCGCGGAGCTGCGCCCCATCCAGCAGCCCGGGCCGGTCGAACAGCTCCAGCGCGTTCTCCGTCGCGTGCTGGCCGACGGCGATCCCCACCAGCTGCGAGATCAGGAACTTCTCTTTCAGGCACTGCCCGGCGATCCCCAGCTCCGCGCCGATGTCGGCAACCACCCGCGCCCCATCACCGGACTCCGCGGCCAGCAGGGCATCGGCGCTCAGCCACCGATCGAACCGGCGCAGCTCCCCCAGGTACGGCAGCAGGATCCCGATCATCACCGGGTTGTCCTGGCCGCGTTCGGCCGAGGCGTCGTACTTGTACCCGTCGCCCCGGACCTCCATCGCCCGGCCCAGCTCCGGGTCCATCGTGGCGCGGTACTCAAACCCCATGTCCCGCCGGTTTGCCGCGCCCCGCACGACCTCCAGCGCCCCCGCGTGGTCTTTCAGGTACGACACCAGCTCGGCCCACTTCTCATCGCCCGGCGCGGTCGGGTCGGCCTCGCGGTTGTAGAAGTACTCCGGCAGCTTCCCGAACTCCCGGATCGCCCGCACGTACTCCGGCCACGCCCGGTCGTGCTCCGGGATCGCCAGCACCGCCGCGTTCAGTTCCGCCATGTAGTTGTGCCGGAGCACCGGTCGGCTCAGGAAATACCGCGCCCCCAGCACGCAGTACACCGCCGCGAACACCGCGAACATCCATCCCGTCGTGCGCAGCGTCATCCGCCACGCACGCCACCACGCCGGCCTCATCCTCTTGCGGCTCGCCGAGATCAGTCTCGCCGCCACCGCCGCATCCCCGAATCCCTCGGCCAGCGCCAAGGCCCCAGCGCCCGATTCCAGCCCGTCCAGGAAGTGCCCGCACAGCTCCCGGGCGACCTCCACCCTCTCGTGCCTCCACAAGCGACACCGGCCCACCACCCCCAGCACGACGAGCTGCAGTTCCGCCGGAAGCCCCGACTCGCGCACCAGCTGCTCCGCGCTCCCGTGCGCCCTCCCGCGGGACCCCTGCCGCATCGTTTCCACGGCGTGAAGCGAGTCGCTCATGGCCGGCCTCCCATCCCGCCCGTAACCGCGGCGGTGGGGGAGGTCGGCCCATCATGGCCCTCCAGAACCCCCAGCCCCGCCATCGCGATCGCCAGCGCTCTCCACTGCCTGGTGTCCTCCGCCAGCCGGGTGCGCCCGCGATCCGTCAAGCGGTAGTACTTGCGGTCCCGCCCCGAATCGGCCTCGCGCCAGACTCCCTCGATCAGGCCCTTGGCCTCCAGGTTGTACAGCATCGGGTACAGCGTCGACTGCCCCATCGCCAGCACCCCCGCGCTGCGGCTCGCGAGCGCTTCCACGAGTTCGTACCCGTACATCTCGCCCCGCTGCAGCAGCTTCAGGACCGCCACAGGCCCCGCTCCACGCATCAACTCACGCTCGATCCGCATGGCTGTTGCTCCACAATGCTCGCCCGCCGTTGCCGTGCCATCCGTGCCTACATTCCGTCTTGCATACTATGCGACACATAGTATACCGGCGGCCACGATCCCGGGTTGCAGCCCTGCCGAAAGAAATTCGGAAACTTCAGAGGGACCGCGGGACCTCACCGGCCCAAGGTCAATCAGGCCCCATGACCGGCGGGGGACGGCTGCGCGCACACGAGCCGCGGCGCCCGCACCGACGCCACCGCTCGCCGCCGGCCCTACTCAGCGCTGCTCCACTCAGGTCTGCCCGTGCCAACCCGGCTCGGCGGCCTGCTTCCACTTGGCCCGGATCGCCTCGTACCGCTCCTTGGACAGCGGCCCGCCCGCCCGCAGGAGCTCGGCATTCTCCCGCCACCGCTCGGGCTTGGTCGTCCCGACGATCGCCACGTGAACCCCCGGCACCGAGAGCGTAAACCGCAATGCAACGCCCGCGGCCCCCTCGGGGCCCGCCGCGGTCCGAGCATCGCCCTTGGTGAAGTCAAGGTCCATCTTCTGCATGCGGTTCCAGTACGCCCCGTTGTTGCCCTTGGGATCGGCCTCGTTCCGCCACACCGCGTTGGCGATCGGACGCTTGGCGATCACTCCCATCTTCCTGGCGATCGCCTTGGGCAGCGTCAGCTCGATCGCCTCCTGGTCCGCGAAGCTCACCGAGGTCTGCAGCGCATCAAACTTCCCGGACTCCACCGCGTACAGCGCCGCCTCCGAATCACCCGAGTACCCGATATAGCGCGTCTTCCCGGCCTTCTTGGCCTTCTCCAGCGCTTCGATGCACTCGCCCTTCTCCAGCACATCCTTCCCGCACGAGTGCAGCTGCACCAGGTCCACGTGATCGGTCTTGAGCCGCTGGAGACTCCGCTCGATCGACTTCTCGATCCCCGCGGTCGTCCATCCCTCCGGCTTGCCCCACCCGTCCACGTGGCCGACCTTCGTGAACAGGAAGTACTCGTTGCGCCGGCCCGAGACCGTCACCCCGATCACTTCCTCCGAGCCCGCGTAGCACTCGGCCGTGTCGATCACGTTCAGCCCCGCATCCAGCGCCGAGTTCAGGATCTTCGCGACTGTGTCCTTGTCCGTCTGCGAGAACCCGATCTCCGCGCCCCCGAACCCCAGCACCGTCACCTTCATGTCCGTCGACCCGAACTGCCGCTTCTCCAGCGGGATCGCCGCGCCACGGCCCTTTTCCTCCGGTTTGCCCAGCGACTTGTCCGAGGGTTGCCCTTGCCCGTTGGCCGCGGGCCCGAAGCCCAGCGTCATACCGCCCAGCGCTGCAATGCTCGCCGCGCTTGCCAGGAATTCACGACGGGAAGTTTCTGCCATCGCTCTTCTCCAGATGTGTGAGTACCCGCACCCCCCAACACGCCCCCACAAGCCCCCACAAGCCCCCACAGGCCCTACGCGAGCAACCATAGTCCGCCGCCCGTCGATCCAACCAATCCGGCATCCCCTGTCGGCCCTCACCCCCAGTCCACCCCAGCCCACCCCACGTGCAAGCCCCAGGGCCGGCTCCCAGCCCGCCAGGGGCCGTCCATCCTCTCCACGGTGCGAGCGCCAGAACAAGATCCTGTCTCTCGTGCGCGATCTCTCACGAATGCAAGAACGCCGTGCGCACCCAACATCGAAGGGTGTTCCTCCACTCATGCGCGGGATTCGTGGCCGTTCAAAGTGGATGCCTCTATTGGTATTGCGATAGGAGCGAGGGGATCGGTTCGGGCCAATCCCGCGGCCGGTGTGTATCCGGTCATTCGATACAGCAAAGCGCTCGAGGGAGCGCGGACAGGGAGACCAGACAATGTTGACCTCTTCGACTCGGTCCTTCGGACCGCGCACGCTTTGCGCGGCGATCGTCGTGTGCGCAGCCGGGGTTGCCGCCCTCGCCCGCCCGATCCAGACGTTCTCCTGCAATATGGACGGCCCTAGCGAGAGCCCGCCCAACGGCTCGCCGGGGACGGGATTCGCCACGGTGGACATGGACACCATCGCCCACACCATGCACGTCAACGTGACCTTCAGCGGCCTGCTGGGCACCACCACCGCCTCGCACATCCACAGCGCCACCGCGGTCGCCTTCACCGGCACCGCGCCGGTCGCCACTCAGACCCCCAGCTTCAGCGGCTTCCCCCTCGGTGTGACCGCCGGAAGCTACGACCACCTCTTCGACATGACCCTGGCCTCCAGCTACAACGCCTCGTTCATCTCCGCCCACGGCGGCACCACCGCCTCGGCCGAGGCCTTCCTCTTCCAGAGCATGCTCGACGGCAAGGCCTACCTCAACATCCACACCGTCGCCTTCGGCGGCGGTGAGATCCGCGGCTTCCTCGTCCCCGTCCCCGCCCCCGGCGCCGCCGCCGCGATGGGGATCGGCGCCCTGATCGCCGCCCGCCGTCGCCGGGCCTGAGCCCGCGACAGACCAGCCTTCATGTGTGTTCGTAAGACGACGGCCCCGGCACCACGCCGGGGTCGTTGTTCTTCGGGGCCGCCCGGGACCGGGCGCCCGCGGGCCGGCGGCGGGCATATAGTACTATTCGTACTATGTGGGAATCACCGCCGGAGACCCCGCGATGCGAGCCTCCTTCCCCCCCCGGTCCGGCCGTCACGCCGCCGCGGCCCTGTCCCTGATCCTCGCCCCCGGCGCCCCCGCCGCGCCGCCCTCCCCCCCGCCCGCACCCGATCCCATCGAGGGCGCCTGGCTCGGGGAGGTCGGTTTCGACCTCGACCGCGTCCGGATCGGCCTGGAATTCCGCCGCGATCCCGAAGGCCGGCTCGCCTGCACGCTCTGCCAGCCCGTCCTCAACCTCTACGCGGCGCCGATCGCCGGCGCGGTCCAGCGCGACGCCGCCCACTACACCATCGACCAGATCGGCCTCGATGTCACCCTCTCGGGCGACGACCTGACCGGCACGCTCACCGGCCTGAAAGAGCCCCTGACGCTCCACCGCGCTGCGCAGCTCCCCGTCGAGCCCCCCATGCCCGCGCTGCCCGCGGGCCCGGCGCCCCGCTGGCAGGTGCGGCTGGGCGGGTCCATCTACGCCCCGGTCGCCGCGCGCGACGGGATCGCCTACATCGGCACCACCGCGGGTGTCCTCAACGCCGTCAACATCTCCGACGGCTCGATCGCCTGGGCCTTCCCCGCCGGCCGGCCCATCCACGGCGAAGCGCTCCCCACCCCCGACGCCGTCTACTTCGCCTGCGATGATGGGTTCCTCTACCGCCTCGACCGCTCCACCGGCAAGCAGGTGTGGCGCTACGACCTGGGCGACGGCGCTGTCCCGCGCATCCTCCCCCACCCGGCCGTCTTCGAGTACGACTACCGGTCCCCCCGCCCCGCGCTCTCGGGCGGCGTCCTCTACATCGGCTCGGCCGACGGCGGTTTCCACGCGATCGGCGAGTCGGATGGCGCGCGCCGCTGGCGTTTCGACGCCAAGGGCAAGGTCCGCGCCGACGCCGCGGTCCAGGCCGATCGCATCTACCTGGGCACGATGGAGAACACCCTCTACTCCCTGCGCACCGCCGACGGCTCGGTGATCTGGACGAAGGACCTCAAGGCCCCGATCACGAGCAACCCCACCCTTTCGGGCGGCAGTCTCCTGGTCGGGACCCGCGGCAGCGTCTTCTACAGCCTGAACCCCGACACCGCCGAGGTCGCCTGGAAGCAGATCTTCTGGGGCTCGTGGGTCGAGTCCTCGCCCATCCCGGCCGGTGACCGGCTCTACATCGGGTCCTCCGACCTCCGCCGCGCTGCCTGCTACGACCCCGGCACCGGCCGCGTCATCTGGCGGACCGATGTCTACGGCTACCCCTGGGGCCGCCCGTGCGTCACCGACGACGCCGTCTTCATCGCCGCCGGCGGCACCAGCGGCTACATGATCCGTCACACCGGCGGGTTGCTCAAGCTCGCCCGCGATGACGGCCGCGTGCTGTGGCGCTGGGCGGCCCCCGAAGCTCCCGAGGCCCTCCAGAACGGCTTTGCCGCCGGCCCGGTCCTGGACTCCGGGATTCTGCTGGTCGGTGCGATCAACGGCACGCTCTACGCCTTCCCGGCGGGCTGACCGCGCCCGCGAGCCGTGCCCAAGCCCGCACGCCGCCCGCGCCCCGCGCGGGTACATTTCCCTCCATGGCCGGCGAGTCGATCACCTCCACGGAGTCGTTCCGTTCCCGCCTGCAGCGCAGCGAATTCGCCCACGCCGTCTTCACCGCCGTCGCGCTGTGCTGCGTCCTGGTCGTCATGATCGGCCGCCGCCTCTCCGGCCTGGCCCTGCCCAACTTCGACGCCGCCTTCATCCCCGCCGTCTCCATCCTCCTGCTCGGGATCGCCGTCAAATCCGCCACCGTCCTGCTGATCCGCCGCCAGATCCGCAACGGCCACGTCGTCTCGTCGTTCTGGCACGCCCCGGGCGCCGCGATCGACATCTCGCTCCCGCTCATCCTCCTCCTGCTGCTGCAGTCCAACTCTCCCGAGGGCGATTACTCGGCCCTCACCTCCCCGCCCCTGCTGCTGATCCCGTTCGTGATCATGCTCTCGATCCTGCGCCTGCGGCCGGCGCTCTCCCTGGCCCTGGGCATCTTCGCCGCGGTCTGCCACTGGCTCCTGGTCGACCTGACGCTCGGGAAGGGTGTCTCCCCGGCGACCCGCGCCATGCTGCACACCTACGGCGTCATCATCGTCCTCAGCGGGGTCGCCGCCGCGATCATCGCGCGCCGCGTCCGCAACTACGTCCGCGAAACCGTCGACGAAGCCGTCGCCTCCGAGCGCGCCGAGCACGCCCTCTCGGCCGTCCGCCGCGACCTCTCGATCGCCCGCGACATCCAGATGGGCCTCATGCCCTCCACGCCGCCGGCCCTCCCGCGCTACGACATCGCCGGCGCTGCACGACCCGCCGAGCAGACCGGCGGGGACTACTACGACTGGCAGCCCCTCCCCGACGGACGGCTCGCCGTCGTGATCGCCGACGTCGCCGGCCACGGCATCGGCCCGGCCCTGGTCATGGCCGTCTGCCGCGCCTACGCCCGCGCTGTCACCCCGCAGGCCGCCGACCCGGACTCGCTGCTCACGCGCATCAACTCCCTGATCGCCCAGGACCTCAAGGACGGCCGCTTCATCACCATGTGCATCGCCCTGCTCTCCGAGGACGGCCGGCTCGAGATCATCTCCGCCGGGCACGGCCCCACGCTGCTCTACCGCGCCGCCGGCCGCACCATCGAGCAGTTCGCCGGCAACGGCGTGCCCCTGGGCGTGCTGCCCGACGAGCACTACGGCCCGCACGCCACCCGCGCGCTCGCCGCGGGCGATGTCCTGGTCATGCTCACCGACGGGTTCTTCGAGTACCCCCGCGCCGGCGATCACCGCCAGTTCGGCATCGAACGGGTCTGCCAGGCGCTGCTGGACTCCGCCACGCTCCCGGCCCGCGAGATCCTCGAGCGCCTCGACGGCCAGGTCCGCGCGTTCGCCGCCGGCAACCCCCAGCCCGACGACATGACCGCCGTGGTCATCCGGCGCCTCGCGTAGCCCCTGCGCCGCCCGCTCCAGCGCGCCGCAGCGCCACCCAGATGCCCGCGATCCACGGTTTCACTCCCATACCCTCCAAGGTCCCCGAGCTCCAAGCCACCCGCGCGGCCGCACGCCCGAGCACCCGTTGCGTTCTCAGTCTTCGGAAGTCATTCCCGCGCAAGAGAGTCCAACATCCCCATGAACTCCGGGCTGAGGAGCACACCGTATCCTCCGCTCAACGAGAGCGACTTTCCTAATCACGGCACGCCGAGTTCTTGCGAACCACCTCCTGTCACTGCATACATTTGTCTGGAATGGCCCGACTCCACGAATACCAAGGCAAGGGAATCCTCCGGCAGCACGGCATCCCGACTCCGGAGGGCGCCGTTGCCCGATTACCGGACCAGGCCGCCGCCGTCGCACGCGCGCTGGCCCGCCCCGTTGTCATCAAGGCCCAGGCCTGGACCACCAGCCGCGCCGCCCAGGGCGGGATCGCTTTCGCCCAAACACCCGAAGAGGTCGCCGAGCACGCCCGACGCATGCTCGCCATCCGCTTCGGACAGTTCCCCGTCACCGAAGTCCTCGTCGAAGAGAAGCTCGCGTTCGCCAAGGAGCTCTTCTTCTCCCTCGCGATCGACGAGAAGGCCCGCGCTCCGGTGCTCATCCTCGCCGCCGCCGGCGGCAGCGGCGTGGAAGAACGCGCCGCCTCGGCGATCAAGATCCCCTGCGATGTCACCGAGGGTCCAGACCAGGCCCTGCTCGATCGCGCCGTCGACGCCCTGTCCCTCGCCCCCGCGCTGGCCGACCAGCTCAAGGCCCTTGCCCGCCGCGCCTTTGAGATCGCCAGGGCCATCGATGCGCGCTCCCTGGAGATCAACCCGCTGGCGATCACCTCCGACCACCGCCTGATCGCTGCGGACTGCCGCATCACCATCGACGACTACGCCGTCGGCCGCCATCCCGAGCTGGGCATCGAGATCGCGCGCGAGCTCGACCACCCGCCCACCGACCTGGAGCGTCTGGCCTACCGCGCCGAGCAGGAGGACCACCGCGGCACCTTCTTCTTCGCGCAGATGAACACGCTCGAGAGCCTTCCCCCCGCGAGCAAGGGCCTCATCGGCTTCCACGGCGCCGGCGGCGGCGGCTCGATGATGGCCATGGACGCCGTCACCGCCGAGGGCTACACGGTCGCCAACTTCTGCGACACCAGCGGCAACCCCTCGCCCGCGAAGGTCTACCGCGCCGCCCGCATCATCCTCGCCCAGCCCGGCCTGGCCGGCTACTTCGGCTCGGGCTCGGGTGTCGCCAGCCAGGAGCAGTTCTGGTCCGCCTACGGACTCTCCAAGGCCTTCTGGGAGCTCGAGCTTTCCATCCCCGCCGTGATCCGCCTGGGGGGCAACACCGAGGACCGCGCGGTCGACATCCTCAAGTCCGCCGCCGCCGGGCTGCCCGCCAAGGTCGAGGGCTACCGCAAGACCGACACCCCCGCGGCGATCGCCTCGCGTTTCGCCGCGCTGGTCGCCGACCACCGCGCCGCCGGTGGCACGCCCTGGACCCCGCGCGCCCCGCGCCGCCCCGACTTCGCCGCCGAAGGATCCGCCTTCTGCTTCGATCTCAAGGCCGCCAAGGTCTGGATCGGGCGCCAGGCCTGGTCCGCGCACGCCCCCGCGATCATCGCCCGCGCCGCCGGGCTCCTGCGCGACCATCACGGCGCCCCCGCCCTCACCTGCACCCTCGCCGAGTTCCTCGCCAGGGACAGCGACATGATCGCCTGCGAAGTCGAGTGCCGCCGCGATGCCATCGGCGGCCCCCAGGGCGCTGTGTTCGTTGATCTCCCCCTCCAAGTCCCCGCCGCGACCACACCATGAACCAGAACCCCGCCAATCCCTCCCCCGTCTGCTCCCCCGTCTCCCACGACCAGGCCCTCTCGCACATCAAGTCCGGCATGAACGTCTTCGTGCACGGCGGCTGCGCGACCCCCACGGGCCTGATCGCCGCCCTGGCCCGCCGCCGCGATCTCGACGGCGTCAAGATCTTCCACCTCCACCTCATGGGCGACATGCCCCTGGTCTGTCCCGAGCTGTGCGGCCGCGTCACCTCCTACTCCCTGTTCGTGGGCGCCAACCTCCGCGCCGCCGTCAACGACGGCCGCGCCGAGTACATCCCCGTCTTCCTCTCCGACATCCCCGCCCTCTTCCGCACGGGCAGCATCCGCCTCGACGCCGCCCTTCTCCAGCTCTCTCCCCCCGACCAGCACGGCCTGTGCACCCTGGGCACCTCCGTCGATGCCGCCCGCGCGGCTGCCGACGAGGCCCCCATCCTGATCGCCGAGATCAACGCCCGCATGCCCCGCACCCACGGCAACACCGTCGTCCGACGCTCGCGCCTGGCCGCCTGCGTCGAGGTCGACAGGCCCCTGGTCGAGCACGCCATCGAAGCTCAGAACCCCATCACCGAGCGCATCGGCCAGATGGTCGCCGACCTCATCGAGGACGGCTCCACCCTCCAGATGGGCATCGGCGCCGTCCCCGACGCCGTCCTCACCCGCCTCACCGACAAGAACGACCTGGGCATCCACACCGAGATGTTCTCCGACCGCGTCGTCGACCTCATGGAACGCGGCAACATCACCAACAAGCGCAAGGCCGTCCACGCCGGCCGCACCGTCACCAGCTTCGTCATCGGCACCCGCCGCCTCTTCGAGTTCGTCAACGACAACCCCCTCGTCGAGTTCCACCCCGCCGACCGCACCAACGACACCTCGCTCATGCGCAAGAACGACAAGGTGGTCGCCATCAATTCCGCCCTCCAGGTCGACCTCACCGGCCAGGTCTGCGCCGACAGCCTCGGCCATTCCATCTACTCCGGCATCGGCGGGCAGATGGATTTCATCCGCGGCGCGGCCCTCTCCAAGGGCGGCAAGCCCATCATCGCCCTCCCCTCGACCGCCTCGGGCGGACGCCTCTCCCGGATCGTCCCCGAGCTCAACACCGGCGCCGGCGTCGTCACCACCCGCGGCCACATCCACTGGATCGTCACCGAGTACGGCGCCGTCAACCTCCACGGCCTCTCCCTCCGCGAACGCCGCGAGCGGCTCATCTCCATCGCGCACCCCGACTTCCGCGCCTCGCTCGCGGCCGCGGCCACCCACCGTGTCCACGCCTGATCCAACCACCGCCTCCACGAGGGCCCACGCCCGATGCCCATCCTCATCGACAGCTCCACCCGCGTGATCGTCCAGGGCATCACCGGCCGCGAGGGCCAGGCCCGCGCCCGCCTCATGCTCGACTACGGCACCAAGGTGGTGGGGGGCGTCACCCCCGGCAAGGGCGGCCAGACCGTCCTGGGCGTCCCCGTCTTCGGCACCGTCCACGAGGCCGTCGCCGCCCTCGGGCCCATCGACGTCTCCGTCCTCTTCATCCCCGCCGCCCAGATCAAGCCCGCCGCCCTCGAGGCCATCTCCGCCGGCATCGAGCTCTGCGTCCTGGTCGCCGACCGCGTCCCGGTCTGGGATGCCATGGAGATCGCCAAGGCCGCCAGGCTCGCCGGCGCCTCGTTCCTCGGACCCAACACCCTCGGCGCCGCCAGCCCCGGGCACGGACTGGTCGGCATGATCGGCGGCCGCGCCGAGTCCGCCCGCGAGTGGTTCAAGCCGCCCCTCCCCGGCGGCACCGGCGTCGGCATCATCTCACGCTCCGGCGGCATGGGAACCAGCACCGCCTACTACGTCGGACAGGCCGGCGTACGCATCAGCAGCATCGTCCACGTCGGCGGCGATGCCGTCCTGGGCCTGCGCATCCCCGATGTCGCCCTCATGCTCGAATCCGACCCCGCCACCGACGCCATCGTCATCTTCGGCGAGATCGGCGGCTCCCAGGAGGACGACCTGGCCGACCTCATCACCTCCGGCCGCATCACCAAGCCCGTGATCGCCTACATCGGCGGCAAGGCCGCCCGCGCCGGCACGCGCTTCAGCCACGCCGGGGCGATCATCGAGGGCAACAAGGGCACGCACGCAGGAAAGGTCACCGCTCTACGGGAATCCGGCGCGACAGTGGTGGATTCCTTCGGCGATGTCCCCGCCGCCGTCGCCGCCGTCCTCCGCTCCCGCAACAGCAGGAGCCTCATGACCGACGCCGAGCGCAAGGCCGTCTGGACCACCGCCATCACACGCATCAGCCCCAACCAGGTCGCCGTCCGCGGCCGCGACATCGCCTCGCTGATGGGCAACACCAGCTTCGGCGCTGCCGTCTACCTCATCCTCGCCGGCAAGCTCCCCCCGGAGCCCGTCGGCCGCCTCATGGATGCCATCCTCGTCAGCAGCATCGACCACGGCGCCACGCCCCCCAGCTGCCTGGCCGCCCGCACCGTCGCCAGCACCGGAGCTGCCCTCTCCCAGTCCGTCGCCGCCGGCATCATGTCCATCAACAAGCACCACGGCGGCGCGATCGAGGACTGCGCCCGCTACCTCTCGACGCTGCTCGCCGCCGCTCGCCAGCGGGCGAATGAGAAACTCAAATCTCAGATCTCAGATTCCAAGTCTCAGCCCTCCCCCGCTCCGAGCGAAGGCGCCCTGAGCTCCGAACTCTCCCGGCTCGCCGCCGAAGAAATCACCCGCGTCAAATCGACCGGCGACCGCCTCAGCGGCTTCGGACACCGCATCCACACCAAGGACCCCCGCACCGCCCGCCTCTTCGAACTCGCCAAGCTCGCCGGCCTCACCGACGGCCCCGACACCCACATCGGCGCCGCCCGCGCCATCGAGAAAGCCTTCGCCGACATCGGCAAGCCCCTCCCCATCAACGTGGACGGCGCCATCGGCGCCATCCTCGCCGACCTGGGACTCGACCCCAAGGTCTTCAACGGCATCTTCATGATCGCCCGCACCCCCGGCCTGGTCGCCCACGTCGTCGAAGAGCAGACGCGCGAAAAACCCATGCGCCGCATCGACCCCGTCAACCACGCCTACGACGGCCCGATCTCCTGAAAGCCCTTCCCACAGTGAGGGGTTGGGGGAGGACTTCTCCGGACCCGCAAAGCCCCGCGAGCATCAAGCTCTTCAACGCTCCTCCCCTGTGCGTGGGTTGGACTTGCTTCTCTCCATCACCACCGGCCTTCGGCGCCTCCCGTGTGCCGCGCTGCGGCGCTTCGCTCAGCCGCGTGCTTCTACTCCCTGCGCCTTCTGTGCCCCTGTGGTGAGTCCTGTCTTCCTGCATCTCCTACCCTCTCACGTGCTCGAAAGATCCCATCAACCCGAACTGATGGACGATCCCGCACTCCCCCTCACCGACCATCTGCTCGCCCTCCGCGGACTCGAACGCATCAACCGTTTCAGCCGCTGCGCCCGCACGCTCACCCCCCACGTGCTCGCCGCCGCTCGCGGCCGCACCCACCTGGCACTCCTCGACGTCGCCACCGGCTCGGCCGATGTCCCCGTCGCCATCGCGCTCGCCGCCGCCCGCCGCGGGCTCCGCATCCGCCTGGGACTCTGCGACATCAGCCGCCCCGCCCTCGACGCCGCCCACGCCCGCGCCGCCGCCGCCGGCATCCACGCCACCACCCACCTCCTCGACGCCACCACCACCCCGCTCCCCGCCGGCTTCGATGCCGCCATCTGCTCCCTCTTCCTCCACCACCTCACCGCCGATGCCGTCCGCGCCCTGCTCGCCAACATCGCCCGCGCTGCCCCCGCCCTGGCCATCTCCGACCTCCGCCGCACCCGCCGAGGCCTCGCGCTCGCCTACGCCGGCTCGCGCCTCCTCTCACGCAGCCACATCGTCCGCACCGACGCCGTCCTCTCCGCCCGCGCCGCCTGGACCATCCCCGAGCTCCACGCGCTCGCCGCCGAGGCGGGCCTCCGCGGCGCCTCCATCACTCCCGCCTGGCCATGCCGCATGCTCATGACCTGGAGCGCGCCATGACCCCAACCCCCACAACCCCCACAACCTCCCCAACCCCCACGACCCCGTCCACACCCATGCCCCTCCAATCGCTCACCGCCCACCCCTGGGACATCGTGATCGCCGGCGCCGGCCCCGCCGGTGCCCTGCTCGCCCACCAGCTCGCAACCCGTACCGCGCTGTACCGTCGCATCCTCCTCGTCGACCGCGCCCACTTCCCCCGCAACAAGGTCTGCGGCTGCTGCCTCTCGGCCGCCGGAGTCGATCTCCTCCGCGCCGCCGGCCTGGCCCACATCCTCACCGAATCTCACGCCCTCCCCCTCGACCGCATGCTCCTCTCCGCCCGCGGCACCACCGCGAGCATCCCCCTCCGCGCCGGGGTCGCCCTCTCCCGCCACCTCCTCGACGCCGCGCTCGCCGGCGCCGCCCGCGATGCCGGCGCCACCTTTCTCGACGCCACCGCCGCCCGCCTTCTTCCCGCCCGCGCCCCATCCCACCACTCCATCCGGCTCACCCGCGGCCACGAGTCCGCCACCATCACCGCATCCCTTTGCATCGCCGCCGACGGCCTGGCCGGCTCCTTTCTCGGCTCGTTCCCCTCCGCATCGCAACCTCATCTCCAGCCCCGCATCCACCCGCGCTCCCGCATCGGCCTCTCCGCGATCGTCCCGATGTTCCCCGATGCGCCCCCGCCCGGCGCGATCACCATGCTCGTCGGCGAGCACGCCTACATCGGCCTGGTCCGCCTCGAAGACGGCTCCATCGACCTGGCCGCCTGCGCCGATCCATCCAAGATCAAGTCCGCCGGCGGCCCCACACTCCTGCTCGCGCCCCTCCTCCACGCCGCGAACATCCACCCCGACCCCGCCGCCCTCCGCTGGCACGCCACGCCCCGCCTCACCCGCTCCCGCGCCCCCGCCGCCCACCGGCTCTTCATCCTCGGCGATGCCGCCGCGTACATCGAACCCTTCACCGGCGAGGGCATGACCTGGGCACTCGCCGCCGCGCTCGCCGCCGCTCCCCGCATCCTCCAGGCCCTCAACAACGACCCCGCCCCCGCGCTCGCCGCCTGGTCACGCGATCACCACAACCTGCTCGCCGGCCGCACGCTCGCCTGCTCGATGCTCGCCCGGCTCACCCGCCACCCGTTTGCTCTCTCGCTCGCCCTGCGCGCTGCCCGCGCGCTCCCGCCCATCGCCGCCTCCGTCGCCGCGATCTTCTCACGCACCCCGAAGCTCCCCTCCATCTCCCCACAACCCCCACAACCCCCACAACCCCCACGGCCTCCAACGATCCCCCTCAGGGAGCTCCGCACATGACCAACCTCAGGGGGCCCACCATTTCCGCGATCGGCCTGGCCCTCCCCGATGGCATCATCCACCAGTCATCGGCCTCGCGCCTGGTCTGCGATCTCTCCGGGCTCACCGGCGAGCCACGCCAGCGCGTCCAGACCATGCACGAGCGCACCGGCATCCGCCAGCGCGGCACGGTGCTCGCCGACGCCGCCGACCCCTCCTGCCTCCCCTTCTACGAGCAGCGCCCCCCCGGCCAGGGCCCGCCGACCACCGCCACGCGCATGGCGATCTTCGAATCTCACTCCCTCCCCCTGGTCATCTCCGCCGCACGCACCGCCCTCCATCGCTCCGCCGCCGACCCGCGCTCCATCACCCACCTGGTCACCGCCTCCTGCACCGGCCTGGGCAGCCCCGGCTTTGACCTCGGGCTCATCGAAGCCCTCAACCTCTCCCGCGCCGTCCAGCGCACCCACATCGGCTTCATGGGATGCCACGCCGCGATCAACGCCCTCAAGATCGCCGCCGCACTCGCCGCCTCCGACCCCTCCGCACGCATCATGCTCGCCTGCATCGAACTCTGCTCCCTCCACTTCGATGCCTCCGGCCGCCCCGACGCCATGATCGCAAACGCCCTGTTCGCCGACGGCGCCGCCGCCTGCATCGTCACCCCCGCCCAACCCGCCGCAGACTCCTCCGCCCCACCCCTCCGCATCCTCTCCAGCGCCTCGCTGGTCATCCCCGACACCGCCCACGCCATGTCCTGGCGCATCGGCGACACCGGCTTTGTCATGACGCTCTCTCCCTCGCTCCCCGCCCTGATCGCCCAGCACCTGCGCCCCTGGCTCACCGACTTCCTCGCCCGCGCCGACCTGGCGATCCGCGACATCCGCGGCTGGGCCGTCCACCCCGGCGGCCCGCGCGTCCTCGAATCCGTCCAGCACGCCCTCGACCTCCCGCGCCACGCCCTCCAGCACTCCCGCGACGTCCTTCGCGAGCACGGCAACATGTCCTCGCCCACCGTCCTGTTCATCCTCGACCGCATCCTCCAGGCCCACGCGCCGGCCACCCCATCCACTCCCGCCCTCATGCTCGCGTTCGGCCCCGGCATCACCATCGAAGCCGCCCTCATCGGCTGATCCCCCGCGCGCCGCCACCCCCGCAATGGCTCGCGGTATACTGCCCGCATGGCCTACTCCACCGCCGACATCGCCACCCTCTTCCCCAACCTCCTGGACATCACGGACCCCGCCCTGCGCGACAAGGTTGCCGCCGTCTGGAACGAGGCCCTCACCACCGGCTGCGGAGGAAAAGGCTGGACCTTCGACGAGATCCGCGCCATCCCCTTCACCCTGCTCGCCGGCAAAATCGATCTCCGTTTCGTCGAGCACCTCAACTCCTGCGCCAAGCAGTGCATCGCCATCACCAAGGTCCTCAACGAGGTCTTCGGCACCCGCATCCCCATCCACCTCGACCACCTGATCGCCGGCTCCCTGCTCGCCGATGTCGGCAAGATGCTCGAGTTCGACAAGGACCCCTCCGGCAAGGTCATCAAGGGCTTCTACGGCGAGATGCTCCGCCACCCCTTCTCCGGCGTGGCCCTCTGCTACAAGCACAACATCCCGCCCCAGGTCATGCACATCATCGCCACCCACTCCCACGAGGGCGACAAGGTCGAACGCACCATCGAATCCTGGATCTTCCACCACGCCGACTTCATCGACTTCGATATCGCCAAGGTCCTGGGCAAGCAAGCCAAGTAGACACCCCCGAACGCAAGCCCGGCCCCCCAACGACCTCCGATCCCGGAGCCCAACTCCCAAATCCCCGCTCCATCTTCTCTCCTCTCTCTCTCTCTCTTCTCTGTTCCCAGATCTCAAATCTCCGATCCCCCCCGCGCCATCCATGCCCGCGTCCACCCTCAACACCTTCATCCGCGCTGAGGGCTCCCAGTTCACCGACGACGCCGGCCGCACCGTCATCCTCCAGCGCTTCGACAGCTCAACCCCCCAGCGACCCCAGCCGCCCGCCGATGTCAGCGCTGAGTACCAGCGCCGCGGCGCCCGACGCGCCATGATCCTATTGGCCGTTGTCCTCGGCCCGTTCATGGTCTGGGTCACCATCCGCGACCTGGCCACCTCGTTCAACCTCACGCTGCCCGTCGCGGCGATCATCCTCGCCGTCCTGCTCGCCGTGCTGACCTGGGGCATCAAGGGCCTCACCCGCCAGCTCGTGATCGCCTTCCTCCTGCTCGCGCTCGTCGGCGTCCAGGTCGCCCAGTCGGGCATCGCCGGAACATCCGCATCCGAGTGGATCGTCGCCATCGTCGCAAGCCTCTTCCTCCTCCGGATCGCCCGCGCCATGATCGCCCTGCCCCGCCCCTCGCCCCGACAGCGCGACCGGCTCGCCCTGACCGTCGCCGCCAGGCTGGCCCACCGCCGCTGCGCGGCCTGCGGCTACGACCTCGCCGTCGCTCCCGCCCCGCCCAACTCGCCGCTGGTCTGCCCCGAATGCGGGGCTGCATGGCTCGTGGACCGCTGGCTCGCCGAGCACCCAGCCCTCAACATCCAGACCCCAGAATCACGCAAGGTCCGCTGGCACTACGCGCCCAAGGGCCTCCGCGACGATGCCCACCCCGTGATCGCCTACACCTGGCCCATCGCCACCGCCCGTGCCCAGCCCGTCCCCACGCTCGCACCCCTCGAGCACAAGCAGTGCCGGCCCAGGATCGCCGCGATCGCACGCGGGATCCACCTCCACCCGCTCCCCTCCGACTTCGGCTGGCTCGCCCTGATCGCCCTCGCGTGCTCGTACATCTTCATCCGCCGCTGGCTCGGTCAACCGGCCAAGCCCGCCAACGCCATGTTGCTCGCCCTGTACGCGATCGCCCCGCTGGTCATCGTCCTCTATCCCGTCATCCTCCGCCCCTTGCTCGCCGGCCTGTTCGCCCGCCGCCGCGTGATCCTCCACCACCTCAAGCTCAACCTCTGCCCCTGCTGCGAATCCCCGCTGCCACCCGACCTCACCCACGGCGACCACCTCCGCCTCTGCACCACCTGCGGCAGCGCCTGGAAACCACTTTCGGGCCCGTGAAACGGGCCCCCGTTTGTTGCCAGCGGCGCAGCCGCTGGACAAGGACATGCCTCCCGCGCTTCCCCCGTGAAACGCGCGAGCGGACCCTCCATTCTGCCAGGGTCCGCGGTCGGGCGGCAACCCCCATCATGTATACTGCAGCGCCCGCCGGCGCTCTCGCTTGACCCGCCGCACCCTCCTCATCCTCGCCCTCGCGATCGCCTCCACGCTCCTGTCTGCGTGGGCGCTCCCGCTCTCGCTCCTGTACTTCGGCTGGATCCGCGCCGCACCCTCCCCCGACACCTGGTGGACCGACGGCACCCGCGGCGGCCACTACTTCCGCGACTCGCACACCCTCCTCGACTCCATCGACTTTCGCCGCATCATCTTCACCGGCGGCGCTGAGGCACAGCCGTACTACAACCAGAACACGCCTCCATCCTGGGCCGCAGTGATCTCCCTCGACCAGCGCGAAGGATTCGAAGAAGTCCAGACCATCGCCTATGGCTGGCCCTTGCGTGCCTTCAAGGCCGAGATCTGGCAGCGCTGGCCGCGCCCGGATGCCCCCCACCAGCCGCTGCACGTGAGCCTCCCAAACGGCGAGATCTCGATTCTGGTCCCTGAACTGCAGCCCCCGGAAGTAATCCGCGGCGGAGTCCCGATCCACACCTCCGCCGCCGGACGCCTCATCCTTCCCACTAAACCCCTCTGGTCCGGCCTGCTCGCCGATACCGCGAGCTTCGCCGCCGCCTGGCTCCTCCTCCTCACGCTCATCCCCATCCTCCGATCCGTCGCTCGCCGTTCCAAAGGCCGCTGCCCCCGCTGCAACTATCACCGCGCCGGCCTCCCCCCAACCGCCCCCTGCCCCGAATGCGGCGCCGGATGACCCCGGGCAAGGTGGTGCCGCCCATGCGCCCCCTCGCTCGCTCCCCCCCTGTTCCCTGTTCACCCAATAGTGCTATTCGTACTACAATCGCTCCATGCCCACGCCCACCCCCTCCGAGTACCTGCTCGCCCTTGGCCGCGCCGTCCTGGAGCCCTACTCCCGCCTCCCCGGGATCGCCTGTGCCGCGATCACCGGCTCGTGCACCGAGGGGCTCTCCGACATGTACTCCGACCTCGACACCACGCTCTACTACGACTCGTTCCCGCCCGAGGACCAGATCCGCGCCGTCCGCGAGAAGGTCGGCGGCTCGGCCCTGCTCTGGAGCCTGGGCTCCTACGCCGAGGGCGAGTTCATTGAGAGCTACAAGCTCCGCGGCGTCGAGTGCCAGCTCGGCCACACCACGGTTGCCCGCTGGGAGCAGGACCTGGACCGCACGCTCGCCGGCCAGGAACCCGGCGGCCCGCTGCACAAGGCGATGACCGGCACGCTGATCTCCATCCCCATCTGCGGGGCCGACCGGCTCGCCGCCTGGCAGGCCCGCATCCGCGAGTACCCCGACGCCCTGCGCCTGGCGATGGTCCGCCACCACCTCAAGTTCTTCGCGCTCTGGGGAGTCCTCCCGCGCCTGGAGGTCCGGGACGCCGGGCTGTGGATGCGCCAGGCCCTGCTGGACTCCTCGTTCAACCTCATGGGCGTGCTCGCGGGCATCAACCGCAAGTACTTCACCTCGTTCCAGTTCAAGCGGGCCCGGATCTTCCTCGACTCGCTGGCGATCGTCCCGCCCGACCTGCGGGCGCGCCTCGAAGCGCTGTGGAGCACGCCCCTGCACGACGCGGCGATCCAGCTCCGGTCCCTGGTCGCCGACACGGTGACGATCGTGGAGCGCCAGCTGCCCGAGGTGGACACGGCCGCCGCGCGCAAGGCCTTGGCCCGCAACGACGGGGCGTGGCGGTTCGAGCCGGCGGCCTGAGCCGGCCGGGCCGATCCCCGGGCCCGCGGCCGGGCGCCCGGGCCCCCGGACCCGGCCCGTCGACTCGCGGGCGGGTGCGGAACTATGATGAGGCGTAGGCCTCTCCCGGGAACCCCACAGATATGAAGCCACCTCCGGCGTCCCTGACCAGCACCATCCTCGAGTCGCGCAGAACCGACGCCGCCACCTTGTGCTCCATATCCGGGCTCGGGTACTTCCTTCCCGTCGACATGGTGACCAACCAGCAGCTGGCGCTCACGGTGGAGACCAGCGACCAGTGGATCGTCGAGCGCACCGGGATCCACGAGCGGCACAGGATCGCCCAGGACGAGGCGACCAGCGACATCGCCCACAAGGCGGCGGTCGCGGCGCTGGCCGACGCGGGGATCGGCGCCTCTGAGCTGGACCTAATCCTGGTCGCGACCGCGACCCCCGACTCGCCGGTCCCCTCGACGGCGTGCTATCTCCAGGCGCGGCTGGAGTGTCCCGGCGTGCCCGCCTCGGACGTGGGCGCGGGCTGCTCGGGCTTCGGCTACGCGCTGCACTTGGCCGCGGCGTGCGTCAAGTCGCGCATGCACCGCAAGATACTGGTCGTCGGGGCCGACGCCTTGACGCGCATCACCAACTACGGGGACCGCCAGTCGTGCATCCTGTTCGGCGACGGGGCCGGCGCGGCGGTGGTCGGAGCCGAGGGGTTCCTGGACGTGCTGTACTCCAACGTCGGGGCCGATGGGCGGGGCGCGGGCCTCATCCGCATCCAGGCCGGCGGGAGCCGGATCCCCGCGTCGACGGCGTCGGTCGCGGCCTCCATGCACACGCTCGAGCTCAAGGGCCGCGAGGTCTTCAAGGTCGCGGTCCGGCAGATGACCGACTCGATCCGCCAGGCGGCCGCGGCCCTGGGCATCGAGCCCTCGGACTTCGGGCTGATCATCCCGCACCAGGCCAACGCCCGCATCGTCGAGGCGGTCGGCCAGCAGCTGGGCGTCCGGTCCGAGCAGCTGGTGATCGACATCGGCCAGACGGGCAACACGGCCGCGGCCTCGATCCCGATCGCGGTGGGCCGGGCCCGCGAGCGCGGCCAGCTGCGGCCGGGCCAGCTCGTGGTCGTGGTCGGCTTCGGGGCCGGCATGGCCTGGGCCTGCCAGGTCCTGCGCATCAACGAGCGCTAGGCGCCGGGCGCGGGCCGGGAACGTGATCGCGTGGGCCGGCCCCCGGCCGGGTACCATCGTGACGCCATGACAACCAACTCTCCGGTCGGGACTTTCTCCGATCCGCTGACGCTCGTCGAGAAGCTCGCCACCCGCTACGCGCAGGGGCTGCCCGCGGGTCGGCCGGCGCGCAGCGGCGACTTCGTCATGATCCGGCCCAAGCACATCATGACGCACGACAACACGGGCGCGGTGATGCCCAAGTTCCGCGAGATCTTCAGGTCGGCGGACCTGCCGCCCAGGGTCCACGACCCGCGCCAGCCGGTGTTCGCGATCGACCACGACATCCAGAACACGACGCCGGAGAACCTGGGCAAGTACGCCAAGATCGAGGCGTTCGCGCGGGAGCACGGGATCGACTTCTACCCGGCGGGGTCGGGGATCTCGCACCAGGTGATGGTCGAGCAGGGGTACGTGGTGCCGGGGTCGATGGTGGTGGGGAGCGACTCGCACTCGAACCTGTACGGGGCGCTGTGCTGCCTGGGGACGCCGGTGGTGCGGACGGACGCGGCGAGCATCTGGGCGACGGGGATCACGTGGTGGCAGGTGCCGGCGGTGGCGCGGGTGACGCTCAAGGGCCGGCTGCAGCCGGGGGTGGTGGGCAAGGACGTGATCGTGGCGCTGTGCGGGGTGTTCAACAAGGACGAGGTGCTCAACCACGCTGTGGAGTTCGACGGGGACGGGATCGCGTCGCTGTCGATCGACCAGCGGATGAGCATCGCGAACATGTCGACCGAGTGGGGCGCGCTGGCGGGCGTGTTCCCGTTCGACGAGCGGCTGCGGGACTACCTGTACGCGCGGGCGGACTACTTCGCGATCGGGCAGCGGCCGGGGACGCGGCGGCCGGGCTCGCTGGGGACGTACTCGCGGGCGGCGGTGGACTCGTGGTGGCGGGGCCGCGACGCGCTGGCACCCGACGCGGGGGCGCGGTACGGGATCGAGCTTGAGATCGACCTGTCGACGGTGATCCCGCACGTCTCGGGTCCCAACGACGTCAAGACGATGTCGTCCCTGCCGGAGATCGAGGCGCGGCGGATCCGGATCAACAAGGCGTGGCTGATGTCGTGCGTGAACGCGCGGCTGGAGGACATCGCGGCGGCGGCGGCGGTGGTGCGGGGCAGGAAGGTGGCGCCGGAGGTCGAGTTCTACCTGGCGGCGGCGAGCGCGGACGTGCAGAAGCAGGCGACCGAGCGCGGGGACTGGCAGGCGCTGCTGGAGGCGGGGGCGATCGAGCTGCCGCCGGGGTGCGGGACGTGCATCGGGCTGGGGCGCGGGACGATCAAGGCGGGGGAGGTGGGGATCTCGGCGACCAACCGGAACTTCGAGGGCCGGATGGGCGACAAGGCGGGGCTGGTGTACCTGGGGTCCCCGGCGGTGGTGGCGGCCAGCGCGGTGGCGGGTCACATCTGCGCGCCGACGCGGTTCGAGAACGCGCGGCCGACGGCGAGCACGCGGCCGAGGGGGACGCGCGCGGTGGCGTCGGCGGGCGCGGCGGGGGGGACGGTGGCGGTGATCGAGGGATTCCCGTCGACGGTGCGGGGGCGGGCGTGGTTCCTGGACCGCGACAACCTGAACACCGACGGCATCTTCGCGGGCAAGCACACGTACAACGACAAGATGACGCCGCAGGAGATGGCGGGTGTGATCTTCGAGAATTACGACGGGGAGCTGAGGGCGCAGCTGCGGGCGGGCGATGTCGTGGTGGGTGGGCTGAACTTCGGGACGGGGTCGAGCCGGGAGCAGGCGGCGACGGCGCTGAAGTTCGCGGGGATCCCGTGCGTGATCGCGGCGAGCTTCAGCGAGACGTACAAGCGCAACGCGTTCAACAACGGGTTCGTGGTGTTCGAGTGCCCGGAGCTGGTGAAGTTCATCCGCGCTGCGCTCATCCCCGGTGGGGCGGCGGACAAGGCCAAGTCGGTGCCGGTGGGGGAGATCGAGATCGATTACCGCGGTTCGACGCTGCGGGTGACGGCGGGAGGGAAAGTCTCGGAATTTGCGTTCCCGGCGCTGTCGCCGGTGGCGCAGGAGCTGGTGGTCGCGGGCGGGGCGGAGCAGGTGGTGAAGAAGCGGCTGGTGGCAGGGAAAGAGCCGTGAGCGGGGAGTTGTGAGCGGGGAGTAGAAGTCGCATACGTAAGGGTGCGCGCGGAGTTCTCCGGGGCTCCGCACTCGGGGCATGGGTTGGTCGGGGGGACCCCGGCGAGGTTGTAGCCGCACCGGGGGCAGTGGCCGGGGGATCGTGTTCGTGATCGCGTGGGGGGTGGCCGCGCATGAGGCGACGTGCGGCCCAGGCGCCGGCGGGGATCACGGGGATGAAGATGGGCGCGAAGCAGGTATAGGGCGGGCCCGCGGTCGTGACGGAGGAGTTGCGCGGGCCGATGGTCAGGTCGAGGGTGGGGGTCCATGAAGTTGTGGTGAAGGTGATGCCGCGCGGGCCTCCGACCGGGCCGGTGGGCCAGTGGACCGCGCGAGCGGAGAGATTGCCGCCGTGGAGTCCGAGGTCAAAGCCGATGCCGCCGCGGCCGATCTGGGGGTAGCAGCGGATGTCGGTGGCGATCCACATGCCGGCGATGCTGGTGAGCGCGGCGAGCACGAGGGTGATGAGGCAGAAGAGTTTGAGCCATCCGTGCCTGGCTGGTGCGGTGGTGAACCGCACGCGGAAGGGTGGTTTGGGCGGGAGTTGGGAGCGGACTGGATCGGTGGCTGCGGGATGTGATCGCGCGGGGTGGGGTCGTGGGGTTGGTGGTCCTGAGGTTGGGGGTTTTGGGGTTGAGGGTCTTGCGGTTGGGGATCGTGTGGTTGGAAGGAGAGCGCCGAGTCGATGGTGTGGCGGGCGATCCTGAAGAGGAGGCTGATGGCGCGGAGGGTGCGGTTCTGGACGGCAGCGCCGGGGGCGGAGAAGGTGGGGGAGCGAGCGGCTTGGGGAGCGGCCGGTGTGCTTGCGTCGGGAGTTGGCGGTTCGGTGGACGGTTCATCGGCGCGCGGGCGGGTGTGGATGGCGGCGAGCAGGGTGGGGATGGTGTCGTGGAGGTGGATGTTGGCGATCAGCCGGGCGCGGCGGGCGGCGGCGAGTTCGATGGTGTCGAGCGCGGCGACGATGGGGGGCGAGTTGATCCAGTCGGTGAGCGCTTCGAGGGAGGTGTGGTGGCGGTGGGCGAGGGAGGTGAGGGAGTGGGTGTGGTCGGCGAGCGCTTCGAGGATGCCGGCGCGGTCGGCGGGGGCGGGGTTGAAGGTGGTGTGCATGCGGGCCTCTACATAGAGGGGGTCAGGGGCATCGGCGCGCGCACAAAGCGTGTCGATCGGGGCGGTTATCGCGACGTGGAAAGGAGGGGTTTGAAAATTGTAAGTGGTTGCGGGAATGTTGGTTAGGGGCTGATGGAACAGAGATTCCGGCGAGAATTCCGGGGCGGGGAAAACTGGTGTGGGTACGAGGGGGATCGGAAGTGGGAGAGGTGAGGAGTGGGTGGGCGGTGAAGGGGGGGATGTCGGATTGCAGATCTCAGATCTCAGATCGCAGATCGCAGACCTCGGATCTCAGGTCGCTGATCTCAGGTGCGATTGATGCCAATGAAAACGCCCGGCGCGGGCCGGGCGTTGTTGTGATCGGGGTTGGGCGTGGGGATCAGTACTTGACAGCGCAGCCGTAGGCCTTGGTTTCCTTGGTGGTCACGGGCTTGGCGGCGATGATCTCGTCAAGGGCCTTGGCGACGTAGTTGGTCTTGCCGGGGGCATCGCCGGCGCCGTCATCGATGGCGCCGTGGTAGGCGAGGATGCCGTCCTTGTTGATGATGTACATGGTGGGGGTGTTCTTGGAGCCGTAGGCCTTGCCGACGGTGCCGGCCTCGTCGAGGAGGATGGGGTAGTCGATGTTCCAGTCCTTCTTGGCCTTGGCGTTGCGTTCCTGGCCCGAGCCCTGCTTGCCGGCGGCGCCGGAGTTGATGGCGAGCAGGACGACGTTCTTGTCCTTGTAGCTCTTGTTGAGCTCGATGAAGGTCTTGGCGTTGTCGTAGTGCATCTTGACGACGGGGCAGTCGGGGTTGAACCACTGGAGGACGACGATCTTGCCGGCCTTGGTGAGGTCGGAGAGCTTGTGGGTCTTGCCGTCGGTGTCTTTGAGCTCGAAGTCGGGGGCCATGGAGCCGATGGCGGCGGTGGCGACCTTCTTGTCGTCCTTCTTCTCGTGCTTCTTCTCTTTGGAGTCCTGTTTGTGCTCCTGCTTGGCGGGCTGGCTGGACTGGGCGGGCTGGGCCGAGGCGATCCCAGCGCCGGCGAAGGCCAGGGCCAGGGCGCCGACTGCGAACATGCTCAGAAGGGTCTTGGTCGTCATAGTGCAAACTCCTTTATTTCTGCGGCCGCCCCCGTGCGGTTCGCGGCCAGTGACTTGATTCCCCCCACTGATTTGATTCCCCCCACGGCTTTCAACGGCTCCCCACACTCCCCATCTGCTTTTCGCGATCCTCGCGGCTGGACACTTCGTTGCTCGGCCGGCGGCTCAGGACCGGCGGGATCCCCGATGGAGCGCAACGGCACCGCGTCCGTCCCCTGCGAGCCCTGGGCGGATGCACCAACTGACCAGTTCAACGGCCGTAATGCGGATGTCTTTCATGCGTGCGACGGGTATCTACCCCGGACCGGCCATACTGCCCGGCACGGCACACCCTGGATCCGCCGCCGGCGTCGCCCCGGCGCGGGAGGGAAACCTATCCCCGCTGAGCAGCCCGGCCCCTGTGGTCCTTCACGCTTTGGGCCTGATCACTCGACGGAATAGTAGGCCGGGGTGGACTGTGGCCCTTTCCAGACGGCGAGCAGGCCCTTGAGGGGCGTGGTGGGCTTGGCGGGGTCGGGTTTGGCGGCGGGGGAGTTGGTTTGGGGATTGGATGGGGATGGGGCGAGGGTGAGGAGGATGGTGTCTGACTCGACCGAGCCCTCTTTGATGAGGTCGGGGAGAGGGGTGGAGTCGGCGGCGGGGTAGAACTCGAGCTTGCGGGCCCCGTCGACGCGGAAGCCGTGGCGAGCGCTGGGGTGGGCGGCGTCGGCGGGGAACGAGAGGGGTGTGATGGTGGTGGCGGGGTCGGTGGTTTCCCAGCGGCTGGCATGGGGGTTCCAGTGGTTGGCGAGCGTGCGGGGGAAGAACTTGTCGGCGTCGCGGATGAGCCTGGCGTCGTCGGCGATCTTCTTCTGCTGGGCGGCGTCGGGGGCTGGGGAGTGGGATGGCTGGTTGGGGACGCCGACGTTGAGGGTGATGCTCGCGGAGGCTTTCTCGAAGAGGCAGACGCGTGAGCAGATCATGTAGTTGAGGTCGGCCTTGAGCTGGATGGAGCCGGGCCTGGCGGTGGAGGGGGCTTCGAGGACGAAGAGGATGGTCGCGGAGTTTTCGTAGACGTGGTCGAGGACGATGTCGGTGATGGAGCGGCTGGGGGCGGGCCAGCGGGGCTTGGGGGAGGTCCAGCCGTCGGGGAGGGTGAGTTTGATTTCGGGGGGCTGGCCGGCGTCGTTGAGGGAGGGTGAGTAGATGTGCCAGCCGGGGTCGAGATCGAAGTGGATGCCGATGATGGTGGATTCGCCGGCGACGATGCCGGGGCCGAGGGAGACGAGGCGGACCCTGCCGTGGGCGGGCGCATCGGAGACGGGTTGAGGGAGCGTGAGGAGGGCGAGGGCGAGGGCGGGGAGCAGCATGGGGGATGGTAGAGGCGGTGGAGGGTGATCGGGGGCGGCGTGCTTCCTATGCTGCGGTCATGGAACAAATGAACCGGATCGCGGCGGTGGTGGGGCTGGGCGTGTTCGTCGGGGGGCTTGTGGGGTGCGAGATCTCGGACAAGGACATCGAGCTGGTGAGCATCGCGGAGGTGAGGTCGCTGCAGCAGCAGGCGGAGAAGGACCCGAAGGTGCTGCTGCTGGTGGATCCGCGGGCGCCGGGGGCGTACCGGCTGGCGCATCTGCCGGGGGCGACCAACATGGAGTTCAACCCGCAGATGACCGAGCGCGGGGTGGACCCGAAGGTCTCTTCGTACAAGAACATCATCGTGTACGGGGACAACCCGGGGAGCGCGGTGGCGCGGGGGATGACCAAGCGGCTTCTGAAGGTGGGGTACGAGGATGTGAGGCTGTTCGCGGGTGGGCTGGAGGAGTGGACGGCGCTGCAGTATCCGCTCGAGGAGCAGGACACGGCGGGGCGGAAGGTGGAGGAGAGGCTGCCGGGGGGAGAGAAGCCGCAGGGCGGGAAGAAGAGCGAGTGAGCGGGCGAGCGGGTGGGGGGTGAGGGGTGGGGGTGCAAAAAGAACAAACGCCCCCGCGTGATGCGGGGGCGTTTTTCGTTGGTGTTGGGATGGGGTGTTACGGGATGGTGCTGAAGGAGTTGGTGATGCCCAGGGGGACGCCGCTGGTCGTCCATCCGCCCTGGAGGTAGAGGTCGTAGTGGGTCATGGTGGCGGCGAAGGGGACGTTGCTGGCGGCGATCACGGAGAAGAAGTCGAGTCCGGGGCGACCCTGGATGAGCTCGGGGAGCTCGTGGAGCTTGAGGAGCTGGTATCCGCGTGGGCCGATGGGGACGGTGACGTCGATCTGGTCGGCGTTGGCGAACAGGAGGGTGACGGTGATGGAGGTGGAGGTGGCGGAGGGGTTGTAGAAGGCGAGGGTTTCGAAGTAGAGGGAGCCGGCGAGGGCGGTGTTGATGAAGGCATCGCCGAAGAAGTACTTGGTGGCGCCGGAGCTGAAGGGGCTGGTGGCGTCGGCGTCGCCGTTCTGGAGCTGGTCGGAGGCGAGCACGACGGGCGCGTTGGAGGTGTAGCTGATGCCGGCGGGCTGGTTGGCGGTGAGCCCGAGGGAGGAGCCGTTGAACTTCAGGAGCTGTCCGGCGGGGACATCGAAGGTGCGGACCAGGGGCGGGAGGTTGGCGGAGATGTAGGTGGCGGTGAGGGTGACGGTGGCGCGGGCGGCGCCGGCGTTGAAGATGAAGAGCTCGCCGGTGATGCCGGTGCCGTGGGTGAGCGAGGGGATGGCGCCCTTGGTGGTGCCGCCCTGGGGATCGCCGAGGTAGCCGAAGCCGGCGGTGTTGGTGAGGTCGTAGTGGGAGAGGGAGGCGACGACGCCGATGAAGGCGGCGGAGTCGGAGGAGTTGGTGGGGGCGGCGATCACGTTGGCGCCGACGACGCCGGTGGGGAGCGCGGCGACGTCGTTGACCGAGAGGCCGAGGCGCTTGTTGGCGTGGATGGTCTGGACGACGGGGACGACGGAGTTGGCGGTGTAGAAGTTGACGGTGACGTTGACGTCGAAGGGGTTGGGGTTGTAGTAGACGAGGAAGTCGAGGATGGCGCCGGGGTTGCGTTCGACTCGGGCGAAGCTCCAGGCGGCCGAGAGGGTGCTGGTGAAGGCGTCGCCGAGGGTGCTGGAGAAGTCGTAGTGGGAGAAGGTGGCGCCGATGGGACCGTCGGACTCGACGACGATGGCGTAGGGCCTGTAGAGCTGGACACCGGCGGCGGGTCCGGCGTCGGCGTTGGAGATGGTGACGCCGCCGCGTGAGCCGGCGGGGACGAGCAGGTTGGAGCCGACGACGGTCTCGTCGGGCTGGCCGGCGACCGTTCCCTCGTAGCGGAGGCGGACGGTGAAGTGGACGTCGTAGTTGTTGGCGTTGGAGACGGAAACGAACTCGCGGATGAGGAGGCTGGCGTAGCCCTCGGGGTAGTAGGCGTAGAAGGTGACGGGCTCGGCGTCGACGATGAGGCGGTAGGCGCCGATGGCGGAGGAGACGCCGGCGACGATGGCGTAGTACTGGTGGCCGCCGATGCCGTCGAACGAACCGTTGGCGGTGGCGCCGGGGATACCGGCCGAGTCGGTGAAGACGACGGAGGAGGGGTCCTCGTTGGGAGCGGAGAGGATGGTGAGGGCGGCGTCGAGGATGCTGCCGTTGGGGGTGACGACCTGGACGAAGACCTTGCCGGTGGCGGGGGCGGTGAAGGTGAACAGGTCGCGGTCGCCGACCTCGTCGATGAAGTCGTTGGCCGAGCCGTCGCCGGTGCGGGACGAGAGCGCGACGGTGGTGGGGTTGCCGAAGTCGACCGAGCCGGAATCGCCTCCGCCGCCGTCGTCGAGGGCCTGGCCGTTGACGGTGAGGTAGTACTCACCTGTGCGGGTGGCCGGCGGCGGGAGTCCGTCGACGGAGTTGATGAGGATGTAGTAGACCTGGCCGCTGGTGAGGCTGGGGAAGTTGATCTCGACGGTGCGGGGGTCGTTGATGCCGGCGGCCGAATCGGCCTGGGCGGTGGCGATCTGGACGAGGTTGACGTCGTAGACGGAGATGATGGGGGCGAAGTTGCCGTAGGTGCCGCGGTAGCTGGTGACGGCGACGGCGACCTGTCCGGTGCGGACGGGCGTGAACTTGAAGAGGTCGGTGTCGCCCTCGGGGGTGAGGTGGGCGTTCCCGGGGTCGCCGGGGACTCCGGCGCCGATGGCGCCGTCGCCGGTGGCGGAGTTGATGGGGATGTTCTGGGCGATGATCCACTCGCCGTCGTTGGGGTAGTCGTCCAGGGGGGGGCTGGAGAGGGTGATGTGGTATCCGCCGAGGGCCTCGGTGGTGGCCTCGACGAGGATGTAGTAGATGGCGCCGCGATCGACGTGGAAGTCACCGGTGTTGGCGGCGATGAAGCCGAAGTCCGAGTCGATGCCGGTGCCGGTGGCGATCGTGATGGGGTCGGGGTCGAGGAAGATGACGGTGACCTTGGGGACGATGAGGCTGCCGTTCTGGCGATCGACGACGACGGAGGCGGTTCCCCCGGCGAGGGCGTTGAAGTAGAAGAGGTCGGTATCGCCGGAGAGCTCGATGCTCCCGTCCTGGGTGATGAGGCCGGTGTCGGGGTCGGGGAGGATGGCGGCGGCCTGGGTGAACTGTCCGGCGTCGGGGAAGTCGTCGGTGGGGGGGAAGGTGACCTTGACGTGGTACTTGCCGGCGGCCTGCGTGGTGTCCTCTCCCATGACGAAGACGTAGTACCAGCGGTAGGTCTGGCCGGTGATGAGGGAGGTTCGGTTGGGGGTGACGGAGAAGGAGGTGGTGGCGTCGGTGGTGGTGCCGCTGGCGTCGTCGTTGGCGGCGATCCGCATCCACATGGTGAGGGCGGAGGGGTCGTCCCAGGCGGTGGAGAGTTCGTAGACCTCGACGCGCGGGTCGAAGGTGTTGGGTGAGAGGTTGTGGACCGAGACGGTGAAGGTGTTGTAGTCGTTGACCTCGAAGCGGAAGACGTCGATGTCGCCGGGGTTCTCGATGGCGCCGTCGGTCTCGCCGGAGCCGAGGTAGTCGATGAGGTCGAGGGTGGTGGCGTGGGTGTAGTTGTCGTCGTCGGCGTGGTCGTCGGCGTAGGGGGGGAGGTTGAAGGCGAGGGTGTAGGCGCCGGTGGTGTTGGCCTCGCTGAAGATGCCGACGAAGTACTGGGCGCCGGCCTGGGTGTTGAACTGGACGGTGAGGTCGCCGTTGGTGGAGGTGGTGGTGTTGACCAGCTCGGTGCCGGCGCCGTCGAGGACGACGATGCGGGCGACCAGGGTGGTGTTGGCGGGGCGGGAGAGGGTGATCTTGCCGACGCCGCGGGCGGGCGAGTTGAAGACGAAGGCGTCGATGTCGGTGGCCGAGTTCATGATGCCCGTGACGGTGGCCTTGCCGTTGGTGGCGGCGTTGGCGGGGTCGAAGGCGATGGGCACGGGCGTGGCGAAGGCGGTGGAGTTGGAGTGGTCGTCGGTGCCGGCCTGGAGGTTCTCCATGGTGTTGAAGAGGAGCTCGTAGCCGCCGGTGGCGACGCGGTAGTTGATCTCGCGTTCGTCGGTGGGCGTGCGGAGGGCGGGGTCCTGCGCGGTGGCGTCGACCCACTTCTGGCCGCTGCCGACGATGACGAAGTAGAAGTCGCCGGCGACGATGGGGAAGGTCACGAAGGCGTCGCGCTTGGCGAACACGCGGTTCCCGAGGGTGCCGACGCTTTGGGCGGACCCGGGCTCGCCGGTGGTGAAGGGGTTGTCGTTGTTGAAGGCGATCTGGGAGAAGTCGCCGTCGAGGATGCGGAGGTAGGAGTCGAGGTCGGAGGAGTAGGTTTCGGCGAGCCCCGCGGTGGCGGGACCGTCCTGGTACCACTCGTCGGCGAGGCTGGTGGTGTTGACGCGGATGGAGGCGTACCCGGAGGCCTGGGCGCGGAACTGGTAGACGTCGGTGTCGTTGATGGTCTCGATGGCGCCGTAGTCGGAGTAGTAGTTCCAGCCGACCTTGGTGAGGCCGACGACGTCGGTGCCGGCGGCGCGGGGCGCGATGGGGAAGGTCTGGATGGGGAGGTAGTTGGTGTTGTCGCCGGTGCCGGAGGGGATGGAGATGACGTCACCGTTGGCGGGCGTGGACTCGTCGATGGGGTCGGCCATGACGCGGTCGGGGCCGTCGGCGACCCAGGCGTCGGTGGTGAGGGTGAGGTCGTAGCGTCCGGTGGAGCCTGCCTCTCCGGAGACGCGGATGTAGTAGGTGCGTCCGCCCCAGAGGGTGATGCCGCCGAGGTTCTCGGGGAGGACGGGGTTGGGGAGGGCGAGGTTGGGATCGACCATGCCGGCGCGGCCGACATCGAAGGGGAAGAACGAACCGTCGGGGAGCTGGGAGCTCCAGGGGGCCGAGTCGACGTTGGCGTTGGTGAAGATGGGCTGGAAGTTGCTGTCGTAGATGGTGACGGTGCAGTCGAGGTTGGGCCCGAAGGACGGGCTGACGGTGAGGTGGAGCCGGGAGCTGGGGCGCTGCTCGTGGTCCCAGTGGATGGGGTCGGCGTCGGCGAAGCCGTAGAGGGCGAGGACTTCGCCGTTGGTGCCGTTGTCGCGGCCGGCGCCCATGGAGTCCCAGACCCAGTCGACCAGGGCGGGGACGAAGACGAGCTTGGCGCCGTGGTTGGCGGTGACGGCGCCGTCGGCGAGCGTGAAGTTGCCGCCGGCGTAGAGGGTGGGGAGGCCCGAGGAATCGCCGACATCGTCGGCGTCGGTCATGACGGCGAGCGCATCGACGCGCTGGTTGAAACCGCGGGCGTTTCCGGCGTTGGGATCGCCGATGCGAGCCCAGGCCTGGTTGGTCCAGTCGAAGCGGGCGATGCGCTGGCCCTTGTCGGTGAAATCGCCGCCGGCGACGATCTGGTCTCCGAGGTCGGGGTAGGCGCCGCCGCCGTCGGGGTCGGGGGGGTTCCAGAGGGTGAGGGAGCGGACGGTGTTGTTGACGCCGCCGCCGATGCCGATGCCGGTGTAGGCGGTCGAGGTGGTGACCTTGGTGTCGTAGGACCACAGGCCGATGCGGTTAGCGGTCTTTCCTTCGATGGTGCCGAACGCGCCGCCGACGACGAAGCCGGGGCTGTAGTCCGGTCCGCCGTTGGGCAGGGCGGGGGCGTCGTAGTACATGAGCGCGTTGACCGCGCCGTTGGTGGGGATGGTGAGCCAGCTCTTGCCGGTGTAGACCTGCCCGACCTTGGTGTAAGGGGGCAGGGTGGTGCGGCCGCCGTCCCAGAGGGCGAGGTTGGCGCCGGCGCTGCCGACGCTGGTGAAGTTCCCGCCGATCGCCAGGACGTCGGTGGCGCCGGGGTCGGGGATTTCGCCGGAACCGTCGGGGTCGGGCGGATCGATCGAGCCGACGGCCAGGGCGTTGACCGAGCCGCCGCTGACGGCGCCGATCGTGGTGAACGCGGCGCCGTCGTAGTAGACGAGGCCGGCGCCGCCGATGACGAGTACGGGCGGGTTGGCGTCGCCGGTGTTGAGGTCGAAGACGGCCAGGGCGTTGACCGAGAAGCTGACGCCGTTGCCGAGGGCGGACCACTCCCAGCGTCCGGTGAGGTTGTTGAAGGAATACTTGGCGATGTGGTTGGCGGGCGTGGGGTTCTGCTCGGTCTCGTCGTTCTTGAAGGAGGTGAAATCGCCGGCGGCGAAAAGGGAGGTGACGCCGTCGCCGTCGTCGTCGAACTCGGCGAAGGCGCGGACGTTGCCGTTGAAGCCGCGTCCGGCGGTCCACCACTCGTTGGCGTCGAAGCTGGCGACGTGGTTGACCTGGTAGGCGATCGAGTTGGTGACAGCGCCGGCGTTGATGAAGGCTCCGCCGACGAAGAGGGAGGGGCCGTCGTCGCCGTTGTCGCCTTCGTACTGGCCCTGCATGTCGACCTGCGGGACGAAGGAGAACATGTCGTTGTCGCCGGTGCCCTGGATGCGACCGGAGCCGTTGGCGGTGTTGCGCCAGCCGGTGTCCTGGGAGTAGTAGTTGTACTGGTCGTTGATGAGGAAGGCGGCGCCCCAGTTGAGGGGGGTGGCGTCGCGGAACTTGTTGCGCAGGACGCCGAGGTCGCCCGGGTCGTCGGGGTCGTAGACGGGGAGGTTGATGTGGTCGTCGGCGGGGTCGGGGGTCTGGGTGGAGTCGTTGGTGTGGTGGGTCTCGATGAAGAGGTTGAACGAGACGCCGGGGACTGGGGCCTCGCTGAAGGCGTCGAGGAGGATGGAGTAGGTGTGGCCGCCGACGAGGTCGATCTCGACCTGGGGGATGTCGCCGAACTTGTCGTCGTTGAAGGCGACCCGGGTGCCGTTCTCGTCGTAGACGGAGATGGCGCCGTCCATGATGGGCGGGGGCGGCGGTCCGCCGGGGGTCATGGCGATGATGGTCTTGCCGGTGCCTTCGGCGGTGAACTTGTAGGTGCGGGAGTGGAAGCCGTCGGCGAGCACATCGCCGATCGCGACGCGGCGGGTGACGGGGTCGATGGGCGCGGGGATCTCGTTGACGACGGCGTCGACGGCGAGATTGAAGGAGCCGACGGCGAAGGCCGAGCGGCTGGAGAGGAACTCATCGGAACGGACGCGCAGGTAATAGGTGGTGGCGGCGGAGGTCTTGAGGAGCTTGAAGGCGTCGTTGAGCACGCCGGCGTCGGTATCGCTGCCGAGGAGGTTGGCCTGGGCGTCGTAGATATCGACGTGGACGTCGAGGCTGGGGCTGGCGTTGCGGTCGGCCTGGCCGTTGTAGGTGGTGAGGCTGTCGAAGGCGGTGTCGTCGGCGTTGTCGATCTTGTAGATGAAGTCCTGCCCGACGCGGGCGAGGACGCCCGACTTGGTGGCCTCGCCGGTGTCGGCGTCGGGGGTCATGAGGTCGGACTTGGCATCGATGCGGATGGTGTAGTTGCCGGTGGAGCTTGGTCCGGTGGTGGTGTCGGCGCCGACGAGGACGTAGTAGACCTTTCCGGCCTCGGCGATGAAGCCGATCCAGCCGTCCTTGGGGGTGCCGGCGGAGAGGTTGCCGTTGCCGGACTGGGAGGCGATGAGGTTTCCGAAGGCGTCGTGGGCCTGGACGGCGACGCCCGAGCCGTTGTCCTCGTAGACGGCGAGCCTGGAGTTGAGGGTGGAGCCCGAGGCCTCGGCGTCGGCGTAGAGGGTGACGAAGTCCTGGGTGGGGGCGGTGAACTTAAAGAGGTCGTTCTGCTCGGTGATGCCGGCGCCCAGGGGCTCGATGATGCCGGCGAGCTGTCCGACGCCCGAGCCGTTGAGGGTGACGGTGTCGGCGGTGGGGAACTGGGAGAGGCTGGGGTGGTCCCCGGCGAGCATGACGCGCGGTTCGAGCCCTTCGGGCTGGAACCTGTGCGGGAGTTTGGAGGCAAGCCCGGCGCGGCCTGCGAGCCTTGCGGGTCCGCGGTTGCGGAAACCGATGAGCGACGAGAAGAGCGTGCGCGTCGAGCGTGATGCCATGTTCAAACTCCGTCGAAGCTCCCCGAGGTGTACTTTGCGTGCGTGATGCGGGGATGGCCCGCGGCTCGCGTTCAGTCCGTCGCGTCAATACCCGATACGGGCCCGAAGGTTCGGGCATGATACCGCAACGGGGTACCCACTGGCTTGTCGGGTTCAGCCGCCCCCGACGCCTCAACCCAACCAAGGGCTCGGTGTCTCGGACGAACTGATCGCGGCGGCCTCGTCTTGCACCGTTTTGTCCTGGCGGACTTGCGGTTGGGCGCCTCTGGCTTGCGCCAGATTGGGCCCAGCATAACAGACTCCGACAGTGCTTGTCCAGCCGGTCGGAGGCCGAGTGCGGGTAAATTTGGAATACGGGTGGTGTTCGGAGGGGGAGAACGGCGCGCGGTGGGGGTTGCGGGAGGGGAAGACCCCCGGATTCACACCCGGATTTACGAGAGGGTGGAGGCGGGGGTGAGGGCGAAGCGGACGGCCTGCTCGGCGAGGATGTCGGCGGCGTCGTAGACGGGCAGGCAGGAATCCTCGCGGGTGACGGCCAGGGGCGCTTCGCTGCAGCCGAGGATGACGCCGTCGCAGCCGCGGGCGGCGAAGTGGCGGATGATGCCGTGGACGGCGTTGCGGGATTCGGGGCGGATGTAGCCGTAGAGGAGTTCGCCGAAGATGATCTGCTCGAGCAGGTCGGCCTCGTCGGGTTCGGGGGGGAGCACCTGGATGCCGCGCATGCCCAGGGGCGTCTGGTAGGTGGAGGACTCGGTAACCAGGCGGGTGCCGATGACGCCGACGGACTTGCGGTGGTCGGCGGCGATCGAGCGGGCGACCAGGTCGGTCATGGGGAGCCAGGGGACGGGGCTGCCGGACTCCGCCAGGGGGATGGCGTGCTGGACGATGTTGTCCGGGACGAGGCAGAGTTCAGCGCCGGCGCTGAGGAGGATGTCGGCGGAGCGGCGCATGCAGCGTGCGACGTGGTGCCAGTCGCCCTTGCGGATGGCGTCGATGTAGAGGTTGATGGGCTCGTTGTGGATGGAGATGCGGGGCTGGTCGTTGGGGGGGGCGAGCTTGGAGAGGTGGCGAGTGAGCTGGCTGTAGAAAAGCGCCGCACCCTCCGGGCTGACGGCGATGATGCCGATGTGCTTTGCCAAGCGGGACTCCCGGGCGATCGCGGGCGATGTGAGGGGGCCGGCCCGCGCGCGGGAGGAGCGTATCACAGTCTGGCGGGGAACGGAGGCGGGGAAAGACCCGGGGGTCAGCGGTTTTGATGCGGTGTTGATGGGGGCTTGATGGGGCCGGCCGGGCGAGGTTGGGGGGCGGGGATGGTGCGCGGCGGGGAACTACGCTTGGTGCATGGGTGATCCGTTCAGCGTGCTGGGCGTGCCGGCGAGCATGGAGTTGAGTGATGAGCAGATCGAGTCGGCGGCGCTGATGCTGTCGGCGCAGCTGCACCCGGACACGTCGGGTCCGGATTCGGAGTCGGAGCGGCGGCTGGCGGAGATCAACGAGGCGCGGGGGATCCTGAGCAACCCGGAGACGCGTGCGATCGCGTTGCTGGAGCTGCTGGGCGGGCCGTCGGCCTCGGCGGACCGGACGCTGCCGGCGGGTTTCCTGGCGGAGATGATGCAGGTCCGGGAGCAGATCGAGGAGGCGAGCGAGGCGGGGGATGCGGCGGCGATGGGGGAGTGGAAGCGGTGGGCGAGCCGGCGGCGCGGGGAGCACGCGGAGCGCGTGCGTGGGCTCTTCGCGGCGGGTCGGGATCCGGGGACACTGCGGGCGATCCGGCATGAACTGAACGCTTGGCGGTATATCGAGCGGTTGATCGAGCAGGTGAATTAGCGGTTCTTGAGGGGATGAAGAAGTAGGGGGAGCGGACCCAGGCGGGACGCCTGTGCCACGAGCTTTGGTGGACCATTGGAACGGGGTTACGGGAGGTTGTTCATGAGGCGTAACGGGTTGATTCTGCTGGTGCTGGTGGTGTTCGCGGGCGTGCTGTGGCTGAGCAGGGGTGGGGGAGGTGGAAGTGGAAGTGGGGGTGGGGGTGGGGGTGGGCATGCGCCCAAGCCGGCCCTGTTCTCAGAGGGTGTGGTGACGCTCGCGGATGGGAAGCAGCGCGCGGGGCCAGCGCGGATGGTGCTGGCGATGGTGACGGCCGACTGGTGCCCGCCGTGCCAGGAACTCAAGCGTGGGGCGCTGGTGGATCCGCGTGTGGAGGCGTGGGTGAAGGAGCACGCCGTTGCGGTGTACATCGATTCGGATGTGAACCGGGCCGACGCCGAGGCGCTTGGGGCCAGCGCGATCCCGACGCTGGTGCTCTTGAAGGGTGAGAAGGAAGTGGGGAGTCTGGTCGGAGAGGTCTCGGCCGGGGAACTGCTCGGGTGGCTGGAGCAGAGCGGGAACCAGAGGTAGGTGGCGATCACACGCGGCGGTAGCCGACGGGCTGCTCGGCGAGGCTGTAGATCTCGCGGAGCATGGTCATGCCGATGTAGCCCAGCAGCGCCACGACTCCGAGGATGATGGTCTCGGTGAGCTGGCGCAGGCCGGCCATCCAACCGCAGGCGTAGAGGCTCATCCAAAGGGAGCCGTAGCGGATGACCTTCTCGGCGGCGCGGGGGCCGTCGCGGGCGGTGCGGACTTTCTGGAAGCACAGCAGGACGCACAGGAGCGCGAGCAGGGCGGGGGCGATCGCGGCGGTGGGGTTGACCCAGGTGGGCCAGAAAGTGGAGGCGTCGGGCGAGCGGGAGGTGGCGAGCCAGAGGAGGACGGCGGTCCAGAAGCCCGCGCCGAAGGCGGCGGCGAGCCAGGCGCGGGTGGTGATGGGGGGGTTCTTGGCGGCGAGCCTGTGGGTCGCGGCGGCGACCACCGCGCAGTGGGTGAAGATGAGCCAGACGGGCCAGAGGAAGACCAGCTGGGTGTTGGGGACGAGCATGGCGCCGGCGTAGATGAGTCCGTAGGCGACGAACCCGAAGGCGGGGACGAAGCGGGCGGCGCCGTTGAAGATGAGGATCCCGGCGGCGAGGATGAGGGTGACGAGGATTCCTGAGGTTCCGAAGGGGACCGCGCCCAGGACGGCGATCAGGAGGGTGGACGCGGTGATGCCGACGGCGGTCTGGGCCCGGATCTGTCCGGAGGGGATGGGTCGCTCGGGCCGGAGCCAGCGATCACGGTGCTGATCGAGGAGGTCGTTGAGGCAGGCGCCGAAGGCAAAGAGACCGAGGCTTCCGGCGGCGGAGGCGATCAGCAGGAGCGGGAGGGATCGCTGAGTGAGGGCCTGGCTGGCGGGCTCGTTGGCGATCGCACGGGTCCAGAGGACAACGAACCAGACGTTGGAGACGACGGCGAAGGCGGTGGTGACGCGTGTGAGTCGGAGGATGGGGGCGACGCGTTCGAGGAGGAGTCGCATCGGGGGGATGGTAAGGGGGAGATGGGTGCAAGGGGGGGCGCGCGTACCGCGACCGGGAGATTCGCTCTGCCAATTCATGGAGGAGTGGAGAATCGGTGGGGACCGGGACCAGCCATCGCGCGGCTATCAACCATCGAAGGCCCGTTTCACGGGCCGCACGCGGGCGGAAGATCGCTCATTTCGTGCGCGGCACATCGCACAGACGCAGCGGGCGCGCAGGTTGTCCGCGGGTCGTTGCGGATGCAGCGGCGCAGCGGTCGGTTCGCTCGCGGCTCATCGCCAGGGCCTACGCCTCCGCTCGGTACGGTTGCGGCTTGCTTACTTGGGCGCCGGCTCGGCGGGCTTGGCGTCGGCGGGCTTTTCTTCGGCCTTGGGCGCTGCGGATTCGCCGGCGGCGGCGGTTTCCAGGGCGCGCTTGGTGGCCTTGACGACATCCGCGGCGGGGAGGATGACCGCGGACATGTACTCGCGAGCGCCGCCGGATCCGCCCTCGACGTCCTCGGCCTCGGGGAGCTGGAGGGCGGTGATGCCGACGACGGTGCCATCGCCGGAGAAGACGGGGGCGCCCAGCTCCTGTGAGATCGCGTTGTCGGCCGGGATGTAGAGCCGGCGGGGCTTCTTGGTCGTGCCGCCCAGGCGGGTGGTCTGGATGACCGAGGCGCGGTCGAAGAACTTGCCCATGCGGGTAACGGTCAAGAGTGTGTCGCCGATGCCGGGGGTGGCGTTCTTGGCGAAGTCGACGGCGGTGAAGGGCTTGGCGTTGGGATCATCGACCTGGATCCAGGCCAGGTCGAGCTCGCTGTCGCGGGCGAGCAGCTTGGCGGAGAGGCCCTCGGTGTCGTCGCCGGCGAGCACTTTGATGTTGATGGGGGTCGCGGTGGTCCCGGCCATGCGGGCCTGGATGATGGGCGGGAAGCCGCCGGTCTGGATGTTGGAGCAGAGGATGAGGCCCTTGGAGTCGATGACGACGGCGCTGATCTCGGTTTCCTGTTCGGTGGAGCCGGGCTCGATCTTGAGGACGAACTTGACGGTGACGAGCGAGGGCGCGCGGTCGGCGAGCAGCTTGCTCCAGTCGTCGAGGGCGGCGGGTGAGGAAGTGGGAGCGGCCGCGAGCGCTGCGGGCGTGAGGGCGAGGAGTCCGGCGAGCATGCAAACCGCGGTCGTACTGTTGCGCATTGAGGATTTCCTTGGAGCCCGGGTGGAGCCCGGATCAAGGCGATCCGCGGCGTTGGCAGAGGGTAGCATGGCGCGGGCCGGGAGATCGCGGCGTTGAGCGGCAAACACGCGGGGCAATTTGGCTTGGGCGCGGCGGGTCGGTGGTGGCTGCGCCGCCGGTACGTGCTGGCGCCGCTGGTGCTGCTGCTGTGCGTGACGCTCCCGCACCTGTGCGATGGCGACTGGCTGCGGGGAGACAGCGCGTGGTACGCGGCGATCGGGCTGCAGGGCTGGCGGACGGGCGACCTGTGGGCGCTGCACGAAGCGCCGGGCCGGATGTACTTCAACAAGCCTCCGCTGGTGTTCTGGATGCAGGGGGCGTGGATGTCGCTGGCGGGGGCGGGGGCGTGGCAGGCCCGGGGCGGGAGCATCGCGGCGGGGATCATCTGCGTGGGGAGTGTCGCGGGGATCGCGCGGCGTCTGCACGGGCGGCGGGCGGGGATGGTGGTCGGGTCGCTGCTGGCGCTGAACGTCGAGTTTTTCCGGCGAACACGTGAGATCTCGCTGGACATGTGGCAGTGCGCGTTCATGCTGGTGGCGGTGTGGGCGCTGGTGCGGGCGGCCGGGAGCCGGAGGTGGGCGGGCTGGAGCCTCGCGGCGGGGATCGCGGTGGGGGCAGCGCTGATGTGCAAGCCGCTGGTGGGGCTGGTGGCGCCGGTGATGGTGCCGGCGTGGATGCTGGCGTGCTCGCGCGGCGCGGAGTGGCGGCGGGCGTTGGGCACGGCGGGGCTGGCGATCGCCGTGGGGATCGCGGTCGCGGCGCCGTGGCATGTTTCGATGATCGCCCGGTATGGTGATGAGTTCACATCGCAGTACTTCGGGCGGGAGATCGCCGACCGCGCTTCGGGAGCGCTGGTGGGGGGGCAGAAGCAGCTTCAGCCGGCGTGGTTCTACCTGGCCAACGTGGCTTCGGCGTGGTCGATGTGGGCGCTGGGGATCGCGGCGGGCGTGCTCGCGTGGGGGCGCTGGCTGTGGCGGCGGCGGGGCGGGAGGTTGCTGCTCTTGGGCCTGGTGTGGGGGATGGGCTGGCTGGTGCTGCTGAGCGTGTTCCCGGATCGGCGGGACAGGTACGCGATCCCGATGCACGCGGGGCTGGCGATCGCGCTGGGGGCGCTGGTGACGGGCAGATCGAGGGCGGGGTCGAGGATCCTGCGCTGGGGGCCGGCGGCGGCGATCGCGGGCGCGGCGGTGCTGGCGATCCTGCCGGTGAAGGTGCAGCGCGAGGTGAACCCGCAATGGCCGGAGTTTAACTCGTGGGTGAGGGAGCAGAGCGCGAGCGTGTGGGACGGCGGGTTCGCGGGCGCCCCGGCGGCACGGATGTACGTGGAGCTGGGATCGTGGCCGAGAACGACGCGCGATCGAACCGGGCGGATCGTGGACGAGCCGCCGGCGGGTGCGATCCTGGCGTACCACCGCCGCGGGGGCTGGTCCCCGGGCCCGACGGAGCAGCGCGTGTGGGAGAAAGGGGACCTGGTGGCGACGCGGCTGGGCGAGGGAGGGTGGAGGCCGAGGGAGGTGGAAGATCCCGGGGAGTAATGGACCGGGGGCGGGGGATGACAGGTGAAAGGAATGGAGCTACCGTTGCGGTCCCGGGTCCGGAGTCGGGCGCTGCCCGTCGATGGTCCCGGGGAACGACCGGGCGCATAGCTCAGTTGGCTAGAGCGCGGCTGTCACATAGCCGAGGTCACAGGTTCGAATCCTGTTGCGCCCATTGACGGAAATCACGCTGAACGCGGCACTTCCGCGTACCTGCCTGTGTCGGGCAGAGTGGCTCAGGAATCTCCGAAAGGTGGTAGATACCACTTTTCGGCCCCCGGAGACCACGCCATGCCCCGACGTGCCACCGCAGGCCCAGCCCTCCCCAAAATCCCGAAACTTCGCCCTCACAAGGGGAGCGGTCTTCGCCGCGCCCGGTTCAATGGGCGGGACTTCTATTTCGGCCCGGAAGGCGACGTGGAGGGCACTCGCCGCTACAAGCGGATGGTCGCCGAGTTCCTCGCCAACGACGGCTCGCTGCCTCTGCGAGAGTCTGAACGCAAGGAACTGAGCATCAAGGAACTCATGGCTCGCTACTGGGTCGCTATGAAGCGTTCCCTCCAGCCGGACTCACTCGACCCAATCAAGCGGCCCTTGAAGGTGCTGCGACGGCTCTACGGCGACACTTTGGTCGAACAGTTCGGCCCGACACAGTTGAAGGCACTGCGCATCGAGATGGACCGGATGAAGTGGAGCCGCAACGGGATCAATGAGGCAACGCGGCGAATCCGAACGATGTTTGGTTGGGGCGTCGGAGAGGAACTCGTGGAGCCAACGGTTCATCTTCGGCTGCGCGGTGTCCGCGCACTTCGTAAGGGTGAGGGAGGGCATGAACGGAAGCGAGTCATGCCCGTCGATCCTGAACTCGTCGAAAAGACTCTTCCTTTCCTGCCGCATGATGTCCGCGCGATGATTCGACTCCAGTTGCTCACCGGAGCAAGGCACGGCGAAATCCGCAGTCTTCGCTGGTGTGAAGTCGATAAGAGCGGCGACGTTTGGCAATATCGTCCGATTCACCACAAAACAAAGCACCACAATCGCGAACGCACGATTCGCTTTGGTCCAAGAGCGCAGGCCATCCTGATGGCGTTCAAGGATCGCGATCAAAACCAGCCACTGTTCAGCCCGGCGAAAAGCGAAGAAGCACGCCGCGCTGCCATGCGAGCCGCTCGCAAAACTTCTGTGCAGCCATCCCAAGTGCTGCGGGCACGGGTCGCCGCGAAGAGGGCGGCCAAGCGCGGGCGCAAGCCCGGTGCGATGTACACACGAAAGGCATACAGGAAGGCCGTGGCACGGGCGTGCGAACGTGCTGGCGTTCCCCATTGGCACCCACATCAACTTCGTCACTCGTACACCGATTTCACCACTCGAACCGACAGCCTTGACCTTGCCAGCATCATGCTGGATCACTCATCGCTGCGGACCACGCTGGCATACACCGACACGGACACCCGGAGGGCGAACGACTTCGCGCTGAAGTATGGGTGAACGAGCCGCTGTCAGCATCGAGCGAGTATTGAGCCAACATCCCGAAGGGAGCCTTCAATCCCCCGTGACACCTTCAATGCCCGACTTGTACAGGACTGCTTGGGAACGGCTCAGGACTGACCGGGAGCGGTGTCCGGACATCGACCCAGAATGCACCCCGGTGCTTGCCTTCGGCGACTGGCGCACTGCACGGATCGCGACGGCTGGGCTGAACCCATCCGAAGATGAGTTCTGGACGAAGCCCACAGCATCCGCTGAGCGGCAGCCGCTGCGGGAAACGCGACAGCGGTTTCTCCATTGGGGCGACGGCTCGCTCACAGACGACAGGCTCCGGGAAGCGTTCCGGCGTATGGAGGGATACTTCACGCTGGGGAACGCCTATTCGCTCTGGTTCGACCGGTACAAGGCTTTCCTGCACGCACTGGGGACTCCGTTCGAGTTGGGACTGGCGTGCCACACGGACTACGTCTCGCCATTCGCAACGAAAGTCGGCATCTCGAAGTGCTGCCCGACAACCCGACGACTGCTCCCGGCGTTTGGTGAGCAGGTCTGGCTAAAAGTACTCGACAACTGTCCGTGCGTCGAAGTCATCTTCGGCCACGGTCGCGGATGGCATCGGGTGCCGAACTTGTTCACAAGGCACTCTGGCTGGGAGCACGTTCCGACGCCGTTCGATGGCAAGGGCGGTAAGTCAGCCGGACAGCACCTGATTCGTTCCAGCGGTTTCCTCCCGAGCGGACGACCCGTCGCAATCTGGTGGTGGCGACCGAATCGCGATGGCTCGCCGTTGTGCTACCTGAAAGCGTCCGAATGCGCGGTCGTCGGCACGATACTCAGATCGACTCTTGGATCCCGCTGATGTCAGTCAGTCACGGTAACGGGCCTCTCCGCTCGCGAATCTCTTCAATCATGGCATCGAACGGCTGCTTCCAGAACGTCAAGTCGATGGGCTTGTGGTCTTGAATGCGCTTGTTCAGGAACTCATCCCGCAGGTTGAGAAGAACTGCTCTCATGGAACCACATCCGGCCCGGAACCCGCGTCGTGTGGCACCTGCCAGCGGATTGCTTGCGGAGCCGACCAGTCGTAGCGGCACTGTTCGCCGGTCGTCTAAATACTCAACTGATGGCGATTCCAACGATGCGGTTGGATCATCCGCACCGTCATCATCTCGACCATAAAGCCAAGCCTGATCCGAGGGAGGAATGTGCCATGAATCTCGCTCGCGAGGCTGATACTCGCGGCAAGGCAATGGACGACCGGCGCACTCGTCAAGTGTCCGGCGGAGCGAGCGCGATCTGCACTTGGTTCCAGATGTGCCCGTGGAGGGCACTAGATGCCCTCTTGATCCAATACATCCTCCGCACGGCTGCGGCGGTCATCACCACGACGCACGAGTTGTCGGGGCGTTGGCGTTCTCTGCTCTGGAGCACTACGACGGGGGTCGATTGCGGCAAGGAACTCTCGGAGTTCGCGCAGCGACACAAAGTCACGCCCGCCGACTGGGTAAATGGGCAGTGTCGTGCCGGGGCACCGGCGCAGTGGCTTCCGCGCCCAGCGATGCAACGTGCTGACGTGAATGCCGCCGCCGATTGAACGGGCGGCTTGACTGAGGGGAACGGCGTCGTCGGGAAGGCAGCGGTCGGGAGTTTGGCTGATAGCCATCGGGGCAAACCCATGTGCAGCCACAGACGCTTGGAAAGCGTGGTGTGGTGCTCGGGTCTGCGACACCGATGGTGCCGGAGGTTGACCGTCGCAAGCCGGATGTGAACGCCCGCGATAACGGGCGGAAAGCCAGCCAACACGACTGACATTAGAAGTATCGCAACCTGTGCAAACTTGTCAACGTTTCGGAACTGCGTCCAGTAAGCGCACACGCCGGAGGACGATCTCCAGCAGTCCCTAGCGAGATGGTCAACCGTGGCGATTAGAGCCTGCCTGAGGCGTAGGTCGTGTCGCGAGCCAGTTCCGGCCCCCAGCACGACGCCACGCGGCTGGAGGCGTTCTGGCGGCTCTGGAGCGGGAAGGGGTACCTACCCGTTCCAAAGTGGTAGATACCGGCACAACTTGCAAAAACTGCTGGTATTTGCACAACTTGCAAAGGGTAGGGAACAGGGGTACCATTATGCTGGAAGTGCTCAAAAACAAGCGTTTTCTGGGTCATTTCGAGTTCACGTGCGTCAGCCGTCACATAGCCGAGGTCACAGGTTCGAGTCCTGTTGCGCCCATTTGCACCCTCCGAATTGTCGGGGGGTGTTGTGTTTTTGGGGGTGATTTTCCGGAGGAATGCTCAGGGGCCGTTGCATCGCGAGGCTCGCGGAGGGACGCACGGTCTCCGGGGGTGCCGGCACGCGCGGCCGTGGAGAGCATCCCAACTTCCGGCGCCTCGGCGGGTTACATTCCATGCCCGCGTCGGCAAAGAGGAGAACCGGTGCGGATGGGGGTCTGGTGCGCAGGGTGTGGTATCCTGAAGTTGAGCCCTCGGCCGATCGGGGTTGCCGTGGGGAGCGTCGTTTCTCGGCCACGCGTTCGGCGTGGGCTGCGCTCCACTCTTCACGCAGGCAGGTGCGAGCATGAGTTCCGGGCCGTCATCGGGAGATTCCGCGGGGATACCGGGTGGTTCGGCGGACCCGCGGGTCACGCGGATCCTGTCCGACTCCAAGGCGTCACACTCTTCGGTCGAGGAACTGCTCCCCCTGGTGTACGAGCAGCTCCGTGCGCTGGCGCAGAAGCGGCTAGCCGAGGAACGCATCGGGCACACGCTGCAGGCGACCGCCCTGGTGCACGAGGCGTACCTGCGGCTCGCGGGCCCGCGGGACATCCCCTGGCAGAACCGGGCGCATTTCTACTCGGCGGCGGCGGAGGCGATGCGGCGGATCCTGCTGGACCACGCCAAGGCCCGGGGCCGGGACAAGCGGGGGGGAGGCCGGGGCCGGGTCGATCTGGAGGTTGCGTCGCTGGAAGCCTCGTCGGGCGTCAACCAGCCCGATTACGCTGCCCTGGATGATGCGATCCGTCGCTTGGAGGTGCAGGACCCGCGGATGGGCCGGGTGGTGCACTTGCGGTTCTACGCGGGGCTCAGCGTCGCCGAGACTGCGCTGGCGCTGGGTGTCAGCGACCGGACGGTCAAGAGCGACTGGCAGTTCGCCCGTGCATGGCTCGACCGGGAATTGAGGTCGATACAAGCGGGCCGGTCGGAGGCGGGAGATGAGTGAGCATCCGGCGGATTCGCGCACTGTTGATCGCCGGGGCCTGGTGAGCCCCCATCGGTGGTCGCGCATCAAGGAAGTGTTCGAGCTGGCGGAGGCCGTCCTGGGCGCCGAGAGGGACCGCATCCTCGATCGCGAGTGCGGGAGCGATACGAAACTGCGACGCGAGGTCGAGTCGCTCCTGGGCGTCGGTCCCGTCGATGCGGTGCGCACGGCCGGGGCGGCGCTGGCGGCGGCCGAGGCCGTGGTGCTGGGCGCCGAGGAGATCCGCGAGGGGCCGGGGACGGCCATCGGCGCGTACACGCTGCTGGAGTTGATCGGCGAGGGCGCCTTCGGCAAGGTCTTCCTCGCGGAGCAGCACACGCCGGTGCGCCGGCGGGTGGCGATCAAGATCGTCAAGCCGGGCATGGACTCGAGGGAGGTGATCTCCCGGTTCGAGGCCGAGCGGCAGGCCCTCGCGGTGATGGACCACCCGAACGTCGCGAAGGTGTTTGATGGGGGCGTGACCTCGTCGGGCCGGCCGTACTTCGTCATGGAGTTCGTCGCCGGTCTGCCGCTCACCGCGTTCTGCGATCGCCATCGGCTTTCGGTGCGGCAGAGGCTCGAGCTGTTCATCCCGGTGTGCGAGGCCGTGCAGCACGCGCACCACAAGGGGATCATCCACCGGGACCTCAAGCCCTCCAACGTGCTGGTGCTGCCGGGGGACACTCCGATCGCCGCGGCGACCCCGAAGGTCATCGACTTCGGGATCGCCAAGGCGATCAGCCCGGAACTCTCACCCGGCGAGCCGTCGGCCGGCTCGCGCCAGACGGTGGAAGGGCAGGTCATCGGCACGCCCGAGTACATGTCTCCCGAGCAGGCCGGCGGCTCGCAGGACATCGACACGCGGACCGATGTCTACAGCCTCGGCACGCTGCTGTACGAGCTGCTGACGGGCATGCTGCCGTTCAACCCGCGCACGCTCCGCGCCGCGGGCATGGCGGAGATCCAGCGGATCCTCCGCGAGGTCGACCCGCCCCGGCCCAGCACGCGGCTCGGCCAGGCCCGGGAGACAGCCACTTCGGTAGCCGCCAGCCGTTCCAGCGAGCCGCGGCGGCTGGGGACGACCATCCGCGGCGAGCTCGACTGGATCGTGATGAAGGCGATCGAGAAGGAGCGGGGCCGGCGGTACGAATCCGCGCACGCGCTGGCGCAGGACCTGCGGAGCTACCTCAACGGAGATCCCGTGCTCGCGGCCCCGCCCGGGGGGACGTACCTGCTCGCGAAGTTCGCACGCCGGCATCGGATCGTCGTGCTTGCGGGCACGGCGATCACGCTGGCGCTGGCGGTCGGGCTCGGTGTGGCGCTGTGGCAGGCCAGCGTGGCCCGCGGGGAGCGTGACCGCGCGGTCAAGGCCGAGTCCCGCCTGCAGGCCGAGCGTGACCTGGCCCAGCGGGAGCACGATCGCTCCCAGAAGGTCACCGATCTGGTCGTTTCGGCGCTGCAGTCTCAGGACCCCAACAGCGAAGGCCGCCAGGACATCCTGGTGAGCCAGGCGATGCAGCAGGCGATCAAGCAACTCAATACGGGCGAACTCAAGTCCCATCCCGAGGTCTCCAACCTGCTGCTGCGGACGATCGCGATCATCCTGGACGGCAACGGGCGCAGCATCGAAGCCGAGCCGCTGGCCGATCAGGCGCTGCAGCTCGCCCGCCAGATGTCGGCCGCCGACAGCACCGATACCGCGGCGAGCCTGGACGTGCTCGGGCGCGTCAAGCTCTCGCTGGGGAGGTTCGAGGATGCCGAGCCGCTGTTCCGGGCTTCGCTCGATATGTACCGGCGGCTGATCTCGGGGGACGATGCGACGGTCGCCACCGAGATGAACAACCTCGGGGCGACCGTCCAGGAACTCGGCCGCGCGGCCGAGGCGCAGTTGCTGTACCAGCAGGCCCTGGAGATGCGTCGGCGGCTCTTCAAGGGGGACCACCCGGACCTGGCCGAGAGCCTGAACAACCTGGCGTTCTCGCTGGTGGACCAGAACAAGGCGGCCGAGGCAGAACCGCTCTTTGTTCAGTCGCTGGAGATGTACCAGCGGCTCAGCAGCGGGGACGAGCCCCGCGTGGCGCAGTGCCTCAACAACGTCGCGTACATCAAGCAGACGCTCGGCAAGCCCGCGGAGGCCGAACCGCTGTTGGCGCAGTCCCTTGAGATGGCCCGCCGCCTGTTCAAGGGGGACCATCCCAAGGTCGCGCAGGCCCTCAACAACCTCGCGGTCGTCCGTAACGAGGCCGGGGGCCCGGCGCTCGCCGAGCCCCTGTACCGCGAAGCGCTGGAGATGCGGCAGCGCTTGTACAAGGGCGATCATCCGGCGATCGTGAACAGCCTGACCAACCTGGCCGCCGTGCAGCTGGATCTCGACCGGCTGCCGGAGGCCGAAGGTCTGAACGCGCAGGCCCTGGAAATGGGCCGGCGACTCTCCCCGGCCGACAACGCAACGCTCGCGACCAGCCTGAGCAACCTCGCGCGGGTCCGCCAGGCGCTGGGAAGAACCGCGGAGGCCAGGCCCCTGTATGACGAGGGCGTCGCGATGCTCCGGCGGATGTCCCCCGAGGGTTCGGCGCTGCTGGCCCGGCTGCTTTGGCGGTCGGGGAGTGCGCGGATCGAAGAGCACGACCTGGCGCACGCCCTTCCGGAACTGGAAGAGGCGGTCGCGATCGCGGGCCGCCTCCTGCCGCCCGAGCATCCGCAGGCCAAAGAGTACCGCGAGGCGCTCGAGCGCTGCCGGGGGTTGATGGGCCGGTAGCGTGCGGGCGGCGTCGGGGGGAATGGGGCCCGCCCCGGCGGCTCGCGCGGATTCTGTTGCCCCGTCGGGCGATGCACATCGCTTGAAGGCCGGTGAGTCTGGCCCAGCGGGGGACCGACACACTCCAATCGAGGGGCACGGGAGGGGCGACCTGCCCGTGCGGTCCGGTTTCGCGCGCCACAGCGCCACGGAGGAATCGCATGTCCATCAAGAGTCCGATGTCGTGCCGGAGGTTGAACGGGGTGATCTCTCTGCTCGCCGCGCTGGGCGTGCCCGCGATCGCGGAAGCCCAGACGGCTCCCGCGCCGCCGCCTCCGCCGGCCAACGTGATCGACCTGGGGGAGGTGGGCATCGGGGACACCAAGACGTCCTTGAGCATCCCGATCGCCAACGGGCAGAACATCTGGTTCCGCTTCCACCTCACCGAGGGCATCACCCCCGAGAGCTGGCTGAACATCGACACGCCCCGCTCCCTCACGCCCGCCGGAGATGCGCTGAACACGGAGATCGGGCTGTACAACGAGTGGTCGTACCTCGTCTCGTGGGATGATTTCAGCGGCGGGGGGACGGCGCTGCCGACGAGCAACGCGGCCGCGCTGACCTACGGGGGCGGGTCGGGCAAGCGGCTGGGCGAGGACGGCACCGGGTGGTTCGGATCCCGCATCGACACGGGGTGGAATCAGAAGGAAGGCAACTGGCGTCCGTACATCAGCGAGGGGACCTACTACGTCTGCGTGGTGGGATACAGCGCCGACTTCAGCCAGAGCCCCAATCCCAACTGGATCGTCTCCACCAACTTCCTCGGTTCGGGGACGGTCCGCCTGCGGGTCAGCACGGGCCAGGTCGCTCCCACCCAGTGGAACGAGGCCTACCACGGGTACGATGCGGGCTACTCGCCCAGCACGGCCCAGGTCGTCACCGGATCGGGACCTCTCACGACGATCCTCGGATCGTTCGCCCCCGGGGAGTGCGATATCTTCAAGTTCCATATCTGCGATCCGGAGAACTTCCAGGCGGTCGCGACCCCGACCATGACCTGGGGTAACCTCTACGGCGCGCGGATGTACCTGCTCGACGGGAACGGCCGGGGGATCCTGGGCATCAACAACACGATCGCCAACACCGACACGATGCTGAGCGTGCCGAGCAACGTGCACCTGACCGAGGGCGACTATTACCTGGCGATCAGCAGTAACTGCGGGGGCACGGACGGGTACCAGGCGGTGCCGTACGACGCCGCCGGCCAGGCGCTGTGGGACTTCGGCAGTTCCAGCAGCTGGAACAAGTCCATCGCTCCCAACGGCACCGGCAAGCTCAGCCCGATGTACCGTCCCGGCCGCCAGGCCGACTGTGTGAACGGCTCGGTCCGGTACTTCGAGCGCATCTCGCTGTCGGGGGCGTGCTACATCGAACGGTCGTGCCCCGCGGACTTCGACCAGAGCGGGTTCGTGGACACCGATGACTTCACCGCGTTCATCGAGGCGTTCGAGGCCGGCTGCTAGGGAGATCGGCCGCCGTTCTGCTCCGAGGGCCCGGCTTCTGGCCGGGCCCCTTTGCGTTGGGGTCGGGCGAGCAAGACGCCGCGCCTCGTGCGCGCGCAGTGGGCCGGTGGCCAGTCGTAAGTTGTTGATGGGAAGGCAGATGGGTGGCTGTGCCCGGCGGCAATCCCGGAATCGGCCGGGATCGGCGCCGAGCCTTTCGGGCGCAGAGTGTCCGCGAGGCCGGGAGTTTCACTCGAATCCCTGCCCCGTTCCTTCCCAGTGTCGCTTGGAGGTGCCCGCTCGCGGGCCGAGATCCCGGGGCGGGAATCACCGGCGGCGGGTCTCGTGAGTTCCGGGGGGGATCTCACCTCCGCTCGCGTCGGGTTCCGGTCGAACTTTGGGAGAGCACCATGCGCAGGATCCTGTTGACGGCGGCTTTGGCGATCGCGTGGGCGTGCGCACCGGCGCTGGCCGATCCCGTACTGATCACCGCGCCGGCGCAGATCGGGCCGATGGACACGACCATCAAGTCCACGGGCAGCAACGTGCCGGTGCCGCTCAAGGATGCGGAGATCACGGTTCAAGGCGCTGCGCTGACGGTCAACGGCGCCCACGAGATCAAGTCCCTCCGCCTCGAGCGCAACGCCGCCAACCAGCCCGGCGTGCTGACCCACACCGGGGGGTTTTCCTTCGATTACGGCGGCGACACCGGGCTCGTGTACGGGATGAGCCTCCTCATCTCGACCGACCTGTTCGTCCAGGGAAGCGAATCGTCCCTGGTCGCCAGCCGGATCGATGCCGACGGCCGGGGGTTTGGTTCGCAGACCGGGCCCGGCGCTGGCGGCGGCTCTCTCAGCTACGGCACGTGCGCCGCCGGCGGCGGTTACGGCGGCGGGGGTGGGTGGTCGATCACCTCGTTCGCAGGCGGGTCGACCTACGGCTCGATCCAGGCCCCGGCCAGTTTCGGCTCCGGTGGTGGTCGTGATTACTCCAGCCTGGGCGGCGCTGGCGGTGGTGCCGTTCGACTGAGGGTCCTGGGGGCGATGACGGTTGACGGCGCCATCACCAGCAACGGCCTGCCGTCCGGCGCGGGCGGCTCGGGTGGCAGCGTGTGGATCTCATGCGGGTCTCTGGTGGGCACTGGGATGATCACCGCCAACGGCGGGGGTGGGTACACCGGCAGCGAGGGCGGCGGGGGGGGCGGTCGCATCGCTCTCTACGCCGGTTCGACGTCGATGCCCCCGCCCAGGAGCGTGGGCGGATCGGGCTGGAGCGTGGGGGGCGCGGGGACCGTATACCAGGTCATCGGCAACGGCACTCCCGTGCTCTACATCGACAACGGCGGGACTACCAACGCCAACCGCGAGACCACCGAGCTCACGCAGGCCACCACCATCGATGCCGATGTGGTGGTCCGGGGCCACGGCCGGCTGGGCCCCCGCCGGCTGCAGACCAGCTTCGACCTGACCATCAACGGCAACCTTCTCATCGAGCCCGACGGCGAGGTGTTCGCCGACGGCCGGGGCTTCGGCTCGCAGTCCGGTCCCGGCGCGGGGGCCGGGTCTCCCAGCTACGGAACCAACGCGGCCGGCGGCGGCTACGGCGGGGGTGGCGGGTGGTCAATCACCTCGTTCGCGGGCGGATCGACCTACGGCTCGATCCAGACTCCCACCGACCTGGGCTCGGGCGGAGGTCGTGACTATTCAAACCTGGGTGGCGCCGGCGGCGGCGCGATCCGCCTGACCGTGACCGGCGCGATGACGGTGAACGGGGTCGTGTCCAGCAACGGGCTTTCCTCGGGCGCGGGCGGCTCGGGTGGGAGTCTCTGGATCACGTGCGGCATTTTGTCCGGAACCGGCGCGATCACCGCCAACGGCGGCGGTGGGTACACCGGCAGCGAAGGAGGAGGCAGCGGCGGGCGCATCGCGCTGTACACCGGCTCAACATCAATGCCCCCTCCCGTGTGCGTGGGCGGAACCGGCTGGAGCGTGGGCGGTGCGGGGACGGTCTACCAGGTCATCGGCAACGGCACGCCGGTTCTCTACATCGACAACGGCGGAACGACGAACACCAACCGCGAGACGACCGAATTCATCCAGCCCACAACCGTCCACGCGAACGTGGTGGTCCGCGGGCATGGTCGGCTCGGCCCGCGTCGCCTCCAGGCCAACTTCGACTTGATCATCGATGGGAATCTGGTGGTCGAACCCGATGGCGAAGTGTTCGCCGACGGCCGCGGGTACGGGTCGCAGACAGGCCCCGGCGCTGGAGCGGGCTCTCCGAGCTACGGCACCAACGCGGCCGGGGGCGGATACGGAGGCGGCGGCGGGTGGTCGAGCACTTCCTTCGCGGGTGGATCGACGTACGGCTCGATCCAGACTCCCACCGACCTGGGCTCGGGCGGGGGACGCGATTACTCCAACCTGGGCGGCTCCGGAGGCGGTGCAATCCGTCTGACCGTGACCGGCGCGATGACGGTGAACGGGGTCGTGTCCAGCAACGGCCTTTCCTCCGGCGCCGGCGGGTCGGGTGGAAGCCTGTGGATCACGTGCGGCGTTTTGTCCGGAACCGGCGCGATCATCGCCAACGGCGGCGGGGGGTACACCGGCAGCGAAGGCGGCGGCGGTGGCGGCCGCATCGCGCTGTACACCGGCTCAACCTCGATGCTCCCTCCCAAGTGCCTGGGCGGCGTGGGATGGAGCGTCGGCGGAGCGGGAACGGTGTATCAGGTGGTCGGCAACAACAAGCCGGTCCTCTACATCGACAACGGCGGGTCGACGAACACCAAGCGCGAGACGACCGAAATCGTACAACCCACAACCATCAGCGCGCACGTCATCGTCCGTGGACATGGTCGGCTCGGTCCGCGTCGCCTGCAGACGAACTTCGATCTGACCATCGACGGCGATCTCACCGTGGAGCCTGATGGTGAGGTGTTTGCCGACGGCCGCGGGTACGGGTCGCAGACAGGCCCCGGCGCTGGAGCGGGATCCCCCAGCTACGGCACCAACGCGGCCGGGGGCGGTTACGGCGGCGGCGGCGGGTGGTCGAGCAGCTCATTTGCAGGAGGATCTACCTACGGCTCCATCCAGAGCCCCACCGACCTGGGCTCGGGTGGGGGACGAGACTACTCCGACCTGGGCGGTGCCGGCGGCGGTGCGATCCGCCTTCACGTGAGCGGCGCGATGACCGTCAACGGTGTTGTATCCAGCAACGGGCTTGCCTCGGGCGCTGGTGGTTCGGGCGGCAGCCTGTGGATCACATGCGGGTCTCTGGCGGGCAATGGCATGATCATCGCCAACGGCGGGGGTGGGTACACCGGCAGCGAGGGCGGCGGGGGAGGCGGTCGCATCGCTCTCTACGCCGGTTCGACGTCGATGCCCCCGCCCAGGAGCGTGGGCGGATCGGGCTGGAGCGTGGGGGGCGCGGGGACGGTCTACCAGGTGATCGGCAACGGCACTCCCGTGCTCTACATCGACAACGGCGGGACTACCAACGCCAACCGCGAGACCACCGAGCTCACGCAGGCCACCACCATCGATGCCGATGTGGTGGTCCGGGGCCACGGCCGGCTGGGCCCCCGTCGGCTGCAGACCAGCTTCGACCTGACCATCAACGGCAACCTGCTCATTGAGCCCGACGGCGAGGTGTTCGCCGACGGCCGGGGCTTCGGCTCTCAGTCCGGTCCGGGCGCGGGCCTGGGCTCGCCCGGCTACGGCACGTGCCCCTCGGGCGGCGGATTCGGCGGTGATGGCGGCCATTCGCGATCCAACTGCTCGAACTACCCGGGCGGCACGAGCTACGGCTCCAACCAGGCGCCGGTGGACCTGGGCTCCGGCGGCGGGCGTGACTACTCCACGCTCGGGGGAGCCGGCGGCGGCGCGATCCGGCTCACGGTGTCGGGCACCATCACCATCAACGGCACCCTGTCCAGCAACGGCCAGAGCTCGGATGCGGGCGGTTCGGGCGGCAGTCTGTGGATCACCTGCCAGACGCTGGAAGGCACCGGCACGCTCTCGGCCGCCGGCGGCTCGGGCGCTGCCAACAGCGGCGGCGGAGGCGGCGGCGGTCGGATCGCCCTCTACTGCTGCGACATCCACATGCTCCTGGGGCAGATCAGGTCCGCGGGAGGCGCCGGCTGGCAGAAGGGCGTCGACGGAACGGTCTACTTCGGTTCCTCGTCCATCAACATCTTCCTCCAGCCGCCCCCGGAAACCACGTACGTCGGCGGGGATGTCGTCTCGCTGATCGTCGATGCGTCCGGGGACGGTCCGGTCACGTTCCAGTGGTACCGTGAGAACGCGCCGATCGTCGACGGCGGCCGCATCGGCGGCGCCAAGACCAACCAGCTCACGTTCAACCCGATCGACTGCCCCGACGGCGGAGTCTTCTACTGCCTGGTGCGAGACGCGTGCGGGGCGTTCCCCACCGACCCCGCGCTGGTCATCGTTGACGCTCCATCGGACTACGACCATTCGGGGTATGTCGACACCGACGACTTCACCGCCTTCGTCGCCGACTTCGAGCTGGGGATCGACGCGGCGGACTTTGACCGATCGGGCTTCGTCGACACCGACGACTTCACCGCGTTCGCCCTGGCGTTCGAGGCCGGTTGCTGATGACGGACGGACCGACCCCAGCAGCGTGCGGACCGCCGCGAGCATCGCCGGGAGCAGGATGAGCCGATGCTCCCCTGCTACCGGCCGTTCCAGGCGCCGTCGTAGTCGGCCTGCCGCCGCAGGGTCATCGGGCCGAGCATGATCATGTTGGGGTTGATCTGGTACCCGGGCGGCAAGTCGTGCTCGGGGTCGATCTGAAGGTGCGGGAAGACCCGCGTGTTGAGGGCGAGCAGCCGGAGGTCCTCGGGAACCAGCCGGCCGGGCGTGGGGCTCGGATCGAACCCATGGGTGTGGTGCCCGGGGTTGTAGGACATCAACGACTCGCTGGTCTCCATGCTCAGCCCGTTGGCATCCGCGTGCACGAGACCGCAGGCGTGGCCGATCTCGTGCTGCAGACACGACTGGAACGCGGTATCGAGCTCCAGGTTGTCCGCCGACATCACGACGATGCCGCCGCCCGTGTTGATGTACCCGTTGATGGGTCGCCCGCCGCCCTTGGGCGTTTCGCCCGTGCCCACGAACAGCACAACGTAGATGAACGGGCAGCTGAAGCGGTCCACGCCGTCGTGCTCGAAGAGCTCCAGCAGCGCATCCTCCGCGCCGCCGTCGCCGGTTCCCAGGTAGTACGCGGCCGGGTGCGCGCCACGCAGCACCAGCGGAAGCTCACCCTCCGCGAGCGTGAAGGTGTCGCGATCCAGCAGCAGCTCGCGGTAGCGTCGCCGGCACCACTCGATGTGCCGCATGAGCGTCCGGCCGGCCAGGTCCGAAGGAGCCTGCGCATCGGTCGGGACCAGGAACACCGGCTTGACGCTGACGTGCTCGGGGAGCTGGTGTGCCGCCGGGTGCTGCGCTGCGGGTGCGGACGATGGTGGGGGTGGTGGGGGTGGTGGGGGTGGTGGGGGTGATGGGGGTGATGGGGGTGGTGGGGGTGGCTGGGACGGCGGAACTGGAGCAGCGCACCCCACGACAAGCACGATCGCCAGCAGCGGCGCGGCGGCCCGTGCGAGCATGTCCGCGTGATGACCCATGGCGCAGGGTATCGGAGCGGTCCACGGCGGGCGAGGCCGGCCCGCAAACGGGTGTTGGCTGGACCGCAAACCACCGCGGTCCCCGACTCGTCCACCGCGGGGGCCGCGCCGCCGCGCGGGGCCTGTCATGAGCGGGTCGCGTGCTGGACGGCCAGAACCTCGCGGCTGAATGCGACCTCGCCCCGACCGGCGCGGCGGATGTCCTCGATCAACCGGTCTACATCATCGTTCTTGGAGAGGTACCCCCAGGCCCCGCAGTCCAGGGCGCGGTCGATGTACTCCAGGCTGACGTATCCGCTGAACATCAGCACGCGGCACCGCGGCGCAGCGCCCGAGAGACGCTGCACCAGGTCGAAGCTGTCGGTCTCGGGCATGTCGATGTCCAGCAGCACGATGTCGGGCTTGAGCTCGGCGACCCGCGCGAGCACCTCCGACCCCTGGCCGACGATGCCGGCCCACGCCAGGGACGGCTCGACGGCGATCCGACGGCGCATCGCCTCGGCCAGGTCCTCGTTGTCGTCCACGCAGAGCACGCGCAAGGGCCTGGGCAGTTCGTGTTGCACGTGAGAGCACTCCGCGGGCTCATCGGCGGGAGGAGAGCCATCCCCTGAGCCTCGATCGCAGCATGGAGGGGCGGGTCGCGGGCTCCAGACGCATGATCCTGCCCGTGGAGTCGTCGGGCTCCTGCCCGGTGGCGAAGACAACCGCGCGGCACCCGGGCGCGGAGGCGGTGAACCTGCGGACGCTCGCCAGCGCATCGTCATCCGGCGCATCGGTGACCCAGACATCGGCCTCGGCGGGCTCCCCGGCGCGGATCTGGTACTCCAGAGACGCGAGCACCGACGTGACGTGCGCGTGCAGGCGGTCGTCCTGCACGTTGACCACCGCGACGGCGGCCCTGCGGGCGGCCGCCGGGCCGGCCCGCTCCTGCGGCGGCGAGACCGGCAGCACGAGGCGGAACGTGGCGCCCCGGTCGGGCGCGCTGTCGATCTCCACCGACCCCTGGGCCCGCTTGGTGAGCCCGGCAACCAGCGCCAGACCCAATCCCGTGCCGCGGGCCCGCGTCTTGGTCGTGAAGAAGGGCTCGAGGCACCGCCGCCGGGCCTCCTCGGTCATCCCCGGGCCGTTGTCCGTGACGCTCAGGCAGACGTTCTGATCCTGCGCGGCGGGCGCGGCGGCGACGACGATCCGCCCGTCCTCGCGGCCCCGCAGCGCATCCCCGGCGTTCTGCACGAGGTTGAAGACGATCTGCGTGAGCGCGGCCTTGTCGATCTTCAGGCGTGGCAGGTCGGCCGGGATGTCCGCGCAGAGCGTGACCGCGCGCGGGATGCCGTTGCGGATCATCCCTTCGGTCTCCTCCCACCACTGCGCCGCGCTGGTCGCGTTGTCCCCGACGCCGAGGTTCTCCGGATCGATCGAGAGCAGACGCAGGCTCATCGCCAGGCGACGCAGGTACTCCGATCCCTTCCGGATCGCCGCGACGTCGTCCCGCGCCGCCGGCGGAAGGTCGAAAGTCTCCAGCGAGTCCAGCCTCATCCGCACCGGCAGCAGGAGGTTGCCCATGTCGTGCCCCAGCCCGGCCGCCAGCGTGCCGATGGTCGCCATGCGATCGGCAAACCGCAGCCGCTCGTTGGACTGGTCCAGCTCGGCGACCCGCTCCTGCAGCTCGGCGTTGAGCCGCTCGAGCTGGTTGGTCTTGCGGTAGAGCTCGGCGAACACGGCGACCTTGGCCCGCAGCACCTGCGGGATGATCGGGACGTGGATGTAGTCCACCGCGCCCAGGTCGTACCCGCGCAGGCGGTCCGCGTCGGTCATGTGGACGGCGGAGATGAAGATGATCGCCGTTCGCTTGAAGCGCGGGTGCCCGCGGATGAGCTCGGCCAGCTCGAACCCGTCCATCCGCGGCATGCACACGTCCACCAGCACCACCGCGATGTCCTGCGCCAGCAGGTGCTTGAGCGCCTCGTCGGCCGAATCGGCCTTGATGAGGTTCTCGCCCAGCTCCGACAGGATCGCCTCCATGCTCAGCAGCTTGGAGGGCTGGTCGTCGACCAGGAGGATGTTCGCGCGTTCCCGTGCCGTCACTGTGCACTCCCCCGGTTCAGCGGTGCAGCCACATCCGCAGCACCGAGAGCAGCTGCTCGGTGTTCACGGGCTTGGCCAGGTAGTCCGAGGCCCCCGCCTCCAGGCACTTCTCCCGGTCGCCCTTCATCGCCTTGGCGGTCAGCGCGACGATCGGCAGCCGGGCGAAGGTCGGGATCGCGCGGATCGCCCGCATCGTCTCGTACCCGTCCATCTCCGGCATCATGATGTCCATGAGCACGATCGCCAGATCGTCGGTCGACTCGAGCGTCTGGATCGCCTCGCGCCCGGTCGTTGCCGTGAGCACCTCCATGCCGCGACGCTCCAGCACGCTGCTGAGGGCGAAGATGTTGCGCACGTCGTCGTCGACCACCAGCACGCGCTTGCCCACCAGGTGGTCGTCGGAGCGGTGCAGGCGGTCGAGCATCTGCTGCTTGGACGGCGGCAGGTCGGCGACCACGCGGTGCAGGAACAGGGACGTCTCGTCGAGCAGGCGCTCGGGGGACTCCACGCCCTTGACCACCACGCTGCGGGCGAGCGTGTGCAGCTGCGCATCCTCCTCGGGCGAGAGGGCCCGGCCCGTGAAGACCACCACCGGGACATCGCGCAGGGACTCGTCGTCGCGCATGCGCTCCAGCACCTCAAAGCCGCTCATGTCCGGCAGGTGCAGGTCCAGCACCACGCAGTCGTACGAGGAGCTGTGCAGGGAGTCGAGCGCCGCCCGCCCCGAATCGGCCGAGTCGATGTTGATGTCGTCCGAGCCCAGCAGCTCCCGGATGCTCATCTGCTCCGCCGCGTTGTCCTCCACCACCAGCAGCCGCCGGCGCCGCGGCGCCGAATAGCTCTTGATCCGGTTCAGCGCCGTCAGCAGGCCGTCGGTGGTCGCCGGCTTGGTCACGAACGAGTACGCCCCCCGCGCCAGCCCGTGCTGGCGGTCCTCGTCGAGCGTCACGATCTGCACCGGGATGTGCCGCGTCACCGGGTCCTGCTTGAGCTGGTTGAGCACCGACCACCCCAGCATGTCGGGCAGGAACACGTCCAGCGAGATCGCCGCCGGGCGGTACTGGCGGGCCAGCGCCATCGCGTCCGCGCCCCGGTGCGCCACCAGGACCTTGAACCCCGTGTCGTGCGCCAGGTCGCGCAGCACCCGGGCGTAGTGCGGGTCGTCCTCGATGATCAGAAGGCACGCGTCGTCGGAGACCAGCTCGGCCCGGTCGTCGGGCACCTGCTCGACCGGGTGCTCGGGCAGACGCTCCATCCCCGAGGGCTGGTGCGTGCGCACCGGCGCCATCGTCTGCGTCGGGCCCGCGTAGCGGATCGGCAGGTACAGCGTGAACGTGCTGCCCACGCCCGGCGTGCTGCGCAGCTGGATCTCCCCGCCCAGCAGGCTCGCCAGCTCCCGGCTGATCGCCAGCCCCAGCCCCGTGCCCCCGTACTTGCGGCTCGTGCTCGCGTCGGCCTGCTGGAAGGCCTCGAAGATGATCTTCTGCTTCTCCAGCGGGATCCCGATCCCCGTGTCGGAGACCTCAAACGCCACCACCGTCGCCGCCGCGTTGAGCGTCGGATGATCGTGGCTCCACCCGCCCTCGACCTGCGACACCCTGAGCCGCACGTCCCCGTGCTCGGTGAACTTGAACGCGTTGGAGAGCAGGTTCTTGAGCACCTGCTGCAGCCGCTTGGAGTCCGTGACGATGCTCCGGCCCAGCCGCGGGTCCAGCTGCACGTCGAACGACAGGTGGCGGTTCTCGGCCTCGTGCCGGAACGTGCGCCCCACCATGTCCATCAGCGTGACGAACGTCACCTCCTCGGCCTCGACCGAGACCGTGCCCGACTCGATCTTCGAGAGGTCGAGGATGTCGCTGATCAGGTTGAGCAGGTCCGTCCCCGCCGCGTGGATCGTCCGGGCGAACTCCACCTGCTTGCCCGACAGGTTGCTGTCGGGGTTGTCGGCCAGCTGCTGGCCCAGTATCAGGATGCTGTTGAGCGGCGTGCGCAGCTCGTGCGACATGTTCGCCAGGAACTCCGACTTGTACTTGGACGTCAGCGCCAGCTCTGCGGCCTTCTCCTCCAGCGCCCCGCGGGCCTGCTCGATCTCCCGGTTCTTGCGCTCGACCTCCACGTTCTGCTCGGCCAGCTGCTGGGCCTTCTGCGCCAGCTGCTCGTTGGTCTGCTGCAGCTCCGTCTGCTGGGCCTGCAGCTCGGCGGCCAGCTGCTGCGACTGCTTGAGCAGACCCTCGGTCTGCATCGTCGCCTCGATGCTGTTGAGCAGGATGCCGATGCCCGCCGTCAGCTGCTCCAGGAACGACAGGTGCGCCGGCGCAAAGTCGTTCAGCGACGCCAGGCCCACCACCGCCTTGAGCTGCCCCTCGAACACCACCGGGAAGACCACCAGGCTCCGCGGCAGCGCCTGGAAGAGCACCGAGCCCACCGGCACCGTGTCCTCCGGCACGTTCGTCACCAGGATGCGACGCTTGTCCGCCGCGCACTGCCCGATGAACCCCTCCCCGAGCATCAGCCGGGCCGGGTACCCGCCCGGGCCGGGGTTCCCGTAGCTCGCCAGCATCTTCAGCTGCGCCGACTCCTCCGAGTCCATCTGGTAGATCAGCCCCTGGTGCGCGTTCACCAGCGGCACCAGCTCCGAAAGCAGCAGCTTGCCCACCGTCAGAAGGTCGCGCTGGCCCTGCAGCATGTTGGTGAAACGCGCCAGGTTCGTCTTCAGCCAGTCCTGCTCCGTGTTGCGGTCGGTCGTCAGCCGCAGGTTGCCGATCATCGTGTTGATGTTGTCCTTCAGCTCCGCCACCTCGCCCCGCGCCTCGACCTGGATCGACCGCGTCAGGTCCCCCTTGGTCACCGCCGTCGCCACCTCCGCGATCGCCCGCACCTGCGTCGTCAGGTTCGCCGCCAGGAGGTTGACGTTCCCCGTAAGGTCCTTCCACGTCCCGGCCGTGCCCGGCACGTGCGCCTGCCCGCCCAGCCGGCCCTCCACCCCCACCTCGCGCGCCACCGTCGTCACCTGCTGCGCGAAGATCGCCAGCGTTTCGGTCATGTTGTTGATCGTCTCGGCCAGCGCCGCCACCTCGCCCTTGGCGTTCACCGTCAGGCTCTGCTTGAGGTCCCCGTTGGCCACCGCCGTCACGACCTTCACGATCCCGCGCACCTGCTCGGTCAGGTTCGCCGCCATCACGTTCACGTTGTCCGTCAGGTCCTTCCACGTGCCCGCCACGCCCGGCACCACCGCCTGACCGCCCAGCTTCCCTTCCGTGCCCACCTCGCGCGCCACCCGCGTCACCTCCGCGGCAAACGCGTTGAGCTGGTCCACCATCGTGTTGATCGTCTCCTTCAGCTGCAGGATCTCCCCGCTCACATCCACCGTGATCTTCTTGGACAGGTCCCCGCGCGCCACCGCCGTCGTCACCTCCGCGATGTTGCGCACCTGCGACGTCAGGTTGCCCGCCATCGCGTTCACCGAGTCGGTCAGGTCCTTCCACGTGCCCGCCACGCCCGGCACCACCGCCTGCCCGCCCAGCTTGCCGTCCGTCCCCACCTCGCGCGCCACCCGCGTCACCTCGGCCGCGAACGACCGCAACTGGTCCACCATCGTGTTGAGCGTCTCCTTCAGCAGCAGGATCTCCCCCCGCACGTCCACCGTGATCTTCTTGGAAAGGTCCCCGCCCGCGATCGCCGTCGCCACCTCGGCGATGTTGCGCACCTGCGCCGTCAGGTTGCCCGCCATCGAGTTGACGTTGTCCGTCAGGTCCTTCCAGACGCCCGACACCTCGCGCACCACCGCCTGCCCGCCCAGCTTCCCTTCCGTGCCCACCTCGCGCGCCACCCGCGTCACCTCGCCCGCGAACGCGTTGAGCTGGTCCACCATCGTGTTGATGGTGTTCTTGAGCTCCAGGATCTCCCCCTTCACGTCCACCGTGATCTTGCGCGACAGGTCCCCGCGCGCCACCGCCGTCGTCACCTCGGCGATGTTGCGCACCTGCGACGTCAGGTTACTCGCCATGAAGTTCACGTTGTCCGTCAGGCCCTTCCACGTGCCCGCCACGCCCGAGACCTGCGCCTGGCCGCCCAGCTTGCCCTCGGTCCCCACCTCGCGCGCCACCCGCGTCACCTCCGACGCGAACGCGTTGAGCTGGTCCACCATCGTGTTGAGCGTCTCCTTGAGCTGGAGGATCTCCCCCTTCACGTCCACCGTGATCTTGCGCGACAGGTCCCCCTGGGCCACCGCGGTCGCCACCTCGGCGATGTTGCGCACCTGGTCGGTCAGGTTGCCCGCCATCGAGTTCACGTTGTCCGTCAGGTCCTTCCACGTCCCCGCCACGTCGGGCACCTTGGCCTGCCCGCCCAGCTTGCCCTCGGTCCCCACCTCGCGCGCCACGCGCGTCACCTCCCCAGCGAACGCGTTGAGCTGGTCCACCATCGTGTTGATGGTGTTCTTGAGCTCCAGGATCTCCCCCTTCACGTCCACCGTGATCTTGCGCGACAGGTCCCCGCGCGCCACCGCCGTCGTCACCTCCGCGATGTTGCGCACCTGCGCCGTCAGGTTGCCCGCCATCGAGTTCACGTTGTCCGTCAGGTCCTTCCATGTGCCCGCCACGCCTCGAACCACCGCCTGACCGCCCAGCTTCCCTTCCGTTCCCACCTCGCGCGCCACCCGCGTCACCTCGCCCGCGAACGCGTTCAACTGATCCACCATCGTGTTGATGGTCTCCTTGAGCTGCAGGATCTCCCCGCTCACGTTCACCGTGATCTTCTTGGAGAGGTCCCCGCCCGCGATCGCCGTCGAAACCTCCGCGATGTTGCGCACCTGCGCCGTCAGGTTGCCCGCCATCGAGTTCACGTTGTCGGTCAGGTCCTTCCACGTCCCCGCCACGCCCGGCACCACCGCCTGCCCGCCCAGCTTACCGTCGGTCCCCACCTCGCGCGCCACCCGCGTCACCTCGCCCGCGAACGCGTTGAGCTGGTCCACCATCGTGTTGATGGTCTCCTTGAGCTGGAGAATCTCCCCGCTCACGTTCACCGTGATCTTCTTGGAGAGGTCCCCGCGCGCGATCGCCGTCGCCACCTCCGCGATGTTGCGCACCTGCGCCGTCAGGTTGCCCGCCATCGAGTTGACGTTGTCCGTCAGGTCCTTCCAGACGCCCGACACCTCGCGCACCACCGCCTGCCCGCCCAGCTTGCCCTCGGTCCCCACCTCGCGTGCCACCCGCGTCACCTCGCCCGCGAACGCGTTGAGCTGGTCCACCATCGTGTTGATGGTGTTCTTCAGTTCGAGGATCTCCCCCTTCACGTCCACCGTGATCTTGCGCGACAGGTCCCCGCGCGCCACCGCCGTCGTCACCTCCGCGATGTTGCGCACCTGCGACGTCAGGTTGCCCGCCATCGCGTTCACCGAGTCGGTCAGGTCCTTCCACGTGCCCGCCACGCCCGGCACCACCGCCTGCCCGCCCAGCTTGCCGTCCGTCCCCACCTCGCGCGCCACCCGCGTCACCTCCGAGGCGAACGACCGCAGCTGGTCCACCATCGTGTTGATCGCCTCCTTGAGCTGGAGGATCTCCCCCTTCACGTCCACCGTGATCTTGCGCGACAGGTCCCCGCGCGCCACCGCGATCGTCACGTCCGCGATGTTGCGCACCTGCGCCGTCAGGTTGCTCGCCATCGAGTTGACGCTCTCGGTCAGGTCCTTCCACACGCCGCTGACGCCCGTCACCTGCGCCTGACCGCCCAGCTTGCCGTCGGTCCCCACCTCGCGCGCCACGCGCGTCACCTCCGAGGTGAACACCGCCAGCTGCTGGATCATCGTGTTCACGATCGACGCCGACCGCAGGAACTCCCCCTCCAGCGGCCGCCCCTCCACGTCCAGCCGCACCGTCTGGAGCAGGTCCCCCTGCGCCACCGCCGCGATCGCCCGCGTCACCTCCGTCGTCGGACGCATCAGGTCGTCGATCAGCGTGTTGAACGAAGTCTCCATCTCGATCCACGCGCCGCGATGCCCGCCGAAACGGGCCCGCTGCCGCGTCTTGCCCTGCCGGCCCACCACCTCGCCCACCCGCGCCAACTCCTGGGCCATCCGCGCGTTGGCCGCGACGATCGTGTTGAACGTGTCGGCGATCTTCCCGCCCACGCCCGTCCAATGCCCCGGCAGCCGCGCCGAGAAATCCCCGGCCTCCACCGCCTGCAGCGCCCGCAGCAGGCCCCGCGGATCAAACTCATCCTGCGCACTCGCCGCCGTTGCAGCCCCGTCGGCGTGCTTGGATTCCACCTGGCTGTGGCTCGTCATATGTACCCTCGGTCACTCGGCCTGGAGCGCGGCCTCGCCGCCCCCGAAACGTCAGTATCCACCGCAAATCCCTGAGGCATCAACGCCCGCGCCGGGCCATCTGTTCGCGCACCATTCCCGCCGCGGGAATTCACCCGGTACCGGTCAATCCGGTGCGTTGGAGATTGCACCCAACACCGCCACCTCCAAGTCATGCCTACGTATCTCGGCTCATGATCTCATTGCTTCATGAACCGTTCCTCATGAAGCCAAACAGTCATGTCTATCCGTTGTGTGCCTGCCCCCGCGATCGCGATCTGCCTCACGTGCTCACGCCGAAACGGTACCCGATGCCCTTGACCGTGTGGATCAAACCCCCGGCCACGCCAACGTCGGTCTTGCGACGCAGCGAGGACACGTACACATCCACCACGTTGCTCGTGGGCATGAAGTGCATGTCCCAGACTTTCTCACTGATCAGCGTGCGGCTCAGGACGCGATCGGGATTGCGCATCAGGAATTCCAGGAGTCCGAACTCCTTGGCCGACAGCGAGATCGGCTCCCCGCGCCGCTTGGCGATCCTCGAATAAAGATCCAGTTCAAGGTCCGCGTACCGGAGAAACCGCGACTCCGAAGCCTCGCCCCGGCGCAGCAGCGCCCGGATGCGGGCCAGCAGCTCATCGAACTCGAACGGTTTGGCAAGGTAATCGTCGGCGCCCGCATCCAGCCCGATCACCTTGTTGCCCGTCAGGCTCAGCGCCGTCAGCATCAGGATCTTCGACCGAATCCCGCGCTTGCGCAGATTCCGGCACACCTCCAGGCCGTCGCGGTCAGGAAGCATCAGGTCCAGCAGGATCACATCATGGTGGCCCGCCGCCGCCGCATCCTCACCCTCGAATCCCGTGTTGGCGACATCCACCGCCAGCCCCTGCTCCCGGAGCCCCCGTTCCAACGCCGATGCCATCTTGGGATTGTCTTCGATCACCATCACTCGCATAGCTGCCTGCTCCTGCTCGTGGTGCCCAGACGGCCCCATGCTAACACGGGCGGGCGGTGCGTTGAACCGCGATGCCCATAAAAAGCCTGAAATGAAGGGTTTTTCATGCGATGCGCTGTCGCGCACGCGATGCAACTCGATGCCCCGCACCAACATGAGACGCCTCAGCGCGCAGGCCCTAGGTGTGCCCTTCCACCGCCCGAACCTCAGGAGACCGCGCGATCGTGCCGCCCAGAACCTCCCGGATCGCCGCGATCAACGCATCCTGACCGTCGTTCTTCGAGACGTACCCCCACGCACCGGCCTCGAACGCGCGATCGATCAGTTCGGGCCGCACATGACCGCTGAACACCACGATGCGCGAACTCGGGCAACGCTCCGTGCACTCCCGCAGCGCTTCGAACGGGTCCTTCCCCGGCATGTCCAGGTCGAGGATCACGATCGTGGGACGGTCGCGCTGCACCGCCAGCGCCATCGAGTCCGCGTCCGCGAGCCAGCCCGCCCACGCAAAGTCCGCCGTCTTGGAAAGCCGGATGCGAAGCGCGGCCGCGAGCTGGGCGCTGTCTTCAACGCACAGAACCGACAATCGCCCTTCTGTTGCCATCATCGCCCGGTACTCCTCGTTGCCCGCGACGCTCTGCTGGTCACCTCGCTGCTCGGGCCGTCGGCTCGCCGGCGGTCAAACCTCTCAGCCACCGCTCCCCGAGCCGGCGCTCCCCACGCGATCCCTTCGATCGCCCCGGATCTCAATCCCCACCGACCGCCCACCAGCGAGCCCCCGGTCCACGGAGCCCATGCCCACGATCTCGCTCACCGGCCCGCGCGACGCAGCGCCCCCTCCGCAATCTACCACGCGAGGCAGAACGCGCCATCACGCTCGGAACGACCCAACATCCGACCCATCGTGGTCAGAGCCCGGACTTCCTTACTACTCGGCCAAGGCTTTCATTGGCCCTCCCGATGCACGTACCACAAGGAGGTAGTACGCCACCAGAAGGCCTGCGACCGAGGAATGAACTCACTTTAATGCACGCCGACCGCGCGGCGCATAAAGCGCAGCCCGCCTGCCGGTCGCGGGCGCCACATCGCTCGATACGGACTATTCGCACGCGCAATGGTAAGCGTTGCGGGAGAGGTGCCTGAAGCACAATTCCCCGGCCGCAACCCGTCGGATTGCCGCGATGATCTCCTGCGGCGATTCCAGCTTGTCGACCAGCCCCCGCGCCCCTGCCCTGGCGACCCTCTGCTCGGTCTGCGCATCATTGTGCCCGCTGTAGATGAGGACCTTGGTGTCCGGCCGCGCGGCGATCACCCGTGCGATCGAAGCCAAGGGGTCCGCCCCCGGCATCGTCAGGTCCAGCAGCACGACATCGGGGTCCGCGTGTGCAACCGCCGCGACCATCTCATCAGCGCTCTCGAACGCTCCAACCAGAGCAAGATCGTCCTGGGCCGCCAGCAGACGCGACCACGCCGCGCACAATCGCTCATCATCGTCGACCACCATGACCTTGATCTGCCGTGATTCCAATGGGCGCTCCAGGACTCGGGTTCAAAAGCCGCAGATTCGATGGTAATCGGCGGGCTCACCTCCATCAACGACCGGAATCCCTTCCAGTGGAATTCCCTCACGTGAAGGCCCCGCGAATTCCCGAGCAAGGGACATCGATATGTGATGGTCGCCAATCGCGGCGCAGCCACGCACCGCCGGCGCCCCGCCAGGCGCGCTCCCTCGCCCCGCCTGCCCTCAACGCGACCAGGCCGCCCGAGTTCCCAGTGAGAGTCCGATCAGGACCGGTTCACGGCCCGCTCACCGGCCGCGGCCAACCATACGCTGAGGGCGCGCGAAGAGGGAAGCAGCGCGAACCGCCCGGTGCGTGCGTGTCCGCTCGATCCCGACCGCGGCGATGTTCTCGTCGAACACAGTTAAGCTCCGAGGGGCCGGCGGTACGTTACTTCCGGCCCCTTGGTGATCTTGCGGCACATCCCGTGCTCCACCGATCGGAAGCGAGCGAGTGGTGCGACCAGGCATCCGCCCCGCGCGCTCGGACCGTCCGCGCCGGTTATCCGCGCATCCCGTTCCCTCTCTCACCCGCGCCGCATCGCCCGCGCGCCCGGTTATCTGGACGTCCTTCACGACGCGCGCAACGCCCCGGGCAACCGACAACCGGCTCGTGAAATCGCGCCCGCCCGCGATCCCCTCTCCGGCGCGGAGATTGTGCAACAAGTTTGGCCTGCGCCGAAGGTCGCGTCTGGGCTGGCACGATGAATGATCACCGCCTCATCCCGACGGAGTTCGGGGGAGGCCAGCGCGGGAATGTTCGCCTGCCTGTGGTGTACGCGTGGAACTCGTCGGAGACGGGTGAATTTCCCTAGGTGGGTGGCCGATTGAGGTAATGGAGCCAGCCATGCCCGACCCGGTGCCGAATCAAGGCCTCATCATCAGCGAGTTCGCGGACGATCCGGACATGCGGGAACTGGTCGAGCTGTTCGCCCAGGAGATGCCCGCCAAGATCCAGAACTTCCAGACCGCGCTGGAGGGCAGCCGCATGGACGACCTCCGCCGGCTCGCCCACCAGCTCAAGGGTTCGGCCGGCGGGTACGGGTTCGGGGTGGTGGGAGATGCGGCCGGACGCCTCGAGCACCGGCTGGTCAGCGCCGGCGCCGACCCGGCGGCCGTGCTCGATCAGGTCAGACGCGATGTGGAGGATCTGCTGACGCTGTGCCGAAACGTACGGGCGCACGCGTGATTGGACCGGCCGGAGAAGTCCGCGGCGTTGTGAGTGAGTCCAGGGTCGCAACCGGAACGATCGAGGCGGTGCCGAAACGTGATTGACAACAGCATCACTTCTACAGACGACTTCAAGCCGCAGGTGCTTGTCATCGACGACTCGATGGACGTGCACCGCCTGCTCAGGGCCCGTCTGAGGACCGAGGAGATCGAGTTCCGCGAGGCCACCGACGGCGCCGCGGGCGTCAAGCTCGCCGAGGAGCACCTCCCCACGGTCATCCTCCTGGACCTGGACATGCCCGGCATGGACGGCTTCGAGGTCCTCCGCGTCCTGAAGGAAAACCCCCGCACCCTCCAGATCCCCGTCATCGTCCTCTCCGGCCTCCAGAGCTCCCAGGACAAGGTCACCGCCTTCGACCTGGGCGCCGTCGACTACGTCACCAAGCCCTTCGACCTCACCGAGCTGCGCGTCCGCGTCCGCGCCGCCGTCAAGATGCAGCGGCTCATCCGCATGCTCGCCCAGAAAGCCCAGATCGACGGCCTCACGGGCCTCTGGAACCGCGTCTTCTTCAACACCCGGCTCGCCGAGGAGATGGGACGCCTCTCACGCCGCGTCGGCAGCCTCTCGCTCGCCGTCGTCGACATCGATCACTTCAAGTCCGTCAACGACACCTACGGCCACCCCGCCGGGGACGCCGTCATCCAGGGGCTCGCCAAGCTCCTGGTCAAAGAGTGCCGCCACACCGATTCGGTCTGCCGCTACGGCGGCGAAGAGTTCGGCATCATCATGCCCGACACCGCCGCCGCCGACGCCAGGAACGTCGCCGACCGCATCCGCGCCGCCTTCGAGCAGCTCAGCTGGCCGCGCCACCCCGAACGCAAGACCACCGTCTCCATCGGCGTCGCCGCCGTCGCCGGCTCCGGAGCCCTCTCCCCCGAAGCGCTGCTCGAGATCGCCGACAAGAACCTCTACTCCGCCAAGCACGCCGGACGCAACCGCGTCATCTCCTCGTCCGCCGAGTTGATGCCCGTCGAGCCCGTCAAGGCCGCCGGCTGACCCGCCCGCCCCCCGTTTCCCCACGTCGCGGCCCCCCACAACGCGGGCCTCGCGCTCAGCCCAGGATCAGAACGGGAACACCAGGCCCACGTACAGCATCGCCCCGTCACGCGACGGGTTGTCATCGTCCCCGTTGATCCGCGCGTTGGAGATGTGGTGCCAGCGCACCCCCAGGTCCAGCCGCAGCCCGTCGTCGGTCAACTGCTTGGTGATTCCCAGCCCCGCCCGCGGCATCAGGTCGAAACTCGTCCCCCCGTCGGGGACCTCGCCGGTCGCCCCCATCAGTCCGATCCCCAGCATCCCGTACGCCGTCCACGTCTCCGTGTGGATGAAGTGCCAGCGGAACAGCACCGACCCGCTCAGCCCCTCCTGGTTGTCCCCCGGCTGGTTGAAATACCACAGCCCCGCCTCCAGCCCCAATTCCACGTCCCTGGCCAGGAACGTCGACCACGAGAAGTACACGTACTGGTCGACCGCATCGGCGAAATTGTCGGCGACCCCGTACCCCGCCGACAGCCACTGGCTCCCCTCCGCGCCGTACTCCGCGTGCGGGGCCTGCGCGGCCGGGGCGCTGCCCGAACGGTCGGGCGAGGTGGTGGGGGGCGTCGCCGGCTGGTACGAAACGCCCGCCGGCGAGGTGTCGAGCACTCCCGTGTCGTGCGCGGCCAGCGCGGGCAGACCGAACGCAAGCGGGATGACGGCCAGCAGGTTCGCGGGAGACTTCATAGGCCGGTAGCGTATCGCGGAGTCCCCGCGCGCGTCGGCGCTCGGCCGGACTCCCCGCCCCGGCCGCCCGCGGGCGCCGCGGCGCCTAGCGCGCCAGCAGCGATTCCCCGGTCATCTCCGGGGGCTTGCCCAGGCCCAGCATGTCCAGCATCGTCGGGGCGATGTCGGCCAGCCGCCCGCCCGGGCGCAGCTTCCGCCCCTTGAAGCTCTCACCCACCACGATCAGCGGCACGTCGTACAGCGTGTGCGCCGTGTGCGGCTTGCCCGTCGCCGGGTCGAACATCTGCTCGGCGTTCCCGTGGTCGGCCGTTACGATCGCCGAGCCGCCCCGGGCCAGCGCCGCATCCACCACCCGCCCCACGCACGCGTCCACGACCTCGCACGCCGTGATCGCCGCCGGCAGGCTCCCCGTGTGCCCCACCATGTCCCCGTTGGCGAAGTTCACGATGATCACCTGCTGCCCGTCGGCCGCGTTGATCCGCCGCAGCACCGCCTCGCACACGCCCTCGGCCGACATCTCCGGCTTGAGGTCGTACGTGGCGACCTTCGCCGACGGGATGATCTCCCGGCCCTCGAGCGGGAACGGCTCCTCCCGGTAGTCGTTGAAGAAGAACGTCACGTGCGGGTACTTCTCCGTCTCGGCGCAGCGGAACTGCGGGATCTTCTGAGCCCCCAGCAGCTCCCCGAGGATGTTGCGCATCCGCGGCGGCTTGGGGAACGCCACGCACACGTACGGGTCCAGCGCGTCCCAGTAGCGCGTCATGGTGACCAGCTCGACGTCCACCGGCTCCCCGCGATCAAACCCCTTCGAGCCCGTGTCGGGCGACGCCGTCACGTGCCCGAAGAACTCCGGGAGCACGAAGGCCTGGATGATCTCGCGCGGGCGGTCCCCGCGGTAGTTGTAGAAGATCGCCGCGTCCCCGTCGGTGATGCGGTGGGCCAGCCCCTGCTGCGGCGTGTTGGCGATCCAGCGGGGCGTGATGAACTCGTCCCCGTGCTGCGTCGGCGAGATCGGGTGGTCGTAGTAGTCCTGCACCGCCTGCACCGGGTCGGGGAAGGTCAGCAGGTCGCTCACGGTCCCGCCCCGGGCCGTCAGCGCGAAGTACGCCTTCTGCACCCGCTCCCACCGGTTGTCGCGGTCCATCGCCCAGTACCGCCCGACGATCGTCCCGATCCGCGCGTTGCCCAGCGCCCGGCACTTGTCGTGCACCTGCTGCACGAACCCCTTGCCCGAGAACGGCCCCGTGTCCCGGCCGTCGGTGAACAGGTGCACCACCACGCGCTGGTGCCCCAGCTTCTTGCACAGCTCCAGCAGCCCGAACAGGTGCGAGATCTGACCGTGCACCCCCGCGTCCGAGCAGATCCCCATCAGGTGGACCATCTTGCCCGCGTCCCGCGTGCGCGTCACCGCGTCCACGATCGCCTGGTTCTCCGCGAACTTCCCGGTCCGGCACGCCTTGGTGATCGCCACCGACTCCTGGTCGACCACCCGGCCGGCGCCGATGTTCTGGTGCCCGACCTCGGAGTTGCCCATCGTCCCCTCGGGCAGACCCACATCCTCGCCGCACGTGTGGATCAGCGTCGTGGGGTACATCTCCATGAGCCGGTGCGCCACCGGCGTCCGGGCGAGCTTCACCGCGTTGAACGAATCGTGCTCGGGGTGCGGGTTCTGGCCCCATCCGTCACGGATGACCAGCACGAGAGGTGTGTTGCGTGGCAAGTATGAAATCCTCCCAGTCCAACCGGTTGCTCCCGCCGTCGTGATGCGCCCTGGGGGCCGCGGGTGGCCCGCCACGAGTCCCGCCCGGAGCAACATTGTTGCACACCCGGGGGGGGCGTGTGCATGGGGAACTCACCCAGTGATCGGAAGAATCGCTCCCATCCGCGCGCAACGGCGCCCCGCGACCTCGCACCATCCCGCCCGCCGGCGTGCGCAGCTTCGGCGCGTGCGTGCCACCCCCACGCCCACCCGCGGGCGGGCACCTCAAACCGCCGCCCGGGTCCTTCACCCCACATACTCGGCCGGCCGGGAAACCGCGGGCACGCCGTCGCCCGGGAACTGCTTGATCCCGTCCTGCCGGGGCACCCGGCCCTTGCCGCGCAGCGGCGTGGGGGTGCGCTCGGGGATGATGAACTGCTCGGCCGGGAGCGAGTCGGTGTGGGCCAGCGCCGCGTCGGCCGCCGGGAACATCGACTCGTCGGGGTTCTCGTACAGCGCCCGGAAGCACTCGTGCACCGCGCACTCGGCCAGGTCGAAGAAGTGGAACGCCGCCGCCTTGTCGCGCTGGTACTCCAGGTCCGTGCCCCCGTTGCCCTTGTGCTGGCGCATGTCCGAGTCCAGCCGGCTCAGCGTGCAGCACCAGGCGTGCAGCCACATCGCCGAGTCGGCCAGCCGCGCCTGCACCGCCTGGTGCTCGAGCAGCTTGACGTCCCACTTGTACGACATGATCTTGAACTGGTAGGTGTGCTCCCGGACCAGCCGGCAGATGCGCTGGGCCTGGGCCCGCAGCTCGGGCACCGTCGCATCGATCCGCGGCAGCCGCCGGCGGATCCCCAGGTAGACCTCCATCCCCAGCGGGATCGCCAGCTTCATGATCCGCACGTTGAACGAGTTGCGCAGCGCCTTGGCCACGTACGCCCCCAGCGGCTCGTCGGAGTCCTTGAGCAGCGCCTGCTTGACGCCCAGCATCTGCTCGGCCAGCTGCTTGCCGCCGTACCCGAAGATGTACGACTGCATCACCTCGTTGGCGCCCTCCACGATCAGGTTGATCCGCGAGTCGCGGAACACCCGCTCCACCTCGTTCTCGGACATGTACGACTCGCCGCCCATGATCTGCATGCCGTGGTTCACCACGCGCCAGCCCATCTCCGAGCAGAACACCTTGCACAGCGCCGTCTCGACCTGGATGTCCTCGTCCTTGCGGTCGAGCATCCCCGTCGTCATGTACAGCACCGCGTCGATCGCGTAGTCCAGCGCCGCCATCTGGGCGATCATCCGACGCACCAGCTCCTGCTTGGCCAAGGGGGCCTGGAACTGGTACCGCGTCAGGGCCCACTTGGTCGCCTGGTCGCGCACGCGCCGGGCGCCCCCCAGCATGCCCGCCGACAGCGTGCAGCGGCCGTAGTTCAGGCACGACAGGGCGCACTGCAGCCCGCGCCCCTCCTTGCCCAGCAGGTGCGACTTGTGCACCCGCACCCCGTGGAACCGGATCCGCGCCTGCCACGTCCCCCGGATCCCGCACTTGCTGCGGTTCTTCTGGAAGATGTCCACGCCCTCCATCCACGGGTGCATCACCAGCGCCGAGATCTTCCCGTTCCCGTCGGCCGTCTTCTCGCGCGCCATCACCGTGAACAGGCCCGACAAGGCGCCCGAGGTCGCCCACTTCTTCTCGCCGTACACGACGTAGTGGTCCCCGTCACGCTCGAAGTACGTCTCGGCCCCGCCCGCGTCGCACCCCACGTTGGGCTCCGACAGGCAGAACGCGCTGAGCCAGTCCTTGGCCAGGTGCGGCAGCCACTTCTTCTTCTGCTCGTCGTTGCCGAACAGCATCACCGCCTTGCACCCGATCGACTGGTGCGCCGAGACCATCACCGCCGTCGAGCCGCAGTACATCCCGATCCGCTCCAGCGCCCGGTTGTAGCTGGTGATCCCCATCCCCAGGCCGCCGTGCTCCTTGGGGATCGTCATCCCCAGCACCCCGATGTCGAACAGCCGGTCCACCACCCACCGCGGGATCTCCTGCTCCTGGTCGATCTGGATCGCCGGGTGCTCCGTCCGCAGGTACTCGTCCAGCCGGGCCAGCAGCTGGTCGCACTCGGCCTGCTCGCGCGCCTCCTGCGTGGGGTAGGGGAAGTAGTAGTCCTCCTTGATGTTGCCCCAGAACAGGTTCTTGACGGCCCCGAGCTTGGTGGGCTCTGATCCCAGCCACTCTTCGGCCTGCTCCAGGAGCTTCTTGTCGGCGGCGGAAATGCCCTTGAGGGATTTGAGGTCGGCCATGGGGAACACCTCGGAGGTAGGGTGAACGGCGGACGGTACGAAGAACGGATCGAACGAACGGGTCAGGAAGTCTTGTCGGGGGGCTTGGGCGCGGACCGGGCAAAAAACGCCGCCAGGGCGGCGCGGGCCGCGGGCGTGTGACGCAGGCGGACCAGCTGCTGCTGCTCGTACTCGATCGCCGCTCTCCACCCGCGGGTCAGGCCGGCGTCCACCGCCTCCAGCACCGCCGAGCACGAGCCGCTCATCGTGATCTCAAGCCGCGTGCGCGCCAGCGCCTCCATCACCCTGGGCGCCGTCCCCGGGCGGCCGATCCACCGCGACGGCGCGCCGTCGCGGTTCGGGCGCGCGGCGCCGGCGATCCACTGCCTGGCGGTCGCCAGCAGCGCGTCGGCCGAGGGCGCCACCGCATCGAACAGGCCCGCCTGCCGGGCGGCATCAAACTGCATCGGCGCGCCGCCGGCCGTCATCGCGATCGCCACGGCCGGGTCCATGCGGGCCGGGAGAAGGTTCGTCCCACCCCAGCCCGGGCACAGCGACAGCCCCGCTTCCGGGAGCCCGACCGCGTACGGCTTGCCGGGCTGGCCGTCCCTGTCCGGCGGGGGCGCGGCGACCAGCGCATCGCAGTGCATCGCCAGTTCAAGCCCGCCGCCGAGGGCCGCCCCGTTGATCGCCGCGGCCGTGGGGAACGGGAGCTGGCCGAGCAATCCAAAGACGTGCGAGCCGTACGCGAGATACCGGTGCAGCTGATCGTCGTCCCACTCGCTGATCGATTTGAGATCCGCGCCCGCGATGAAGACACGCTCGGAGCCCGAGGCCAGCACCAGCCCGCGCAGGCCGCCCGGGAGCGACAGCAGCGTGGCCTCCAGCCGCTGGATGAGGGGCAGGTCCAGCACGATGACGGGCTTGCCCGGCTGCTCGAGGCGCAGAACGGCGATCTTCGCGAACGGGCCGTACTGATCGATCAGGACGGGCAAGGGCGAAATGCCCGAAGCGGGGGTGTCGCGGGTTGGAAGGGAGGAGGACATCCTTTGCTAGTCTAGACCTCCGAACGGGCGGGGGAGTGCGGCTTCAGGAAGGCACGTTCGGGCCCCCGACGGCCGACCGTTGCACTTTGGACTCATCCCGGTTTCCCAACACCGGGAAGCACCCCCGGGCGTCCCATCGACCGGACGGCGGGGCTCCCGAACCGGTCGAGATTGACTTCCGGCCCGCGCACGCGTGCTTTAGAATCTCAGGGCCCGCGCCGCCGCCCTCGCGGACCGATAAATACGCTGCATTCTCAAGGCCTTGCTGGATCGGCGGTTCATCCGGGCGCCACTTGCCAGTCCGCGCCGCACCGCGGGCGAAATCGCCACGCGGGCAGGCCGGCGCCCTTCCGGGGAGCACCGCATGAATGCCTTGGCCATCCTGCAGATCGTGACCTCACTGGCGATGGGGCCCGTGGTGGGGAACCTGCCGGCGTACACCATCACGGACCTGGCTCTGGGCAGCGGCTTTGAAGATGCGTTCGCCTACGGAACCAGCCCGAACGGCAAGATCACCGGCGTGGGCTGGGTGACCGCGACCGGCGAGCTGCACGCCTACATCCGTGAAACCGGCGGCACGTACCAGGACCTGGGACTGATGGGCTATCCCTACCGGACCGACGGGATCGCGATCAACAACAGCGGTCAGGTCGCCGCCACCGGGTACGGGCCGGGCTGCCACGCGCTGCTGTGGTCGGGCGGGCACGCCAAGAAGCTGGGCAGCCTCGACGGGGGCAACTCCGAAGGGCTGGCGATCAACAGCCAGGGCGCCATCGCCGGCAACATCCAGACCTATTCCGGCGGCCAGGTCGGCGCGTTCCTTTACATCAACGGGACGCTGGTGAACCTGGCCGACCTGCTCGGCCCGGCGGGCGCGCCGTGGAGCCAGCTCACGGTGACGCAGATGAACGATGCGGGTTGGATCGTCGGGTACGGAACGATCAACGGCGGCACGCACGGGTTCCTGATCCGGCCGAGCGCTCCCATCGCGCCCAGGCCGCGCCGCTGACGACCGGGCGTGTGCGCACAGGAAGCGATTTGTCATTACGCGGCCTTGGATGGCCCCGGGAGGCGTGCGTGGTCGGGAGGTCCCGAGGGCCCACCCGAGGGCTTGGAACGGCTCTGGAGCGATCGTAGTGCACATCGCCTTTTGTGCGCACGTTCGCGGAGTTACACCGGGTTTTCTAGTCGATTTCCTGGTCGGAGGCGAGCATGCTCTCGCTGGCGGGCTTGATGATCTCGCGCAGGACGACGGTCGCGAACGAGCCGCGGGGGAGTTCGAAGGCGACGCGGACGTAGGGGCCGTGCTCGTCGGCGCCGCCCTCGGCGTCGGGATCGAGGATGGGGATGCGCAGGGGCCGGCGCGTGCCCTCCAGCAGGGGGCCGTGGCGCTGGTCGAAGGCGGCGAGCAGGTCGGGCGTGAGGCCCAGGTTCCTGAGCGCGTCCAGTTCGGCGGCGTCGACATCGCCGGCGGCGCGCATCATCCCCGAGGCCCACATCGGGCCCGAGGGGCTGATCTCGAACTTGGCGAGCCGTCCGGGCGTGTCGGGATTGTCCAGGACGGCCTGGTCGACGGCGAACACCGCGCGGTTGTCGTGCTTGAAGGCAAGGTCCCCGACGACCAGGCGGTCGAACGAGCCCGAGAGCATGCGCTGGTCGAGGACGGCGTTGAAGACCGCCGACTGCAGGGCGCTCAGGAAGAACCTGCGGGCGTTCTCGTCGATGGAGAAGAAGGCTCTCCTGGGATTGGCGCCGCGGGCCAGTTGCCTGAGCGCCTGGGACTCGGGGATGAGGTGGCGGGGCATGTGGGCGAGCGCATCGGCGTAGCGGCCCTCGGAGTAGGCCAGCCGCGCGGCGGCCTGGGCGAGCGGGTGGGATGGTGAAGGGCGCAGGAGCAGGTCCAGCGCGCCCTCGAAATCGCTCAGGAGCATGGCGCGGCCGACCAGGTGGTTGATGCCCAGGTGCCCGAAGCGCTGTTCCCCGATGCGGTTGGGCACGCCGCAGCGCGCCAGGCGGTCCAGGACGCGCTTGGCGTGCACGACGGCGGCGGGGGAGACGCCGCGGATGCGCACGGAGAAGCGGTTGCCGGTCAGGTGACCGGTGCGCAGTTTGTTGATGTGGCGATCGGCCCAGAGGATCGAGATGCGGTCGTGGCGCAGGTCGGGGAAGTCCTCGTACGAGCGCCCGGGGGTGTGGATGGAGATGACCTGGCGCGTGATCGCGGCCTTGTCCTTGAGGCCCGCGTACCCGAGGGCGATCGTGCGGACATCGAAGTGCCGCGCGAGGATGTTGAGCAGTTCGAAGGTGGAGAGGAAGCGTTTCTCGACGAACAGGTAGATGTGCTCGCCCTGCCCGGAGGGCTGGTAGAGGGGGATCTCCTCGACGAGGAAGTCCTCGGGCCGCTGCTTGATCACGCCGCCGATGGGCGGGATCTCCGCGGTGATGTAGCACGGGGGCACGACGTGCGCCCCGGTGTCGGGGATGGTCGTCGGAGTTGCCGGGGAGGTGGGAGTGGTGGGGGGCGGGTTGGGAGGAGAGGATCCGCCATGGGGGAGCGCCGGGCCCGCGTGAGACGAGACTACCTGTAGAAGAGGCTAGGCCGGTCCTTCGGTGTCTTCGCTGGCAGCGCCCAGGACGTGCTCCTCGACGTAGATCGGGACATTCTCGGCGATCCCGAGGGCGATCGCGTCGCTGGGGCGCGAATCGATGCGCATCAGATCGCCGTCGTGGAGGACATCGAGGGTGGCGAAGAAGGTGTGCTCCTGGAGGTCGCTGATGGTGATGGACTGGAGCTTCCCGCCCAGGGCGGTGATGACGTTGGCGAGTAGCTCGTGGGTCTGGGGGCGCTTGATGCTGATGCCCTTGAGGCGGCGTTCGATGGCCTGGGCCTCGGGGAGACCGATGACGATGGGGAAGGTGCGCGAGGCGGGGGCCTCGGGATCGGCGTCGGGGGCGTCGTCCGCGGGCTCGGCGCCGACTTCGCGCAGCTCGATGATCTGGTAATCGTTGAGCTCGCGTATGAGGATGCGGGACAGTTCCATCCGCACGGCCATGGAGGACTCCTGGGTGATCCGTGGTCCAATCGTGCGCCCGGGCCGGGCGTGTGTCAACGCGCGGCCGGCACGAGTGTCGATACGGAGCAAAGACCCGCGCAGATGCCGGGTTCCCACGGCCGAGAACCAGATGCCGAGCACCAGATGCCGAGCACCAGAAGCCGGGAACCAGATGCCGGGAACCGATGGACGGTGGCGGCGAGGGGGGATCAGTCGCGCTCGCCGGGGCGGCGGCCGTGGGAGGCCGGGGAAGGCACATCGGGCGGGAGCGCATCCAGGTGCGAGGGCGTGGGGAAGAACTGCGCGTGGGACTCGAGCAGTTCCCTGGGCACCCCGATGTCTGCGACCATGACCTCGCCGAGGAACGGCTGGGCCGAGAGAGAGAGGAACCCCAGCTTGAGGCCCGCAAACGTGACGGTCGCTGAGGCGTGGATCGCCAGGTCGAGCGGGGCACCGGAGTCGGCGTCGAGGCCGGAGGGGATGTCGGCGGCGAGCACGGGAAGGCCGGTCTCCGCCACGCTGTTGGTCCATGAGATCAGGTCGCGGATGGGTCCCTCGGGCGGTCGGACCAGGCCGGTGCCGAGCATGGCATCGACGATCAGGCAGGCCCCGCCGATCGCGGCGGCGGCGTCGGAGGCGGCCTTGGGCGCATCGTGGGAGGCGTCGTGGATGGGGAGGTTCATCCGGCGAGCCACCTGGAGGTGGAACTGGGCGTCGGGGGAACGGGGCTGCGGGCTGGTGAGGGCGATCGCGACGCGGACGCCGGCGTTGTGCAGGTGGCGTGCGGCGGCGAGCCCATCACCGCCGTTGTTGCCGGGCCCGCAGAGGATGATCGCCGTGGGGTTTGAAGCGGGGAGGAGCGCGAGCGAGTGGTCGGCGAGCGCGCGGGCGGCGTTCTCCATGAGAAGGAGGGTGGGCAGGCCGTAGCGCGAGAGGGCCAGGGCGTCGATGGTGCGCAGGCTCTGGGCGGAGAAGACCATGACCGACTGGCGTGGAGCGGCCTGATCGTGATCGCGGCGCGAGTCGTCGGGATCGCCGGCGTGGTGGGAGGCCGGGTCCGGGCCTTGGTGCTGGTGCGGGTCTGGGGGGCCGGGCATGCGTGGATGGTACCGCGCCACGGGGGGCGGCCGTGGATGAGGGAGGATTCACGAGGGGCTGGGATGGTGGCGGCGTGGTACGCTTGGGGGATGATGCTCCACACGATGCTGATGGGCCTGGCGGGCGCGGCGATGATCGGTTCGCGGGGCGGGATTCAGGGCGAGGGCCCTGTGCCCGAGGTGACCGTGACGGCGGACAACACGGTGATCGGCTCGTCGTGCAGGGTGGTGATCCCGGCGGGGACGGTGATCGCCGACGCCGACGGCAACGGGGTGATCCAGATCAAGGGGGACAACGTCACGGTGGAGTTCGCGGACGGGTCGGAGCTGCGCGGCGCGGGCAAGGGTGTGGCGTGGGATGAGTTCAAGGGGACTGGGATCGTGGTCGAGGGCGGGCGGCACGTGACGCTCAAGGGCGCGAAGGTGCACGGGTTCAAGATCGGGATCGCGGCGCGCCGGACGACGGGGCTGACGATCGACGGGGCGGACGTGTCGGACAACTACCGCCAGCACCTGCGGTCGACGCCGCAGGCCGAGGACGGGGCCGACTGGCTGTACCCGCACCACAACGACAAGAAAGAATGGTCGACCAACTACGGGGCCGGGATCCTGGTGGAGGACTCGACGCAGGGGACGGTCCGGTCGGTGGTGTGCCGGCGGGGGCAGAACGGGATCATGCTCGACCGGGTGAACGACACGAAGGTGTACGACAACGACTGTTCGTTCATCTCGGGGTGGGGCCTGTCGATGTGGAGGTCGAACAAGAACATCGTGACGCGCAACGCGTTTGACTTCTGCGTGCGCGGGCACTCCGAGGGCGTGTACAACCGGGGGCAGGACTCGGCGGGGATCCTGATGTTCGAGCAGAGCTCGAACAACGTGATCGCGGAGAACTCGGCGACCCACTGCGGGGACGGGTTCTTCGGGTTCGCGGGCGCGGAGGCGATCGGCGACACGCCGGCGCCGCCGAACTTCGCGTACGTGCGCAAGGGGTGCAACGACAACCTGTTCGTCCGCAACGATTTTTCGTACGCGCCGGCGCACGGCCTTGAGATGACGTTCAGCCACGGGAATAAGATCGTGGAGAACCGGTTCGTGGAGAACGGGATCTGCGGGGTGTGGGGCGGGTACTCGCAGGAGACGGTGATCACGCAGAACCGGTTCGAGGGCAACGGCGGGATGGCCTACGGGCTGGAGCGCGGCGCGATCAACATGGAGCACGCCAGCGACAACAGGATCTTCGAGAACAAGTTCATCAACAACAAGGTCGCGGTGCACCTGTGGTGGGACGACGACGCGGCGCTGCTGGACAAGCCGGGGGTCAAGAAGAACTACAAGGGCGTCAGCGGCAACGTGATCGCCGAGAACGAGGTGGTGGTCAACGGGGAGCACCCGTTCAAGAACCTGCCGGCGGACGCGGCGTTCTACGCCTGGCAGTTCCGGGACGCCGTGCCCAAGGCGGCGGCGCCGAAGGAGGCCGAGCCCAAGGCCGCCAAGAAGAAGGAAGAGCACTTCAAGAACAACCAGGTCTCGCAGAACGTGGTGCAGATGGCGGGCGTGAACGGCGTGGAGCTCGCCGCCGACCCGGGGACCGAGCCCAAGAGCACCGGGCCGACGCCGCGGTTCCAGCCGCCCAGGTTCGAGCTGCTGGGCAAGGCGAATCCCGTGGGGGCGCGGTCGGCGCTGGAAGGGCGGGACAAGATCATGATGGACGAGTGGGGCCCGTGGGACCACGCGTCGCCGATGCTGCGGCCGGGCAGCGCGCGGGGCGGCAGCCATGTCTACGAGCTGCTGGGCGCCGAGGGGGGCGCGGTGCAGACGGGGATCGAGCCTTCCTCGCTGGCGGTGCAGTACGACGAGGGGATCGGCGGCACGCCGGGGCGGATCACGGTGACCGGGAGCGGCGCGGCGACCCCGTACACGCTGACGGTCAAGGTGGGTGACGGGTTCGAGCAGAAGGTGTCGGGGATGCTGTTCCCGGCGCGGTGGTCGGTGACGTTCTTCCCGTGGACGGACGCGGCCGATCCGCAAAAGGACCTGGCGGCGTGGCGGCAGCTGGCGAGCGGGCCGCAGGCCAAGACGGTGATGCTGGGGGAGCTGGCGCTGCGGTTCGGTGGCGGCGGTCCGGCGGATCTGGAGCTGGGGAGCCGGGCGATCAAGGACTCGGGGATCGGCAAGGACCGCTTCGGGACGATCGCGACCACGCGGATCGTGCTGCCGGCGGGGAAATGGCGCGTGTGGACGATGAGCGATGACGGGGTGCGCGTGACGGTCAACGGCAAACCGATGATCGAGCAGTGGAACTGGCACGCGCCCAGGAAGGATGAAGCGGAGTTCGACCAGCCGGAGGAGACGTGGGTGGACTTCAAGGTGGAGCACTTCGAGATCGATGGGTTCTCGGTGCTGGAACTGGGGCTGGAGAAGGTGCCGTAGAGAGCGGAAGGGTGGGGTAAAGCCCGGTCGGTGGGCCGCGAGGGGCCGGACCGTCGGGATGACTCGGGCGGGGCGGACGGGCGTTGGAGGTGGACCGGGCTTGGGCCTTGTCCATCGTGGCGGGACGCATAAACTTGACCCGATTGCCGAGGTAGCTCAGCTGGTTTAGAGCGCTGGATTCATAACCCGGAGGTCGGCGGTTCGAGTCCGCCCCTCGGCATTTTCGGGTTGATCGCGGGTGCTGGTGCGCTGGTGGGTGGGGCGCTCGTTGTCGGCTCTGCTGATGGCCTGTGGCTGGGAGATCTGGCTCGGGGATCTGGCTCGGGGATCTGGCTCGGGGATGTGGCTCGGGGATCTGGGTCGCGGATTTGGTTGGGGGCGATGGGGGCTGCGCGCGGGGGGTACACTCGCGGCATGAGCATCTCTCCAATTCTGGGTGCGATCTGTTGCGCGTGCGGGCTGTCGGTGGGCGGCGGGCCGGTGGTGTGGCTGGATGAGCTGGACCTGTCCGGGGTGCAGCAGGACTGGGGGAGGGCTCGGGCGCGGGCTTCGGTGGATGGGCACGGGCTCTCGATCGGGGGCAAGAGCTTCGAGCGGGGCGTGGGGACGCACGCGAGCTCGGAGTTCACGGTCGACCTGGCGGAGGGGGCGGAGCGGTTCCGCGCGATGGTGGGAGTGGATGATGAGCCGTGCTCGGGGGCGGGGTCGGTGGTGTTCGTCGTCGAGGGGGACGGGCGGGAGCTGGCGCGGACGGGGGTGATCCGGCTGAAGGACCCGGCGATCGAGATCGATGTCGATGTGCGCGGGGTCAAGGCGCTGACGCTGATCGTCGAGGACGGCGGGGACGGCATCAACTACGACCACGCGGACTGGGCCGAGGCGAGCGTGACGATGGCGCAGGGGGCCAAGGCCCGGGTCGCGGTGGTCCCGGCGATCCAGACGGAGATGCCGATCGCGGCGGTCGAGAAGCCGGGGGCGCCGCGGCTGAATTATCCGAGGATCACGGGGGGCTCGCCGGGCAAGCCGCTGCTGTTCCGTGTGCCGGCGTCGGGCGGCGCGGCGATGACGTTCTCGGCCGAGGGTCTGCCGCCGGGGCTGGAGCTTGATGCCCAGGGCGGGATCATCCGCGGTGTGCTCGCCGGCGAGGGCACGTGGACGGTGCGGGTGAGCGCGCAGAATGCGCAGGGGAAGGCGAGCCAGGAGTACGTGATCGTCGGGGGGAAGGATGCGCTGGCGCTGACGCCGCCGATGGGGTGGAACTCGTGGAACTGCTGGGCGGGGGCGGTGGACGATGCGAAGGTGCGTGCGGCGGCGCAGCGGCTGATCGACACGGGTCTGGCGGCGCACGGGTACCAGTACGTGAACATCGACGACACGTGGGAGGCGGGGCGCGACGCGTCGGGGATGGTCCAGAGCAACGAGAAGTTCCCGGACATGGCCGCGCTCTCGGAGGCGGTGCACGCGGTGGGCCTGAAGCTGGGGATCTACTCCTCTCCGGGGCCGAAGACCTGCGCGGGGTTCGAGGGGAGCTACCGGCATGAATTGGACGATGCCAAGCAGTACGCGGCGTGGGGGGTGGACTATCTGAAGTACGACTGGTGCTCGTACGGGGAGATCGCCAAAAGCCCCGACCGCGAGGCGCTGATCAAGCCGTACCGGATCATGCGGGATGCGCTGCGATCCCAGCCGCGGGACATCGTGTTCAGCCTGTGCCAGTACGGGATGGGGAACGTGTGGGAGTGGGGCGCGGAGGTGGACGGCAACTGCTGGCGGACGACGGGGGACATCACCGACACGTGGGGGAGCATGTCGGGGATCGGGTTCTCGCAGACGGTGCAGCACCCCTTTGCCCGGCCGGGGCGTTGGAACGACCCGGACATGCTGGTGGTAGGGAAGGTGGGCTGGAGCAGCAACCTGCACGACTCGCATCTGACGCACAACGAGCAGATCACGCACATGACGCTGTGGTCGATGCTGGCGGCGCCGCTCTTGATTGGATGCGATCTTTCGCAGATGGACGATTTCACGATGCGGATCCTGACCAACGACCGGGTGCTGTCGGTGAACCAGGATGCGCTGGGAAAGCAGGCGAGGCGGGTGGTGCAGCGCGGGCGGACAGAGATCTGGACCAAGCCGATGTCGGGGGGCGGGACGGCGGTGGCGTTCTTCAACCGCGGGCGGGGGGATGCGGAAATCGGGGGGAGCGCGGAGGAGCTGGGGCTTGCCGGTCCGATGATGGTGTGGGATGCGTGGATGGACCGGGAGGTGGGACCGCTGGGGCCGAGGCTGGGCGCGAAGGTGCCCAGCCACGCGGCGAGCCTGTACCTGGTGATGCCCAAGCCGCGGGCGAAGTAGGATCGGTTCGGGGGAATTGGGGGCTGGCGGGCGTCAGAGCACGTCGGCGAACGCGCGCTTGGACTTGATGAAGAAGGCGTAGCCGACGACGGCGATCACGAAGGAGGCGGCGAAGGCGCCTCCGAACCATGGCCAGTCGGGCTGGCGGTGTTCCAGCAGGACCATGCGAACCCCCTGCACCACGTGGGCGAGCGGGTTGTACATGAGGATGTGCTGCCAGGGCTCGGGGATGCGTTCGATGCGGTAGAAGATGGGCGTCATGTGGAAGAGGACGACGACCATGAGCTCGATCATGCTCGCCAGGTCGCGGAGGAACGTGCCCAGGGAGGAGAGGAGCCAGGAGACTCCCAGGCCGGCGAGGCAGACGGGCATGAGCAGGAGCGGGACGAGCAGGGCGTGCCAGGTGGGGGCCTGGTGCACGAGGGCGAGGTAGCCGATGCTCCAGACCAGCAGGCCGACGGCGAAGTTGAACAGGGCGGTGTAGAGCTCGCTGAGGGCGAGGGCTTCGAGGGGGAAGACGGTCTTGGTGACCAGGTGCTTGTGGGCGACGATGAGGGTGGGGGCGCGGGTCGCCATGTCGCGGAAGATGCCGAAGGTGAGCAGGCCGGTGAAGATCGCCAGGGCGTAGACGCCCAGGGGCTCGTCGGTGCTCTGCGAGAAGCGGGTCTTGAAGATGATGCCGAAGACGAAGGTGTAGACGAAGAGCAGGACGAGCGGGTAGACAATGATCCAGAGGATGCCCAGGCGGTGGGTGCGGTAGCGGGCCTCGATCTCGCGCTTGGAGATCGCCAGGGCCACGGCGCGGTGGGTCCACAGGGAGCGGGCGAGCTTGAGGGGGCTCAGGTGGGGGAGGAACTTCTCGGGCCGGGCATCGAACGTGACGGCGTGCTGCATGATGGGAGGCTGGGATCGCGGCGGCGGTGGAACGGCGACGCCGAGTGTAGCGCGCGGTGGACGGATTCCGGGGCGCGGGCGGGCTGGACGCGGCGGGGATCGTGAGCGGCCCGGAGCGGCGTGCGGCGCGTGCGGGGAGGGTCGGCGGGTTCGGGCGCGTTTCGGGTCTTGCGGCGTTGGCTGCGTACGATGATGGGACGCATGAGCACGGTGCTGGCGGCTCCAGAATTCAAGGGGGAACAGGTCCTGGCCGTCGGTGCGCCCCGGCCCGGGGAGAAGGTCCCGGCGGTGGGGATGGCGATCCGGGCGGCGCACCTGGGCAAGTGCTACCACGTGTACGAGAGGCCGGCGGACCGGCTCAAGCAGGCGCTGCTGCGGTGGAGGCGGCAGTACTACCGGGACTTCTGGGCGCTGACGGACACGTCGTTCGAGGTGCCGGCGGGCCAGTCGATCGGGATCATCGGGCGCAACGGGTCGGGCAAGAGCACGATCCTGCAGATCATCGCGGGGGTGCTGGCGCCGACGACCGGGAGCGTGACGGTGGCGGGGCGGGTCAACGCGCTCTTGGAGCTGGGGACGGGGTTCAACCCGGAGTTCACGGGGCGCGAGAACGTCGTGATGGCGGGGGCGATCCAGGGGCACTCGGCGGCGCAGGTGGAGGAGATGGTGCCGCGGATCGCGGCGTTCGCGGAGGTGGGCGAGTTCTTCGACCAGCCGATGAAGACGTACTCGAGCGGGATGTACGTGCGGGTGGCGTTCGCGGCGGCGGTGATGATGCGGCCGGACGTGCTGATCGTGGACGAGGCGCTGGCGGTGGGGGATATCTTCTTCCAGCAGAAGTGCATGCGGCACATGCGGGACGAGTTGGCGGGCGTGACCAAGGTGATCGTGACGCACGACATGGGTTCGATCGCGTCGCTGTGCGACCGGTGCCTGGTGATGCACCGCGGGCGGCTGGTGTACGACGGCTCCCCGGCGGAGGCGATCGAGCACTACACCAAGCTCGTGCACACGGAGGAGTTCGCCAGGTCGGCCGCGACGATCGGGGCGGGGGAGCGGCGGGCGGCGGGAGGGACCGGGAGGCTGGACTCCAGGGTCGCCGACGATGCGTGGACGGATGTGGAGGATGGCTCGCGCGGCGGGGCGGGCGAGGTGGTGATCGAGCGGGTGGCGATCACGGACCGGCGCGGGGAGCGGCTGGGGACCGCCAGGCCGGGGGACCGCTATGTCGCGTGGTTCATCGCGCGGTCGTGGGGGCCCAAGCGCAACCTGATCTTCGGGACGACGGTGAACGACCGGACGGGGATGTCGGTGTGCGGCGACAACTCGCTCAGCGCGCCGGGCCGTCTGGTGGAGTTTCCCGCGGCAGGCCGGTACCTGGTGCGGATGGAGTACGAGTGGCCGAGGCTCCAGCCGGCGACGTACACGGTGACGTTCGGGTGCGGGGAGGGGGACGATGCGCTGGCGCACGTGATCCAGTGCTGGGCGCACAACGTGGTGGCGATCACGGGGATCAGCCCGGACCTGCCGATCCACGGGCTGTTCACCAATCCGCTGCGCGACTTTGATGTGACGGCGCTGGATGGGGACGGGGGGAGGGCCGGGGCATGACCACGGAGCGCAAGGGTCGGGGAACAGCCCGGGGCGGGGGTCCGAGGGCGTGGGAGGTTCGGCAGCCGCGGTTCGAGGCCGACGAGGTGTGCCCGCTGATGCCGGTGTGGCCGTGGGGCGGGCACCGGGGGTGGGCGTACGACCTGGTGCGGTTCATGCGGCCGCGCGTGATCGCGGAGCTGGGGGTCCACTGGGGGACATCGCTGTTTGCGTTTGCGCAGGCCGTGAAGGACGGGGGGCTCGAGAGCCGGCTGGTGGGCGTGGATACGTGGCGCGGGGACGATCACACGGGGCCGTACGGCAACGAGGTGCTCGACACGGTGCGGGGGATCGCGGCGAGGTTCTACGGGGGGGTGGAGTTCGAGCTGCTGCCGATGACGTTCGACGAGGCGCTGGCGAGGGTGCCGGACGGATCGATCGACCTGCTGCACGTGGACGGGTTCCACGAGTACGACGCGGTGGCGCACGACTTTGAATCGTGGCTGGCGAAGCTGGCCGACGACGGGGTGGTGCTGCTGCACGATGTGGCCGACAGCACGGGGTACGGCTCGGCGGAGTTCTGGCACGACCTGTCGGCGCGGTATCCGTCGTTTGCGTTCGAGCACTCGTGGGGCCTGGGGGTGGTGTTCCCCAAGGGCCGCAGGTGGCTGGACGCGATCCGGAAGCAGAACCTGGCCGACAAGAAGCTGCTGTACCAGTTCCGGGCGATGTACGAGCGTGCGGCGATCGAGGTGCGTGACACGGGCGCGATGGCGGTTTCGAGGCTGGAGTCGATGCGGGCGATGGAGGGGATCATCCGGGCGCGGGATGAGGAGCTCGCGGGCCTGCGGGCGGTGGGGGCGGAGCTTGATGGAGCGCGGGCGCGCGCGGAGGCGACCGAGTCCGAGTGCCTGGTGCTGCGCGAGCGGATGGTGGAACTCGAGGTGGGGTTGCGCCGGTCCGAGGACCTGGCCCGGCGGGTGCCGGGGCTGGAGGAGAGGCTGGAGATCGAGCGCCGGCGGGCCGACGCGGTGGGCGTGGAACTGGACCGGATGCGCGGGCGGCTGGCGGAGGTGCAGGCGGGGCTGGAGGAGTCGCGGGCCCGGCACGAGCGGGCGACGGCGGACCTGGAGGCGGCCCGGGCGCGTGCGGCGGAGCTGATCGAGCGGTGCGATCGCGGGGAGGAGCGGATCGCGGAGCTTGGTCAGGAGCGGCGTGCGTACCTGGCGCGGCTGGCGGATGTCGAGGAGCGTCACGCGGTGGTCGCGGCGGACCTTCAGGCGCTGGTCCTGCGGGTCGGGGCCGATGATGAGCGGATCGGGCAGCTGAGGGAGCAGATCAGAGAGAAGGATGCGATGACCAATCAGCTGAAGGAAACGATCGAGCGGCTGTCGGCGGACCTGGAGATGATCGCGATGCGGGTCGAGCAGCTCGAGCGGCTGGAGATCGAGCGGGAGAAGCTGGCGGACGAGCGCGGGGACGGAGACGCCCGGGGCCCGCGCGGGGGGCGGGAGCGCCGCGGGCGCGTCGGATGAGCGGGCGGATCGGGCCGGGTGGAGCGTTGAAGCCTGGTTCGGCAACTCGCGCGGGCGTGGTCCGTGGGACGAGCTGTTGCTGGTGACCGTGACCGCGGCGGCGCTCGGGGCCGAACGGGGATCATGGGGGGGAGAAGCGGGCCGCGCGGTGCGTATGATCCGGATCCCGTTTCCTGCCTCGCGGCGGGAAGGGACATCGAGTGGAGCATGGCAGAACCGCACCGCACCCCATCCGCGGCGTCGTCCATCGGCGCCGATCGCGTTTCCTGGCCTCCGCAGAGGACGTCCAGGCCCGCGAAGATCGCGTGGCTGATGCCCTCGCTGATCGAGGGTTCGGGGGGGCACCGGACGATCCTGCAGAACGCGCGGGCGCTTATAGAGCGGGGGCATGAATGTCATCTGTTTGTCGAGCACCCCGAGACACACGGGCCGGAGTCGGACCATCCTGACCTGGTGGCGGTGCGGCGGGACCTTGCGCGGTATTTCGGGTACGAGGATCCGAACATCCGGCTGGGGTTCATTGTTCCGGAGGGGTTCGACCTGGTGTTCGCGACGGCGTGGTACACGGCCGCGTACGCGGCGTGGGCGCCGGTGCCGCGCAAGGCGTACTTCGTGCAGGATTACGAGGCGATGTTCATGCCGATGGGGGACGGCTACCTCATGGCGGAGAACTCGTACCGCCTGGGGCTGACGCCGATCACGATCGGCCGGTGGCTGACGCACAAGCTGGCGGCGGAGTTCGGTGCGTTCGGGGCGTACTTTGATTTCTGCGCGGACCATTCGGTGTACCGGCCGCTGGAGGGCGCGCGGCGCGAGCGGGCGGTGTGCATGATCTGCCAGCCGGAGAAGCCGCGCCGGTGCCCGCGGATGGGGATCGAGGCGCTGGGGATCGTGAAGCACCGGGCGCCGGACGTGAAGATCCTGCTGTACGGGTCGAAGGAGCGTCCGGAGGTGTGGTACGAGCACGAGTGGCATGGGCTGCTGGACGTGTGGGGGTGCAACGAGCTGTACAACCGCGCGAGCGTGGGGCTGTGCATCAGCTCTTCGAACCCCTCGCGGATCCCGTTCGAGATGATGTCGTCGGGGCTGGCGGTGGTGGACATCCGGCGCGAGAACAACCTGTACGACCAGCCCGAGTCGGCGGTGCTGCTCTCGGGGCAGCGGCAGGAGGACATCGCGGCGGCGATCCTGGAGCTCCTGGACGATGCGCCGCGGCGGGAGCAGATGGCCGCCAGCGGGCTGGCGTTCATGGCGGAGCGTTCGCTGGAGTACGGGTTCGGCCAGTTCATCGCGGCGGTGGAGTGCCTGCTGTCGGGCCGGGAGGATGAGTTCGTGGGGCGGTCCCGCGGCGTGCGGCCGCTGTACCACCGCGCGGCGGTGACGGCGTTGCCCAGCCCGCCGCAGCCGCGATCGATCGTGGAGGGGGGGCAGAAGGCGGCGGCGGGGGCGGCGCTGGAGGCGCAGCAGGTTCTGCGGGCGCGGGCGGAGCTGGAGGAGATCCTGAGGTCACGGTCGTGGCGGCTGATGGAGTCGTTCAAGCGGCTGCCGCCGTACGCGGTACTGGCGCGGATGCGGTGGGGTCCGCGGTGGGACCTTGCGGACCCGGCGGAGGACCCGCGGCAGAGGCTGATGCGGGTGCGGAACTCGCGGACGTACCGGTTCATCCAGGCGTCCAAGAGCAACCCGGTGTACCGGTGGTACGCCTCGTGGAAGAACGGCGATACCATCCATGCGGAGTAGATCCGAGGCCCGGTTGCTGCGTCAGATGTCTCACTCGCTTCTTACCATCGATATCTGGGACACGATCCTGCGCCGGCGATGCCACCCGGACGAGGTGAAGCTGTACACCGCGCGCGGGCTGCTGCTTTCGTGGTGGCGTGAGGTCAGGCCGGAGCTGCGTCACCCGGTGTCCCTGCTGCACCTGCGGCAGAGGTGCGAGCACGAGATCGGGCGCGAGGCGCAGGCGCTCGGGATGGACGACGAGTACCGGCTGATGGACGTGCTGGAGCGCTGGGCGGGGTACGCGATGTCGGCGCCGGAGGCCGGTCGGGCGGGCGAGATCGCGCGGTGGGCGTACGAGCTTGAGATGGCCCAGGAGCGCGAGGTGACGTACGCCGACGAGCAGGTGCAGGGGCTGCTCGAGGTGTCCAACGGCTCGAAGCGGGTGGCGCTGTCGGACTTCTACGTGGGCTCTTCGGAGCTGCACTCGCTGCTGGAGCTCAAGGCCCCGCGGGTGAGGGTGGACGAGGTGGTGGTGTCGTGCGAGGTGGGGCTGAACAAGCGTTCGGGGAGGCTGTACACGTACATGCACGACCGGGCGCGGGTGACGCCCGGGCAGCACGCGCACATCGGGGACAACCCGGAGGTCGACGTTCTGACGCCGCACCGGCTGGGGGTGCGGACGGTGCGGTACGCGCCGGCGGCCCAGGAGGCGCGGCGGGCCGAGCACCGGAAGCGCTGGGAGCTTCGGCAGGGGGGCGTGGGCGGGCTGGTCGGGGCGCTGCGGCGCGACATCGCCGGCTCGGTCCGGGCGCCCGGGCGACTGACGGCGGCGCAGCGGGAGATGTTCTACTTCGGCGCGCGGTGTGCGCCGCTGTACGTGGGGCTGGTGCTGCGGGCGATCGAGCAGGCGATCTATCTGGGCGTGCCGCGGGTGCACTACTTCACGCGGGAGGGCGTGTTCTTCCAGCGGGTGCACGATGTGATTGCGGGGACGGCGCCGGGCCGGTCGCTGCTGGGGGTGGACCTGCCGACGTCGGAGCTGCTGGAGGTCAGCCGGCTGTCGACGTTCTGCGCATCGATCCGCGAGGTGAGCGTGCGCGAGTTCATGCGGGTGTGGAACCTGTACTCGACGCAGTCGATCTCGGGGCTGCTGGCGACGCTGGACATCCCGGAGCTGAGCGTCAGGCCGCTGCTGGGGATCCACGGGCTGGACGCGGGCGAGGCGATCTGCCATCCGTGGCTGGACCCGCGGGTGCGGGCGCTGCTGGCGGACCGGCGGTTCGCGGGGACGCTCGAGAGGGTCCGCACTTCCCGGCGGGCGGTGCTGCGTGAGTACCTGGCGGGCCGCGGGTTTGAGGACGACGGCAGCGCGAAGGTGGTCGTGGACATCGGCTGGCGCGGGACGATCCAGGACAACCTGGCGCACCTGTACCCCGGGTGCCGGATCACGGGGGTGTACCTGGGCATGCACCGGGTGCTCAACGAGCAGCCGGGGAATGTCGAGAAGATCGCGTACGCGTGCGACGTGGCGACCGACGAGGCGGCGTGCGGTCCGCTGCTCGAGCACGTGCAGCCGCTGGAGGCGATCTCCAACAGCCCGGACGGGAGCGTCCGCGGGTACCGCCGCGGGGAGCGGGCGGGGAAGATCGCGGTCGAACGGGCCGGGGATCCCGGTGAGACGGGGATGTGGGAGGACGCGTCGCGGTACTTCCAGAAGGGGGTGCTCGCGGCGGCGCCGGTGGTGACGCGCTGGATCCGTGACTACGCGTTCAGTTCCGAGGACCTGCGGCCGATGGCGCTGGAGGCGGTGAGGGACATCTTCTCGGCGCCGCCGGTGGGGATCTGCGAGGCGTTCTTCCGGCTGAGCCACAACGAGACGTTCGGGCTGGGCGGGTTCGTGCAGATGGGGACGGCCGACCCGTCGGCGCTGGCCCGCCGCGCCCGGACGGATGAGGGGGCGGCGCGGGCCCTGGCGGCCGCCGCCTGGGAGAGCAAGTGGCCGTGCGCGTTCTTCCGCGCGCACGGGCTCGAGCAAGAGCGGCTTGCGTGGGCACGCGCGCGGTACGGCTACAGGCCGGACGTGGACATCGATGCCGGAGGGGCGCCGGAGGCCCGGAGCGCGCTGGTGCAGATCGAATCGTCGCGGTCGTACCGGATGGTGCGGGCGTGCAAGTCGCTGTGGCCGGTGCGGCTGATCAACCGCCTGAGGTTCGGGGAACACCACGATCTGCCGCCGAGTTCGGATCCTGTGGCGAGGCTGGCGGCGATCCGGCGGAGCCGGGCCTTCCGCGTGCTGCGGTGGGTCCGGCACCTGGGGCCGGTGCGGGCCCGGGCGATCCGGAAGTACGGGATGGACGCCCTGGGCCGATGGTGAGCGGGCCGTGGAATCGGGCGGGGGATTCGCGGGGCGGTCGTTATACTGGCTCAGATGCGGCGATCTGTGAGAGTATGGGCGGTGGGGGTCGCCCTGGCGGGGGCGGTGGGGACGGTGGTTGCGCGGCCGGGCGCGGTCGGTGCCGATGCGGCCGAGCCCGCCAAGGCGGGGATCGACTTCAACCGTGACGTGCGGCCGATCCTGTCGGATCATTGCTTCCGGTGCCACGGGCCCGATGCGTCGGCGCGCAAGGCCGGCCTGCGGCTGGACACGGCCGAGGGCGCGCGCGAGCTTCTCAAGACCGGGCATCACGCGATCGTGCCGGGGCGGCCGGACTTGAGCGCGGTCGTCGGCCGGATCTGTTCGGCCGATCCTGAGGAAGTGATGCCGCCGCCGTCGCTGCGGCTTCCGCTGGACCAGAAGCAGAAGGAAGCGATCGTCGGGTGGATCTCCGCGGGTGCGGTGTACCAGCGGCACTGGGCGTTTGTGCCTCCCCGGCGGGCGCCGGCGCCTGAGGTGAAGGACCAGGCCTGGGCGCGGGATCCGGTCGACCGGTTTGTTCTGGCCCGCATGCAAGCCGCCGGACTTGAGCCGGCTCCGGAGGCCGACCGACCCACGCTCTTGCGGAGGGTGGGCCTGGCGCTGACGGGCCTGCCGCCGACGCCGGAAGAGACCGCGGCCTTCGTGAGCGACACCGCTCCGGACGCCTACGAGCGGCGTGTGGATGAGATGCTCGGGTCGGTGCGGTTCGGGGAGCGGATGGCGTCGGACTGGCTTGATGCGGCGCGGTACGCGGATACGTTCGGCTACCAGTCCGACTGGGAGTGCCGCGTGTGGCCGTGGCGTGACTGGGTGATCGACGCGTTCAACCAGGACATGCCCTACGACCGCTTCCTGCGGGAGCAGATCGCGGGGGACCTGCTGCCGGGCGCGGGGGACAGCCAGCGGCTGGCGACCACGTTTAGCCGGCTGCACCGGCAGACCAACGAGGGCGGGTCGATCGACGCGGAGTTCCGGCAGGAGTACACGTCGGACCGGGTGCACACGTTCGGGACGGCGATCCTCGGTATGACGCTCGAGTGCGCCCGGTGCCATGATCACAAGTACGACCCGATCTCGCAGCGCGACTACTACAGCCTGTGCGCGTTCTTCGGGCAGATCGACGAGTCGGGGACGTACCCGTACATCACGGGGGCGACGCCGGCGCCGACGATGCGGCTGCCGACTCCCGAGCAGGAACAGGAGCTCCGGCGGCTGGCGGGAGAGGTGACGCGGGCGACCGAGCGCGTCGAGTCGGCCCGGGACCAGGCGGCGATGCGGCTGGCGGGCTGGCTGTGGTCGGTGCCGAGCATCGGCGGCGCTGAGCCGGTGAAGAGCTACCCGCTGGAGGGCACGGTGGAGTGCCCGGGGGGCAGGGCGACGGAGTTTGATGGGGATGCGGGGCCGAGCTTCGCCGATTCGCCGCGGTGGAGGCGGTGCGATCCGTGCAGCCTCAGCTTCTGGATGCGCACGGCGGATACGAAGGCCCGGGCGACGGTGATCCACACGAGCCAGTTCACCATCGAGGCCGACGAGCAGGGATTCCAGGTCATGCTCCGCGAAGGGCGCCTGAGCTGGGAGGTTGTGCACCTGTGGCCGGGGTCGGCGGCGGCGGTCCGGACGGTCGATGCGTTCCCCGTGGGGCGGTGGGTCCGGGTGTGCGTGACGTACGACGGCTCGTCGCGGGCGGCGGGTCTGAGGATCTACCTCGACGGCAAGGAGGCGGGGATCGAGGTCGAGCGGGACCATCTCAACGGGGTGGCGACCGCGCGGCCGATGCAGGTGGGATTCCGGGACAGGGACGTGGGGTTCAAGGGGGGCGCGGTCGGGGGCCTGCGTCTGTTCGACCGGGAGCTGACGGCGTTGGAGGTCGCGGAGGCTGCCACGCCCGGGACGCTGGAGGCCAGGCTGGGGAAGGACGCGGCGAAGGACCCGGGAGTGTTCGCGCTGTTCTGCTCGCGGTTCGACGAGCCGTGCCGCGCGGCGGCGCTGCTGCTGCGGGATGCGCGGGCGGCGGAGCAGGACCTGCTGGAGGCGATCCCCGAGATCATGGTGATGGAGGCGTCGGAGCGGCCGCGGAGGTTCTTCGTGCTGCGGCGCGGCAGGTACGACGATCCGGATCCGCAGCGGCCCGTGTCCGCGGACCGGGCGATCGACGCGGTGATGGTGATGAACCCGGCGTGGCCGAAGGACCGGCTGGGGCTTGCGGACTGGACGACGGACCGGCAGAACCCGCTGGTGGCCCGGGTGGAGGTCAATCGGCTGTGGGCGATGTGCTTCGGGCGCGGGCTGGTAGTGACGCAGGAGAACTTCGGTATGCAGGGGGATCCTCCGAGTCATCCGGAGGTGCTCGATACGCTCGCGGCGGACTTCATCGACGGGGGCTGGCGGCTCAAGCAGGTGCTGCGACGGATTGTCCTGAGCGCCACGTTCCGGCAGGGCTCGGAGATGACATCGCAGAAGCAGGCCGTCGATCCGCAGAACGTGCTGCTGGCGCGCGGTCCGGCGTGGAGGCTGCCGGCGGAGATGGTGCGGGACCAGGCGCTCTTTGCGTCGGGGCTCCTGGCCGAGAGGATCGGCGGGCCGAGCGTCAAGCCGTGGCAGCCGCCGGGCCTGTGGGAGGATGCCGGGGCCAATGCGCAGGGGAACGGCGGGTACCAGCCCGATTCGGGCGAGAACGCGCACCGGCGGAGCCTGTACACGTTCCGGAAGCGGACGGCGCCTCCTCCGAACATGCTCGCCTTCGACGCCGGGAGCCGGGAGCAGTGCCTGGCGAGGCGGCAGCCGACGAGCACTCCGTTGCAGCCTCTGGTGCTCCTCAACGACCGGGTGTTCTGGGAGTGTGCGCAGGCCCTGGCGGGGCGGGCGGTCGGTGAGGCGGGGCCGGACCGCGCGGCGTGGATCGACCGGGCGTTCAGGCTGCTCGCGGGGAGGGGGCCGCGCGGGGCGGAGCTTGCGGCGCTGGAGCGGCTCTATGACGAGCAGTTCGCGGTGTTTGCCGCGGATCCCGGGCTGACCCGGACCGTGGCTCCCGGCGAGGGCGCGCGGCCGGAGGTGGCGGCGATGACGATGGTGGCTTCGACGCTGCTGGCGTCGGATCAGACGGTGACGAGCCGATAGGAAGTGCCAGATGCAGGGCGAACCAACGTACGACGGGATAATGTCGCTGACGCGGCGCCACTTCCTTGGGGCTTCGGCGCTGGGGCTGGGGAGCGTGGCGATGGCGTCGCTGCTGGGCGCGGGCCGCGCGCAGCCGGGAGACGGTCCGCCGGGCGCCGAGGGCGAGGCGCCGGCCGCGGGGGTGCTGGGGTCGCCGCACTTTGCGCCGCGGGCCAAGCAGGTGATCTATCTGTTCCAATCGGGGGGGCCTTCGCAGATCGAGACGTTTGATCCCAAACCGTTGCTGCGGGACCGCAACGGGGAGGCCCTGCCGGACTCGGTGCGGATGGGCCAGCGGCTGACGGGGATGAGCGGGAACCAGGCGATCCTGCCGCTGGTGGGTTCGTTCACGGGCTCATCACGGCGCGGGCGGAGCGGGGCGTGGGTGAGCGATCTGCTGCCGCACACGGCGGGGATCGCGGATGACCTGTGCATCGTGAGGTCAATGTACACGGAGGCGATCAACCACGACCCGGCGATCACGTTCTTCTGCACGGGCAGCCAGATCGCGGGGCGGCCGTCGATGGGGTCGTGGCTCTCGTACGGTCTGGGGGGGATCAACGCGAACCTGCCGGCGTTCATCGTGCTGGTCTCGAAGGACGCGGCGCGGGACCAGCCGCTGTACTCGCGGCTGTGGGGCAACGGGTTCCTGCCCAGCGAGCACCAGGGCGTGCAGTTCAGGGCGGGCAAGGAGCCCGTGCTGTTCCTGACCAACCCCGAGGGGGTTTCGCCGCACGCGCGCCGGTCGATGCTCGATGCGCTGCGGGCCCTGAGCGACGACCAGACGGGGGCGACGCTCGACCCGGAAGTCTCGGCCCGGATGACGCAGGCGGAGATGGCGTTCCGGATGCAGACGAGCGTTCCAGAGGTGACGGACCTGTCGGGGGAGCCCGACGAGGTGTTCGAGATGTACGGCCCGGACTCGCGGACGGCGGGGACGTACGCGGCCAACTGCATCCTGGCGCGACGGCTGGTGGAGCGGGGCGTGCGGTTCGTGCAGCTGTTCCACCAGGGCTGGGACCAGCACGGGAACCTGCCGCCGGAGATCTCGCGTCAGTGCAAGCAGACCGATCAGCCGTCGGCGGCGCTGGTGAAGGACCTCAAGCGGCGCGGGCTGCTGGACGACACGCTGGTGGTGTGGGGCGGGGAGTTCGGCCGGACGGCGTACTGCCAGGGGAAGATCACGCCGGGGAACTACGGGCGGGATCATCATCCGAGGTGTTTTTCGATCTGGATGGCCGGCGGCGGGGTGCGGGCGGGCACGACCTGGGGGAGCACCGACGACTTCGGGTACAACATCGTCGAGGGCGGCGTGCACGTGCACGACCTGCACGCGACCATGCTGCACCTGCTGGGCGTGGACCACGAGCGGCTGCTGTACAAGTTCCAGGGGCGGTACTTCCGGCTGACGGATGTGGCGGGGAAGGTCGTGCGCGGGCTGATCGCCTGAGGGAGTCCGGGGAGCGTGGTCGCAGGTCGGTGAGCGATCCGGGGGAGCGTGATGGGTTCGATCGAGTCTCCGCCGCGGTGCCCGGACCTGGTCGAGCTTGAGAGGCTCGCGGCTGGTGAGTCGGTGTCCGAGTTCGTGCGGGTGCACGCGGCGGCGTGCCCGGCGTGCGGCGGCAGGATGGCGGAGATCGGGGAGCGTGACAGGTTCCTGCGGGGGTTTGCGGGTCTGAACCCGGTGGCGGGCGCGGTGGGGGCGGTCCGGATGGGTGACAGCGCCGGCGAGGCCTCGACGCTTTCTCCTGTCCGGCCCAAGGCCGCCCCGGTGGCAGTGCCGATCCCCGAGCGGATCGGCACGATCGAGCTGGTCCGGGAGCTTGGGCGGGGCGGGATGGGGGTGGTGTGGCTCGGTCGCGACGCGATGCTGGAGCGCGAAGTTGCGGTCAAGTTCCTGCAGCACGTGACGCCGTCGGCGGAGGACCCTCAGTACCGGATGTTCGTGGAGGGCGCCAGGCTGGCGTCGCAGGTTCGGTCGACGCACCTGACGGAGATCTACTCGGCGGGCGTGCACGACGGGATGCCGTACGTCGTGATGGAATACTCGTCCGGGAGGCCGCTGAGCGCGATCCTGCGGGAGCACGGGCCCCTGGGGGTGCCGGCGATGCTCTCGGTGATCGGCGCGGTGTGCGAGGCGGCGGCGGAGCTGCACGAGCACGGGATCGTGCACGGGGACATCAAGCCGTCGAACGTGCTGGTCGAGGGCGATGGCCGGGTGGTGGTGACGGATTTCGGGCTCACGGTCTCCAGACCGCGCGAGCAGATCTCGGAGGGGTCCCGGACCATCGGGGGAACACCTTCGTACATGTCGCCGGAGCTGCTGGAGGGGACGGCAACCTACCAGTCCGACGTGTACGCGATCGGCGTGATGATGTACGAGCTCCTGAGCGGGCGGGTGCCGTTCTCGGGCTCTCCCGCGCAGGTGAGCGAGCAGCAGCGGACCGAGGTGCTGCGGTGGACGGGCCCTTCCGGGAACGTGCCGGAGGAGTGGCGGCCGGTGATCGAGCGCGCCATGCACCATCGGGTGCGAGTGCGGGCCAAGTCCGCGCGGCACCTGCTGGACGCCGTGAACCGCGTGTGCCCGGACGCGAGGATCTGGTCCAGGGGCCACCGGGAGCTGCGGCTGGCGGCGAGCCCGGGCGGGGTGGGCACGGCGTCGACCGAACAGGGCTCGCGGTTTGGAACGACGTACTACGAAGCGCTCGCGGAGCTCTCCAGGCAGCGTGCGAAGGCGTCGCCGGGAGCTGGAACTCCGGATGAGATTCGCCCGCCGCCGCTCGAGGCGGTTGCGGCGCGTACGGAGAACGTCGTCGGGGTGAGCATCCCCTGCATCGGGTGCGGGTACGAGCTTGCCGGACTCCCCCTCGACGGGCAATGCCCGGAGTGCGGTGTGCGGCTGGAGGTCTCGCACGATCCGATCCGGCTGTGCTTCGCGGACCCGGCGTGGCTGACGCGGGTTGCGCGCGGAGCGAGCGTGGTCCTGATGATCCCCGTGATCATGGTGATCGCCGGGATCATGCCGGTGTTCTTCGTGGCGCTGGGGTACGCACAACCGATGTACGCGACCATCGGACTGACCGTGGCGTTGCTGGCGGGCGCGGCCGTGCTCGCGACGCCGCGCGAGCCCAAGGCGCCCGAGCCGTGGGAGGGTGAGCGCCGGGATCACTGGTCGCGCAGGGCGCTGCGGTGGGCATCGCTCCTGTGGCTTGTGGTTTCTGTGGCCGCGATCGTCGGGACGCTGTCAGATCCGGTGGCGTTCACCCCGTACTGGGGCGTGCAGGGGGATGTTCCCGAGAACCTGCTGGTGCTGGGGGTGCCTCGGACGTTCCTGATCCAGCTGGCATTGTGGAGCGCAAGTCTTGCGGGAGCGATAGGGACGTGCGTGTGCTGGCTCGTGTGGTCGGGGTGGCTGCTCATCCGGGGCTGGAGCCCGGTCGATGGGCTGCTGCCGGGGACTTCCACGGCCGAACGGATCCGCCAGGCTCGGCGGCGGTTGTGGCGGGTACCGCTGTGGATCGGTCAGGGTCTGCTGGTGCCGTTCGCGGCGTTGACGATCATCTACTCGCGCGGCAACAACACGTTCCTGCAGAGCGCGTGGATGGCGGTGGTGATCACGACGTTCTGCGGCGTGCTGGCGATGTTCGTCGGCAGCTTCATGCGGGCGATGGTGCTGCGCCGGGTGATCCGGTGCGAACTGGCGGTGGGCAGGGTCTGCCGGGCGGGCCGCCGCGCCGCGGGCTTGCCGGCCGCTGTCGGGCCGGCGGTTCCGGAGGGCCCGCGCGGGTGAAGGAGTTCTTTTGTGCTTGCCGGTACGAACTTACCGTGATCGCCGCGAACGGTGGGCGGTTCTGTGACTTTGCGCCGTATGTGCCTTCGATCAACAACCGGGGCCTGGTTGCCTTCCAGGCGGCCCTGACCGCCGGCGGCACGGGTGTGTTCTGCGGGAGCGGGGCGGGCGTCGAGATGCTCGCCGAAGCAAACCAACCGGCCGGCGTGTGCCGGCGGATCTCGAGCCATCCGGATATCAACGACTCCGGGCAGTGCTGCTTCTACGGTGAGTCAGAATCGGGCGGGCGCGGCGTGTTCCGTTCCCAGGGCGGGCGGGCGGAGATGATCGCCGACGCCGCCGGGCCGTTGGGGCCCACCATGAACGACGCCGGGCTGATCGCATTCAGGACCGATTCGGATGACGGCGCACGCGGTGTGTGCGTCGCGGGAGTTCGCGGAACCCGCCTGCTTGTCGAGCTGCCGGCGGGGCACGGCGCGTTCCATGGGCTGCCGGTCATCAACCGAGCGGGAGATGTTGCCTTTCGGATGGACACCCGATCGGGCGAACCGTGCATCATGGCCGCCGATCGAGAACATGTTCGAGAAGTGGCTCGCGCCGGGGATCGCGTGCGCGGCCTGGGAGCATTCCCGTTTCTGGGCGATCGCGGACAGATCGCCTCCTGCGTGTCGATCGGCGACGGGGGGTCGGGCCTGTGCGTGTGGTTCGACGGGAAGCGCGAAACCGTGCTCGAATCGGGAGATACGTTCGAGCGGTTCCGAGGGATCCTCCTCGATGCCCAGGGCAGGATCGTGTTCTACGCGACCCCGAAGGGGCGAACGCTTGGGATCTACTGCGGGCCGGACCCGGTGGCCGACCGGCTGATCGGGGAGGGGTATCCGTTCCTGGGATCGACGGTCCGCGAGTTTGCGCTCAACCCGGTTTCGATCAATGACGCCGGGCAGCTGGCGGTCCGGCTGGGGCTTGAAGACGGGAGGCAGGCGATCGTGCGGGCCGACCGCGCGTGATCGCGGGACGTCACGGGGCAAACGCGGGCGAAACAGAGCACGGGCGATCGTCAGGGACCGATGACCTTCTCGCTGCGCTTGCGGCCGATCTGCAGGACCATGACCTCCGGATCGACCACGACCTTCGCGGGCTTGAAGGCGGCGGTGACGGAGAACTCGGCGGTCCCTCCGGGTGAGATGCGGACCACGACGTCCTGGTGCGGGGGCTCGGGCTTCTTCCCATCGGGCCCGCGCTGCGTCGGCGCTTCGCCCTGCACGCGCACGGTCACCGATGCTCCGCCCGTCCCGATGTTGGTGAGCGAGCCATGCACTTCGGAGGATTCGCCGTTGCGGGTCGCGGTAACGTCCCCGACCTTGAACTCGGGGAGCGCCGTGCCGAATATCCACTGCTTGACGAAGGTGTCAAAGGCCGCCGGATCGCCCGCGTGCGGCCGCAGCGCCTCGACGAAATCCTCGATGACCGGGAAGTCCAGGCCGCCGTCCATCGCCACGCCGTCCTTCCACGTGGCGATGAATTCCCTCATGCCGGAGAGCATGGTCTCCTCGCCCATCAGATCCCGGAGCATCCAGAAGACAAAGCCGGCGCGGTCGTACGTGACGACGCTGTCGCCCGGGCGCGAACCGTCGACGCGGTTGATGGGGCGCTCGCTGTCGGCGTTGCGCCCGTTGACGTAGGAGTTCTCCCAGCGCCGGAGCAGGACCTGGCGCTGGGCGTCGCCCTTCTCGTGATGGAGGAGCATCGCGGCGGAGAAATTGGCCAGCCCCTCACTGATGATGTTCCCGCCGGGTCCCTTCCCGGGGGTGACCAGGTTTCCCCACCACTGGTGGCCGGCCTCGTGCGCGACGATGTAGAACGCGCTGTCGACGTCCTCATCATCCATGTTCGGCCTGGTCAGGAACCCGATCTCCTCGGAGAACGAGATGTTCCCGGGGAATCCCTGCGCGTAACCGGCCAGGCCCGGGAATTCCGTGACGCGCAGGAGGGTCCATGGATAGGGAGCAAACCACTCGGAGTAGCGCTTCCGGGAGGCGTCGAGGGCCTTGACCATGGTGGCGACGTTCGCCGGAGTGCGCGGGTCGTAGTAGACGGTCGAGACCTCGCCCGGTGAGGCGGCGAGCGGACCGCCGACGATGTTGAAGAAGCGGACGGGGTGATCGGACTCCCAGACCGTGCGCCGCCTGGCGCCAAGGTCGGTCGACTCCTTGGGGACCCCGACCGCGTTGATCGTCCAGTCGGCCGGTCCCTCAACGGCCAGTCGGACGCTGGTCGTCCAGGCGGGCCCGAAGAGCGGGTCGACCCGGGTCTTCCAGTGGTTGGGCGGATACTCGCGAGCATCGCGGGAGTTCTTTTCATCGACCCCCACTCCCTGGGCGAACCCCACGACCGGCAGGAAGCTCGGGCTGAAGGACGTCAGCACGACGCCGGTCGGCAGGACAAACTCGCCCGCGCCGGCGGAGAAGCGGGACCAACCCTGCGGGAACGTCCCCTCGCAGCGGAAGCTCACCACGACGGTCTGGCCGGTCGCCAGTGGCTGCGCGGGGCGGACGATGAACAGTCCCGAGCGGTCCTCGACGCACGGGTCGGGCTGGTTCTTCCTGATGGGGTCGGTGCTGATGCCGTCGACCTTCCAGTCCGAGCTCTTCAGGTGCGGGCCGAGAGTGAGGGGGATTTCCGCCATGGGCTGGGCGTGGGGGTTGCGCAGCGTGTACGTCGCGGTGACCTCGAGGGAACGGGTCTGGGGGAAGAGTTTCACTTCCGCATCGACCTTGTCGAGGGCCGGCGAGGGGGTGTCCTCCCAGGTGAGCGAGTTGCGCTTCCAATAAGCCTTGGCGGCGTCGCGGCGGGGCTTGCCTTCGTAGCCGTTGAGCACCCGGAGGCCGTCGTAGGTGGCCAGCACGGCGACGGGGACGGCGGCCAGCAGCGGCGCCCGCAGGGCGCGCAGGAGCGGTCGCGGCGCGAGCCGGTCGGCGATCGCGCGCAGGTCGGGGGTCCGCCTGGGCCAGATCGCCAGCGCCGCGGCGATGAAGAAAGCCGCGAGCGCCAGGACCGTGATGCGGTTGAAGAGCATCGGGGTCCACATGAACTCGAGGCGATCCAGTTCGCTCCAGCGCACCACGCCCCAGAGGTGCCACGCCGACATCCAGTTGAGGTACCCGAACCGGGTGGCAAAGCCGGTGGCGATCAGGGTGCCCAGGCACAACCCATAGACCACGAAACGGTTGCGCAGGGCGGCGTACATGAACGCGACAAAGGAGCACCAGACGATGAGCGTGGGGGTCAGCAGGATCCCGAAGACCAGGAACAGGACGGAGAGCTCAAACCCGGTCCAGAGCCCGGACCTGATCCCCTGAACGAGCAGGACCAGCCCGATGCCCAGGGAGGCGGCCAGCACGATCACCATCGCCAGCACGGCGTTGGCCAGCGCCTTGCCGGCGAGGATCGCGCCGGTGGGCACCGAGGAGGCCCGGAACATGGAGGAGAGCCCGCAGCGTTCCTCGCGCACCAGGCTCTCGACGGTGTAGAAGAGCGTGAGGAAGCAGAGCAGGAGCGTGAGGGTGTTGAAGCCGCCGGCGGCGGCGGTTCCGGTGGTCACCAGGGCCTCGGTGTCGAGCGTCCCCGGCCGGAACGCGGTGGTGCCGTAGATCTGCAGGAGGATCAAGGGTCCGAAGAGCCACACGCCCGGCGACCGCAGGAGCGATCGTGTTTCCTGACGGAGGATGTGCCAGGTGGAGGCGGCAAAGCCCGGGGGAGAGACCAGCGCGGGCAGCGGGCCGCCGCGGGCCGCGATCGAGGCGTGCTCGATCGAGCCCGGGGCGGATGCCGAGCGTTCGGCCTCGTCGAGCAGGGACCGGGCGTCGGGGATGCGCGAGTCCCGGGTCTCGGTCCTGGCGAGCCGCCGGCCGGTCGCCCAGGCCCCGGCGAGCCCCGCCAGGGCGAACGCCGCCCTGCTGATCGCGAACGTCGTGTCGGGCAGGATCCAGTTGGTGTTGTAGAACGCGACCCCGCGGTCCTCGTCGATGAAGGTCCGAGTGAGCCAGCGGAAGCCGGTGGGATCGACCATCATGAGCAGCCGGTCGATGCGGCGGGGCAGCCACTCCGGGTTGAAGGACCACACGAAGAAGACGCCGGCGATCAGGATCACAACGGGCATCGCGAAGACCAGGACCGGCTGGCGGGTCCGCACCCCCAGCCACATGGAGACCCCGGCGACAAAGAGCATCTGGGGAAGGGCCATCAGCGCGATGGGCCACACATAGCTCAGCGGGTTGAACGCGACGCGGATGGTCTCGTTGGGATCGATCGGCCACAGCTCGTACAGCGCCACCTGCACGACCAGCCACGTCCCCAGGATCACCAGCAGCACCGTCATCGCGCCCAGCAGGCGAGCCAGCGCGTACTGGGTCATGGAGATGGGCGTGGAGAAGATGAGCCGGTGGATGCGCCGGTCGAAGTCGGTGAGCACCGGCATGCCGCACGCGACGGCAACGAAGAACGGGAGGATGAGGGCAAAGAGGATCGTGTCGGCGAACATCAGGTTCGCCGGGGCATTGATCGCGAGCTTGGCGCCCCCGGTATCGGAAGAGCCGACGGCGATGCGCACACCGCCGACGACGAACCCCAGCGACATCAGGCCGAAGATCACCAGCATGATGATGTTGACGGGCCTCTTCCAGAACGATCGCAGTTCCAGGAGCGGGAACCCAAGGAGCCGTCGGATCATGCCGCACCCCCGGCCGCGGCCGGCGCTGCGCACACCAGCTGCTGCGGGAGCTCGTGCGGGGCGCAGCGCATCAGCACGAGGTAGGCGTCCTCGAGCGTGCCGGGGCTGGACGCAAACCCGGGCGGGGCGGACCGCGAGGCCCCGGTGTAGACGCGCACGCGGTTGGTGCGGCCCTCGACGAGGACGGCGCTGATGACCCGGTGGGCGGAGGCGAACGCGGGCAATTCGGCGTCGTCGACGAGTCCCTCGAAGATCGTGCCCTCGATCGCGGCGCGGGCCCCGGAGGGGGTGGTGTCGGCGACCACGGCGCCCGAGCGGATGACCGCGAGCCTCGGGCAGAGGGTCGAGACGTCCTCGACGATGTGCGTGGAGAGCAGGACGATCCGGCCGGCGCTCATCTCGGCCAGGAGCCGGTAGAAGCGCTGGCGTTCCTCGGGGTCCAGGCCGGCGGTGGGCTCGTCGACGATCAGCACGCGCGGGTCCCCGGCGATCGCCTGCGCGAGCCCCAGGCGCTGGCGCATCCCGCCGGAGTACCCGCCGACCTTGCGCCGGGCGGCGGAGGTGAGGTTGACGCGTTCGAGCAACTGGTCGGCGAGCCGCCTGCGACCCTTCGGGCCGCTGATTCCCTTGAGCTTGAGCAGGAATTCGAGCATGGCGCGGCCCGAGAGGTCGGGATAGAAGCCAAAGTCCTGGGGCAGGTATCCGAGCCGCTGGCGCATGTACATCGGATCCCGGACGATGTCGTGGCCGTCGAGGGCCACGGTGCCGGCCGTGGGCTCGGCGAGCCCGGCGACCAGGTTCATGAGGGTGGACTTGCCGGCCCCGTTGGGCCCCAGGAGGCCGAACATGCCCTCGGGGATGTCCAGCCAGACCCCGCGCAGCGCGCAGACGGGCCCGGGGTGGATCTTGACGAGGCCGCGGATCGAAAGGGGGGCGGTCGCCGGCATGGAGTCGTCCTGTTCAATGACACGACCGGCAGCGCCGGCTTGGCGCTGTCCGGTTCGTTCTGGGAGTATTCGGGTTTGTGGTGGAACGGATTTCATGTGATCGCCGCTTCCGGCGCGGCGGGAGGGCACTTGGTAATGCTGAGGAGGGTCGATCCGTCGTCATGAAGATTGCACGTTGCGGCCGGTGCTCCAAGACACAGGCCCCCCGTTCTCGATGGCTACTGAACCGGGGCGATCATACCTGAATCCACCGGACCGGGGGGGGAAGTACGGCAGCCCGGGCCGGCCAGCCGACGGCCAGCGCGAGGGAGGCCGGCCCGATCGGTCCGTCCGCGGAGCAGGAATCGATCGAGCCGGATCGCACCGCCGTGATCATGCTTGGGGCGAGCCGCGCAGCTCAAGGGTCAAAAGGCGGCGGTGTCGCTCGCCGTCGATCGCCCAGACCGACACCGTGCTCGCCTCAAATTCCCCGTGCCCGGGCCAGGTCAGGAACTGAGAGACCAATCCGGCAGGGTCGTCGGGCGGAATCGCGGCGAGCGTAAAGTGGGGGAGCCAGTGGGGGCCGGCGAACGGCCATCCGAACCTCCGGGCGCTTGCCTGCATCGGTTCGGGCCAATGCCCGGGGGGCCGCGGCAGTCGAGCGGCATCCGTCAGGCCGTCGAGCGCCGCGGCGAACGCCGATTGCAGGTGCTGCAATTCGTCGGTGGGGCGGATGCGGACGTGCACGCTGTGGGCGCCCTCCGCGAGCGGATCGTGGCGGAAGACACCGATCCCTTCGGCCGCGATCCGCACCGGGGCAAGCCGGGCGGCCGTGCGCGTGCACCTGGACAGAAACTCATCGCGGTTGTCGGTCCGGGCGAGCATGAGGGTCGAGTGGGGGGGGTGCGAGAGGTACACGGCGTCCGGATGCGCTTCACGGATCGTCCGCTTGCCGCGCAGCACCAGTTCCAGGATGGCTCCCAGAGGCTCGAGGAAAACGGCGGTGCATGGATCGTGGCTCGGCATGGCTGCTGACGATCGTACGCGGAGGTGGGGACCGCCCGACGGGGTTGCGAGCGGTCAGAGGGCGGTCGGCGCGTTCGCACCGGCCTTGAGGTCCTTCCTGAGGGCGATGATGTAGGCCCACGTGCGTTTGATGAGCTTCCATTTGCCCTTGAGCGTCCCCCCGCCCTTGGCCTGGCCGTGGAGGCGCTTGCCGAAGATCACGTCCTGCTGCAGGACCGTCATGCCGCGGCGTTTGGCCGTGTACAGAACGTAGAGGTCCAGCGAGAAATCGTCAGGAGGGCGGTCGAGCGATTCGAAGAACGACCGGTGGAACATCTTGGGCTGCGCGTTGACATCGTTGAGCCACACACCCAGGGCCGCCGAAGCGGCGATGGTCATCCCGAACGTGAAGAACGCATCCAGCGGGTTTCGAGCGCGCCTCCGGCCGCGCAGGAAGACCTGCTCGGCGGGCCCGGCCGCGGAGAAGCGGGCGAAGGCACTGAGCACATCCCGCGGGTCGGTCTGCATGTCGGCGTGCGTCCATGCAAGGACGCGGCCGCGGGCCTGGCGCAGGCCGGCGCAGATGCCGTAGCCGTACCCCTTGTTGACCGGCACATCACACACGACCGCGAAGGCGTGCTCGGGGCGCTGTAACTCCCGGGCGAGCACGGCCGAGGATTCATCGCTCGACCCGTTGTTGACCAGGACCACTTCGACGTCCGTGCGGTCCGCCAGGCGCTCCCGGAGGCTCGCGAGAATGAACGGGATGTTGCCCGCCTCGTTGTAGCAGGGAATGACGATCGAGAGGGCCGGCGAATCCATGTCGTGATTACTCCCCCAGCGCGGCCCGCCAAAGGTCCGGGCGCTTCGTGCACACCGCGTCCACCGGGAACGGCGCCAGCTCGCGGGCGTACGCCGCGATCGATTCGGGCGGCCTGCCCTGGAGCTCCGGTGACACGGCGCAGAACTTAAAGTGCGGCCGCAGCAGCGAGTAGGAGCGCTCGTCGAAGGGCATCCTCGTGAAGCAGTCGACCCAGACCCATCGGACCCTGCCCGCCATCGCCAGCGCCGACTCGACGGGCTCGAATTCGGAGAACCGCACCGCGATCCTGTCTTCTCCTTGTCCGGCGAGCAGGCGGATCATGGGGAACGAGCTGTCCAGGAAGAAGTAGTCGGAGATCCCGGCGGACCGGACGAGCTCCAGAACCCGGTGCTCGATGCGCTCGGACTTGATGTTGAGGATCATCAGGCCGTGCCTGTAGTCCTGCAGGTACTCCGCAAAGTCCTCGCCGTCGGTGAACGGGTCGTGCGCGAGCACCAGCCGCGCGCCGTGGTCCCGCAGGTCCAGCTCCACGCCGTGCTCGCGCGGTACCCTCGCAAGCTGCTCCCGCGCATTGACCCGATGCTGGATGTAGATCATGCCGACGCCCCCGGCTCGCTTCTCATCGCCCGCTGGCGCCGCTGGGCGATCCCCTTCTGGAACGTGATGAACCGCAGGCCAAGGAAGTTCAGGACCGTGGTGATTCCGGTGGCCAGCAGCACCGCGATCCCGGCGGCGAGCCTGGGAACGTGGGCGGGCGCCGGCAGGGCGGTCCACTCGAGCACCGCCGCGATCGGGGTCCGGGCCAGCTCGTTGACCCCGATGTTGGCCGCCAGCGTGACGCCGTACAGCAGCGTGTAGCTGGCCGGCTCGGTCCACGAGGCCCGGCGCGATTCGAAGGTCCAGGCCTTGTTCCACACGAAGCCGACGATCATCCCCGTAACGTAGCTGATCCCCTTGGCGGGCATCGTGTGCATCGGCGTGAGCCACACCAGCAGGCCGTAGAGCGTCAGATCGACCCCCACGCAGCACAGGCCCACGACCAGGAAGCGGGCAACCTGCTTGCGCGTCTCCCGCCGCTCCGACCACGGGTCTCGGGCCGTGTCAGCGAACGTGCTCGGCGGGGTGGTGCGGGTCATGTGGATCACGGGGGACGCGGGGGTCACGGGGGTCATGGTCGGGGCGGGAGCGCGGGCCGATCGACTCAAAGTACCGCTCCCATCGCTGGTAGTCTACGAGGTCGGCCGGCGTTCCCCACCCGATGTACTTCTCGACCTCGAACGCGGCCACGCGCCGGCCCTGCTCGATCAGGATGTTGGGAACGACATCCATGTAGAACTCGTTGTTCGTGCGGATCTCGCGGCGGACAAGCTCGGCGATCCCGTCGAGCATGAGTCCCGCGGTCCTGAACCAGAAGAACCCGCTGACGACATGGTCGTTCTGCGGCGCCGGGGAGATCGCCCGTTTGCACGCGACCTCGGCGACATCCTCAGTCCCCGGGACGACACGGACGAATCCGTACTGCGCGGGATTGAGAGCGACGCGGGGCTCGCCGCGGTAGGTCCAGATGAGCGCCCCAACCGAGGGGTCGGCGGTCATGGCCGCGAGCCGCGCGCGGCTATAGAGGTGGGTGTTGTCGCAGGAGGCCACGATCACCGGTGCGTCGCGATCCAGGTGCTGGCCGGCCAGCGCGACCGAGCAGGCCTGCCCCTGCGTGAGCCCCGGCGCCACGACCACCCTGACCCCCGGCGCGTGGCGGGAGAGCGCCCTGTCGATCCCGAACCGCTCGACGTGCGCACGCTGGCAGATGCACACGACCCGCGCCGCCGCGGGAAGGTCCGCGAGCACCCGGGCGAACATCGGAAGCCCGGACACGGGAATCAGCGGCTTGGGAAGCTGGTAGCCCGCATCCATGAAACGCCGGCCATCGCCCGCCATGGGCATCACGATCTGGAGCCCGGGATCGAATTCCGGCGCGCTCATGTGGCGGCACGCTCCCGCCCGAGCGAGATAGTCGGGGACGCTGAGGAGGGGGCGAGCGCCGCGGGGTGCTCGAAGCCGCGGAAGATCGCCGCGTGCACCGGCTCGTCGACGTCGAGAAAGAGCCCGTGCCGAGGCGTCTGCACGACCGTGATCGGCACCAGGTGGTCGATCCGCAGCATGTGCCAATGCTCCATGGGAACTCCGAGCAGATCGCCCACCATGCAACGCAAAACCACATTGTGGGTACAGATCGCCGACGCCTCCCCGGCACGCGGGCCGTCGTTCAAGAACGACCGCACGCGGGACAGGACCTGCCCCGTATTCTCGCCCCCCGGAAACGGCGGATCTTCCCGGCGCGCCCAGGCGTCGAACAGTCCCGGGCAGCGGTCGCGGACCTGTGCGACGGTAAGGCCCTCGCAATGCCCGTAGTCGATCTCGATGAGCCGGTCGTCGGTGCGTGCATCCGTGATCGCCAACCCGCTCAGCGCGTTGCCCAAAGTAGTCCTGCACCGGGAGAGCGGAGAGCTGATGCCACCGACGACGCCCGCCGATCGCGCGGCGGCAACCACCGGCTCGAGCGCCGCGGGATCCACGGGCAGGCAAGCCTCGTCCCGCCGGCCGAGGAACCGGACCGATTCGGCGCGGGCGCCGGCGGCATCATTGAGAGCGGTGGGGGCGTGGCGGAAGAACACATGCCTCGTCGCGTGGTGGACGAATTCATCCCGGAACTGCCGCTCGAACGTCTCGACGAACGCCGCGGTCTTCTCCACGACATCGTCGATCGGATCGGCGAAGTCCATCGCGACTTTGCGCCGGCGCAGACCGTGGTACAGACGGGTGAACTCGCCGGCGCCCGCGGGGAAGATCCCGAAGAACTCCTCCGGGAGCGATCCCGCGGGCGCCGCGGCGTTGCGGCGCCGGACGAGCTTGAGGAAGTTCTCCATCAGGAACTTCATGACGTGGTAGGCAAACTCGTGCCGGTCGCGCAAGGTCATGGCCTTGCGGCGGCGGACCTCGGCGGCCGGGCCGGTGTCGAAGCGCAGCTCCCGGTAGGAGATCTCGCCCGAGAGCAGGTCGCTCAAGTAGTCCCGCGCGCTGCGCCGGGCGCCGAAGAAGTGGCGGGGCATGAGACCGAAGCACGGGTAGATCCCCGCCAGGGAGCTGCCAAACCAGACGCTCGATCGCTGCCAGTCCAGGCAGGTAAACGGGCTCTTGATGACGTGGTCGACGTGGCCACGGGCCGAGTACAGCATCAGGTGGAGCACCGCCAGGCGTTCCTGGTTGAGCTTCAGGGGCCCGAGCGTGGGGTTCACGCGAAGCCCGAATCCGTGCCCCGCCAGGACGGGCGTCAGGGCGGTCTCGAACCGTCCGCACAGGTCCTCGAACACGTCCCCGTCCAGGATATCGACGACTACCACCAGGTCGATGTCGCCGACGCCCGCGAGCCCGTCACCCGTGAGGAAACTGCCGGTGACCGTCGCCGAGAGGATGCGTGGATGGGCCGCGGCGACCTCGCCGACGGCCGCGACCACCTGCTGCTGGAGCGCGGAGGTTGTCATGACCGCTCGAACCCCGAGCCGGTCATGAGCCGGTACGCGGCGTTCACCGGGTTCTCGGCGTTGAGCACCGCCGAGGCCGCCACGACGTACTTGGCCGGGATCGAGTCGACGTTCCGCGTGGTGACGCCCCCGTCGAAGATGATCTCAAACTCGTAGCGCTCCCGGAGCTGGTCGAGAAGTTCCGCGGCGGCGAGCGCTTCGGGCAGCATGTCCTGCCCCGAGGAGCCCGGCCTGGCGATCCCGAGCACGAGGACGAAATCCACGTGGGGGAGGTAGGGCAGGATGGCGATGTGCGACGTGTCGCAGTGCCAGGTCACGCCGACCTTCTTGCGGCGCAGACGCGCCTGCCAGAGCAGGTCCATCAGGTTGTCTTCCGAGTCCAGGTCGAAGATGTACCAGTCCACCAGCTCCCAGGTTCGGGAGGCCCACGCGGCCGGCCGCGTGGACATGATGTGGAGGCAGACGGGCAGGCCGGGCCAGGCGTGGTGGACCTCGACGATCTTCCCCAGGTCCGCCGCGGGCGTGTCGGGGCGGCGCGTCGCGTCCACCAGGTCGACGTGGATGTGGTCGCAGTTCCAGCCCACCTTCGCGAAGATCGCCTCGACATCCTCCGGCTCGCTCGCGTACACCGCGGGGCCGAAGCTCTTGGCGCGGTCGAACGTGTAGCGGCGGTGCAGCGTGTAGGAGATCACGAACAGCACGCCCGCGGAGGCGAAGCGCAGCGCGGCGAAATTCTCCTCGACCATGAGGGACTTCACGCGTGCGATCATCGCCATGTTCACGGTGAACGAGAGCATGGAGACCAGCACGAACACTACGAACGTCCGGAGCATGTACTTCCGCGGCACACGGAAGTTGAGCGTCGAGTTGAGCGCAAAGCTCAGCAGCACGCCGAACGCGAAGGCCGCGGTGTGCCGGGTGAGCCAGAAGAGGCTCCGGCTTAGCAGGAGATCGGCGACCAGCACCTCCGCCGCGATCGAGACGAACCCGATCAGGATGAACAGCAGCAGGTACCGGTTGCGGTAGATCTGGAACTCGATCCGGCTCTTGAGCCGCCGACGGCCGTGCGTGTCCAGCAGCCCGGCCGCCGGGGGGCGGCGAGCGGGCAGTTCGACCCGCGGCTTGAGTTCCACCAGCGGCTGGCTCGCCGGGATGGACGCGGATTCTGGCCAATCCCCAACCTGAGGCATGTCGGGCTCCGAGTCGGACCGTGAACGGGCGAGAGCCATTATTGGCGGCGCGTCGGGACCTTGATTCTCCACGTCCTGGTCTCGGAGTCGAAGGCCGGCGGCTCGGCGACCGCCGCGCCGCCTGTGAGAAGGTGATGAACGCTCGGAGGCGTCCCGGGCTTCCCCGGGATTTCCACGAACGCGTCGCTCGCATCCGACGGGAGATTCCACAGGAACTCACCCTCCTGGGGCGGGACCTCCACGCGCTGGAACCGGTCCTGCGCCGAAACAAGATCTCCCTCGAACACGACCTCATCGCCGACGAGCACTCGCGCCCGCCCGCCGGCGGCGCACCGAAGCAGGTCGATGTGGGTGAGCCGGACGTCATCCGAGTCACGGCGAAGCACAGCCCGCGCGGCCGCGGGATCGCCTTCAAAGCGGTGGAACAGGCGATCGTCGCGCCAGCATGACCAGCCCGGCCCCAGGTCGAAGTTCTTGATCGCCAGGCGGTTCCCGGCAAACGGGCGCGCAAAGACCACACCGCCCCCCGAGGCCTTGCCCGGCAGCGCTTCGATGATCACCGGCCGGGGCGCACCGAAGACCGGGAACATGAGGCGGTTGCTGCCCGCGAGCCGGTATCCCAGGCGGACCCTGGTCTGCGGCGAAGCCTCGCACGAAAGTCGGACCGGTATCGGAACCGGCTCCCGGCCCACCCGAGCGTGGAGCATCCCCGAGAACGCCGCCAGGATCGCCACCGCCACGATCGCAGCCCGGGCGTCACGGAACAGGCTCCCCCGAGGCGCGGGCTGCGAGGACGCCGGATCCTCCGCCTGGGGCACGCCCGGCCGCCAGGCGCTCGCGGCAAGGATCGCCAGTTGAGAGGCCAGGAGCAAGGAGAAGAGGATCATCTCCAGCTTGTCGGCGCTCGCGTTCCCCGCCGCGTCGCTGAGAAGCTGCCAAGGCGACGTCTTCATCGGCCAGCCGCTCCTGTGGTACATCGCCAGCTGGTACAACGGGCTCCACTTGTAGTAGATGAAATACGAGCCGTGCGCCAGCCCGTAGAACATGAAGAGCCACCATCCCCTCGGGATCAGCGCGCACGCGAGCACCGCGAACGGTGCGTTCCAGAGGTGCCAGATCGATTGCGGGATCACCAGCGTCGTGAGCACCATCAGCAGTGATGCCGAAGTGACCACGAGCATCCGCCTGGGATCGCCGGTCGCGGTCCAGGCAAGAAAGAGAATCGTGCCGCACGCCACCACCGTGAGGTACACCCACAGGTGCCCCTGGATGTACGAGTACGTGCTGTACCACACCCGCGCCGATTCCTCGCTGAGCAGCACCATCTTCGCGAACGGCTGGCTGTGCAGGAACGGCAGGTACAGCAGCGCCACCACGCAGGCGAGGCCCGCGGCAAAGCCCGCGAGCACGGCGGCGCGGCGGCGGACGCTCAGCCCCGGCGCCCGCAGCACGTAGATCGTCCACGGGGCGAACAGGATGAGCGGGTAGTGCTTGGTCGCCACGGCGATGCTCAGCAGCACGCCGGAGAACAGGAACGATTGCCGGAGCAGCAGGTGGAGAGAGAGCACCGTCAGGAACACCGCCGCGATGTCGATGTGGCTCTTGATGAACGTGCCCAGCAGCGCGATCAGGCTCAGATGCCATCCCCAGAACAGCGTCGCCCGGAGCCTGGCGCCCAGCCCGAGTTGACCGCCGATCCGCCAGAGCAGCGACGCCGTCGCCAGGTCCAGCACGCACCGGGCCAGCCCAAGGGGCAGGCCCGCCAGCGGGGAGTACTCGATCGCGGTGAACCCGAGCAGGTACGTCGGAAGCCTCAGCAGACCGACGAACAGGAGCATCCCCGGCGGGTACGGGAATGTCGGCGGGACGTGCGATGCGCCGACCGGATCGAACTGCTCGTAGTAGCGCCACGCGTCCCCCATGCCGCTGTCCAGCCACGTGGTCGCGAAGCGGTAGAACGCCAGGAGATCTCCCGTCGCCAGGAAGATCGCCGCGGCCACCTTGAGCAGCACCAGCAGCGCGAACCCCACGGCCACGAGGCGCCGACCCGTGGAGATCTCGCTGGGCAGGAAGAACTCAAGCATGCGCCTTGGCATCGAACGGGACCTCTTCCTGCCGTCCACTCCGCGCCAGGGTGGCGCAAGGCGGGCTGTATCAATGTGCGTTCGGTTCCGAGCGTCGCTCGCGACCCGATGCGGTGCACCGGGTCGCGGGCCGTGAACGGACCCTCCCCACGAGAAGACGGTCGGGCACCGGCCGCGGTACTGTACTGCGTTTTCTCCGGCCGCGTCCGGGATTCCACGGGCGCCCGCCCGCGAGGGTGCGAAGCGCAACCGCGATCGTCGCGCGGCCCCGGCGCGCCGGGATCCACGCTCCAGCGACCCCCTCCCATAAGCCCGCAAGCCCCATCCATGCTCGCGATCGGTCACTCAACAGCCCCGCAGCGAGCCCGCGCGCATCGCACCGTGATCCGGTAACAAAAACCGTGAGTCAGCGCAAGCCCACGGCCCGCCGGTCTTCCCCCGCGCGTGACGGCAATTCGAGGCACACCCAGCCTCGAACGACCTGCATACGCTCATAAAGTGGACATGACAGTCATCAATGATGGCTCCAGCTGCGCTCGGCCGAACCCCCAAGGCTCGCTCGAGGGGCTGCTGGGGATGGTCGGCCGCACCCCCCTGATCGAGATCCGGTACCGCTCGCGCGGCCGCGATCGCAGGGTGTTCGGGAAATACGAACAGAAGAACATGACCGGATCGGTAAAGGACAGAATGGCCCTTTGGATCTTGCGATCGGCCTATGTGCGGGGGGAGCTCCGAACGGGCGACACGATCGCCGAAGCGACAAGTGGAAACACCGGTATTTCGTTTGCCGCGATGGGGAGGGCGCTGGGGCACCCGGTCCGGATCTACATGCCCGATTGGATGAGCCGGGAACGGGTCATGCTGATCGGGTCGTTCGGGGCCGAGGTTGTGCCCGTTTCGAAGGAGCAGGGGGGGTTCAGGGGGAGCATCGCGCTGGCCGATGCGTTTGCTCGCACCGAGGCGGAGCAGGGAAGGCGTGTATTCCTGCCCCACCAGTTCGACAATCCCGCGAACGTCGAGGCCCACGAGCGGACCACGGGGCCGGAGATCATCGCGCAGCTCGAATCCGAGGGTCTGGCGGCGGCGGCGTTCGTTGCGGGGGTGGGGACGGGGGGAACGGTGATGGGCGTCGGGCGGGCTTTGCGTGCCCGCTGGCCGGGCGTGGCGATCCATCCGCTGGAGCCGGCGAATTCTCCGACGCTCCGGGCGGGCCACAAGGTCGGGGCGCACCGGATTCAGGGCATCAGCGATGAGTTCGTGCCCGGCATTGTCCAGCTCGACGAGCTGGACGAGATCGTGGATGTGTGGGATGGGGATGCGATCCTGGCGACTCAGCAATTGGGGCGGGCCGGGCTGGCGGTGGGGATTTCTTCGGGCGCGAACTTCCTCGGGGCCGACAGGCTGCTGGACACACTCGGGGACGATGCGGTGGTCGCCACGGTGTTCAGCGACAGCAACAAGAAGTACCTCAGCACGGACCTGTACCGACGCGAGCCGGTTCGTGAGGACTATGCGGCCCAGGGCATTGAAATCCTGAACTGGCGGGCCATCGGGTGCGAGCCTTGCTGCAAGCCCGGCTGCGGTCGGGGGTAGGTTGGCGTTTCGGTCAGGGGAGCGGGGGCGATTCGATCAGGGAGAGCTCCGCGCTCTCGAAGGCGCTGCGGGGGCGATAGCGGGTGAACGCGATGTACTTGCCGTCGGGGCTGAAGGCCGGCTGCGTGTCGTAGCAGTGGGTGCTGCCGTTGAGCCAGGGGAACGTGAGCTGGGTCCTGGCGGTGCCGTCGGGGCGGATCAGGAAGACGTAATGATTGCCGTCGTCCGGGCCTCCACCGGCGTAGCAGACGGTCTTGCCGTCGGGGGACCAGGCCGGCCAGCCGTCGTACTCGGCGGGGGACTTGGTCAGGTTCACTGGATCGGTTCCGTCGGCGTTGAGGACGAAGACCTCGCTGTTGGAGGTACCGGCGACCACGCGACGGGTGGCGATCCTGGTCTGGTCGGGAGACCAGGAGGCGTAGGTGTCAACGTCGGGCCCGCGTGTGATCTGCTTGAGTCCGGAGCCGTCGATGTTCATCTGGTAGATGTCGTAGTCATCGGAGTCGGCGTTGCCGCGGTTGGAGCTGAAGAGCAGCCGGGCGCCGTCGTGAGACCACGAAGGATGGATGTCCATCGCCGGGTTGTCGGAGATGTTGCGCGGGTCGGTCCCGTCGGCGCGGCACACGTAGATGTCGCGGTTGCCTTCGCGATCGGACACGAACAAGATGCGGGCGCCATCGGGGGAATAGGCCGGCGTGATATCGTTACCGGGCGAGACCAGGAGAGCGCGCAGGCCCTGTCCGTCCGGGCTGATGGTGTAGAGCTGCCAGCGGCCGGTCGCATCGGACTGGAACGCGATCGTTCGCGCATCGGGTGACCAGCTTGCGTACGCGTTGACGGTGTGGGTGAGACGCGTTGCCTGCCCGGCACGGCCGGACGGCGCGAGCCCGCCGGTCGGGGCGATGGCTGCAAGGACGAGCAAGGGGAACATGGAGGAATCTCCGGGACGTATCGCCCACTCGGTACTGTACGCGGCCAGATAGTACGAATCGATCCATAGGCCCCGGGACCGCCTGGCCGGAGGCGGCCCGTCGAGCAGCTGCCCGGCCAACGGCGGTGACCTGAATGATACCGGAAGGGGATATCCCGGCGGGAGCGGTCGTGGTGACAGGCCCTGCGTCGACGTAGAATCGCTCAGGGTCCCCGGGCCGCGGGCAGCTCCACCGCGTGGCGACCCGTGACGCTGAGCGAGCCTATTCGTGCGGACGGTCGGGTAATCGCGGGGAATCGTGAGGGAATCGTGGGGGGCATTGTGGGGGTTTGAACATGGCCAAGCGCAAGAAGAAGGTCGGCGCCGATCGGTCGGCCTCCGAGTACGTGTTCGAGTCCCGGGTCCTCGACAGGGCGGTGCTCGCGCTGCCGCTGATCCGGGACCTGGCGGAGGAGAACCCCGCCGACGGGTCGACGCGGGAAAACCCCCGCATCGGAGCCTCGTGGAAGCCACGGAAGAAGCCGTGGACCGCGCACCGCGTCATCATCGATGTGAACCTCCAGTACAAGGGCGGTCGGGTTGCCGCGAGGCACCGGATCTGGGACCTGATCGCGGAGATCCTCGCGACCCCGGGCCGGACGCTCGCCAAGGGCCAGGGGATCGACCGCGTCAAGTGCGGGCTCAGTCAGCAGTACCTGTTCGCGTCCCTGGAAGGGTGGGCGATCCAGGAACTGGTGCGGCGCGATGCCAAGACTGAGGCGGGCGAGGTGCCGGGGGAGGCCCGACAGGAACCCTCCGAGTTCGGAAGGCGGGCCGTCTACAGAATCTGGCCCGATTTCAAGGTCCGCAGCCTGACCAACAAGACGGTCAGCACGGTCAAGGTGGATGCGGCGCGCAACGCGTTTGCCGCGGTGGGGGAGGGCGTCGTGTGGGCGGTGATGGACTCAGGCGTCGACGCCGCCCATCCTCACTTCAAGCTCCACGGCAACCTGAAACTGCCCGAACCGCTCAAGCACCAGGATTTCGCCCAGACCCTCGTTGAGATTCCGAAGGTCGGGCGGATGGGAAGCGAGGATTCCCTGCCCCCGTCGGATGATCCCCACGCGCTGCTGGACAAGTTCGGGCACGGCACCCACGTCGCGGGCATCATCGCGGGCGAGGCGACCACCAAGGACTCGCACCCACCGCAGAAGGACGCCCCGCGCCTGGCGCAGATCCTTGCGCGGACCCACCGGCGGGACGAGAACGGCGGGGTGACGGACGAGACCGTTCCGATCGATGCGATCAGCGGCATGGCGCCCAAGTGCAAGCTCCTGAGCCTCAAGGTCCTCGACGACGGGGGGAGGGGCAGCGCCAGCAGCCTGATCGCGGCGATCGAGGCGGTGCAGAAGATCAACGGGTACGGGCGTCGGCTGCTGATCCACGGTGTCAACATGAGTGTCGGGTACGACTTCGAGCCCGAGTGGTTCGCCTGCGGCCAGAGCCCCCTGTGCGTGGAGGTTGACCGCCTCGTCAAGTCGGGCGTCGTCGTCGTCGTCGCGGCGGGCAACACCGGGTACGGGTGGCAGAACACCGCGTTCCGGGGGAACGTCGCCGCGGGCATGGAACTCTCGATCAACGATCCGGGGAACGCCGACTTGGCGATCACCGTCGGCTCGACGCACCGCGACATGCCCCACACCTACGGGGTTTCGTACTTCTCGTCCAAGGGACCGACCGGGGATGGACGGATGAAACCCGACCTTGTCGCCCCGGGGGAGAAGGTCATCTCCTGCATGTCCAAGGACATGGCCGGGGGTCGGTCGGAGCCCCAGAAGGGGTTCTACCGCGAGGAGAGCGGGACCAGCATGGCCGCGCCGCACGTCTCGGGTGTGGTCGCCGCCTTCCTGTCGGTACGGCGCGAGTTCATCGGCAAGCCCGAAGAGGTCAAGCGGATCTTCCTGAACACCGCCACCGACCTCAAGCGTTCTCCCCAGTTCCAGGGCCGAGGCCTGATCGACCTGATGCGTGCCATCCAGTCGGTATAGCTGCGGCAGACTTCCAGAGGAGCATCCCATGACCATGATCGCCGGCTTCCCGTACGTGCGCGTCGAGTTCGACAAGCACGCCCATCTCGTCCATGAATCACAGGTCGAGGCATTGCTCAGGGCCGTGGACCCGGCGTCGGGGATCAGCGACCTGTTCGTCATCTCGCACGGCTGGAACAACGACCAGGACGAAGCGCAGCAGTTGTACGAGGCGTTCTTCCACCAGGTCAGGGCCCTGATCGACGGGCAGGCCGTCTCCGGCCTGACGGGCCGCACGTTCGCCGTGATGGGTGTCTTCTGGCCTTCGAAGAAATTCGACGATGACGGCGGAGCCTCGGGCGGCGCGGCGAGCGCGGGCGACCCGCTCATCAGAGCCCTCGACGGTCTCAAGGGAGTCTTCGATCACGCGGAGGCCGACGGCCTGCTCGAGAAGGCCAAGGCGCTGGTGCCCAACCTGTCGAGCAGCCCGGTGGCGCGGGCGAAGTTCGCCGATGCGATCCGCAAGCTCCCCAACCGCAAGGGCCAGTCGGCGGCCACGAACCACGAGGACGCGTCCGATCGGTTCTTCGCGGCGGAGGGAGACGAACTGCTCAAGCGGCTCTCGGCGCCGCTGGCCCCCGCGCCGCCGCAGCGGATGGGCGGGTCCACCGGGGGGGCGGCCGGAGGCATCGGTTCGGTCACCATGTCCCCGCCGGCAGGACAAGCCGCGGGCATCGGCAGCCTGCTGGGGGATCTGAAGGCCGGCGCGCTCAACCTGCTGAATTTCACGACCTACTTCCAGATGAAGGAGCGGGCCGGCGTCATCGGCTCGGGGCCGGTGAACGAGGTGCTGGGAAGGGTCAGGAGCAGGAACGCCGCGCTGCGGATCCACCTCGTGGGGCACAGTTTCGGCGGCCGGCTTGTCACCGCGACCGCGGCCGGCAAGGCGCGGTTCGCGCCCAGCACCATGACGCTGCTGCAGGCGGCGTTCTCGCACAACGGGTTCTCGCCCGACTACGACGCCAAGGGATCGGCGGGGGCATTCCGGAGCGTGGTGAGCGACGGGCGGATCAACGGCCCGATCCTGGTCACGCACAGCGACAAGGATGCGGCGGTCGGCCGGGCGTACCCGCTGGCCTCCCGCATCTCGGGGGAGCAGGCCGCGGCGCTGGGAGATGCCAACGACACGTACGGCGGCATCGGACGCAACGGCGCGATCAAGACCCCCGCCGAGGCCGTGAAGGGCGAGCTCCTGCGGGTGGGCGCCGCCGGCTACCAATTTGCCAAGGGGAAGATCTACAACCTGAACTCGGACGGCTGCATCGGGGGGCATTCGGACATCTGCAAGCCCGAAGTGGCGTTCGCGCTGCTCACGGCGGTGCGACAGGCCTCGTAGGTCGGCGTGCATCACATCGTCAAATCGGCCGGACCGCCTCGAACCTGGTGCGGCCGGGGGAGGAGCGGTCCTGACCGACCCGGCGCGGTGATCCCGTTCATGCCGTCGGTGCTGCGGCTAGCATCGGCGGTCGTCGACGGGCCGGCCGATCGTCCGGATCCCCCCGAGACCGGCGGCGGCGTCGCGAGGATGGAGGGAACATGCAAGAGGCAGATCGGTACGGTGCTCGGCCCGCGATCCCCTGGACAGTCCGGCCGATCAAGCTGGGGTACCCCCGCGTGTCGGGCATCCGCGTCCTGTGGGCGCTGGTCCTGACGGTCGTCGTGCTGCCCTTCCTGGACCGGACCGTGATCGGACAGGTCATCGAGTCGGTCCTGCTGACGACGGTGCTGTGCGGCGCGGTGTTCGCGGTCGGCGCGCACCGCCGGACCATGCTGCGGGCGCTGGCGCTCGCGGCGCCGGCGCTGGTCGGCAAGTGGATACACACCTTCCGGCCCGGCTGGATGCCGCCCGCCGTGTTCCTGGTCGGCGCCATCCTCTGCGTCTTGTACGTGACGTACCACTTTCTCCGCTTCGTCATGCGCGCTACGCGGGCGGACGGCGATGTCCTCTGCACCGGAGTGGCGGCGTTCCTCCTGATCGCCTTCCTGTGGGCGCTCGCGTACGCCCTGGTCGAGGCCTGCCAGCCCGGCTCGTTTGTCTCGAGCGTCGGCGGGGATCCGGAGAAGAACCTCAGGGGATTCACGGCGCTGTACTTCAGCGTGGTCACCCTGTGCACCGTGGGATTCGGCGACATCGTGCCCGTCTCGGGCCCGGCACGGATGCTCGCCATGCTCGAGAGCATGGTCGGCGTGTTCTTCATCGCGGTGATGGTCGCCAGGCTGGTATCGATGTACTCGAATCAGGTCAGGAGCACGAGCGGTGATCCCGCATCACCTTGATGCCGGCTCGCCCGCGATGCCCGCGTGTGAAGTCCGGCACGCGGGACCGGGGCCGGAGTGCCGCCGGCGGTCGTTCCCGCGGCCGGCCGTGGGGGCGATCACCGACCGGCCCAATCCGGGACATGCGGGCGCGACTGCGCGCGAACGGGGGACGTGGCCGGTTCGCCCTGGTCAAACCGCGAGCCGCGCTGCTGCCAGTAGAGAGCGTTCCCGGCGATGTGCCTGGAGTAGTACAGCAGGTCCCACAGCAGCACCCGGCCGTCTCCCGTCACCGCCGCCAGGCGCCTGCCGTCGGGAAGGAATGAAACCGCGAAGACGCCCTGGTCCAGCGATGCGAGCGTGGCGAGCTCGGTCCCGGTGCGAGTGTCCCAGAGGTGGACAGCGCCGGATCGTTCCCCGGACGCCAGGAGGTTCCCCCCGGGATGGAACGAGATCGAGAAGACCTGGTTGGTCGCGCCGACAAGCTCCCGCCTCATCGCGAACGTGCGGGCATCCCAGAGCGTGACGAGGAAGTCGTTGGAGGCGGTGGCGATCATCGAGTCGTCGGGGCTGTACTGGGCGTCCCGGAACTGCATACCCGGATCGCCGAGTTCCGCGATGACGCGACCCTCCGGGAGTGAGACGACCATGCACCCGCCCGCGCTGCGCCGTGCCAGGAGCAGGTGGGTGCCGTCGTGGCTGAGCGAAAGATTGGAGAAGAACGATGGAGGGCCGAACGTCAGGAGGGAGCGGCCCGTAATCTCGCCGGGAGCCGAGACCGAAGCCCCGGGGCCGATGTCCCACTCCCACAGGGTGGCCCCGACGTCCTTGACCGCGCCGCCGGTCTCGATCGCGTAGACGCGGCCTCGCTTGGAATCGATCGCCGACGCGTGGGCGGGCCGGGACGGGCCCTTCAACTGAATTCGCGTGTTGGCAAGGGCATCCTGGAGAACGACCCCCGTCGGGTATCCGCAGTAGACGATGGTCCGGCCGTCGTCCGAGACGTCCACATCGGCGACCAGGTTCATCGACGTCGCGATCGGCTCCCCGACGGGGCGCAGCGCCCCATCAAAGACGCGGACGGTCCCGTCGGCGCCACCCGTGACCACCCCGTCGCTCCAGGGCGCGTACGCGACGCAGTGCACGCTCAGCGAGCCGTGGGTGCGGGTCGATTCGAGCCATCGCGAGGGGCGGGTCTCCCACGCGCGCAGATCCCCCACCGACGACCCGTTGACGATGCACAGCCCGCCGTCGTCGGTCAGCAGCGCGTGCCGGATGCCATCGCCGTAACTGGGATACTCCGCCGACAACTCCATGGGCGCCTCCCCCTCGCGCCAGGAGTTCTTGAGCCGCCAGACCCGCAGCGTGGCGTCCATGCTTTCCAGGGTGACGAAAAAAGGTGGGTCCCGAGACACATGCCCGATCACGATGAACCCGTTGGAGCTGTTCTCCATGATGCCCGTGGGGATCGAGGTGTCCTCCGGCCACGCGATCAGGTGCCCGCCGTACGTTCCGAGCAGAACCGAGCCGTCGGGCGTGTACTCCAGCGAGTTGAGGGGAACCGAGAGTGGGGTCCTGCGGATCAGCCGTTCGGGTACCGCGAGGGTCCGCACTTCTCCACCCGTGCGCGCATCTCGGATCGACACAAGGTCCGGCGCCGCGAGAACCGCGACCTTCGAACCGTCGGGGCAGATCGCCATGGCCCGGGTACCGTCCTGGATCGGCGGTCCCCCGACCCGCCACACCAGCGCCTGTCGCGTCAGGTCGTAGAGCGATTGCTCGCCCTCTTCCGAAACGACCAGGGCCAGCCGCTCGCGGGCTTCCCAGGCGATCCCGGCGACCATGCCCTGGATCGTGAAGTTCCGGTCGGGGTGCAGGAGTGATCGCAGCTCAATCGACCGCGGGCCCGCGACGGCGATCCATCCGGCGTCCGGCGACATCTGCGCCCACCGGCTCCCGACGAAGTGCGTCCGGCAATCGCGCGCCAGCTCGCTCAACCGGGGGAGTCCGACGGTCACGAGGCAGTCATCGGATCCCAGCGTGACGACTCGTTCTGGCCCGCAGAGCCGGACCCGGCCGAAATGCAAGCCCGCCGGGGGCATGAGGGACGCCACGCACGGCCTGAACGCATACAACTCCGAGAGCGCCCAGAAGGCGCGGACCTGCTCGGGCGTTCCCGAGACGCCCAGCTGGGGACTGAAGTCGCAGGCCAGCCCCGAATCAAACCACGATCGCCAGAGGTCCTGCTCGGCGGCCGCGTTCTGGCCCGCCAGCGCGCGGGCCCGGCCTCGCTGGAGCCGCGCATCGAGCAGCGAGGCGGCCAGGGAGGCCTTCTCCCGCTCGAGCGTGCCCGCCATCGCGGCCTGACGCGCCAGCAGCGCCAGCAGCACGGTCCCGACGCACGCGGCGATCCCCAGCGGCAGCCGCCAGCGCCACACGGCTTTGCGCAGCACGTAGAGCGTGCTGTCGCGCTTGGCGCTGACGGCATCTCCCCGCAGGAACCGCCGGACATCCGCCGCCAGCTCGGCCGGGGAGCCGTACCGGCGGTCCACGTCCTTGGCCATCGCGGTGCGGATGATGCTGCGCAGGTCGTCCGGGATCGGGCCGTCGCGCGCCGGGTCGAACGCGGGCTCCGAGCGGGCGATGTGATCCACCGCCGAGGCGATCGAGCCCTCGACCGAATACGGAAGCCGGCCCGTGACCAGCTGGAACAGCACCACGCCCAGCGAATACACGTCGGTCCGGGTGTCCACGCGGTCGGAGTGCCCGCCGATCTGCTCGGGGGATGCGTACGCGAGCGTTCCGGCGAACTGGCCTTCCTGCGTCAGCATGACCGCGTCGGGGCCGGCCGGCTTGGCGAGCCCGAAGTCGAGCAGCCGGGGGTGACCATCCGGGTCGACCACGATGTTGGCGGGCTTGATGTCGCGGTGAATGACCCCGTGATGGTGCGCGTACTGCACGCCCTCGCAGACCTCGCAGAACGCGTCCAGGAGCGCCTGGGAGTTGCGCCGCGGATCGGTCGACCCCGTGCGGACACGCTCGGCCCACTCGTCCAGGTGCACGCCCTCCACCAGCTCCATGGCGAGGTAGCACCGGCCGTCGGGCAGGGCCGCCCCGTCGAACAGCGTGACGAGGTTGGGGTGACGCAGCGACGCGATCACTTCGATCTCGCGCTCGAACCGCCGGCGCGCCGCCGGACCCTCGTGGATCCGGCGCAGCTGGATCTTGAGGGCAACCCGCCGGCCGGTCGCGGTCTGGACCGCGGAGTACACCACGCTCTGGCCCCCGCGATCGAGCTCCCGCTGGATCCAGTATCCCGGCGGCTCATCCGTCACCGCGGGGCCCGGCTGGCCCGCGCTCATGAGCTCCCGGGCCGAGTGCATGAACCCGGCGGCGGTCCGGGCCTCCTCGATCTGCCGTGCGCACGGGCCGCAGCGGCCGATGTGCTCGGCGACACCGGCGTCGTCGACCAGCCCCTCGGCGAACAGGGCCAGGGTCGCCGGAGCCGGGCACGGGATGGAGTCCGGCCCGGTCATCCGTCGGACTCGTACGCCGCGGTCAGGTCCGCGACCAGCTCGCGCAGTTTCTTGATCGCGCGATTGCGCGCGACGTACACCTCGCCCACGCTCATGGCGCATTCCGCGGCGGCATGCTCCGCCGGCGCGTTGCGGATCGCCGTCAATTCGAAGGCCAGGATCGTGCGAGCGTCGAGCCTGGAGTTGGTCTTGAGCGCGACCAGGGCCTGCGCCAGCACGACGCGCTGCTGCTCGGCCCGCCAGTCGCTCTCGAGCTCCCGCGCCAGCGAACCCTGGTCGGCGAGCGACCCGAAGGCCGAATCCCCCCGCGCCGCCTCTCGACCGCGCCGCTCGAGCATCCGGGCGATGCACTTGACGGCGATCCCGATGAGCCAGGAACTCAACCGTCCCTTCTGGCGGTCGTAGCGCCCGAGCGGATAGAGCCTCGCGAACTCGGTGAGCGTCTCTTGCGCCGCATCGGCCGCCTCCGAATCACTCAGGCCCCTGCGGCGTGCCAGGCCCACGATGATCGGGCGGAAGCGCTGATCAAAGGCATCCCACGCGTGGCGGTTCCCGGCCTCCGCCAGGGCGTGGAGCAGGTCGGACGTGGTGACTGTGGCCGCACGAGTTCCCAACAGTCCATAGACTACCAGAATCCGACCGGCATGAGAACCCGAAGCTGAGCCGCTCGCACGAGCGGCGTGGGTCCGTTTGCCCCGGCGTGCCAATTGCCGATGGAGTGATCCGATTGTGCCGACGGCCGCGACAGGGGCTCCGTTGCGGATGGTCCCTAGCGCCCGCGCCCGGCAACGCGCCCGACGCAGCGCAACCTCCAAGCTGAACCGACATCGCTACCCCACCTCGGAGTTCCGGCCTCGCGGCTACCTCTTCGGCGCCATGGCCTGGAACTTCTCCTTGAGGCTCGGGTCGCACTCGATGCACTGGGACTCGGGGACGCCGTGCTCCTTGCACCAGTCGCCCTTCTGCTTGAATTCGGCGATCAGCTTCGGATGGCACCTGGTGCAGACCGATTCGGGAACTCCGTGCTCGGCGCACCAGTCGGCAGCGCCGGCCTTGGCGACCGTCTTCGTGGACCCACCCTCCGTTGATGCGGGCTTCTTCTCGCAGCCGTTCAGGGCGAGCACGGCAATCATGGGCACAACGAACATCCGGGTACGCGGCTTCATCTTCAACTCCATGCAACGAGGGTCAGCCGATCAGGCGTTCACGGATCGCCGAAGCCACGCGGCCGTCGACGGGTGGGGACTCGGGGCGGGGCACACCCGCGTCGTCCGAGCCGTCGTCGGCGCCGGGTTGCGCGTCGCGGCGAGGCTCGAACAGCGGGTAGAGGATCGGGAGCACGAACATCGTCAACAGCGTGCTGGAAATGACGCCCCCGATGACGACGGTCGCCAGCGGGCGCTGTACTTCCGCCCCCATCCCGGTGGCCATGGCCATCGGCACGAATCCCAGCGCCGCCACCGAAGCGGTCATCAGCACGGGCCGAAGCCGGACGAGGCTCCCCTCAAGGACCGCCCGCGCCGTGGACAGGCCCCCGCGCCGGAGCTGCCGGATGAACGTGACCATGACCAGGCCGTTGAGGACCGCGACGCCCGACAGCGCGATGAAGCCGACCCCCGCCGAGATCGAGAAGGGCAGGCCTCGGAACCACAGCGCCGCGACCCCGCCGATGGCGGCAAAGGGCACGCCCGTGAACACCAGCAGCGCCAGGCTCGCCGAGTGGAACGAGAGGTACAGGAGCAGGAAGATCAGCAGCAGCGCCGCCGGAACCACGATGGCAAGCCGCGTCTGGGCGCGCTGCATGTTCTCGAACTGGCCGCCCCACTCGAGCCGGTAGCGGCCCGGCGGCAACTCCACCGCCGCGGCGACGGCACGCTGGGCCTCGGCGACAAACGAGCCCACGTCCCGCCCGCGGACGTTGGCCTGGACCGAGGTGCGGCGCTGGCCCCACTCCCGCGTGATGGTCGCCGGGCCTTGAACCTCGGTGATGGAAGCCAGTTGCGCGAGCGGGAGGCGCTGCCCGCCGGGCGCCTGCACCAGGAGCGAACCGATCGCCTCCGGCGAGGCGCGCAGGCGCTCGGGCAGGCGGACCACCAGCGGGAAGCGCAGCTGCCCCTCGATGATGTCCCCGACCTCCAGCGTGCCGATCGACGCCACGATGTCCAGCACGCTCCGCGCCGGGATGCCGTGCCGGGCGACGGCCGCCTGGTCGATCCTGATCTGGAGCACGGGCTGACCCGTGAGCTGCTCGCTGCTCACATCCGAGGCGCCGTCGAGGCCCTCGACGAGCTTGGCGATCTCCTGCGACTTGGCCGTCAGAACCTCGAAGTCGTCCCCGTACACCTTGATCGCGACATCACCGCGGACGCCGGCGATCATCTCGTTCATGCGCATCTCGATGGGTTGCGTGAACGCCACGCGCTGCCCCGGCAGCTCGCGCAGGACCCTGTCGAAGGCCTCCACCAGTTCGGCCTGGCCGGCCGCCTTCTTCCACCTGTCCCGGGGCGTGAGCATGATGAAAAGGTCGGTCAGCTCCGGCCCCATGGGGTCGGTGGCGACCTCGGCGGTCCCCAGGCGGCTCCAGACGTGCTCGATCTCGTCGGGGAACGTCTCCAGGAGCAGCTTCTCCGTCCGGCTGTTGTACTTGACCGATTCATCCAGGTCCGTGCCGGCCAGCCGGACGGTGTTCTCCACGATCGACCCCTCGAGCAGGCGCGGCACGAACTCCGATCCCAGTCCCCGGGCCGTCAGCAGAGCCAGCGCGAGCAGGGCCAGCGAGAGCCCGACCACCGCCACGCGGTTCCGCAGCGCTGCGCGCAGCAGCGGCGCGTACAACCCCCGGGCCAGCCGGACGGCCAGCGGGTCCCGCTCCGCGACCCGCCGCGGGAGGAGGATGCTCGCGAGCACCGGCATGAGCGTCAGCGAGAGCACGAGCGAGCCCAGCAGCGCGAAGATGAACGTGAGCGCCATCGGCCGGAAGAGCTTCCCCTCCACGCCCTCGAGCGTCAGGATCGGCAGGAACACGATCACGATGATCAGCTCCCCGAACATGGTGGGCCGGCGCACCTCGACCGACGCATCGCGGATCACGTCGATCCTCGGCCGGCCCGAGCGGTCGTGCGCCAGGTGCCGCATGCTGTTCTCGATCATGATGACCGAGCTGTCCACCACCAGCCCGAAGTCGATCGCCCCGAGGCTCAGGAGACTGCCGGTGATGCCGAACCGCAGCATCGAGTCGAACGCGCACAGCATCGACAACGGGATCGCCAGCGCCACGATCAGGCCCGCCCGGAGGCTGCCAAGGAACACGAACAGGACCGCGATCACCAGCAGGCCGCCCTCGAACAGGTTCTTCCGCACCGTGCCGATGACCTGGTTGACCAGGTCCGTCCGTTCGTAAACCACGTCCGCGTGCACGCCGGCGGGCAGCGTCGGCCGGACCTCGTCGAGCTTGGCCCTCAGGCGGCCGGTGACCTGGTGGCTGTTCTCCCCCATGAGCATGAAGCCCAGCCCGAGAATCGCCTCGCCCTTGCCGTCGTAGGTCACGGCGCCTCGCCGGACCTCGTGGCCGACCTCGACGTCCGCGACGTCGCGGACCCGGACCGGAACGCCGTCCGGGGCCGCGATGGAGATCCCGCCGATCTCGTCGATCCCGCCCGGCCGGCCGAGCCCCTGCACCAAGAGCGTGCTCCCGCTGCGCGCGATGTACCCCCCGCCCACGTTGGCGTTGTTGGCCTTGATCGCCTCAACGACCTGCTCGAACGTCAGCGCGTGCTTGACCAGCCGGTCGGGATCGAGCCGTACCTGGAACTGCTTCTCGTACCCGCCCCAGGAGTTGACCTCGGCGACGCCGGGAACCGTGCGCAGCGCCGGCTTGACCACCCAGTCCTGGATGGTGCGCAGCTCGGTCAGGTCGACCGTGTCGCTCCAGAGGATGTAGTGGAAGACCTCGCCCAGCCCCGTGGCGATCGGGCCCATCTCCGGGCGGGCGATGCCATCGGGCAGCGAGACGGTCCCCAGCCGTTCGGAGATGACCTGCCGGGCGAAGTAGATGTCGGTGCCGTCGGCGAACGTCACGACCACCTGCGAGAGCCCGAACTTGGAGATGGAGCGCAGATTCTCCAGGCGCGGGAGCCCGCCCAGGGCCTGCTCCACCGGGAAGGTGATCTGGCGCTCCACCTCCTCCGGGGAGAGCGCCGGCGCGGTGGTGTTGATCTGCACCTGCGCCGGCGTCGTGTCCGGGAACGCGTCGATGTCGAGGTGGCGCAGCGCCGCCGCCCCCAGCCCGGCAAGCAGCAGCGAGCCGACGATGACCAGGAAGCGGTTCCGCAGCGACCACGTGATGATCCAGTTGAGCATGAAGCCTCTCCGCGAGCGTCACTCGTGGGCACAGCACCCGGCGCCGAGCTTGCCCCGGTTGGCCTGCGCGGCCAGGAAGTAGCTGCCCTCGGTCGCGATGATCTCGCCCGGGCTGAGACCGCCGACGATTTCCACGAACGGGCCCTGGCGTCCCCCGAGAGACACCGCGCGCGGGCGATAGACCTCCTCGTTGAGCCGGACGAAGACCAGGTGGACCCCGTCCTCGGGCTGGACCGCCGCCGCGGGCACCATCAGCACGGAACTCCTCGCGGAGATGAGGATCGATGCGCGGCCGAACAGGTGTGCCATGAGCCTCCCGTCGGGGCTCGGGACCTCGGCCCGCACCTGGACCGTCCGGGTCTTCTCGCTCACCTCGGTGCTGATCCACGAGACCGCCCCGGTGACCGGCCCGTCGTCGGCGCCCTCCGGGCGGAACGACAGCTCCTGCCCCACCCGCACCCGCGCCGCATCGGCCGGCGAGAGCTCCGCGGTGACCCACATGCGGCCGGTGTCGGCAACGACGAACAGCGCTCGCGTCGTGTCGACCGATTCTCCGGGCACGACCGTCAGCGATACCACCAGGCCGTCGAGCGGCGAAACGACCGGCAGGAGATTGGAGGAGGCCTCGGCCGGATCCAGGCCGGCGACGACCTCCGGAGCGAGCCCGAGGAACTCAACGTCACGCTCGTCGGGCACCCCTTGGAGCATCGCGTCGGGGATCGCCAGTCCCAGGCCGGTGAGAGCCTGCCGGGCGTTGAACAGCCGGATGCGGGCCTCCCTCACCTCCGCCTCGGCCGCGCTCTGCTCGGCCTGATTGCGGAACCCGGCGGCGGTCGATGCCCTGGTGCGTTCCAGCACGGACTGCTTGGTTTCCAGGGATGCCGCGCTCTGGAGCAGCTCGGCCTTGGCCCTCCCGACCTCGGCCGTCCCGACCAGGCCCAGCACCTGGCCCTTCTTCACCCGCTGCCCGGCCTTGGTGCACACCCGCACCGCGACGCCCGCAGCGCGGGAGCCGACCTGCGCGTAGCGGGTCATGTCGTACCCCGACTGGGCGTTGGCTTCGACCGATTCGATCAGCGGGCGCACCTCCGCGGGAGCGGTCTGCACGCCCGCGACCCTCAGCACCCCCCCCGCGGGGACCTGGACAACCGGCCGCGGCTCGCCCTCGACCGACGGCTCCACGATCACCGGCTGGCCCTCGAGGCGCTTCGACGGGGCGGATGCCGTCACCGGCATTCCCCGGCAGATGATGCACGTCTCCTCCGGCGCTCCGTGGTCTTGGCACCACGCCTCCGGGGCCGGCCCCGCAGCGCCGAGCACGGCGGCCGCCGGCGGGAGCCTCCACCCCGTCCTGTGGCCGAGCACTCCAACCCCGGCGAGCACGCCCACCGTGATCAGCGCGGGCGCGGACCGCGCCGCACGAACAACAACAGTCCTGATGTCAATCGGCATGGCTACTCCTGGGCATTTCTGCCCGCTGAATGGTCGGTTGTGGCCGGTCCGGATCGCGCCGGTGGACCGGCCCGGGGCCCGGCGATCGCAAGCCCAGTGGCCGCGTCCAGGTCCAGGACCGCGAGCCGGTACGCCACCACGCTCTGGAGGTACGCCCGCCGCGCGCGGAGCGCACGCTGCTGGGCCGTCACCCAGTCCAGCACGTTCAGCTCCCGGGCCTCGAACGCCGCCCGCGACAGGTCCTGGTTGCGCTGGAGCAGGGGCAGGAGGTCGCGTTCCTCCGCGTCGATGTCCGCCCTGGCGGCCCTCGCCCTAGCCCGGGCCGCGTACGCGTCGGCCTTGAGGCGGTGCAGCAGCGCTGTGTACTCGGCGTGCGTGCGCTCCCGCGCGGCGATCGCCGCGGCGATGCCGCCCTCGTTGCGGTCCAGCAGCGGCAGTTCCAGCGTGGCGCCAAGGCCCACGTAGTTGTCGCTCACCCCATCGTGCTCGAACGAAGGCCCGATCCGCAGCCTGGGGTACTGGCGCGAAACGGCCAGGCGAAGCTCCTGCTCGGCCCCGAGGTACTCGGCCTCCTTGGACCGCAGGTCGAGCCTCCCGGCCAGCAGCCGCGCTTCCAGCTCCGCATCGCCCGGATCATCGGGGACCGGCACGCTCAGCGGCTCCCCCGAGCCCGAGAGTCGAACACGAGTCGACGGGGGCAGGCCCATGAGGCGGTTGAGCTCGAGCCGGGCCCTCTGGAGCTCGGCCGATGCCTGCCGGCGGTCGCGCTCGACTTCCGCCAGCTCCAGCCCCGCCGCGGAAGTTTCCAGCTCGTTGCCCTCGCCCAGGTCCCTGCGCTGGATCACCAGCTCTAACGCACGCCGGCGCAGCGCGACCTCATCTTCCAGCAGCCCCGCCTGCCGCTCGGCGACCAGCACCGCGAGCACGCCACGCCGCACATCCGTCGTCAGGTCGTATTCCTTGCACAGGAGCTCGGCCCGCGACACCTCGGCCCTGGCCTTGGCGACCCCCACGCGAGCCTCCCGCTCCCCGGGCCTGGAGAGCTCGAACAGCAAGTCCGCGTCCAGCACGAACCCGGGTGTGCCGTTGAGGCCGTCCCTGAACCCGACGCCCAGCTCGGGGTTGGGCAGCACTCTCGCGCTGACAAGCAGCGCTTCGGACTCGCCGATCGCGACCCGCGCGACCCGCAGGTCGGTGTTCAGGCTCAGCGCAACCGCGGCGGCTTCGTCCTCGCTCAGCCCGTCCGCGGGATCGAACACGGGCGAGCCGTGTCCGGGACTCTCCCCGCCGTCGCGGACCGTAACGACATCGGGCAGCCGCCGCGCGGCCAGCGCGGCCAACTCGGCGCGGGCGTCCAGGGGCCGCGGCTCGTAGCCGACGCAGCCACCCGCAAGCGCTGCGACACAGAGCGCAAGGATGAACCAGCGATTCCTCATGCGAGGGATTCCAGGGTGCTCAAGGAGTGAAGGGGCACGCAGCGCGCAGTGATCACCGCACGCGAGCAGTCGGCGAGCCGACCGCTCCCGCTACAAGCGCAGGACAACGCACCGGAGGTGGCAGAGGCCCACCGGGCCCGGCGGGCCCGTCGGCACGCGGCCGGCATCGACCGCCGGCCACGGACTCACGAGGAACACCGCGGCCGTAACAACCGCAGCGCACCCCGCGAAGTGGTCAGAGATCGCCCTGGCGCCGGCCCTGTTAACGGACGCAGGCTGAGTGCTGATGGGTGTGCATTCGCACCGGCAGCCCGACGGGCCCGCGGTCTGGTCTGTGCCGCCCGGAACCGCCAGATCCTCGGGACAGCAGGGCCGCTCCTGGCCCGGGCTGCAGCAGCACGGCGACAGGAGCGAATCCACGCGCATCGAGCCGTCCGGATCGCGGCACAGGGCGCGCGGCACGATCCCCGCGCCGGCACACGCCTGCGCAAGCACGAGCAGCACCGCGATAAAAAACCTGGCTCCCGGCATTGGTGGAACAAGTCTAGCTCGGTTCGGATCGCCCCGATGGTCCGCTCGCCCCGCGTCTCCCGGCCGACCCACGGTTGCGGTATCCAACCGGCGCGGCGGACCCGCCAACCCGGCAGGTCTGGGAGCCTCTTCACGCGCCCTTCACCTCGCGTTGATCGCCGATGGCCAGGTCCCCTGCGTGGCACGCCCACGATCCAAAGCGAGCGCGTTCCCCGGCCGACGGCAAGCCCGGCCGTCAGGCGCGGGTTGACGACCAATCGACCAGGCGCGACTACATCCGCGGATGCAACCACGGCGTTCCGGGCACGGTCCCGGTCTCCACGTCGCTCGGTCCCGCCGAACACGCACAACGGTCCGCAAGGAATCTCCGCGGCGGCGGTTGAACTTGGTGTGCCGCGCGATGAGCGAGCCGCCGATACCCGCAAAGGGTTGTGGGCTGGTGCGGGCAGTGGGGCTGGTGGGGTCGTGGAGCCCCGGCGAGCGCTGCCCCGGCTCAATTGCACGGCGCCACGGCCTCGCTGGTCGGCCGGCCCGGGGGTCGCCGGTCGCGGCGCCCGCTCGAACGTGATCGCCACCGCACCCGCGAGTCCCGCCACGAAGGCCACGGTTCGCTTGATCTCAAGCCCCTCGATCGGCCGTCCACGCTGTTCAATCACCCCGCCACCGCTGCAACCGGGCATCCTGGCGGTCGGGATGCTCTCCCACTCTCTCCGGCCGCGGGGCGGCCCGGGCCGGCGTGCCCGCGGGATTGTCCTTGTTCTGCAACGGGTTTCTGCCAGGTTTGTCCGATTCACTCGCCCGTTCGCGGAGGGAGGCAATCGCCCGTGTGGGCACGCCGCGATCGGGAGTCCCGCAGAGGTGCCGCCATGTCGATCCGTTCTGTTGCGTTCGGCGCTGCGGTTATCGGGGCCGCGATCGCCGGGGCCCTGGTCTCCCGCGCCGGTCCGCTCGATCCCCCGACCGGGCCCGTCGCCCCAACCTACAAGACGCTGGCCGAGGTCGAGCCCCGGATCGTCTTCAGCGCGACCACCACGCCCGGCGACGCCGATTCACTGTTCAAGATCTCCCAGCCCGGCTCGTACTACCTCGCCGGCAACATCACCGGGGTCGTCGGCAAGCACGGCATCGAGATCGCCGCCAGCGGCGGCGCCGACCGCGGCATCGACATCGACATCGACGGCGCCCGCAACCGCATCGACGGCAACAGCGTCAACTCCAACACCGTGAAGTTCGCCATCACCGGCGTCAACAACATCGTGATCCGCAACACCGCCAGCGCCAACCCGTCCGTCAACTACTCCATCATCGCCGGGAACTCCGTCGCGCCCCTGGTGGGCGTGGTCGGCAGCAGCAACTGGCCCGCCATCCCCAACGCCGATCACCCGTTCGCGAACTTCGGGTACCAGCCTCCGGGCACACACCTCGCCGTCCCCCGGCGGCGCACCGCCGTCCGCTCTTGCGGATCGCACATCCTGTGCGCACACAGCGCGATTTCCACGGAAACCGGGTTTAAAGCCCCGCTGCGGGCCGCGCGCGCGGGAGGTCCCGAGGCCCCACCCCCACCCACAGAATCGATCCTGGGGCATCGTGGTGCATATCGCTTTTTGTGCGCACAACCGTGGTTGTTACACGCGGAATCCGCTCGGTTCCGGGCCCCCGGCCCCGCCCGCGCCGGAGCGCGAAGACGAGTTGGAAATCCCTCAGCCGCGGCGCGGCATGCGATCGAGCACGGTCGAGACGCTCGTGACCAGGTCGTTCAGGAGCTCGGCGGCGCTGGTGTGGCGGGCGAGCGCAGCGCTCTGGCCCGCCCACATGGGGATGAGATCGGGCCGGCCGGCCTGTTCGGCGGCGCTGGTGAGGTGCCGGACCAGGAGCCGCTGGAGCGGGTAGGGCAGGAGCCGGGCATCCGGCGCATCGACCGCGTCGAGCAGGCGGTTCCGGATGCCGCGAGCCAGGCGGCCCGTGAAGCCGCGCGTCAGGGCGGTGTGCAGACCCCGGCCGTCCAGCAAGGCCCGGCGGTGCGCGGGGCTGGCCCCCGACTCCTCGCAGGCAAGGAAGGCCGTTCCGATCTGCACGCCTTCCGCGCCCAGCGCCAAGGCCGCCACGATCCCCCGCGCATCGGCGATCCCGCCGGCGGCGACCACCGGCGCACCGACCATGTCGACCGCCTGCGGGACAAGGGAGAACGTCCCGGTGAGCGAGTCCTCAGGGGCGAGCAGGAACGAGCCGCGGTGCCCGCCGGCCTCGAATCCCGACGCGACGATGATGTCGACCTCCGCCTCCTGCAGCGCCAGCGCTTCGTCGGGCGTCGTGGCGGTGCCGATGGTGACGATGCCCCGGGACCTGCACTCGGCGAGCATCTCGCGCGGCGGGATGCCGAAGATGAAGCTGAAGACCGGGACGCGGGCGTCGATGAGCACGCGGGCCTGCTCCTGGAAGCTCATGGGCGAGTACGGTGTGTACGGAGGGAGCGGGGTTCCGAGAGAGCCCATCAGCGGCGCGAGCGTGCCCAGGCTGCGCTGGAAGTCCGCCCGGTCCGACGAGCGAGCCGCATCGTCCTCCATCGAGACCCACAGGTTGATCGCGAAGGGCTTGTCGGTCATGGATCGCAGCTGGGCGATCACCTCCTTGAGCTGGCCCGGGTCCAGCCCGTGAGCGCCGAACGAGCCGAGGCCGCCGCCGTTGGAGACGGCCGCGGTCAGGCGCTGCGACGACAGCCCGCCCAGCGGCCCCTGGATAATGGGGTACCTGATTCCCAGCGTGCCGGCGACGCGCGTCCTGGCCCAAGGTTCTGTCGGGTGGGTGGTCATATGTACATTGTTCGCCGGGTTGTGTCACGCGGCCTTTACCGGTGGGGGGTGTCGGTTGGTCACGCGTCGGCATCCAGCACGATGCGGTAGCGGGCCTTGCCGGATTCAAGCCGGGCGGAGGCCTCGTTGATCCGGCTCATGGGGAAGTGCTCGGTCTGGGGCGCGATGCCGTGGCGGGATGAAAATTCCAGCATGCTCGCGATGGCGACCGGTGACCCGGTCGGGGAGCCCGAGACGCTGCGCTGCTGCATGATGAGCGAGAAGGTGGCGACGGGGATGGGTTCGAGCACCGCGCCGATGACGTGGAGGCGGCCGTTGGGCGCGAGCGTGCCGATCATGGCATCCCAGTCGAGCGGGACGTTGACGGTGCTGATGAGCAGGTCGAGGCTGTCGGCGAGCTTCCTGATCCCGGCCGGGTCGGTGCTGGCGACCACGTGGTCGGCCCCGAACCCCCGGGCCTCATCGAACTTGCCCGGGCTGGAAGTGAAGGCGGTGACCTCGCACCCGTAGGCGGCGGCGAACTTGACGGCCATGTGGCCCAGGCCGCCAATGCCGATGATGCCCACGCGGCTGCTCGGGCTCGCGAACCTGGCCAGCGGCGCGAAGACTGTGATGCCCCCGCAGAGGAGGGGACCGGCGTCGGCGAAGTTCAGCCGATCCGGGAGCGGGATCACCCAGGCCCAGTGGGAGCGGATGTGGCCGGCAAACCCGCCGCGGTGGCCGACGATGGTCGCCTGGACCTCCGGGCAGAGGTGGTGGCTCCCCGACATGCACTGGCGGCAGTGCATGCAGCTCCCGGAGTTCCAGCCGACGCCGACGCGCTGCCCGAGCTTGAGCCCCTTGGCGCTCGAGCCCAGGGCGGTCACGCGGCCGATGACCTCGTGGCCGAGGATCGCGGGGAACCTGGAAACGCCCCGCTCATCGTTGAGGACCGAGAGATCGGAGTGGCACAGGCCGCAGTGCTCGACGGCGACCTCAACTTCCTCGCCGCCGAGGGACCCGAGGGCGACCGTCTCGAGCGTCATCGGCTGCCTGGGTGCTTTGGCGACCCACGCGCGGCAGGACTTGATCTCTGTCGACTGCGCGGGAGTGGCCTGGCTTGTGGTCATGGTGGACATGGTTGTTCCTTTCCGCGGGTGAGGGAAACTCAAAGCGCGTTGCGTTCAAGGGCCGGTCAGGATCGTGGTCACGACGTTGATGTTCCCGTGCGTGGCCTTGGAGTAGGGGGACTGCCCGTGCGCGCCGTCGGCGAGCTGCTGGGCGACGGCGGCGTCGATGCCGGGCAGGACGACGGTGAGGCGGGCCTGCAGGAGGTCGCCGCCGCCGGCCATGCCCAGGTCCACCTCGGCGTCGATGGCGGCATCGGCGGGCAGCTTGACCTTCATCCGTGAGGGCACGAGCTTGATCGCCGAGAGGAAGCAGGCCGAGCAGCCGGCCGCGAAGAGCTGCTCGGGGTTGGTGCCGTTGCCGGGGGAGCCGGGGGTTGAGAGCTTCACATCGAGGCGACCGTCGGAGGTGCGGGAGGCTCCTCCGTCGCGCCCGCCGGTGGTGTGGGCCTTGGCGGTGCAGATCACCTTTTCGATCTGCTGGATGCTCAGGGTGCGTGCTCCTTTTTCAAGGGGGTGTGGCGGGCGGCCGCGGCGAGCAGGAGGGCCGCGGAGTCATGGGGCGTGACGGGTAAAGTCCAGGTCGCGGTCCTTGATGGCGGCGTGGCAGCCAGAGCAGGCCCGGATCCTGGCCGCGTCGAGCAGGGGTCTGCCGTCATCGAACTGAGAGAACGCCCAGCCGCGGGTCGGGCCGTACTTCCGGGAGTCCTTGACCATGAACTGGACACCGTTCACGGGCGGACCGGCGACGAACGACTGGTCGCGGCCGAAGGTCCGGTTGTTCTCCTCCGACGGGGTGTAGCGCCAAGCGAGCCGCGCGATGATGGCGCCGTCGGGGAACGCGGCACACCGAGCGGTGCGAGCGGCTGCTGGCGATCGCGCGCCGGGCCGACACGGGCTCGGCGTGGCGGGACCGTTTCCGTACGCTGGCCGCGTGGTCGGATCGCGAGTTGCTGGTCGCGTTGGCGCTGGACGCGGCGGTCGGCTCGGGCGCTGCCGACGGGCCCTGGGTGCACCAGCTGGGCCTGCAGCTGGGGAAGGTCGAGGCCGGGGACGCGGGGGTGGAGATGCTCCGCGGTGTGCTCCGTGAGCGGCCGGACGACTTCTGGATGAACTGGGAGCTGGGACAGTCCTTCGTGAACGCGAGGCGATTCCAGGAAGCGGTGTCTCCGCTGCGGGCGTGCGCGTTTGACTGGTTGACCGCGGCGAGCTGGTGGCCCGGCGCGGCACGGCCGATACGGCGGGGCGGGTGGCGATTGCGCGGGAGCTGCGTTCGTGGCTCCGGGAGCCCGCGCTGGTGGGCCGGTGCGCGGGCGGCGGGGGGGCCGGCGGGGATGAGGGGGCGCAACGCTGGCAGCGACTGTGGAGCGACATCAGGGCGGATGCGGAGCTCGACGATCCGGCCGGTCAGCTCTCCAAGGCCCGCGCGAGCGCGGCGGTGAGCGACTGGCCGCGAGCGCTTGCGTGCTACTCCGAGGCCTTCGGGCTGGAGCCCGACCAGGACGGCCAGGCGTGGTTCGAGCTCGCGGCGGTCCAGGTGCTGGCCGACGACATGGAGGGCTACCGGCGGACGTGCGAGCGTTTGCTCGACCCGGGGGCGGCGCGGTCGCGGATCAGGGACTACCACGTGGTCCGGGCGTGCACGCTGGCGCCCCTGGCCGGCCTCGATCTCTCCCGCGCCGAGGAGATCGGGACCCGCGAGATCCGCCCGAAACTCGAGAACGCCTGGGCGCTCACCGAGGCCGGGGCGATCAGGTATCGCGCGGGCCGGGACGGCGATGCGATCGTGCTGCTGAAGCGGAGCATCTACCGGGATCCGCGCGTGGGGATGGCCGTGCTGAACTGGCTCAGGCTGGCGCTTGCCAACGACAGGGCCGGCAGCCCGACGGAGTCCCGTCGGTGGTTCACGAAGGCGCAGAACTGGTTCGAACGCCTCGGGGATGAGCGGCCGCCGAGCGACGGGCCGTCGTCGATCCACCTCCACAACTGGCTGGAAGCGCAGATCCTCCGCCGGGAGGCGGCCGCGGCGATCGCCGGCCGCGGTTTTGAACGCCCGGGCGGGGGCCGCTGAATTCCCCAACCGCCAGGCGCGCGGCGCCCGCACGCCGCGAGGCGGATCGGCGAGCGGCCGCGGTGTCGGCGGGCGGGCGGTCGAGATGTCCCGGCGCGCCGGGGGGGTGGGCGGCGGGCCTACACCTCGGCGGCGTAGGCCTGTTCGCCGTGGATGCTCTCGTCCAGGCCGGCCTCCTCGCTGGAGCGGGAGACGCGCACGGGGGTGACCTGGTCGATGATCCAGAGCATGCTCAGCGTGAAGGCAAACGCCCACGCCGAGGACAGAACCACCGCGCCGCACTGGACCAGGAAGAAGCGGGTGCCCCCGGCGAGCAGTCCGTCCACGCCGCCGGTCGCCGCGGAGTTCCAGGTGGTCGACGCGAACACGCCCAGCAGGATGATCCCGATGAAACCGCCGACGCCGTGCACGCCCCAGACGTCCAGCGCATCGTCCCAGCGCAGCCGGTTCTTCAGGGCCACGGCGTAGAAGCAGACGATGCCCGCGATCATGCCGATCAGGCACGCGGTCGAGGGCGAGACGTACCCGGCCGCCGGCGTGATGGTCGCCAGGCCGGCGACCGCGCCGGTGAGCAGACCGAGGAACTTGGGCTTCTTGGCGGTGAGCCAGTCGGCGGCCATCCAGGTGATCGCCGCGAACGATGCGGCCAGGTCGGTGTTGAGGAACGCCACGGCGGTGATGGAATCGACGCGGAACTCGCTGCCGGCGTTGAAGCCGTACCAGCCGAACCACAGCAGCCCCGTGCCCAGCGCGACCAGGGGGATGCTGTGCAGGCCCTTCTCGGCGACGCTCCGCTTCCCGACGTAGAGCACGGACGCCAGGGCGGCGATCCCCGCGATGTTGTGCACGACGATGCCGCCGGCAAAGTCCCTGACGCCCCACTCGGCCATGATGCCCCCGCCCCAGACCATGTGGACGAAGGGGAAGTAGACCAGGAGGAGCCAGCCCGTCAGGAAGAGCATGTACGCCTTGAAGGTGATGCGGTTGGCGAACGCGCCGGTGATCAGGGCGGGCGTGATGATCGCGAACATCATCTGGTAGGCGCAGAACACGATCATCGGGATGGTCTCGTTGGGCGAGGGGGTCGAGAGCGTGATCCCCCGCAGGAACGCCCAGTCGAAGTTGCCGATGATGCCGCCGAAGTCGGTGCCGGACTTGTGGTTTCCGCTGAAGCACATGGAGAACCCGCAGAGCCACCAGAGCACCGTGGTCCAGCCCATCGAGACGAAGCTCTGCATCATGATCGCCAGCACGTTCTTGCGTCCGACCAGACCCCCGTAGAAGAACGCCAGGCCCGGCGTCATGAGCATGACCAGGCTGCAGCAGAGCAGCATGAAGCCCGTGTTTCCCGTGTCGAGATGCTCCATTGTGTTCCTTTCACTTTTCAAGGATCGGAGGCGTGGTTCCGTGCGGAGTAGGCGAGCGTTGCCGCGGACGCGGGATCGGAGCGATCAGGGCCGTCCGTGCACGTGAGCATACCGGCGGATCCGGCGTCGTGCGGGGACCCGCCATCCGAAGGGCAGCGGTTCGGTGCTCGACGGCGCGGAGCTCGTGGCGTTCCCTTGCACGCCTCGGCGTGCGGGGAGCACGCCAGAGAGCGCTCCACACCTCGGCATCCTCGGCGGACTGCGATGTCGATCGCGGATCCGACGGGTGTCGGGGTCGGCCGCTCTGCCGGTGCCGTGCCCGGTCCGTGTGACGGGATGACATCGGTGGGGCGGCCGTCTACCTTCTCGTGGCGGAGGCGGACACCCCCCTGCGTTGGGCGATGACTCTGCGCTGGGATTCCATCCCTCGCCCCCTCACGAGACCCGGCGCTGCGGTTCATCGGTGCGCGAGGAATGTCATTCTCCGGCGGCATCAGGCCGGGCAATCCGACGCCCGTGAACCACGCAACAGGATTGTCCGCGGCAGACTCAACCACCGACTCCCGTCTACAGAGAGCACCCCATGGACCCGAGCTCCGCATTCGACGCGATCCTGCCACGCGATATCGCGGCCCGCGCAGAGAACGTTGGCGTGACGAAAGCCAATCTCGGTGTCGTTCCGACCCTTCTGCTGGCGGTCCTCGCCGGGGCGTTCATCGCGCTGGGGGCGGTCTTCTCGACGACCACGCTCGCCGGGACCACGGGGGTGGTGCCGTTCGGGATCGCACGGCTGCTGGGCGGACTGACGTTCAGCCTTGGGTTGATCCTGGTGGTGGTCGGGGGGGCCGAACTGTTCACCGGCAACAACCTCCTGCTGATGGCGTTCGCCAGCGGCAAGATCTCCCTGCGTGCGGTGATGCGCAACTGGGCCATCGTCTACTTCGGGAACTTCCTGGGCGCCGTGGCGACGGCGATGGGAATGTACCTCGCGGCGTTCCACGAACTGGGTCACGGGGAAATGGGGAGGACCGCCATGACCATCGCCGCCGCCAAGTGCTCGCTGACGTGGGGGGAGGCGTTCGTTCGCGGCGTTTACTGCAACGCCCTGGTCTGCCTGGCGGTCTGGCTGTGCATGTCGTGCCGAACCACCGGCGACAAGGTCCTGGCGATCATCTTCCCGGTGACCGCGTTTGTCGCGGCGGGGTTCGAGCATTCGATCGCGAACATGTACTTCGTGCCGGCCGGGATCCTCGTGAAGCAGGGAGCAGGTGGGCAGTGGCTCGGCAGCGTCGGCGTTGACCGCGCCGTCATCGACGCGGTGAGCTGGGGCCGGTTCGTCTGGTCGAACCTGTTGCCGGTGTCGCTCGGGAACATCGTGGGCGGGGGGTTTCTTGTCGGGGCGGTCTACTGGACCGTGTACTGCCGCAAGCACCAGGTCTGACGATCGGCCCGGCCGCCGCCGCCCGGTGCGGTTCACGCCGCCGCATCTGCGGTCCAGTCGAGGACTCCATGCGCTGAACAACCTGCGAGTTTGAGCTTTGGTATCGGGCCATGAACTGATATCGTCGTCCGATTCACTGGCCGTTCGCACGGGCAGGTGTGACTTCCGGGTTCGTGGAGCACACCGGGGGCGGAAGTGCATGGGAGAATCCGCGATGTCCATGCGAGCAGCGATCACGGTCTTGGCGCTTGTGACCTCGGCCCTCGCCGGGGCGCTGATCTCTCGCGCTGGTCCTCTCGATCCTCCCGCGGGTCCGGTAACCGCGACGTACAAGACGCTCTCGGAGATCGAGCCTCGGACGGCGATCAATGCAACCAACACGCCCGGGGACGCCGACAGCGTGTTCAAGATCACCAAGTCGGGGAGCTACTACCTGGTGGGGGATGTGGCGGTCCAGCCAGGTCGGAAGGGGATCGAGGTGGATCAGAACACCGCTCCGGACGTGACGATCGATCTCAACGGGTTCACGATGCGCGGGGCCGCGGGTTCCAAGAACGGGATCGAGAGCCTGGGCTCTGGCCGGATGCAGATCTCCGACGGCGCTTTCTCGGGATTCGGGTTGGACACGGTGATCCTGAGCGGTGGAGAGTACCGCATCGAGAAGTTGACGATCTCCAACGGCGCGGCGTCGGGGATGTACTTGGGCGGGTCTGGGCAGATCACCGACTGCTACATCACCAACTGCGGCGACGCGGCCATCCGGTGCCTGAGCTCGGCCAACATCGAGCGCTGCCTGGTCTGGGGTGGGCACGACGGGATTTCGCTTGCCCCCGACTCGGTGGTCGTCCAATCGCAGGTCCTGGGCACGCTCGGGACCGGCTTTGTCGTCAGCGAGAGCACGCTGCGCAACTGCGTGGCTTCGGGCAACGCGAGGATGGGGTTCGAACTGGGCTACCGGGACACCGTTTCGGGGTGCGTCGCCGACCGGAACCACCTCCAGGGATTCGCCGGAGGGCTCGGCGGCACGCTCGACGGTGATACGGCGGGAGGCAACTACCTCGAGGGGTTCAGCCTGGGTGACCAGTGCGTCCTGCGCGGATGCACATCCCGTGAGAACGGGTCGGTCGGCTTCCGGCTCGCGGTGGCGTGCTCCCTGGACGACTGCTCCAGCATCGGCAACTCCGGCCATGGGTTTGAGTCTCAGGAGCAGGCGACCTACGTCAACTGCCGATCCTCGCAGAGCTATCTGACCGGCGACGGCTTCAACACGGGGGCCCGCTCCGTGTTCACGGGCTGCAGCGCCACGCTGAACACCGGCAACGGCATGGTCGCCGCCGATTACCTGGGCGCGACCGGCTGCACGCAGAGCGGCAACAGCGGCGACGGGCTCCGCGCTGCCGCGAATTGCCGGATTGAGAACTGCAGCGCCTCGAACAACAGCGGCGATGGGTTCGAGCTGTCCGACGGCGGACACGTGCAAGGGTGCTCCGCCAGCGGCAACGGCCAGCGCGGGATCAACGCGAACAACGGATGCAAGATCGCGGGGTGCCTCACCCGCAACAACCTGTCCGATGGCATCTTCGTCAACTACTCGTGCGAGATCACCGACAACAACTGCAACGGGGACGGCGTGGCGGCGGGCACCCAGGGCGGGATCCACGCGGTGGGGCAGGCCAATCGCATCGACTCGAACAACATCAGCTACGCGGACCGGGGGATCATGATTGACGCGGGCGGCAGCGTCATCATCCGCAACACGGTCAAGGGGTGCACGGTCAACTACTCGGTCTCGGCGGGTAACAGCGATGCGCAGGTTCTCACGCCCGGGGCCGCGTTCACGGCGACCAATCCCTGGGCGAACTTCTCATTCTGATGGGCGCCGCAACACGAGGGGCCGGGCCGGTCGGGTCTGCAATCCTGCCCGGAATGCAGGAGCGGCCGCGGTGTGCTGAGAATCTCGCGATCTGGAAGCCCCGTGCAGGCGGCTATCCCGCGTCCCCTGTGTTGCGCGCGAGCGGTTGGCCAATCCGGATCGGCCCCCTTTCGCCAGGAGCCGTCGGCCGCTCCCACAGGAGCAACACCGGCCGACCACGGTGATCTGGCCGCCCGGGCTCGTTCGCATTCGTAGCTGCAAGGAGACCCCCGCCGGACGCGCTACCGCCACGCTGCGCTACTCAAGTCAGAAGGGATGGTCGGCGAGTATTTCGAGGAGTTCAACGTCTCGATTGCGACAGGAACATCGGCTGGATGCCGGGCCGGCGGGGTTTCAGCAGTCTCCGCAGGTGAGTCTTCCGCGGACCGGCAGGCCCTGCCCTGGCGGGGGCGCGATCTCTCTTCACCCCTGCTTCAGACGCCCGCCTCAGAAGTTCTCAGCCAGAAGTGCAACCGCCCTTGACATATGCCTGTATGGGAATATATTTCAACATGGCCCGCGCACCGACAACTTCCGATGCCTTCACCGCCATCGCCGAGTCGCGGCGACGCGAGCTCCTGGGCGCTCTGGCGAACACCGGCGGGGAGCGCGATGTCACGTGGCTCGTGGAGGAACTGGGCTGGCCCCAGCCGCAGGTCTCCAAGCACCTGGGGGTGCTCCGGGAGGTCGGGCTGGTCAGCGTCGTTCGGAAAGGCAGGCGCCGCATGTACAGCCTGAACGGCCAGAACCTCCGGCCCGTGTACGACTGGGTCAAGACCTACGAGCGATTCTGGGAGCACCAGCTCCTGCGCATCAAGGACCGTGCGGAGCACGCACAACGGCAGTCCAAGGCCAAGGAACAGCCACGGCCCACCTGAAGAAGGAGAACCCCATGCCCACCGCGACCGCCACAGAGCACCAGACCATCCACACCCTCGACATCCGCAAGGAGATCCTGATCGCCGCGTCGCCGGAGATCGCTTTCGGGGCGATCCTGGAGGAACTCGGGCCCGGCAGCCAGATGCCCGACGGCAAGCCGTTTCCCATGAAGATCGAGCCATGGCCCGGCGGCCGGTGGTACCGGGACCTGGGCGACGCCGGCGGGCACAAGTACGGCCACCTGTGGGGTCACGTGCAGGTCATCAAGGCGCCGACGCTCCTGGAGCTGACCGGCCCGATGCCGATGTCGTATCCGGCGATCAACCACGTGCAGTACCGCCTCAAGGCCGAGGCCGACGGTACGCGCCTGACGCTGGTCCACCGTGCCATGGGTCTGATCCCGCAGGATCACCGCGAGGGGATGCCCGAAGGCTGGGAGCACGGCATGAAGCGCATCAAGGAAGTGGCCGAACGCAACGCCAGGCGGCGGGGCTGAACCCGCCCAGGGGCCGGTCGTGGGGGCCGTCGTGGGGCCGGTCCTCAACTCTCCGGTCTGATCACCACGCATCCACCTCGACGCGGACGCGGCCGCGCCCGCCCGGGAACCCGCAAAAGGAGAAACGCGATGACAGCCGAACACACGCCCGCCGGACACCGAGTCGCCTCACGCCAGGAGTGGCTCGAGCAGCGCATCGCGCTGCTCGCCGAGGAAAAGGACCTGACCCACCGGCGCGATGCGCTCGCGGGCAAGGTCCGCGAGCTGCCCTGGGTGAAGGTGGACAAGCCGTACACGTTCGATGCGCCGACGGGCAAGGTCACGCTGGCCGACCTGTTCGGTGACAAGAGCCAGCTGGTCGTCTACCACTTCATGTTCGACCCGACGTGGTCGCAGGGCTGCAAGTCCTGCTCGTTCATCGCCGACCACTACAACGGCCTGGTCGTGCACCTGGCCCACCGCGACATCTCGTTCGTCACCGTTTCCAAGGCGCCCATCGAGAAGATCGAGCAGTTCCGCGCCCGCATGGGCTGGACCTTCCCCTGGGTCTCGGGCGCCGGCACGGACTTCGGCCACGACCTGGGCGTCTCGTTCACCGACCAGCAGCTCGCCGACGGCAGCAGCGTGTACAACTTCACCGACAAGCCCTACCCGATCCGCGAACTGCCCGGCCTGTCCGTCTTCACCAAGGACGGGCGCGGCAGCATCTACCACACCTACTCCGTTTTTGCCCGGGGCCTGGAAGACTTCCTGACCGCGTACCGGTACATCGACATCACGCCCAAGGGCCGGGACGAGGCCGCGACCGGCGGGATGGGGTGGGTTCGCCATCACGACCGCTACGACGGCTCCGCGTTCGTCGACCCGTGGGCGGAGCGGCCCGGCATCACCGCGCCCCTGCCGCGCTAGCGGTTGGCGTTGCCCCCTCACCCGATCAAGGAGCGTTCCATGAGCTGCTGCTCGGACGGTGACCACCGGGAGCGCGCGGTCGAGCCGCCCCCGGCCGCCCCGCCCGGACCATCACGCCGGGGCTCGATGTGGAGGCGGATCGCCCGCCGGATCGCGGGGACCGTCGAGTGGGTACTCCCCGTCACCACGCTGGCGATGATCCCCAAGTGCCCGGCCTGCGTCGCGGCCGACATCTTCCTGTTCACCGGGATCGGCCTCTCGTTCCCCGCCGCGACCGCCGTGCGCTGGTCTCTCATTGCCGTCAGCTGCGCAGCGCTTGCCTATCTGCTCTTCCGCGCCTCCCGGCGGGCGATCACGCACACGGGCATCGCGGGCGCCGTGGCGCTTCCACCGTGGCCGCACAGGCTCCGGCGCTGAAAGGCCCGGCGGGTGCGGGGACATTTCACTCGGCCGACTGGCCCGTCACGATGGGGACGTAGCCCACTTCCAGGCCCTCGGGCGGCGTCACCAGCAGCGCCGGGTCGAGGCTTACGAGCGTTCCTTGCCCGGGGGGCGCCATGTAGTCGCGATCGATCGGCCAGGTCGCGTGGATCTTCTCGGCGATCGCCTGGAGGCGGTCCTTCTTCTCCTGGCTCCAGTGGTACTGCTGGAACGATGGCTGATCGACGAAGCGGTACCACGAGTACGTCACGGTCGAGCCGTCGGCGAGCCTGGCGGTGAAGGGGCCGGACCTGGCTCCCGGGTGTGTCCAGGCGCCGGTAGAGGGCGATGTGTACGGCGCACCCCGGCCCGCGAGCTTGAATTGCTGCTCGGCCAGGCGGGTCTCCGCGGGCACTTCCGCGGGAGCGATCTGCGTGCACTGCTCCCGGTCGCGCCTGAAATACTGCGGGAAGACGCCTCGCGGCCGGCCCTGATCGCTCGACCACTCCAGGCCCCACACGTTCCCCTCGAACACCTTGTTGTCGAGCACGCGATCCACGCCGGTGATCGGCGTACCGGCCTGCTCGTAGCGGGTGGGGACCGCCGAGAGCGTGGACTTCCAGGCGCCCTTGGCCTCGAACCGGCCCGAGCACGCCGGGCCGCCGTCGCGCCAGGCCTTGAACGCATCGAAGAGCGCGGCCTTCGAATAGAAGGTCACGTCCTGCACCAGCAGGGTCCGTCCCCGCGCATCCACCGGGAACTGCAGCCTCGGGATCTTCGAGTAGACCACTCCGCGAGCATCGCTCGAATCCAGTCGCGGCACGGTGTTGACCTCCATCGCGCCGCCGCCCATCGTGCCCGGGCGTGCATCCAGCCCGCGGCCGTGGATGAACGGGTGGTTGAACAGGCGGCCGATCTTGCTCCAGGTCTCCGGGATGTAGAAAGCGATCGGGCCCTTGAAATTCGCGGCGCTCAGGAAGCAGGTCCAGCTCTGATCCCCCGTGGGCGGGATCTCCGTGGTCGGCTCGGTGAACGGCAGCGCCATCCACGTGTAGCCCAGGAACTCTCCGGCGGGGTTGCCCTGGAACGGCAGCGCATCGGGCGGGATGAGCAGGCGGTTACTCAGCTGCGCGATCCCCAACCGGTTGTCCGGGAGCGCCTGGTTGCTGTAGAAGAACGACCACCCCGGGGAGCCGACCTCGTAGTCGTAGCACTGCGGGGTCGCGTTCATGCTGAACTTCGGCGGGCCGTAGCGGAAGTGATTGCCCGCCCAGTACCCCAGGCCTCCCTCCACGGTCTGGAAGACGCTGTCCCACGTCGGGCCGCGCTCTGGCCACGTCCGGGCCAGCGTGCCCTCGGGCGCCAGGGGTCTGTCCTTGTTGTCCGAGTTGTTGGGCAGGATCCAGGTGCTCGCCAGGCCGATCTGAAGATCGGCCAGCGGCCGGTCGAGCAGCGGCCAGACCGCCGAGTAGAACCCGACGCCCGCGCCGTAGCGAGCTTCCTCCGGGGGGCTGCTCGCGGCAAAGCCGATGTAGCAGTGAAGTCCCTCGGAATGTGCCGTGACCGTGCCGGGTCCAGGCTTCTCGCCGGAGGGCGCGGTCTGGCCCGAGCACGCCGAGGAAATCAGGCTCAACGCGGCGATGCTCAGCAGTGGGGGAGTCATTCTGGATTCCTGTTCTGGATCGACCTTCCGGCACCAAGCCCTCGGCGAGCATCGTAACCCAGGCGCGGGCGTCGGCCGAGCTTCCCGCGCAGCTCGCGATTTCTGGCGGATCGCCGACCCCGCGCACGACGTTTGTGGATGTTCGACACACCGGGATGGCCTCGCTTGCCGGCGGCTACATTTCGGATCATGCCGGCCACGCCCTCGGCGATCCTCCCCAGGAACCCCTTCGCGGCGATCCGCAAGGAACGGCCGCAGATCAGCGTGTCCCCGCTCGTCATCGAGGCCGCCTCGATGGACGCCCCGCGCCTGTACGCGAGGCTCGGTTCGCGCGCCGAGGGCCTGACCGGCGCCGAGGCCGCGGCCCGCCTCGAGGAGCACGGGCTCAACGTGCTGGCCGCCGACGGCCGCGCGGGGCTGGGCAAGCTCCTGTGGCACGCGGTGCTGAACCCGCTGGTGGTGCTGCTGGCCGTGCTGGCGACCGTCTCGTTCCTGACCGGGGACATGCGGTCCGGCGTGGTGATGCTCCTGATGATCCTGCTGGGCGTCTCGCTCAAGCTGGTCCAGGAGGCCAGGGCCGACAGCGCCGCCGCCAGGCTCAAGGCGATGATCTCGGTGACGGCGACCGTCCTGCGCGACGGCGTCGCCACGGAGATCCCCGTCTCCCACCTGGCGCCGGGGGACATCGTCAAGCTGGCGGCGGGGGACATGATCCCCGGCGATGTGCGGATCGTCGCCGCGAAGGACCTGTTCGTGATCCAGGGTCCGCTGACGGGCGAGAGCTTCCCGGTCGAGAAGTTCGAGGTCGAGCGGCACGCGGCCGCGTCCGCCCCGATCGAACTCTCCAGCATCGCGTTCCTGGGGACCAGCGTCGAGAGCGGCTCGGCGACCGCGGTCGTCGTCGCCACCGGCGCCGGGACCTACCTGGGAGGGATGGCCCGGACGCTCTCCGAGCAGCCCGCGCCGACCGCCTTCGACCGCGGGGTCGCCCGGTTCACGTGGCTCATGCTGCGGTTCATGCTCGTGATGGTGCCGCTGGTGTTCGTCGTCAACGGCCTGACCAAGGGCGCGTGGGGCGACGCGTTCTTCTTCGCGCTGGCGGTCGCCGTGGGGCTGACGCCCGAGATGCTCCCGATGATCGTGACGGTGTGCCTCTCCAAGGGCGCCATGGCCATGTGCCGCAAGAAGGTCATCGTCAAGCGCCTCGACGCGATCCAGAACCTGGGCGCCATGGACGTGCTGTGCACGGACAAGACCGGCACGCTGACGCTCGACCGCGTGATCCTCGAGCGCCACTGCGACGTCGTGCTCCGCGAGGACGACGGGGTGCTGGCGCTCGCCTACATCAACAGCCACTTCCAGACCGGCCTCAAGAGCGTTCTGGACCGCGCCGTGCTCGCCCACCGGGAGACGCACGCCCAGGCGCAGGTGCCCGAGCACGCCAAGGTCGACGAGATCCCCTTCGACTTCCAGCGCCGCGTCATGTCCGTCGTCGTCCGCACCCCCGAGGGCAAGGACCGCATCATCAGCAAGGGCGCCCCCGAGGCCATCTTCCCGCGCTGCGCGAACTTCGAGCTCGACGGCACGCTCCACCCGATGGACCACATCCTCATCGACGCCCTGCAGGAGGAGTACGAGATCCTCTCGGCCGACGGCTTCCGCGTGCTGGCGATCGCCAGCAAGGACGTCGAGCCGCGCGACTGCCGGCCCGGGACGGGCACCCCGTACGGGAAGGACGACGAGCGCGACCTGGTGCTCAACGGGTACGTCGCCTTCCTCGACCCCCCCAAGGACACCGCGACCGCCGCGATCGCCGCGCTCCAGGCCCACGGCGTCTCGGTCAAGGTGCTGACCGGCGACAACGACCTGGTCGCCCGCAAGATCTGCCGGGAGGTCGGCCTGCCCACGGAGTTCGTGGTCCTGGGCGCGGACGTGGAGCGCCTGACCGACGAGCAGCTGGCCGAGGCCTCCGAGAGGGCGACCCTCTTTGCCCGCGTCTCCCCCGCGCACAAGCAGCGCATCATCACGGCGCTGCGGTCCCGCGGGCACTCGGTGGGGTTCATGGGCGACGGGATCAACGACGCCCCGGCGCTGCGGGCCGCGGACGTCGGTATCAGCGTGGACTCCGCCGTCGATATCGCCAAGGAATCGGCGGACATGATCCTGCTGGAGAAGTCGCTGCTGGTGCTCGACGAGGGCGTGATCGAGGGGCGCAAGGTCTTTGCCAACATCCTCAAGTACATCCGCATGGGGGCCAGCAGCAACTTCGGCAACATGTTCAGCGTGCTGGGGGCGAGCGTGTTCGTGCCCTTCCTGCCGATGGCGCCCATCCAGATCCTCGCCAACAACCTGCTCTACGACATCTCGCAGACCGCGATCCCGACCGACGACGTGGACCCCGAGCAGGTCGCCGGGCCGCGCCCCTGGGACATGAAGCAGCTCACGCGGTTCATCGTGTGCATCGGCCCGTGCTCCTCGGTGTTCGACTACACCACGTACCTGGTCATGCTCTACCTGTTCGGGTGCTGGGACGTCTCAACACCCCCGACCGCGGCCCGCAGCGCGAGCCTGTTCCAGACCGGGTGGTTCGTGGAGAGCCTGCTCACGCAGACCCTCATCATCCACATCATCCGCACCAACAGGATCCCGTTCCTGCAGAGCCGGCCCTCCTGGCCGCTGCTGGCGATGTCGGTCATCATCATGGCCGTCGGGATCGCGATCCCGTTCTCGCCGCTGGGGCCGCACCTGGGGTTCTCCGGGCTCCCGGGCCTCTACTGGCCGCTGCTGGCCTCGACGCTGGTCTGCTACGCGGTCCTGACGCAGTCGGTCAAGGCCTGGCTGCTCGGCCGGCGGTGGATCTGAGCGGCCGGGCGTCTCCGTGCGCCCGGCGGGTATGCTGGAGTTCCGCGCAAGGAGACCCATGTTCACCACCACGCACGACAGCATCCTCCCCTGCACGATCACCGGGTCCTGGCCGCGTCCGCGCTGGATGGACATGTCCATGTGGGGCCAGCCCATCGACACCGCGTTCATGGACGTGCGCTTCCGCGAGAAGTTCCAGGACGCGATGAGCGTGCTCATCAGCGACCAGGAGCGCGCGGGGATCGACATCCTGACCCACGGTGACCTGCACTGCGACGAGGACTTCGCCGGCCGCTCCTGGCACCACTACCCCCTGCAGCGCTGGTCGGGGTTCGAGGGCGATCACCTCCAGTCGTGGCTCACCCGGTCCCCGTGGCTCAAGTACCCGCCGGGCACGCTGCTCAACGAGATCTACACCGGCTGGCGCTGGCCCCGCGTGGTCGGGAAGATCGAGCACCGCCCGCTGGACTACCCCAAGATCTGGAGGCTCGCCCAGTCGCGCACCCGCAGGCCCGTGCGCTTCGGCACCTGCTGCTCCCAGGTGATGGGGCTCTTCCTCGACATCCACACCCCGCACTACAAGGACAAGCGCGAGGTGCTCTGGGACATGGCCGTCGCCATGAACACCGAGCTGCTCGCCCTCCGGGCCGCCGGGTGCCGGTGCATCCAGATCGAGGAGCCCTGCCTGCACTTCATGGCCAACACCTTCGGCAAGGACCACGCCGACGTGCGGTTCTACCTCGACTGCTACAACCGCGAGGTCCAGGGGCTCGACGATGTCGAGATCTGGATCCACACCTGCTGGGGCAACCCCAACATGCAGCGCGTCATCGAGAACGACAGCTACGCCGCCTCCCTCGACATGTACATGAGCGAGGCCCGCGGCGACGTCTGGACGATCGAGACCAAGGACCGCGATATGCGCGAGATCGGGCTGCTCGCCCCGTACATGAACAACGCGGGCAAGAAGGTCGCCGTCGGTGTCGTCAGCCACCGGCGCTTGCAGGTCGAGCAGCCCGACGAGATCGCCGCCACCATCCGCTCGGCGATCCGGCACATCCCCGCGGCCCGCCTGGTCGTCTCGACCGACTGCGGCTTCGGGCGCCAGGGCTGCAACCGCGAGATCGCGTTCTTCAAGACCGCCGCGATCGCCCAGGGAACCAACATCGTCCGCAAGGAGCTGGGCCTGCCCGTCCCCGACCTCCGCGCGGCCGATGCCGCCCTGCAGACGGATATCGTGCCGGACAAGCCGTGCTGACGTGCACCCCGTCTCCCCCTCCGGTGTGATCGCGGGGTGGCAAGCCGCGCCCGAACCGACAGGATCACGGCGCCGATCCACCGGGGGAAGAGGTCCATGACCAGCAGCGCCGTCGCGCCGGCGCGCCTCCGCGCGGGAACAACTCCACGCCCCGGCCGGGGTGGTCGGCGTGGCTATAGTCCGACCGATTCGGAGCGGGCTGTCTTGATTGGGCAAGCCCGCCGGATGGCGGTTCAATCGCATCCGAACTGCGCGGCCGGTCAGCGCCGAGCACCCACCGATACCGCCGTGTCAGGAGCCGCCGATGCCAGAGCCAGCCGTCACGACCGTCGAGCCACGCAAGGGTCTGGTCCTGGTGCGCGTCGAGCTCGAATCGATCGACGACCGCAACCTCGAAGCGCTCTGCGCCGAGGTGACCGCGGCGGGAGCGGCCTCGCCGCAGCTCCCGGTCGCGGTCGACTTCACCCGCGTGAACTTCATGCCCAGCGTCACCATGGCGGGGCTCATCCAGCTCTCGCAGCAGTTCAGGTCGCGCAAGCAGCGCCTGGCGCTGGTCAACCTGCAGCCGTCCGTCCGCGAGGCGCTCGTGCTGATGCGGCTGGACCGGGTCATCGAGCTTCAGCGCGATCTCTCCGCGTTCACCGGCGGCCCGGGCTGATCCTGTCCTCAGGAACGATTCGTGCGGCGCCGGGCGGCGGCGCCATCACTGGAGGTTGCCATGGAAATCGTCCGTCTCCTCGATGCGCTGGTCAAGATCGGCGGGAGCGATCTGCACCTGCAGGCGGCCGCCCCCCCGATGGTGCGCCTCGGCGGCGACCTCAAGGCCCTTGAATCCCCGCCCCTCGAGGATTCCAACATCCGCGAGTACATGCAGCAGATGTCCCCCGAGCAGGCCCAGATCCAGCTCGAGGAGCGACGCTCGGCGGACTTCGCGTTCGTCCTGGCCGGCGTGGCCCGCTTCCGGGTCAACGCGTTCTACGAGCGCCAGCACCTCGCGCTGGCCTTCCGCCGCATCCCCCTGGAGGTCCCGCCCTTTGCCAGCCTCGGTCTCCCGCCCGTCATCGAGGACATCGCCATGTCCCCCCGCGGGCTCGTGCTCGTCACCGGCACGACCGGCAGCGGAAAGTCGACCACGCTCGCCGCGATGATCGACATGGTCAACACCAAGCGCCGCGACCGCATCATCACCATCGAAGACCCTATCGAGTTCGTGCACACCAACAAGAAGTCCCTGATCGCCCAGCGCGAGCTGGGCGTCGACACGCCCACCTTCCTCGATTCGCTCCGCGTCGCCCTCCGGCAGGACCCCGACCTGATCCTCGTCGGGGAGCTCCGCGACGCCGAGACCATGCGCACCGCGCTGCAGGCCGCCGACACCGGTCACACCGTCTACTCCACCATGCACACCACCAACGCGCCGCAGACCGTGCAGCGCATGATCGCCCTCTTTCCGCCCGACGAACGCGACCTGCTCCGCATGCAGCTGGCCGCCAACCTCGAGGCCGTCATCAGCCAGCGCCTCGCCAAGTGCCGCGACGGCAAGAGCCGCCTGCCCGTCATCGAGATCCTCCGCAGCACCCCCGTCGTCCGCAAGATCATCGCCAAGCAGGAGACCGGCCTGCTCAGCCAGGCGATCGCCAACCAGGACAGCGGCATGCAGCTCTTCGACCAGCACCTGGCCAAGCTCCACAAGGCCGAGCTGATCTCCGGCACCGAGGCCCTGCGCCTTTCCACCAACCCCGAGGCCCTCACCATGATGATGCGGGGGCTCTCGACGCAGGATCTCCAGACCTCACTGGTCGCCTGAGGCTCGCCGCGGCACACAAGCGCCCGGGCCCCACCCGGCACCGAGTCGCGGCGGGGCGACTTCAACGGGCCGCGAATCACGGCCACTCCCCCGAGGCCCCGTGGCCCGTGGTTCGCCGCTCGGTCGGTGCGGTGGCCCGCCGAAGGTCGCCGCGAGAGTGCGAACCGTCCGGATCTTCCTTTCATCCGCGATCCTTGGGCGCTAGCGTCCACCGGTTGCCTCGCCGCCTCACGCGATGGGTGCGCCCCTCTTCGGAGTGCCCAGTGGGCGGGTGCGCCCTCGGAGGAACAGCGATGTCCAATCGAATCCTCACCGCAGCAGTCTGCGCAGCCGCGCTTGTCATGGCGGGCGTGCTCGCCTCTCGCGCGGGCCCCCTCGATCCTCCGGCCGGACCGGTGTCTCCGGCGTACAAGACGCTCACGGAGGTCGAGCCTCGGACCGCCATCAACGCAGCCAACACGCCGGGCGACGCCAACAGCCTCTTCAAGATCACCCAGCCCGGCTCGTACTACCTCACGGGCAACATCACCGGAGTCACGGGCAGGCACGGCGTCCTGATCTCCGCCAGCGGCGTCTCGATCGACCTGATGGGGTTTGCCCTCCACGGCGTGACCGGCTCGCTCGCCGGGATCTTCACCGCAGGGGCTCGCGACAATCTGACCATCCGAAACGGCGCGGTCACCGGCTGGGGCCTGGACGGGATCGCCCTGCACAGCGGAGACATCGGAAGCAACGGGCTGGTCGAGGGCATCATCGCCTCGGGCAACGGGTCCGCGGGCATCAGGGTCAACGACTACGCGGTCGTGCAGAAATGCGTCGCGGAGGGAAACTCGGGCGAGGGCATCGTCTGCTCGACGAGCGCCACCGTCGTGGACTGCACGGTGCGGGGGAACGGCGGCGACGGGATCCTCGCCGGCCTCGGCGGCACGATCAGCGGCAATTCGTCCTCACTCAGCGGCGGCAGGGGTATCGTGGGCGGCAGCGGCTGCACGATCACGGACTGCTCGGCCTACAACAGCATGGGCGACGGCATCGCGGCCAACGACGGCGCCACGATCACGAACTGCTCGTCGTACCTGAATCTCGGCGGCGGTATCCAGAGCGGAATCGGCTGCACCATCACGAGCTGCACCGGTGTCGGGAATACCCGCGACGGTGTCTCGTCCGGAGCGGGTTGCACCGTCACGGGCTGTTCGTTGCAGTTCAACGTCCTCAACGGCATCTCCGTCTCCGGCGACTGCGCCGTTCGCGGCAACACCTGCGATTCCAACGGCAACGGCGGGGACGGCGCGGGGATCTTCGTGTCCGGGAGCGACTGCCGGATCGAGGGCAACAACTGCACCGACAACGACCGCGGCATCGACGTCGACACCGCCGGCAATTTCATCGTCCGCAACACCTGCTCCGGGAACACGAGCAACTGGGACGTCGCCCCGGCGAACATCATCCTGGTGGTCAACGCCACCGCCGCCGGGGCCGTGACCGGCAACTCGGGAGGCGCCGCCCCGGGCTCGACCGATCCCGGTGCCAACTTCACTTATTGAACCTCCCGGACACGCCCGCGGTGCGGACCACACCCGTCCCCGGCGTTCGCACGCCGTGTGGGATGGCGCGACCTGTCGGACGGCAGCGCAGAAGCCGCCCCGCAGCCCTCTATCATCGGACATGAACGGCCCGAATGTCGGCGACCGAGGAGCGCGGTTGGAGGATCCCGTCCCCGCTTCGTCGATGGGTGTGACCGAGATCCTCCAGTGCGTCGAGTCGCTCCGGCAAGCCTGCTGGGAACTCGAGCACCAGCAGGGCGAGCACATCCGCGCCGCCCAGCCGGCCGCGCGGGAGAGCGCCCGAAACCTCATCCACTATCTCGCGCTGCGCCGCAGGGACCTCAGGGCCGCCCAGCCGGCGCTCGCCGAATTGGGCCTCTCTTCGCTCGGCCGCAGCGAGAGCCACACCATGGCCAACCTCGACGCCGTGGCACGCTGTCTCCGCGGGCTGGCTCGCCAGGCCGAGACCGATCCCCCGGCCACCGAGCCCGAGCACGTCGATATCGCCCGCGGCCATGCGCTCATCGAGGCCGCCGCCGATCGGCTCCTGGGCGCTCCGCCCCTCGGGCGGGCCGTGCGCATCATGGTCACCCTCGCTCCGGAGGCCGCCGATGACCCCGCGTTCGTGGGCCGGCTGCTCGACGCCGGCATGACCGTCGCCCGCATCAACTCCGCGCACGACTCGATGCCGCAGTGGCAGCGCATGTGCCGGAACGTACGCGAGCAGGCCGCGCAGCGCGGGACCGACTGCCGCATCCTCTTCGACCTGGCCGGCCCCAAGCTCCGCACCGGACCCATCGACCCGGGGCAGCAGGTCCTGCGCCTCAAGCCCGTCCGCGATGTCTGCGGACGCACCGTCCGGCCCGCCGAGGTCCTCCTGGTCGCCGGCGGCCAGGACGCCCCGCCCCCCGGCCGCATCCCCGTGCCCGCCGAATGGCTCGAGGCCCTGACCGAAGGAGATTCGATCGTCTTCGAAGATGCACGCCGCAAGCGACGCAGACTGCGCGTGACCGGCCGGGACGTTTCGGGCGCCTGGCGGGCCACCTGCAAGCGCACCGCCTACATCGTCTCGGGCACGCGTCTCCGCCGCCGCGGCGGGCGCGAGACCGTCGTCGGCCGGCTCGCCGCGACCGAACAGGCGATCACGCTAAGGCCCGGCGACCACGTCACGCTCCTGCGCGAACTGCGGTCCACCGCGCCGCCCTCCCGCGGCCCCGACGGCCAGCCCGCGGGCTCGGCCGTGATCGGGTGCACGCTGCCCGAGGCGCTCACGGGCGTGCAGCCGGGCCACGCGATCTGGTTCGATGACGGTAAGATCGGCGGCATCGTCAGCGCGGTGGGCGCGGGCGCCATCGAGATCAAGATCACCGACGCCTCCACCAAGGGCGAGAGGCTGCGGGCCGACAAGGGGATCAATCTCCCCGATACGTGGCTCGACATCTCGGGCCTGACCGAGAAGGATCGCCAGGCCCTGCCGTTCGCCGCCGCCGAGAGCGACCTGGTCGGCATGTCCTTCGTCCGCGATCCCGAGGATGTCCGCTCCCTGACCCGCGAGCTCGCGGCCCTGGGCGGCCGCCGCATCGGGCTCATCCTCAAGATCGAGACCCGCCACGCCTTCGAGAATCTCCCCGCGCTGCTCCTGGCCGCGATGGAGAGCCCCGCCGCCGGCGTGATGATCGCCCGCGGCGACCTCGCCGTCGAGATGGGCTACGGCAGGCTCGCCGAGGTCCAGGAAGAGATCCTGTGGATGTGCGAGGCCGCGCACGTGCCCGTGGTCTGGGCGACCCAGGTCCTCGACACGCTGGCCCGGAAGGGCCGGCCCTCGCGCGCCGAGGTCACCGACGCGGCCATGGCCGTCCGCGCCGAGTGCGTGATGCTCAACAAGGGGCCGTACATCGCCGAGGCCGTGGAGTTCCTCGACGGCGTCCTGCGGCGGATGCAGGAGCACCAGTCCAAGAAGAGCCCGATGCTCAGGGCGCTGGCGATCGCGCAGCGCTTCGGCCGCGCCCGCGAAGCGCGCCAGAGCCCGACCAGCAACTGAGCCGCGCCGGCGAGCCTCCCTCCCCGACGGCGCCGGACCTCCCCCCGCCGCTGGACCGATACACCGGCGCCGGCCCATCGCCCCGACCCGGCCGCCGCATTCTGTATACTCGGCCCGCCGGCGGCGGCGGCCCGCCGGCACGCGCAACCGTCGGCGCTGCCCGGGGGATGGTCACGATGCAGGCTCCGATCCACTCCGAAGGCGGCGCGGCCGCCCTCGCCGCCGGGACCGCTTTCACCGCGCCCGAGCCCACGCCCACCGCCGAACGCATCGAGTCGATCGATGTCCTCCGCGGGTTCATCCTCCTGGGCATCCTCTTCATGAACATCCCGCTCTTCGGGCTGCCCCACTGGGTCGGCGAGAACCCGGTGATCGCCGGCGGGGTCGAGGGGCTCGACTGGTGGGCCGGTATGATCTCCGTGGTCCTCTTCGACGGCAAGATGCGGGCGCTGTTCAGCATGCTCTTCGGCGCGGGCGCCTACCTGCTCACGCGCCGCGCCGAGGCCGCCGGGTCCGAGGGCAAGGCCCGCTCGGCCGACATCTACTACCGCCGCATGCTCTGGCTCATGGCCTTCGGGATCTTCGACGGCTACGTCCTGGGCTGGTACGGCGACATCCTCTACTGGTACGGGCTCGCCGGGCTGGTCCTCTTCCCCCTGCGCAAGCTCCGCCCGCGCACGCTCATCATCGCCGCCATCTGCATGCTCCTGGTCGGCATCGGCATGCGCATCGTCCGCCACGAGATGCGCACCGAGAGGTTCGCCAAGGTGACCGCCGTCCGCGCGGAGGTCGCCGCCGGGCACGAACTCGACAAGGACCAGAAAGCCACGCTGGAAGAGTGGGACGAACGCCTCAAGGAGTTCACCCCGCCGCCGGAGGTGATCCAGAAGGAAGTCAAGGCCCGGCGCGGGGGGTACGCCTCGGCGATCGTCGCCACCGCGCCCGTCTTCACCCAGTGGAGCAGCGAGGCCCTCTTCCTCGATACCGACGTCCTGCCCATGCTCATCATGGGCCTGGGCCTGGCGCGGGCGGGCGTCATCACCGGGCAGCGCTCCACCCGCTTCTACGCCCTGCTCGCGGGAACCTGCCTGCCCGTCGGCGTGTGGATCGCGAGCATGGAGCCGCTGGCCTACAGCCGGGCGGGCTTCAGTCCCGAGTTCATCACGCCCTACGCCTCCGGCGGCGCGTGGAGCTACGCCACGCAGCGGATCATCCTGGCGATCGGCTACATGAGCGTCGTCATGCTCGCCTCGCGGCGGGGCGTCGTGCGCCCCGTGCTCGGCGCGATCGCCGCCTGCGGACGCATGCCCCTCACCAACTACCTCGCGCAGTCCGTGGTCTGCCTGCTGATCTTCACCGGCGCGGGCCTGGGCCTGCTCGGGGAGTTCTCACGCTGGCAGTTGCTCGTGCTCGCCGTCGCCATCTGGGTCCCGCAGGTCGTGCTCAGCGCCCTGTGGCTCCGCTGGTTTGCCTTCGGACCGATGGAGTGGCTCTGGCGCTGGCTCGCCTACCGCGCCCGGCCCAAATGGAAAGCCCGCTGAGCGCGGGCCGGGACCGGCGGCGCTAGGGGCCCTTGGTCGGGTCCGCGAACGAGTCCGCGCTGGTCGCCGCGCCGACCTGCGCCGAGTCGATCACCGCGAAGGACTTGCCCAGCATGGGCGAGGCGAACGTCGTCTCGGACTTGAAGGGGAGCTTCACGCCCCCGACGTCCCGGAAGTCCGAGTGCCTGACCGAGGCCCCGACCACGCCCAGGCCGGGGATCACGACCTGCTTCTCCACTCCCAGCAGCAGGCCGCTCTGCTCGTCCACGAGCATCGCGGCCGGGTACCCCTTCCTGGGGATGCACCGCACCACCAGCGCCGGCGTGCCGTCGACGCTCGTGCGGCCGACCACCTGCACCTGCGCAAAGCTTTTCCTCCAGTCGCCGAAGGCCCGCCACGGGTGCTCCAGCAGCGTCTGCTCCTCGGCCACCGCGCTGGCACGCTCGGCCTTGGCGGCGCCGGTACGCGTCCACACGTGCTCCTCGTCGCTGATGGTCGTCTGCACCACCGCGCCGTTCATGCTCACCTCGATGCGCATGCGCGGGCCCGACACCAGGTTCGTGAACGTCATGTGCCGCTTGAGCGCGGGCATGTCGATCGAGCCGGTGCGGAGCACCGCGCCCATGCCGTCGGCCCCGACCGTGCCGTGCGCGGCGAGCACCTTCTCGACCACCGCGTCGGCCGACGGCAGGGACGCATCGGGGGCGACCCGCTCGCAGCGGGAGACGACCTTCCCACCGGAGATCAGCTCGACCGCCGCGACCTTCTGGTCCGGCCCGCGCACGAACGAGATCTCCGCGGTCTTGTCGAGCTCGAAGGCCCAGCGGTCCGCCTCGGCGCCCGGCGCCAGCGCGCCGAAGAACTGGCCGGGGACCTCGATGTGGAGCTTGCCGCCGCGCTCGACGACCGCCCGGTACATCTGCTTGCCGGCGTCCCAGTACACGCCCAGGACCGGCGCGAACGGCTGCCGGGCGTTGGAGGCGCCCCCGAACAGGTGCTGGTCGATCTCGGCCTCGATCGAGAGCGAGCTCAGGCCCCCGCGCGACTGCGTGAAGTAGAGGATGATCAGTTCCTTTTCCGGCCAGATCCACGCCACCGTGCCGTCAGAGCCGCCGTGCCCGAACGCGACCCGCGCCGGAGGGGTGCGCCCCGGCTCCACCCAGGTCATCCACAGCTGCCCGTAGTCGGCCCGCACGCCCGTGAACCCGCACGGGTAGCCCATCTGGTTCGCCGGCGTCAGCCCGCGATCGATCGCTTCCTTGGACAGCAGCCGCGTGCCGCCGGCCACCCCGCCGTCGGCCCACAGGCACAGGAACCGCGCGTAGTCCTCGCAGGTGCAGTACATCGACTGCGAGCCCAGGAAGTACGGGAACAGCGCATCCTGGTCCGGGGACCAGACCCTGCTCCACGCGCCCGACGACCCGCCGTACAGCGGGATCATCCGCGCCCGGCGCGGGTCCCCGGCCTTGAGCAGCGGGATCGCATCGCTCATCCCCAGCGGCGTCAGGATCCGCGCCTGGATGAACTCCTCGGCCGGCCGACCGCTTACCTTCTCGATGATCGCCGTCAGCGTATCGGTGCCGTCGTCGCTGTAGCTGAACTTCTCACCGGGCGTGGACTGGAGCGTTGCGCCCGCGGCCAGGGACGCGACCTCCTGGACGCCCTTGAGGCTCCTGTGATCGACCGCCAGCAGCGACGACAACGGCAGCCCGCTGGTGTGCGTGAGCAGGTGCGCGATCGTGATGCCGCGGTGCGAGTCGGAGTCGAACCGCGGGAGGTACTTGGCCGCGTGGTCCGACAGCGACAGCTTCCCCTCGTCGATCAGCATCTGGACCGCGGTGCCCACGAACGGCTTGGTCATCGAGCGGACGCAGTAGATCGACCCGGTCTTGAGCGCTGTCCGCTGCTCCCGGTCGGCCAGCCCGTGCGCGGTGTGCCAGACCGTCTTGCGGTCCTTGATCACCATCAGTTCGGCGCCGACGGCCTCGTCCCGGTCGACGTACCCCTGCGCCGCGGCATCCAGGGCCTTGAGGGCTTCGGTCGAGAGCCCGACCGACTCGGGGCTGGCCGCCGGAAAGGAATACACGGGCGCGGGCCCGCCCGGCTGCGCGGCAGAAGGAGTGAAAATCCCGGTCAAAGCGGTCAGAAGGTAGGCCGCCCAACAACGTGCTCGGAACATGTAATTCCCTTGGCTTGGGGTACCGCCGGCGCTTTGCTCACGGGCGCAGGCGTCCGGAATGCTACCACCCTCGCGGCGCCCGCGACCTCGGACGCTGGCGGTGACCGGAGCGCTGCAATGGCCATCCTTGTGCGCACAGGGCGCGACATGTCCGGAAACGGCGTTTCCCGCCCTTCTGACGGGCCGTGCCGCGGGAGGTCCTACGGGTCCAGTCGACCCCTTGGAATCGATCCTGGGGCATCGTAGTGCGAATCCAGTTTTGTGCGCACGGAACGTGTCATCGACGGTACCCAGCGCAGAATCCGCGCCTGCGCCGAGTCTGACGGGAGGGGTGCGCACGTACGGGGCGCGATGGCGGACGGGTCAAGAACGAGCGGCGAGAGCGGGCCGGGGAGCGAGCGGGCCTGCGCGGCATGATGGTGGATTCACGCTCGGTTCATGCCCGACGGCGGCGGGCAGGGCCCCCAGATCGGTATGAGACTCACACGTATCGTGGAATCGCGGCGACGTTGGGGGCGTGCGCGGCGCGGGCTGGCGCCGATGGCAAGCGCGGTGATCGCGGCGGGCGGTCTGATGCCGGTTCTCGCGTGCGCGGGCGGGTGCGCGGATGAGCCCGTCGGTCACAGCAAGACCGTCGAGAAGCGCACGGTCGAGACGCCCACGGAGAAGACGACCACGACCGAGACGCACGAGAAGGACACGACGTACACGCCCCGATGAGCGGGGAGTGCGAGTGCGCGGTTCGCGCGGCGGGGCCATTGCAAAGGAGTCCCATGAAACACAGCGCAGCACGGCATCGAGTTCCCGGCGGATTGGTGTTGCCGGCGTGCGTGGCGGCGTGCCTGGTGGGCGGTGTGCTGTTGCTGGGCGGGTGCAACAAGGACACCGAGTCGTCCAGGACGAGCACCACCAAGACCACGACGACGCCCGACGGCACGAAGAAGACCACGGAAACGACCGAGAAGAAGGTCGAGACGGAGCACAAGGAGCCGAGATAGGCGGCGTTCGACGCGGCCGCGGAGGATTTCAAGGCGAGCCTGCGCGGCCGCGATCATCTTCGGGGTGCCGCCGGTGGCCCGAGCCTGGGCGCCGAATCAGCAGCCATCCTGGAAGGCCAGAACGAAGGCGGTGAAGTCGTCGGTGTCGACAAAGCCGCTGGCATCAAAGTCGGCATCGTCCGTCCCGGCATCGAAGGCCAGGATGAAGGCGGTGAAGTCGTCGGTATCGACGAACCCCGTGCAGTCGAAGTCGGCGGGGCACACCGTCAGCGCCGCGGCATCGCTGGTCAGGCTGCCGCACATGCCGGTGACGATGCAGTCGTAGCTGCCAGGATCGCCGGGTTGGACGTCGGAGATCGTCAGGGTCGCGGTCGCCGCCGATGGATTCAGCAGCGGGTCGATGGGGACCGAGTTCTTGCGCCACCGATAGCCGAACGGCTCGGCGGTGGAAGCGCCGACGTGGAACGCGGCCGAGCCGTGCGGGCAGGCGGCGGCGTCGAAGGGTTGCTCGGTCAATTCAAAGCCGGCGTTCTGTCCCGCGCACGGGACGACCGTGAGCGCTGTGAACTGGGCGAGCGACCGGAATTCGGGGAGGATCTGGGGGTCGAGGTCGGCGACGATCTTGATGCGCCGGGTATCGATGTCGAATTTCCAGACCCGGTTGGGTCCGAAGGTCTCGACGAACACGAAGGAACTGTCGGCAAAGGTCTGGAGCGAGGTGGGGGCGTCGGGCGTGTAGGGGTCGGACCCGGCGCCGAACGCCACGGTGACCTTGCTGCTCCCGGCCAGCGCCACGCCTCCCACGAGGGTGCGATCCCCGGTTGACGGGTTGACCTCGCAGAACCCGCCGAGGAACGAGCCATCGGCGGTCCCGGCGACGAAGAGCCGGCCGCCGACGACGGCGACCCCGCGGTTGCCGAGGCCGAACGTGGGGCCGGAGCCGCGCAGCGGAACATCGCCGCGGTTTGCCGAGCGGACGCCCCCGGTGCTGGTGTACCGGGACGGCACGCCCGGCGCGATCGTCGAGATCACGGTGCGGTTGCCGGTGGCCAGGTCGACGCGGAAGAGGATGGAGCCCGGCAGACCGGCGGCGGCCGGACCGAATTCCATGACGGCGACGGATTCGGCATCGAGCCGCGCGATGGCGCGGGGGCGGTACATCACGATGCCGTCGCCCCGGGCGACGCCGCTGATGAGAGTTGTTTCCCCGGTGGAGAGGCGGTACTTGAGGAGCTTGCCATCGCCGAGGTTCGCGGCGGCAAAGTCGTCGGCGACCGCGAGGAAAGTGTCGCTGTCGAGGGCGAGCATTTCTCCGGCGCCGGTCCAGAGCGGGCCGTTGGTGCCCGGGAGCAGCTGGCGATCGCCGGTGGCGGGGTTGATGGCGAAATGGCCGGGCAGGGTCGCGGGCGCGGCGATCAGCCGGTCGCCCGAGAGCGCCAGCATGCTGAGCGCGGCGCCGGCGAGCGACGGACCGCCGCCCCGGACGGGCAGTTCGTGGATGGCCAGGTCGGGACCTGACATGAGCGTGGTGTGGTCGGCGGGGCGCAGAACGGGTCCGTAGATCGAGCCGTAGGTGCGAGAGCCCATGACCATTTCGCCGGGGGCGAGCGTCGGCTGGGCCAGCGCCGGGCCGGCGAGCAACAGAGCTGCGATCGCCGAGTACAGCGCGCAGGGACGGGCACGGTTGCGGGGGCTCTCCATCTGCTCCTCCTCGGACCCCCGGTGGAGGTCCTCCGTCGTGATCTTACCGTGGCGGATCGCGGCGCTGTTCAATCGACAGGCACGCCGCGCGGCGATGGGAATCGTCCATCGAGAAGGCCGGCGCGTGCGGGGCGCCAAGGTTGGGTCAGGGCCCGGGTCGAGGAGCCGGCGCGCGGCCCGCTCCCATCAGACGCCAGGCGATCAGGATCGCCAGGATGGCGCCGGCCGCGATCAGGACCAGCGTGCGGAGCCGCTCGAAGAGCCGGTCGACCGAGCGGTCGAGCAGGGCCTGGAGCTTGCCGGCCATGAGCTCCTGCTGCGCGGTGACGGCGGCGCTGAGCTGCTCGACGGCGGCGTTGCGTTGGGCGGTGATCGCCGAGGCCGCCTGCGTGATCGCCGCCTGGCGCTGGAGGTCGAGTTCGGCGGCGGCCTGATCGAGCGCTCCTTCGCGCTGGGTCTGGATCTCCTCGCCGGCCTGCCGGAGCGCGGCCTGGAGGCGCGCGGCGACCATGGTGTTCAACTGCTCGACCAGGGCCGCCTGCTGCTCGGGGAGCTGCGAGCGGAACTGCTCGACGGTGGCCGAGAGTTGGCTGCTGGCATCGGCGAACTGCTGTGTGGAGTGGGCGAACTCGCCGGTGTGCTTCGTGAACGCGGAGGTGTCGGCGAGCAGTTGCCTGGCCTGGGGCGCGGCGAGCATCTGGAGGTAGAGCGCCTCGGCCTGCCAGGACAGGAGGGTCGACATGTGGCGGACGTAGAAGAACATGCGTTCGCCCAGGACGCGTGACTGTTCGACCTGCCGGACGGCGGGATCGAGCCCGGCGAAGGGGTCGAGGCGGATGATCGCGAAGATGCTGGCGGCGATCCGGGCGTCGGGCGCTGAGGAGCGAGTCGCCTGGGGGAGGTCGGCCAGACGCACGCCCGACACGTACCGCTCCTGTGGATGTTCCTGGCGCCACTGGGCGGTGACGCCGCGGAGTTCCTCGACCTGGGTGTCCGAGAGGTTCAGGGCGGCGATCTTCCAGATGTCGGCTTCCTGCTGCTTGAGTGTCGCGACGATGGGCGCGAGGGTTTCAGCGCCGAACGTCTGGAGGGCCCAGGGCTCCTCCGCGGATTCGCGCGAGAGCGTGACCAGAACGGCCATGTCCATCAGGCCGGCCACGGGGTTGGGATTGACGGCGTTTCCCAGGGCGCCGGCGGCGGCCTGGACCTTTGCCTGGTGCGCGGCCAGGAGGCTCTCGGGGGATGGACTGCTCGCGCCAACCCTGTCGTAGGCCTCGGCGATCGCCGAGAGGTAGCGGTCGGCAAAGCCCATGACAGCGCTCTGGATCGCGCCTGGGTCTTGGCGACCATTGGAGGAGGCGGCGGGCGTACGCGCGGGAGAGGCGGTGCTGGTCATGCAACCGCCCAGGGCGATTGCACCGGTCCAGAGCAGGAGCGGCAGGAGGGGCCAGCGGGCGGCGAGAGTGGCGGTGCGGGCCATCGGGGGTCCTTCCACGGGAGCGGTGCGGGGGTCGGCGCGGCGCGAATGCCGGGCGATGCTCGCGGGAGGATATCCGTGCTCGCGCGGTTTAATGGGACAAGCACATGGGGTTTTGGTCGGGATTGATGAGTCCGGCGGCAGCGCTGTGCGGCGCGGGAGTGGGGCCTACAACATCTCACCGTGGGCGTGGGGATCCGCGGCGGGCGAGCACTTCCGGGAGGACACGGCCCTGGCGCAATCGAACCAAGAGCTGGAGCGGCGGGTCGCCGAGTTGGCCGGGCAGCTTGTGGAGGCTGAGGCCGCGATCGCGGCCGAGGCCGCGGCGCGGCGCCGGTCCGAGCAGCGGCACCTGCACCTGGCCGCGATCGTGGATTCGTCCGACGATGCGATCATCAGCAAGACGCTCGAGGGGATCATCACGAGCTGGAACCCGGGCGCGGAGCGGCTGTTCGGGTACAGCGCGCAGGAGAGCATCGGCAACGCGATGCTGATGATCTTCCCGCCCGAGCGGGTGCAGGAGGAGCACGAGATCCTGGCGCGGCTTCGCCGCGGGCTGAGCGTGGACCACTTCGAGACCGTTCGGCGAACCAAGAGCGGGGCGCTGATCGACGTGTCGGTGTCTCTCTCGCCGGTGCGGGACGGGCAGGGGCGGCTGATCGGTGCTTCGAAGATCGCGCGGGACATCACGAGCCGCAAGAGGGCCGACGCCAAGCTGCAGGCGCAGCTGGCGCGGCTGGACCTTCTGAACCAGATTACGCGGGCGGTGGGGGAGCGGCAGGACCTGCAGAGTATTTTCCAGGTGGTGATCCGGAGCCTGGAGGACCATCTGCCGGTCGATTTCTGCTGCATCTGCCTGTACGACCCGCCGGCGCACAGCCTTCGGGTCGTGCGGGTGGGGCTCAAGAGCGAGTCGACGGCGATGGACGTCGCGATGGGCGAGCGGTCGGTGATCCGGATCGACGAGAACGGGCTGTCGCGGTGCGTGCGTGGGCAGCTCGTGTACGAGCCGGACATCAGCGTGGTGAGGTTCGCGTTCCCGCAGCGGCTCGCGAGCGGGGGGCTGCGGGCGCTGGTCGCGGCGCCGCTGCTGGTGGAGAACCGCGTGTTCGGGGTGCTGATCGCGGCGCGGCGGGAGCCGGGCAGCTTCGTGAGCGGGGAGTGCGAGTTCCTCCGGCAGCTGAGCGAGCACGTGGCGCTGGCGGCGCACCAGTCCCAGCTCTACGGCGCGCTGCAGCAGGCGTACGACGACCTGCGGCAGACGCAGCAGGCGGTGATGCAGCAGGAGCGGCTGCGGGTGCTGGGCCAGATGGCCAGCGGGATCGCCCACGACATCAACAACGCGATCTCGCCGGTGGCGCTGTGCGCGGACTCGCTGCTTCGGTCGGAGCAGAACCTGAGCGAGCGGGGGCGGCGGCACCTGGAGACGATCGGGCGGGCGGTGGAGGACGTGGCGCACACGGTGTCGCGGATGCGGGAGTTCTACCGGCTGCGGGAGCCGGCGATGCGGCTGGCGCCGGTGGACATGAACCGGCTGGCCGAGGAGGTGGTGGACCTCACGCGGGCGAAGTGGAGCGACATGCCGCAGCGGCACGGCGTGGTGGTGGCGATGAACCGGGAGCTGGCGCCGGGGCTTCCGGTGGTCATGGGCGTGGAGAGCGAGATCCGCGAGGCGCTGATCAACCTGGTCATGAACGGGGTCGACGCGATGCCCTCGGGGGGGACGCTGACGGTCCGCACGCGGCTGGTGGTTGAACCGGCGGTGGGGGCGCAGGTGTCGGAGGTGCGGCGGGTGGACATCGAGGTGACCGACACGGGCGTCGGGATGGACGAGGAGACGCGGCGGCGCTGCCTGGAGCCGTTCTTCAGCACCAAGGGGGAGCGGGGCACGGGGCTGGGGCTTGCGATGGTGTACGGGATCGTCAAACGGCACAGCGCCGAGCTGGAGATCGTGAGCCAGGTCGGCACCGGGACAACGGTGCGGCTGAGCTTCATGGCGCCGGACCCGATGATCGCGGACGCCCCGGGGCCGCGGCGGCCGACGGCGGTGCCGTCGCGGCTGCGCATCCTGCTGGTGGATGACGACCCGCTGGTGACCAAGGCGCTGCGCGACGCCTTGGATATGGACGGGCACGTGGTGGTCGCGACTCACGGCGGTCAGGAGGGGATCGACGTGTTCCGGGCGTCGACCAAGGGCAAGGAGCCGATCGCGGTGGTGATCACGGACCTGGGGATGCCGCACGTCGACGGGCGGCGGGTCGCGAGCGAGATCAAGGCGGTATCGCCGCGGACTCCGGTCATCCTGCTGACGGGGTGGGGGCAGAGGCTGGTGTCCGAGGGGGACGTGCCGCCGCACGTCGACCGGGTGCTGAACAAGCCGCCGAAGATGTACGAGCTGCGCGCGGCGCTGGCGGAGCTGACCACGGGCCGCGATATTCCGTGGAACGACCTGGGCCCGGCGCGGGGGTAGGCGTGCCGGGAGGGCGGGGCGTCACTTGGGATCGGGCGCCGGCTGGGTCGATCGGCGCTGGAGATCCGCGAGCGTGGCGTTCCACTGCGCCGCCTTGGCGTCGTGCCCGGCGCCGGGTTCGGCGGCGTGCCAGGCGGTGTACATGGCGGCGATGTCCTTGGCGCAGTCGCGGACGTCCCTGTGGGTGGGTCCGCGGTACTTGACGGCGATCGGGTAGGCCTCGAGCAGGTTGGCCTCGGCGGCGGGGAACTCCGCGACCCCGGCGCGGGCCTTTCCGAGGTTGACGAGCATGGACATCAGGGCGCCGGGGTTGTCCTGCGTGAAGACGCGGCGGATCGCGGGCTCGGCGGGCGCGAGGTAGTCGAGCGCGGCGGCGAACTTGCCCTCGGAATCGAGCAGGCCGCCCATCGAGATGATGGTCAGCAGCGTGTTGGGGTGCTCGGGTCCCATGACCCTGGGGAGTTTCTCCAGCGCCTCGCGGAGGAAGGGCTCGGCCTGGCTCCACTTGCGCTGCCGGAGCATGAAGACTCCGAGGTTGTTGATCGCGGTGATGGTGTCGGGGTGCTCTTCGCCGGCGACCCGGCGGGTGATGTCGAGCCCCTCGCGGAGGAGGGCCTCGGCCTGGTCCATCTTTCCCAGGTCCTGGAGCACCAGGCCGAGGTTGTTGATGGCGTTGAGGGTGTTCTCGTTCTCGTCGCCCAGCGCCTTGCGGCTGCGGTCCACGGCCTGGCGGAGGTACTTCTCGGCCTCGGCGGGGTTGTCCTTCTCGCGCAGCAGCAGTCCGAGGTTGTTGAGCAGCTGGAGCGCTCCGGGGTGCTGCTCGCCGTGCAGGCGGGTGAGTTTCTCGAGCGCCTGGCGGAAGATCTGTTCTGCCTGGTCGAGTTTGCCCTGTTCGTCGAGCACGATTCCCAGGTTGCTGAGGGCCTCGAGGGTGGATTCGTGGTCGTCGCCCAGGAGGCGCCGGCGCTTCTCGAGGGTCTCGCGGAAGTAGACCTCGGCCTGGTCGGGCTTTCCCTGCTCCCACAGGAGGGCGCCGGCGGAGCTGATGGACGCGAGCGTGTCGGGGTGGTCTTCGCCGAGGACTTTCCGGCGGGTGGCGAGGGCGCGCTCCTGGAGTGGGCTGGCGGCGGCGTAGAGCCCGAGCTCGCGGTAGCGGTCCGCGAGCGCCTGGCGGAGGGCGGCGTCCACGGCGGGCTGGTCGGCGAACTGCTTGTCGATCGCGGCGACCGCGGGCCGGAGGATCGTGCGGTCGATCAGCTCGCGGGCGGTGTCGGTCGCGTTGATGCGAGACCACTGCGAGCCGAAGGCCTTGACCAGGGCGGCGCGATCGCCCTCGGGCGTGTCGTCCTTTGTGAGCGCCTCGTCGAACCTGGCCGTGACGTCGTCGGTGAGGAGGCGTCCGGCCTTGGTGGGATCGACCTGGGAGAGCATGTGGGTCTGGAACTGGGCGACCTGGGAGAGTTCCTCGGCGCGCTGGCGGGTGAGGGCTTCGGCGGCGACGGCGCGGTCGCGCTGCATGCCGGCGATCCGTGCCTGCCACGCGATGGCGATGATCCCCAGGACCAGGGTGATGGCGACCGCGGCGGCGGCGGCGACGGTGCGCTTGTTGCGCCGGACGAACTTGGTGAACAGGTAGGCGGCGCTGGGGGGGACCGCGACGACGGTCTCGCCGGCGAGGAAGCGGCGGACGTCCATCGCCAGTCCGTTGGCGGTCTCGTAGCGGCGCTGGCGGTCTTTCTCCAGGGCTTTCATGACGATCCAGTCCAGCTCGCCGCGGACGGCGGTGCCGAGTCTGCGGGGATCGGACTTGCGGCGAGCGGCGACGCTGGCGAGGGTGGCGGCGTTCTGGCTCAGGCGGGTGCTGGGCTTGGGGGGCTCGACCTCGCGGATGATGCGCTGGATTTCCGCGTACGCCCCGGACCTGAGTTCCTGGGTGCTGAAGGGTGTGCTGCCGGTGAGGAGTTCGTAGAGCAGCACGCCCAGGGAGTAGACATCGGTGCGGGTGTCGATGTCGAGGCTTCCCTCGGCCTGCTCGGGGCTCATGTACTCGGGTGTGCCGATCAGCTGGCGGTGCTCGGTGAAGAGCGTCTTCTCGGTCAGCTTGCTCGCCGTGGCCTTGGCGATCCCGAAGTCGATGACCTTGGCGCTGGGGCGGCCGTCCTGGGTCGAGACCAGGATGTTGGTGGGCTTGATGTCGCGGTGGATGATGCCCTTGGTGTGCGCGTGCTGGACGGCGTGGCAGACCTGCGCGAACAGTTCGAGCCTGTCCTCGATGCCGAGGTTGTTCCTGTCGCAGTACTCGGAGATCGGCTCGCCCTTGACCAGGTCCATGACGAAGTAGGGGCGGCCGGTGTCGGTGGATCCGGCGTCGAGCACGCGGGCGATGTGGGGGTGGTCCATCATCGCCAGGGCCTGGCGCTCGGCCTCGAAGCGGGCGATCACCTGGCGGGTGTCCATCCCCAGCTTGATGATCTTCAGGGCGACCTTGCGGGCGACGGGCTTTTCCTGCTCGGCCATGAAGACCGATCCGAACCCGCCCTCGCCGAGGAGCTGGAGGAGCTTGTAGGGTCCGATGCGCGAGCCGGGGGCCTCGCTCAGCGCGGCGGCGGCGTCGTGCGTGCCGGCGCGTGAGGGCGGGTTTTCGAGTGTCGCCGGGGCATCCGCGGAGGGGAGCAGGTCGGCGGTGGCGGATGAGAGGAAGCGGTCGTCCGCCGCCGCGGCGAGCATGGCCTCGATGCGGGTTCTGAGCGCCGCATCGGCGCCGCACTCGCGGTCCAGCAGGGCGCGTTGCTGGTCGCGCGGCAGCTCGGAAGCGAGGTGGAACAACCGCCGGATGTCCTCGTGCCTGTGCTCGGCCATGATCCCTCCGTCGACCGCCTAGATTCGTCCGGCGTCGATCGCTTCCTTCAACCAACCCCGGGCGAATGCCCATGACCGCTTCACGGTGGGCGCCGAGACCCCCAACGCGGCGGCGGTCTGGTCGATGTTCAGGCCGGCAAAGTAGCGGAGTCGAACGACGGACCCCGCCTCCGGATCCACGATCTCCAAGCGGGCGATCGCGTCGTTGAGGATCAGGAATCCGGAAGATTCGGATTCCGAGTCCAGGTCGGGGAGCGCGGCGAGGTTGACCGCCGCCCTGCGGGCGTCCGGCCCGCCCCGCACGCCGGCGGCCCTGGCGCGGGCGTGGTCGAGGAGGATCCTGCGCATCGCCTCGGCGGCGGCGGCGTAGAAGTGCGCCCGGTTCTGCCACGGCACGTCACGCGGTCCGACGAGCTTCAAGTATGCCTCGTGGACCAGGGCGGTGGCCTGGAGCGTGTGGCCGGGCCGCTCTTGGCGCAGGCACTGCTGCGCGGCGGCCCTGAGCTGGTCGTAGACCAGGGGCAGCAGCCGCTGGATCCGGGCCGGGGGTTCTTCCCGGTTGTTGAGGAGGATCGTCAGCGTCGGGGGGTCCTGGCCGGACTGCATCGGGGCCAGTATAAACCGGACGACGCGGGGGCTTTGGGCCGCGTTCGATCTGACAGGGGAGCGGGACGCCGCCGGCGCGAAGCTGGGGTATCTGCGGGTCGCCGATTGCTCAAGAGCGGTGAATTCGAAGGTACGGAAGGCGAGCGCACCGGGTATGCTGTTCCGTACAGGGATTGGCGGGACGCGGGACCGGTTCCGGCGTGGCCGGATGCCGTCCGTACCGCGACGCATACACAGGGAGTAGAGCACGATGAGACTGTTCACGAATGCCGCCTCGGCGGCCTTGGTCGCCGTGGCGTTCGCGGGAGCGAGTTCGACCGCCCGCGCGGATTTTTCGGGCCAGACGATCCTCGGACCGCTCACGCTCAACAGCACCGCGAGCGGGGACAACTCATCTTCGAGCGACGACAACGACGGTTGGTTCAGCGGGGACCATATTTTCTACGTGTGGGATGGGGGAGACGATGTGTGGCAGCTGGACTGGCCGGGCGGGGACATGATGGTCCGCATGACGTACGACAACGTGGCGTGCGATCCGGACCTGTTCCTGTACGTGCCGGGCAGCCTGGACGAGTCGTCGTACGACAGCTACTTCAACACCGGGCTTGACCAGATCAGCGTGTCCGGGGCGGCCGCGGGCACGTACTACGTGCTGGTGGACAGCGCTGCGGGAACCGAGGGTGAGTACCGGCTCGAGATCATCCCGGCGCCCGGGGCGATCGCGGTCGGGGCGGGCGCTGGCGTGATGCTGCTTCGCCGCCGTCGCTGAGGTTTGGTCAGGTCACCAGACGCTGCGCTGCCGGCCCGAGGGTCGCGTGATTGTAGGTGCGCCCGCGTTTGAATGGAACGGGCGCGGCGGTTGATTTCCGTCGTGGCCCATCACTTGCGTTGAAGAGCATCTTCTATCAGGGCGTCGATCACGCCCGCGTCGCCGATCTGGCAGTAGGGGCGCTGACGGCGAGACGGAGTGTTCCCGTATTCATCGATGTACCGGACGATCCGGCGACCATCTTCGCGGTGATCCTCGCACTTGAAGCAATGCGCCGTCCGTACATCGGCCGGCGTGAGCAGATCCTGCCGGACGGGGAGGAAGTAGCCCAAGGCCCAGCCGTCGCCTCCGACGATGGTTGGCGGGATCAGGATCTGGCTTGGGCGCAGATCCGGGATGCGGTCGGTGCGACGTGAGCCGGTCGCGTAGATATAGACCAGGTAGAGACCGCGAGAGCGTTTCCAGGGCCGGGGGGTTTCCAAGTCCTCCACCGCGCAGTCGTTGCGGATGACCCGGCCGAAGAAGTACCCCTTGCCTTTGTATTTGATCGCGAAGACCTCTCCGACACTTCTCAGGCCCATGGTCGCCTTCATGCGCTGCATGTGACGGGGAGGGGGAGGTGTCCAGACCTTGTTCTTCATGGCGCACGGTTTCGGTGATGGTCGGGCCCGGGTGCCGCGGGCGACCGTGATCATTGCGGTTCGGTCGTTGCCGTGGGAGGCGGCGGGACGCCAAAGCGGTCACCGTGCTTCCGGACCTGTTGACGCGCCATCGATCTCCCCGCGCGGCGCGCCAAGCGTGCCCGGCCCGTGCCTCCGCGCAGGTCGCGACCGGCGGTGCTCCGGGTACGGGTCGCAAGACCCGGGGCGAGAGTGCGCCAAGAATAACGGGCGAGCCGGACCTTGAACCTCCGCGGAACCCCCCCGATGCACTACGAGAGCCGCCTGCGGTACGAATCGTCTCGAATTCATGCGGCGGCGATCTATTGCTCAGACGGGCGCCTGGGGGAGCACTTCGATGACTTCCTTCAGCAAGGGCTTTCGCTGCCGCGGTACGACCGGGTGACGCTTCCGGGCGGGCCGGCGTGCCTGGCGGGTCACCCGCAGGCGCACCTGGAGGAGCAGGGGATCGTCGATGAGCTCAAGTTCCTCGTGGAGGTTCACGGGCTGCAGCGCGTCGTCCTGATCGCCCACCAGAGCTGCGCGTTCTACGGCACGCGGCTGGACCTCAAGGAGCCCCGGCTGGAATTGGTGCAGCGGGCCGACCTGGTGCGGGCGGCGGCGTACGTTCACCGCGTGACGGGGCTGGATTCGATCGACGGGTACTTTGCCCGGCTCGTCGATGGCCGGGTGCGGTTCGAGAAGGTCGAAGTGTGAGTCGCCTTCCGCCCCGGGCTGCGCGGCGGATCGCGTGGAGGCCGGTGTGCCGCTACGATCGGCGTGATGCTGGAGCTGCGCCCCAACTGTGAATGCTGTGATCGGGATCTGCCGCCTCACGCCGAGGCGCGCATCTGCTCGTTTGAATGCACGTTCTGCGCGGCGTGCGCCGAGGGGCCGCTGCGCGGCACCTGCCCCAACTGCGGCGGCCGGCTGGTCCCCCGTCCCATCCGCCCCGCGGGCGCGCTCGCGGCGTACCCGGCCTCGAGCACGCGCATCCGCGCGGCTCGACCCTGCGGAGTTCGGACGTCGGGCGCGGGTTCGGTCTTGACCGGTGACGGCGGCGCGGGCTGAGAGCGCATCGGCGGGCCGTCCGGCATCGAAGTGCCGGACCGGGCAGGGGTTCGCGGGGGACTGCGGGGGTCCGGCCGCGGCGGGTCAGCGCCCCGGTCCGTCCCTCGGAGCGGCCTGCGGCGTGCTGCGCATCATGCCGAATCGCTTGATCTTGTTGTAGACCGTGACCCGGTCCACCCGCAGCACGTGCGCTGCCTGGGAGATGTTCCAGTCGGTCCGGTCGAGCACTCCCTGGATGTGGCGGCGCTCGACCTGCTCGAGCGACTCATCGGCCGCGGGGGCCGGGGGGGCGGCGGCGACCGGGAGGTCCTCGGGGCGGATCTCCGGCGGCTTGCCCACGACCATGGCCCGTTCGATGGCGTTGCAGAGTTCGCGGACGTTGCCGGGCCAGGCGTGGTCGCGCAGGCGACGCATCGCCTCGGGGCTGATGCCGGTGATACGGCGGTCCATCTGGCGTGCGAAGCGCTCCAGGAAGTGCCCGGCCAGGAGGGGGATGTCCTCGCGGCGATCGCGCAGCGGCGGGGCCTCGATGCCGAAGACGTTGATCCGGTAGAACAGGTCTTCCCGGAACCGGCCGTCGCGCACGGCCTTGTGCAGGGGCTCGTTGGTCGCGCAGATGATGCGGAAGTCCACCCGCACCATCTCCTGGCCGCCGACGCGCGTGAAGCACTTGTCCTCCAGGACCCTGAGCAGCTGGACCTGCATGCGCTCGGGGATGCAGCCGATCTCGTCCAGGAAGAGCGTGCCGCCGTCGGCCATCTCGAACTTGCCGCGGTGGCGCTGCGTGGCGTTGGTGAAGGCGCCCTTCTCGTGACCGAACAGTTCGCTCTCCAGGAGGGACTCGGGGATGGCGCCGCAGTTGACCGGGATGATGGGCCGGTAGCGGCGGGGGCTGTTGGTGTGGATCGCCCTGGCGATCAGCTCCTTGCCGGTGCCGCTCTCGCCGGTGATCAGGACCGTCGAGTCGGTCGGGGCGACCTGGCGGATGAGTTCGAGCACCTTCCGGATCGCGTCGCTCTGGCCGACGATGGCGTCGGAGCAGACGATCTCATCGATGGTGCGTCGCAGGCTGACGTTCTCGTGGGCCAGGCGGCGTTTCTCGACCGCCCAGTGCAGGAGGTGGCTGAGCTCGGCGGGGTCGACGGGCTTGGTGATGTAGTCGAACGCGCCGTGCTTGAGGGCCTGCACGGCGCTCTCGACCGAGGCGTGGGCGGTCATGATCAGGATCTGCATGTCCGGGTCGATCTCGCGCAGCGCCCTCTGCAGCGCCAGGCCGTCCATGCCCGGCATCCGGATATCCAGCGCGGCGGCGTCGAAGCGTCTCTGCCTGGCCAGGGCCAGGGCGGCCTTGGCGTCCTCGGCGGGCACCGCATCAAAGCCGTCCTTGCCGAGCCACCGGCTGAGGGAGTCGCGCACCGAGAACTCGTCATCTACCACCAGCACGGGGGGACGCTCGGGATTCATGGTGCAACCTCCGCCGGCTGAGCCTCGCTCTGGGTTCCGGGCTGTGCGTGGCTGCGGCGCGGCAGGGTCACGGTGAACGTCGTGCCGGCGCCCCGGCACGACCGCACGTCGATCTCCCCGCCGTGCCCGTGCACCACCCCGTAGACCACCGACAGGCCGAGCCCCACACCCTTGCTCTCCCCCTTGGTCGTGACAAAGGGCTCGAAGATGTGGGGGATGAGCTCCGGTGGGATGCCCGCGCCGGAGTCCGTAATGGTGATCACCACACGATCGCCCTCGGCGGCCAGCCGAACCTCCAGCACCGACGCCCGGTTCCCGTTGCCCTGCATCGCCTCGATCGCGTTCATCAGCAGCGCCAGCACGGCCTGCTGGATCTGCCCGGCCGCCGCCACGATGACCGGGTCGCCGTCCAGCAGCGTGGTCTCCAGATGCACGTGGTTCATCTCCAGGTGGTGGCGGACCAGCATCAGGCTGTGCTCGACGATCTGGTTGAGGTCGGTCGGGCCCGGGCGGACGCCGCGGCGCCGCGCGAACGTGAGGAGGTTCGCGACGATGTTCCCGCAGCGCACGCACTCGCTGTCGACCAGCGCCAGGTAGCTCTCCAGTTCCGCGCGGACAGACGGATCGATCGGCTGCTGGGCCAATTCGCGCCGCACGAGCCGGGCGTAGGTCAGGATCCCGCTAAGCGGGTTGTTGATCTCGTGGGCCACGGTCGCCGAGAGCTTCCCCAGCGAAGCCATCGTCTCGACCTGGGACATCTGCTGCTGGGCGGCGCGGAGGGCCTGCGTCTTTTCTTCGACCCGTTGTTCGAGCGTGCGGGACCAGCGGTCCAGCTCGTCGCGCGCGCCCCGCAGGTCGGCGACCATCGTGTTGAACGCTCCGGCCAGGGACCCCAGCTCCCTGCCGCCCGAGACTTCGATGCGCGTGCTCAGGTCTCCGGACGCGATCCGGAGGGTGCCCTCGCGCAGGCGGGCGACCGGCTCGTGCACCAGCCGCCGGACCAGCAGGGCCACGATGAGGCCGCTGGCCAGCACCAGCAGCACCGTCGTCCATCCCAGTTGCCAGCTCGTGCGGGCGAGCGCCTCGTCGAACGGGGCCATCGTCATCTGCACGTCCAGGACCCCGAGAACCGGCTGCTCGCCGGGCGGAGGGTGGCAGTACTTGGCCGCGCAGGAGGCATCGTTCCTGATCAGCGTGAGGGCGCGCTGGACGTCGTGGTCTCCGCGTCTTTGCGTCAGCGTGGCGCTGAGCTGCACGCCGGTGCCGGTCGGCTCGCCGCCGGTGTGGCAGGCCAGGCAGGCCTCGTCACCGAGAGTCAGGATCTTCCCCTGCTCGCTGCGGTCGGCCGCGAGGGCGATCCGGCCGTCCTTGCCGTAGACCCGGATCCCGGTGAATCCGGGGGAGGTCCCGAGGCGCTCGATGCGGGCCTGGAGCTCCTGCATCCGGTTGAGCAGCATTCCGTCGTGCATGGCCCCCTGCACCAGCGACGTGGAGCGCTCCAGATCGGCCGAGATGAACTGCGACAGGTCCTCCCGAGCCCACCAGCGGCCCAGGATCGCGTGGACCGACAGAACGACGGCGATCGTTACCGCGAGAGGTGCAAGAAGACGCAACTCCAACGAGGTCGCGAGGGTTCGCAGCTTGGGGAACATGGTAAATCAGGACACAAAGATCGTCTTTATCATTATGGCCGATGGGTGTTGAGAATCCACGCACAGTGTTGAGTTTCTATGCGCTGAGGCGGCCGACCCTTCCGGGTTCTGTTCGCACGATTCCCTAGCCACAGGGGCCCGGTGGGGATGGGCGGGGGGTGGCCCGGCCGTTGCACCTTGAGCTGTCGAACTCCCAACCCCGTGTTCGAAGGTGGTTCGCGAGGGTCCCATGGAGCGATCGCTCCCCGTCATTCCTTTGATTCAACCGGTCCGCACCTGCGTGTGGAGCGATGCGGGCGTCATCGGCTTCCGGTTGTGCGACAGGGCGTTCGAGTGCGAGCGGTGCATGCTCGACGCGGCGCTGCGGGGTGACCCGCGGCTGACGCTCGGCGACTCACCCGGACCGCCCGGCCATCCGCACGCTCCGTGGTCGTTCCCCACCGACCGCCTCTATTCGCCGGGGCACATGTGGGTCCAGGTCATCCCATCCGGTCACGCCCGCGCGGGCATCGACGCGTGCGCGGCGTGGCTGTTCCCGCCGATCCTCACGGCAAAGGCGCCGTCGGGGGACTTGGTCGACCGCGGGGATCCGCTGTGCGTGCTGGGCTTCCCGGCCGGGGAGCTCTCGCCTCCATCGCCGATCTGCGGTTCGCTGCACGCCTGGAACGACCGGCTCGCCGCGGATCCGGGGCTGCTGGCGAGCGATCCGTACGGCGCCGGGTGGATCGCCGAGATCGTTCCGGCCGGGAGCATCGAGCTCGACAAACTCGAGCACGCCGAGGATGCGGCCCGCAACGCCCGCCTCACGGCCAGGCACCTGGGGCGTCAGACGGCCTTGGGCCTGTTGTCGGCGGTCGAGCCGGTCTGGATCGATCCGGGCCTGCTGGAGGCGACCCAGCGAGCGCTGGGGCCTTGCTCGTATCTCCAGATCGTCCGTGACTGCCTGCGTTGAGCGATCTGTTGAGAAACACAACATGGTGTTGAAATTGTCAGCGCCGGCGGGAGGGCGGCGGATGCCGCGCGTGCGTGCGAGGGCTCGGACGGGCCTGCCGGCGGCTTCGCGGAGCTGGAAGTTCTGGTCCCCCGATTGCACGTGTACCTGTGACCGAGCGTCGGAGACTCAAGAGGAGCTGCCCATGGCACGCCTCAACCCAACAGCCAACTCGATGATCCGGGAGTACGTGGAGGCCAGCGCGATCGCGGTTGCGCTGGTGCTGTGCATGCCTCTCCTGGGGATCGGGATCTTCCTCTTCCGCGGGGTCGCGGCCGGGGTGGCCATTCTGGTGCTCCTGCTGGTCGGCGGCGTGGCCGCGTGGCGCTGGGCCGAGCCTCGCCTGACGCCCAACTGCCGCGTCATCGTGCGGGAGGTTGCCGTGGGGGCCGCGTTCCTTGCGGGCATCCCGGTCTTCGCGATCGCGGCGGTGGCGCTGGGCGGGCTGGTGGCGATCCTGCTCCCCCTGGTGGCGGTTGTCCTCGGCGTCGCCGGTTTCTGGCGGATCATCGGCGCCGGCCGCCACGTGTTCCACGACAACGTCCGCTGACACCCCGCAGCCATCGCCGGAGCAGACCCATGACCGCCCGCGTTCCCAATCCCGAATCGACGAGGCCCGGGGAGCCCGTGGACACCGGCCGGCGCGAGTTCCTGCGGGGCGCGGCGCTGACGGCCCTGACCGTGGGCGGCGTCGCCCTCGGGGGCGAGCCTGTTCATACGGAGCAGCCGGACCTGAGCCCGGAGCGCATGGGCGTGCTGGTCGACCTGGTCCGCTGCGTCGGGTGCCGGCGCTGCGAGTGGGCCTGCGCCGGGGCCAACGATCATCCGCGCGGCACGCTCGAGGAGTGCGACGAGCAGTCCGTCCTCGGGTCGCGGCGCAGCCTGGCCACGGAGCGGTACTGCGTCGTGAACAAGCAGGCCGACCAGGACCCGCCGCTGTTTGCCAAGATCCAGTGCATGCACTGCGAGAAGCCCCCGTGCGTCTCGGCGTGCCTGGTCGGGGCGCTGCGCAAGGACCCGTCGGGCCCGGTCACGTACGACCCCTCGCGCTGCATCGGCTGCCGCTACTGCATGGTGGCCTGCCCCTTCGAGCGGATCGCCTACGAGTTCGACAAGAGCTTCACCCCGCGCGTCCGCAAGTGCGAGTTCTGCCGCCACCGCACCTCCCGCGGGCAGGTCCCCGCCTGCGTCGAGATCTGCCCGGTCGAGGCCCTGCAGTACGGCCCGCGGGCCGAACTTCTCCGGATCGCCCGCGAGCGGATCGAGAAGCACCCGGAGAAGTACGTGAACCACATCTACGGAGAGTTCGAGGCCGGCGGCACCTCGTGGCTCTACGTCTCGCCGGTGCCCTTCGAAGAGCTCGCGCAGCTCGGCCTGCCGCCCCTCCCGCCGGAGAGCCCCGCCGAGCGTACCGAGCACATCCAGCACACCATCTTCAAGTGGTTCGCCGCGCCCATCGCGCTGGCCGGCGTGCTCGCCACCATCAACTTCGTGACGCGAAACGGGAAGCACACGTGAGCGCTGCTGTTTCCATCGTCCGCCTTCTCCTGGGCCCGTCGGCCCGCGCGACGCCGGCCCACCGCGCCGGCCGCCGTCCGTACTTCACGCCCGGCGTCCTGGTGGTCGCCGCCGTCGCGGCCGCGGGCCTGGCCGCCTGGTTCTACAGGATGGCCCTGGGGCTGGGCGCCTCGACCAATCTGAACAACGCCTACCCCTGGGGCATCTGGATCGGGATCGACGTGGCCACGGGTGTTGCGCTGGCCGCCGGCGGTTTCACCACGGCGTTCCTGGCCCACATCCTGCACCGTGAGAGCTACCACGCGCTGGTCCGGCCCGCCCTGCTGACCGCGATGCTCGGCTACACCTTCGTCGCCCTGGGCGTCATGACCGACCTGGGCCGGTTCTGGGCGATGTGGCACGTGATGCTCCCGCCCTTCTGGCAGCCCAACTCCGTGCTGTTCGAGGTGGCGATCTGCGTGATGTGCTACCTCACCGTGCTCTACATCGAGTTCATGCCCGTGGTCTGCGAGCGCTTCATCGGTCGCGTTCGCCTCCCCGGTCCGGCCGCGATCCTCAATGCCCGCATCGAGGGCCTGCTCCGCCTCGCGGACGCCTCGCTCTCGCGCTGCATGACGGTGTTCATCATCATGGGCATCGTGCTCTCGTGCATGCACCAGTCGTCCCTGGGCACCCTGATGGTGATCACCGAGGGCAAGCTGCACCCCCTGTGGCACACCCAGGGCATGCCGCTGCTCTTCCTGCTCTCGGCCTTTGCCGTCGGCTACCCGATGGTGATCTTCGAGTCGATCATCGCCCACCGCTCGTTCGGGCTTCCCACCGATCGCGCCCTGCTCTCGCGTCTGGGGCGGTTCATCCCGTTCACGCTCGGCCTCTACCTGATCGTGAAGATCGGGGACCTGGCGGTGCGCGGGCAGCTCGCGAGCGTGCTCGGCAGCGGCTTGTACACCCGGCTGCTGCTCGCGGAGGTCGTGCTGGGTGTTGTCTTCCCCATCGTGATCTTCGCCACGCCGGGCCTGCGCCGCCGGACTGCCTGGCTGTTCCTCGGCGCGGCGCTCACCGTCGGCGGCGTTGCGTTCAACCGCCTCAACGTCTTCCTGTTTGCGTACACGCCGCTCGACCGGCAGGCGACGTACTTCCCGTCGCTGCTGGAGGTCCTCGTGACCGTCGGCGCCGTCGCCCTGACCGTGCTCATCTACCGTTTCTTTGCCCTCAACTTCCCCGTCATCGAGCACCTCGCCCCGCTCGCCGGCGGATCGGGTCACGAGCCCGTCGCGGCCTCGTCCCCCGCCGGCGCGCGTCCGACGGCGCCGCTTCCCACTCCCGCGGGCGTGACCTGGAGCGGGGCCGAGTTCTCTCCCCGGCGCGTTGCCACTTCATGGAGCACACCGTGAACGCTCCTCTTGCCGCATTCCTCCTGGCGATCCTCCCGCCGCAGATGTCCGGCGCCATCCCGCCCTCCTGGGACGTGCCGCCCCCGCCGGTCCCTTCCGCGGCCGACAGCGGCGGCGCCCAGCCGCCCGACGTGGTGATCCTCGACAAGGTCGCCGGCTGCTACGGATCGGTCCGCTTCGACCACCGCATCCACGTGAAGATGTCCTCGCTCTCGAGTGACTGCCGGACATGTCACCACGATCTCCCCGAGCGCACGGACACGACCGTGATCGTCGCTCCGCGGGCTTGCCGGGATTGCCACGACTCGGCCAGCAACATCACCAAGGACGACAAGCCGGGCCTGCGCGGCGCCTACCACCGCCAGTGCCTGAGCTGTCACAAAGACTGGGCCCACGAGAACGCCTGCGGGTTCTGCCACACCACGTCCTCGACGGTGCGGCTGTCCCCCGTTCACGACGTCCACCTGGCCGCCCCCCGGGCCGAGGCGCAGTCCAGCTACATCTATTCCACGGGCCACAAGGGCCTGCCCGTCGTCACGTTCCACCACGACGACCACAGCCAGCGCTTCGGGCTCAAGTGCGTCGATTGCCACGCGGGTTCGACCTGCGGGTCCTGCCACGGGACCAGCATCGAGCGCCCCGTGGTGAACCGTCAGCAGAGCTGCTACGGCTGCCACGGCGAGTCCCGCTGCGTCTCGTGCCACAGGTCCGGGGAGCGTGAGAAGTTCGACCACGGCGCCCGGACCGGCTGGTTCCTCCGGCCCGGGCACGCGTCGCTGGCGTGCAACGAATGCCACCAAAACGTCAAGACGCCCGAACGCCCGGGGACGCTGGCCTGCGAGATCTGCCACGCCAAGCGCTGGGGCGGCACCGAGTTCGAACACCTCCGCACGGGCGTCAGCCTCTACGGCGATCACGCGCTGTTCAACTGCCTGGATTGCCATCGCGGAGGCAACCCGAGCATGCTCGCGACCTGCTCGTCATGCCACCCCGACCGCCCCGCCGTCGGCGAACGCCGCGTCGGCAGCGAACTCGATAGCGACTTCGTTGATAAGCGCTGGCACTGAGTGGTGGGGGAGCCGGGCACCGCCGCGCCGAACCGCGCGATTCCCTGCGAAAATGCCCCCCGAAGGACTCGAACCTTCGACCCGCTGATTAAGAGTCAGCTGCTCTACCAACTGAGCTAGGAGGGCCCGATCCGGACTTTGGTCGGGGGTCGACGGAACTCGCCCTCAAGCCACAGGCCGGATAGAACAGCCGCTGGCACCCGTGGGGCCCGCGACCTCACGATGTTATCCAGAACAACCCTGCTGTCCAGCCGTCTGACTTGAGTGAAGAGCATGCTCCCGGAGCGTCGATCGCCCTTGGTTAGGTCTGTCCCGCGGCTGGCACCGGCAGGAGGCGACCCCGGTCGCTGGTAGGGACAGATTGGACCATCGGGCGCGGCTCTGGAAGGGTTCGGCGGCCCGGCGGGCGAGTTTGACCGAGCGTACCCGGACGAATACCCTCTCGGTCCCTGAAAACTCGCCCGGGAGGTGCCCGGTGCATGTGATGGGGGTCCCCTCGGGTCTTCTATTGTCCGCGGCTCTGAGCCGCCTGGAGCGTGTATTCATGCAACCTGCATTTCGCCAGAGCTACGGACGGACCCGTCGTCGCCGTTCTCATCACGCTCTGAAGGCCTCGACCCAGACTCTCTGCCCGCTGAGCGGCATGCCCAAGGCCCATCACCGCGCCTGCAAGGAATCGGGATATGTCCGCGCCGGCCTTCGGATCAAGGTTCCGAAACTCGGCATCGGCATCGGGAATGACTGATCGAGCTTGGCTCGAGCAGGAAGAGGTCCGTCCGGGGCGTTCGCGATTTCAGAGATGGGCGCTACCCCGGGAAGGCGGGCCGGTCCGGTCGATACCGGGCTATCGGGAGGCGTCCATCTGATTCACGGATCAACGACCCGGGCGGATGCGGGCGCTGGATAGCCCGAATCTGCTTGAGGGAGGCCCACACGAGGCCGCGGGAACCCTGCTCATGCGCCTGGCAGTTGATGTGATGGGGGGGGACAACGCCCCCGAGGGGATCCTGAAGGGGTGCATCGAGGCGATACCTCTTCTCGCCGCCGAGGACGAACTCGTGCTCATCGGGGATGCTCCGGTCATCCGTGAGCTGCTCACCGAGCGGGGGATCGGTGATCCCCGGCTGGTCATCGAGCACACGACGCAGGTCATCGCGATGGACGACTCCCCGACGATCGCCGTCCGGGGAAAGAAGGACTCGTCCATCGTTCGCATGGCCCTGCTCGGATCGGAGAAGCACCCCAAGCGGTGCGACGCGGTCCTCTCGGCGGGGAACACCGGCGCGTGTGTCGCCGCGGCGACGATGCACATGCGGCGGCTGCCGCAGGTCCACCGCCCCGGGATCGCCGTCACGATTCCATCGTTCCACGGCCCGGTCGTTCTCATCGACGCGGGGGCCAACCCCGAGCCCCGCGCGACCCACCTCTGGCAGTACGCCCTGATGGGTGAGACGTACGCGCGCAAGATGCACGGGATCGAGAACCCGCGCATCGCGCAGATGAACATCGGGTCGGAGGAAGCCAAGGGCACGGGGCTGATCAAGGACACCCGCGACCTGCTCAAGGCCACGCCGGGGGCCAACTACGTCGGGTACATCGAGGGCCGGGAGTTCTTCGAGGACTCGGCCGACGTCGTGATCACCGACGGCTTCACCGGCAACACGCTCCTGAAGATGGCCGAGGGCATGGCCTCGAGCCTCATGCGGGCCCTGGCCAGGGAGATCGCCATGTTCGACCCGAACCTGCTGCTGCAGTTCGAGCCGATCATGAAGCAGCTGTACAAGAAGCACGATTACCACGAGTACGGCGGTGCGCCGCTCCTGGGCGTCAACGGCGTGTGCCTGATCGCCCACGGCTCGAGCCAGGCCAAGACGATCCGATCGGCCGTCCGGGCCTGCCAGGAGTTTGTCCGCGCGGGCGTCAACCAGGCGATTGTGCAGCGGCTCGCGGAGGTGTGCCCGCTGGTCGAGGCGCGGCTGGGTCTGCATGCGCAGGCAGAACAGCGAGAGTCCGCATGAGCGCAGGCGCGGCGGCCGGCGGTCCCCGGCCCGTCCCCACCAGCAGACCGGCGCGGTTTGGCGTGCAGATCACCGGCAGCGGCTCGGCGATCCCGGCCACGCGAGTCACCAACACGGACCTCGAAAAACTGATGGAAACCACCGACGAGTGGATCACCCAGCGCACGGGGATCCGCTCCCGATACATCCACAAGTCCGAGCTGGGGGAGAACACCGCGTCGTTCGCGACCGAGGCCGCGCGGCGGGCGATCTCCGACGCGGGCCTGGCCGGCGCCGACATCGACATGGTCATCGTCGGCACGATGACGCCCGACACGCCGACGCCTTCGGCCTCGTGCACGGTGGCCAGCCGCATCGGGACGCCCAACTCGGGGGCCCTGGATGTCAACGGGGCCTGCTGCGGCTTTGTCTTCTGCATGAACCTGGCGCACGACCTGATCCGCGGCGGTTCGTACCGGAACATCCTGGTGGTGGGGGCCGACTGCATCACCCGGCACGTCGAGCTCTCGACCTGGGGCCGGGCCACGGGCGTGCTGTTCGGGGACGGCGCCGGCGCGGTGGTGGTGCGGAGGACCGACGACCCCGCCAAGGGGCTGCTCGCCCAGGAGATGCACTCCGACGGCCAGGGCTCCAAGTACCTCTACATCCCCACGGACAGCAGCGGCTTTGCCCCCGGGGATGAAATCGACGAGCGCAAGCTCGGCCGGGTCCAGATGAACGGCGGGGCGGTCTTCAAGTTCGCCGTCTCCACGTTCTCCAAGCTGATCGAGCAGACGCTCGAGCGGGCGGGCCTCAAGGCCGACGACGTCGACCACTACGTGTGCCACCAGTCCAACGCCCGCATCCTCGAGGCGGCCCGCGAACGATTCGGACTTCCCCCCGAGAAGCTCCACGTGAACATCGACCGCTACGGCAACACGGTCGCCGCGTCCGTCCCGCTGGTCTTCGACGAGATCCGGAAGGCCGGGCGCGTCAAGGAGGGCGACAGGGTCATGTTCCTGGCCTTCGGCGCGGGCCTCACGTGGGGCTCGAGCCTCTGGCAGCTCTAGCTTGCCGTCGTCCCGATCGACAGGCCGTGCGATCCCGGGTTCGCCGCGGCTCTCTTGAACCCAGGAGCACCGATGGTTTCCCCCGAGATCCTCAAGAAACACTTCGACGCCGCCGTCAACTACGAGCGGTATGTCGCGGGCGCATCGGCCGACCAGCAGCGCAACTGGGCTGCGTTTGCCGCGCGCGCCCCGGCGCTCAAGCCCGACCAGCAGCGCCTCGTGGGCTCGTTCGTCCGGCGGATGCCCGTGCTGGTGATATCCGGCGCCTGGTGCGGGGACTGCGTCCAGCAGTGCCCCCTGCTGGCGAGGATCGCCGGTGCGAACCCCGGGACGATCGACCTGCGATTTGTTGATCGCGACGAGCACCTCGAACTCTCGGACATGGTCCGCATCTGCGGCGGCAACCGCGTGCCCACCGTCATCTTCATGAACGAGGAGCACGAGTTCGTTTCCATCTCCGGGGACCGTTCGCTGACGCGTTACCGGTCGATCGCCGCGCGGAGCCTGGGAACCTCCTGCCCGCTGCCCGGTGCGCCCGTGCCCGCGGACGAGATCGCGGCGACCATGCAGGACTGGCTCAACGAGTTCGAACGCGTGCAGCTGCTTCTGCGGCTGAGCGCCAAGCTCCGCCAGAAGCACGGGGACTGACAGGGCGCGGCCCGGTTGCCGGTCCGGGACCCGTCGCGTGGAGCCACCTTCCGGCGCCGCAGCGCGCGAGGGGCCGCGTTGGGCTTCGGGGCATCATGCCTTGGGAAGAAATCTGAGTCCCGGTAGGATCGTGCCTTTGACCAAAGAGCCCTCGGCGGCGACCAGCACTTCGCGGCCTGCCTGGGCGTCGCTGTACCTGACCATGGCGAAGCACACCGGGGTCTGGCCGAGCATGGGACTGATCGCCGAACTGGTCACCGCGCCGATCGGTTCGGGTGCTGAGCCCGGCGCGCCGGGTTGCGGGGCAGCACCGGCGGCGGGATACACGGGCGAGCCGGTCTCGGGCTGCCGCGGCGATGCGAGGTGCTGCTCCCCGGGCGCGGGGAGCGGGAAGTCACGCCCGAGCTTGATCGCGACCAGCCGTTGCTTGGGGTGCCCGCGGGCGTGCATCCGGGCGACGATCTCCTGCCCGAGGTAACAGCCCTTGGTGAGCGATACGCGATCCTCGAAGACGCCGGACTCGGCCGGGAGCGAATCCGGTCCGAAGTCGATGTTGTACAGCGGTGTGCCGGCCTCGATGCGGGCGACGTTGAAGGCGTGCCAGCCCGCAGGCCGCACGAGGGCCGTTGCCGTGGGTATCGCCGCGCTGCTCTCTTCGGTGCCGGCGGTCCATCCGCCGACTTCGAGCAGGCCGGCGTAGATGCCCCGCGCCGAATCAGCGCTGCACATCAGCTCGAGCCCGGGTTCGCCGGTCTGGTCTTCCCGGGCGACCACGACGGGCTGACCACCAACCAGGACCACCGCGCAGCGATCGTTGGCGAGCCCGGCGACCGCCGCGGCCTCGGCGGCGTCTGTCACGACGCCGGCCATCAAGGCGGCGGCGCCCGGTCCGTGGAGCGCCATGCGGTGAGTCGCGGCGGAGATCTCGCGGATGCCTACATCGTCGGCGACGATGTAGGCGGCGAGCCCATCGACCGTGCGGGCGGCGGCGTGGGCATCCACATCCAGCAGCGTGCGGTCCGGTAGTCTCCAGATTCTCAGGTCGGCATCGATGCGGCCCTTGCGATTGAGCCAGAACCCGCGCCGGACATGCCCTGCGGCCGGGCTGCGCACTTCCTGGGTGATCATGCGGTTGAGGAACTCGGGACCGTCCGGCCCGGTCACCTCGATCACCCCCCGATGCGGCTGGTCCAGCAGGATGCAGGACCGGCGGATCGCCGCGTACTCCAGCTCGATCGGTCCGAACGCGGCCACCAGCGCAATACCCTGTCGCCCCTGGGCGGCGCCATACTCGGAGATCATCGCCCCACGCCTGGCGTGCTCCTGTAGGATTGGTGAAGGTGCGGTCATGGCCGCATGGTAAGAGTGTCGAGGGGTGCGGCAGAAGGTATTGAATCGGTCCGGCCGAGCTGGTATCTTGGTGTCTGAGTTCGGAGGGATCGTGGGTGCGGTTCTTTCTCGGGGCGGCTGAAAGACATGAAATTTGATTGCTTGATCTATGTTTGTTAGGTTTAAGCGTGGGGGAAGGTCCGGGATTCGGCTCTGCGCGGGGGATTGCCGGCTGTTTCCGGTCTGAGTTTTCTGCCGGCGACCGAACCCCAAGGCAAGACCACGAAACGTTCGGGACGAGCACTTGCTTGCGTATGTATGCACGGTGCGGTCGTTGACGACCCGGCCAACCACAGGCCAGCACCGTCGGTCGGGTAAGCGTTGGAGGAATGGTGCGCGAGCAGCACCAGCAGGCCCTGCTGGATCGCGCACCTCAGGAGCATCTACATGAAGATCACGCTCGCCACCTGCCTCGTTTCCGTTCTGATCACCGGGCCGGAGGTCCGCGCCGATCTAAAGGTCACCTGGTACACCGTGGACTGCGGCGGCGGCACTTCGAGCGCCGGATCGCTGTCGGTCTCGGGCACGATCGGACAGTTCGACGCCGGCGCCGCGATGACGGGCGGCACGCTCTCGGTCCGGGGAGGATTCTGGGAGGGGGTCTCCTTCTCATGCCCCTCGGACTTTGACCACAGCGGGTTTGTCGACACGGACGATTTCACCGCGTTTGTGAACGCCTTCGAGGCGGGCACCGACGATGCGGATTTCGACCGTTCGGGCTTCGTCGACACGGACGATTTCACGGCCTTCGTGCTCGCCTTCGAGGCCGGTTGTTGAGTTGTAAAGCCGGTAGGGCCGTCGAGCGGGTCGACGGGCTCGGATGCTGAATGAAGCGTTGTGATTCGGCCCGCCGGGAGTGGACCGGATCGGGGTGCCGGATGTGTGCCGAGGGTGAGCAGCGCTCGCCCCGGGGAAGGGGATTCTCATGAGTCGCGTCGTGCGTGCGTGTGCCGGTCGGTCCGCATTGGCGTTGGTCGCGGGCCTTGTTTCCCTCCTGTCGGTGGGTGGGGCTCGGGCCCAGCCGGTGCTGCTGCATCCGGCGGCTCAGACGGATTCCCCGAAGGACCTCACCGGCAACGGGGGAGGCGGAGGTGGTGGATCACCGCCGGTACGCACCTCCGGCTGCGAGTACAGGGTTGACGACGGGACCGTCAACAATGCGATCGGGGCCGGCGTCGGCTCGATCGCGTGGCTCAACAAGTTCCAGGCCTCGGTCGGCTGCGGGTACATCCGAAAGGTGGAAGTCGCCTGGGGTTACCCGGGCTCGACCATCACGGACGGCTCGACGGCGAAGATCTGCATCTGGGACGACCCCGATGAGGACGGGAATCCCAGCAACGCCGTTCTCGTGTACTCCGAGGATGTGATCGTGTCCTCCGCCGCCACGGGCCAGCTCGTCCCTTACCAGCTTGCCGTGCCGGTCAAGGTGACAGGCATCTACTTCGCCGGGGCTGCGTTCGCTGTGGGGAACACGTATCCGGCGGCGTGGGACAACTCGAGCTACGTCAACGGCACTTCGTGGGTGGCCGGGGGCCCGGTGCTCAATCTGAACAACCTCTCCGCGAGCAGTTTCTTCGGGTCCAACGAATCGTTCGGGTTGTCGGGGTATTACCTGGTGCGGGCGCACGCCGGCGCCGGCCCGTTTACGTACCAGGGCGTCCTGCAGGATGGCGGCGCACCCGCCAACGGGTCCGCCGACTTCAAGTTCACGATCTTCGAGTCTCTCACGGGCGGGTCGGCCGCCTCCCCGACCATCGACAGGACCTCGGTGCCGGTCACGGACGGTCGGTTCATGACCTCGCTCGTCGTGGATCCTCCTATCCTTGACGGCAGGCCGCTGTTCCTGGAGATCCAGGCTCGATTCCCCGCCGGCGCGGGGGCGTACCAGACCCTGACGCCCAGGCAGCCGATGACGCCGACGTTGCTGGCCGAGCACGCCGAGAACTCCGAGCGTTCGACAACGGCCGACCAGGCCGCGGAGGCGCTGACGGTGACCGGCGAGGTCCCCTGGGCGCAGATTTCTGGCAAGCCGGCGATCCCGGACGGTTCGTCGCTGGATGCGTCGGATGGCCTCCCGGCCAACGCCGTGCAGGTGGATGCGTCGGGGAATGTCGGCATCAACACCTTGACCCCGCTGGGGCGCCTGCACGTGGTGGATGCGGCCGGGGGCACCGGCACGGTGAGGCTGCCCGGCAGCGCGATCGATGCGTCGGAGGTCTTCGACGAGCCGGGGGTCGCCAACGTGCTGTCCTCCGGCACGATCCCCAGCACCGGCGTCGTCACGAGGATCGGGACCTGCGTCATCAGCGTGCCCGCGCCGGGGTACGTTGTTGCCATCTCGACGTTTGAGTCATCCTTCATTCACACGACCGGGACGACGGACAACTACATCGTGGGGGTCTCGAACCAGCCCACCGCGTTCCCTGCCAGCGGCTGGCAGGATGTTGAGCACTTCGTCAATTCCGCGCTGCCCACGGGCCAGATTGACACACCCATCACCGTGCACGGGCTGTTCAGAGTCGACACCGCGGGGGACCATACGTTCTACACGTTGGGCCAGAAGTCCGTTGGTGCTGCGGTGACCTGCAACGACGTCAACCTGACCCTGATCTACCTGCCCACCGCGTACGGAGCGGTATCGAGCAACTTCCGTTCCGGCGAGGGCGGGGACCGGGATCCGCCGCCGCCGGGAGCCTCCGCCGGCTCGCGCGGACGGCAGGATCCGGCGCCGGCATCGCAGGATCTTGCAAAGGTGCTCCGCGAACTCGACGAGCTGCGTGAGAAGGTCCGGGTGCTGGAGGCCCGGCTCGCGGCCCAGGACGGCTCGCGGCGCTGAGTCGGACCAGAACGCATGCCGGGGCGCCCACGGCCCCGGCGGCCAGACCGCATTGTCAGCGGTCCTTGGACGGCCGGTCCGGGTGCTCTCCACGCGCGGATTCCTGCTTCTTCATGATGAAGACGTAGTTGAACCCGCGCAGGAAGAAGTTGCCTTCCTCGGCGGCCTTGTGCCAGTTGCCGCGCTGGAGCTTCTGGTTGTGGCGGACCACGGCGATGATGTCGATGGGGACGAACAGTTCCTTGAGCATCGAGAAGAGCTCGAACCCGATGGGCATGAACGTGCCCGACGCGGTGCTCTCGCGGCCCGGGTCGTCTCCGCCGGAGCGCTTCTTCCACGAGTCGCTCACGTACAGGGCCATGTAGCGGCGATCCCGCATCACGCGGTGGATCTCCGTGATCACGGCCCGCATCGCCTGGTAGTACGCCTTGCCGCTCTGGGGGCCGGAGGCATCAAGCCTGCCGATGCACCTGGGGTCGTCGGAGTACTCGATGTGGGTGGAGTAGGGCGGGTCCACGAAGACAAAGTCGGCCTTCGAGTCCTCGAGGGGGATCTTGCGTGCATCGGCGCGGAAGATGTCCGGCCGGGAGGGCGCCAAGTCGTACCCCAGCGCGCGGCGGCCCACGTCCCGCGCGACGTCGATCGTCGTCCCGCTGCCGCACATCGGGTCGACCACGAGGTCGTTCTCGCGCGTGTAGCGCATCAGCAGCTGCCAGATTACCCAGGAAGGCGTCGCGCCGGCGTAGTTCTTGTCCCCCTGCATCGGCGCGCCGCTCGCGGAGATGTAGTGCTGGCTGGGGTACTCCCACAGCGTCGTGGTCAGGAGCCGCATCGGCGGCTTGGCGGCCCCGCGCGGTCCCTGCCGCGCATCGGGGCCGGGACGGGGGCCCGGCGCGGGTCCGCCGGCTCGCGGACGCCGTGATGGATACTGGCCTTCGCGCACGCGTGTAGTCCCTGTGATGGATCGCCCTACCGGGCCTCCCGCAGCGCGGCGAGCACCAGCCGCTTGGCTTCGGCCACGGGCGCCTGGATCCTCGCGCCCGCGGCGCGGATGTGCCCGCCCCCGTCGAATTTCCGGGCAACCTGGTTGACGTCCACGCCCCCTTCGGTGTCCTTGCTCCGCAGGCTGACCTTGGTGACCGGGCTGCCACGCTCGTCGGGCTCGCTCTCGGTGAACATTGCCACGACGCGCACGCTGTCGATCGTCTGCGCGTAGTCGGCGAACCCTCCGGCGTCACCCTGCTCGGCGTGGAACTCCGCGAAGTCGGCCTTGGTGATCCCCATGAGCGCAAAGCGGCCGTTGTCGTGGACCTCCATGCCCGACAGGGCCCGGGCCAGCAGACGCACCCGCGCTTCGCGGTCGCTCTGCTCGACCACGCGGTACAGCTCCGCGGCGTTCACGCCGGCCTCGAGCAGCTCCGCGGCGGTCCGGAACACCGAGGCCGTCATGTTGCTGTGGCGGAACCAGCCCGTGTCCGTCGCCATGCCCAGGTAGCACATCTCCGCGACCTCGCGCGGGAGCCTGGAGACCGCCGGGAGCTGGAGCAGCAGCCTGCACAGCTCGGCGACCATCTGGCACGCGGCCGCCGCGCCCGTGTCGATGAACCGCCGCGCCGCGGCGTCGGGGTCCCCGTGGCGGTGGTGGTCGATCAACGCCGCCCGCGCCGCCCGCGGCGCGAGCCAGTCCTTGACCTGCTCGAGCTGCGACCACGCGCCGGTGTCGGCGATCAGGATCGCATCCGGCTCCCCGCCGGGGTGGGAGCGCTGCTGGAAGTTCCGCGCCGGGGTGCCGGCGTGCACCTTGTCAAAGAACGGTGGCATCGGCCCGAAGTACCAGGCCTCGGCGGCCGGCGCATCGGCGGGGGACTTGCGGAGCAGGTTGATCGCCCGGACGATCGCGAGCGTCGAGCCGATCGCGTCCCCGTCGGGCTTGGAATGCGTGAGCACAACGGTCCGCCGCTGGCCCCGCAGCCAGGCGGCGATCGATTCGAGCGAGGCGTTGGTTGACCAGGTATCGGGCATCTCAGTTCCTTGAGAGGTAGGGCCAGCGTAGGCCGGGTAGCGCCGGTCACACGCGCGTCGGCTCGGCGAGCACTCGCACGGATGCCCTGACATCCCGTTCGATCTGGGACACGAGTGTCTGGAGCGAGTCGAGTTTCAGGTCGTCGCGGATCCAATGCTCGAAAGTGACCTCGGCGGGCCACCCGTAGCCGGCGTCCAGCGGGGCCGCCGAGCCGTCGGGGTTCATCGCGAACACCTCGAGCCTGCGATCTACCCCGGCAAAGGTGGGGCGGCGGCCCACGTTGATCGCCGCGCCGTGCGGGGGACCGCCCGGTGTCCGGATCGTGCCCGCGTACACGCCGTCGGCCGGGAGCAGCTGGTCGCTGGCGACGTTGGCGGTCGGGAAGCCGATGGCTCGCCCCCGCTGGTCCCCCTGCACCACAAGCCCGTCCACGACGTAGGGACGGCCCATGACCCGGGCGGCGTCGCCGACACGCCCCTGTTCGAGCAGCCAGCGCGTGATGGAGCTCGAGGCCCTGACCAGCAGCTGGTCGGACAGATCAACCTGCTCGGCGCCGACGACACGGACCTCGAATCCGTGCGTCTTGCCGATCCGGGCGAGCACCGCGTTGTTGCCGGCCCGGCGGCGTCCGAAGTGGAAGTCATCCCCCTCGACGATCGCGGCCGGGCGGTGGGGCATGATCGTCAGGTCCACGAACTGCTCGGGCGTGAGCGTCAGGAACGACGGCGTCGGCTCGAGCCGGATCACTTCGTCGGCGCCGAGGGACTTGAGCAACCGCTCCCGGCGGCCAAACGACGTGAGTCGGGGCGGGGCCCTGCCAGGCGCCAGGGTGGTCGCGGGGTGCGGGTCGAACGCCATGGCGATCACGCGGCCCGGATCCCCGACGATCTGTCGACAGACCCGCAGCAGCTCGGCGTGCCCGCGGTGCACGCCGTCGAAGTTGCCGATGGTGATCGCCGTGGGGCGGGAATTGGTGACGGGGGGCTGAGACATCGGCCCGATCGTATTGTGCGTGTGGTCAGCGCGGCTTGACCCGGCGGCCGTACGGCCTTGCGGCGGGGTGAAAAGCAAGTACGATGGGCGCCGGTCGATAACCCGGATCCTCAGGACCGGCACTGGGAGTTCACGCATGGCTTTGGACGCGACGGGAGCAACGGGATGGGGCGGGGTGCGCCGGTGGCTGACGGTCGCGGCGCTGGGTGTTGCGGCGGCGATCGGCACGGCCGGGTGCGAGAAGTCTGAACCGCAGGCCCCCAAGTCCGAGCCGGGCGCTCCTGCGAGCGCGCCGGGGAGCCAGACGCCCGCCGGCAAGGCGCCCGAGCCCAAGGGCGCGGGCGGTGAAAAGCTGCGGGTCGCGCTGGTGCCCAAGGGCACCACGCACGATTTCTGGAAGTCCATCCACGCCGGGGCGATCAAGGCCGAGAAGGAACTGGGCAACGTCGAGGTGACCTTCCGCGGCCCTGAGCGTGAGGATGATCGCCAGCAGCAGGTCGACCTTGTGCAGAACCTCGTCTCGGCCGGTTACAGCGCCATCGTGCTCGCCCCGCTGGACGACAAGGCGCTGGTGGCCCCCGTCCGGCAGGCGACCCAGGCCAAGATCCCGGTCGTCATCATCGATTCGGGGCTTGCGGCCGAACCGGGAAAGGACTACATCAGCTTCGTCGCCACGGACAACTACAAGGGCGGCCAGATGGCCGGCCAGAAGATGATCGAGTTGACCGCAGGCAAGGGCAAGGTCCTGATGCTGCGGTACCAGGAGGGCTCGGCGAGCACCACGCAGCGCGAGCAGGGATTTGTCGACGCCGTCAAGGCGGCCGCGGGAATCGAGCTGATCGATCCGCACCGTTACGCCGGCGCGACCAGGGCCACCGCCCAGGAGGCCGCCGAGAATCTGCTCACCGGCAACGCCGAGCTTTCCGGGATCTACTGCCCCAACGAGAGCTCAACATTCGGGATGCTCCTGGCCGTTCGCGGCAAAGGGCTCGCCGGGAAGGTCAAGTTCGTCGGGTTCGATGCCAGCGAGGGGCTCGTCGAGGCCCTCAAGAAGGGCGAGATCGATGCCCTGGTCGTGCAGAATCCCATGAAAATGGGCTACCTGGGCGTCATGACCGCCGTCAAGCACATCCGCGGCGAGAAGGTTGAACAGCAGATCGATACCGGCGTTGCCTTGATCACCAAGGCGAACATGGACACCCCCGAGAACAAGGACCTGCTCTTGCCCGATCTGAAGAAGTACCTCGAGGGCAGGTGAGCCGAAATGGGGAGCGGCCCTGCACCGAAACCACACGCCGCAGGTGATGTCCTCAGCGAGGGGATGGAAGTAGCCGCGCACCCGCGTCCGGGGCTGAACGCCCGGATGCTCCGTGCGCTGGCCCCTGTCATGGGACTGGCCTTCGTGGTCGTTGTGTTCTTCCTGACCCCGCCGCACCACGGTGTGACCGCGCTCCAACTGCGGACCATCCTCGTCCAGACCGTGATCGTCGGTGTCGCGGCCCTTGGGATGACCATGGTGATCGCCACCGGCGGGATCGACCTGTCGATCGGTTCGGGGGTGGCGCTGGCGGGCGTGGTGGGGGCCCTGGCGCTGCAGGCGGGCTGGCCGCTGTGGATGGCGATCATCGCCTCGCTGGGATCGGGGCTCGCCTGCGGGCTCTACAACGGCCTGCTCATCACCCTGCTGAAGCTGCCGCCCTTCATCGCCACCCTCGGGACGCTGGGCTTCTATCGGGGCCTGGCGAAGTGGATTTCCGGGAGCAGCCCGATCTCTCCGAAGGAACTTCACGGGCTGGACCGGTTCGTCCAGCCCCAGCCGCTCGAAGGGATGGAGTGGATGCTGGTCGCGCCGGGCGTCTGGCTGCTGCTGGTGCTGGCGATCATCGCGGCCTGGGTGATGCGATCCACGGTCTTCGGGCGGCGGATCCTCGCGGTGGGCGGCAACGAGACCGCCGCCCGGTATGCCGGAGTTCCGATCACGGGCATGAAGGTCCGGACGTACGCGGTGGCGGGGATCCTGGTCGGTTTGGCCGGCCTGATCCAGCTCGCCCGCCTCACCCAGGGGGATCCGACGGTCTCGGTCGGTCTGGAGCTTGACGTGATCGCCGCCGTCGTCATCGGCGGGGCGTCGCTCGGCGGCGGGACCGCCTCGATCGCCGGCACCCTGTGCGGCGCCCTGATGATGGTCTACCTCAACAACCGATGCTCCCTCTACGGCCTCCAGACCTACGTCCAGCAGATGATCGTCGGGCACATCATCATCGCCGCGGTGGCCCTGGACATGTGGCGGCGTCGCCGGGGCGTCTAGACCGCTGTTATTCCGGACCCGGATCGCCGGTCGCCACGGAGCCGGGCAAGACAGCTCGCACGCGTCCCGCTACGCTCTGGAACCATGCCGCATTCGCACCAAGGGGTGATCTCCGCCGCCGGCACCCCCTCTTCCGAGCCCACGAGCGTCAAGGACACGTTGATCTCGGTCCTGATCTCTCTGGTGCTCGCCTTTGTTTTCCGCGGGTTCGTCGTCGAGGCGTTCCAGATCCCCACAGGGTCCATGGCGCCCACGCTGCTGGGGGCGCACATGCGTTTCCGCAGCCCGGTGACGGGCGCCGAGTGGACGGTCTCGCCGTGGGAGTACCTGGACTCGGCGTGGGAGCATCCCAAGCCCGAGCAGCGCATGGGCCCCGACCAGATGCCCCTGGTCGTGCACGACCCCATGTCCAACTACGAGATCCAGCCCCGGACGATGCCGGCGCTGGCGGGCGATCGCATCTTCGTGCTCAAGTACCTCTACTCGATCTTCGACCCTTCCCGGTTTGATGTGGTGGTCTTCAAGAACCCGCTCAACCCGCAGGAGAACTACATCAAGCGGCTCATCGGGCTGCCCAACGAGCAGATCGCGCTGGTTGATGGGGATGTTTTCCACAGGCCGATGTCCGCCGCGAGCGACTCGAAGGAAAACCCGTGGGCCCAGCCGGGCTGGCAGATCGCCCGCAAGCCCGAGCGCGTGCAGAGGGCGGTCTGGCAGCCGGTGTTCGAGAGCCAGTTCACCCCCAGGGACTCCAAAGAGAACGGGAGCCAGTGGTTCTTCCCGCCCTGGAAGCCCTCCGGCGGCGGCTGGGAGATTGAGAATCGCCCCAGCTACCGGTACAACGCCAAGGACGCCACGCGCCTGAGCTGGGACGCCGACAAGTGGCCGCTCGCGGATCGTTACGCGTACAACGAGTCCTTCCTCAAGGCCAAGTCGTCGGCGAACTCGGCGCCGAGCGTCATCCTGCTCAACCAGTGGAAGCCGTCGTACTGGTACCTGGGGCCGCGGTACTACTTCCCGGTCTCGGATGTCCGGCTCACCGCGGGGATCCAACCCGACGAGGACGGACTTGAGTGCACGCTGAACATCATCGCCCGCGGGCACGATTTCCGGGCGAGCCTGGGCCAGGGCAAGGCCGTGCTCGAGATGCGCCCGCACCCGGCTTCGGATGATGCGGATGGACCCTGGACCAGGCTCGGCGCGGCGGACATCTCCGGGCTGTTTGCCAAGGGCCGCATCAGCAACGTGGAACTGTGGCACGCCGACCAGGCGCTGCAGCTCTGGATCGACGGCAGGCTCGCGCTCACCGGGGAGTACGACTGGTCCCCGGCCCAGCGCATCCAGTACGCCACCGGGCTGAGCTTGGAGGATGCGACCAAGAAGGGGATCCTGACCGACGGCACCAAGTACCGGACCGCCGCGGTCGACATGACCTTCAAGGGTTCCCCCGTGACGCTCTACCGCGTCGGCATGTGGCGCGACCTGCACTACCAGGCCACCGACAAGGCCGACGGCATCCCTGACCACATGGGCCTGGCCACCGCGCCCAACTCCGTCCTGACCACCGGGCCCGATCACTTCTTCTGCTGCGGCGACAACAGCCCTTCGAGCTTCGACGGGCGCATGTGGGGCACCGTGGAGCCGTGGGTCGCCGATCAGATCGACTCGACCACCGGCATCGTGCACCGCAACCTGCTCATCGGCAAGGCGTTCTTCGTCTATTTCCCCGCGATGGAGACGTCCCGGAAGATCCCCATCCCCGATGTCGGCCGCATGAGGTTGATCTGGTGACCCCGCACACCGCCGCAGGCACCCATCCCGCACGCCGCGACGCCGCGGGCGCCCTGGCGATCATTCTGGCCCGCGCCGGCAGCAAGGGACTCCCCGGCAAGAACTCGCGCCCGATCGCCGGCAAACCCTGCATCCGTTGGACCATCGAGGCCGCCCAGCGGGCGCGCTCGGTCGGCCTGATCGCCGTCTCCACCGACGATGAGTCCATCAAGGGCCTGGCCCGCGGCCTGGGCGTCCGCGTCGTCGATCGCCCGGCGGCGCTCGCATCCGACACGGCGACCATCGACGATGCCGCCCGCCACGCCGTGATGACCCTCGACCACGCCGTGTGCATGCAGGAGTCAGACCGCGCCTCCTCCGGCCCCCTCGATCCGGTCGTCATCCTCTACGGCAACGTCCCCGTCCGTCCCGAGGGCCTGATCGACCGCGCGGTGGAGCTCTGCCGGTCCACCGGCTGCGACAGCGTCCAGAGCTACGCGCCCGTCGGCAAGTACCACCCCTGGTGGACCGCCCGGCTCGCCGAGGACGGCGCCGTCCTGCCGTGGGAGGGCGGTGTGCTCAACCACGGTGTTTTCCGCCGCCAGGACCTGCCGCCGGCGTACATTCCCGACGGGGCGATCATCGTCGTGCGCCGACTGGCCCTCTTCCTCAAGCTCGACGACGTACCCGCCGGGCCGCACGCCTTCTTCGGGCGAGATCGCCGCGGCGTCATCAACCCCGAAGGTTCCGTCGTGGACATCGACACCGAGAGCGACGCCCTGATCGCCGAGCAGGCCCTCTCGCGAAAGAAATGAGTCTGGACGTGCAGATGCAGATCGGTTCCCGGGTCATCTCCCCGCAGCACGGCCCCTACATCATCGCCGAACTGGGCGTCAATCACGATGGCTCTCCCGCCCGCGCCCTGGAACTCGCCGCCGCCGCCGCCGACTCCGGTGTCGATGCGATCAAGCTCCAGTATTTCCACGCCGACAGGCTCATGAGCAAGGCCTCGCGCCTGGCCGCCTACCAAGAGGCCGCCGGCGAGACCGATCCGATGGAGATGCTCCGCCGCCTGGAACTTCCGATCGACGACATGGCCCCGATCGTCCAGCTCGCCCACGACCGTAACATCCATGCGATCGTCACCGTCTTTTCAGATTCGCTCGTCTCCCAGGCGAGCACGCTCCCCTGGGATGCCTACAAAACAGCCTCCCCCGACATCATCAACCGCCCCCTGCTCGCCGGGCTCGGCCGCACCGGCAGGCCGCTCATCATCAGCACCGGCGCCTCCACGCTCGCCGAGGTCGGCCGCGCCCTCACGTGGCTCCGCGAGTACCGTGATCACGTCGCCGTCATGCAGTGCGTCAGCTCCTACCCAACGCCCCCGGGCAGCGAGGAATTTGGCGGGATCGCCGCGATCGCCGACATCTTCCCCGGCCCCGTCGGCTACAGCGACCACACGCCCGACACCCGCACCGGCCAGCTCGCCGTCGCCCGCGGGGCTTGTATCCTCGAGAAGCACTTCACGCTGGACAAGCAAGCGACCGGCCCCGACCACGCCGCGAGCCTCGAGCCCGCCGAGATGCAGGAATACGTGCGGCTCGCCCGCGATGCCGCGCAGGAACTCGAAGCCAGCCGCAAGTACGGCTCGCCCACGAGTTTCTCGCGCAAGCCCATCGAGGCGATCAAGCGGGTTCTCGACATCGAACAGGATGTCCGCCGGGTCTCGCGCCAGTCCCTGGTTGCCGCGCGAGACCTCCCCGCCGGCCACACGCTCACGCGCGAAGACCTGACCATCAAGCGCCCCGGCACGGGCCTGGAACCCTGGAGGCTCGAAGAGGTGATCGGCAAGAAACTCGCGGTCGCGGTCGGAGCGGATGAGCCGTTGCCACCCGGCGGGATTGCCTGATCCCTCTACCCAATCTCGTGGCACAGGCGTCCCGCCTGTGTCTACCCCTCCTACGGATTCGCACCGCGCACGCTCGCACCGCTCAAATCCTTCCACGCACCCCCACACTCCGGGCAGACTCGACAACCATCCTCGGTGAGCGGGATTCCCTTCATGTCATACCCGCATACCGCGCACACCGGTGGGTCGGTCGCCAGATGTGTTTCTCGTGTGGTGAGCATGCGCCGCAGCATCGGCATCGCCAACAGCGAGCACGTCCCAACGATCGCAAAGAAAATGCTCCCGATCACCCATTCGGGTCGATCTGGCGGGTCGATGATCCACGAGACACCCACCGCGACAAATGGCATGGTCCAGAGCCAGAAGTAGATGCGATACCACCGGTTCGTCAGCATTTCGCGCAGGATGAGAGCCTGTCTTCGCCGATGTACCGGGGGCGGCTGTGCCTCAAGCCGCGAGTACGTGTGCAACACTCCGCGATCGTCCCGGATTTGCCAGGTGATGGGGCTCCGCACGCTCAGCCTCCGGCACTCTCCCGAGTCACCCTCACCGCCTTGATCGCCAAAAACATCGGAATCTCCCGCCGCGCCCGGTTCTCCTCCGCCGCCCGCGGCCCCGGCTCGCTCTTGCGAGCGCTCGACCACTCCTCGATCAGCTCGATCACAAACCCCGTCTCGTGCAGCAATCGCGAGTACGTCTGGATCGGACGGTGGAACGTCCAGGTCGTGATCTCCTCCGCCCCGCTCGCCGCCGCTCCGGGGTTCATCACTATCGGCATCTGCCCCGGCGAGAGGTACCCATCCACGCGGCGATACTGCCTGATCCGCGCTGCCGGCTTTCCTGGCCGCGCCGTCGATCCCCGCGCTTCGCCTCGCCGACCACCCGGACCGCCGGCCCCGCCCCCCGCACCCCCCGCACCCCCACCGGCCCCCCCGCACGCATCTCCCGCTCTTCATCCGTCAGCGACCTGCCCGTGTTCGAGCCCCCCTCGCCCCCCTCCCAGCCCCACGAGGTCTGCCCGGGAGCCCGGAACGCCGGGTGCAGGATCACCAGCACCAGCGCCCCGCCCGGCCGCACCAGCGAGGCGATCCCCGTCAGCACCGGCTCGATCGGATCGATATTCATCAGCGCCATGATGCTCAGCGCCGCATCAAATTGCCTGCCATCAAGCTCGGCGATCTGCGTGAGCTTGCGGGCATCACCCACGACAAAGCTCGCCGACCCATCCGAGCCGTCTTCCGCGCCCTCAGTCCCGCTCTCCTCGTCATCTCCCGCATTCGTCTGGCCCACGCTCGCCTTCGCCGAAGCGATGAGCCGCGGCGAAGCATCCACGCCGACCACGCGAGCGCCCAGGTCCGCCAGCCGCCGGCACATCTCACCCTGACCGCACCCCACATCCAGCACCCGCATCGATTCCTCGGGGTGCAGCAGGCGCAGCGCGCCCGGGAAGATCACGTTCTCGTGGTGATCGCTCTTGCGGTCCCCGATGAGCTGGTCGTACCACTCGGCCACATGGTCCCACGAGGTTTCCGGCTGCCCGGGGGCTGGCTTGCCGGATGCAGCGGTCTTGCTCGCCGGGGGCGCCCTGAGCGCCTCCCCGACCGCCGAAGGCTTCGAGCCCGCCAGCGTGTTGAGCGGCGGGACCTGGTTGACCAGCCCGTAGAACGCCTGGGGCGGTGGCGAGAAGAACCGCACATCCTGCCCGGTCGCCGGGTGCGTGAACCCGAGCTCGGTCGCGTGCAGGCACAGCCTCGAGATCGGGTTGCTCTTGCCCCCGTAGCGGCGATCTCCCACCAACGGGTGCCCCGCCTCGCGCATGTGCACCCGGATCTGGTTCTTGCGCCCGGTGTCCAACCGCAGTTGCAGCAGCGTCCGGCCGGCGCCCGCGGCGACGACGCGCCAGTGCGTCACCGCGTTCTGGCCCGGATCATCCGCCGACCGGCGGTCCTGCCTGACCGACCGCATCAGCCCGTCGGCGCCCTCGGCGAGCATGCTGCGGATGATCCCCGAGGCCGCCTGCGGCGTGCGGCCCGGCAGCGCCGGCGCTTCGTTCTTGAACTCGCCTTCGGCGACCGCGGTGTACAGCCGGTGGGCCCGCTTGGTGCGGAATTCCTCCTTGAGCTGCTCGTACGCCCTGTCCGATCCGGCGAACACCAGAAGGCCCGAGGCCTCCTTGTCCAGCCGGTGGATGATCCACACCCGCGTGCCCCGAACCCGGCGTTTGTCCTTGATGAACCGCTTGACGACCCCGAACACGCTCTGCTCCCGCAGCTCGGGGTTGTCGTGCTCGGGGGTGCCCGGCATCGGCGCGGTCACCAGCCCGGTGGGCTTGTCGACCACGATGACATCGGGATCCTCGTACACCAGCCGCACACCCAGCCCGATGTCCTCCGGCGAAGAAGCGACTTCTTCCTCCCGGTGCCGCCGCGGGGCCCGAGCGGGGGACCAATCGGGGGACCGGTGCGCCGGCGCGGCGTGGTCCCTTTCACCCCGAGGGCGGGCCGAAAGTCCGGCATCTGGTCTGGGAGTTCGCGGGCGTCCGGGCTTGGGCATGGATGACGGTAGGGTCCCGCCCCCGGCGCTGCGCCCTGCCAGGCTCGCCGCGGCCCGGCCTACCTCACGCCCCGCCGGGATTCGATGAGGTCGAGTAGCCACGGCGCAAACTCGATCTTGGTCATCGCCCCATCCGTCCTGGTCTGTACCCCGTCGGCCTCCACCACGACCGCTTCGATCGTCCCGGAGTCCATCGTTTCGAGCGGGTTGCCTACCACCATGTCTACGCGCTTGCGCTCCAGCTTGGCCAGCGCCGAGGAAACCACCTCATCCCGCGGGTCGAGAGCGAAGGCCACGAAGTACTGGCCGGGTCTGCGGCCCGCGGCCAACTCGGCGATCAGGTCGGGCGTCGACTCGAGTTTCAGGTCCATCGTGCCCTCGGTCCGCCTGAACTTGACGCCGGGCCCGCTCGTAGAAGCAACAGGCCGGTAATCCGCGACCGCGGCGGCCATGATGACCACATCAAACTCGCGAGCGTACCGCTTCAGAAGCGTCCGCAGGTCTTCGCAGGTGCCGAAACGATGCACATCCACCCCGGGATGGGATGGCTGGCTGGCCGTGGGGCCCAGCAGCAGAGTGGTCGAGTAGCCCCGGTGGGCCGACTCCTCCGCGAGGGCGATACCCAACCTCCCGGAACTCCGGTTCCCGATGAATCGAACCGCATCGATGGGCTCGTGCGTGGGTCCGGCGGTGATCAGGATTCGGATCGCCGAGGGAGTAGGCTGCTGGTTAGCCATGGCGGAGCACCCGGAAAAGGCCTGCCGTGCGCGACCCTGAAGCATATTCGGGCCCCTGGGCCCGAGCCGGGGAACCGCCCGATCCGGACGTGCGGATTGCGACTTGAGCCTCCGCACGGCATAATGCCCGTCCCCCGAGGGGTCCGGTTCGTTCAGGATCCAGCGCCCGAGGCGCTCCGGAGGTGGTCGACGGTTCGCCGGGACCGGTGGGGAACGCATGGGGGGCCGCTACGATGCGTCCCTCCCCGGCCTCGGGATGGGATCCCGGCCGGAAGTTCCGCGCTCGGCGATCGAACGCCCGAAGGCACGATCCCGCGGGCAGGGTCGGGGTCGCACGCGGGTGTGGACCCGGTTTGGTTGGGAGCGGATTCCGGGGGAGTTTCGCCAGGGGCACGGCCGGCGTCCGGGCGTGCTCCAGAGGTTCCCCGACGGTTCGCGGGCACTCAGAGGCAGGTTGCAGCGGAGTCCCGCCGACGGGACCTCCGAGAAGGGTTGACACGAGAATCGCATGGCACGATCGAAGAAGAAGCTCGGTGAAATCCTCGTTGGCTGGGGGTTTATCAACACCGTGCAGGCCGACAAGGCAGCGCAGGTCGCCAAGGCCGCCGGGAAGCGGATGGGTGATTCGCTCGTTGAGCTGGGGTTCGCCAAGGAAGACCAGGTCTGCAAGGCCCTGGCCCACCAGTTCGGCATGGAGTACGTCGACATCGGCGCCCCGGGGATGTCCTCCAAGATCGACCTCAAGCTCATCCCCGACGACCTGATCAAGAAGTTCCTCGTCCTGCCCGTCTCCAAGCTCAACGGCCGGCTCCAGCTGGTGATCCACGATCCCATGGACCTGGAAATGCTCGACATGCTGCGCTTCCGCCTCAACGTCGAGGTGGAGCCCAGGCTCGCCCCGCGCACGCAGATCAAGAAGTTCCTCGAGGGCGGCGCCGGCGGCAAGTCCGAGAAATCCGTCGCCCCCACCGAGTCGCTCATCTCCGAGTCCATGGACCGCACGGTCGACCGCTCCGTCGACCGCTCGATGGACAAGTCGATCGACATCGCCTCCGAGGACGCCCCGATCGTCCGGCTCTGCAACCGCATCCTCACCGAGGCGGTGAACATGCGGGCCAGCGACATCCACATCGAGCCCATGGCCGACCGCGTCCGCCTCCGCTACCGCATCGACGGTGTCTGCATCGAACGCGACAACCTCCCGTCACGGATGCAGAACGCCCTGCTCTCCCGCGTCAAGCTGATGTCCTCCATGAACATCGCCGAGAAGCGCGTCCCCCAGGACGGCCGCATCAAGCTCCCCGTCAACGACGTGCAGATCGACTTCCGCGTCTCGGCCTGCCCCGCCTACCACGGCGAGAGCGTCGTCCTCCGTATTCTGCGCCCCGAGTCGGTCCGCATCGGCCTGGTCAACATCGGCTTCGAGCCCGACACGCTCGCCGGGTTCAACAAGATCATCCGCCGGCCCAACGGCATCTTCCTGGTCACCGGGCCCACCGGCTCGGGCAAGACCACCACGCTCTACTCGGCCCTCGATGTGCTCAACCGCCCCGACAAGAAGATCATCACCGCCGAAGACCCCGTCGAATACAACTTCAACGGCATCAACCAGTGCCAGATCCGTGAGTCCATCGGCCTGACCTTCTCGGCGATCTTGAAGTCCATGCTCCGCCAGGCCCCCAACATCATCCTGGTCGGCGAAATCCGCGATAAGGAAGTCGCCGAGATCGCCATCCAGGCCGCCCTCACCGGCCACCTGGTCTTCTCCACCCTGCACACCAACGACGCCCCCTCCGCGATCACGCGGCTCATCGACATGGGCGTCAAGCCCTTCCTGGTCGCCTCCTCGATCCAGGCCGTGCTCGCCCAGCGCCTCATCCGCATCATCTGCAAGCAGTGCAAGGCCATCGACCCCGAGCCCGACCACAAGTACCTCAAGCTCACGGGCATCACGCCCGAGGAGGCCGTCGGGAAGGTCATGAAGGGCACCGGCTGCGACCACTGCGTGCGCACCGGCTATCGCGGCCGACAGGGCATCTTCGAGATGATGCCCATGAACGCCGCGATCCGCGACCTTGCCTTCAAGCTCGCCCCCGTTTCCGATCTCCGCCGCGCTGCGCTCGCCGGCGGCATGCGGCCCCTGGTCGCCGACGGAAAAATCAAGATCATGGACGGACGGAGTACCCCCGAGGAGATCGCCAGGTCCACCCAGGTCGACCTGGACAACATCACGACGTGACGACGGACCCCGCTCCCCTCCGGGGGGGCGACGGTCGTGGAACGAATCAAGTGCCTTGCTCCCCGCACACCGCCGGGAGACAGAAGTAAGGGTTCACGATGTCTCAGATGCAGATCGACCGGCTCCTGGACACCGTCGTCAAGACGGGCGCGAGCGACCTTCACCTGACCGTGGGAAGGCCGCCCACCGTCCGGCTCCACGGCCACCTCCAGAACCTCAAGACCAAGACCCTTGAATCCGACGACATGGTCTCGCTCATGAAGTCGATCACCCCCGAGCGAAACCAGCAGGAGCTCGCCGAGGTCGGGGGAACTGACTTCGGCTTCGCGTACGGCGATTCCTGCCGGTTCCGTACGGCGATCTTCCGCCAGCGCGGCGACCTGGCCATGGTGCTGCGGCGAATCCCAAACAAACTCCTGACATTCGAGCAGATCGGCCTGCCCGAGATCGTGCGCGAGCTGATCCGCCGCCCCCGCGGGATGTTCCTTGTGACCGGTCCTACTGGATCGGGCAAGACGACGTCGCTGGCGACCATGATTGACTACGTCAACATGAACTACGACCGGCACATCGTCACGATGGAAGACCCCATCGAGTATTACCACTACCACAAGAAAAGCATCGTCAACCAGCGGGCGATCCACGATGACGTCCCGTCGTTCTCCGAGGCCCTCCGCCGCGTGCTGCGAATGGACCCCGACGTGATCCTGGTCGGCGAAATGCGAGACCTCGAGACCATCGAGGCCGCCGTCCGGGCCGCCGAGACCGGCCACTTGGTGTTCGCAACCCTGCATACCACCGGGGCGGCCAAGACCATCGACCGTCTGGTGGACGCCTTCCCGGTCAGCCAGCAGAATCAGATTAGAGTCCAGCTCTCAACCGCCCTGATCTGCATCCTGAGCCAGGTGCTCTTGTCTCGGACAGATGTGGCCGGAATGGTGGCAGGGTACGAGTTCCTGGTGGTTACCCCTGCCATCGCCAACCTGATCCGCGAAGCCAAAACCTTCCGAATCGACTCGGCCATCCAAACCGGCCGGAAGTTCGGTATGCAGTTGCTCGACGACCACCTCTGGTCGCTCTACAAGCGGGGGATGATCTCGGCCGAAGAGATGATTGACAAGAGCAAAAATCCAGTTGACCTGACAGACAAGATCCACAAGGAGGGCGGCAAGGTTGGCCGTGCCGAGTGGGACGAGGATCTCGATCTCCAGAAAGAATGATGGTCGATAGCCATAAAATCCAGAAGTCCTGTGTCTTTTTGTGAGTCGTTTGGGTAGTTTTGGTTCGTCTCCTCTGTTAACATGGTCGAAGAGATCGGTGGCGGCTGCGCTGGTTGGGCGGAATGGGTTGGCGGCCGTCCGAGGTTGAGTCCGGCAAGAAACGCGACGCTCGGAAGTGCGAGTTGGCGAGTTTCGGCCGAGGCCGGTTCAAGGCGCGGAGTTGGGACTGGACAGACGTTCGTCCCAGAACCGCGACGGTGAATGCGAGGACTCGACCCGTCCGATCGAGCCTGTCCGCGGCCGGGCCAGATGGCAGGTCGGTGGATCGGTTGAGCCACGCGGTGCGATCGCATGAGAGGATTGTGTCAGGGTGGGGGGCCCGGTTCGGCGAGGGTCTTGGGGCTGCGTTGGCAGGGACCCGGGCCGGAACCAACGCCGAATGCACCCGTCGATCCGCGATCCGTGGCGTGGGTAAGCAGGACCGGTTGGCAGTCGAGGTCGAGCCAGAGAAGAAGGAACTGCAGCCATGCCGGTGCTTGATCCAGCGGAAGTCAAAGGCAAGAAGATCGGACGGATCCTCACGAAGATGGGCAAGGTCACCCGTGACCAGGTTCACGAGGCTCTGGCCGTGCAGAAGACCCGCAAGGTGCTTCTGGGTCAGCTGCTGATCGAGCTGGGGCTGGTCTCGGCCCGGGACATCGCCGAGGCGCTGGCCGGCCAGGCGGGGATGCAGTACATGGACCTGGCGGGCAAGGACATCCCCGAGGATGTCCGGGGCGTGATCCCGTCGGACAACGTGCAGTCGTACCAGGTCATCCCGATCGAGTACAACCCGGTCAGCAAGCGTCTGAAGATCGCCATGAAGAGCCCGGACAACTTCCGGGCCGTCGACGACCTGCGGCTGCTGATGGGGTTCAACGTCGAGGCGGTGGTCGCCGACGCGGCGTTGATCGACGCGCTGATCAAGAAGCACTACTCCAAGTCCGAGTCGATGGTGGACGTGGTGAGCCAGCTGGCCAAGGACGACAAGTTCAAGTCGCTCGAGGGCCGGGGCGAGTCGATCGACCTGGACGCCATCATGGAGATGGCCGACGACAACCAGGTGATCAAGCTGCTGAACCTGGTGCTGCTCCAGGCGATCAAGGACCGGGCCTCGGACATCCACTTCGAGCCGTTCGAGACCGAGTTCAAGATGCGTTACCGCATCGACGGGATCCTGTACGAGATGAACTCCCCGCCCAAGCACCTGGGCCCGGCGATCACCAGCCGCGTGAAGGTCATGTCGAACCTGGACATCGCCGAGCGGCGTCTGCCGCAGGACGGGCGCATCGAGCTGACGATCGGGGGCAACCCGATCGACCTGCGCGTCGCCGTGCTGCCGACGATGCACGGCGAGTCGGTGGTGATGCGCGTGCTGGACCGCTCGAACGTCGAGCTCTCGCTGGACCGGCTGGGCCTGCTCCAGGACGACCTGGCGACGTTCCACCGGCTGATCAACAAGCCCAACGGGATCGTGATCGTGACGGGGCCGACGGGCTCGGGCAAGACGACGACGCTGTACGCGGCGCTGGCGAGCCTCAACGACATCCAGACCAAGATCCTGACGGCCGAGGACCCGGTGGAGTACGACATCGACGGCCTGTGCCAGTGCCAGATGAACGCGGACGTTGGGCTGACGTTCGCCAAGGCGCTGCGCAGCTTCCTCCGCCAGGACCCCGACATCATCCTGGTGGGCGAGATCCGCGACCTGGAGACGGCGCAGATCGCGGTGCAGGCGTCGCTGACGGGCCACCTGGTGCTCAGCACGCTGCACACCAACGACGCTCCCAGCTCGATCGTGCGTCTGCTGGACCTGGGCATGGAGGCGTTCCTCCTGACGGCGACCATCGAGGGCATCGTGGCCCAGCGACTGGTCCGCAAGGTGTGCGCCTCGTGCAAGGAGCAGTACACGCCGACGGAGGAGGAGCTGCTGGAGCTCAACCTGACGCCCGAGCAGGTGCGTGGCAAGCGTTTCGTGCGGGGCAAGGGCTGCACGGTGTGCAACAACTCGGGGTACAAGGGGCGGATGGCGCTGTTCGAGATCATGACGATGGACGACGAGATCCGCGAGATGATCATGCACGAGGCCAGCACGGCGGTGCTGCGCCAGGCGGCGCGCAAGAAGGGCATGCGGACCCTGCGCGAGGCCGGGCTGCTGGCGATCTACGAGGGACAGACTTCGATCGACGAGGTGGTGCGCGAGACGCTCGCGGAGGACACCTGATCCCGGGGGGGCTTGCGGACGTGTGGTCGTGCGGGTGGGTTGGACGGACGGAACGCTGCTGGCGTGTTTGGAGCGTGAAGCATGGCGACGTTTGCATACGAGGCGTTGAACGCGGCGGGCAAGCCCCAGAAGGGGACGGTGGACGCGACCACGAACGAGGAGGCGGTTCAGAAGATCCGCTCGCAGGGGTTCTTCCCGACCTCGGTGCGTGAGCAGAAGGCCAAGAAGCAGGCCGAGAAGGACGCGGCGAACCAGGCGGCGGGCAAGAAGAAGAAGAAGCGCGGGGGCGGCGGCGGATTCGGGCGGGTGAGCCCCAAGCTGCTGACGCTGTTCACACGCCAGCTCTCGACGCTGCAGGACGCCGGCCTGCCGCTGCTGCGGTCCCTGCAGATCCTCGAGGGCCAGCAGAAGCCGGGCCTGATGAAGAACATCCTCCAGGGGGTGTGCGACGAGGTCGAGGGCGGCTCCTCGCTGTCGGAGGCGATGAGCAAGTTCCCGCGGGCGTTCAACCGGCTGTTCGTGAAGATGGTGAACGCCGGCGAGATCGGCGGCGTGCTGGACATCATCCTGCAGCGGCTCAGCGAGTTCATGGAGAAGAGCCAGCGGCTCAAGAGGAAGATCCGCGGCGCGATGGTGTACCCGATCGTGGTCATCTCGATCGCCGGCCTGATCCTGACGGGCATCATGATCTTCATCATCCCGAAGTTCGAGGAGATCTTCCGCGACTTCGGCGTCAAGCTGCCGACGATCACGCTGTGGCTGATCGACACGAGCCGCTGGGTCGGCGGGTCGAACCCGGGCCAGAAGATCCCCGGCATCGTGTTCGTGCTCGCGGGCCCGTTCATCGCCTTCTTTGCCCTGAAGATGATCCGCCGCGCCGAGGTGGGGCGGATGGTGACCGACTGGGTCATGCTGAAGGTGCCGATCTTCGGCAAGCTGATCAAGAAGACCTCGATCGCGCGGTTCACGCGGACGCTGGGCACGCTGATCTCCGCGGGCGTGCCCATCCTCGAGGCGATCAACATCACCAAGGAGACCTCGGGCAACTACATCTACGAGCGGGCGCTGGGCAAGGTGCACGACTCGATCCGCGAGGGCGAGAGCTTCGCGGGCCCGCTGCGCGAGAGCAAGACCTGCGACGCCATCGTCGTGAACATGATCGACGTGGGCGAAGAGACGGGCGAGATGGACGGCATGCTGCTGAAGATCGCCGACAACTACGACGAGGAGGTCGACGAGCAGGTCGAGGCGCTGGTCTCGCTGCTCGAGCCCCTGATGGTCGTGGTGCTGGGCGGCATGGTCGGAACGATCGTGGTGGCGATGTTCATGCCCATGGTGGCGATGATCAACTCGCTCCAGGGCGGCAACAAGGGTAACTGATCCCGGGCCGTGGCCGCGCCCCCGCGGGCGCGGCGGATCCCCGGGATCGAGAGCTCGCCGCGGACGTCCGGGCGGGCCGACGAAAGGACAGGCGTCATGCGCGCAGCGCACGGCACAACCCGGACCCCGACCGCCCGCGGCGGCTTCACGCTCATCCAGATGCTGGTCGCGCTGGGGATCCTGGCGACCCTGGCCGGGCTGCTGCTGGCGGCGATGTCGGTGATGAAACGGACCGTGGCCCGCGGCGCGACGACGCAGCTGATCAGCGGCATCTCCGCGGGGGTCACGGGCTTTGCGACCTCGTTTGACTTTGCGCCCCCGCTGGTGCGGGACCTGGCCAAGACCAATCCGGCGACCATCGAGTTCGTGAAGGTGGACTCGGTGGACGTGGCGATCATCGCGGTGTACACGCCCTCGCGTGACGCCGATTTCCTGCGTGGATCGACGCTGAACGTGACGGGGACCAACCCGCTGGGCGCGGGCGGGTCGGCCGACGACCGGCGGTACAGCCTCAACACGCTGGGGGTGTACCTGGCCGGGGCGCTGAACCAGGCGCGGCGGGCCGACCAGCCGGACGTGCCGATCGACCTTGTGGCGGGGCCGGGGATCGGGCGGCCGAGCCTGACCGGGACGTTCGACAAGGGCACGTACGGCCCGTACGTCGACGCCGGCGGCAAGTCGCTCAAGCTCTCGATCAACAACGACCCCAAGATGCCGACGGTCGAGCTGCACGACGGCAACGACGTGCCGATCCGTTTCTACCGCTGGCTCAAGAACAAGACGGTCAAGTCCTGGGACGACCTGAACCTGCCGGCGATGGTGGTGGGGCCCGACTACGCCCTGTTCTCGCCCAAGCTCACGCCCACGGCGTCGATGCGGACCGACCCCAACCCGAGCGTGACGGGCGCCAACTGGGCGGTCGTGATGGCCGGGCCCAACCGGGTCTTCGGCGACGAGCCGATCGCCGATGTGGTCAAGGCCCTGCAGACGTACGGGGGCATGTCGGTGGACGCGTCGATGTCCGAGTCCGTGCTGCGGGCCCGCGCGTGGTCGGACAATCTGGTGGAGGTCGGCAATGCGCCCAACTGAGAGCACATCGGCGGGCCGCTCTGCCGCCCGCAAGACCCCGCGCAACGCGTTCACGCTCATCGAGCTCTTGGTGGTGATCTCGCTGATCGGGATCCTGCTGGCGATCGCGGTGCCGGCCGTGGCGGCGATCATCAAGTCGTCGGACGAGGCCGGGGCGCACAACCAGCTGGACATGGCGATGTCGACGGCGCGGTCGCTGGCGGTCTCCTCGGAGGCGGGCCAGGACACGGCGGCGATCTTCTTCTACAAGCCGGGCGGCCGGCTGACGATCGCGGTGTTCCGCAAGGCCGGCGAGATGCAGGACGTGGACGCCAACGGGTTCTTGACCGACCGGGACATCTTCGTTCCGACGGGCCAGCCGCCGTCGGCGCTGCCGCGCGGCTGGATGGTGCGCGGCATGGCGCCGATCGGGTCGCTCGACGACGGCGTGACGAACACCTCGGGGTGGTACGAGTCGCTGCCGGGCAAGCGGGAGTTCGAGAGCAAGGGCACGGGCCTGTGGTGGAACTGGGTATTCCCGGAGACGGGTTTCTTCGACCCCAAGAAGGCCAGCGACGAGCCGACCGGGCCGGGGAGCTCGACGCGGCAGACGTTCATGGTGCGGTTCGAGGCCGGCACGGGGATGGTCAAGAGCGGGGACCGGCGCATGGTGCTGGCGGTGGATCCGTCGCCGTCCAACTCCTTCCGCACGCAGCTGCCGTACCGCTTCTACCGCTTCAACCGTGGCGAGGATGTGGGCACGGTGGTGGACCAGGTGCTCAAGACGCGCGAGGTGGACCTGCCGCTCAAGGACAAGCAGAAGCTGCTGGGGGACCAGGCGAGCGACACGGTGCTGGCCCAGAGCGTCAGCGAGATCGCGTTGTACCGGGAGCAGGACCTGGCGACGGCGATCGGCGCGGGTCGGATCAACCGGGTGACGGGCTGCATCTACGGCAACAAGGACAAGAGCTCCACGGTGCCGGAGATCGACCAGGCGCTGTGGGGGACGGCGTTCCCCGGCGCGCCGGAGGCCGCCAAGCGGATCAACGCGTGGTTCGGCTCGGACTCGCTGGACGCCGACGCCAAGCCCGGCGACGGCGGGGCGTTCGTGTACACGGTCGACCGGGCGACCGGTCGTCCGACGGAGGTGCGCTGATGGACAGGATCATCGGCCGGAGCGCGGCGGTGCGGCTGGTGCGGGCGGTGGTGCGCCGGCCGGCGTCGCGCGGCTTCTCGCTCATCGAGGTGCTGATCGCCGTCATGGTGCTGGCGCTGGGCCTGCTGGGCGTGGGCGCGGTGTTCCCGGTGGTGATCCGCTCGCAGCGCCAGTCGCAGGACGTGGTGTACGGGCAGATCGCCGCGCGCAACGCGGCGGCGTACATCACGGGCCGGCAGTACCTGGTCGACGCGATCCGGATGCTCGCCTACGACACCGACCAGGACGGCAACATCGACCCGGCGCCCAAGTTCCGCGCGACGCCGTGGTTCGTGTGGTCCAACAAGCCCTCGACCAAGGGGGGGATCGATCCGCTCACGGGCGACATGGTGCTGCCGCACCCCAAGCCGCCGGACGCGGCGACCATCACGGTCAAGGTCCCCGGGTACGAGAGGCTGTTCCCCGGCGTGTTCACCGACGGCATGAACCCCCAGTACATCTGGGACCTTGCGATCCGCCGCAAGTACGAGGGAGGGTTCCAGTTCCTGATCGTGACGCGGCGGATCGACCAGCAGATCGCGGTGCCCGAGGGGCTGACGCTCTCGAACGTGCTGACCGGCAAGAACGCGACGGCCGCGCAGCGGCGGCTGGCGACCAGCGTCGATGCGCAGGGGCGTCCGACGGGCAACGGGGGACCCCCGGGGGTGGGGAAGTACTCCCGGCTGCGGATGGTGCAGATCAACGCGCCGGAGATGATCCGCGACGGGGACCCGTCGCTGGTGCAGGTGCGGTCGATGATCGACGGGGACGACGGCGACTCGGGCGCTGTGCTGGCGTACTCGACGGCGATCGGCCAGAAGCTGGTGGACAACCTCGGCACGGTGTACACGGTGACGGGGACGCAGACGGACAAGTCTTCGAAGACGTGGCTGCGGATCAATCCTCCGCTGAGCCGGTCGGCCCAGGACACGGTGATCGTGGACGGCCAGGCGGTCGAGCTGATCATGACGCCGCAGGTTCCCGTGAGCGTGGAAGTGGTGGATGTCGCCGAGTAAGCCGCGGGGCGGCGCCGGCAAGGAGCAGGCCTTGAACCGATCAGAAACCACAGCCTGTGAACGGATGACGCGGCTCGCCGGGGCCGTGGCGGATCGCCACGCCCGGCGCGGCTTCACGCTGATGGAGATGATGGTCGCCGTGGGCGCGATCGCGGTCCTGTCGGTGGGGATCGCGTCGGTGTTCTCGACGATCGGCAAGACGGTCTCGGGCGGCCGGCGCATCAGCCAGCTGACGGCGCAGGCGGCGCAGATCGAGAACGCGATGCGGCAGGACTTTGCGCGGATGACCCGCGACGGGTTCCTGATGGTCCGCCAGCAGCTGACCAACACCGGCGGCCCGCGCGGCGGCGGGGTGCGCAAGGTGGCGCTGACGGCCACGGACACGTCCTCGCGGGTGCGGCGGATCGACGAGATCCTGTTCTTCGCCAAGGGCCACTTCACATCCTCGCGCGAGGCGATCAGCCCCGACTACCAGGCCTGGTCGGACGCGGCGCGGATCTACTACGGGCACGGGACGCGGCAGGTGAGCAACGCCGCGCCGACCCCGCCGATCCTGTCGGACTTCAACTTCGTGAACGCGGGCATGCTCGGCCAGCCGAACACGGCCAACGAGTTCGCGTCCACGTGGTCCCTGGTCCGCCACCAGTGCCTGCTGGTCGATCCGCGGCAGACGCACTACGACATGAAGCCGGCGCTGGGGATGGACCCCTCCGACCTCAACATCCGGGACAAGATGGTCGACAAGGACGGGCAGGTCGCCCTCCAGCCCGCGGGCCAGAGCGTGTTCCGCCACCTGGCGCCCATCCCGCAGAGGCAGCCGGTCGCGCCGCCGGTGGCGACGGTCAACGACGCCAAGTGGGTGCTGCGCACGGGCGTGCGGCGCATGGCCTCCGGCCTGGTCGACGTCGTGACGCAGACGCTGCGCGACGTACGCGACGTCGTGACCGCGGCCCGCCAGCCGCCCAACAAGCTCAACAAGTGCGACTGGTGGTACACCTCGCACGGCCCGGACCCGGCCGGTAGCAGCTTCAAGCTCGACAACCGCAAGATCGCCCCGTTCCCGGTGACCTACCAGATGCAGGCCTGGATGGACGACGCCTGGCCGACGCAGTCCGACGGGATGCGGGGCCAGTTCGAGAACATGATCGGCTCCTACGGCGGGCTGCCGATCCAGATCCCCACCGGTGGGCGCATGCGCGTCGAACCGCGCCCGGCGCACCTGCTGGAGGTCATCCGCGGCGACGGCAAGTTCAACACCGGCAGCGACCTGAAGAAGGCCTCGGACTACCGCGTCGACCAGCTCGAGCTGGCGGCCAACGGCTTCCTGCGCGGCTGCTCGGAGTTCATCGTCGACTGGTCCTTCGGCGAGACGGATCCCAAGGGCGAGCTGGTGTGGTACGGCCTTTCGCGCTTTGCCGATCTGAACGGCGACGGCACGCAGCAGTCGACCGAGCCCTGGCTGACCCGCCCGTTCCCGTACCGCGTCTACGACGACCAGAAGATGGACCCGGAGTTCACCTTCCCCTACATCAGTTCGTCGGGCAAGGCCGTGGACGACACCAAGGAGTCCTGGGCGTCCAACGGCGGGACCGTCTCGGTCACCGACCACGTCACACCCGAGCTGATCTACGGGTTCACGCCGGCGACGGCGGCGACCCCGCTGATCTCGGTGACCTCGTACTTCGGCTACGACGACCCGACGGGCGCGCAGGGGCGTCCGTGGGCCTGGCCGGAGTTCGTCCGCGTCACCCTCCGGCTCGTGGACCCGCAGGACTCCAACACCGAGCTGACGTACCAGTTCGTCTTCAGGACCCCCGGCAACGCCGGCAAGAGCACCTGAAGCGTCCGGAGCGCCGGAGCGTCGTGGAGAGCGGGGGGGGCGGGCCGCCGGCTGGGCGCCCGTGACGGAAGGTTGGTTCGCGATTGCGTGAGAGGCGGGGCGCCGGGACCTCCGGCGCACGATCAATGGAGTTGGCCATGACAGACAACGCGCACGACAGCATGAATGCCCGAGCGACCGGCGATCAGACGCCCGGTCCGATGATCGGCATCCCCGCCGCCTCCGGACCGACCGTTATCCGCACCGTCTGCGGCGCCGCGGCGGCCTACCGCAGGTCCCGGCGCGGCACGTTCCTGGTGCTGGTGATCGGCGTGCTCGCCCTGATCTCGGCCTTCATGGTGATCTACGTCGCCGTCGGCCGCGCCGATCAGCAGCTCAGCGCCTCGGTGCAGCGCAGCGCCGTCGGGCTCGCCGACGCTCCCGACGGGCGGGCCGGGGAGTCCTACCGCGATTCGGTCGGCGAGAAGTTCGCCAAGTACGCCGCCCAGATCATCGCCGACGACTCGGTGGCGACCTCCTACTCGAGCTCCGCCGAGCGGGCGATCTCCCCCGACGGCAAGCCCGTGAAGGACAACCCCATCCGCCTGAGCCGCGAGGCCAGCGACTACCCGTCCATGGACTGGAACCGCAACTCCGAGGCCCTGCTCTCGGTGATGCCCGGCCAGTACTTCGACCCCGTCGGCACCTACCGCCTGGAGATGGGCACGGCCAACGTCCCGGACGCGTGGGCGCCCACCGACCCGTGGCTGGCCTCTTCCGAGCCGGTCTGGCTCAACTACGACGCGATCGACGACGCGGCGGGCGCGTTCCGCGAGTACCGCCTGCGCCGCGACTGGGCCCAGATCAGCAACGTCGCCCCCGACGGCCAGTTCGTCAACCTGTACAACCTCCGCCGCACCAACTTCATCGGCGACTTCGAGGCCGACCACGTGAAGATGCGCAAGGACCTGTACCTCTACTCCGAGACCGACACGCCGGTGAAGAAGACCGACTTCGGCAAGGTCCCGGACGAGAAGTTCCCCGCCTTCTGGACGATGCGCCAGCGCGGCGCCGCGATCCCCCGCGGCGCGCAGGTCCTGGACCTCTCCCCCGGCGCGGTGACCTACCGCCCGTACGAGTGGGCCGACGCCGACGGCGACGGCATCTACGACGCGCGCTGGTTCGAGATGGTCGACCCGCGCGGCAAGGACGTCTACGACCCCGCCAAGTCCTCCGACGTGCTGGGCATCGGCGGCGGCAAGTTCCGCTATTTCTTTGCGACCCGCATCGTCGACCTCTCCTCGCGCATCAACGTCAACTTCGCCTGCGACTTTGCCTCCCCGCCCGACTCGGCGGGCAAGTACCCCGTCGGGCTGACCCCCGCCGACATCGACCTGCTGCGGCTGCTGGGCCTGCAGGACGCCTGGCTCGAGAACCAGGACAAGGTCTACAACTCCCCCGACAAGCACCTGGCCTACGACGCCCTGGCGCAGAACTCCTCGACCGACGATTTCACCGCCCAGAACTACCTGGGATACGACATCACCTCGACCGCCAACCCGCTGACCGCCCTGATCGCCAACCGCTCCTACCTCTCGATGGGCATCACCATCGACAGGGGCACGATCGCCGGCCTGACCGACGTCAACCAGGCGGGCCAGACCCGCTTCGGTGACAACAACAGCACCTCGGGCGCCCAGAAGCGGTCCGACTACTACATGCTCATGGCCTCGGGCAGCGACGGCATCATCGAGCACACCACCGGCAACAACGCCTACGACAAGACCGTCATCAAGAGCCCCTTCAACGTCTCGGACCTGGTCGAACTGCTCGGCCGCAACGGCGTCAACGATCCCACCTGCACCTCGACCCTCGAGGGCGCTGCCGGCGCCAAGTACGAGGGCTCCGACCCCGAGAAGTACCTCCGCTACAGCCCGCTGCGCGACAACCGTCCGCTCGCGCTGGAGCTGCTCAACGTCGCCGACGGCAACTTCACCGTCGGCCGGGAACGCCAGATCTACGCCCAGCTCGCCGTCGATGTCCGCCACAACATCACCCCGCTGAGCGGGGCGCGGCCCTTCAAGAACGGGGATGTCCCGGTCGTCAAGAACGCCTCGACCGGTCAGTGGGAGCTCTCGGCCGACCAGCTCACGACCGCCGAGCTCAAGTCCTCGTGGCCGATCGTGCCCGCGCGCAGGGCCGACGACCAGGAGGTCGACCTGGTCAACATGGCCAAGATCGACAACGGGATCTACGAGTACTGGCGGGCGCCGCGCCTGGACCTGTGGTCCACGTACTTCGGCGCCCTGTGCCCGGCGGCCGCCGACGACCGCACCTGGCCCGTCAACGCCGCCACGTTCGCCAAGTACCGGTACATGAACTACGGGTACCGCTCCCCGGCGATCTCCGCCGTGCTCGCGGCCCAGATGACCGTCAACTCCACCGGCTCGATCCTGCGCAACGGCAAGGACAGCGGGATCTCCGAGCAGCCGCTGCCGCTGACGATCCCGACCACCCAGACCTTCGGCGGCACGCTGGCCAAGGGCGACGGCCTGTTCGTGGACGTGGCGAGCGTGACCATGTTCAGCCACTTCCCCAACCCCGCGGACTCGACCTCCTGGACGCGCTGGGCCCACGTCAAGTTCAAGGACCACGCCAGCCGCACCTACCGGTGGTCGACGCTCCCGGCCTCCATCCAGGCCATGGAGCGTGATGTCAACCTGCTGATGGACAGCATGGGCATCGACGCCAAGGACGATGTGGCCCGCAAGCAGTTCTTCATGGAGGAGATCGACCGGCGCCTGGGGTTCAGCCGGCTGTTCCCCAAGGACGCCGCGCAGAGCGGCAACGAGCTGGGCGAGGACGCCGTGGTCGCCGGCGGCGCTGGTCCCCAGCCGTTCATCACCTCCGCCGGCAGCTTCACCATCTACACCGATTCCAAGGGTACCAAGGACGACGCCGACGACATGCCCGACAAGACCACCGCGACCGAGGTCGAGATTAACGGCACCCGGTCGGTCGGCAGCGCCAACAACTCGGACTACATCGGCAGCATCTTCGCCGTGCAGATGGTCAACCCCTACACCCGAGACATCCAGCTCAACGGCCCGACGACCGATCAGAAGCGGTTTCAGTTCTACGTCGAGTTCAACGGCCGCTTCTACCGCCCGACGGACTCGGGCGGCAACCCGATCGACGTGACGCTCAAGCCCGGCGAGTCGTGCGTGTGCTACTTCACCAGCCTCGACGGCAACCTGACCGAGATGGACAACCGGCTCAAGGCCGCGGTGGACACCGGCGCCGGGGCCAAGACCGTCCCCGCCGGCACCATGAACGCCTGGCTCACCGCCCAGTTCAACCCGGGTGATTCGCTCGGGCACCCGCCGGTGCTCATGGGCGAGTTCAACCCCGAGTCGGGCCTCCGCGCCGCCGACGACACCACCTACACCCGCAAGGCCAAGCCCGACGAGTTCGCCAAGCACCTCCTGCCCCAGGCCTCCTCGGGCGACGGGCACGTGCACATCCCGGTTCCCACGGCGACCATCTCGGAAGTGCGCCTGTGGCGCGCGGCGCGCGAGCCCGGCAGCGGCGTGCAGAACGGCACCGACGGCGAGATCGGGCAGTGGCTCGACACCAAGGGCACCCCCGACACCACCGACGACGAGATCAAGACCGAGCTGCGGTTCCCGCAGCGCATCGAGAACGATGTGCTCGTCGACCGCCTCCGGGACCCCAACCCCGACATCACCAAGGGCGAGAACCAGGGCACGTGGTACCAGGCCGCCGAGTTCGGCCTGCACAAGGTGCCCCTCACCAGCGGCTGGGACTACAAGGTCGCCGGCGGCGACAGCAAGGACAACGACAACCGCGCCTCGGGCATGACGTTCACGCTCGCGGGCTTTGTCTGCCGCCAGGGCGACGAGAAGGGCCAGGAGCTGATCCCCAGCTCCAAGGTCGCCGGGATGCTGCCGGCCTTCTGCGTGGAGAGCGCGTTCAAGAACACCACGCTGAAGAACTACTGGTTCCGCAACGCCAAGAGCCACATCGTCCAGAACGCCCGGCTCGCCGACCTCTCCAAGTCCCTCTGGGCCAACGAGCGATCCGGCGGCGCCCAGGCGATGTACAAGGACGACAAGTACTTCCAGCATTGCTGGACCGACTTCCAGATCGGCGCCCCCGACGGGCCGATGCTCCGGCCGCTGGGGCAGGTACCCTGGAAGTGGAACCTGGTCCTCTCGGCGACCGCCGGCGCCGACGGACGCGGGTACACGGACGTCGCCGACTCGGCCGTGCAGATGCCCGCCGAGCCCCAGCTGCACCGCTCCTTCGATTCGATCCGCCCGATGATGGATGCGCCGATGCGCTACGGCCGCAAGGCCGGGCAGGCCGTCCAGGGACGGGCCGCCGACTCGCTGCTCCCCGTGGGCGTCGGCTCGCTCTTTACCTACCGCAAGGGCGACAAGAAGATCGAGGAGATGAGCCCCGCCCAGTTCGCCCCGCTCTGGCTGACGCCCTCGGAGTCCTGGGCCCTGGCGCTCAACTACGAGTACAAGAACTCCACGCTCGCCAACGACAAGCGGTGGAAGTCGTACGCCGATTTCGGCGAATCGTCGCCGACCGCGACCCCTCCGGTCTTCCCGGTGACCGACGGCGGGCGCCTGGTCATCGAGCCGACGTACACCGACCCGGCCAACCCGAGCACGGGCACGCTGCTCTCGAACGCCTTCATCCCGTTCGTCGACCAGGACGGCGACGGCCGGTTCGACCGCATCTCCGCCGGACCCCGCGAGGATGTCTCGCTGGGCCTCACCCCGGCGATGGCGATCGTCGAGCAGTTCACGGCCCTGCCGACGCCGGCTGTCCGCAGCCTCCAGGTGGCGCAGAAGGGCCTGGTCAACATCGACACGGCGACCCGCATGGTCATGCGCATGCTCCCCATGCTCAGCCCCACGCCCGACCAGACCAGCAACTTCCGGTTCTGGTGGGACCAGACGGGCAACAGCTCCAAGCTCGACCCGTCGGTCGACCTGGCCGCCAGCGTGCTCGCCTACCGCGACAAGGGGTGGATCCGCCGGCGCCCCGACGCCGCCGACGCGTCCACTCCCGGCCAGCCGATCGCCTTCGACGACCGGGACCAGGCGGGCAACCCCAAGACCGACCCCACCAAGGACGATGAGTTCAAGAACGGCCGCGGCGGCCGCTCCGAGCTCACCGGCATCCGTGAACGGCCCGGCTTGATCGCCGCCTCGGAGATCATGGGCGTCACCCGCCGCTACGACCGGCCCAACGCCGGCATCATCGTCAAGCCCGACGACAAGGCCAACATCGACTTCCCCGGCTGGGACGTCGGTTCCATGGCCTCCGGCGGCAGCAACCGGATGAACGCCAGCACCAAGGGAGTCGGGTCCATCGACTACTCCGACGCCGACGGCGTCAAGCAGCTCTACGAGATCTACGAGGACAAGCTGCTGGTCCCCAACGCCGTGCTCAACTCGGTCACGACCCGCAGCGACTACTTCGCCGTCTGGTTCGTGGTCGCCGGCTTCAAGGCCTCCGACGTCCGCGGCCTGAGCAATACTACGCCCCTGGTCCCCTCCATCCAGCGCCGCTACGTGATGGTGGTCGACCGGTCCAACGTCGTGAAGAAGGGCGACCGGCCGCGGATCGTCTTCTTCCGCGAGGTGCCCATGTAGAGGCCCGCGCCAAGGGCCCACATGCGCGAGCGCCACGCGGGAACCGCTCTCCGCCCGGCATTCACGCAACTGGGATGGAGGGAGGGGATTCCCGGCCAGCCGTGAGCGCTCCAGGCCTGCCGACCCGCCGAACTCTCCCGTTGGCGGGTTGGCGGCTTTTTGGAGGGATGGCTGTCCCGGTGCCCAGCCCCTGATGCTCGGTGCCTCTCCACATCTTCCCTTCTACTATCCCCCCGTCCAGGGTGTAGCTCAGCTTGGTAGAGCGTGTGGTTTGGGTCCACAAGGCCGCAGGTTCGAATCCTGTCACCCTGATTCGCACGACGTGAAGCCTCTTGACAGATGCCGGCGCGTCGAGGCGCTCGGCTCGATGGTGCAAGCACACGTGATTTCAACTCGCAACTTGTCGCTTCTGCCCGATGTGGTCGGCCTTCGCCGCACCTTGCAGTCGATGGCGATGCTCGACGCCATGCTGTGTCCGGAATGGCAGTACCGGTACTACTCGTTCAACGCAGGTTGGGCCGACGGCGAGCAATTGGGCTCGATGCGTAATGGAAGCGGAGATAACTTCTTCGCGCACTTTGGTCCAGTCGGTTGCTGGCTCAAAGGGTTCGCGCCCGAGGCTGCGATGACGCCGTACCGCCTCAGTCCCAAGCAGGTCTGGCGCGGTGTTCTTGACAGCGTGCCGCGCGAGTTCGCCGCCTGCATGCATCAGCCGGCGTTCAGCGTTGAGGATGCGACATTTTGCATCTGGCGCCGCTTCACCGACGCCGGCTGGCAGCTTGGTCAAATCGCGTTCCCGTCCGGGGAAGCGGACCCAGACGGGTCTGCCTACCTGCTGTCGAGTTTAGATGGTCAGCCCGAAACGTACCGGGCTTGGGCGTTGGAGTACTACGAGAGAGAACTGCCCTTCGTGGCGGTCGATCACGTGTATCAGCACCGGCCGCTTACACCCCAAGTCGTCGCGATGCTCAACAGAGAGTTGTCACTTGACCAGTTGCTCGCCGACATGAATGAGATCGGTTATCCCGGTTAGCCGCCTACTTTCATAGTCATCTCTCTGAACTGCTTGGTGATCGCGGGGTCCAAAGCCCGAACACCCTCCACGAAAAGTTCAACTGGCGTACTGTCACCCTGATTCAGCGATAAAGCCCGCAGGTCATAGGCTCGTGGCGCGCCGCTGGGCGTTCCGGGATTCTGGCTGCGGCCGACCGCATGAGGAGGCCGAGTTGCTGTTCCCTCTACGGCGCCCCGCCTCGCGACTGAAGCTCGTGTTCATGACCGTCTCTCACATAGCGCCATTACCCTGCTGCGCACGGCAGGATTCGGGCGCGACCTCCAGGTTCCCGATCGCGACCGGCGACACCGTTTCAGCGCTCGACAAGTGCATCTTCATCGTCTTTCAGGCCAGGGACAAGACCTACCGGTTCGGCAGCGACGGGCACCTACAAGTTCAACGGAACGGCGTTCGAGAGGTTCAAAGGATGACCTGACCGGTCGGCGTGGGCTCACCCCAACCGCGAGTGCTGCAGGCCGTCACCTCCGGGCGGACGAGCCTGAACCGGCAACGCCGATACCCCGATCGCTTCGATGGCCCTCCGTACCGATGCCTCCCAGACCCCAACGCCCGCCAAGAAGGTGAGCGATCGGTGAACCGCGCCACTTACGCCGGTGGCGGGGGCGGATCGCGGCGTTTCCACTCGTCGGGGAACCATCGTTCGAGCTGGCCGACGGGCGTTGCGGGAAGGCCCACGAGCAGCTGCGTCAAGTAGCGCTG
>JBGAOZ010000029.1:0-42526 GCA_044221545.1 Phycisphaerales bacterium
CCCCCCCCGCCGCGACCCCCTCCGCCGCCGAAGCCGCCGCCGCTGAAGATGTCGTTGAACATCGAGAAGATGTCCGAGACATCCATGCGTGAGAAGTCGTGGGTCGCCGGTCCCCCGCGGCCGCGGAGGCCTTCGTGTCCGAACTGGTCGTAGATCTTGCGCTTGGAGTCGTCGGAGAGGACCTCGTAGGCCTCGGCGGCCTCCTTGAATTTGGTTTCGGCCTCGGCATCACCGGGGTTGCGGTCGGGGTGGTGCTTCATCGCGAGCCGTCGGTAGGCGCGCTTGATCTCCTCGCCGTCGGCGGTCTTCTCGATGGAGAGGATTTCGTAGTAGTCGCGGGTGGTGGGCATGTGGATCAGAACGCACTGGGGACTGGGGACTAGGCACTGGTGGAAAACTCCGCGAGACCGGTCCTTGCACTAGTGCCCGGTGCCTAGTGCCTAGTCACGAATCGAGCCCGCGGGCTTTCGCCCGGGGGCTCGGTGTGGAATCAGGGGTTGAGCAAACCAGTAGGAGTGGTAGTTCACAGGCGGGACGCCTGTGCCACGAGATTCGGCAGGGTCAGGAGACCGCGCCGGTGGCGGGCTTGGCTTCTTCCTTGAGTTCGGTGATGAGGACATCGGTCGTCAGCATGAGGCCGGCGACGCTGGCGGCGTTGATCAGGGCGGTCTTGGCGACCAGGGCGGGGTCGATGATGCCCATCTTGACGATGTCGCCGTACTCGCCGGTGGCGGCGTTGAAGCCGAAGGTGTTGGACTTGTTGTCCTTGATCTTCTCGACGACCAGGTCCCCGTCGTAGCCGGCGTTCTCGGCGATCTGCATGACGCAGCTCTCGACGGCCTTGGAGACGATGTCGAAGCCCTGCTTCTCGTCGCCCTTGGCCTTCTTCTGGGCGGCGAGGATCGCGTCCTGGGTGCGGAGCAGCGCCACGCCGCCGCCGGGGACGTAGCCCTCCTTGGCGGCCGCGCGGGTGGCGTGGAGGGCATCGTCCACGAGGTCCTTGGTGGACTTCATGGCGACTTCGGTGGCGCCGCCGACCTGGATGATCGCCACGCCGCTGGTGAGCTTGGCGAGCCGCTCCATGAGCTTCTCGCGGTCGTAGTCGCTGGTGGACTTCTCCCACTGGCTCTTGATCTGCTCGGCGCGAGCGGTGATGTCGGACTTCTTGCCGGCGCCCTCGATGATGGTGGTGTCGTCCTTGGTGATGATGACCTTCTTGGCCCGGCCCAGTTCGGTGAGTTCGATCGACTCGAGCGAGCGGCCCAGGTCCTCGGCGAAGTAGGTGCCGGCGGTGAGGGCGGCGATGTCGCCGAGCATGGCCTTGCGGCGATCCCCGAAGCCCGGGGCCTTGACGGCGCAGATCTTGAGGGTGCCGCGGAGGCGGTTGACGACGAGCGTGGCGAGGGCTTCGTTCTCGACTTCCTCGGCGATCACGAGGAAGGGTTTGCCGGTGACGACGACCTTGTTGAGCAGGGGGAGGAGGTCGACGAGGTTGGAGATCTTCTTCTCGTAGATGAGGATGCAGCAGTCCTCGAAGACGCACTCGGCGGTCTTGGGGTCGGTCATGAAGTAGGGGGAGAGGTAGCCCTTGTCGAACTGCATGCCCTCGACGTAGTCGAGGGTGGTCTCGGCGGTCTTGCCGTCCTCGACCTCGACGACGCCGTCGGCGCCGACCTTGGAGATCGCCTCGGCGATCAGGTCGCCGACGGCCGCGTCGTGGTTGGCCGAGACGGTGGCGATCTTCTTGAAGTCTTCGCGCCCCTTGCACTTGGTGGCCATGGCGTCGATGGCCTCGGCGGCGGCGCTGGCGGCGGAGTTGATGCCGCGCTGGAGCTGGACGGGGTTGGCGCCGGCGGCGACGTGCTTGAGGCCCTCGGCGAAGATGGCCTGTGCGAGCACGGTGGCGGCGGTGGTGCCGTCGCCGGCCTTGTCGGCGGTCTTCTTGGCGACCTCGTTGACCATCTTGGCGCCCATGGACTGGAAGGGCTCGGGGAGGGTGATCTCCTTGGAGACGCTGACGCCGTCCTTGGTGATGTGGGGGCTTCCATAGGACTTCTCGATGACGACGTGGCGTCCGGAGGGTCCCATGGTGCACTTGACGGCGTCGGCGAGGCGATCAACGCCCTTCTTCATCTCGATGAGTGCGGCGTCGTTGAACATCAGCTGTTTGGTGGACATGTGTGCTCCTCAAGCTCAAAAACTCAAAACTCAAAGCTCAAAATGAAGACCGGGATTCTGGCTCGCCGCAGCATCTGAGCTTTGCTGCCTTGAGCTTTGAGCTCTTACCCCTCGATCACGCCCAGCAGCTCGGTCTCGCGGAGGATCAGGTGCTTATTGCCCTTGATCTCGACCTCGGTGCCGGCGTACTTGCCGTAGACGACGGTGTCGCCGTTCTTGACGGTCATCTGGGCGCGTTTGCCATTCTCCAGGAGCTTGCCGGGGCCGGTGGCGACCACGGTGCCGCGGACGGGTTTTTCCTTGGCGGTCTCGGGGAGGTAGATGCCCGAGGCGGTCTTGGTCTCGGCCTCGATGGGCTTGACGAGCACGCGATCTTCAAGGGGCTTGACGGACATGGGGAAATCTCCAAATCTCAAAGGTGCAAATCAGCACATGCGGTGCGTTCGATGGAAGGGACGGTACTGGTTCCCTTCCCTTGATCGGTCATGAATTCGGCGGCGCCGGTTGGTCGGCGGCGCTGCCCGGGGCCTTGGCGAACTTGTGCTTGAGGAGTTCGACGGCGATGGGGATCAGCGAGACGACGATGATGCCCAGGACCACGGCCTCGAAGTGGCTCTTGACCCACTCGATGTTGCCGAAGAACCAGCCCGCGCCGGTGCACAGGCCGACCCACAGCAGGGCGCCGGTGACGTTGAAGAAGATGAAGCGGGGGTAGTCCATCGAGCCGGCCCCGGCGACGAAGGGGCAGAAGGTCCGGACGATGGGCACGAACTGCCCGATCATGACGGCCTTGCCGCCGTACTTCTCGAAGAAGGCGTGGGCGCGCTGGAGGTGTTTGCGGTTGAGGAGGCGGGCCAGCAGCGGGGGCCGGGTCCCGGCGGGGAAGTCCATGCGGAAGATGCGCGGGCCGATGGAGCGGCCGATCCAGTAGTTGGAGGTGTTGCCCAGGATCGCGGCAACCAAGAGGAGCCCGCCGGCGAGCCAGGGGTTGATCGCGCCGCGTGCCGAGAGAGCGCCGACGGTGAACAGGAGCGAATCCCCTGGCAGGAAGGGGGTGACGACCAGGCCGGTCTCGCAGAAGACGATCGCGAACAGCAGGGCGTAGACCCACGGTCCGTGATCGTGGATGAAACCTTCGAGGAACCCCGGCAGGTCCCGCAGGAGATGAAGGAGTTGGTCGAGCATTCAACGACATGGCGAGGCGAGAAAGGGGTAAGTGAGTGAGGGAGGGATTCAGACCTTGGGTCGGGCGCTGGAGCCGCCGGCGCCGCCTTGGGCGCGGGCGGGGGCGTGGATATTGTGGCCCTTGTCGGGCTTTTTAGCGGCGATGCTCTCGCCTTCGGCGGCCTTGGCCGGTGCGGTGGCGCTGAGGTTGATCGCGTTCTTGGACTGGGCCGGGGGTGGCGGGGGAGCGCCGGTGCCGGTTCGCTTGAAGAGGTCTGACGGCTTTGCCATGTGGAAACTCCTGACGGGTTAGCCGCGCGGCGGTCTCCGCGCGGCGTGGGGTGTGCGAGAATTCTCGTTGCTCAGAAGTCCATGCCGCCCATGCCGCCCATGCCGCCCATCCCACCCATGCCCGGCATGCCTCCCATCCCTCCCATGCCACCGCCGCCATGGCCGTGGCCACCGCCGCCGGCGGCTTCCTTGGGCTCGGGCTTGGTGGTGATGATGCAGTCGGCGGCGAGCAGGACGGTGGCCACGCTCGCGGCGTTCTGGAGGGCCATGCGGTCGACCTTGGCCGGGGTGATGACGCCCATGGAGAGCAGGTCGCCGTACTCGCCGGTGAGGGCGTTGTAGCCGAAGTTGGGCTTGTCCTGCTCGGCGACCTTGGCGACCACGACGGTGCCCTTGACGCCGGCGTTGTCGGCGATCGTCTGCAGCGGCACCGAGAGGGCCTTGTAGACCACATCGACGCCCGCGGCGGTGTCGTACCTGAACTGGCCGACCTCATCGGCGGTCTTGTCCTCGCCCTTGCCGCCGAAGATGGACTTGTAGTCCTTCATGCCGGCGATCGCCTTGCGGGCGCGGATGAACGAGACGCCCCCGCCGGGGACGATGCCCTCGGCGACCGCGGCGCGGGTGGCGTGCAGGGCGTCCTCGATGCGGGCCTTCTTTTCCTTGAGCTCGGCCTCGCTGGCGGCGCCGACCTTGACCTGCGCCACGCCGCCGGCGAGCTTGGCGAGCCGCTCCTGGAGCTTCTCGCGGTCGTAATCGCTGGTGGTGCGGGTGATTTCGTCCTTGATCATGGCGATCCGGGCCTGGATGCTCTTGGTGTCGCCGACGCCCTCGATGATGGTGGTGTTGTCGGCGTCGACCTCGATCTTCTTGGCGACGCCCAGCTGCTTGATCTCGACCTTGTCGAGCTCGATGCCCAGGTCCTTCATGATGGGCGTGGCGCCGGTGAGGACGGCGATGTCCTCGAGCATGGCCTTGCGGCGATCACCGTACCCGGGGGCCTTGACGGCGCAGACCTGGAGGGTGCCGCGGAGCTTGTTGATGACCAGGGTCGCCAGCGCATCGCCGGTGATGTCCTCGGCGATGATCAGGAGCGGCTTCTTGGTCGCCATGACCTTCTCGAGCAGGGGGACGAGCTTCTGGATGCTGTCGATCTTGTCCTCGTGGATGAGGATGAAGCACTTGTCGAGCTCGACCTTCATGCCTTCGGCGTCGGTGACGAAGTTGGGAGAGAGGAAGCCGCGGTCGAACTGCATGCCCTCGACGACCTCGACGATGGTGTCGATGTTCTTGCCTTCCTCGACGGTGATGACGCCGTCCTTGCCCACCTTGTCGAAGGCATCGGCCATGATCTTGCCGATCTCCACATCGTTGTTCGCGCTGATCGCGGCGACGTTCTGGATGTCGGCCTTGCCCTTGACGGGTGTGGACATGCCGTCGATCGCCTTGCTGGCCGACTCAACCGCGAGCTTCATGCCGCGGATGAGCGCGTTGGCGTCGACGCCCGCGGCGATGTACTTGAGGCCCTCGCGGAAGAGGGCTTCGGCGAGCACCGTGGCGGTGGTGGTGCCGTCGCCGGCGTCGTCGCTGGTCTTGCTGGCGGCCTGTTTGACCAGCAGGGCGCCCATGTTCTCTGACTTGTCGGAGAGTTCAACTTCCTCGGCGACCGAGACGCCGTCCTTCGTAACGGTCGGGCCGCCCCAGGACTTGTCGAGCACGGCGTTGCGGCCGCGGGGTCCGAGGGTGGCCTTGACGGCCCGGGCGAGCTTCTCGACGCCGGCGAGCAGGGCCTGACGGGCATCAACATCGAACACGAGTTCCTTGGCAGCCATGTGTCTCGATCTCCGTAAGGGGCCCGAAGAGTGGTGGGCCCGTCTCCGTGGAATCTGAAAGTGCTCCGTCGCTCGCGAGCCGAGGCCCACGACCCGGACGGGACCCTAGCGCCGGCACCATCAGCGCCTGCGGGAAGCTCCGTCCCACTCACGCTGTGGCAAGTTCGATGCCACCGGCCCGGCACGCCGGGTCGCCCGGGTCCGGAGGGTATCCCCGGTCCGGCAGCCCTTGTGATGTGGAATCGCTCGGTTTTACGGTGCGATGTTCTGTCATCGCCCGGTCAGGCCACCGCGGGGGCTGCCGATGTGGCAGTCTGGGGCTCAGCCTCCCCAGGATCCGCCGACGAGCCGCTCGAACCGAAGAAGGGTGCCGCGACCCTTGCGGTCGGACTCCGGGGCGGTCGGGTCGTCGGGGGAAGTGCCAACGAGGGACAGGCCGCAGCGCTGGAGGATGCGGCAGGAGGCGAGGTTGCGTTCGAATGAATCGGCGCGCACCAGCGCGATGCCGGGCTGGGCGATCAGCCAGCCGACGAAGGCCAGCGCTGCTTCGGTGGCGATCCCGCGGCCTTCGAAGTCCGGGAGGACGGAATAGCCGAACATCACGGTGCCGTCGTTGGCCGGCGGCATGCAGCCGATGGACCCGACCAGGGTGTCGATCGGCGCGAGCTGCGTGTTCGCGGCGATGATGTACCACCCATACCAGCCGACCCTCTCGGGCTCGGCGTTGAGGCGATCGGCGAACATCTGTTCGACGTCGGCGAGCACTTCGGGCGGCCACTGGTCGGTGACGTGGGCGTGCAGGAGCTGTGCGAAGCGATCCCCGTCGGAGATCGCGGCGTTTGCCAGTTCGGCGGTGCCGGGGACCAGCACGAGCCGGGGTGTCCTGATGGGCAGAGGGCTCGTCATCGTCTCTGGAAGGCCCTCGGATGTGTCACGCTCGCGGGGACAGCATCATTGACGTGCGCCCAGGTGGCGCGGGGTGGCCTTGCGGACCGGCCGCGCCATGGCGGGACTCTCCAGCCCTGGCGGTTCGGCCAGCGTAGCAAATGTCCGTGGCCCGTGGAGGTCGGACGCGTGCGGGGATCCGCACTCGGGGCAGATGAGCCTCTCGATTTCCTCCATGCCGACCAGGTCGTACCCGCACGCGGTGCAGGGAACGAGCGAGCCCTCTCCGGGCGATCGCGGCAGGCATGCGACGTAGTAGCCCACGAGCCCCAGCAGGGCGGTGAACGGGTAGAGCAGCGCGCGGACCATCGAACCCACGATGCGGATGCCGGTCCACTCCGAGATGAGCGAGTAGGTCTGCAGGATCGCGTACATCCCGAACAGACCGAGCGTGACGGCGGCGAACGACGGCCAGCGCCGGCGCCACCGGCACGCCGCGTACCACACGATCGCCGCATAGACCACGAAGATCATCATCGCGTCAGGCCCGGATCCCGGCGTGCGCCCCCGAAACTCTTCGGACGCTCAATTGTTCGCGCGCCGGGAGCGCCGGGCTCTGGGCGGCGGCGGGGTGGTTCGGGCCGGTCGGGGAAGGCACGGGCGGGGCCGGGTCCTACATTTGGCGATCGGTTCGACCATCAAGGGAGCATTCCATGCACGTCCTGGTTGTCCTGCTTGTGGGCCTTTTGAGCTTCGCGGGTCTTGCGCAGCCGCCGGCGGCCGTCGAGGCCACCGACACCTGGGCGGGAGCGATCACGCTGCCGGGCGGGATCACGCTGGACTTCTCCGTGGACCTGGTAAAGGACTCGGGGAAGATCTCGATCCCCGCCCAGGGCGCCAAAGACATCCCCCTGAGCGATGTTTCCACCGCGGACAACCAGCTCAAGTTCGTGATCAAGACGCCCGGTCTGCCCGAGACGGCATGGGCGAGATTCGAGCTCAAAGTCGCCGAGGATGGGACTTCGGCCGAGGGTGTCCTCAGGCAGAGCGGCGGTGAGTTCCCGGTCAAGGTCAAGAAGCTCGCCCCCGGCGAGACCCCCAAGGGGCACAACCGCCCGCAGGAGCCCAAGGCGCCCTTCCCGTACGAGAGCGAGGATGTCACCTTCGAGAACAAGGGCGCGGGCATCACGCTCGCGGGCACTCTGGTTCGGCCCAGCACGCCCGGCCCGCACCCAGCCGTGGTCATGATCACCGGCTCGGGGCCGCAGGACCGGGACGAGTCGCTGCTGGGTCACCGGCCGTTCTTTGTGATCGCCGACCACCTGGTGCGCCACGGGATCGCGGTGCTGCGGTTCGACGACCGCGGGATCGCCAGGTCCAAGGGGAGCTTCATGGAGGCGACCAGCGATGACTTCGCGACCGATGCCCTCGCGGGCGTGGAGTACCTCAAGACCCGCCCGGAGATCGACCACACGCACATCGGGCTGATGGGGCACAGCGAGGGCGGAATCGTCGCGCCGATTGCCGCGGCCGGGTCGAAGGATGTTGCCTTCATCGTGCTGCTGGCCGGCACGGGCGTGCCCGGCTCGGACGTGATCGTGCTCCAGGGCAAGCTGATCAACATCGCGATGGGCAAGCCCGAGGCCGACGCCGAGAAGGAGGCCCAGCGCTCGGCGGGCATCATGAAGATGATCGTCGAGGGCAAGAGCAACGAAGAAGTCTCGGCGGCGGTGCGCAAGCTCGCGGTCGAGGATCTCAAGGCCAGCCCCGAGGGCGCCAAGCTCTCCGAGGAGGAACTCAACAAGAAGGCCGAACAGGTTGCCGCGCAGCAGACCGCGCAGATCGGCTCGAAGTGGTTCCGTCGGTTCCTCGCGCTTGATCCGCGCGACTACCTCAAGAAGGTGACCTGCCCGGTGTTGGCGATCAACGGGAGCAAGGACCTGCAGGTGCCGCCGAGCCAGAACCTCGGGGAGATCGAGAAGGCCCTCAAGGCCGGCGGGAACAAGGACGTGACGGCAACGGAACTGCCGGGCCTGAACCACCTCTTCCAGCACACGCAGACCGGCTCGCCCAGCGAGTACGCGAACATCGAGGAGACATTCGCGCCCGAGGCGCTGGATGTGGTGACGGCGTGGATCGCGGCGAGGACGGGCGTGAAGTAGGAATCACCCGCTCATACCCCCCCGCGCCTCCACCCGCATCATCGTCCCCTGCAAGATCGCGATTGGCTTGGAGGCAGCGCCGGTGAGGGCGATCACTTCGGCGTGTGTGACGATCAGCGTCCGCCCCCCGCGGACCACGTGACCCGTGGCGATGAACCGGTCCCCCCGCGCCCGGCGCCAAGAGGTTGATCTTGAACTCCACGCTGAGCACCGCCGAGCTCTCGGGCATGGTCGTGAGCGCTGCGTAGCCGCAGGCGCTGTCGGCGATTCCGGTGATCGCCGCGGCGTGCACGTACCCGTGCTGCTGCGTCACTTCTTCACGGAACGGCAGTTCGATCTGCACGCGGCCGGGCTCGACCGAGCGCAGGGTCGCCCCGATCAGCGCCATGAACTTCTGGCGGTCGAAGCTCTCGGCGATCCGGGTGTGGATCGGGTCGCGAGCGTTGGACTTGTCGGGGTCGTGGGGACCGTGGGGGTCGGACGGGGGCATCGTGGAGCGTAGGAATCCGGCCGTGATATGCTGTCGGCGATCTTGGAGTTCGTCACAGAATGAGGAGGGTAGAGGAGGTAGACACAGGCGGGACGCCTGTGCCACGAGATGGAGTAGTCATTCTGTGGGCACTCTCACGGAGCTTCCCAATGACCGAAATCCTTCGCATGGGCATCGTCGGCGGCGGACAGGGCGCTTTCATCGGGCAGGTCCACCGCACCGCCGCGTGCATGGACGGCAGGGTCCAGATCGTCGCCGGCTGCCTCTCTTCCACGCCCGACAAGGCGATCGCCTCGGGCAAGGAGTGGGGGCTCCCCGACAAACGCAACTACCCGAGCTGGGAGGCGATGCTCGCCGCCGAGCAGAAGCTCCCGCCCGAACAGCGCATCGACTTTGTCACCATCGTCACTCCCAACCACGTCCACTTCCCGGTGGCGCAGGCGTTCGGGTCCGCGGGGTTCAATATCGTCTGCGACAAGCCGCTGGTCCACACCTCCGAGCAGGCCAGGGAGCTCATCGACATCACCCGCAAGCAGGGCATCGTGTTCGCCGTCACGTACAACTACTCGGGGTACCCGCTCGTGAAGCAGGCCCGTGAGATGGTCGCGTCGGGCGAGCTGGGCGCGGTGCGCAAGGTGATCGTGGAGTACAGCCAGGGGTGGCTGGCCAACCGGCTCGAGGCGACCGGGCAGAAGCAGGCGGACTGGCGGACCGATCCGAAGCGATCGGGGGCGGGCGGGGCGATCGGCGACATCGGTTCGCACGCCGAGCAGCTCGTCTCGTACGTGACAGGCCTGAAACTCCAGGCGATCTGCGCGGACCTGACATCGTTCGTCCCGGGCCGGATGCTCGACGACGATGCCAACGTGCTGCTGCGGTTCTGCCCGCCGGGCGCCTCCGACTGCGAGGGCACCGGGCCGGACCGCGCCGACGCCGAGCCGGGCCCGCGCGGCATCCTGACGGTCTCGCAGATCTGCATCGGCCACGAGAACGACCTGAGCATCCGGGTCTACGGGACCAAGGCCTCGCTGTCCTGGCGGCAGGAGGAACCCAACCTGCTGGTCATCAAGCCCGACGGCCAACCGGAGCGCCATTTCCGGCGGGGCAATGGATACCTTGGGGACGCTGCGAAGCGCAACACGCGGATCCCTGCGGGGCATCCGGAAGCGTTCCTGGAGGCGTTTGCCAACGTATATAACAACGCGGGAGAGGCGATCCGGGCACGCGAGGCTGGTCGCAAGGACATCGGAGGGATCGGGCTCCGGGGTGCGTTTGACTACCCGGATGTGGTGGATGGCGCGCGGGGCGTGGGGTTCATCGAAGCCACGGTCAAGGCGAGCACAAGCCCGGAAAAATGGACGAAGACATCCTCTGTACTCTGAATGCAGGGCGTTTGTGGCGACCGGGACCGCGCTGCGCGGCGGATAAATTGTCGATGTGCGTGCGTGTGCGCACAAGTGAGTCCATCGTTCGTGTTTGGTGTCAATCTCGAGTGACCGGTGCAATCCACCCTGCCGGTGGGGCGTATGGACCTCTGAGGCGTTTGGGATCGGGGATTGAAGGGAAGGGAGAGATCCGTCCGAGAGACCAGTCGACCCGCGCGACGACGCGCACAACCGAGGGAGCCGCACATGCGCAGGCCGCGAACGTCGGGCTTCACGCTGATCGAACTGCTGGTGGTGATCGCGATCATCGCCCTGCTGATCGGGATCCTTCTGCCGGCGCTGGGCAAGGCGCGGGCGACGAGCAAGCAGGTCAAGGACGGTTCACAGATCCGGAGCATCCACCAGGCGATGACCACGTGGGCGCAGGCCAACGACGGGAACTTCCCCCTCCCGAGCCTGCTGGACGCGGCGGACGGGACGATCAAGGGGAGCACGGCCGCGCAGAAGAACAACACCGGGAACATCTACTCGCTGCTGCTGTTTAACGGTCTGGTGCCCAAGGAGATGCTCATCAGCGTCGCCGAGTGCGACCCGGACATCCGGGTGGATGAGGCGTACGAGTTCAGCGTTCCTCAGAAGGCCGCGACCCCGGACAAGGCGCTGTGGGATCCGGGGTTCAGCGGGATGCCGGGCGAGACGGGGATGTCGGGCCTGCCCTCGGCGGGGCGGCGGGATTCGGGCAAGTACGGGAACACGTCGTTTGCGCACATCCCTCCGTTCGGCAAGCGGATGCGGCACTGGCAGAGCACGTTCGACTCGCAGACGGCGGCGATCTGCAACAGGGGTCCGCTGTACGGTGGTTCCCCGGGCAAGTGGCTGCTGGCGCCCGGGCCGTCGGGGACCGAGTCGTACACGCTGCGGATCCACGGGGGCGCGGGCACGTGGGAGGGAAACGTCGCGTACAACGACAACCACGCTGACTTTGCGATGAAACCCGATCCGGAGCTCCTGGCGGTCACGTACAAAGTGGATGTCAACGGCACGCGCAACCACACCGACAACATCTTCGCCAACGAGGACGACACGAAGGGCACGCCCGTGATGAGCGACTCGCAGCCCGACAGGGGGTCCAACTGCCTCTTGAAGGTGTACGGGGACGTGCAGGTGGAAACGAACGTGAATATCACGCCCCTGGCGGATTGAGAAGCGCCGGGATCCGGGCGCTGATCGCTCCGGCGGGGCATCAGGCGTCGTGGAGCCAGCGGGTCCACAGGGCGAGCACCATCAGCAAATAGAGGCGCTGGCCGTGGTCTTTCTTGGCCGCGGCGTGCTCTTCCATGAGGGCGGTGGTGGCGACCGGGTCGATGCCCAGCGTCGCCAGCGGGCTTTGCCTGCCGAGCAGATCGTTCATCAGCGTGCGCAGCTTGCCGTGGTCGGTGCGCAGCCATTCGCCGATGGGGATCGCGAAGCCCGACTTGCGCCGCTGGACGACGGCATCGGGCAGGTAGCGGCGGGCGAGGGAGCGCAGGAGCGATTTGGGGCCGTCGGGGGCGAGTGTCGAGACCGGGAGCGAGAGCGTGGTATTGAGTATGGAGGTCGCGAGCATGGGGGCGCGGACTTCCAGGGCGACGGCCATGGATGCGGTGTCGACCTTGCGGAGCAGGTCCTCGGGGAGGTAGTTGAGGAAGTCGTGAAGCGGGGGATCGGAGATCCGGGCGCCGTGCGGGGCCAGCGCGGTGACCTGGGGATCGATCCCCGGCATGAGGCGGGCGAGCAACGGCGTGGGGAAGATCGCCAGGAGCTCCTCGTACCCGCGATGGCGGGAGGCGGTGGCGAGCCGGGCGAGCTTGTGCATCCGTGAGCGCGGATGGAAGCGATCCAGGAGCGTCGTGGGGATGGCGCGAAGGAGGGGCCCGAGATTGCGGAGCAGGCCGGCAGCGACATAGCGCTCGTAGCCCAGGAAGAGTTCATCGCCTCCGTCCCCGGAGAGCGCGACGGTGACGTGCTTGCGTGCCGCGGCCGAGACCCAGTAGGTGGGGAGCAGGGAGCTGTCTCCCAGGGGCAGGCCGAGCTGGGCGATCAGGCTTGGCAAGTCTTCGGCGGGCCGTGCGCTGACCTCCAGGGTGGTGTGGCGGGTGCCCAACCGGCGTGCGACCATCTTGGCGTGGGCGGATTCGTCGTAGCGGGCGTCGGGCATGCGGACGCAGAAGGTGGCGAGGTTGGGCTTGACCTTGCGGGCGTAGGCGGCGATCAGGGAGGAATCGATCCCGCCGGAGAGGAAGCAGCCCAGGGGCACATCGGAGTCCATGCGCTCGGCGACGGCGGCGGCGAGCAGGCGGTCGAGCTCGTCGAGGGTGATGGTCTTGCCGGGCTCGCGGTGGGGCGGGGGTTGGAAGTGGGGCTGGAAGATCCAGTCGCTGAGGTTCGCGGCGGTGATGGCGGTGTGACCGGGCGGGACGACGTGGATGCCGCGGATGGGTGGTTCGCGGTCGTAGCCGTAGCGGATCCAGCGGGCCAGGGCGTTCTGGTCGATCTGCAGGGCGTTGTCGGCGCCGAGCCGGATGACGGCGACCAGGGCGGGGACGGTGCTCGCGAACGCCAGGCAGCGGCTGTGATCTTTGGTATTGAACGAGGCGGTGTAGAGGGGCTTCTCTCCCGCTCGGTCGCGGGCGAGCACGAGCCGGCCGTGCTTGCGGTCCCAGAGGCCGACGGCGAACATCCCTTCGAGGTGCTGCGGGAATGCCAGGTTCCAGCGGCGGAAAGCGTGCAGGACCGCCTCGGTATCGCTGTGGTCGGTGCGGAAACGGAGGCCTTGGGAGATCAGTTCCCGGCGCAGGGGTCGGTGGTTGTAGATGCAGCCGTTGAAGACCAGGGCGAGCAGGTCGTCGGCGAGCGGTGAGGGAGGCACGGCGGGGTTCAGGCCCGCCGGATCGAGGCGGTCGGTGGCGAGCATGGGCTGGGCGCCGCCGGCGGGGTCGAGGATCGCCAATCTCCTGTGGATCAGGGCGATCTCGGCGGTGGAGCCGTCGGGGAGGCGGACGCGATCGCGGAAGAGGCCGTGGCCGTCGGGCCCGCGGTGGGCCAGATGCTGATCCATGGCGGCGAGCCAGTCCTCGGGGATCGCTCCGGCGGCCCCCTGGGGGGGGGAGTGGTTCCGGAGCCTGAGGATGCCGCCGATGCCGCACATGCGGGCAAGAGTATTGTGTGCCGAAGCGCCAGATCGTGCGCGGGGCACTTGCTCGGGCACGATTTGGGCGCGACACTTGGACCGACCCCGTTTGCGTGCGTGCCTACCGGACCGAGAGTTCGAGCCAGCCCCGCGGAGCCGAGACGATGGCCGACCAGTACGAACCTACCTCCAAGGACAAGTTCACGTTCGGGTTGTGGACTGTCGGTAACACGGGCCGAGACCCGTTCGGGGAGCCGACGCGAGCGCGGCTGACACCGGCGGAGATCGTGGATCTTCTGGGCGAGGTCGAGGGGGTTCACGGGGTGAACTTCCACGACAACGACCTGGTGCCGATCGATGCATCACCGGAGCAGTCCGAGCAGATCAAGGCCGAGTTCAGCAAGTCGCTCAAGAAGACCAAGATCAAGGTTGCGATGGCGACCACGAATCTGTTCGGGGATCCGGTGTTCCGGGACGGGGCGTTCACAAGCAACGATGCCGAGGTGCGGGCGTACGCGATCCAGAAGACGATGCGTGGGATGGACCTGGGGGCCGAGTTCGGGGCGCAGATCTACGTGTTCTGGGGCGGCCGCGAAGGAACGGAGACCGACGGCTCGAAGGACCCGATCGAGGCCGAGGCCCGTTTCCGCAAGGCGATCGATTTCCTGTGCGAGTACTCGATCGAGCGGGGGTACGACTACAAGTTCGCCCTCGAGGCCAAGCCCAACGAGCCGCGCGGGCACATGTACTTCGCGACCACGGGGCATTACCTGGCGTTCATCCAGACGCTCAAGCACAAGGACATGGTGGGTGTGAACCCCGAGGTTGCCCACGAGCACATGGCGGGGCTGAACTTCGTGCACGCCGTAGCCTCGGCGATCGGGGCCGGGAAGCTGTTCCATATCGACCTGAACGACCAGGAATTCGGGCGATACGACCAGGATTTCCGCTTCGGCGCGGTGAACATCAAGCACGCGTTCTTCCTGGTGAAGCTGCTGGAGGAGAACAAGTACGCGGGTTTCAAGCACTTCGATGCGCACGCGTACCGGACGGCCGACCGCTCGGACGTGATCGAGTTTGCCAGGGGGTGCATGCGGACCTACCTGATCCTGAAGGAGAAGGCCCGCAGGTGGTCGGCGGATGATGAGATCCGCAAGCTGCTCAAGCAGATCAACCGGCCGTCCAAGGACCTGGATGGTCTGTGGGGCGGCTACAGCCGCGGTCACGCCGAGACGCTTTTGGGGATGAAGTTCGACCGCGCTGACATCTCTTCGCGATCGCTGCCGTACGAGAGGCTGGATCAGCGGACGATGGAGATTCTGATGGGGGTGGAGTGATCGCGGCGGTTTGACCCCTGTGGGCAACGCCGCGAACTTGCGGTGCTGCGGCTCTGCATGCTTCGGCCCCTGGAAGGGGCCTGCGATGGTTGCCAGCGGCACAGCCGCTGGAGTAGGGATGATGCCGTGCCGTTACCGGTCCGGTGGTCTTGCGGAGGGCGGCGGGGCGGTCTGGTCCATCAGCTCGTGGAGGTGCTTGAGTTGATCTTCGTTGAGGTTCAGCGTGCGCTCCAGGGCGCTGATGAGTTCGTGGGATTCGGGATCGGGGCCGAGTTTGGCGAGCAGGTCGGCGGCCCTGATCCGCTCGTCGGTCATCATGAGCGTGTCTCCGACCACAACTTTGAGCGCTGGTGCGAGTTCTGGAGTGAGCGCTGCCTGCTGGGTGTCGATCAGGGATGCCAGAGAGTCGAAGAGGCGTGCGCGAACCGCGGGTCGCCGCAGGAGCTGCTCGGCCTGGAACCTCGCGCACTGGGCCGGTGAAGCGAAGTATGAAGATGCCACACACGCCTCGACGGCGACCTTGTCGTCGGGATCGGCGATGAGGTTCCGGAAGAAATCGCCGAGTTCGGGACGGGAGATGCTGAGCCGGGCGGCCCGGGCGACGACGAAGGGTCGATGGGGGTACTGCGGGTCCGTGCACATCGCGCGGATGATCTCCAGTGCCTTGTCGGAATACGTCGCGATATCGCTCAGCAGCAGGATGTTCCGTCGCGCGGGGAGGGAGCCCGGGGCGGCCCGGTCGATCGCACTCCTGAGCATTCCAAGCTTAGACTCGATTGAGGCGCCCGAGAGTGGGACCAGCAGTGTCGCCGCCTGTGAAACATTGCCATCGGGATCCGTAGTGAGATCGAACAGTTCCGTCACGTGGGCGGCGGCGGCTGGGTGTTCACGGATTTCCACATCCAGCCCGTAGACCACGAGCATGGCGGCCCTTTGAACCAACTCGGGATCCCCCGAAATCAGTGCATCAATCACCACATCCAGGCGGTCGGCTTGCACGAAGCGCTGATTCGTTCCGAACGCGGCCGCGAGGAAAAGGGTGCGAACATCCCGGGAGTGGAACAGGATGCGCTGGGCTTTGGACCGCAGCTGCATGTCCTGCCAATTCCAGAGTTCCCGATCGCGCATTCGGCGGTAGAGGCTGTCGTTTTGTGGGGCCCGACCCCGAAAGTCTTCCCAGATCAGCGACTCCGGCATCCATTCAAACCCCGCGATCAGCACCGTGGATGGGATGAGCCCCCGCACACCCCAGCGCATGACCTGCGGGGTCTTGAACGTGAGGTACGAGGCCAGCAGCGCGAGGCCGGCGAGCCAGAAGAGGGTGCGGTTGCGGCGAGTGCGGTGCAGATCACGGGGCCCGGTGATGCGGGCGCCGCATTCGGTGCAGAGCACGGGTGCGAAATCTGGTGCAGCGGGTGTGGGATCGGGGGATGGTGCGCTGGGAGTTGCATCGGGCGCCGGTGATGCGATCGGCAGCGCGGCATTGGGTCCCCCGATGTTCGCCAACCCATTCACCGGCCCATCTGTCGGTCTGCTCGCCACTCCGATCGCCGGTTCCAGGTCATACCAGCACTTCGGGCACCGTGGCCTCCCGCGGGAGGGATCGAAGAACCAACCGGCCAGCGCGCAGCCGGGGGCCAGCAGGATGAGGGTGGCGGCGAGCATCCCCTTGAGGTCCCCGAAGGAGTCCTGGGCGGGGATCCCTCCGAGCCAGCGTTCGATGGTGAGGCCGAGGCCCGCGATCACGAGGCCGAAGGGGAGGATCGCGAACCCGAGGGTGAGGGTCGCGGTCGAGCCGAGGAGTGCGGTGGTGCGGGCGTAGGCGGGGATGGGCTTTCCGGCGGCGAGCCTGCGGCGGGCGAGGGCCTGCTCGATGCGCAGGCCCAGGGCCCTGAGGATGAGCGTGATCGCCCAGAGGGCCAGGAAGCCGCCGAGGATCGCGAGGATGAGCTTGGCGGGGAGCATGAGGAGTACAACACGGCGGTCGGAGCGATTGTTCCGGGCTCATGTGGCCGCTGGGGATGTTGGGGCGTGGAAAAGGTCGCCCCCTCGCCCGGATTGGGCCGATCGGTTATGCTCTCGGATCATTCCGGCCGGTTCCTGGCCGGGTAAGGACGATGTGCATGAGCGCGGGACCGACGAATGGCGGTGTTTCTGCCGCAGAACAGGCGATCCTGAACGCGGACTCCCGCAAGATGCTGGGGCATCCGATCGGGCTGTTCCTGCTGTTTTTCGTGGAGATGTGGGAGCGGTTCAGCTACTACGGGATGCGGGGCATCCTGGTGCTGTACCTGACGTCACCCACGTCGGGGATGCGCAATCCTGCTCCCTCGGCTCCCAAGGGGTTCAACCCGGGGCCGGGGTGGGATGACTCGATCGCCAACACGGCGTACGGGTGGTACACGGGCCTGGCGTACCTGACGCCGATCGTTGGGGGGATGATCGCCGACAAGCTGATCGGGACGCACCGGTCGATGATCATGGGTGGCCTGCTGATCGCCCTGGGCCACATTGTGCTGGGGGTGTCGGGGCTGGACTCGGTGTCCGGCGGCGGCATGGGGATGACGGTCTTCGTGCTGGGCCTGGCGCTGATCGTGATCGGGACGGGTCACTTCAAGCCCTCGGTCTCGGTAATGGTGGGGCAGCTGTACCGGCACGGGGATCCGAGGCGAGAGACGGCCTTCGGCATCTTCTACATGGGCATCAACCTGGGCTCGGCGCTGCAGACGTACATCGTCGGGACGCTGGGGGAACGGGTGGGGTGGCACTGGGGCTTCGGCGCGGCGGCGGTGGGGATGCTGCTGGGCCTGACGGTGTACATCGTCTTCCGGCGCAGGCTGCTGGCGGGGATCGGGGAGCCTCCGAGCAAGGAAAAGGCCCGCGTGGCGCCGGCGCTGCTGCCGATCGGGATCGCGCTCTCGTGCCTGATCGCGTGGGCGTACAGCCGCGACATGCTGGGGTCGTTCGATGAGTTTGTTTCCCGGACGTGGGTGACCTGGACGCTGGGAATCCTGGCGACCGCGTGGGCGGCGTGGTTCAGCTTCAAGCAGCGCCCCGAGGACCGCGGGCCGGTGGCGTCGATCTTCATCTTCATGCTGTTCAACGCGGTCTTCTGGCTGTCGTTCGAGCAGGCCGGTTCTTCGATCAACATCTTCACGGATCGGTACACGGACCGGAGCATCGTGGTGGCGAGCTGGTGGACGGACTTTGCGACCAGTCAATCGATCGTCGCGGGCGCGATCATCGGCGTGGTGGGCCTGGGGATCGCGGGGTTCACGTTCCTGCGGTTCCTGGCGAACAACGAGGAGAAGCGGTTCCCGAAAGCGACGCTGCACCTGGTGCTGACGCTGGTGTCGCTGCTGGTGGTGGGGGTCGGTGTGCTCAAGGCGATCGGCAAGTTCGGGTTCGCGGCCGAGCTCAACCCGGTGCCCACGACGTGGTTCCAGTCGGTGAACCCGTGGCTGATCGTGGTGTTCGCTCCGATCACGGGCGTGATGTGGACGGCGCTGACCAAGCGGCACGCCAACCCATCGCAGCCGTACAAGATCGCGATCGGGCTGGTGCTGGTGGGGCTGGGGTACCTGTTCATGGTGTGGGCGGCGCTGCAGGCCAAGGAGCCGGCCAAGGCTCAGATGTGGCTCATCTGCGCGACGTACTTCGTGCACACGATGGGCGAGATCGTGCTCTCGCCGACCGGCCTGTCGTACGTGACCAAGGCGGCGCCGCGCGAGTACACCTCGCTGCTCATGGGTGTGTGGTTCATCTCGAGCTTCATGGCCAACCTGGGCGCGGGCAAGGTCGCCGCGATGGTCGAGCCCATCATGAAGGGCGAGAAGTCGCTGCCATGGCACCTGGCCACGCCCGAGGGGCCGGTCGTCGAGGGTGCCAAGGTGCTCAACACGCAGGCGGACTTCTTCTTCCTGTTCGTGGTGACCTCGTGCAGCGCCGGCCTGCTGATCTTCGTGCTCGGGCCGGCGCTCAAGAAGCTCACGGGTGGCCGCGACAGCTGAGCCGGCCGTGGATGTCCGCCGCGGGCGAAGTATGATCGGTCATGAATCCCGATCGCGTGGTCCTCACGCTCGCCCACTCCCCCGACCCCGACGATGCCTTCATGTGGTGGCCGCTGACGGGGAAGATCGCGCCCGATGGCTCGCCGCTACCGGGGGCCGCGGGCAGGCCGGCGATCGGTAGCGGGCGATTTGAGTTCCGGGCGATCCCCGCGGACATCCACGTTCTCAACCGGCGCGCGGTGGAGGCGGGAGACCTGGACATCACGGCGCTGTCGGTGCGGGCGTACGCGGACGTGAAGGACCGCTACCGGATCACCCGGTGCGGGGGTTCGTTCGGGGACGGGTTCGGCCCGAAGGTGGTCTGCCGCGACGAGGACGACGGGATCGGCTGCGAGCGCTGCCTGCGCGGCGGGGACATCACGATCGCGATCCCGGGCCGGCAGACATCGGCGTTCCTCCTGCTGGGGCTGGTGCTGGGCCCGGAGGGGTTGACGCGGCCCGAGCGGTTCATCGAGATGCCGTTCGAGAGGATCATCCCGGCGGTGGCGAGCGGTGAAGTCCGCGCGGGGCTTGTGATCCACGAGGGGCAGCTGACGTTCGCGGATGCGGGCCTTCGCCTGGTCGTGGACGTGGGCGCGTGGTGGAAGCGCACGACGGGGCTCCTGACGCCGCTGGGGATCAACGCGGTGCGGCGGGACCTGGACGAGCGGTTCGGCGCGGGCACGCAGCGCCAGGTCGGGGACCTGCTGGCCCGGAGCGTCGCGTACTCGATGGATCGGCGCGAGGAATCCACGGCGTATGCGCTGCCCTTTGCGCTGGCGAACACGGCCCGCAGCGCCGACGGGGGGCGTCCGACGCTCGAGCGGGTGGACCGATACTGCCGGATGTACGTTACGGAAGAGACCAGGGACATGGGAGAGCGGGGCCGGACCGTCATCCGGGAGCTTCTGCTGGCCGGCGAGCGGGCGGGCCTGTGCCCGGGCCCGGGCGAGGTCGACCTGTTGTGACCGGCGCTTGTGCTCCCCTCCCACGGCTACCCTGACGGATCGCCCAGATGCTCTCCATGCCCAAGGAACTCGAGCCGGTGCAGAACGCGATCTTCGCGGGGCTGGAGAGGGTGCGGGAGCGTTTTGATCGCCAGCTCGCCTCGGACCTGCCGCCGGTCGACCGGCTGGTCAAGCACGTCGAGCGCTACCGGGGCAAGATGCTGCGTCCGATGCTCGCGGTGGCGTGCGGGATGGCGGCGCACCCGCGGATCGGCCAGACACCGCCGGAGGAGCTGGGCGGCCTGATCGGCGAGGGGCACATCACGATCGCCGCGGTGTGCGAGATGGTGCACATGGCGACCCTGGTGCACGACGACGTCCTGGACGAGGCCGACACGCGCCGGCGCGGGCAGACCGTCAACCGGCTGCACGGCAACGAGACGGCGGTGATCCTGGGGGACCTTCTGATCGCCGGTTCGTACCACCTGTGCTCCCAGCTCGATTCGCAGCGCTACGCGCTGACGATCGGCCGCGTGAGCATGGAGCTGTGCGCGGGGGAGCTGCTGCAGCTGCACCACCGCGGGGATTTCTCCCTCGACGAGCCGACCTACTTCGAGATAGTGGAGCGCAAGACGGCGGCGCTGATCGCCGCCAGCTGCGAGCTGGGGGCGGCGTACTCCGGAGCGGGGGAACGGGTGACCGGGGCGCTGGCCTCGTTCGGCAAGCGGATCGGCGTGGCGTTCCAGATTCAGGACGATGTGCTGGACCTGACGGGCCGCGAGGATGTGGTTGGCAAGTCGGTGGGCAAGGACCTGGAGAAGGCCAAGCTCACGCTGCCGGTGATCCACCACCTGGCGGCGAGCACTCCGGCCGAGCGCGGCAGGTCGCTGCGCATGCTCGAACGGGCGTGCGCAGAGGACGCGGCCTCCGCGGCCGCCGCGGGCGATCTGGTGGGAGTGCTGTCGGCGACCGGGTCGCTGGAGTACGCGAACCGGATCGCCCGAGAGCTGATCGCGTCGGCGAAGGACGACCTGAGGGCCGTGAGCGATTCGCCGGTCGGGCGACTGCTCGAAACGATGGCCGACGCGGTGGTCAACCGATCGTACTGAAGCCGGGTGTGCCGGGTTACGACACGATCGACCCGGGGGCGATCTCCGCCAGGGGCGTGAGCACCACGACCCGCCGGTTGGTCGCCGAGCCGTCCTTGGGCGCGTCGCTGGCGGCCAGGAGCATGCCGCGCGATTCTTCGCCGCGGAGCATGCGGGGCGCGAGGTTGGCGACGATGACGATGCTCTTGCCGACCAGTTCTTCGGGGGTGTAGTTGGCGCGGATGCCGGCGCAGATCTGTCGGGGAGTTCCCGAGCCATCATCGACCTGGAGCTTGAGGAGTTTGTCGGCCGACGGGTGGAGCTCGGCCTTGATGACCTTGGCGACCCGCAGGTCGACCTTCGCGAATTCTTCGAACGTGATCTGAGGCTTGGCCTCGACCCCCGACGCCGGCGCAACCGGGATCGCGGGAGCGGGACCGGGAGCGGGACCGGGGGCGGGACCGGGGGCGGGCGTCGGCGCGGCGGCGGCGGTGGATGCGGGGCTGGACGTGGTGGTAGGCGTGGGGGCGGGGGCATCGGCCATGGATCGGAGCCTCTCGAGAATTCACGCCGGCTGCGAGAGGGGCCGGCGCTCGGTGGATCGTTCGACTGAATGTGGGAGGCAAGTGTAGTGCGGTCGAACCGGCGGGGGCCTGACCCAGCGCCGCTACTTCCGTGGATCCGGGCCCGGGACGGGCACCGGATCAGGAGCCGAATCCGGATTCGCATCCGGGCCGGCGCTGGGCCCACGGCTGGGGCTGCTTGCCGGGGCCGGGACGGCGGGCGAAGCGCCGCGGTCGACGGCGACCCACCGCCCGTTGCGCCAGAGCGTGGCCTCGGTGCTGATCCCGAAGGCCGGGGCGAGCTCGGCGGGGTCGACGTCGCGGAGAGGGGCCCCGCGATCGGACATGACCTGCGCGGCCCAGGAGCGTGAGCTTCCGCTGAGCATGCGGCTCTCGAATCGCAGCTGGGCGGCGAGAGTCTCGGGCCGTATTTCCGGGCCGAGAGTGCCCCCGCAGACCGAGCAGAGGCGGTACTGGGGCGGGTTGCTCTGGAACCTGCGGGCGACGCGTTTGCCGCCGCACTCCGGGCATGGCCACCGCGACATCTCCTGCTCCAGGGATGACAGCCCGCCGGTGTCGTTGATCGGCGAGAGCAGGCGTTCGTATCGCTTGATGAGGTCGCGTACTCCCGGCTGGGCGAGCACTCGCTGTGCGCGGATCGAATCCCCGCCTCGGACCAGGCCCACGAAGGTCGCGGCGAGGTAGGCGGTGCCCGAATCGACGGGATCCTCGGCGCGTGCGATCCAGGCCGGGAAGGCCAGACGCCGATCGAGGGCCCGGGCGAGCGAGACAAGCCAGCGCCGGTCGGCTTCCAGGTTGGCCATCGCCGCCAGGGCCAGGCAGGCGCTGGTCGCCGTCGGTGAGGTGGAAGAGGCCGAGCGTGCACGGTCGAGCGTGAAGGCGAGCACGAAGAGCCGGCGGGCCAGGTCGCGCCCGCGCGAGTCGACCGCCATCGACGCGACATCCTCACCGAGCCGCAGGTAGCCATCGGGGTCCGCGGGCTTGAGCGCGGCGAGCCGGTCGGCCAGGTCCGGGGGCATACCGGCGGGAAGTGCGTCGGGCGCGGCGATCGGTGAGGTGGACGTGGATGGCGGCGCGGGAGCGGGAGAAGGAACGGGGGCGGGGGTTTGGGGCGCCGGCTGGAGGACGGGCGCTGCGCCCAGGATCGTCATCAAACCGAGCAGCGCGATCGCGGTGCGGACGGGCTTCATGCGCTGGGCCCTCCCTGGAGGCGGATGCGCCAGAGCCGCATCATCGCCAGCTCGGTGGCGTCGATCTGATCCATGATGTGCCGAGCGCGGCGGCGATCGGAGGCGAGCTTCTCGAGCACCTCCGCGACCTGCCCGGCCTGACTCGGTTGCTCGATGGAGACGATGTACCCCATGAGTTCGGCGACCGCGACGTGGTGGGCCTCGAACAGCTGGACGGTTCCGCTGGCCATCGCGACGCGCGAGGAGAGCCTGCGATCGATCTGGTCGAGCGTGCAGGGCTCTCTCCCGGTGGGGAGCATGGTTTCGGCGTTGCGCCGGCACTGCGAGGCCAGGTCCTTGATGGAATCGAGCGCCGAGGGCGCGGCCGGCGCCCTGGCGCCGCTGGGCACCGCGGTTGCCTGTGCCGCGGCCGCCGAGGGCTTGGCGCGGCCGGTGCAGGTGGATGCGAGTTCCTCTGAGAGCCGGTCGATCGCGCGCTCCGGCCCGCGCGAGGCGAGCAACTGGAGCAGACGCTCGACCAGCGCCCGCCGCACGCCGGCGTACCAGTTGGTGTCCTTGATGCTCGGGATCCGCGCCGCGACGATGGATCCGACCAGCGCGGCGTTGGATCGTGTCCGGGGGATCCGGAACGACTCCTGGAGCAGGGCGTAGACGACGGCTGGTGATGCCGCGGACCGTTCGACGACATCCCCGGCGGCGGCGCGGACGCTTTCGGGCGAGCCCCGGGCGGCCTCGGTGACGACGATCTGGGCGTCGAGCTGTCCCAGCGGCCGGTTGGCCTTGAGCAGCTCGGTCAGGAGCCGGAGGCGATCGGGCACGCGCTGCTCGGCGACCAGGTACTGGACGGCCCAGGCGCCATCGGTGCCGCCCTCGTCGATGCGGCGCGGCGCGGAAGCGGCCGCGACCTGCGAGAGGATGGTGGTGGACGGTCCCCCGGCGTCGTGGACGATGGGCGCAGGCTCTTCGATCAGCCCGGCCCAGATCATGGTCGCGGCGAGGTTGAGCCTGGCGCGGGTGAGCGCCGATGCGAGCGACGCGGTATGGAGATCGTCCTCGGGGTCGATGGCCGTTGTCGCCAGCTCCTGTGCGTTGACCTTCTCGCGCCAGGCCGCGAGCAGCTCGTCCTTGCGGGCCGGATCGCTCAGACCCCACGCCGAGGCGTAAGAGTCCCGCAGTTCCAGACGCGTCTTCTCGTCGGCGCCCTCGGTCAGGATCATCTTGGCATCGACGCCCTCGGCCGAGGACTGTCCGGCGAGCGCCGAGGTGACAATCTGGAGATCGGAGCTGCTCAGCCGGTCGGAGGAAAACGAGGCGACAAGCCAGCCGCGGGCGGGGCTGTCCTTGCGCCAGCTGATGGCCAGGGTCAGGTCCTTGGCGACCTGAGCAAGGCCGTGATCCGAGAGGGGTTCGGGGCCTTCGGCGAGCAGCGTCTCGAGTCCGGCGAGCAGGATCCGGTTGCAGGCATCGGCGTCGGACCCGTTTAGAAGTCGGCAGGCGTCGCGCCAGGCATCCCAGGCCTCGGCGGTCTGCCTGGCCTCCGCGGGCGAGGGTGGTGGAGGTTTGAGCCCGTTGGCCGGTGGAGCGGCGAGTTCGGCGGGGATGGCAGAGAGACGGGCCAGCGCGCCGTGGACAAACGTGCCCCCGTCGGCGCCGGTACTGGGCGATGCGTCCGGCGAGGCACGATCGATGAGATCCCGGACCGCGGCGGGCAGGTCTCGCTCCCGGCTCAAGCGCTCGCGAAGCCCGGCGAGCCAGAGTTCCGACCGCACGCGCTCGGCCCGCCAGGGGCCGCCCGGGACGGACTTCCGCAGGCTGATCACCGCGTCGATCGCGGCGCCGGCGATCTCGGGACTTGGGGCGCGGTACAGGAATTCCACGACCGAGTCCTGCGCCGCGCCCAGCTGGTCCGGGGCAAGGACGTGCCAGCGGGTGGAGAGCGCGGTGACGGCGGCCTGAAACCTCGTGATCGCGGCCTCAGGCTGGGCCGTCACGTCCGCAGCGGTCGCGGCAAGTTCACGCACAAGCGAGACGGGATCGGCATCGGGGGCGGTCGTGTTCGCGGTGTCCTTCGGGACGGAGGGCGAACGCTCGGGCTTGGCGGATTCACTCGCGGCGGGGAACAGCTCTTTGCGGGGGAGACCGGCCGCGTCGGCGATCGTCGATTCGCCGGCGCCGGGCGTTGACTTGCTCGGTGCGGGCTTGTTGAGCAGCATCGAGATCCCGATGACGATCACGGCGGCGGCGGCGATCACGGCCAGGGCCGAGACGACGATGATCTTGAGCGCCCGCACGCCGGGATCGATCTCGGCGTCGCTGGGCCGGGAAGCAATGCCGATCGGGGAGAGGTCGACATTCCCCATCGCGGCCGCCGCGGAACCGTAGATCCGCGGCATTTCCGCCGGTGTCGCTGCCGCGCGGGTCGAGGGGGAGCCGCGGCGATGGTGAGACCACGCGATCAGCCGGTCGCGGAGTTCATCGGCCAGTCCCTTGGGAGACGTGTGGGAGAGCCCGGCGAACAACATGACCTGGCGGATGGACCGCTCGTTGAGCCCGCCGTGCATCGCGATGATCCGCAGCATGGGGTCGGGCGACGATGGCGGTGTGCGGTCGGCCCGGAGGTCAAGTCCCGTCCGCGCGGCCAGGGCGGGCGAGCGGCTCGCGGCGGCGTGACGACCCCTGGCTTGGGCGGCATCCGGCGGCGTGGGCGAGTCGGGCTGGGGTGCGGATGCACGTTGGCTCGCCAGCAGCCGCAGGCGAACCTCGGGATGAAGCACCTGCGCCGCCGCGGTATGCAGCGCCAGCCGCACATCGTCGGCCTCGGGAGTCCCGCCCAGCGGGTGACGGTTCACGTGGGCGAGCCGCCGCTCGAGGGCGAGGGCGACCTGGCGATCCGTGACCGCGCCGGGCTCAAGGCCCAGGAGCGACCACGGGCCCGCGGTCGCGGCGTCGGGCCCGAGCAGCAGTTCGACAGGGTTCCTGCGCTGGCCCGCGTCGTCACGTGCGGCGGAATCGGGCTTGCGATCCTCGGGAGTGCTCACTTGGCACCTCCGGGATTCGCGGGCGTCGGAGCCTCGCCGGGATTCACCGAGGGCTGCACATCCAGCGGGACGTCCAGCGACTGTGCCAGGTCCCTGAGCTTGTCCGACCATGGCGGGGCGCCAAGGTCCGGGTGCAGCGCCACGAGCTGCTTCATCGCGTCGATCGCCGCGGGGTGATCGCTCGCGCTCAGGACCCGGATCGATTCGTACCGCGCCTCGTACCAGTCCGGAGAGCCTTCGGCGAGCGCCGCGGAAAGGTGGTTCCAGCACTGGGCCGCCACGGGCAGATCTCCCGCGGCCTCGGAGGTCGCCGCCAAGCGCCGGCACATGATCGCCGAGCGCACCCCTGCATCCCATGCCCTGCGGTCCAGCCGGATCGCAGTGTCACGCATGGAGGTATCCTGCTGCGCCCTCCAGATGGTGGCGGCGGCGTCGGCCGTGTCGGAGGCGACCGAGTGCGACAGCGCCGTGGTCGCGGGGTCCTTGAAGAGAGCATCGGCGAGCACGGTGCCGCTGGCAACGACCTCCTGCGCGTTGGGGATGTTCGAGCGGTCGGCCTTCCATGCGTCGATGAGCTGGCGGTAGACGAGCCTCTCCCCGGCCGCCGCGTATACGCCGCCGGAGGATCGCATCGCGGAGATGAGCTCCTTGGTTCTGGAGCGGTCGGCGAGCAGGATCGCGGCCTGGAGGCGCCGGTAGAGGATCTCGTCGCGCACCGTCCTGAGATCGATCTTGTACGCCGGGGCGAGTTGTTCGAGCTGGTCCAGGGCCGCGAGGGCGCGGATCGGTTCGGGCGTGGGCATGGACAGCGAAACGTGGGCGATCTGCCGCGCCAGGCGCGAGACCGAGGCCCCCAGGTTCGGCGCGGTGTCCTTCTCGGGCGAGGTGATCCGGCGGATCTGGGTCTGCAGTGATTCCTCGGCGATCGCGAGCAGGCGGACGCCCGCGGCCTGCCGGTCTCCCGCGTCCGTGGCGACCCAGAGCTTGTAGAGCAGCCCGGAGGCTTCGATCCGGGCCGATTCGTAGACGGGGGAATCGGGCATCACCGCCAGCAGCACGCCGACGGCCTCCTCGTCGGTCACCGATGACTGCGTGCCCCGGCGCAGCAGCAGTTGCACCGCACGGTCGGAGCGCGGGTACTCGCGGATGAAGGCCATCGCCAGGCGGTCGCGCTCGGGCATCAGCGACGGTCGGCCCTTCTCGATGGCCTTGTCCAGGGAGACGACGGCGTACCAGGCGGCGTCCTGCTTGCGGGTCGCGTCGGCCGATGTCGCGCCGACCCTGCGGAAGAGATCGGATGCGGCCTCGAGCTCGCCGGCGTAGTAGAGCGCCAGCCCGCCGTTGAGGGCGGCGCGCTCTCGTTCCCTGGGGAACGAGGCCGAGTCCGGGGATTCCGATGCTCGCTTGAGCGCCTCGGCGGCCTCTCGGTAGCGGTTGCACACCGCCGGCTGGGCCGAGGGAAGGTCCGTGTTCTCGCCCGCCTCCCGGTGGGCCTGCCGCGCCTGGTCGTAGGCCTGCACGCCCTGCACGTACTGCACGGCAAAGCCCGTCCCGCCGATCGGGGCCGACCCGTAGCGCGTGACCAGGTCCACCACCTGGCCCAGCTCACCGGCGGCGACCAGCTCCGACACGCCGAGCTTGGCGAGCTCCTGGATCACCGCGGCGTTGCGGGGTTGCTTGTCGGGGTCGACGCCCGAGTCCTTGGTCGCGTCCAGGGCGAGCACGGCCAGGAGCCGGGCGTCGCGCGTGCTGATCGGTCCCCCCCCGATCTCGACGGGGTCGATCTTGCGGCGCCGCACGAGCAGGTCGACATCGGCCCAGCGCTTCGCGGTCGAGAGGATGATCAGCTTGCTGGCGAACAGGTGATCGCTGACGGCCTTGGGCAGGACCTCCGACTGGTCGAGCGAGTCCATCCAGCGCATCGCCTCGACGTCGTTGCCGCGCAGCGAGGCGCACAGCGCCGAGCCGATCGCCGCGCGTGCGACGTGCTCGTACTTGTACAGCGACTTGGGGGCCTTGTCGACCGCCGCAGGCCTCCGGGCCGGCGCGCCCAGCAGCGCGCCGAAATCCTCCGACGCCCGCGTGGCCATGCTGCCGTCGGACGTGAGCATGGCCAGGTAGTACTCGGACCACCCGGCGTAGTAGTGCGCCAGGGAGCGCACCCTTCGGGCGTCCTGGAGCGCCTCGCGGTTGCGCTCGTCGTCGGGGTCGGTCTTCTCCCTGCGGTCCAGCGAATCGACGCGCGCGTTGAGCGCCCCGGCGACCTCGCGGAGCGTCGGGGCGATCGACCGCAGGATCCGCTCGGCCTCCAGCCGCTCTTCGGTGCTCGCCAGGCGAAGCTGGACTTTCTCGGCGATCTCGGCGGCGTTGAGGTACGTGGCCCTGGCGAGGTTCACGCGCAGCTCGAAGGTGTCGGCGTCGGGCACGGCCGCGAGCAGGTCCTGGCAGAGCCGTTCTACCTCGTGGCGGGTCTCGGCGCGCCTCGCGCTGTCGAGCATTCCGACGTAGATCTTCCCGAGGCGGTTGGCGATCGACCGGCGCTGCTCACCGTCGGCCTCCGAGAGCCTCTGGCGCAGCAGCGCGGCCAGCGGCCCGGTCAGCCCGCGGTCCTGCATGTAGGCCTCGACGGCATCGGCCGGCGCGAGGGCGTCGGGGCTGGGCTGGGCCAGCAGGCGCCCGGACGCCGCGCAGACGAGCGCAGCCCACAGCCAGGCCGGGCGCACCGGCGTGGACGGTGGGCGGGCGGGCGGATCATCGCGTGCTGGGGACATAGCTCACTTTCGCGAACCCCGCGTCCCGGCAGGCCTGCACCGCGGCCGCGGCGTGCTCGACGGGGACCTCGCCCGAGACACGCACGAGCACCCCGGCGTCCTTGGGGAGCGCCTTGAGGACCGCGGCAAGCTCCCCGGCGGACCCGGCCTTGCGGTCGCCGATGATGAACATCACGCCCCCCGGCGCCGGCTCGACGCGCAGCACCTGCGCCTGCAGGTTGCTGGCCGCGGCTTTCTTCTCGGTCTGGAGCGTGGAGGAGAGCTGCCCCTCGCCCGCGGCCGCGAGCTCGCCGGCCATGATGAAATACAGCAGCAGGAAGAGCACGACGTCGATGAGCGCCACCAGGGGGATGCGGATCATCGTGAGCGTGTGCCGGCGGCGTCTGGAGAACCTCACGAGCGCGGCCCTCCGCTCGCGGCGTGCGTCTCGGGACCGGCGGTGGCGAGCTTCCACTGGCGCACGCCCGCCGACGCCAGCGCCACCGCCAGTCGGTTGAGGTGCGACGAGCGGGCGCCGCGATCGGCGCGGATGAGCACGTCGGGGGCCCCGCCCCCGCGGTCGACCTCCGACTTGACGGCGCGGGAAAGGTCCGCCAGCGCCATCGTGCGTCCCAGGAGGACGTAGCCGCCGCCGGAATCGATGTCGATCACGATCTGGTGGTCGCCCGGCGGCGTCGCCTGCTCCCCGGGCTGGCGCGGCAGGTCGACGCGCGTCGCCGTGGTGCGGGCAAAGTGCGCTGTCATCGTGAAGAAGATGATCAGCAGCAGAACGATATCGATCATCGGCGTCAGGTCGAAGGAAGCCTCGGGCGGGTCTGGCGATCGACGGAATCTCATCGGTCGTGTCGGTCTCCTGGGATGCGGGTCCGGCGGTCCCCGGCGCTGGTCAGCCTACGCGTGCCTCGCGTGCCGGCGCCGGGGAACGCGCCGGCGCGCCCACCTTGCCCACCGGACGGGACTCGGCCCCGCCCGAGGAACTCTCCAGCGGCGCCACCAGGCTCTCCACCAGCGTCGCCGTCTCCACCGCGAGCGTGTCGATCCGCCGACGGAAGATCGCGAACGCCACCGTGCAGGGGATCGCCACCAACAGGCCCTCGGCCGTCGTGACCAGCGCGATCGACATGTACGTCGCCAACTGCTGGGATCGCGCCGCGCCCTCGAGCTGGCCGATGCTCGCGAACGCGCCGATCATCCCGAATACCGTGCCAAGCAGGCCCAGCATCGGCCCGACCGCCGCCAGGATCCCGATCGAATCCACGGAGCGGTACAGCCTGTCCACCTCGCGCTGGCCCGACTCCTCGACCGCCGAGCGGAGTTCCAGCGTCCCGAAGGGGGACCGCATGCACCGCAGCAGCGCCGAGCCGACGAGCCTGGTCACGAACGATTCGTGCAGGGGCTCCCGGCAGACCCCGATCGCCCCGTTGATATCCCCCTGCTTGAGGGCGCCCTCTAGGCGGACCACGGCGTCCTCCGGGATCAGCCGGGATCGCCGCAGCATGATCCCGTGGGCGATGATCAGCCCGAGGGCGACAAACGACAGCACGATCAGCACGTAGCCGATGATGCCGCCGGAGCGGATGTAGTCCAGCACCGTCAGTTCCCCGGTGGTTCCGCCCGCCGGGGCGACGATCTGTGCCAAGGTCCACGTGTTGCATTCGATCATTCCGGCGTGCTCCTGCGGATCGTTCACGGGGGAGTGTCTTCGGCGGCGTTGTCGGTGCCCGCGGCCGGCGCCGCGGCTTTGGGCCAGTCGCGCACAGCGCTCCATTCAAGGGCCGGATGGCCGGGGAACTTGTGCACCAGTTCATCACGGAGGCGAGTTGCCCCCTCCAGGTCGTTCATACCGCGCAGCGCCGCGGCGGCCTCCGCGAGCGCGACGCCCGTCAGGTACGGCACAGCGCTCTCCAGTCGCGCGGGGACCTGCAGGAGCTCCACGACGCCCAGGCGCCGGATCTCCGGGTCGCTCTCGCGCAGCATCGATCGGCCGATCGCCACCCGCGCCCAGGACTCGATCCACGGGTCCTTGCGCTGCACCATGGTTGCGCGGAGGACCTCGCGGGCCTTCAGCCGCCCGCGGTCGTCGGCGCTGTACTGCGCATCCACGATCGCCTCGACCAGCGCGCTGCCGAATTCGCTCCCCTCGGCCGGGACATCTCCCAGCGGTAGCCCGCAGGCCCCGCGCGCCGCACGAACATACCAGGCGCGGAGATTGCCGGCCTTGGTGGCGTTCTGGGCCGGGTCGATCCGCCACTGTTCGGTGCCCCCGGAGGCCGTGACCGCGACCGAAGGTATGTTCAGCCAGATCGGCGGGATCGCGGGCACCAGGTCCGACGCATCGGGCGTGAGTTCCGCGAGCACGGGACTCCCGCCGAAGAGCCGCGGGTCGGGCGAAGCCGCGGCCGGCTTGACGCCAATCCACGCGAGCCAGGCGGCCGCCGCCGCGGCCTGGGCGCCGCGTTCCAGGCGGCATCGCATCAGCCCCCAGGAGATCGCCTCCGCCGTCGGGCCCGGCGTCGTGGCGAACGTCCCGTTCAGCCGCTCCAGGATCGCTTCGGCCGCCGGCAGATCTCCTCGGTCCAGCCGCTGCAGCGCCCTCCACAGGTCGTCGGCCTGCGGCATGTACTCCGCGGCCTTGTCGGCCATCGGCCCCTCGACCCTGAGCACGTTCTGCCACGGGATCACCCGTTCCCCCCCGTCGACCTGCACGCCGACGCCCGCGGGCGCCACCCGGACCACGTTTGGCAACGGCTCGGCGACGCGGTCGCGCAGCAGCACCCTGCCGTCGGCAAGCAGGAGCGTCGCGATGAGGAAGATCGGCATCGGCATTCGGGATTCGCGTGACCTGCGGGCGGGTGGATCCGTGCGTCGGCTGGTGGTGAGCCCTATTTCTTGGGGATGAACGTGTACGAGCCTCCGGAGGCGTTGGCGATCTTGCGCATCACCTGTTCTGACGCGGCCGTCGTGAAGCACAGGCAGTGGACGGGGATCTTGAGCTGGTTGTTCAGCGCGCCAACCTCGGCGACCACGCCGTCGGGGTCGGCAAATTCGCCGTCGGTCATGAAGTAGATCGCGTCGGGCCGGGGTTTCATCTGCATCGCCGCGATGAAGCCCGGCCCGGGGTTCGTGCCGCCGTCGGGCCGCAGCGCGGCGATGCACCGCCGCGCCCACTTCTTTCCCGCGTCGCTCGCCGAAACCCACTGGGAGCGTTCCCCCATGATGGTCGCCATGTCCGAGAAGAGCACGACCACGAACTCGTTCTGCTCGGTCATCCCCTCGATGGACTTGGCAAGCTCGGCCCGGAGCGTCTCGATCTTCCCGTCCCAGCTCATGGACGCCGACATGTCGATGATGAAGGCGAACCGGCTGCCGGTGGCCTCCACGCCGAAGAAGCTCGCGCCCCCCCCGCCCGAGCCGGCGCCGCTGCCGATGCCCAGCCCTTCGCCGTCGGAGAGCGCCGCCCCCCCCCCGATCGAGAGCTCTCCGCTGTCCGATTCTCCGATCCCCGCGTTGGGATCCCCGATCCCCGGGCTGGGGATCGCGTCCATGCGGGCGCTGTCGGTCTGATCCAGTGTGCCGATGTCGGGCGTCGGAACGGTGTCGACGATCGATGATCCGGCGTTCAGGGCCGTCAACTCGACCTCGGGCACCACGGCAAAGTCCACCGGCGCGGGCGCGGCCGACCCGCCGCTCCCGGTCCCACCCCCGAACCCGCCGATGCCGATCCCGCCCGACACCGCCAGCCCGAAGAGGTGGATCGCCCCCGAGATCAGCAGCCCGATGATGAACGCGTGCCGCATCCAGCGAGCCAGCAAACCCATCCTGGACCTGGATCTGCGCGGCGCGGACGCGTCGCCGTCCCCCGGCGCGGGATCGCCGGGCATAGCGGGATCTATGGATCTGGGTGTCGCCATGGTTCGCGGTCCGTACTTCGACCGAGTGTTATCGGCCGGTTCCGGCGGTTGCTGCGCCCAGTGTATCACACACCCGGCCGGCTCCAGCCGCAGACCGGGGCCGCCGGTCGCTTCCTGGGCGGTGTGTTCGCCCGGGGCCCGGTCCGAGCCGCGGGCCTCGCCGGCCCACATCCGACCCCGCCCGCTTGTGGTACGCCCCAAGCGGCGGTCGGTTCCTGTCAGCATCGCCCTGAATCGGACGGTTGGGTCGGAACTTCCTCTCCTGGAATGCCACCGGTTTCTTGACGGTCCGATCCCCGTGGAGTTCAATGACGAGCTGATCCGTCGGGTATATGTCCGGTTCGGGGGGGAGGTTGCAGGAAATCCGATGACCACCACCACCCAAGCGGCCGGACATTCTCCTTCCACCCATCAGGGCCGCCAGAAATTCAAGCGGATCCTCCTGAAGCTCAGCGGGGAGTCGTTCTGCAAGCCGGGGGGGTTCGGGGTGGACCCCGATGAGCTGCAGTCGATCGCCAACGAGGTCTGCGATGCGGCAAAGGTCGGTGCGCAGCTGGCGATTGTCGTGGGGGGTGGGAACATCGTGCGCGGGGCGGAACTCGCGTCGGCCGGGCACATCCACCAGGCGACTGCGGACTACATGGGCATGCTGGGGACGGTGATCAACGGGCTAGCGCTCAAAGAGAAGCTGATCACGATGGGGCTGGACTGCCGGGTGATGACGGCGATCGACATCCGGGCGGTGGCCGAGCCGTTCATCCGGGGCCGGGCGCTGCGCCACTTGGACAAGGGCCGCGCGGTGATCATGGTCGCGGGCACGGGCAACCCGTACTTCACCACTGACACGTGCGCGGCGCTGCGCGCGATCGAGCTGGAGTGCGACGTGCTGATGAAGGCGACCAAGGTCGACGGTGTGTACACCGCCGATCCGCGCAAGGACCCGACGGCGACCCGGTACGACCGGATCACGTTCTCGGAGGCGATCTCCAAGAACCTGCGTGTGATGGACATGACGGCCCTGGCGATGTGCCAGGAGAAGAACGTGCCGATCCTGATCTTCGACTTCAAGCGGTCGGGGAACATCCGGCGGGTCGTGCAGGGCGAGACGATCGGCACGCTGGTGCAGAAGTAGCGCGGCGGGCCGAGGGCGGCCCACGCCGGGGCCGCGGGGGCAGTACCATGTGGTCCCGCGAGCCATTCTGGGAGTTCCGACGATGAGCACCGATCCCGACACGATTCTTCTAGAAACCGAAGAGGCCATGGAGAAGGCCACGGACTACCTGAAGAAGGAATTCCGGGGTCTGCGGACCGGCCGGGCGTCCACGGCGCTGGTCGAGTTCATCAAGGTCGATTACTACGGCTCGATGACGGACCTCAAGTCGATCGCGGCGATCAACATCCCCGAGCCCGCGCAGCTCTTGATCAAGCCCTTCGACGTGGGCGCGATGGCGGCGATCCGGCACGCGATCGAGGCCTCGGGCCTGAACCTCAACCCCATCGGCGAGGGCAAACAGATCCGCCTGGTGCTCCCGCCCCTCTCGGCCGACCGCCGCGCGCAGCTGGTGAACCACTGCAAGAAGCTCGCCGAGGAGGCCCGGGTCACGCTGCGCAACGCCCGCCGCGACGGCAACAAGCACGCCGAGACGCTCGCCAAGGCGCCCGGGGCGCACTACCCCGAGGACGAGATCGAGACCCTCAAGGAAGAGATCCAGGGGCTGCTCAAGAAGTACGAGGAGACCGTCGACAAGATGGTCGAAGAGAAGTCCAAGGAAATCACGACGATCTGACGCCCGGACCATCGGGCGTCCGAACGACGATCGAAGGGTGGGACCATGACCAGGCACTGGCTCGGCGGGGGTACGCTGGCGCTGGCCTCGCTCGCGGGGTTCGCCTCGGGAATGGCCCGCCGCTGGGCGCCCCCCGTTGCTTCCTCGCCAACGGCGATCGCCTCCGCGCCGGCCGACCGGATCGCCGCCGCGGCGGATCGGTTCCTCGCGACGCTCGGGGATGACCTGCGCGCCGCCGCCGCGCTGCCGTTCGATTCTCCCGTCCGTACGGACTGGCATTACATCCCGCGAGCCCGTCCGGGGGTCAAGCTCAAGCAGCTCAACGACCAGCAGAAGCACGCCGTGCACGAACTGCTCCGCTCGGCGCTGAGTTCTCGCGGGTACCTCAAGGCGACCGGGGTCATCGCGCTCGAGGGGATCCTGCGAGACTTGACGATCGCCGCAGGGCACGATGGCAGCGGCCGGGATCCGGAGAATTACTCGGTGATCATCTTCGGGAGTCCGCACGCGGTCGATGCGGCGGGCACGCCATGGGGCTGGAGGATCGAGGGGCACCATCTCTCGCTGAACTTCACGGCGACCACGGGAGAAGTGGTGGCCAGTTCACCGGCGTTTATCGGGAGCAATCCCGCGTGCGTCCCGACGGGGCCGCACGCCGGCTGGCGGCTCCTGGCCGCGGAGGAGGACCTGGCCCGGAGGCTGATGGGCCTGCTCGCGCCCGAGCAGCGGGCGCAGGCGATCATCGATGGCGGCGAGCCGGAGGACATCGTGCTGTCGCCGGGCCGAGCGCTGGACCTGGGGAAGCCCGCCGGGCTTTCGTACCGGCAGATGGACGCCGCGCAGCGTGACACCCTGATGGAGCTGGTCCGGGAGTACGCCGAGAACAATCAGGGCGATCTGTCGTCGCAGCTGATGGACCGGATCCGCGCCAGGGGACCGGACGAGATCCGGTTCGCGTGGGCGGGTGGAGAGAAGCCCGGGGAGGGCTACTACTACCGCATCCATGGTCCGACGTTCATCATCGAGTACGACAACACGCAGGATCACGCCAACCACGTGCACTCGGCGTGGCGCGACCTCGAGCACGATTTCGGCGTCGATCTGCTCGCGCAGCACTACAAGAAAGACCACCCGGCGCGCTGACGGCCGGGCCCCTTGCGCGCGGAGCGACGGCACGCCCGGAGGCCCGAATCGGGCCGTTACTTGCTCTTGTTGCCCGTGTTCTTCTTGTCGTTGGGATCGGCCGGCCGCTTGGCGGTGCGGAAGGAGTCGAACAGCAGGGCCTGGTACGCGGTGGACGGCGGGTTGGGCGTCACCATCCAGCCCCAGAAGCCCGGAACGGTGTACGCGATCACCGAGGTGGGCGGGTGGAACTGCAGCGCGATTGGCGCGATCTGGTTGAGCTCATCGTGCGTGCCGAAGTACTTCCAGGTGCGGTCCAGGGGCTGGGCGCGGGAGCTCTGCTTGCGGAGCTTGACGATGTCAACCGGGACCCAGTTGAGCGTGTTGTTCGCCTCGTCGTAGAGCGCGAACTCGACCCACGAGCGGAACTGGCCCTGCTTCGTGCGGTTGTCCAGGAAGTTCTTCTTGTCGACGTTCGCCGTCTCGATTCCGATGATGAGCCGGGCGGGCAGGCCCGCCGAGCGGTACGCGGCGGTGAGCAGGCAGGTGAGGTCGAACTCGGTGCAGCGGTTGTTCGCCAGCGTCTGCTCCAGGCCGTTGAGCGAGAAGCCCTGGAGTTCACCGGTGCGGAGCACGGAACGAGCGTCCCCGGAGGGCTGGAAGTTCTGGACCACCGCCGCGGCGATCTCCTTGGCGAGCATCGCCGGCGTGACGGACTTGGGGTCCCCGTGGGTCCAGTCCTTGACGAGCTCCTTGAGCCTGGTCTGGTCGTAGGGCGTGCCGTCGTAGGAGGTCTCCACAAAGACCTGGGGCTGGAAGACGGACTTGACCACCGGCGGCCAGTCGTTCTTGGGCCACGGCACCTTGAGCGCGGAGGCCTCGTCGAACCGGGTGCGGTAGCAGATCATCGGCACCTCGATCTCCATCTCAACCTCGCGGGCGACCCCGTTGGGAACCTCGTCGTCCCCCGATCCGGTGCGGGTCGAGAACTGGACCAGTCGGGTGCCCCCCGGGTAGGAGCTGCCGCTGGACTGCTTCTTGGCGACCCTGGCGGTGGTCGCGACCTTGCGGTCATCGACCTTCAGCCACCCTTCGATGCCGTCGTCCACCGGGTCGGCCCCGGCCGTGGAGGGCGCCACGGGGAAGACCATCGTGAGCGCCTGGAACACAAACCCGCTGGCGTTGCCCGCGTTCACGGCGTTGTCGCTGCGCTGCTTGCTGGGGGGCAGCGAAAGAATCTGGGCGTCGATCCCGGGTGCTTTGGCGGTCAGCCGCACCCGCGCTCGCATCGTCCATTCCTTGGGCATCTCTCGCGCGATGTACGGCCCGGGCTCGACGAGTTCATCGGGCCGGTTGGTGACCGGCGCGGGCTGGGTCTGGTTCGGATTGCTCGCCGGCTGCTTCTGGGACGACTTGTCCTTCTTGTCCTTGGGCGGGACCTTGACCTGCCCGATCGCCTCGCTCGAGCACACCAAGAGAGCGGCTATGGAAACAAGCACGGCAGAGCGCGAGCGGATCATGTCTGGCTCCCAAGTTTCATGGACATTCCACCCCGGGCGGTCGCCCGAAGAATAGGGGTTCGTCAGCCCTCACGAGAGTTCGGGCCCGTCGATTGGACTCCCGGCGCCACAATGCGTTCCGGGAAAGGCGGCCGCCCTCACGGGGAGGTGCTTGCCCACAGACGGGTCCCGCAACTTACCTCTTCCAGTCCGGAATGCGTCCGGAAGTCCACGGAGCGCCGGCGTTCTCCATCCGGCGCTCGATATCGCTCAGGTCCACCGCCAGTTTCTTGAGGTCCGCGAGGGCCTTCTCGAAATCCTGGGCCGCGTAGCCCGCCTGCTCCTGCTGAGTCTTGGTTGGGGGCTCGGTCGAGGAGAGCACGCCGTAGAGCGAGCTGTTCACCCGCTCGGCGATCGACGGCGGCTCGGGCACCGCCCGCCGGCCCAGTGTCGGATCTCCCTCCAACATCCTCTGCAGGTCGGAGAACCGGACGCGCAACGACTCGAGGTCCTTGAGGATCGCCGTGTCCAGGCCCACGGTCTCCGAGGCCGCGCGACGGAGCTGGCCGACGCGGTCCAGGGCCTCGTCGGTGTACCGGCCCGCGCCCTGCAGCGCGCGGTTGAGTTCACCGAGCTTGCGCTCGAACGCGAATTTGTCGGCGCGTTGCTGGTCCCGGGCGGCCAGCTGGGAGGAATTCAGGTCGATGACCTCGAAGGGCTCCGGCGCTGTGAGATCCTCGGAGACTCCTTCCACGACTTTGGAGAACTGCGCGGTGTACCTGCCGGGGGGGGCGAGCGGGCCGTCGGCGTCGTTGCCGCCGAACTCGAACGCCTCCTCGCCGGATCGGGCGGCGCCCGTGCCCGCGTAGCGGAGGTTCCACGTCACGCGGTGAAGCCCCGAATCGCGCGGGACGCCGATGCGCCGGATCGCCGCACCGGTGGCGTCGCGGATCGTCAGGATGACCGCGGGCGCGGCCTGGCGATCCTCGGCGCGGAACTGGTCGATCGTCGGGTACTTCCAGTCGTCCTTCTTCTCGGCCTCCTTGCGTTGCTCGCGCAGCGAGGTCACCTTGTCCTTGAGCCAGTACGTGATGACCGCGCCGAACGGCGGGTTGGCGGCGTTGTAGTAGGTCGCGCCCGACGAGCCGCGCGAATACCCCAGCCTGGCACGCGGCACGTACGAGATCCCCGGCTTGATCGGGAAGACATGCGCGGGCTCGGCGAGCACCTGCTCGCTCGCCAGCCGCAGGGGCGTGTAGTCGTCGAGGACGTAGAACCCGCGTCCGAAGGTCGCGATCACCAGGTCGTTCTCGCGGCGCTGGATCTCCAGGTCGCGCACGGCGATCGTGGGCAGGCCGGAGACCTTGAGCCACTTGGAGCCCCCGTCGAGCGTGTAGTAGCAGCCGAACTCGGTGCCGATGAACAGCAGCTTGGGGTTGACGTGATCCTCGACGATGGCGTAGCAGATGTCGCGCTTGGGCAGGTCGCCGATGATCGAGGTCCAGGTGCGGCCCCGGTCGTCCGAGCGGAGCACGTACGGCGCGAAGTCCCCGTTCTTGTGGTTGTCGAAGCACGCAAAGATCGTGTCGGCGTTGTGCCGCGACGTGGTGAGCGCCGAGACGTACGCCATGTCGGGGACCTGCGGGAAGCTCTCGATCCGTCTCCAGGCCTTGCCCCCGTCCTCGGTCACCTGAACCAGGCCGTCGTCGGTGCCGACGTAGATCAGGCCCTCGACCATCGGCGACTCGGTGAGCGAGACGCCGTTGCCGTAGATCGACGTGGACATGTGCTTTGCGATCGCCTCGGGCTTCTGGATCTTGCCGAAGACCTTGAGCTGGTTGCGGTCCAGGCCGCGGGTGAGGTCGGGGCTCAGGACGGTCCAGGAGCTGCCGCGATCATCGGAGCGGTGCAGCACGCGGGAGACGACGTACAGCCGGTTGTGATCGTGGGGGCTGATGATCAGCGGTGTGTCCCAGTCCCAGACGTACGGCGCTTCCCCGGGCTTCTCGCGCGGCTTGATGTCCACCTGCTCCCCGCTGGCGCGGTCGAAACGGACCAGGCCCGCGTCCTGCGATTCGCCGTAGACGATGTTCGGATCGGTGGGATCGACCGCCGGCTCGAAGCCGTCGCCGCCGACGATCTGGAACCAGTGTTCGTTGGCGATCCCGACCTGGTCGGTGGTGCGGCTGGGCCCGCCGTAGGTGCTGTTGTCCTGCGTGCCGCCGTAGACGTTGTAGAACGGCAGGGAGTTGTCGGTCGCGACCCTGTAGAACTGGACGACGGGGAGGTTCTCAAAGTGCCGCCACGTGCGGCGATCGAAGGTCTCGTAGAGGCCCCCGTCGTTGCCGGCGAGCATGTGGTCGGTGTCGGAGGGGTCGATCCAGAAGGCATGGAAGTCGACGTGGATGTCGGGCAAGGGCAGCGATCGCAGCGACGCGCCCCCGTCGTCGCTGACGTGGGGAACCGTGTCGATCGTGTAGAACCGGTCGGGGTTCTTGGGGTCGGCGAACAGCTCGTTGTAGTACTGCGGGCTGCTGGTCATGTAGCCGCTGCGCTTCTCCCACGTCTCCCCGCGGTCGCGCGAGCGGAAGACGCCGCCCTGGCCTTCCTGGGCCTCGACGATCGCGTACAGCGTGTCGGGGTCGGCCGGCGAGAGCGCCATGCCGATCCGCCCCTTGTCCCCGCCGGGCAGGCCGGAGTTGATCGCGCGCCAGGTCTTGCCGCCGTCGGTGGACTTGTGGATCCCGCTCTCCGGGCCGCCGTCGATCAGAGTCCAGACGTGCCGCCGCCGCTGGTAGGCGCTCGCGTAGACCGTGTCGGGGCTCCGCGGGTCGAGGTGGACCTCGTTGATCCCGGTCTGGTCGCTGATGTTCAGGATCTTGTTCCAGGTGACGCCGCCGTCGGTGGTCTTGTAGAGGCCGCGATCCCCTCCGTCCTTCCACAGCGGTCCCATCGCCGCGACGTAGACCGTGTTCGGGTCGCGCGGGTCCACCTTGATCATGCCGATGTGCTCGGACTCGCCCAGGCCGACGTTCTTGAAGGACTTGCCCCCGTCGCGGGAGACGTAGACGCCGTCCCCGAACGAGACCGAGCGCTGGCTGTTGTTCTCGCCCGAGCCGACCCAGACGGTGTTGTCGTTGCTGGGGTCGATCGTCACGCACCCGATCGAGAACGACCCGTACCCGTCGAAGATCGGCGAGAAAGTGGTGCCGTGGTTGGTCGTCTTCCAGACGTTGCCCGAGGCTACGGCGACGTAGAACTCCGAGGGGTTGCGCGGGTTGACCGCGATGTCGGCGATCCGGCCGGACATCAGGGCCGGCCCGATGGACCTTGCGGAGATCGCCCCGAACGTCCCGGCGTTGAGCTTGGACTCGGGCTCGGCGGGCTTCTTGGCCTCGTCGCCCTTGGGCTCGTCTTTCTTCTCCTCGGGCTTGGCGGGCTCTTCCTTCCTGGGCTCGTCCTTCTTGAGGTCCGTGTCCTTGGAAGGCTGCACCGAGTTGGGGGGCACCGGCTGTGACTCGCTGGGAGGCGCCGAGCGGCGGTCGGGCCGGTCCGCAGCCGCGGACCACGGGAGGCCCCCGATCGCCAGGGGCAGGACGGCGGACATCGCAATCAACGACCACGCGCGCAGGCCGGACATGGGAAGTCTCCAGGCCCGGAGGTCCACGCCGCCGGGGAACGCCAGAGTAACGGATCAGGGAATGTCACGGAGACTCCCGATCGCGGGCGGCATTCCGGGGGACGGGCCTCTACGATCGCCGTCTCATGCCGAGCACCAGGGGCCGAACATCTTCCGCAAGGACTCCGCGACCCAGCGTCGCCATCGTGGTCAGCCGCTACAACGCGTCGGTCACCGATCGCCTGCGCGACGGCGCCCTGGCCGAGTACGCCGGGAGATGCTCGGGGTTTGTCCAGATCGTCGATGCCCCGGGGGCGTACGAACTCCCCGCCCTCGCGCTTGCCGCGGCCCGGAGCGGCCGGTTCGATGGCGTGGTCGCACTGGGATGCCTGATCAAGGGTGAAACCAGCCACGACCGGTACATCGCCGAGGCGGTCTCCCGCGGCCTGGTCCAGGTCACCATCCAGACCGGGATCCCGGTTACTTTCGGTGTCTTGACCGTCGACACCCCCGCCCAAGCCCGCGCCCGCGCCGGCGGTTCCAAGGGAAACAAGGGCGCCGACGCCATGGCGGCGGTCCTCGACTCCATCGACCAGATGAGGATCATCGCAGGGCTGCCCGCGTACGGCCGCCAAGCTGCCCGGGCCAAGGCGGACAAGGCCAGACCGGCCGGCGCACGCAACGCCATGAGAAAAGGACGCTGATGGCTCTCCCCCGCGATATCCGGCGGCTGGCATTCCAGGCGCTCTTCCAGCTCGATGTCCGGGGGGATGCGGAACTCGATTCCGTCAAGTCGAGCATCAACTCGGAGGGGGAATTTCAACCCAAGGACATCGAGAAGGCTGTCGAGCTCGCCCAGGCCGCGTACGTGGCCCGCGCCGCGGCGGACGCGGCGATGCTCGAACTCGCGCCTACCTGGCCGGCGTATCGCCAGGCCGCCGTCGATCGGGCGATCCTCAGGCTCGCCCATTTCGAAATGACCTCCGGGCGTACCAGCCCCAAGATCGCCGTCAACGAGGCCGTGGAACTCGCCAAGCGCTACAGCACCGAGAAGTCACCGGGCTTCGTCAACGCCCTGCTCGACAAGATCCTCAAGAAGGTGCTTGCCTCTCAGTCCGCGCAACGGCCGGCGGACCTGCCCGCTTCGGACCAACCGCCCGAAGGCGATCAGGCTCAGGCCGAGTCCGACGCACCCCCGCCACCCCCGCACCCCTGACCTCCAGCTTCTGATCGCTCTCCAACCCCTGATCGCTCCCGCGTGGCATTCTTCAAGTCCATTTTCTCCAAGCTCAAGCACGGCCTGGATCGCACGCGCGAGGCCGTTGTCAGCGGTATCCGCTCGATCCTCCTGGGCAAACGGCTGGACGAGGGCCTGATCGCCGAACTCGAGCGTCGGCTCCTTCAGGCCGATGTCGGAGTGAAGACCACCGCGCGGTTGATCGACGGCATCCGTGCCGACTTCCGTGCCGGCAGGATGGATCGCGGGGACCAGGCCCTCGACTACATGAAGGCCGAGCTCAAGAAGATGTGGCCGCCGGCCGACAGGGCCCTGCGCACCTCGCCCCCCGGGCAGAAGCCCACCGTCATCCTCGTCACCGGTGTTAACGGCGTCGGCAAGACCACCAGCATCGCAAAGCTCTGCCGGACGCTCCGTGACCAGGGTCAGACCGTCCTCCTGGGGGCCTGCGACACCTTCCGCGCTGGCGCGGTCCGACAGTTGGAAATCTGGTCCGAACGGCTGGGAGTCGAGGTCGTCAAAGGGCAGCAGGGAGGGGACCCTGCGGCCGTCGCGTTCGATGCCTGTGCCGCGGCCAAGTCTCGGGGTGTGGACTTCCTGATCCTCGACACCGCCGGCCGGCTGCACACCCAGGACCCGCTCATGCGGCAGCTTGGCAAGATCCGGAGCGTGGTCTCCAAGCAGATCCCTGGAGCCCCGCACGAGGTGCTGCTGGTTCTGGATGCGACCAGCGGCCAGAACGCCCTCAGGCAGGCTGAGGAGTTCGACCGTGCGGTGGGGGTGGGGGTGGG
>JBGAOZ010000030.1:0-41559 GCA_044221545.1 Phycisphaerales bacterium
ACGGCTTGGGCGCGTTCACCCACCCGTACCGCGCCCACCCCGTCCCCACGCGGTACCACGCGTGCAGCCCGCCGCTGCGGCTGATGAAGATGTCGTTGGCGCAGAAGTTCTTGGCCTGCTCCTCGTGCGTGCTGTCCTCGTAGGCCCCCTGCGGCGGCCGGAACCACTGCACCGTCCCGTCCCAGATCCCCAGCATCCCGCCCCGGTCGTGCCGCCGCGTCACCTGGTCGAGGTTCCCCCACAGCCCGTCGTTGTACTTGTTGGGCTTGGAGTCGTTGTACCAGTAGCTGCTCTCCTCGGCGAAGATCGGCAGCCCGTTCAGACGCTTGAGCTTGGGAACATCCGAGGCCGACAGGTTGTTGCCCCCCGCGACGGTGGGGGGGACGTACGCCGCCTGGATGTCCAGCCCCAGCTGCGCCCCGCCGATCCCGCTCACGATGCAGAAGTCAAAGTTGTTCCGCTTGTCCCCCCCGAACATGTCCTTGTAGCCGTTGTTCTTGTTCGTGTTGTCCGAAGCCCCGTCGCCCCCGCGCCGCTTGTTCAGCGGGCACTCCGAGATCCGCCCGTTGTTCCCGATGTACCCGTAGAACACCCCCGGCGTGCACACATCCCAGTTGTTCGCCGTCACCGGGATCCGGCACCAGCTCTGCGTCGGGGGGTCCGGCTTGTTCTGCGGCGCGTTGTACGAATCGAACCACAGCTGCCCGCGGTTGTCGTTGGCGTAGAAATGACCCACCTGCACCATCTGCCGCATGTTCTGCATGCACACCGTCGCCTGGCTCGCCTGGCGCGCCTGCTTGAGCGCTGGCAGCATCAGCGTCAGCAGGATGGCGATGATCGCCACCACCACCAGCACCTCGATCAGCGTGAACCCGCGCGGCAAGGCCATCCCCCGCACGCGGGCGCGGACGGACTGACCAGCGACTCTTGGATCGGTTCGGGGCACGGGATTCTCCATCCCCCCCGGCGGGGGAGACAACGCCGGCAAGCTGCGGATGCCAGAAATTCGCGACTCCGGACCGCTCAGGGCTTGGGCGAGTTCACCCAGCCGTAGCGGGCCCCCCCGACGTACAGCCTGTACCACCGCTTGGTCGCGCCGCTGCGGTTGACGAAGATGTCGTTGGCGCAGAAGTTCTTATTCGGCTCTTCCAGGTCCTCGGCGATCCCCGCCGGCGGACGGAACCACTCCGCCGAGCCGTCCCACATCGCCAGCATCCCGCCCCGGTCGTGCCGGCGCGTCACCTGGTCGAGGTTCCCCCACAGCCCGTCGTTGTACTTGTCCGCCTTCGAGTCGTGGTACCAGTAGTTGCTCTCTTCCGCGAAGATCGGAAGACCCTTGAGCCGGATCAGCTTGGTCACATCGCTCGCCGAGAGATTCGTCCCGCCCCCGACCGTCGGGGGAACGTACGCCACCTGGATGTCCAGGCCGATCGGCGCCCCGCCCGTGCCCGACACCATGCAGTAGTCAAAGTCCATCCGCTTGTCGCCGCCGAACATGTCGTGCTTGTACTTGGTGTCCGTGTTCGCATCGGCCGCGTACCCGCCCCGACGCTTGTTCAGCGGGCACTCCGTGCACTTGGCCGCGTTGTTGATGTACTTGTAGAACACCCCCGGGTCGTGCCAGTCCGAACCGTTCTTCACCCGGCACCACGTCTGCTCCAGCGCCGGATTGCCCTTGGTCACCGTGTAGTAGTCAAACCACAGCTGGCCACGGTTGTCGTTCGCGTAGAAGTGCCCGATCTGCACCATCTGACGGTTGTTCTGCATGCACACCGTCGCCTGGCTCGCCTGGCGCGCCTGTTTGAGCGCCGGCAGCATCAGCGTGATCAAAATGGCGATGATCGCCACCACGACGAGCACTTCTATGAGCGTGAAGCCGCTCCCCGCTCGCACCCGGGACTTCCGCCCGCTACGCCGAAACGCCGCGATGGATTGTCCGAATGACACTTGAGTTCTCCCGGCTGCCGGATCCGAGAACCGGACCCGGTGGTCCTACGCAAAAACTCGGGCCCGTGAAAGGCCTGACGCTCTAGAATAGCAACTCCTGCCCCGTAAACGCAACAGGATTTCGGGTTTAGTAAGTACGCCGGCCGCCTCGCGCGCGCTCGCCGAAGCAACGCCACCCCGACGCGTTACATCCCGTAGAATCCTGACCATGCCCGCCACGCCCGCACCCCCCATGCCACCCCAAGAAGGGGTAAGTGCCCTATCGCTCGATTCGGGCCAATTCGCCTCGGAGATGCGCGCCGCGCGCGGCTGGTCAACCGAGAAATCCCTCGACCGTTACCGCCAGTGGTACCGCACCGGCCGCTGCGCCGACCTCGCGTGGTGCGCCCCGGCCCCAATCGTTCGCCAGCTGCGCGAGGACTCCCCCGAAGGCCAGGTCCTCAAGTTCACCCAGCAGGTCCCCGCGCTGCCCGCCGACTCGGACCGCTGGAAGATCATCACCCCGGCCTCCTCGGCCAGCCGGCTCTCGAAGTTCGAGCACCTCGAGACCGAATCGGTCCTCATCCCCATGATCGGCCGCACCGGCCAGACCGCCCACACCCTGTGCGTCTCCAGCCAGGTCGGCTGCGCCATGGGCTGCACCTTCTGCGAGACCGCGCAGATGGGGCTCATCCGCTCCCTCACGCCCGGCGAGATCGTCGGGCAGTGGTTCGCCGCGACCCACATCCTCGGCCACCGCCCCAAGAACATCGTCTTCATGGGCATGGGCGAGCCCCTGGACAACTACGACAACGTGATCCAGGCGATCGCCGTCCTCAAGGACCACAACGGCGCTGCCGTGCCCATCAGCAAGATCACCGTCTCGACCGTCGGCCGCCTCGACGGGCTCGCCAGGCTCAGCGCCAAGCTCCACGACCGCGGCTGGCACCGCCTGAACCTGGCCGTCTCCATCAACGCCGCAGACGATGCCCTCCGCTCGAGCATTATGCCCATCAACCGCGCCATGCCCCTGGCCGACCTCAAGCAAGCGCTCACGCACTGGCCCGTCTACGGCGGCGGCAAGCTCTGCCTCGAGTACGTCCTCATCCCCGGCGTCAACGATGCGCCCGAGGACGTCCAGCGGATCGCCGACTTCGTCGGCCCCATCGACCAGCACTTCAAGCTCGTCCGCACCGCCAAGACCCCCCGCGCGATGCTCAACCTCATCCCCTACAACCCACGGCGCAACTCCCCGTGGCCCGCCCCCACCGAAGAACACGTCGATGACTTCCTCGGCCGGCTGATCGCCCGGGGCGTCTACGCCAAGCGCCGCCGCACCAAGGGCCGCCGCATGATGGGCGCCTGCGGACAGCTCGGCAGCGAGGCCATCCGCGGCCGCCGGCCCGTGGCGATCACCGTCTCGGCGTCAAACCCGCCGGGCTGAGCCCGCGAACGGATTGGGAGTTCCACGCCACCGGCGCGCCGCAACCGCCCGCGCGCACGCGGCCGGGCGAGCACCCGCGTGATTCACGCCGCCCGCTTGGCGAGCATCTCCACCATCGACCGGATGAGCGTATCCTCCTCGCCCGACAGCCCCAGCGACTCCCGGATCGCACGCACATCGGCGTGCGCGATCTGGAACGTCACCTGGGCCAGGTGGCCCCCCGAGCCGTCGCACAGGTACGCGATCCACGAGCCCGGCGACTGCCGCCGGGCCTCCAGCAGCGTGTCCCCGTTGAGGAACCGCTCGATGACCTCCGCGCAGGCGCCCCCGCCGAGCTCCAGCATGTCGTCGAGCGTGTCGGCCAGCTGCACCTGCACCCGCGACGACAGCTCCTCGAGGCTGCACAGCTTGGATGCAAACTCGGCGAACAGGTCGATCGCCGCCTGGTACTCCACCACCGCGCGCTGGATCGCCGCGACGATCTTCTCCCGCCCGATCCCCAGCAGCTCCTCGGTCTTGGCCGGCAGCGTCGGCGAAGTTTCCTCGGGGCTCAGCGTCCGGCGGCAGTCGGCCTGGCCGACGACAAAGGCGATCCGGTGCAGCTTGGCGATCGGGTCCAGCTCGGCCCGGCGAGCCGGCGGCGCGTGGTGCAGCTCGATGGGCCTGGCCAGCAGGTCCGGCAGCCGCCACTTGCGCAGCAGCGCGCTCACCACGTCGACGTGCGTGAACTCCTGCTGCTTGAACTCCCGGTCGAACAGCTCGTCGGGCGGCAGGTTGGCGTCGATGACCGGCGCGTAGTCCCCGTGCATGAGCCTGGGCATCAGCCCCAGCCCCGCGTCCAGCACCAGCCCGATCACGAACGCCTCCACCACCAGGATCGGCCAGGCCTCGCGCGTCAATTCCGCGGCCAGGCACGCCCGGAACACCGACTGACCCCACACCGAGCGCGAGAACTCGGACTCGCGGTCGGCCGCCCCCCGCCCGAGGTAGAACCCCAGGCTGAAGGCCTTGAGCCGCTCCAGCCCGATCAGCACGCACGCGCGGTCCAGCCCCGTCACGGGCTTGCGCTGCGCGTAGTACGCCGAGTTGGCGATCTTCAGCAGCCGGCCGCTCAGCGCGGGGTCCGTCCGAATCACCTTCGCGTAGTCGGAAAACGATGCCGTCTGGCTCGAGTTGAGGTCCAGGATCCGCGCCACCACCACGGGCTGCGATTCCAGCCCCAGCGCCCCGATCCGCCGATCGAGGTACTCGCGCAGCTCCCCGATCTGCGAGGATGAAAGATTGCATCGCGTAGGCAACAAGGTCCCTCCGGCCTGGACGGTTCGCTACACCGGTAGTCATCGGCGAGCCCGCCGCCACAGGTCAACACCAAAGGGGGATTGAGGAACCCGCCCTGTAGCCGTGGCTGGCCTTCCCTCGTGCGCGCACGAGGCCCTCGGACCGGAAACCGTGCTTGAGGACGATTACAACCGGTTTGTAACCCGAACCGAGGCCATCCTCCCCTAACATACAACCGGTCTTGGGACTTCGGGAGGGCTCACACATGCGTCGGACCATCGCCGGTATCGCGCTGCTCGCGGGTGTCTGGTCGGCCCCGGCGTGGGCCGGTCTCGAGCCATCCCCGGCCGACAAGCTCAAGGCCGGCAGCGCGGCGATCTCTCAGACCACATCGCTGTTCTACAACGCCCAGGTCGTCCGCGAATCGACCGCGAGCAACGACGGACCGACCACGGCGAGCGTCGAGGTCATGATCAAGAAGGCCGCCGACGAGGGCGGCGTGGGCTGGAAGCTCTACATCGGCGGCGATCTCACCATGGGCGCCAAGGGCGAACCGGTCAAGCTGCACATCGCCTTCGACGGGTTCGCCGCACGGTCGCTGAGGGAATCAGAGAAGTCGGTCTACGAGAAGAACGCCAAGAACCTCGAGGGCCTCGAGCCCTTCCTGGTCACGCAGGGCGGCCGCGATGCGCTGCTCTGGAACCTCCTCACGGGCTCGGCCCTGGGAGAAGGAGCCCAGCCCGCCGACATCCGCGCGGAGGGTGTGAAGGAAGCCGGCGGGGAGCGGTGCGATGTCGTCTCGGTCAAGGCCGGGGAGACCCAGACGCGGTACTTCCTGGCGATCTCCGACCACTTCCCGCGCCGCGTCGAATCGGTCGCCATGGCCGCCCGCCCCGCCGAGGCCGCGCAGGATTCTCTCGCAGCGCAGAAGACAAAAGATCGCATCAGCACCACGCTGGTCCTGACCAACGTGAAGCGCAACGTCCCGATCTCCGAGTCGTCGTTCATCATCGATGTGCCCGACGAGTTCATGGTCCGCGCGGTCAAGGACGCAGCGCCCAAGGCCGATCCGGCCAGCAAGCCCGAAGCCGCCAAGGAGCCCCGCCAGCCCACGCAGACCCCCGGCCTGCTCCCACCCGGCAGCGCTGCGCCCGACTGGTCCCTCAAGGACGGCGACGGCAAGGCCGTGAGCCTCGCGAGCCTGCGCGGCAAGGTCGTGGTCCTGGATTTCTGGGGCACCTGGTGCCCTCCGTGCCGGGCCGCCCTTCCGAGCCTGGAGAAGATCCACCAGAAGTACAAGTCCAAGGGCGTCGTGGTGCTGGGAATGAACTTCGAGCAGGACCCCGCCGCCGATCCCAAGAAGTACATGGCCGACAACTCCATCACCTACGGCCTGATCCTCCACGGCGAAACGGTCGCCGACAAGTACAAGGTCCCCGGCTTCCCGACGTTCTACGTCATCAACCCCATCGGCGAGATCGTCTGGGGCAGCGTCGGCTTCGACCGTTCAACGGCCGAGGAGCACGAGGCGGACATGAGCAAGGCGATCGAGCAGGCGCTGAAGGAAGGGCTGTAGCGGGCCGATCCGATCGCGCCGCGGACGTCTCGTTTCCGGAAGCGGTCACACGCGTCCCAAGAATGTCGCGATCTGTGCGCACACAGCGCGATTTGCCCGGAAACCGGGTTTCCCGCCTCTCTGCGGGGCGGCGGATCGGGATGGTCCGCCGGCCCACCCGAGGGCTTGGAATCGATCCTGGGGCATCGTGGTGCATAGCACTTTTTGTGCGCGCAGGTGTGGTAGTTACACACCCGGATGCTCAGCGCGTCGGTTATCCGGCCACGGGGCCGGGCGCTCCATCGCGTTCGCGGCTCGTATGCGAGTGCGCGGCGCACGGCTCGGCGGCTTGCTCGGCGAACAGGGAAATTTCCGCGTGGAGGCGTCGGCCGGCCCTGGGCAGAATGTTCTGCCATCTCGCGGCGGGTTGGGGAGAGGGATCCGTGGGGTGCCGTGGGGTGCCGTGGGGGTGCCGTGGGGGCGCCGTGGGGGCGTCGTGGGGGTGATGGTGGGGGAGTTTGAGAGACCGTGGGGGCTTGTGGGGGGCTCGGAACATCGTGGGGGCTGACCGGCGAGCGGCGTGCTCCGGCCTGGATGGGAGCGGCCGCTCGCGGCGTTCTACTCGTGGCGGTGGCGCGGCCGCTTTGCCCGGCGCGGACAAGCACCGGGCCGCGGCCGCGTGCTCTTTGCAGGGAGCCAACCATGAACGATCAACGGGCGGGGTGGATGGAGATGTTCGAACGCCTCGAGCCGCGGACTCTCCTGGCGACGTTCCTGTTCGCGGACCTGGCCCGTGCGGGCGACGTGGTCGGGCCCGTGGCGGACGGTTCGCGGGGGGCGGTAGTTCTTACGACGGTTCGCCGCGCGCCCGGCGGTCCCGAGGCGTTGGGTGACTTCGCCTCGGCCCCGGGTCAGCTCCTGGGCGCTTCGGCCAATTCCACGGGCAACGTCAACATCGTCACGACAAACCCGGCGGGCGCTCCGATCGTCTTTCAGCAGTACGCCGGCCCGGACCTGACAGCCTGGACCGCCTCGGACCTGCAGGCAAAGTCCGGGAGCCCGCCGATCACCGGCGGGGTGATCACGTGGGTGGATCCCAGGGAGGATCTCAACTACGCCGCCGCGATGACCGCCGAGGGACTGGTGCTCTTCCACAACACCACCGCCTTCGGGTGGGTCTTCCGCAACCTGAGCACCGAGGTGCCGGGGATCCCCCCGATCACCGGCAACCTGACCGTGTTCATCTCGACGGACCACCACGTGAACATCGCGGGGATCGCCGGGAGCGGGGACCTGATCCGCTGGCAGCAGACCGATGTGCTGGGTGAGGTGGACTACGAGTGGGCGGCGAGCAATCTGGGCGATGATCTGCGAGCACAGGGGCTGGTCGTGCCGCAGTTTACGGGTCGGATCACGAGCTTCGTGACGCCGTGGAACGCGCTGAACGTGATAGGGCTCGATGCGGCGGGGCAGATCCAGGCGGTGTGGTGGGACCGGTCGCTCGACACCGGCGGCAAGTGGACCACCAACAATCTCAGCGTCGATCGCGGCGCTCCGCCGCTGGTCGGCGGGCTGACGGTCTGGCTGACGACGTGGAGCGCCATCAACATCGCTGGCACGGACACCGATGGGAAACTCTCGGTGACGTGGTGGGTGCCGGGCTTCAACAACAACCAGTGGAATACGAGCAACCTGACCGATCTGATCGGCGGCCCCAAGCTCGACGCCGACAGCATGACCAGCTGGGCGACGGGGTGGGGGGCGATGAACATCGCCGGCCGCGAGGCGGATGGGACGATGAGCGTGTACTGGTGGGTGCCCGGGTACAACGACGAGCAGTGGCAGGTGGCGCATTTCCGGGACGTGATGCCCGGGGCGACGCTCACCACCGGCCCGGTGACGGGCCTGGCCGTGCCGGTGCACGACACGATGAACATCCTCGGCACATCCGGGAACGGGGACATCATCCGCTACTGGTGGACGCCCTCGACTGACACGTGGGTGGAGCAGAACATCACACAGACGTGCGTGGCGGGGTGAGCGCGCGGGAGTGGTTGCATGGGGGAAACACGCGCCACCGCACCGGGATCTCAAGGCAGATCCCGGTGGCACGATGGATCACACATCAGGCCGTGCGTATTTCGGCGCCCAGCCTGCCCTTGGCCAGGCCGATGAGCGATTCGATCTGCGGGTCGACCTCCTCGCGGCGGAGCGTCCGGGCCTGATCCCTGAACCACAGGCGCATGGTCAGCGATTTCTTGCCCGCGCCCAGCTGCTTGCCGCGGTACGAGCCGATATAGGCGAGCCGCTCGAAGCGCTCGAGGCTCGCCGAGGCGACCAGGGATTCCACATCCTTCCAGGGCAGGGACTCGGGGACGATGAGCGTGAGGTCGCGCTCGACGGCGGGGAACTCCGGAAGCGTGGAGACCTTGGCCTTGGGGGGGAAGAGGCTCAGGAGGTACTGGAGGTTGAGATCGGCGAGCACGACGGGGGCTTCCAGCCCGTACTCCTTCTGGAGCTGATCGGAGAGCACGCCTATCGCGCCGATCGCCGCGCCGTTGACGGCGAGCTCAGCCCAGGTGTCCGGCCGGATCGCGGCGATCTGCGCGGGGCCGGTGGTGACCTCGACGCGGGCCGCAGCGCCGCCCATGGCGTGGATCGCCGCTTCCATGACGCCGCGCATCAGCCGCACCGCGGCCTGGAGTTCCTCGAAGGTGCGTTTGCCGGCGATCCCATCGCCGGGGACATCCATGAGCAGCCCGACGCGGCGGGGCTGGAAGACATCCCCGCGCTGGTCGGCGCTGCCGCCGGCCGGCTGGCTCTGGGAGAAGCACGGTCCGATCTCGAAGAGGCGGACGCCGCCGGGGACGTCGACCGCGCCGTCCTGGTTTTTGCGGCGGCAGGCGAGCAGGCTGGGGAGCGTGCTGGGCCGGAGCGTGGGCTCAGCGCCGCGGCGATCATCATCGACTCCGATCGACCGCATGCCCGGGAGGAGGAAGGGCTCGGCGTGCGCGGGGCGGATGAAGGTGAAGGTGACGGTCTCGAAGAAACCCATGCCGGCGAGCAGGGCGGAGAGTTCGCGCTGGGCGCGGTCGACGTTCTGCGGGGCGCGGACGGCGATCGGGATCTTGGTGCTGATGGGGAGTTCATCGAGGCCGCGCACGCGGGCGACCTCTTCGATGAGATCGACCTCGCGGGTGAGGTCGGGCCGCCAGCAGGGCGCGGTGCAGGCGAGTTCCTCGCCGGCGCGGCCGATGGGCTGGGCGTCGATGGCAAGGCCGCGGAAGATGCGGGCGATCTCGTCGGTGGGGGTCTTGACGCCCAGCAGGGCGTCGGAGCGCGAGGGCCTGAAGCGGATGGGGTGGCTCTCGGGAAGGGGCTTGCCCGCGGTGATGACGCCCTCGCAGAGCTGGCCGCCGCCGAGCTGGATGATGAGCGCGGCGAGCCGGCGGGAGGCAAAGTCGAGCGAGCGGGCGTCGACGGTGCGCTCGTAGCGATGGCTCGAGTCGGTGCGGATGCCGTGGCGGCGGGAGGACTTGCGGACGGCGGAGGGCGCCCAGGTGGCGACCTCCAGGACGATGTCGGTGGTGGAGGGTGAGACCTCGGCGTCCTGCCCGCCCATGACGCCGGCGAGCCCCTGGGCGCGCGAGCCGTCGGCGACCACCAGGTCGTCCGGTTCGAGCGTGCGCGGCTTGCCGTCGAGGGTGGTGAGTTTTTCCTTCGGGCGGGCGATGCGGATGACGATCTTGCCGCCGGAGAGCCCCCCCAGCTTGGCCATGTCGAAGGCATGGCTGGGGTTGCCAAGCTCGAAGTTCACGAAGTTGGTGGCATCGACGACGTTGCTGATGGAGCGCTGGCCGACGGCCTCGAGGGCTTCGCGGAGCCAGGCGGGGCTGCCGCCGACCTTCACGCCGCGGATGATGCGGACGGTGAAGAGGGGGCAGAGGTCCGGCCGCGTGTTCTCGAGGGTCAGGAGGTCGGCAGCGCGGCCGATGCCCGCGGCGGGGGCGGGGAGCGTGGCGTCGGGGAGGACGAGCGTGCGGCCGGTCTTGGCGCAGATTTCACGGGCGAGCCCGACGTGGCAGAGGCAGTCGCCGCGGTTGCTGGTGATCTCGACGTCGAGGCGGACATCGCCGCCGGGGAGGTTCTGGCGCGACTCGATGGGGAAGCCCACGTGCATGAGGACCTGCTCGGCCTCGTCGGCGGTGAGGTTGGCGGGCGAGAGATACTTGTTGATCCACGCGATGCTGATGTTCATGAGGGGTAAAGGATAGATGGGACAATCGGGAGCCGACGGTACCGAAATATGGATTGCCCGGCGGGGCGGGAGCCTTACAGTGTGGCTTGATCATGGCACCGCCGGCGGTCAGCTTCATCATTCCCTGCTTCAACTACGGGCGGTTCGTGGGTGAGGCGGTCGCGTCGGCCCTTGCGCAGATGGACTGCGACGTGCAGGTGGTGTTGGTGGACGACGGGTCGGACGACGGGACGACGCCGGAGGTCTGCGACCGGCTCGCGGGGGACCGGGTGCGGGTGATCCACCAGCCCAACGCGGGGCCGGGCGCAGCGCGCAACCGCGGCGCCTCAGAGGCGGCCGGCGAGTTCCTGGTGTTCCTGGACGCGGACGACACGGTCGATCCGCGGTTTGTCTCCAGGCTCGCGGCCCGGATCGCGGAGGAGTCGGCTCGCGGGGGCGGGCCGGTCTCGCACGCGTACTGCCAGGAGGTGCTGACCGAGCAGGCGACCGGGACGTGGAGGGTGCCCGAGTGGGACCCGCTGCTGCTGATGGTGACGAACCTGCACCCGATCACGACGCTGATCCGTCGCGGGTGCTTCGAGGAGGTGGGGGGGTTCGACGCGACGCTGGGGGGGAACTACGAGGACTGGGACCTGTGGCTGAAGTTCGCGCAGCGCGGGTACCGGGGTGTGCGGGTCGCCGAGCCGCTGTTCTTCTGGCGCCGGCACAGCCCGGACACGATGGTGATGCGGGCGGTGCTGCGGCACGACGAGACGTTCGCGCGGCTCGTCGAGCGGCACCGGGAGCTGTACGAGCGCAGGGCGCTGGAGATCGTGCGGCTGACCAACAGCATGCTGCGGCGGTTCGACTGCAACTGGATCGACGAGACGGGGCTGCCGATCCCGCTGCAGTACCTGCGCTCGACCGTCGCGGACCTGGCGGCGCTGCAGGCGCGGGCGGCGCAGCTGCAGCAGCAGGTCGAGTACCAGCGGGCCCGCAACGATGCGCTGGGGGCGGAACTGATCGAGCAGGCGCGGCTGGCGCTGGACGCGGCGCAGCTGCGGGACCACTACGAGTCGTACGCGGCGATCCGCCTGTACCGGGCGTGGCACCGCTGGCTCGCGCGGCTCCCGCGGCCGCTGGCGTGGCTGCCGCGTCAGGCGGCGCGGGCGGCGCGGCTGCTGGCCAAGTGATCCGGGCGCGGGCGTGCACCAATAAAGGCGGCGGCCGGGTGGGCCGCCGCCGTGGTCGTGCTCTGGAGGGGCTCCCGCGGGGGAGGTTACTTCTTGTCCTTGGGGTTCTTCTCCTCGAGGACGGTGTCGACCATGCCGCGGGGCATGGGGCGGTACTCGAGGAACTCCATGGTGGCGCTGGCGCGGCCCTGTGACATGCCGCGGATCGCGGTGGTGTAGCCGAAGAGCTCGGAGAGGGGGATCTCGGCCGAGACGAGCTTGACGACGCCGCGATCATCGGTGTCGATGATCATGCCGCGGCGGGAAGAGATGTCGCCGGTGATGTTGCCGAGGTAGTCGTTGGGGACGGTGACGACGACCTTCATGATGGGCTCGAGCAGGACGCCGCCGGCCTTGGCGCAGGCTTCCTGGAGGGCGATCCTGCCGGCCTGCTCGAAGGCGACCTGGGAGGAGTCGACGTCGTGGTAGGAGCCGTCGACGAGGGTGATCTTGGCGTTGATGAGGGGGTAGCCGCGGTTGTAGACGGGGCCGGCGAGCGCGGTCTGGCGGACGCCGTACTCGATGGAGGGGATAAATTCCTTGGGGATCGAGCCGCCGACGACCTTGTTCTCGAAGGCGATGTTCTCGGTAAAGTCGAGCTCGTCCTCCTTGGCCTGCTCGGCGGTGTAGGGCTCGAGGTGGATCTGGCAGTCGCCGAACTGGCCGCGGCCGCCGGTCTGCTTCTTGAACAGGCCGCGGACCCACTCGACCTTCTTGGTGATGGCTTCGCGGTAGCTGACGCGGGGCTTGCCGACGTCGACGGCGACCTTCATGTCTCGGCGGAGCTTGTTGGAGATGATCTCCAGGTGGAGCTCGCCCATGCCGCTGATGATGGTCTGGCCGGTCTCTTCGTCGAAGTGTGAGCGGAAGGAGGGGTCCTCGCGGCGGATGACGCCGAGGGCCTCGGAGAGGCGGCGCTTGTCGTCGGCGCTCTTGGGCTCGATGGACATGCTGATGACCGGCTCGGGGAAGTGCATGCGTTCGAGGAGGATGGGCTCGTCGGCGTCGCAGAGGGTGTCGCCGGTGTAGCTGTCCTTGATGCCGACGACGGCGACGATGTTGCCGGCGCTGGTCTCCTCGAGGGGGATGCGGTTCTGGGCGTGCATCTCGAAGATGCGGGAGGCGTTTTCCTTCTTGCCGTTGCCGGGGTTGAGCAGGCGGGTGCCCTTGGTGAGGGTCCCGGAGTAGATGCGGATGTAGGTGAGGTCGCCGTGCTGGTCGCTGACGACCTTGAAGACCAGGGCGGAGAAGGGGGCGGCCTTGTCGTGGGGCCGGGTCATCCGCGTGTCCTTGTCGCGGGGGTCGGAGCCCTCGACCTCGGGCTTCTCGTTGGGGCTGGGGAGCAGCTCGACGACGGCGTCCAGGAGCATCTGGACGCCGATGTTGCGCAGGGCGGCGCCGCAGAGGACGGGGTAGGCCTTGCGCTGGACGACGGCCTTGCGCAGGGCGGTGCGGATCTCGTCCTCGGAGATCTCGGTGCCGTGGAGGTACTTGTCCATGAGCTCGTCGTCGAGCTCGGCGACCTTTTCGACCATGTCGTGGCGCCACTTGTCGGCGATCTCTTTCCAGTCCTCGCCGACGTCCTTCTCGATGACGGTCTCGCCCTTCTCGCCCTTGAAGTAGAAGGCCTTCATGCGGATGAGGTCGATGATGCCCTGGAACTCGGGCCCGGTGCCGATGGGGTACTGGATGGCGATCGCGTTGGCGCCCAGGCGGGACTTGATGGTGCCGAAGCTGAAGTCGAAGCTGGCGCCGAGCTTGTCCATCTTGTTGACGAAGCACAGGCGCGGGACCTTGTAGCGGTCGGCCTGGCGCCAGACGGTCTCGGACTGGGCCTCGACGCCCTCCTTGCCGTCGAAGACGGCGCAGGCGCCGTCGAGGACGCGGAGGGAGCGTTCGACCTCGATGGTGAAGTCGACGTGGCCGGGGGTGTCGATGAGGTTGAGCTTGTACTCGCGGCCGTTGTGGGTCCACGGGCAGGTGGTGGCGGCGGACTGGATGGTGATGCCGCGCTGCTGCTCTTCCTCGAGGAAGTCCATGGTGGCGGTGCCCTCGTGCACCTCACCGATCTTGTAGTTCTTGCCGGTGTAGTAGAGGATGCGCTCGGAGACGGTGGTCTTGCCGGCGTCGATGTGGGCGCAGATGCCGAAGTTGCGGATGTGGGTCAGGTCGGTGGCCATGGTCTTCAAACCTCGTCGAGCGATGCGTGTGTTCTGCCGTGCCGCCGGCTCGCCGATTCCGATCGGGTGCCGGATAGCCGGCCGGGAAACTCGCCCCGGCCGCTGCGATGTGTGCTGTGTGCTTCTCGACCGTCCGCCGGTTCTGCCGGCCCGCGGAGGGGAGCCGGGAGGAGTTGCCCGAGGATGTCACGGAGAGAAGAAGAGTTCGCCCGCCCCGGCAGGCCGGCCCCGCAGGAGCCGCCCGGCCGGAGAGGCCGGATCATCCATCTGAGATTTCTTCTTCCTCTTCCATGAACCAATCCTTCAAGGGCCCTCAGGGGCCCCGCGGCTCCTGTAAGAACACCGGTATCGGGCGAATCAACTTTCGCCTTCATCCGACCCGGTCCGGGTCGCCAGGCCGCTGCGGTTCGCGATCGCAACAGGTGCAGCACCGCGTGGAACAGGGCCGGAGCTGCCGAAAAACGAAGGTGCGAATCGTAGGCCTTGGCCTACCAGAATCAAGACATCCGGCACGGCGCGGGGACCGCCGTTCCCGGACCTTGGCGCCGTTGTGCGGCGGCTCGTTAGGCCGCCGTACGCGTGAAAACGGCTTACCTGGCCGGACCGAGGGCGGCGCGGGCGGCGGCGATCACTCCGTCGGTGGCCGCGGGATCGCCGGGGAGCGCGGCGATCACGGGATCGATGCCGCGGCCTTCCAGGGGCGTGCCGTCGGGCTGGTAGTCGCGCCACGAGGGCGTGAGGAGGGTGACGCCGTTGCCCAGGTCGATGGGCTGGGGGTTGCCCGATGAGCCGCGCGTGGTGGCGCCGATCAGGGTGACGCTAGGGCTGGTCTTCATCATGAGCACGAACGACTCGCAGCTGCTGACGACGGTGGGCCCGATGAGGACGGCGACCCGGCCGTGGTAGGCGGACGCATCGGAGGGCTCGATGATGCGGTCGAGCATGGGCCCGAAGCCCGAGGGGGCTTCCGGGTCTCGGAACTCATCACGCGAGTAGACCGCACGGGAGCGCGCGAAGCGGGAGGCGAACCGGCGGGCGGCCAGTTCATCCCCGCCGCCGTTGGGGCGGACGTCGATGATGATCGCGGGCGCGGCGAGCATCTCGGTGAGGGCCTCGTGCGCGGGGGAGGTGAGCTGGGGATCGGAGGGCCACGCGGTGATCAGGATGTAGCCGACGCCGTCGTCGAACCGGCCGGCGGCGATCGTGCTGTTCTTCCATGCCAGGCTGGGGACGGACCGCTGGATCGCGTCGAGCGTGAAGTTGGGCTGGGCGGCGGTGGTGCAGGTGCCGAGCGTGAACGGGCCGGCGCGGAAATTGAGGTGGACATCCTCGGCCGGCGCGAGAGCCCCGGCTGCGATGCGGGCGAACTGGGCACGGGTGCGGGATTCCTCGAGCGGGGCGGTGATGGGCTCGAAGAGGGCATCCCAGTCCTTCACGCGCCGGTCCTTGTGGGAGTAGCGGTCGTTGATCGCCGCGCGCAGGGCCTGGATCGCCGCGCGGTTCTGCTCGAGGGTCGGCGGCGGCGGGGGATCCTCGCCGGCCTTGGCGGTCGAGAACTGGATCGGGTAGGGGATCGCCGGCTCTCCGGCGGCCGACCTGAACTTGTGCGCGGCGGGGCAGTTGGCGCTGAACGAGTAGGTGTGGCCGGGCTCGAGCGTGACGGGGATCGAGAGCCGTCGGGGGGTTTTCCAGGATGGCCGACCGGCGGGCGCGGGGAACCGCGGGCCTCCGCCGCAGATCGACCAGCCCGCGGGGTTCATGTCCTGGTCGAATTCCAGGAGCATCTCGGTGGTCGTGGCGGCGACGAACTCGTCCGCGTTGTCGGGGACGGCGCGGATGACCCGGGGCGGGGCCGCGATGACCGCCGAAGCGGAGACGGCAAGGCATACGAGCGTGCGGATGGCCATGCGATCAGAGGATACCGGGGGCTCCGCCCGGCTGTTGAGCGGCCGGGCCCGAGCCGGCGATCGGCGGGTTGGGACTGGAGACGATGCTGGAACGGAGGCACAGGACGGATGCCGATCGGGAAGGGCTGGCGGTCGAGCGGGGGCCGTCTAGTTGTTCACGATGTTGGCGGTCGGGCTGGTGCTCGCGGCGGCGGTCTGCTGGGGCCCCGCATCGGCGGTGCCGGCGTTGCCGATGGGGGTGGTGACCTTCGTGAACATGTTGCGGATGATGGTGGTCTTGCCGTCGGCAGCGCTGCTGCTGGCCCACACGCCGTAGCTGCAGTTCTGGAAGCGGTTGGATTCGATGAACGTTCCGCCGACGTTGTTGTCCAGGTAGACCCCGTACTGCGAGGCGCTGGAGATGCTGCACCCACGGACCGCGGCGCGGGCGCCCGGCCGCAGGCCGTGGTACCAGCCGGTGGCGACGCAGTTCTCGATCCGCATGTCGGTCGCGCTGCCGCCGTTGATCGCGGTTCCGCCGGCGGCGTCGTTGATCAGGGTGCATCCCCGGACGGTCAGACCGCCGACCTGGGAGTAGATCCCGGCGTTGAAGTTGCCGGACTTGCCGTAGGCGTCGATGAGGCAGTCCTCGACCAGGGCGTTGTCGGCGCTGACATCGATGCCGATCCAGCCGAAGTCCAGGACGCTGCAGCGGCGGACCACCGAGTGCCCGCCGTAGAGGTCCGCTCCGTCGTAGCACCCGATGAAGGCGACATCCTCGACGATGGCGGTCTGGGAGGTCTCGATGCCGGTGCCCAGGCCGCGGATCGTCCCGTTGCGGACCGTCAGCGATCCGCCGGCGGCCGAGCCGTAGATCCCGTCGTACCCGACGCCCGAGATCGTGTAGCCGTTCAGGTCGATGGTGACGTCGACTCCCGCGACGGAGATGCCGTACATGGTCGCGGGGACGTTGATGTTGCCGGTGAGGTAGTACGAGCCGGGGGCGGTGATCTTGTAGACGGCGTTGCCGCTGCCCGGGGTGTTGGTCGAGTTGATCGCGGTGCGGGGCTCGACCTCCGAGAGGGTCTTGAAAGTGGGGGTTATGGGTCCGGCGGACGGGTCGAGGGGGCCGGCGACCAGCGTGCGGGCGGCAAGCCCCAGGCCGGCGAGTGCGGCGGCGGTTGCGAGCAATGCCCAGGTGCGGGTGACGGTCATACGAGTGCTCCGAGCGTGGGTTGCGGCGGGAGTGTGCTTCCCCCGAGCAAAGCGACGCCGCCCGGGGAGACGGATAGCCGGTCTGGACCGATTGTTGAATTCAGATCGGTGCGTTGGATGCGGCGGGCCAAGCCCAGGAGCAAGGCCGCTCCGCCGGGGCGGGAGCCCGGGCGGCGGACCTCAACGCGTGGCGACGGGGAGGGGCGCCGCCGGCGCCGACGCGGGAGCGGAGGGCGGCCGGCGAACCTCGGGCGTCGCTGGCGAGGGGGTAGGTCCGATCAGTACGAGAAGTTACCCCAGGGGTTGGTCGCGACAAAGGCGTTGCCGGGATTGGTGATGATCTGGCCGTACTCGCTGCCGGCGGGGAAGGAGTAGTTGCCGGAGGAGTTGTCCCGGGCGGCGTTGCGGACGACAAGGTTGTTGGCGATGTCGGCGCGGATGCCGTAGACGTTCGATGCGACAAGGTTCGAGTCGATGCGGTTGGCGTCGCCCGAGACGTGGATGCCGGCGGTGGTGCCGTAGAGGTTGTTCGTGCAGGTGTTGTTGACGATCTGGCAGTTCGACCCGGCCGTGATGCCCTCGCCGGAGTTGCCCGACGCCGTGCAGTTGCTGATGGTGCAGCCATCGGCGGCCGAGATGCCCGCGCCGGAGAACTGGTCGGCGGCGGTGCAGCCCGTGATGGTCGCGAAACTTGACGCGGCGATCCCGCCGCCGGAGTTCCCGTAGACGGTGCAGTTGGTCACCGTGGCACGGCTGGAGACCTTGATCCCGGCGTTGCCGTTGTTGGTCGCCGTGCATCCGGTCACGAGCGTGGCGCCGCCGCCCATGATCCCGGGGCCGTTGTCGGTCGCCGAGGCCTGGCAGTTGCTGATGACGGCGTTGCCGCCGACGGAGATGCCCGCCGTGCCGTTGTCGGTCGCGTTGCAGTCCGCGATGGTGATGTAGTACCCCCCGGAGATGCCGACGCCGGTGCAGTCCGAGGCGATGCACGAGCGGATCGTTCCCTTCGCGCCCAGGGCCAGCCCGTAGGAGCCGCAGCCCGAGGCGGTGACGTTCTCCAGGCGCGAGGACATCGCGAGGTTGGCGCTCACGCCGCCGTCGGCCCAGCCGGACAGAGTTCCGTTGCGAACAACCAGGCCCGTGATGAAGGCCGGGACGGCAATGCCGCGCACCGCGCCCGAGCCGCCGGTGAGCGTGCAGCCGTTGAGGTCGATCGTGACGTTGCTCGCGTTGACGGTAATCCCGTTGAGCCCGGCGGGGCCGGTGAGGTTGCTGCCGAGGTAGTACGAGCCGGGCTGGTTGATGGTGAAGGGAAGGCCGGAGATCCTGACGCGGGGTTCGACGTCCGAGAGGGTCTTGTAGCTGGCGGCGATCGGGCCGGCGGGAGGATCGATCGGGCCGGCCGTGAGGGAGCCGGCGATCGCGGCGAGGCTCAGGCCGATCGAGAGTGCGGCGATGGTGCGTGGACGCATGTTCAAGTCCTTGGGAGGGGTAAGCGGGCGAGGTTCCGGGGCCGTGTCGCGGCAACGGCGACCCCCGCCGGAAGTCCATGCGACGTTCCGGGCTCGCGTGGATGAGAAATCCGCGGGGAGCCGGGCCGGGAGCGGGGGAGAGAGCAGCGGCGGGGAGAGTGCGGATATTCCCTCCCGGAGTCCATACGATGTGGGTTTCCGACCGCCTCACGCCCACCAGGACCCCAGCGCATGCGAGCCATCGTCACCGGCCAGATCGGAATGGAAAAGAAGCCCTACCTCGAGGCGATCGCCCAGTTCGCGGGCCAGCAGGGCGAGTCGATCGACATGTACCACATCGGGGACATGATGTACCGCGAGGCGCCGGACGTGCGCCCGGGGCGGATCCTGGACCTGCCCATCTCGCGGCTCAACTCGCTGCGGCGCGCGGCGTTCAAGGACGTGATCGCCGAGAGCCGCGAGAAGAAGAACATCATCGTGAACACGCACGCGACGTTCCGCTGGCGGCACGGGCTGTTCAGCGCGTTCGACTACGACCAGGTGCAGAAGCTCGAGCCGAACCTGTTCGTGTGCCTGGTGGACAACATCGAGGTCGTGCACGACCGCCTGCACCGCGAGCACGAGGTCGACGCGACGCTCAAGGACTGCATGGTGTGGCGCGAGGAGGAGATCCTGGCGACCGAGCTGCTGAGCAAGTCGATCCCCGGCTCGCGCTTCTACATCATGGCCCGCGGCCGGCACCACCTGACGACCCGGACGCTGTTCCGGCTCATCTGCAGGCCCGACCTGCGGAAGGTCTACCCGAGCTTCCCGATGAGCCACGTGGTGGACTTGCCCGACGTGCTCGCGGAGATCGACCGCTTCCGCGCCGAGCTGGCCAAGCACTTCATCACCTTCGACCCGGGCGACGTCGACGAGAAACTGCTGCTGGAGCGGGCGATCGCCGCGGCCCGGGACGGCAAGGACATCCTCGACGTCGCCCCGCACTCCTACGGGGGGAGCAAGGCCGCCGGGGCGCCGCACATCAAGGTGAAGGTGCGCGAGGTCCTCGACATCGCGGGGGACATCGACGGCCAGATCTACATGCGGGACTTCAAGCTCGTCGACCAGGCGGACATGATCGTCAGCTACATCCCGGAACTGCCCGGCGGCATCCCCGGGCTGTCGTCGGGCGTCGAGCGCGAGCTCCACCACGCCTTCGAGCACACCAAGGAGGTGTACGTGGTGTGGAAGCCCAAGAAGCACCCCTCGCCGTTCATTACCGAGACGGCGACGCGGATCTTCGGCAGCGTCGACGAAGCCCTCGGCCACTTCGAAAAGAACGGGTACTTCGGGGACCGCAACCTGTTCGGCAATTGACGCTCGCCCTGAGCGCCGGCCGCCCGGTCGCGGGAGCCCGCGAAGCACCCGTGATGAGGTCTCAACAGGGCCCTCCCGTTCTCACGGAAGGGCTCTCCTCCCCGTGACGCGTGCGCGCCCAGGGTTCCCCCACGGTCTTGATCTCACCCCCGCGATCCCGCACGCGATCGCACGAGTCCCCCGATTCCCGCCAACCCCCACGTACCCCGACACACCCCCACGCGCCCCACGAGACCCTCACGAGATCCCACGAGCACCGCCGAACCCCCACTCTGACCCCCACGCGGGCCCCCACGCGGGCCCAAGCCGGGCGGGCGGGGAAGTCCGTGCTCCCCGCACGGAATCCCGCACGCCCCGGACTTCTGCCGCGCTTCCCAAGCCCCGAGGGGTCCCACGGGCCCCGCGAGGTTCTCTCTCGAGCCCGGCCTTCGCCGAGCAAACTCCCGTCCGGACGGCGCAACTCTCGGTTTCCCTCCGTCGAGTGGTCGCCGACGAACGTCCCACGAGCGCCAATGGTCCGATTCTCTCTCTCTCTCCGGGCGGAGACGATCAATACGTTCGCATCTCAGGTGCTCCTTGGCGCTTCTTCGCGCCGCTGCGTCCCGCCCGCACCCCCGCGCGCGGAACATGCCTCGTGCATCGAGACCCGTGTCTGGTTGTCCGGGCTCATCGCCCGTTGTAGTCCCGTCCCTCGTGCGCTCGGGCCCCGCGGCTCGTGCCGCGGGCGGCGCTGGTCGGTCCTGGGTTCCCGCGTCGCCCCGGTTCTCGTCCCGCCGGGCCCGCGGCCGGGCTGTTGCTTGCCCGTCCCCACATCATACGACTGTATCGGCCTGCGGATTCCACCCTAGATGCGAAAACTTGCAATTTTGTTGCTCAAGATCTGTCGATCATTGCGTGTATATTATGTGCGTGATTGCGTCATCTGTTACATGATTCCACGAACCTGCGAACGACCGTACGGCAGTGTGGATAAGTCCGTAACCAGCGAAATGACAGGCTTTTGCGCCAACCGCCGCCGCGGCGCGCCCCGACGGCAAAGGACGATATCCACAGCGCGTGCAGCCGGCGCTCATCCGCCCGCTCGGGCCGCTTGAAGAGAAGCACGGATCGCCAGTCGCTCAATCGTTCCCGCGCGCATGGGAGTCATGTGCAGCCGGGTCGCCAGCTCGATCAGCGTGTGAGGAGGTCCACCGTCCCACCCGAACCGCGCCGCCAGGAATGCGCTGCGGTCGGCATCGATGCCCATCAAGTTTCGTCGGACCCGCGGGTCGGGTTCCAGGAATGACTGCCAAGCCGACACAGTCATCGTCCAATCCGCAAGGCCGGGTGAGGAGGAGTACACGGCCGCCGCGCGGTGCGCAGCGCCGGCGGGCGGATGGTCCTTGGACCACTGCGCGGCGATCCGGGTGACGGCGGGGCTCACCGAGCCGGCCAGGCGGGCGCCGCTGTGGGCGGCGCGGAACGGATCGAACGTGCGCACCACATCCGCCACGGCGTGCACGGAGGATCGCAGCAGTTCCGCGGCGTCCATCGGCCGCATCGCCCGCAGGGAGACCCCCAGCCGGCCCTCGAGGGTCTGCAGCACGAGCGGGATCTGGGACCGGACCAGCTCGGCCTGCAGGCGCGAGGCCCAGCGGAGATCTGTTTCCGCGCGGTCGATGCGCAGCGCTGAGGGGTGGAGGTGGCTGAGCGCCCCGATCGTGGTCATGGCCCTCCACATCAGGAACTGCAGGGCGATCGCCCGCGCGGATTCCTCCGCGCCCACCGGCACCACGCGCACGGCGCCGGCCGCGAGGAAGGACGCCAGGTCGATGGCCCCGGGCCCCCCCAGCCCCGTTCGGACCGGAGAAGGCTCCAGGGACGCGTGCGGTGTTCCGGCGGATCCGAAGCTCGGTCCGATGTGCGGATCCAGTTGGGGCGTGATGGCCCGCAGCCGGGCGAGCCGTTCGAGCAGGATCGCCCTGGAGATCGCCGGCTTTGCGTGCCCGAGGCGCTTGGCGAGCGTGCCGGGCTCGATCGCCCGCCGCCAGGCCCGGTACGCGATCGCCCTCTCCCGCGGCTGCAGCGGGCGCTGCGTGCCAAAGTCCAGTCGAGCGCTGTCGGGGGCCGGGCTGCCGGGGTTCCTGGCGTGCCGCTTGAGGAGCTGCCTCACGGCCTCGTGGCTGCGCTCAAATCGCAGCGACAGACGCTTGGCGGCCTCGTTGAGTGAGCAGCCGAACCTGGCGCGGTACCGCTCCGCGCGGCGGAGCATGCGCAGCTCCAGGGCCGGATCGATGCGGGAGAATCCGGCGGCCTTGGCGAGCTCGGCGGCGTGCCGGGCCCGGAACGCCTCGGCGGCCCCGGCCTGGAAGAGCAGGCGGACCTTCCCACGCTCGGCGATCACGCGCCGGGCGATCAGTCCCTTCTTGCGGCAGCGATCCAGGGTCTTGCGGCTGATGCCCCACGCGGCGGCCAGCGCATCGGGGGTCACGAACTGCTCGCCGGACGCGGGGACGGGCCGGGCCGCGGGGAGCAGCTCCGACTGGTGGATCCTGGCCGCGTCGCAGAGGCGCTCGGCAAAGGCGGAGAGCTCCGCGAGCAGCTCCGTGCCCGCAACGAGGGCCGGCGCGGCGACGGGGGTTTTTTCCGGCCTGTACCGGGTCACGCGGTAGACGACCCAGTCCGCCGGGTATCGCCCGTCGGGCTCGAGATCGCCGGCGAGCCCTTCGATGCGCTCGACGGCCCGTCGCACGGCCTCCGGCGGCGCGAACCGCAGCTGCGCGGCGAGTTCCTGGAGCACGGGAAGGGTCAGTCTCGGCAGGCTGGGCATGGATGCTCGTCGGGAGCGGGCGCTGCAACAGCGCCGCGGCGGGCTACGACAGTTCGAGGTCTCCCCACCGCGGCTGGATCCCGGGGCAGAGGTTGAGCCCGGAGGCTTCGGCGAGGAACCGGGCGACGCCCAGCTTCTCGGGCTCGCCGACGCGGAACCGCAGGAACTGCTCGAGGTACTTGCGGGCCAGGTCGGTGGGCCAGCGGTGATCGGCCGCGCGCGTGTTGACGATCCAGTCGAGCCGGGACAGGTTGTGCCGCAGCTGGCGATCCAGCAGGTTGGCGGCGGTCCTGAGCCGGGGCCTGTGGGCCGGGTCATCCCACCGGTCGGCGCGGCACATCCACGTCGCGTAGACGAACGGCAGCCCGGTCAGGCCGAGCCACGCCTCGCCCAGGTCCAGCTGGTGCGGGTAACGCACCGCCGGCGGAGAGTCGGTCACGACCTTGTCGCCGATCAGCAGCATCGCCGCGGGCCACTGGGCCTCGGCGCCGCCGCTGGCCACCCGCTCGCGGGCGTGGAACTCCACAAACCGCGGCGTGATGCCGTGCAGCCGCTTGAGCAGCACCCGGCACAGGGCCGCCGAGCTGTGGCTGTCGGTATCGATGTGAACTTCCTGGATCCGGTCGATCGGGGCCTCGGAGAACAGCCGCACCGTGAGCGTGGGCCCCTGGCACCCGATCATCCCCGCGGGAAGGAGGACCATCGGAGTGCCACAGCCGGCGGCATCGAACGTGGAGGCAAGCCCGATGTCGAACTCGCCGCCGACGACCGCGTCGGCGATCTTGGAGGGAACGGCGGTGGAGAGCTCGATGCCCCGGGTCTTCTCGAGGCCCTCGATGAGCGGGACGGTGTTGAGATACCGCACGGCAACGATGCGGACTGGTTGCATCGGCAACTCTAGAACTCCGGGGATCGGGCAGGGGACCTCGCCCCGCCGAGCACGCCGGAATACGGGCCCCGGCCCGCGCGGGCCCGCCTCGCCAATCCACCGTGATGGCGGGAAACTCGGCTCAGGCCCTGGCGAGCGTGCCGCGCGACCGCGTCTGGTCCATGTACCGCTGGAGGTTGCGGCCCGGGCAGGCCGATCGCCCGATTTCCTGATGCGTATACACGCGGCCCACCGGGACGTTGTACCGGTGCATCTGGGCGGTAACGAACGAATCAAGGGTCGCCACCGAGGCCTGCGTCGGCTGCTGGCGGTCGAAGTGGCCCAGGAGCATGACACCCAGGTTGTGCTCGTTCTGGTTGGCGACGTGCGCGCCCTGGAGCGCGGTCGTGCGCCCCTCCCAGATCCGGCCCGAGGGATCGATGATGTAGTGGTAGCCGATGTCGGCGAACGGCTCCCCGGCGCGGTTCATGTGCTCGCGCTGGATCCCGCGCAGCATCCGGACCACATCGGCCTGGGACCTGAGCGTGTCGTTGGGGATCGCCGAGTGGTGGATCGTGATGCGGGAGATCCCGTTCATCGGGTGGGACCGGCTGATGATTGGCGAGGCGTTGGTCCACGTGCCGCGTGGGATGATGCCCGCGGGAACGCCCGGGTTGACGGGCATGGGCTGCGTCGGGGGCACATCCGGCGTCGGCGCGGCGGCGATCGGCCCCCCGGCGCTGGGCTCCATGTCGGGCCAGACCGGACCGGGCAAACGGCCGCCGGTGGAGCCGCCGGGAGCCTGGCAGCCCCAGAGCGTCACCCCGACGCCGGCGAGCAGGCTGCCGCACAGCCAGTCGCGGCGGCTGATCGGGGCTGGATTCGTACCCTGGTTCTGGTCTGGCTTCACGGTGCCCTTCAATCGACAGGATCGCTATTCGTTCTGCAACAACGCCGATGCGGCGGGGTCAACTGTACCTCGCGGCCGACCCGGATCGCTCAGGCTGATGCCTGAATACCGGCCCGCTTTGCTTGGGTCCAGATCGCGAGCCCCGGCGGCCCCGAGCACGCAACCCTGGAGCGCCGAAAGCAGACGGTCGCCAGCACATATTTCGACCAACCGCGGGCCTCGGCTGGCTTGACTCACGCACCCAACGTGCGTATGAAACATCTGTTTGATTCCCCCATGAGCCAGGAAACCGCCCAGATCACCACCAAAGAACGCCTGCTGGAGGCCGCCGGAGAGGTGTTCGCCGAGAAGGGGTACCGGGACGCGACCGTCCGGGACATCTGCTCCCGGGCCGGGGCCAACCTGGCCGCGGTCAACTACCACTTCCGGGACAAGGACTCCCTGTACGCCGCCGTGTTCGAGCACGCACGGATGTACGAAAGCGAGCGCTACCCCATCGAGTCGTTCGCGAGCCAGGGCACGCCGCAGGAGCGGCTGGCGGTCTTCATCCGCCAGTTCTGCCGGCGGCTGTTCGATCGCGGGCGCCCCAACTGGCACGTCAAGCTCATGGCGCGGGAGATGGTCGAGCCCACGGGGGAGCTGAACACGATCGTCGACAGGGCGATCCGGCCCAAGTTCGAGATCCTCCGGGGCATCGTCGCCGACATGACCGGCCTGGCGATAGAGAGCATCTCCGTCGAGCTGTGCACGGCGAGCATCATCGGCCAGTGCCTGCACCACCATCACTGCCGCGAGGTCTCCAGCCGCCTGTGCGTGGGGTGGCTCGAGAGCGCTTCGTTCATCGACGACCTTGCCTCCCACGTCACATGGTTCAGCACCCGGGCCCTGGAGGGGATCCGGACCGACCTGGCCGCGGGGTGCGCGCCCTCGATCGCGACCCGACGCTGCCCGGCCGGCGGCGACACGATCCCGACGCCCCCGGGGCACGCCCGTTCCGGCCCGGCGCCGGCCGTCCTCAAGGAATAGTCACGCCCACCGCGGCGCGCAAGCCCCGACCGCACCCAGGCGACACAACGTGTTCAGGATCGCACTCAAAATGCTCTTCGGTGACTCGGCCCGCTTCTTCGGGATCATCATGGGCGTCACCCTGGCGTGCTTTGTGATCGCCCAGCAGGGGGCGATCTTCGTCGGGATCATGAGCCGCACGACCGCGCTGATCACCGACACGAACTACCCCGACATCTGGGTGATGGACCCCAAGGTCCAGTACATCGACGACATCAAGCCGCTGCAGGAGACCGAGCTGTACCGGGTGCGGGGCGTCGAGGGTGTCGCCTGGGCGGGCCGGCTCTACAAGGGCATGATCCGCGCGCGGCTGGAGGACGGCACGTTCCAGAACTGCAACCTCATCGGCATCGAGGACTCCACGCTCGTGGGCGGCCCGCCGGTGATGCTGGAAGGGGAGGTCGCCGAACTGCGGCGAGCCGACGCGGTGATCGTCGACCAGATCGGTGCGACGTCGCGCCTGGCCCGGCCGGCGGCAAACCCGGAGGATCCGCCCGTGCCGCTGGCGGTGGGGGACTCGCTCGAGCTCAACGACCGCCGCGCCGTGGTCGTCGGCATCTCGGTGAACACGCGGACGTTCCAGTCGCAGCCGGTCGTCTACACGACCTACTCGCGCGCCCTGTCCTTTGCGCCCAAGGAACGCAAGAGCCTGAGTTTCGTCCTCGTCGGCGCCAAGCCCGGGCAGAACGTGCACGAGCTGTGCGACCGCATCTCGGCGCGCACCGGTCTGGCGGCCTACACGCGTGATCAGTTCCGCTGGGTGACGATCTCCTACTACCTCAAGAACACGGGCATCCCGATCAACTTCGGGCTGGCGGTGGGGCTGGGGTTCCTGATCGGGACAGTCATCACCGGTTTCATGTTCTACAGCTTCACCCTTGACAACCTGCGGTACCTGGGCACCCTCAAGGCCATGGGGGCCGGGGATGTCAAGCTGCTGTGGATGATCCTGCTGCAGGCGATGGTGGTGGGGATGATCGGCTTTGGCATCGGCGTGGGGCTGGCGACGCTGGTCGGCTGGAAGGCGCGCAACTCACCGCTGGCGTTCATGATGCCCTGGCAGCTGCTGCTGGTGGCGGCCGCGGCCGTGGTGGTGATCTGCATGCTCTCGGCGATGCTGAGCATGCGGCGGGTGATCGTGCTGGAACCCGCCGTGGTCTTCAAGGGTTGAACCGCCCGCACGGGCGCGCGAGGGTGGACGAGCGAACATGACGACGGCCGCGATCGACATCTCCGAGGCGACTTCACCCGGCAGCGGCGGCCAGGGGCTGTCGGTCTTCTGCCACGGCGTCACCAAGACGTACGGGAACGGGCAGGCCGCGGTCAAGGCCCTCCGCGGCGTCGACCTCGAGGTCCGGGCCGGCGAGCTGATGATGCTCGTCGGGCCCTCGGGCTGCGGCAAGACCTCGCTCATCTCCGTGATCGCCGGCGTGCTGGACCGCGACGGCGGCCAGTGCTCGGTCTTCGGCGAGGATTTCGGGGCGATGTCGGCCTCGCAGCGCACCACGTTCCGCGGCAAGAACATCGGCTTTGTCTTCCAGGCCTTCAACCTGATCCCGACGCTCACGATCGCCGAGAACGTCGCCGTGCCGCTGCTGATCAACGGCTGGTCGATGCGCAAGGCCGTGCAGGAGGCACGCGGGGTCCTCGACCAGGTCGGCATCGGCGACCGCTACCGCGATTTCCCCTCCAGGCTCTCGGGCGGCCAGCAGCAGCGGGTCGCCATCGCGCGGGCCCTGGTCCACCACCCCAGGCTGATCGTCTGCGACGAACCGACCAGCGCCCTGGACCACGAGACCGGCGAACGCGTCATGGAACTGCTCAAGGGCACCGCCGTCGGCAACGGACGCTCGCTGGTGGTCGTCACGCACGACAGCCGCATCTTCCAGTTCGCCGACCGGATCGCCAAGATGGACGACGGGCGGGTGCTCAAGGTGGTCGGAGATCCCAGGGAGCTCTAGCGACCCGCCGCGCGGGGCACCCCCGCCGGTCCGGCCGGTTTGATTCGAATTCGGAGGTCACATGATCCGCACCTTCCTCATCCCCCTCCTGGCGATCTTCGGAGTGATCTTCTGCGTCTGGACCGTCGTCAAGGCCAGCCGCCCCCCGGCGCCCACGCCACCGGTCATCGAGCCCCCCCGCGCGCCCTACCAGTCGTTCGTCGCCGGCTCGGGGATGATCGAGGCCAGCACCCAGAACATCGCCCTGGGAACCCCCGTCGCGGGCATCGTCTCGAACATCGCCGTCGCGGTGGGGGACGATGTCAAAGCCGGGGATGTGCTCTTCGAGATCGACAACCGCGACCTGCGGGCCGACCTGCGGGTCAAGCAGGCCGCGCTGGCGGTCGCCGGCGGCCAGCTCGCCAAGCTCAAGGCCGGCACCCGGCCCGAGGAGATCCCGCCCGCCGAGGCGCGGCTGCTCGAGGCCCAGTCGCTGCGCGAGGATGCCCAGGACCAGCTCGACCGCTGGCAGAAGATCCACGACCCCAGGGCGGTCAGCGAGGAAGAGCTCGCCAAGCGCCGCTACGCCGTGCTGACCGCCGAAGCGCACGTCAAGGAGGCCCAGGCGACCCTGGCGCTGCTCCGCGCCGGCTCCTGGCAGCCCGACATCGACGTCGCCCAGGCCCAGGTCGCCTCGGCCGAGGCCTCCGTCGAGTCGGTCAAGACCGAGCTGGACCGCCGGGTCGTCAAGGCGCCCGTCTCGGGCCGCGTCCTGCAGGTGAACATCCGCCTGGGGGAGTTCGCGCAGGCCGGCCCGCTCGTCACGCCGCTGATGATGATGGGCAGCGTGACGCCCCTGCACGTGCGCGTCGATGTCGATGAGCACGACGCCTGGCGCGTCCGGGCCGGATCGGCCGCCACCGCCTTCGCCCGCGGGAACAAGGCCCTCAAGGCCCAGCTCAAGTTCGTCCGCTTCGAGCCCTACGTCGTCCCCAAGCGCTCCCTCACCGGCGAGAGCACCGAGCGGGTCGATACCCGCGTCCTCCAGGTGCTCTACAGCTTTGATCGCGGGCAGATGCCCGTGTTCGTCGGCCAGCAGATGGACGTGTACATCGAGGCCGAGTCCCTCAACTCCATCCTCGACGGCCAGCCCTCCAGGGCCGCCGCCAAGAACCCGCCCGCCCCGGCCCGCTGAGCCGGCGCGGTTCCAACCAGCCCATTCCCACGCGTTACCCGCCATGCACACACACACACCGACACGATCCGCCCTCGCCCTCACCCCGCTCCTGCTGCTCGCCGGCTGCGCCGTCGGGCCCGATTACCACGCCCCGCAGACCGCGGCGCACGACGCCTTCCACGCCTCCCAGGAACCCCAGCCCGGCCCCTCCAAGCTCACCAGCAGGCCGGCCGACCTGGCCCGCTGGTGGGAGACCCTCGCCGACCCCCAGCTCGAGTCGCTCCTCCAGCGCGGCATCGACGCCAACCTCGACCTCAAGATCGCGCTGGCCCGCCTGCGCGAGGTCCGCGCCCAGCGCGGCGTCGTCGCCGCCGACGAGCTGCCCACCCTCAACGCCGGCGGCGCGTACACCCGCGGCCGCAGCAGCGAGAACACCCGCCAGAACGCCTCGCAGTTCGAGCCCTCCGAGGGAACCGACCTCTACCGCATCGGCTTCGACGCCTCCTGGGAGCTGGACTTCTTCGGCCGCGTGCGCCGCTCGGTCGAGGCCGCCGACGCCGACATCGGCGTCGCGCTGGAGGCACGCAACGACACCCTGCTCTCGATCGCCGCCGAGATCGGCCGCAACTACGTCGAGCTGCGCGGCTTCCAGAAACGCCTCGACGTCATCGAGTTCGCCATCCAGACCGAGCGCGACACCGCCGGCCTGGTCGAGGCCAGGCTCAAGGCCGGCCTTGCCACCGAGCTCGACGTCGCCCAGGCCCGCGCCCAGCTGGCCTCCCGCGAATCGCAGCGCCCGCCCCTGCGCGTGGGCCTCAAACGCGTCGCCCACCGCCTGGGCGTCCTCACCGGCCAGGAACCCGGCGCGCTGCTCGAGGAGCTCGCCCAGACCAGGCCCATCCCCTCCGTGCCCCCCCAGGTCGCCACCGGCATGCCCGCCGACCTCATCCGCCGCCGGCCCGACATCCGCCGCGCCGAGCGGCAGATCGCCGCCGCCACCGCCCGCGTCGGCGTCGCCACCGCCGACCTCTACCCGCGCTTCACCCTCCTGGGGGACTTCGGCTTCCAGAGCAGCCAGATCGGGGACCTGCTCGACGCCAACAGCCGCGCCTGGTCGATCGGGCCCGCCTTCACATGGCCCCTGTTCGATGCCGGCCGCGTGCGCTCGACCATCAAGGTCCGCGACGCCCAGCTCGAAGAGAACGTCTTCACCTACGAACGCACCGTGCTCAACGCCTACGAGGAAGTCGAGAACGCGATGGTCTCGTTCATCCAGGAGCAGGACCGCCGCGCCTCGCTCACCTCCGCGGTCGAGTCCAGCACCCGCGCCGTCGAGCTCGCCCGCGAACGCTACCAGAGCGGCGTCGTCGACTTCCTCAACGTGCTCGACTCCCAGCGCCTGCTCTACGTCACCAAGGACCAGCTGGCCGAGAGCGAGCAGGAGGTCACGGTCAACCTGATCGCCCTCTACAAGGCCCTCGGCGGCGGGTGGGAGTCCATGATCCCCGCCCAGCCCCAGTCCGAGTCCGAGTCCCAGTCCCAGCCCCCGGCCCCCCAGCCCGGGTCGCAGACCGATGACCAGCCCCAGCCGCCCAACGCGCCCTGACCCGCCGGACCGTGCGGACCACGATCGGCGATCAGAACGTCACCTCGAACCGCAGCATTCCCACCACCGCATCGTCGATGGTCGAGTCCCCGCCCGGGTTGAGAACAAACTGCACATCGGGTCGCACCGTCAGCCACGGCGTCACCTGCACCATGTAGTACAGCTCGATCAGGTGCTCATCCTCGGCGTACCCGGCGTCCCGATCGTCGCTGAGGTCGACGTACGAGTAGTACAGCCCGGCCTCGTCATCGTCACGGCCACCGAACGTGCCGAACACGGACACTCCCACGCCCAGGTGGTTGCCCGCGTCCGAGACCTCCTCGTCCGCCCACCCGTACCGCGCGAACACGAACAGGCCCTTCCCGGCCAGCTCCTCGGACTCGCCGCGGGCGACGACCTGCTGCTCGCCGACGAGGTAGAACCCCGTGGCCCCGTCATCAACCCCCCCGTCGAAGCGGGAGAACTCCGCGGTGTGGTGCCAGATGCCGCCGGCGAGCCTCCCCTTGCCCACGCCCGCCAGCTGCTTCCACGTCAAGCCCAGCTCCCCGATCCAGTACCACGAGGAGGACTTGTCATCGGAGAAGAACGTGGCCGGCCCCCGCGGGCCCGTGGGGTAGCCGTCCATGGTCGCGCCGTCGAAGAACCCGCCGCCCGCGTAGAACCAGTCGGTCGGGTACGCGAACGCGACGATGCCCGTCGCCGGGTCCGGGTACGTGGGGTTTCCCAGCATGGTGGCGCTGATCGAGCCCGTGCTGCTGACCACGCCCGCGGCCGCATCAAGGAACGCGAACTCCGCGTTGGCGTCGATCTTCCCAAGCTTGAACCGCACCCGCCCGTCGAAGAGCTTCTGCTCGAACCACAGCTCGGAGATCTGGTCCATGTTGCGGCCGCTCTCGACGTTGTCGATGCCCTGGAAGTCGCCCACGTCCGCCGAGCCGCCCCGCATGTCCGTGGATTGGAAATCGAAGAACACCGCCGCGCCGTGCCAGCCCGCGAGCCTGTCAAGGTCAACCGTCGCGTTGAGATCCACCAGCGACCGCGTGGACGCCACGTTCCTCAGGCCGCCGGACCAGACGCTCGACCAGTCCAGCAGGTACGAGCCGGCGAACGTGATCCCGCGCTCCTCCAGCGACGTCCGCGCCCCGCCCCAGTCCCCGGTCACGGTCGACCATTCCCACCAGGGCTTGCCGCCGAACCAGTCGCGCGGCCCCGGGGTCTCGGGCGCGGCCGGCGGTTCGGGCTCCGCCTGCCCGGCGGTCCGCGGCCCCTTCTCGTGGCCCGGGAGATCCTGCGGCTGGCCGCTGTTGAGCTCGGAGATGGTCGACTCTTCCGCGGCCTCGGCCTGCTGCTGGCCGATCGCCGGCGCTGCCGCCAGCGCCAACAGCGCTGCCAGGAGCCAGCGGTGGGCGAAGGGATTCCCGGACCAACGGTATCTGCGCATGTGCCGCTCCCAGTGGCGCTGGAAACGCGCCCGGGGGAAGCATCGGAGCGGCTCACGCCCGACTCCCGTCAACCAACGCAGCAGTGGGGCACAGTCCCCGCCCCGCGGGGCGGTCCGGTGCGTGTGCAACGGTTGTGACGTCTGCGCTGCGGTTGCCGAGGGGGCAAGCCAGGGAATCTACAGCCCGTGGCGCGCGGCGATCTCCAGCACTTCGCGGTAGCAGCCGCTGAAGTACTCCGTGTACGCGATCCGGCAGCGCGTCATGAACGCCGCGTCGCGCCACGAGGCGGCGATCCGCGGGTAGTTCTCGGGAGAGAACGCCAGCGTGGCTCCCGCGTCCTCCGGGAGCTTGTGCGGCGGCCATGCGTAGAAGAGCCGCTCCATCTCGGCCAGGTCGGGGGCCGGGAACTCCGACCGCCCCGCCGCGGCCCGGGCCCGGTTGAGCGCCGACCACGCGCGGCGCTGGGAGTCCCCCACGTCGATCGCGAACGCCCCCATCATGACGCCGATCGCGCTGCGCCACCCCGCCGGCTTGGTGTCGCTGGCGCTCTGGAACGGATCCAGCTCCTTGTCGACGAACCGGTCCCGGTACTTCTCGTACATCGCCCGCCGCACCGGCATCCGCCGCAGCATGTACTGCGAGGGCCCGATGAGCACGCCGTCGGCCGTCCGCGGGTTGGAAGCGCCCTCCGGGCTGCCGGTCGCCGGGAATTCCCACAGCGCCTGGCCCTCGTCGGAGAGACAGAACTCGATGAACCGCCGGGCGAGCAGGGGGTTGGGACCGCCCCGCAACACGGAGGCGGGGTCCGCGTCGATGTACGTCGCCCCCCGGGGATCGACATACCCGACCCGGCTGTTGCGCGGATCGTCCCCGGGGAGCGACACCGACTGCGCCTGCCCGCGCCCGTAGAAGTCGATCGCCAGCCCCACCGCGGCCTCGCCCTGGCTGACATCGATCGGCGGCTTGGTGGAGGAGTTGGTGAAGTACCGCGTGTTGGCGCACATCTCCCGCAGCATCCTCCAGCCGCGGTCCCAGGCCGCGGTGATGCTCGGGCCGTGCTCGGGCCACAGCGCCCTTACCCACGGCCTGGACTTGTCGCGCGCCTCGTCCGCCAGGGCGGTGTCAAGCGCCCCGCTCCAGCCCTCGGAGCGCGCGATCGCCCACAGCTCGTTGTTGAGGATCGCATCGAAGGTCGTCGAGATCGACCCCGACTGCCGGGGGTCGGCCAGCGCCACCCACCCCGCCAGCTCCGGCCGGCACAGGTCGGCAAACTCCGACGGCTCGGGGAGCCCGAGCTTGGCATAGATCCCGCGGTTGTAGACAATCCCGAACGCCGAGAGCGCCGTCCCGATCCAGTACTGCTTGGGGTCGTAGAGCGGCTGGTTGCCCACGCGGTTGACGCCGAACCACGCATCCAGCCGCGACTGCTCGAATCCCGCCGGCGCCGACATCGGGACCGTCACCGTCGTCGGCTTGCCGTCCGCGCCGATTCCCACCTCGACCGTCACGCCGCTCTTGACCCGCCCGTGATCGAACGACCCGCCCCCGAACAGCAGGTCGTACGTCACCACGCCCGGCTCGCACGTGCCGTCGGGCTTGATGTCCCCTCGCCGGATCGCCGCCGTGTACTGCGTCTGCAGCAGCTTGAGCAGCTCCGTCGTGCCGATCGGGCCGCGCCAGTCCACCCGCACCTCCTGCCCGTACGTGCGCTGATGCCACGCCTCGAACGCCGCGCCGAACTCACGGGCGATCTGCTGCACGTGCGGCGTCACGATGATCAGCGTCCGGTCCGCCGGCACCGCCGCCCGCTCCGAGGCCGGCGGGCGCACCAGGAACGGCACCCCGATGATGAGCAAGAGCATCGCGAAGATCGCCGCCGTGGCCACCCTGGATCGCATCGCCGAGTTTAGACCCCTGCCCGCGCCGACGCCGCGCAGGAGAAAACACGGGGGCCCGGCCCCGCGGCGCCGGCGAGTTAAGATCCCCCATGATCGAATCCGGGTGGGTCGCCTTGGTGACGGGTGCGGGCACGGGGATCGGGCTGGCCTGCGCCCGCATGCTCGCCGCCTCCGGCGTGCACATGGTGCTGGTCGGTCGGCGGGCCGCGCCCCTCGAGGCGGCGGCGAGCGAACTGGCAGCGCAGACCCAATGCGTCACGCACCCCGCGGACGTGGCGGATCTCGACGCCGCGGCGCGGGCGGTCGATGTGGCGATCGGACGCTTCGGCCGGCTCGATATCGTCATCAACAACGCCGGCTACGCCCCGTCGATGCCCCTGGATCGCGTCACCCCCGAGCAGATCGAACGGGTCTTCCGCGTCAACGCCATGGGCCCCGCGGCGATCATCGCCCGCGCCTGGCCGGTCATGGCCCGCCAGGGCGGCGGCTGCATCGTCAACATGTCGTCGTACGCGACCATCGACCCGTTCCCCGGCCTGGGCGTCTACGGCGCCGCCAAGGCGTCGCTGAACCTGCTCGCCAAGGCCTGCCACAACGAGGGCCGGACCCTGGGCATCCGGGCCTTCGCCGTCGCCCCCGGGGCCGTCGAGACGCAGATGCTCCGGGCCCTCGTGCCGCGCGAGATGCTGCCCACCTCGCGGACACTGTCCCCCGAGCAGGTCGCCCAGGTCGTGCTCGCCTGCATCCGCGGGGACCGGGACGCCGAGTCCGGCCAGACCATCCTGCTGCCCAGCCCCTGACCCAGCCCCTCATCAAGGCCCCCGGTGGTGGGGGAGCGGCGGAGTACGGGCGGCGGGCGGTGTCCCAAAAGCGACACCACCCGGCAGAGCCGGGTGGTGTCTTGCAAATCGGCAGAGTGGTCCGCTCTATCAGCGGCGGCGACGCAGCATCGCCAGGCCGCCGATGCTCGCCAGAGCCATCGACGCGGGCGACGGGATGATCACGAAGGTGCTCGTGCCCGAAACCTGGTCGAACGCCGTGACCGTGAAGTCGAACTCGGTGCTCATGTTGAACACGTCGCCCGGGATCAGGTCGAAGCCGGGGCCGCTGGCCTCGCTGGCCTTGTTCGAGCCGAAGGGATCGGCGACCGCGACGGGGGAGTCGATCAGGCTGGAGAAGATCGTGCCGGTCCCGGCGATCGCGCCGTTGTAGAAGGCCCGGAACATCTTGGCCTTGTCGTACCCGCCGGTGGCCGTGGCGCCGTTGCCGTTCGAGTCGGTGACCGTCACGCCGCCCGAGGCCCGGCCGGTCGGGTTCGACATCGTCGGGAAGCTCAGCAGCGTCGAGGTCAGCGTGAAGTGCGTGTCGGCCGCGCCCGCGAACACCGCGAAGTTCATGTTGACCACCGGGTCGGCGATCAGCAGGACGTTCAGGTTCGTGAGGGTCGCGATCACGTCACCGTTGTCGTTGGTGATGTCCACCGAATCGGTGAGACCCGACAGGAGCACCCCGTCGCTGAAATCGCTGTTGTTGATGATGTCGATCGAGCCCGTGCCCAAGGCGCTGGTCGCCTCGATGTGCACGATCGATGACGAGACGCCGGCCGAAGCCAGCCCGGCCGTTGCGGCCAGCGCGAACGCTGCCGTGACGAGGGACACGATACGATTGGTGCGGGCGATCATCTCTAGTCTCTCCATGTATTCCGAGCGCGCAGGGGATCTCCGGCCCTTACTCGCAGGACTTCAAACATCTGCAAATCCGGAACTTCGCGGATTGCTTCTTTCACGCCACCGGGAACAGAGCACGGTGTCTCATGTCCATTAGGCGCCACGATCCCTTCGGTTGCGGTGGAGAACGCAAATTCGACGAAAAGTCGTGCCGATACCCGCTGTTACATCTCGCGCAGCCCCTCCAGGCCGCGCCGCCCGCACCCCCGCCCCCTGCCGCCGCCTCAACGCGAATGCGGCCCGCCGGGCCCGGAACCGCGGTTTGACCGGGCCCAGAGTCCGATCACGATCGGGCACCCGAACGTCGATCTAACTTGCCGAACTCGCACTTGCGGCGCGCGGCCCGGCCACTCGGTTAGACATCAACCCATCCGCGGCCCAGCCCCCGCCCCGGCGAGCCATGCCGGGCCCAGCGCACCGGGCCGGCGCTCTACGTACCGGACCTGGTCCATACCGTCGGCCACCTCGGGCCGGGCGTGGCGGGGCGGCACCGCCCGTTGCTTACCACGACCGTGGGCGATCCGTTCCGGAAGAGCGCCGCCGGGCGGGCGTTGGCGAAATCGGTACCATCCGCGTCCGAGGAACCCCACGATGGTCAACCGCTACATCGTTCACGGCAAGGATGCAACGTCCGGACAGTCCGTCCGCAAGATCATCGAGGCCTCCAGCGCCAAGGAGGCCGAGCAGATCGCCGAGCGCATCGGCGTCCATGTGCTGGGCTCGGAGCTCGAGGACGCCCCGCCGGCGCCGGTCGCCGCCCGCGCCGGGGCGGCCGCGGTCGGGCCCGATGCGCCCGAGGAGCCCGTGTGGGAGGGGACCCCCAGCCAGTGGACCAACTTCTGGTGGTTCGCCGGCTGCCTGCTCGTGGTCCCGATCCCGTTCGCGATCTACCACTACCTCGCGACCGCGAACACCAAGTACGCGCTGACCACGCAGCGCCTGCGGCTGGAGACCGGCATCGTCGCCCGCAAGATCGAGGAAGTGGAGCTGTACCGGGTGCACGACTCGGCGGTGCAGCAGAGCTTCATCGAGCGGCTGCTGGGCGTGGGGACCGTGTGGCTCGAGACCACGGACCAGCGCAACCCCGAGGTGACGCTGCGGGCCGTGCCGGACCCGACGGGCCTGCGCGAGGCGGTCCGCAAGCACGGCGAGGCGCGGCGGCGCTGGCGGCGGGTCGCCGAGATCGACCTGCAGTAGGCGCGGGCCCGGCCGCCCGCCGCTCGCGCGCGGGGCCGGTGCGGATGACCCCGGGGACCTATCCTTGCCCCCTATGGCAACGGAACCACCCAGCGCACCGCCGGTCGTCTCGAGCACGCGCTGCGGCGCGACCCAGTTCTGGTCGCGCACGCTCATCCCGACGACCCGCGAGGCGCCCAACGACGCCGAGACGCCCAGCCACATCCTGCTGCACCGCGCGGGCTTCATCCGGCAGGTCGGCGCGGGGATCTACGACTACCTGCCCCTGGCGTGGCGGACGCTGCGGAAGATCTCCGAGATCGTGCGCCAGGAGATGGACGCCGCGGGCGCCAGCGAGATGCTGATGCCGGCGCTCGAGCCCTTCGAGCTGTTCGAGGGGACCAGGCGCGACCAGGACTACGGGGACAACCTCTTCCGGCTCAAGGACCGCAAGGGCCGCATGAACGCCCTGGCGCCCACGCACGAGGAGGTCATCACCCAGCTCATGCTCGGCGCGGTCAGCAGCTACAAGGCCCTGCCCCTGACCCTCTACCAGATCCAGACCAAGTTCCGGGACGAGGCCCGCCCCCGCGCCGGCCTGCTGCGCTGCCGCGAGTTCATGATGAAGGACGCCTACTCGTTCCACACGCACGTGGAGGGGCCCGGCGGGCTCAACGAGGGCTACGACGCCATGTACGGCGCGTACTCGAGGATCTTCACCCGTTGCGGGCTGGACTTCTCGGTGGTGGAGGCCGAGAGCGGGCCCATCGGCGGCAGCGCCAGCCACGAGTTCATGGTCAACTGCAGGAGCGGCGAGGACACGATCCTCAAGTGCCCGGCCTCCGGATACGCCGCCAACGTCGAGAAGTGCGAGATCGGGGAGCGGCCGCGCGGCACCTTCGCCGAGCCGGCGACCGGGGCCCTGACCGAGGTCCACACGCCCAACCTCCCGGGCATCGAGGAGGTCGGCAAGGCCATGGGCGTCAAGCCCGACCGGATGCTCAAGACCCTGGTCTTCGAGGTCAAGCCCGACCACAAGAGCGCCCTGCAGCCGGGCGTCAAGTGGGTGCTCGCGGTCGTCAAGGGCAGCCACGAGGTCAACGAGGGCAAGGTCAAGGCGATGTCGGGCCTGACGCTGGCCATGGCCGACGAGAAGGCCGCCCGCGCCGCGGGGTTCGCGATCGGCTACGTCTCGCCCCGGAGCGTGGGCAGCATCCCGGGCGTGATGCTGCTGATCGACGCGGACGCTTCGCTGGGGGGCTTCTGGGCCAGCGGGGCGGACAAGCCCGACTACCACGTCAAGCACTTCAACTGGCGGCGCGAGGTCGGCGCGGCGCTGGACGATGCCTCCAGGGTCAAGGTGGGGGACATCCGCAACGCGGTCGAGGGCGATCCGTCGCCGCGGGCCCCCGGTGTCAGGCTGGTCGCCGCGCGGGGCATCGAGGTGGGGCACATCTTCAAGCTGGGCACCAAGTACTCCGACGCGATGGGCTTTGCGATCCTGGACCCCAAGGACAACCAGCGCCGGGGCGTCATCATGGGGTGCTACGGCATCGGGGTCTCGCGGACGATGGCCGCGTGCGCGGAGATGGCCCACGACGAGAACGGGATCCTGTGGCCCGCGGCGATCGCCCCGTACCACGTGCTGATCGTGCTGATGAAGCCCGACGACCCGCGGCAGCGCGAGGCGGCGGGGATGCTCGCGTGCAAGCTGGTGGGCGCCGGCGCCGATGTGCTGGTCGACGACCGGGACGAGCGGCCGGGCGTGAAGTTCAAGGACGCCGACCTGATCGGCATCCCGGTGCGGCTGACGGTGGGCGACAAGGCCCTGGACGCGGCCGGCGTGGAGTTCAAGCTCCGCAGCGACACACAGTCCAAGGGCGAGATCGTGCCGATGGCCGATGCGGTCCCGCGGTGCCTGGCGGCGCTGGCCGGGTAGAGGGCCTCGCGGAATCACCGGGCCCTGGCGGGGCGCAACTGCAAGATCCGGGCGGCGGCGACGCACTCATGGCGGCCGAGGGCTTTCCCGTGCGCGGCACGTCCCTTCCGGGCGGGCCGGGGGGTTGATCTGCGCGGCCAAGGAGACTGTTCATGCGCCCGAAATCCTGTGCATCCCTGGTCGGAGGAATGGTGACGGCGATCGTGCTGGGGCTGGCGCCGCCGGCGCTGGGCGGGATCCCGCCGGTCCGCGCGGTCGATCCCTCGCACGTGGAGGTGATCACGGGCCACTCGGTGCGCGCCAACAGCGCGGTGAACTACTCCAACACGCTGGCGCCGCTGTTTGCTCCGCCGGTGAGCCCTGCGGATGTGAACCTGGCGGGGGATGACATCGTGCTGAGCAACGTCGGGACGGCGTGCTCCGTGCAGGACATGCTCGACGAGACGCTCTTTGGCATCCGCTACGGGGCAAACTGCCCGAGCACCTGCGACCTGTACGTGCTGTTCTTCGACGACGTCAACCCGGGGTCGACCAGCCCCCCGGTGTTCGACAATTTCATCGGCGGGTTCTACCTGAACGACGCCGCGACCACGGCCGGCGCGGATGTGTTCTACAACGTCACGGGGCTGGTGGGGATGGGGATCGGCTTTCCGATCCCCGACAACAATTTGGGAGTGATCGTGATCGTGTCGCAGCCGGGTTCCATGGGCACGCCGGTGCTTCCGGTGGCGGATGCGTCGGTGCTCGCCGCCGGTTCCACGCCCAACGCCGCCAGCGGCTCGGGCCCGGACATCGGCTCGAGCACGTCGACGATCTGGTGCGACACCTCCGGGAACATGGACATCGAGGCCAACGAGGCGTACAGCTGGGCGAGCCCGAACCTGGGGAACCTCTACCTCCGGCTGACGCTGGTGAGGCCCTGCCCGGCGTGCACCAACGCGCCGGTGGCGTTCCCATACCTGGTCGTCGGCAACGCCAACGGCACGCCGTGGTCCTGGCGGATCGAATCCCCCAGCGGCGAGTTCGTCGCCATCGAGGAGCCCAGCGCGCCGGGTACGCTGGTGAGCACGCTGGCGGTCACGCAGAGCTTCGCGACCTCGATCAACTTCGGCGCCATAGGGATCGGGTGCGTGAACAACCAGATCACGGCGACCGCGACGCCGCTGCTGGGCGGTAACGCGCTGCTCACGATCTGGGCGACGGCGGTGAACCCGATCGACCTGTACGTGGGGGCGGCGAACACCGCGCCCGGGTGCCTGGTGACGAGCCTGCCGGCGTGCTCGTTCAACCCGACGATCCGGTCGGTGGTGCTGTCGGGGACGGACTGCAACGGCAACGACCAGGACGACGGGATCGACATCGCGGCGGGCCTGAGCGCCGATGCGAACTCCGATGGGATCCCCGACGAGTGCCAGTGCCCGTCGGACTTTGACCACAGCGGGTATGTCGACATCGACGACTTCTCCAGCTTCGTCGCGGCCTTCGAGGCGGGCACGGACAACGCGGACTTCGACCAGTCGGGCTTTGTCGACACCGACGACTACGACGAGTTCGTGCGGGCCTTCGAGAGCGGGTGCTGAGAAGCAGCGGCCGCTGGCGACAGTCCATCGGGCATCGACGAGTCTTCAAGGACGCCCGGCATCGGCCGGGCGTTTTCTCTTTTTGGCCCGTTTCCCGTTGGTCCATCTCTGCCCGGTCCATCACTTCTTGGACGCTGCGGGGCCGGCGGGGGGGATGTGGCTGTGCGGGAGGGTGCGCGGTTGACCTGCGCATCACGGGTGGGAGGAGTGGCCAGCGGCGCACCGGGCGCTGCGCTCGCGGGCGCGGCCCGCTCGGTCGGGCGCGGGCCGGCCTGGGCGATCCGCTCGGGGGGTTGGGCTGCCGAGCTTGCGGCGGGCTGGTTGGCCGGGCGGTCGGGCGTCGGGCGGTCTTTCTGGGCGAGCTGGTTGAGGCGGGTGAGGGTGGTGGCGGCCTTGCGGATGGTCTCGGCGTGCGCGGGGGATTGGGCGGGCTGCTGGATGAGCTTGCGGAGGGCGGCGATGGCGTGGAGCGCGGCGTCGGCGGCGGCGAGCCGGGTGCGGAGTTCGGAGAGCTGGGCGAGCGCGTGGAAGTGCGGGTGACCTGGGGGCCCCGCGAGCATGTGAGCAGCGAGCAGGAGTGCGTCGTGGGAGTTGCCGAGGACTTCCTGGGCGGGGCGCTCGGTGGCGAGCAGCGCGGAGAGGATGGTGTGCGCGGCGTGGGAGGCTTCGCGAGCGTCGAGGGTCGGCGAGGTTGGCGTCGAGGAGGGAGTGGCGGTGCTCATGCACACCACGATCGGGTATGCGGGAGCGTCGGGCAAGAAGAAGTTGATCGCGGGGACGGGAGATTAGCCCGATGTCGCCAAATTAGCGCACAGAAATGGACATGCGCGCCGCGCGGGTGGTCTTGCGGGTGTTTGAGGCGGTGAGTGCGGGTGATTTGGAGGTGGACATCGTCAATCTCCCGGCGACCCGGGGGCGGTGTCGGGCCGGCGGCACGAGCAGGGAGAGCGGGTTTGCCGAGGACCCTCAAACGACCACGGCGGCAGGAGATCCCCGGAAGGTCCCCTGCCGCCGTGGCGTCAGTTCGTATTCGTCACCGAAGGGGCGAGCGATCGATGGCCCGCGTGACGCTACTTCTTGCTCTTGGTGTGCTTGGCGGCGTCCTTCCTGTCGTTCTTCTTCTGCTGGCTCATCGCGGTGGTGACGGCCTCGTCGAGCCCTGTGCGCGGGTCGCCGATCCAGGCGATCTTTCCCTCGCCGTCGACGACGAAGGCGGTCGGGATGGTGTCGCGGCCCGCGGCCTCCATCCAGTCCTTGACGATCTTGCGTTGGGAGTCGAAGGCGACGTGGTAGGCCATCTTGTCGCCCTGGTCTTTCACGAAGGTGTCGAGGTTGGCCAGGCGCTTGTCGGCGCCGGCGTCCTTTCGTTCGCTGCCGGCGACCCCGATGACCGTGAGGTCCTTGTGGTCCTTCTGGATCTTGGTGAGGTGCGGGATGCTCTCCTTGCACGGACCGCACCAGGTCGCCCAGAATTCAACGACGTAGACCTTGCCCTTGTCGAAGCTGTTGACGGCGTTGCCCTTGACCCACTTGTCGGGCTTGAGCGCGGGGGCCTTGTCGCCGACCTTGAGGGCGGCCGCCATCGGATCGGCGGGCTTTGCATCCTTGTTGTCGGGCTGGGCGGTGGGGGCGGTGGGG
>JBGAOZ010000031.1:0-40804 GCA_044221545.1 Phycisphaerales bacterium
CTGGACCTTCTGGTCTTCTTCTGGGACCCGCTCCAGGCGATGCCGCACGACCCGGACGTCAAGGCGCTGCTGCGGATCGCGGTGGTGTGGAACATCCCGATCGCGTGCAACCGCTCGACGGCGGACTTCATGATCAGCTCTCCGCTGATGGTCGGGCACTACCCGCGCATCCTGCCGGACTACGCGGTGTACGTTGACCGGCCGATCGCCGAGGCGTGCTGATCATGCAAACCGATTCACCAAGGAGGGCCGCAGAAAACCACGGAGAAAGTCAGGAAGAAGGCGGTGCAGTTCGTTCCTGGCGCATGGGTCGCCAAGTGACTCCGGCCGGATCGTGCTCTCCCTTCTATTCTTGTCTTCCTCCGTGGTCCACTGTGGCCCTCCGTGGTGAGTTCTTTGATTGAGCCGGCGTTGTGGTCCTGAGTCGCCCGGTCGCCGAGCGCTTCATCGCGAGAGTTCCAGGAGGATCCGCCGCTGCGGGCTCGAGAGGCCCATGGCCGCGATCTGCTCCCGGCTCGCCCACACTCGGCCGTTCGTGGCGCGGAGAGCTCGAATGGATTTCGCGCCCGGGCTTGCTTTCCAGACCGCAAACCGCACCTGACGGTGCGTGGTCTGGTGCGTGAACTCGGCCAGGGGTTTGAGCCCGCCCACGCCGGACCATCGTTCGAGCCGCACTCGCGTGAATGGATCCTTCGCGCCGGTTGCTTCGAGCGTCGGGGCCTGCCCGGCCCTTGGAGTCGGCGAGCAGGATGCTTGCGCAGAAGAGCGAACAGCGCACCACAGCGCGTTTGGGCCGGGGAATCTCGTTCTGGCGGCCCGCGCCCCTGGCAATGCAGAGTTCCCGCACGGGGCACGAGAGGCAATCCGGAGCGCTGGGCGTGCAGATGGTGGCGCCCAGTTCCATGAGGCCCTCGTTGACATCGGGCGCAAAGATGCCGGCGTGCTCGGCGGCGGCGATCAGCTCGCCGGCCCGGCCCCAGGCCCAGCGCAGGTCGGCGGCATCGGCGTGCACGGCATCGCGGCCGTGGATGCGAAAGAGCACGCGGGCGACGTTGCCATCGACCAGCGGGGTTGGGCGGCCGTGGGCCAGGGACGAGATCGCGCCGGCGGTGTACGGGCCGATGCCGGGGATCGCACGGAGGGCCGCGATCTCCGAGGGGACCGACCCGCCGTGCTCGCCCGCGATGCACCTGGCGGCCGCGTGCAGGAGCCGGGCGCGGCGGTAGTACCCCAGGCCCGACCACAGGCCCATGACCTCGCGCTCATCGGCGCGGGCCAGGTCGGCGACGGTCGGGAAGGCCTCGATGAACCGGTCGAATCGTTCGAGGACCCGGGCGACCTGGGTCTGCTGGAGCATGACTTCGCTGACAAGCGTGCGGTAAGGGTCCCGGCGGTGGCCCGGCGGCGCGCCCGCCGTCGATCGCCAGGGAAGATCGCGGGCCGAGGCGCGGAACCAGGCGGTGATTGCGGAGGCAACGGCGGGGTTGGAGTTCGCGACGGGCACGGGCGGACGGTATGCGTGGCCTGAGGTGGACGGAAGAAGGAGCGCATGGCGTGACGCGGAGCACAACCAGAGCGGAGAGGAGCTGCCCGCCTCTCTCCACGGTGCGGGGAGGAAACAAAAAACCGGGCCCTTGCGGGCCCGGTCGAGTGAACTGGATCGGACTGATCCGAGGATTACTTGTCGATGAAGACGGTCAGTTCATCGTCCCGGATCGGGGTCTTGATCTGATCGCAGGTGGTCTCGGAGATGACGAGCTTCTCGCCGGCCGCGGTGGCCTTCACGGTCATGGTGAACGTGCGCTTCTCACCGGCCTTGAGGACGCCGGTGACGCCGGTAAAGGTCAGCTTGCGTCCAGCGACTGCCGGGGCCTTGGGCGCCGTGCTGCTGACGAAGTCCATGCCCTCCGGCAGGGTGACGACCACCGTCACGTTGGTAAGGTCAACCTGGCCCTGGTTGGTGACTTCGTAGCGGTACAGATGCGGATCGCCGACAAGGACCACGCCGTCGGCGTCGTCGAGCAGCGTACCGATGTCGGGGGTGCCGACGGTGCCAAACTTGCATGTGGAGGTGACCTGGGCAGCGCAGCCGCCGGTGGCGGAGCTGTTGACCGAGACGTCACCCATGGAGGTGGGACGGACGCAGAGCTTGACGGTCTTGCTGGCGCCGGGGGCCAGGTCGCCCACGCCCCAGGTCACGTTCGCGCCGGCGATCTGACCGCCATCAGCGCTGCTGACCGCGCCGCCCGCGACGGCCGCGGTGACCACGGCGCCCTTGGCGACACCGTCGCCGGTGTTCTTGACGGTGATCTCGAAGCAGCCCTCAGCGCCGGGGCGGATGATGACGCGCTCGGTGAGGGACTTGCAGGCCAGGGTGAGGACCGGCTGCTTGACAACCGTGGTCACCTTGTTGGAGCTGGCCGCCAGGCCGCCTTCGGCGCTGGCCTTGGCCTCGTTCTCGTACTTGCCGGTCTTGGAGGCCTTGAGGGCGACCGTGAACGGCTTGGACTGGCCCTGGGCGAGGTCGCCCACGGGGATCTCGACGGAGCTCTTGCCGTCGACGGTCGTGAGGCCGGCGGGGAGCTGGTCGGTGATCTTGACGTTGGAGGCGATGCCGGTGCCCGAGTTCTTGACCTCGACGGTCATGGTGATCGGGTCGCAGCCGAGGATCGACTCGGGGGTGATCTGCTTGGTGATCTGGAGGGCCGGCTCGACGACGGTCGTGCTGGCGCACAGGGAGTTGTTGTAGGTGACGGAGGTGCAGCTCGAGGACGAGCCGACCTTGTCGGCCTTGGCGGTGACCTTGATCACTCGCGTCTGGCACGGGGCCAGGTCGCCCAGGGCCCACATCGGGCCACCGTCGGCGCCCTTGGTGGCCGAGGGATCGGAGGAGACCAAGGCGAGGTTCTGCGTGCCCTCGCCCTTGACGACGACGTTCTGGAGCACGCCGGACGTGATGTTGGTCACGTGCAGCTCGTAGGTGTAGTTCTGGTTGACGCGCACGGCGGCGGGAACAACCTGATGGACCAGCACAGCGCTGTTATGCACATCGCCGGTGGGGAACGCCATCGAGGAGATGTTCCAGCCCGGGCCCACGGTCGGGGCGTAGTTGCACGGCCCGGCCGCGCGCGGCTGGGGCGCTGCCTCGGCCTTGGGCGCCGGGGCCGGCTTGGCCTCGGTGTTCGGGGCCGGGTAGTACGGGCCGGGTGTGTACGTATACCCGGGCGCCTTGGTTTCGCGCGGACCGGCGCTCTTGTGTTGTGAACTCTGGCAACCCACGGTTGCCATTGAACAGGCGACGAGTGTCGCCACCGATAGCATGGACCACTTTCCAAGTTTCATGAGTGAAGACTCCACTTGTCCGCTGTATCCCAACAATTTGCTAACCTGAAGAAATGCTCTCTGAACGCCCGAGAACGAGACCTCGGACGAGCTCTCCAAGCCGCCCTGAAGCCTGAGGATAGTTCCGGGAAACCCCCCAGTCCAGCATGAGGTTATGTGCCTGTTCGACGGCCCGAGAACTCCGACCGTTACTTGCCGGGTCGGACCGGACGCGGAACCGGCTGAGACCGATGAGTGGAAGACCGCGCCGGATCACGGTTCGGCACCGGCCGCGACCGAGAGGGGGGGGCGGGAACGAGCCGCGCCCGCGCGGGGGGCTGCGGAAGGGGAAGTGGGGATGCGGTGAGTCGGTTGCGCTGCCCGGCGATCGGTCACCGGTAGAATCGCCCCCATGGCGTACACCGTTCTGGCGAGAAGGTACCGGTCCCAGGGTTTCGACGAGGTCGTCGGGCAGGAGACGATCGCGCAGACCCTGCGGGGGGCGATCGCCTCCGACCGGGTGGCGCACGCCTATCTGTTCTGCGGGACGCGGGGGGTGGGCAAGACGTCGATGGCGCGGATCTTCGCCAAGGCGCTCAACGGGGGGTCGGCGGAGGTGGATTCGCTGATCATGCAGGGCAAGGACACCGACGTCATCGAGATCGACGCGGCGAGCAACACGGGCGTGGACAACGTGCGGGAGCTGATCGCCAACGCGGCGTACCGGCCGCTGCGGGGCAAGTACAAGATCTACATCATCGACGAGGTGCACATGCTCTCGACGCAGGCGTTCAACGCTCTGCTCAAGACCATGGAGGAGCCGCCCGAGCACGTGAAGTTCATCCTGTGCACGACCGAGTCGCACAAGGTGCCGGCGACCATCCAGTCGCGGTGCCAGCGGTACGAGTTCCGGAACATCCCTTCGGGACGGATCGCCGAGCACCTGCGGGAGGTACTCAAGCAGGAGGGCCTGACGGCCGAGCCGGAGCTGGTGCACGCGGTGGCGCGGCTGGGCAACGGATCGATGCGTGATGCGCTGTCGCTGCTGGACCGGCTGATCGCGGGGGGGCAGAAGAAGCTGACGCTCAAGTTCCTGGAGGAACTGCTGGGCCTGCCGGATGCGGAGCTGGTCGGGCAGCTGATCGACGCGATCTCGGCGGGGACGGCGGGGCCGGCGCTGGAGAAGGCCGACGTGCTGCTGTCGCGGGGGATCTCGATCGACACGCTGCTGGAGACGCTCAGCTCGCGGCTGCGTGACCTGATGGTGCTGGCCGCGTGCGGGGCGGACACGACGCTGGTGGACCTCTCCGAGCAGGTGCGCAGGGGCGAGGCGGCGCGGGCGGGGAAGTTCGACGCGGCGGGCCTGTCGCACATGATCGCCCTGTGCGAGAACTCGCAGCGCGGGATCAAGAGCAGCTCGTCGCCGCGGTCGCTGCTGGACGCGGTGGTCGTGCGCCTGGCGCTGACGGAGAAGATCGCGGAGGTGACGGCGGTGCTGGCGGCGGCGTCCAGGGAGGAAGCCGCCGTAAAAAAACGCTGACGGCGACGCCGGGTCCGGCCGCCAGGGGCGTGCCGAATTCACCGTCGCCGGAACGAACCGAGGGACCGGGGCTCGCGGCCCGCGCCGCGATGGGCGGCGCAGCGCCGGTGCAGCCGGCGCCGCTGATCCGCATCGAGCAGGCCACGGTGCCGGCGACGGTCTCGGGCGGCGGGACCGGGGGCAGCGCCGGTCCGGCGGCCGGGGACGAGTTCACGTGGGAGTCGGTGGTCGCGGGGTGTCCCTCGCGATCGTTCCAGGCGATCCTGCAGGACCTGAAGCTCGAATCGCTCGAGGGTTCGCGCCTGGTGCTGGCCGCGCCGGCGGGGCTGATGCGATCGGTGGAGATCCGCCAGGCGGAGATCTCGCAGCTGGCCTCGAAGATCGCGGGCCGGGTGCTGAGCGTGGAGTTCATCGCGGCGCCGGGAACGGGAGGACCGGGCGCGGCCGGAATCGGGCCGGCGTTGGGCGCGCCGGTGGCGGGGAGCATCGGTGGGCCGGCGGCGGGCGGCCACGCTGGAAGTCAGACCGGGGGTCAGGCAGGTGGTCAGGCAGGCGGTCAGGCAGGCGGTCAGGCGGGTAGTCAGGGGGGCGCCCCGAGGGCCGCGCCCCAGGTGCTTCCGGCATCTAGCATGAGCGATCATCCGCTCGTCCGGCAGGCTGCCGAACTTCTCGGCGCACGCCTCATCAGGGTTGAACGAAGGGAGACCGGCAATGGCTGAGGATCGCAAGGGAGGAATGGCGCGTCTGGTGGCGCTGGTGGTGGTGCTGGCGGCCGCCGGCGGCGCGTATTTCTACATGCAGAGCCGGCCGCCCAAGGGCGGGAACCTGGAGCGGATCGTCAACGAGGACGAGGCGAACATCATCGCCGATCACAAGACGCTCGACGAGGTGAAGAAGATCTTCCACCACGACTCCCCCGACGCGGGAACGGAGCCGGGGGTGTACCTGTTCGATTTCAGCAAACTCGACCCCAAGAACAAGGAGAAGGTCGAGGTGGTGGTCAAGGGCGGCAAGGTGATCGCCATGCGGTTCCTTGACGAGCGCCTGCCGGTGCCCAAGCCCCCGCTGCCGGGCAACCCCAACGCCAAGGAAGAGCCGCCGGAAACCGCGCCGTCGGGCGATCAGCCGGCCGAGGCGCCCAAGAAGACCGATGGCGGGGGTTGAGGTGTTGGATCGCGGCGAGCCCCGGGCGTCCGGCGCGGAGGCGTGGGCCGGCGATCTATGTTGTCGGTAGTGTCCGGAGTCCTGGGGCCGGGGCCGAGACGGATGACGGGAATGACGGCGAGCAGCGCGGCGGCGGGCCCCGTGAGGGGCGCGGAGGCGATCCGCGCAGTGTCGGGTGATATCAAGCTCTCGCACTCGGTGTTCGCGATGCCGTTCGCGTTGCTCGGGGCATTCCTGGCGCGCAGCGCTGGGGCTCCGTGGTCGCGGTTCGGGGGGCAACTGGCGCTGGTGGTGGCGTGCATGGTGGTCGCCCGGACGTGGGCGATGGTGGTCAACCGGCTCGCGGACCGGCGGCTGGATGCGGGGAACCCGCGGACGCAGCGGCGAGCCTTTGCGTCGGGGCGGCTGACGCCCGCGTTCGGGGGGCTGGTGCTCGCGGGGTGCGCGGTGTCGTTCGCGGCGGCGACGTCGGGGTACTGGTTCTGCTTTGCGAATCCGTGGCCGCTGGTGCTCTCGATGCCGGTGCTGGGATTCCTGGCGCTGTACTCGTTTACCAAGCGCTTTACGTGGCTGTGCCACGTGTACCTCGGCACGTGCCTGAGCCTCTCACCGGTCGCGGCGGCGATCGCGGTGGATCCGGGGGCGATCCCGAGCACGCCGGGGATCTTCTGGCTGGTGGGGATGGTGGCGGCGTGGGTCGCGGGGTTTGATGTCATCTACGCGCTGCAGGATGTCGAGGTCGACCGGCGCGATGGCCTGTGGAGCGTGCCGGCGCGGCTGGGAACGGCGGCGAGCATCTGGATCAGCCGCGGTCTGCACGTGATCGCGCTGGGGTGCCTGATCGCGGCGTGGCGGGTTGAGCCGCGGCTGGGCTGGATCTTCGGGGCGGGTGTGCTGGTGGTCGCGTGCCTGCTGGTGACGGAGCACGTGGTGCTGGCGCGGCGCGGCAAGGCGGGGCTGGAGATGGCCTTCTTCACGCTCAACGGGGTCGTGAGCTGCGTGCTGGGCTTGGCGGGGTGCGTGGACTTGATCCGATAGAAGGGCGGCAAGCACTCGAGCTTGTTCCTGCCGGCGTCCGCTCGAAGAACACGGCGGGAACAGGCGGTAGAAGGAGCAGACACCGGCCGGAAGCCTGTGCCACGAGACCGGGTAGTCTGGTCGCCCGTTATCCGCGGCGCTTGAGGACGCACCAGATGGTGCCCGACATCAGGTTCGAGTGGCGGATCACATCGCGGCCGCGCTGGTCGGGCCAGGGCTGGACGGATGGGATGGGCGTTTCTGCTTCCTCGGCGTCCATCTGCTCGACATCAAAGCCGGCGCGGTCCCCGCGGACGGTGAAGAAGCGGCGGGCCTCATCGGCGCCGAAGAACCAGCGGTGGCGATCCGCCGGGGCATCGACGGGCAGGCCGTAGTACTTGAGCGTGCCGCCGGTGCCCAGGCCCAGGGCCTGCGCGAAGTTGCGCGCGGGGTTGGGGAGCGAAACGATCACGCGCGAGGCCGAGACCGCGCAGAGCTGGTCGAAGACCCCGTGGCAGCGCTCGAGGTGCTCGAGCACATCGGTGCAGATCACCGTGTCGAAGGACCGCGGCGCAAAGGGCAGGTCCTCGCGGTCGAGGTCCAGGGCCACATCGGCCCCGGACTGCGGCGGCGGGAACAGGTCGACGCCGGTGTAGCGCTTGGGATCCGCGACCAGGGCCCGCAGCGGCGCCTGGTCGCAGCCGACATCGAGCACCGACCCGCGCAGAATCGCCGCGTACTTGCCGGCGATGTAGCTGGCCTTGGTGAGCCGGTTGGTGTACTGGAGGTCGGTGCGGTACTGGTGCATGGGTTTGCCTGCGTGCGTGGGCGTGCTCGCGGCCGGGGCCGGCGTGACGATCACGCCGTACATCGCCGGCCCGGGGTTGCCGAGCCGGTGGTCGTGCGCGATCGCGTGCACCAGGGCGCGGGAGTAGAGGCGCGGGTGAGCCTGGCGAACATCGCGGAGTCCGGCATCGAGCCGGTCGGTGATCATGCGCTTGTGCAGCCGGTTGCTCGCCGGGCCTCCGTAGCGGTAGATCACGCCGCCGGGGAAGAGGCGCTGGAGGCAGATCGGGCTGAACTGCCGCCAGCCGTGCGGGCCGTAGAGATCCAGTGCCTCTTCGGCGGGGACGAAGTGCGCCTGGCAGCCGCCGGGGTCCAGGCGGGTTTCGAGCTTTCGGATCGCCGCGTGCTCGTCCTCGATGTGCTCGAGGGATGTGGAGGAGACGATCAGATGGAGGGGTGGGAGCGTGGAGGCGTCGAAGCGGGCGATGTCGGCGATGATGAGGCGTTTGGCCACTCGACCGGCCGGTCCGGCGATGGGGGCATCGTTCCACTTGCGATGGCGGGCGATGTCAAGGCCGATGTAGGTGCCGCGGATGCCGGCCTCGGCGAGCAAGGGAGCCGTGATGCCCGCCCCGCAGCCCAGGTCGAGGATGGTGGTGTCGCGGCCGGAGAAGCGCGGGGCGAGCAGGTGGGCCGCGCTGCGGAAGAAGGTGTTGACATCGTGCCGCGAGGGCGAGCAGAGGGGCTGGACGGGGGCCGGGTGGGTCGCCAGCGCGGGGAGCGTGGGGATCTGGGCGGCGAGCGAGAGGGCGCGGTGGTGCGCATTTCTTGCCGCATGGAACTCCATGTAGCGCTGGATCTGCGCGGGCGAGAGGTGGAGATCGCCGTTGAGGGGAGGATCCAGGAATTCCGGCGATGGCTCGCTCGCGGAGAGCACGGTCATGCTCTTCTCTATCGGCGCGGCGGGGGTGGGTGGATGATCCGGTGAGTTCGTGGGGGTTCGGGGGTGTTCGGGGGGGGGTTCGGGGCGTCTTGAGCGGATGCGGAGGTGCTTCGTGGGCGAACGCAGTTCTCATGCTGAAAAGTCCACGGATCCCGGGAGTCGTTCCGATGCGTGGACGGTCGAACAGAGCGCGGGGCAGGTCGGGGAAAGGAAACACCTCATGAGGCAGGATGCGGTCCGGACGACAGCGCGGTTGGCGGCGGGGCTGGCAGCGCTGGTGACGGCGTCGGCGGTTCACGCGCAGACGAAGATCATCTACGTGGACGATGATGCGCCGGCGGGCGGGGACGGCGCCTCGTGGGGATCGGCGTTCAGGGAGCTCTCCGATGCGCTGGCAACCGCCCAGGGTGTGTGGTACGCGGTGGAGATTCACATCGCGCAGGGTGTGTACTACCCAGACCCGGCCCGGATCGACCGTCTGCGCAGTTTCGGGGTGCACGAGTTCAGCGCTTCCAGCGCGGTGACCCTCTCGGTCCCCGGGGGGATCTCGCTGCTGGGGGGATTCCGGGGTGTGGGAGGGGGAGTTCCCGACGAGCGCGACCCCTCGAGGTTCGTGACGGTGCTCTCGGGAGACCTGGCGGGCGACGATGGGCCGGCGTTTGCCAACCGCGCCGACAACAGCCGCACGGTCCTGGACGTCCGGTGCCGGGACGGCGTGCTGATCGACGGCCTGACGATCCGCGGGGGCCGCAACGAGATCGGTCGCGGGGTCGTCAACATCACACCGGCGATCCCGCTGGGGAACGAGACCTCGCGTCCGGCGGTCGAGTTTTCCCGGTGCACGGTGACCGACAGCGAGACGTCGTACGCCGGGGCCGTGTTCGCGTGGGGCGCGGAGATCGGCACGATCGACCTGCACGTGCGGCGGTGCGAGTTCGTGCGCAACCGCGACAACGTGGAAGGGCCGGGCGGCCTGTTCATCGGCGACGGCATCCGGGCCCGGGTGGAGTCCTGCCGGTTCATCGAGAACTCCGCCAAGCACGTCGCGGGCGCGATCTACGTGAACTCGGGGCTGCCCGCCGAGATCTCCGACTGCCTGTTCGCCGGGAACACGTCCGGCAGCGGATGGGCGGCGGCCCTCTTCAATGGCAGCGCCCCCAACACCATCTCCAGGTGCACCTTCGTCGGCAACCGCTCGCCCCAGCACTCGGTGATCGCGACGGGGTTCGATGTCTTCCTCGACTGCATCGTGCGGCCCTACCCGGGAGAGCCAACGGACCGGCTCTTTGATGTCTTCACGTGCTGCCACGCGGTCGGCGTCGAGCACTGCGACATCGCGGGGGGCATCGGCGCGTTCGGCGGTGATGCGAGCGTGGTGAACTGGCTGGATGGCAACACCGACGCCGATCCGCAGTTCGTCGATCCCGACGGGCCGGACAACAACATCGACACGTGGGACGACAACGACCTGCGGCTCGCGGCCGGTTCACCGTGCATCGACGCGGGCCGGCCGATCTCGCCCCGCGGCGGGGAGCTGGACCTGGCGGGGATGCCCCGATTCTTCGATGGCGATCAGGACGGGATCCCCGGGCTGGACATGGGGGCGCTGGAGTACTCCATTCCGCCGTGCGTCGCCGACATCGATCAGAGCGGGTTCGTCGACACCGAAGACTTCGATGCGTTCATCAGGGCGTTCGAGGCCGGGTGCTAGGCATCCGGCCTGACTTCACGCGGAAGGAACTCGAATGAATCACGATGCAGTACGCGGCGTCGCCCGCCTGGCCGCGGGTCTGGCGGCCCTGGCGACCTCTTCGGCGGTGCAGGGTCAGACCAGGATCATCTATGTTGATGACGATGCCGCGTCGGGCGGGGATGGAACCGCCTGGAGCAAGGCGTACCGGGACCTGCAGGATGCGATCGCGGCCGTCGAGCCGGGCACCGACGACCGGCCGATCGACACGGAGATCCACATCGCCGGGGGAATCTACCGGCCGGATCGCGGGACGCTGGACCGCACCGCGCAGTTCAAGGTGGTGGGCTCAGTGCGCGACGGCGTGCTCCTCTCGCTGCTGGGCGGCTTTGAGGGCCTGTCGGGCCCGACGCCCGACGCCCGGGATCCGTCCGTGTACACCACGGTGCTGAGCGGCGACCTCAAGGGGGATGATTCGTCGGGAGGACGCACGGACAACTCCGATGCGATCCTGGAGGCCAGCAGCGTGGGCTCGGTGCTCGTGGACGGCCTGGAAATCAGCTCGGCGGGCCGGCCTGACAGCCACGGGGGCGCGGTGTTCGTGCAGGGGCTGCCGGCCAACAGCCGGGATCGGGGGATCATCTTCCGCGGCGTGCGGTTTGTCGACAACCGGGCGGACTTCGGGGCGGCGATCCGGATCTCCGGTTCGACCTCGCGCACCGTGACGCAGCTGATCGGGTGCGAGTTTGTCGGCAACCGCGCCGCCAGCTCGGGCGGGGCGATCTGGGCGATCGGGCCGGTGAGCGTGTCGCGGTGCCGGTTCATCGGGAACCGGGCCGCCGAGGACGGGGGCGCGCTGAGCGTGGAATACCCGGGCCGCGCCGCCGTGCGCAGCTCGATCTTCGCGGGCAACACCGCCCTTCGCGGCGGTGCGGTCTCGCAGTTCCAGTCCGCCGCCAGCGCGATGACCATCGACCTGTGCCTGTTCGCCGGGAACGTCGCGGACCTGGGCGCGGCGATCTCCAGCCACAACGCGCAGGTCCGCGACTCGATCGTCCGGTACGGGTACCCGACGGCCAGCGGCACCTCCCTGTCGCTGGTCCACGCGCTGCCGTACGGCGCGGGCTTCGTGAGCGTCGAGCGGTGCAACATCGAGAAGCCCGACGCCTGGGTGACGGGCGATGTGGCACGCTTCGAGGTGCTCGACGGGGCCATCGACGCCGACCCGGTGTACGTGAACGAGGCGGGGGCCGACGGCGTGATCTCCACCTGGCTGGACAACGACCTGCGTCTCGCGGCGGGCTCTCCCTGCATCGATGCGGGCCGGCGGATCTCGCCCCGCGACGGGGAGTTCGACCTCGCGGGGTCCCCACGGTTCATCGATGGCGACGGCGACGGCGTCGCCCGCATCGATATCGGCCCGTACGAGTCTGCGCCGCCCGCCTGCCCCGCCGACATCGATCACAGCGGCTTCGTGGATACCGAGGACTTTGATGCGTTCATCCGGGCCTTTGAGTCGGGATGCTGAGCAACGGACACCCTCTGGACTGCACGGAGAACATGCATGAACCGCGGTTCGGCCGGGGACCGTCGATCGATGCGCCTGCTCTCAGCGCTCGCAGCGCTGACCACCGCATCGGCGGTGCACGCCCAGACTCGGATCATCTACGTGGATGATGAGGCGCCGGCCGGTGGGGATGGCGCCTCTTGGGAGAGTGCCTACAGGGATCTCAACCGGGCGCTGGCGATCGGGAATCCCGGGCGGTACGAAGTCGAGATACGCATCGCCCAGGGCACGTACTGGCCCGACCCGGCGCGGCTGGATCGCAACCGCCGGTTCGAGGTGTCGGCGGGCCAGACCGCTAGCGCGGTGTCGCTCTCCATCCTGGGCGGATTTGCGGGCCTTGCCGGCCCCGACCGGGACCTGCGCGATCCAACGCGTTTCGTGACGGTGCTGTCGGGGGACCTGGCCGGCGATGATGGTCCGGGGTTCGCCAACCGAGGAGACAACAGCGAGGTCCTTCTCGACATCCACGTCAGCTCGCCGCTGCTCATCGATGGCCTGACCGTCCGCGGCGGCAGCAACGACTCTGCCTACGGCAGGCGTGTGGTCTCGATCCAGGAGCAGGTGTTTTCATCGCCACCGCCCTCGCCGCGCATCACCATCTCCACCTGCGTCTTTGTCGACAACCAGACCGCCGGAACCACCGGTGTGATCGACGCCCGCGGGGTGGACTCGCCGAGGTCTGTGATCGACCTCGACATCGAGGACTGCGCGTTCGAGGGCAACCGAGATACGCTCGACGGGGCCGGCGTGCTGTTCGCGGGAGAGAACACGCGGGCGACGATCCGCCGGTGCCGGTTCCTCTCGAACTCCTCCAAGACCACCGGGGGCGCGCTGCGGTTCGACATGAGCGAGCCGTACCTGGTCGAGGATTGCGTGTTCGCGGGCAACAGGGCGGAGCAGGGCGGCGGGGCGATCTGGTCCACCGGGCCGCGTGGGCGGCTCTCGCGGTGCACGTTTGTCGGGAACCGGTCCACGCAGCCGCCGTCAACGCTGCTCATCAGCCCCGATGCGATCCAGGACTCCATCCTCCGCGGCTACCCGGGAGATGCGCAGAGCGTGCACGTGCGCTGCACCAGCCCCGGCTGTGCAGGCCCGGTGAGCGTTGAGCACTGCGACGTGCAGGGAGGGCCGGCGGCGTTCGGGGGGACCGGCTCCGTGAACTGGCTCAGCGGCAACATCGATACCGACCCCATGTTCGTCGACCTCAACGGCGCCGACCACGACATCGACACCTGGGAGGACAACGACCTGCGTCTGGCCGCGGGCTCGGCGTGCATCGACGCCGGGCGACCGATCTTCCCGCGCCCCGATGCCACCGATCTTGCCCGGAATCCTCGCTTCTTTGATGGCAACGGCGACGGGCTCGCACGCGCGGACATGGGCGCGTTCGAGTACGCCACGCCGCGGTGCGTCGCCGACATCGATCACAGCGGGTTCGTGGACACCGACGACTTCGATGCGTTCATCCGCGCATTTGAAGCCGGGTGCTGAGGAAGGCATCGAGCCTCCACGCCGGCCTCCCCCGGCATCCACACCGGCGCGCAGGTGGAAGCCGAAGGCGTCCAGCAGATCGCACTGGCAGCGGGCTGCCAGTGGCACACCCGAGCACACCCCAGAGGAGTCACTTCGACCATGTCAGCGGGTTCACAGCCCGTAGATCGGCAGCAGCTTGCCCTCGAGGTGGCGCATCAGCGGATCGGCCGAGAGGGGCCTGCCGGTGAGCTTCTGGCAGAGTTCTCCCGGGCGGTAGCGGCGGCCGTGGGCGTGGATGTTCTTGTTGAGCCACTTCTTGAGCTCGGTGAACCTGCCCTTGGCGATCTGGCCGTCGAGGTCCTTGATACTCCCGTTGATCTTCTCCCAGAACTGGGCGGCGTAGAGGTTGCCCAGGGTATAAGTCGGGAAGTAGCCGATGAGCCCGAAGCTCCAGTGGACATCCTGGAGGCAGCCGCGGCGATCGTCGGGGACCTTGATGCCGAAGAGCCGCCGGAAGTTCTCGTTCCAGACCTTGGGCACATCCTTGACGTCCAGGCTCCCGGAGATGAGCCCGCGCTCGATCTCGAACCGCAGCATGATGTGCAGGTTGTACGTCGCCTCGTCGGCCTCGACGCGGATGTAGCTGGGGGTCGCCGTGTTGGACGCGGCGTAGAGCTGGTCGACGGTCGCTTTCGTCAGCGCCCCGGCGAGCCGCTTCTTGGCGTGCGGCAGCGCCCACACCCAGAAGGACCGGGAGCGGCCCACGAAGTTCTCCCACATGCGCGACTGGCTCTCGTGGATGCCCAGGCCGATCGCCTCGGACCTGGGCTCGCCGAAATACTCGTCCTTGGGAAGGCCCTGCTCGTAGAGCCCGTGGCCCATCTCGTGCAGCGTGCCGTACAGCGCATCGGTGAACTTCTCGTCCCGGTACCGCGTGGTCAGGCGCGTGTCACCGGGGGCGAGCCCCTCGCAGAACGGGTGCGTGGTGACATCGAGACGCCCGGCCTCGAGATCAAAGCCCACGGCCCCCAGGGCGAACATCCCGAAGGCGTGCTGGCGGTCGGCGGGGATCTTGGACGTGAGGACCCTGGTGCTCACCTTCTTCTTGGCGCCAGCGATCCTGCCGATGAGGTCGCTGAGCCGGCCGCGCAGGGGCGTGAAGATGTCCTCGATCTGCCGGGCGGTCGAGCCGGGTTCGTACTCGTCGAGCAGGGCGTCGTACAGCTCCCCGGGCTTGCCGTCGGGGCCGGTGGGCACGCCGTAGCACTCGGCCTTGCGGCGCGTGAGCGTCATCATCTTCTCGAGCCACGGGGCGAACATCTTGAAGTTGCTCTTCTCGCGGGCCTTCTTCCAGACCTCCTGCGACTGGCTCGCCGTCTTGGCGAGCTCGGAGACCAGCTCGGTGGGGAGCTTGGTCGCCAGGTCGTAGTCCCGGCGCATCTCGCGGATGTTCGCGGCGATCTGCGGATCGGCGGTCAGGCCCGAGTCCGACTCGCACGCGCCGATGAGTTCCCCCAGCCGCGGGTCGGTCGCGGCGACGTGCGCGAACTCCGCGAGCAAGGCCTGCTGGTCGGACCGCCCCGGCCCACCGGCGTGGGGCATGTAGGTCTCCTGGTCCCAGTTGAGCAGGCGGTGCACGGAAGCCAGGGTCGCGGCCTTGCGGCGGAGGTTGCACAGCTCGATGTACGCCGGGGAAGAGGGTGTCATGCTGGTGAACTCCAAAGAGCGGGAGTGCGAGACAGAATGATCAGGATAGACCACGCCCGATGAGGTCCGCCACCAGCAACCAAACGAGCCCGAAGCGCCGGCAAGGGCATTGCCCAAGTGCACCAAACGAGCCCAAACGAAGCGAGCTCCGGCAAGGGCGTCACCCGGATGCCACCAACCGCGCCGTCGCCCTCTCCCGCTTTACCGCCGATCAGGAACAGTTCCCCGAGTCGCCGCGCCCGGCCCCGCCCCACCCGCCCGCGCGGCTTCTCGGCCGTGGCGTCTGTATCATGGAGTGTCAGGCCCGCGTGCGCAGCCGCACAGGTCGGCTCCTCGCCGGGCCCCTTGAAAGGACACCGGACATGTTGAAATCCGCTCGAACCGCTCTGGGACTGGCCGCGGCCGCCGGGATCATCGCTTCCTGCACTTCGGAGGGGGACAAGCCGGCAAAGACCGCCGAGCCGGCGCCGGCCGCCCAACACACAGCGCCCCTGAGCGAGCCTCCGCTCACGGTCGAACGGTCCGCCCAGGCCAGGGTGACCGCGAGGGTCAAGACCATCAACTACGCCACACGCGAGATCACGCTCCAGGACACCTCCGGGCACACCGAGTCGTTGATCGCCGGGCCCCAGGTCCAGCGGCTCAACGAGGTGCACGCCGGCGACGATGTGGCCGTCGACTACGTCGTTTCTTTGGTCGCGGAGCTGCGCCCGCCCACCGCCGAGGAATCGGCCAGCCCGATCTCGGCCGTCGAGGTTGCCGGTCGTTCACCCAAGGGATCAGACCCGGCCGCGGGCGTGGCCCGGGGCGCCAAGGTCGTCACGACCGTCGAAGCCGTGGACCTGGCGAACATGGCCGTCAGGCTCAAGGGCCCGTTGGGCGACACGATGACCGTCCGGGCCCGCAACGCGGAGAACGTCAAGAAGCTCCACGTGGGCGACACGATCGTGATCACCTACGTCGAGGCGATGGCCGTCTCGCTGGTCAAGGCGACCAGGTAGCAACGGCCAATGGCAGGCACAACGCTTGAACCCCCACTACGCGTAGACCGGGTGCGGCATGCTTAAAGTGCGCTGAGTTGAATGGCATTCAGCTGCTCGGAGCTTGGGAGTGTGCTTTCAATTCGCATGCTCAACCTCAGAGCAGGTTGAGCATGCCACCCGCCACACACCCTCACCTGCGAACCCCCACTTCCAATCCACGATCCCGCGACTTCCAAAAAGCGACAGGCCGCGCCCCGGAGAGGCGCGGCCTGCACGTAGGTTCGGTACTCACGGCCCGAGGGACAAGTTCCGGCCGTGGTATCAAGCCCGCATTCCATCGACCCGCGGGCGGGCCTCCTCAGATCTCGTTCGAGGGGTCCTGATCGTCCTGAGTTGCCTCAGCACGGCGACCCGCCGCGTGCGCGGGCCCGAAGGCAAGCAGCACCGACAACGCCGACCAACGCATCCAATCAGTGACGAGCATGGCTCTACCCTTTCATCTGCGAATGACTGCCTCACGCGGCGACCACCGCGATCCCATCCACACCGCGTGGCCCAGCGAGTCCCCGGGAGCATTTCCAGGAGAATCGGAGCGTCCACGCGGCCCGGAACTGACGAACGACACAGACATCCCAAATGTGCATCACGATCACAGACGTGCCACCCGGCGCTATCGATTTCTTCCAAAAAGACGGAACAGCCCGCACATCCCGGCTCGGTTCCTGCCCTTGGATCGCCACCGCAAAGCCCTCGGCCCGGCGCTCCTTCCTGCAAGGCTCTTGAGACCAAGTCTCATTTGATCTAGAGTCCTTGGTATCCGGGTTTGGAACTGAGTCCCCGAATGCCGAACAAAAGCCTATCTCAAAGCGTTCCGCTGGCGCAGCCTGGGCGGGGGTGTTGCGGCGGCGGCGAGACCTGCTGCGGCGCGGGCCACAACGGGCTGACGCACGCGAGCACTCCCCTGGCCAGGCCGCTCTCGAGCTCCCGGATCGGGGACACCGGCATCATCTGTCACCACCAGCTCGATCGGCGGGATGCCGAGCTGCTGCGGGCGATGGGGCTGCGGCCCAGGGCGCGGGTCAGGATCTGCAAGCTCGGGGACCCGTGCATCGTCGAGGTGCTCGCCGGCTGCGGGCACGGGGGCGGGGGGCCCGAGGATGCCTGCTCGTGCCGGATCGGCCTGGCCGGTCCCCTGGCCGGCCGCGTGATGATCGATACCGCGCCGCTGCCCTGATCGAAAGGTGCCACCGTGTCCGAAGAGGGCTGCGATCGCTGCGGCGAGGACGGGGTTCGGGCGGCGATCATCGACCGCGCGGACACCTCCACGCGGCGGATCGCGCTGATGGGCAACCCCAACACCGGGAAGACCACGCTCTTCAACCGGCTCTGCGGCCTGAGGCACAAGACCGGCAACTTCCCGGGCACCACGCAGGAGGCCCGCGTGGGCGTGCTGCGTTTGCAGGGCGCGGACGCACGGGGTGAAGACCTGCACCTGATCGACCTGCCGGGCATCTACTCGCTGGAGCTGGACCAGAGCGAGTCGGGGATCTGCCGCGAGGTGCTCGCCGGGAACCTCTCGCCGCGCGGCGAAGCGCTGGGCGCGCCCGATGCGGTCTGCATCGTGGTCGACTCGACGAACCTGGCCCGCAACCTGCTCCTGGTGGGCGAGGTGCTGGGAAGGCGCCTGCCGACCGTGGTGGCGCTCAACATGGTCGACCTGGCGCGGCGGGCGGGGGTCCGCATCGAGCCGGCCGAGCTCGAGCGCCAGCTCGGGTGCACGGTGGTCGAGTGCAGCGCTCGCTCGGGCGAGGGCGTCGAGAGGATCCCGGGGGCGCTGCTGGCCGCGCGGATCTCCAACCGCACTCCGCCGGGCTCGCGCGAAGGGCTGGAGGCTTGGACCGACGAGATCTTCGCCCTGTGCGTCGGGCACCGCCACGAGCCGGCCCCGCGCGCCGGCGGCGCACGGGAGTCGCGCCGGGCCCGCGCCTCGGTCATCACCGATCGCCTGGACCGCGTCTTCACGCAGCCGGGCACGGGGATGGTCTGCTTCGTCGCCGCGATGGCGATCATGCTCTTTGTGATCTTCAAGCTCGCGAGCTTCCCCATGGAGTGGATCGACGCGATCTTCTCGGGCAACGGGGGCTGGGTCGCCGCGTGGCAGCCCGCGTGGCTCCAGCAGCTGGTGGGCGGGGGGCTGACCGGCCTGATCGAGCACCTGATGCCGCCGGGGATCCTGCGCGAACTGCTCGCCAAGGGCGTCGTCAGCGGGATCGGCGCCACGGTGATCTTCGTGCCCCAGATCGCCCTGATGTTCTTCCTGATCTCGCTCCTGGAGGACACCGGCTACCTGGCGCGGGCGGCCTTCCTCATGGACCGGCTGCTGCGGCCCTTCGGGCTCCCCGGCCACAGCTTCGTGCCGCTGCTCTCCTCGCACGCGTGCGCGCTGCCGGGGATCATGGCGGCACGGACGATCCCCGACCGCCGCCAGCGGCTCATCACCATCCTGGTCGCCCCCTTCATGACCTGCTCGGCCCGGCTGCCGGTGTACGTGCTGGTCACGACGCTGCTGTTCAGGGACCGGCCCTGGATGGCGGCGCTGGCGTTCATCGGGTGCTACGCCCTGGGAGCGGCCGCGGGGCTGCTCAGCGCGCTGGTCCTGGGCCGCACCATGCTCAAGGGCCAGCCGCGCCCGATGATCCTCGAACTGCCCACCTACAAGCTCCCGAGCATCCGCACGGCGCTGGTGACGACCTGGGACCGCGCCACCGTCTTCCTCAAGAACGCCGGGACGAACATCCTGGCGATCTCCATCGTGCTCTGGTGGCTGGGGAGCTACCCGCACGTCGATCCGCCGGATGCGGCCGTGCAGATGCGCCAGATGGCCGCCGAGATGCGCGACGGCCGGCTCGCCGACTCGGGCACGCAGGACTCGGAGGCCGACACGCCCGCCCAGAAGCCCGCCGTCGCGCCCCTGGCATCCCGCGAGGACCGCGCCACGGAGCTCGAAACCCGCGCCGATGAACTCCAGGCCGCGCACGCCAAGGCCCAGAGCTTCGCCGGTCGGATCGGCAAGTTCATCCAGCCCGTCTTCGCGCCCCTGGGCTACGACTGGCAGCTCACCGTCGGCGTCGTCACCAGCTTCGCCGCCCGCGAGGTCTTCGTCTCCACCATGGCCGTCATCATCACCGGCCGCGAGGACGCCCAGGACAAGGGCGTGCTCGCCGAGGTCGGCGCCGCCCGACGAGACGACGGCACGCCCATCTTCACCACCGCCACCTGCTGGTCCCTGCTGGTGTACTACGTGCTCGCGATGCAGTGCCTGCCCACGCTCGCCGTCACCGCGCGCGAGGCCGGCGGCGCCAGGTGGGCGATCGTGCAGCTGGTGTGGATGAGCGTGATCGCCTACGCGGCCGCCCTGGCCGTGTACCAGGGGCTCCTTGCCGCGGGGGTCCGGTGATGGGACTGCCCCTGGGAGACTGGCAGTTCTGGGTCGCGACGGCCATCACGCTGGTGGCCCTGCGGTACGTCCTCAAGCTCATCATGCCCCGGGGCCTGCCGTTCACCAAGACGCGCCGCCGCGCGGGCGAGCGGAGGGCGACCCTGACCGTGGACCGCAAGCCGGTGGACAAGCCCTAGCCAGTCACGCCGCCGGCGGATCCTCCGAGAGCTCGTACGGCCGCTCGTGCTTGGGCTTGGGAATCACGTGCTCGGCCGAGGGGATGATCAGCGGCGCGTACTGCCCGTCGGCGGCGGGCATGTTGACCGAGCCGTCGTCGGCGAACACCACCGGGGAGTCCTGCGGCGCCATCGGCGTCGCGTCCAGCTTCGCGACCATCTGCCGGTCGTAGTCCCGCTCGCGCTGGTCCTTGCGCTCCAGCAGTTCATCCCAGTTCTCGTTGTTGCGGATCGCCCAGAACGACATGTACGCCAGCTGCACCAGCCCCAGCAGCAGAAAGCCCGCCGACACCACGGCACCGATCATCGAGGCGACGCCGCCGATCATCCCCAAGAGCGCCAGGTGCCCGAGCCGGTCCGCGAACGCCAGCCCCCCCAGCGCGAGCGGAACGCCGATAGGCAACCCCAGGCACGCCATGCGCAGGCGCTCGGAAAGGGCCGAGTCGGCGGCCGAGTCGGCGATCTCCGAGAGCATGTAGCACACGATCATCATCCCCAGGATCCCCAGCCCCGCGCCGATCCACGCGCCGGTCGTCATCAGCACCGACAGGTCGGGCCGCTTGAACGCCTGGCCCGCCGTGGCGGCCGCGAGCATCGCCTGCTGATCGATGATCGCCGAGATCGCCAACCCCGCGGGCAGCGCAAGCCACCCCACCTGCGAGAGCCGCGCCAGCCACCGCGCGTGGCGCATCTGCATCCGCGGCGTCACGGCGCGCACCACCGCCTGCGGCCGCGGGCTGGTCACCAGGAACACGCCCGCACACCACACCAGCGCGACGACCGCCCCCGCCACGTGGAGTCCACCCGCGCGATCCGGGCGGCGCTGCACCAGCAGAATCACCCCGGCGATCGCGGCGATCGCCATGGTGCACAGCGCCCACGCCAGCATCCGCAGGTACCCCCTCGGGGCCGAGGTCAGGTTGTCCTCGCGGGCCGTGGCGCCCGCGGGCGTCACGATCAGCTGGCCGCACTCCGGGCAGAGCATGCCCGGCGAGAGCCCCTTGAGGTTGTACTCGCAGCGCGGGCAGAGCCGGTCGGTGATGAACGCCGTGCGCGCCGGGTTGGGCACGGGGGCTGGGGTGCGGGCGTTGGGTTCACGGGCACGCGCCATCGACACTCCGATACCGCGGGAGCCAGGGCAGGTTGCGGATTGTACGGGAATCCCGGCCCGATCGGCCCGCCCCCGCGCCCCGGCCACCCCTAGTCCAGCCGCTGGAGTCGGGCGTACTCGAGCACGAGCGTCTTGGTGCCCACCGCCTTGAACTCGATGGTCGCCCGGGCGTTCATCCCCACCGAGACCTGCCGCACCCGGCCCACGCCGAACTGCGGGTGCCGGACCAGGCAGCCCACCGGGAACTTCCCGCCGCCCCGGATCGCGTTGCCGGACTCGTCCTCCTCCACCACGTGCCGCTCGGACCGCTCCTGGCCGTCCCACCCCGAGCCCTCCAGCCCCGAATCGACCTGCGACTGGTCGCTGAAGCTGCAGCGGTCCTGGGCGAACTCCGAGACAAAGCGGCTGGGGATCGTCCGCTCGGGCATCCCGCGGATCGTGCGGTACTTGGCCGTGCTCATGTGCAGGTGGTGCATCGCCCGCGTGATGCCCACGAAGCACAGCCGCCGCTCCTCCTCCATCTCCCGCTCGGACTGCAGCGCCCGCACGTGCGGCAGCATCCCCTCCTCCAGCCCGATGATCGCCACCGCCGGGAACTCCAGCCCCTTGGCCGCGTGGAGCGTCATCATCGTGACCGCGCCCTGCGCGGGGTCGATTGCGTCGGCGTCGGCGACCAGCGAGACCGACTCCAGGTACGCCCGGAGCATCGCCAGGAGCGGCGGCACCGCGGGCGGCTCGCCGGGGGTGCGGGGCGCATCGAGCGCCGGGTCCGAGTCGGGCTGGTACTCGAGCTCGAAGTCCCGGGCCGAGGAGACAAGCTCGGCGAGATTGTCCAGCCGCTCCATGTCGGCCTCGCTCTTGCCGGCCGCGGCCTGCGCTCGGTACATCGCCTCCAGCCCCGACTCCCGCACGATCCGCCCCACCAGGTCGGCCAGCGACACGGAGACCTCGGCGCCCAGGAAGGTGCCCCCGCCGGTCCAGCCGTCGAGCATCTGCACGAAGCGGGCGCACGCGGCGATCGCGCGGGCGTTGACGCCCGGGACCGAGTCGGGGCCGCGGACCATCTCCAGCAGCGGCACGTCCCGCCCGTCGGCCGCGGCCTCGAGCTTGCCCATCGACGCCGCGCCCAGGCCGCGGGTCGGGACGTTGACGATGCGCGAGAGCGAGACCGAGTCGGCGGGGTTGGCGACGATCCGCAGGTACGCGATCGCGTTGCGGACCTCCTCGCGCTCGTAGAACGCCGTGCCGCGCGCGATCACGTACGGGATGCCCGCGGCGCGCAGGGTGTCCTCCATGACGCGCGAGAGCGCGTTGGTGCGGTAGAGCACGGCCATCTCGCGCCAGGCCAGGCCCGGGCGGGCATCCTCGCCCTCGAACTTGCCCTCGTGCAGCCGCCGGAACCAGTCGGAGATCACCGAGGCCTCGTGGTGCTCGTCCCGGCAGAGCGTGACCTCGACCTTCTCACCGCCGGGGCGGACCGTGTACAGGTCCTTGTGCTTGCGGAGCTGGTTGTGCCGGATGAGGGCGTCGGCGACCGCGAGGATCGGCGCGGTCGAGCGGAAGTTCTCGCCGAGCTTGATGACGCGGGCCCTGGGGTAGTGCTCCTCGAACTCGAGGATGTTCGCGATGTCGGCCCCGCGCCAGCCGTAGATCGCCTGGTCGGGGTCCCCCACCACGAAGATGTTCGGCCCGGCCGGGCCCGAGGTCGTCTCGTCCCCGGCGAGCATCGACGCGATCACGAACTGCGCGTGGTTGGTGTCCTGGTACTCGTCGATGAGCAGGTACTTCCAGCGCTGGCGGCACTCCTCGCGCACCGCCGCGTTGGACTGCAGCAGCTTGGCCGTGACCACCAGCAGGTCGTCGAAGTCGACCGCCCCGGCCGTCCGCATCGCCTTGTCGTACGCCGAGTAGATCTTGGCGATCGTCCGCGAGTAGAAGTCCCCGGCCCGGGCGGCGAACGCCTCGGCGTCGAGCAGCTGGTTCTTGGCCTGCGAGATCGCCGACAGCACCGAGCGGGCCGGCCAGTTGCTCGAGCTGAGCTGGAGCGCCTCGATCGACTTCTTGACCAGCGAGACCTGGTCCGGCGAGTCGTAGATCGTGAAATCGGGGTTCAGCCCGGCACGGTCGGCGTACCGCCGCAGCAGCCGGGCGCACAGCGAGTGGAACGTGGTGACCGTCAGCCCGCGCGCCGACCCCTCCCGCAGGTTCAGCACCTCGCCCAGCAGCCGGTGCACACGCTCGCGCATCTCCCCGGCGGCCTTGTTCGTGAACGTCAGGGCCAGGATCGACCACGGAGGCACCCCGCAGGCCAGCAGGAACGCGATCCGCCGCGTGATCACCCGCGTCTTGCCCGAGCCCGCGGCCGCGAGCACCAGCACGGGCCCCTCGGTCGCCTGGACCGCCTGGGCCTGGGCCTCGGTCAGGCCCGAGAGCAGGCGCGGGACGGGATCCTCCGCGGGCGCGGCCCCGGCGCCGACCGGCTCGACCGGCAGGCCCCCGAGCGGATCATCCTCCCCGGAAAATGGACTCTGGCGGGACATCGCCCGAGTGTAGACGCGACCTCGGGCCGGACCCGGGAATCACCGCCCCACTTCTTCCACCTCGCGGACATGCTCCTCGGTCCCCGCGTCCGGCCGCTCGGGGTGGAAGGGCGTGTTGGAGCGCAGGATGAGGGAAACGCCGTCGGGCAGCGACTCGGTGACCCTGGCGATCACGTCGCCGGCCAGCCGGCGGCTGAACAGCCAGCGCCGCGTCTTGCCCATGATGAGCAGCTCGCAGCCGTAGGTGACGGTGTAGTCGAGGATCTCGGCGGCGATGTCGGTGCTGGTGACGTAGATGGGGACGTACGGGACCCCGGCCTGCCTGGCGAGCACGGCGGTGGTCCCCAGGGCCAGCAGGGCCTGCGGGTCGTCCTCGACCTTGGGGATCTGCCCCGGGGCCAGGTCCATGACGCGCAGCGTGCGGACGTAGATCGAGAACAGGGTCGCCCGGCGCTTGCGCGCCAGGTCGACGGCGAACTCCGACTGGTCCTTGCCCCTGGCCGCGAGCATGATGCGCGAGCGCGAGGCATCCAGCGGCGCGGGCCGGGCCTCCAGCTCGGCCAGCCACCCCGTGGCGGGCTCGGGCAGGTGCTCGCCGAGCAGCCGGCGGTGCCGCTGGGCCGAGACCAGGGCCCGGATCGTCAGCACGGTGCCCACCATGCCCGCGGCGAAAATGGTCGCGTGGATCTTCGTGGCCACGATGGTCCCCTCGACCGTGAGCATGCCGACCGCGACCACGGCCAGACCGACCCGCGCCGGGGTCCGGATGTCGAGCCTGCCGTTGAGAACGCAGCAGCCGATGTTGATCGTGATGGCGCCCACGACCCCGACGGCGTACATGTCGTAGAGCAGCGCGGGGTTCCCGGCGCTGAACATGACGGTCAGCACGCAGATGGACACCGAGACCAGCAGGCCGACCCAGGGCACGCCCGAGTAGTTGAGCCTGGAGAAGACACGCGGCACCTCGTTGTCCTGCCCCATCGAGTACAGGACCGAGACCATCGCCATCACCGCCGTGTTGGAGGCCGAGAACAGCAGCAGGCCGAAGGCGATCGCCGCGATCTTGCCGAAGTACATCCCCGCGGTCGCGCCCAGGAACGAGTGCTGCCCGACCTCGATCGCCAGGACCTTGACGGCCGTGTCCCGGTACTCGGAGACCTCCGGCGGGACCACGGCGCTGGGGTCGTGCATCGCGTGGTACTGCACCGCCGCGGGCACGGACACGTCGACCATGTGCGAGAGGCCCGTGAAGGCGATGCCGAAGATGAGGTTGAGCGTCACCACCTCGATCAGCACGGGCCAGATGGTCCTGCGGCTGGTCCTGGCAACGGGCTCTTTCATGAGGCCGGTCATGTTGGAGACCGCCTCCACGCCCGAGAGGGCCAGCATGATCGCGACCAGGCTCGTCCAGCGGTCCCACGTCGAGCCGATCGAAGGGTGCACCCCGGTCACGGTGCGGAGCCCCTCCTTCACGAAGGGCAGGCACAAGAGCGCGATGAGCATGGACATCACCAGCGTCACGATCGCGATCAGCAGCGCGAACCGCCCGGCGCTGCGCGCCCCGTACCAGTTCACCGCGCCGATCACCAGCAGGGCCACGACCGAGAGCGGGACGATGAGCCCCTGCGGGGCCCCGATGTACTTGAGCCCCTCCACGGTCGAGAGCGCCGCCGTCACGATGTAGTCGCACAGGAGCAGGGTCGCTCCCAGCACCGAGAGGACCGGGCTGAGCTGGCGCGCCGAGGTGTAGACGCCCCCGCCCTCGGGGAAGACCCGGCAGACGATCGTGTACGACCAGGCGACCGCGGCCATCACCACCGACATCGCCCCCAGGTACCAGACGGCCGCGTGGCCCGTGAAGAAGAACGCCAGCCCCAGCACGTACAGGCGGCTGGTCCCCCAGTCCCCGAACAGCAGCGGTCCGGCGTGGAACCAGTCAAGATTCCGCGGACGGCTTTGGGCGACGAGCATCCGAAGGGTTTCCAGGGGTCGGAGGGGAAATTCCCGCGCAGCTCCGACCCGTGCGTGGGCGGAGTATACGGGGGCGGTGGGTGCGGGCTCGGGACCCCGTTCGGGCGGCCGCGGCGCGGGTTGTCTGCTCATCGTGCCACGGGTTGGCGGCTTCGGGCCAACCCGTGCGTCATTGAATGGTGGATACTCGCAATGGTGGATACTCGGGAGCAGCGCGGAGCACCGCCCGGCTCAGGGCAGCCAGGCAGTGGCACGGCGGATCGATCAACCCGGGCCACCTGCCGACCTCGGTGCTCATGGCTCTGGCTCACCCGCCCGCCGTCCGATAAATTGCCCGGATAAGAAAGGAAGTCGACCGCGGCCCGCCGCCGGACCGTCGCGAATCGTGGAAGAACGGGAAGGGGTTTGTGTGAGCAGGCGATGGAGAAAGAACCAGGAGCACCGAGATCGCGGAGCCGATCTCGGTGGCACGGATCGGGGGCGCCACGAGCACTCGCCGACCTCGGTGCCACCCGCCTCATCCAATGACAACGGCTCCACTGGGTTCGAAGGTTCGAACTGCACCGTCACCAACTGCTCGGCGACCCTGAACTCCGAGCACGGCTTTCAGGGCGGCTCCGGAGCGGTTTTCCAGCAGTGCAACGCCCAGGGCAACCACGATGTGGGGATCGCTGTGCTCGTCAATTGCTCCGTCATCGAATGCCAGGTGAACGGCTCCGCAATCGGGATCGACGTGGCCGGCAGCTTCAACCTCATCGAGTCCAACCACGTCAGGGCAACGCAGACCTGCTACAACATCCCCGAGGGACTCAACCTGATCATCCGCAACAGCGCAACATTCAAGTTCTCAACAACTACCGGGTACGCCATCGGCCCCGGAAATGCCGCCGGCCCCATCCTGGACGCCTTCGGCGTCGAGACCACCACGATCCACACGGCCAACTTCAAGCAACCCTTCCAGGATCGGCGGGTGGCGCGGCTTGAACGGTCCTGTCGTGCGACGGGTTGGCGGCTTTGGGCCAACCCGTGCGTCTTTGAAATCGTGGATGCTCGCCGGCAGCGCAAGGCACGCCCCGGCTCGGGGCGGCCAACCTGCGGCACGACGGATCGATCAACCCGGGCGATGTGCCGGGTGGGCGGCGCAGCGGATGACCGCATTTGTGCGCACGGGAAGCGAAATGTCAGCATTCGCTCCTGGATGCCCCTCCCAGCCGCCGGAGCCGGGGAGGGTCCGCGGGTCCACCCGTGCCCTCGGAACGCCTCCTGAGCGATCGTGGTGCATATCGCTCTTTGTGCGCAAAATCAGCGACATAGAGGCGGCTCAGGACGGTCCGGAATGGACGAGCAACGTCAGCGCGCGAGCATCTCGGCGAACCGGTCGATCATCGCGCCGATGCCCTGAAAAACTTCCCAGGGCGTCGCATCGAACATGTAGGCGCCGGTGGTGGTCAGCTTGTTGGCGGCATCGACGTGGGCCTGCGTGACGGTGGTGCTCGCGTGGGTCACGCCCATCTTGCCCAGCGCTGCGGCGGTGCCGGGGTCCGAGCCGATCGTCAGCGAGCAGCCCTTGCCGCCGCGGGCGGTGCCCAGGACGGCAGCGCCCAGCGCGGGGGCGATGCAGCACATGGCGATCGGCTTGCCCGCGGCGTGGAAGTCCTTGATCGCGCGCGAGGCCTCGGGGTTCACGGTGCAGTTGGGGCCGTCCTTGGCGAACGTGCAGAGGTTCTTGGCGGCCCCGAAGCCACCGGGGAAGACGATGCCGGCGAACTTCTGGGCGTGCAGTTCGGCCAGCGGCATGATCCTGCCGCGGGCGATCCGGGCGGATTCGACCATGCAGTTGCGCGATTCGCCCGCGGGCTTGTGGCTCGCGTGGTTGACGACATCGCTCTGCGCGGTGTCGGGGGCGAAGCACTGGTACGCGATCCCGTGGCGGGCGAGGTGGATGAGGCAGCTGGTGGCCTCGTGGATCTCCGAACCATCAAGGAAACCGCAACCGGAGAGAACGACGGCGACGCTGGGCATGGCGGGACTCCCTGAATTTGCACCGCGGGCGCGGGTCGGTCAGACGCTGCGCCCGCGGGCGAACATCGGGAGAATGCTAAGCCGCGCGTGCCGCGCCGGCCCGCGAGAGTTCAGGCGGCAAGGCTCGGCAGGTGGACCATCCGCCGCGATGGGCGGGGCCGCTCGGGCCGCGGCCTGGTGACCCCGGGCACGGGCTCGCAGCGCGAGAAGTGAACGACGGCGACCCGGTACACGGAGCGGGGCATCGACGGTCCGGCCATGGGCGCGGGACTCCGCAGGAAGAGGATGGGCACGCGATCGGGAACGATCGCCCGCGGCGCTGCAACGCCGATGGTGGCGGGCAGGGCGGCGCTGGCGAGCACCTGGGGAGTTGGGTGGGCGGGGAGGCCCAGATCGGGGACAACCGGCGCGGCGGAATGGAGGAGGATCGATCCGGCGATCATGGCGGGCACGCGGGTCCAGTCACGCCAGGAAGTCTGTTCGACGAGGCGGAGCGCCAGGGAGGTCATCCACGCCGAGTTGGCGGCGAAGATGGATTCGAAGATCCCGGTCGCGGCCCTGACCCCGCCGGCGAACACAAGTCCGACAGTCAGCGCCACGCACTGGGCGATCCGCCGACGATGGTTGGCAAACATGAGGCACCACTCTCTTCGGGGCCCGCATCCGGTACAGGCCCGAGAAACACCCGCGATGTGCTGTTCGGCCAAAGGGACTCCGGGCAACGCAATCCTGCCGGCCCCGACCCCCGGGATCCGCCCGCCGAACATCTACTACCTCCCACGGCCCGCCAGAAACTCGACGGCCCCCACTGTGATGCGCCCGGGGCGTTACTCCGTCACGGGCGCTGCACTCGATTCCCAAGCAGAACGCGGCAGCCCATGGCTTGATTGCCCAAGAAATGCGGCCGGGCGGGCCGGGAGGTGTGGATAACTCCGGATGTGCCGTGGGCACGGCCGGGGACGGGGCGGGGCGTGGGGGTGGTAGTTGGGTGTGGGGGTTGGGTGTGGGGGTTGGGGGGCAACAATGCGTGATGTCCCAGCCGACCCGCGGACCAGATGAACGGCCGACAGATCCAACACCTCCGGGCGCGTACCGGCACATTCCGCTACGCCCGTACAGGGCGGAGGGCACGCCCGAGGCCGCTTCGGAGCGGTTTCTGAAGACCGTGAGCCAGCGGCGATCGGTGCGGTTCTTCTCCGAAGCACCGGTGTCCGAAGAGACGATCCGCAACGTGATCGCCGCGGCGGGGACGGCGCCATCGGGTGCGAACACGCAGCCGTGGAGGTTCGTGGCGATCTCCAATCCGTTGATCAAGCGCCAGATCCGGCTGGCGGCGGAGGAAGAGGAGCGCGAGTTTTATGCTCGGCGAGCCACGCCGCAGTGGCTCGCGGACCTTGCGCCGTTGGGCACGGACCCGGACAAGCCGTTCCTCGAGCGGGCACCGTGGATCATCGCGATCTTCAAGCTGATGAAGTCGGACGCGGATGAGCACGGGGCGCAGTCGCGGGTGTATTACGTGAACGAGTCGGTGGGGATCGCCGCGGGCATCCTGATCACGGCGATCCACCATGCGGGGCTGGTGACGCTCACGCACACGCCCAGCCCGATGGGGTTCCTGTCCAAGGTGCTGGGCCGGCCTGGGCACGAGCGGCCGTTCCTGCTGCTTCCGGTCGGGTACCCGGCCGACGGCGCGACGGTGCCGGATATCACACGGAAGTCACTGGATGAGATCCTGGTCGTGGAGCGGTGAGGGGGCGCGGATCGCTCGCCGTCAAACCGCGGATTCCGTTGACCGCCCGGGAGTGTGCCCCGAATGAGTCCGGATGCGGGGGCCCGGGCCGCGATCGGCGCTGCGGGGGTGCAACAATCGTCCGTCCCATGGAGAATCGGTTTGAAGAAGAGAACGGTGATCGTCGGCGCGGGGGGGTACAGCGGGGCGGAGGTGCTGGCGATCCTGCTGGGTCATCCGGGCGCCGAAGTGGTCGGCCTGTACGGGTCGGCGGCGCGGGGGGGGGAGCGGCCCCAGGGGATTGATGAGGTGTTCCCGCGGTTCCGCGGGCGGACGTCGCTCCCGCTGCTCGCGGCCGACGCCACCCGGATCATCGAACTGAAGCCCGAGGCGGCGTTCCTGGCGATCCCGCACGAGGCGAGCATGGAGCTGGCGCCCGAGCTGGTGAAGGCGGGGATCGTGGTGCTGGACCTGTCGGCGGCGTTCCGGCTGAAGGATGCGGGCCTGTATCCGCGCCACTACGGGTTCGAGCACCGCGCGGCCGGGCTGCTGAAGAACTCCCCGTACGGGATGCCCGAGCTGTCGCGCGCGGGGCTGGGCGATGCGTCGCTGATCGCGGTGCCGGGGTGCTATCCGACGACGGGGATCCTGGCGCTGGCGCCGCTGGCGCGGGCGGGCGCGATCGAGCGGGGCCGGCGGCCGATCATCGATTCGACCAGCGGGGTGAGCGGGGCCGGGAGGGCGGCGGCGATCAAGAGCCTGTTCTGCGAGGTGAGCCTCCAGCCGTACAACGTGCTCAAGCACCGTCACCAGCCGGAGATCGATGCGTACGCGGGGGTCTCGACGGTCTTCACGCCGCACCTGGGCGCGTTTGATCGCGGGATCCTCTCGACGATCCACGTGGACCTGGCGGCGGGCTGGGGCGAGGCGCGGCTGCGGGATCTCTACGGGAGCGTGTACGGCGGGGAGCCGTTCGTCCGGCTGCTGCCGGCGGGATCGTGGCCGAGCGTCGCCGACGTGCGGGGCACGAACTTCTGTGACATCGGCCTGGCGGTGGACGAGCAGAACCGGCACGGGATCGTGGTCAGCGCGATCGACAACCTGGTGAAGGGCGCGGCGGGGCAGGCGGTGCAGTGCTTCAACCTGCGCATGGGGTTCGACGAGCGGACCGGGCTGCTGCCGGCGGGGGTGGCGTGATGATCGCAGGGCCCGTGGTCATCAAGGTCGGTGGATCGACGGTCGAGGACCGTCAGGGCGCGCCCAAGCTGTGGGCGGCGATCGCGGGGCTGCACCGTACGCACGCGGGGGGCGTGGTGGTGGTCCACGGCGGCGGCAGGGCGGTGGACCGGCACCTGGAGCGTCTGGGGATCGTTTCGGAGCGGCGCGAGGGGATCCGCATCACGCCGGCGGACCAGCTCGACGAGATCGCGGGGGTGCTGGCGGGACGCGTGAACAAGGGGATCGTGGGGCAGTTCCTGGGCCTGGGCGTGCGGGCGGTGGGCCTGTGCCTGGGGGACGGGGGCGCGGTGCCGACGGCCAAGTCGACGCGGTACGCGTTCGATCCGGGACGCGTGGGGGAGGTGCTGGAGCGGCACGGGGGCGCGGCGGACGGGCCGGGGCTGCTGGAGCTGCTGATCGGCAACCGCTTCCTGCCGGTGCTCAGCTCGATCGGGATCGACCGGGAGGGGTTCCTAAACGTCAACGCCGACGATGCGGCGGCGGGTGTTGCCGCGCTGCTGGGCGCGGGCGCGCTGGTGCTGATGACGGACGTGGCGGGGATCCTGGACGGCAACCGGGAGCTGGTGCGCGAGGCCGATCCGGCGGGGATCGAGCGTCTGATCGCCTCGGGGGAGATCTCGGCGGGGATGATCGTCAAGGCTCGCGCAGCAGCGCACACGGCGGCGCGGATCGGGGCGCCGGTGGTGATCCTCTCGGGGGCCGGGCCGGATGCACTGGAGGCCTGGTGCCGCGGGGAGCCGGCGGGCACCCGTGTGCTCCCGCGGTGAATTCGCGCCCCGTGAACGTGCGGGATGCCCGGGAGGCATCTATTGTTTCAATTCGCATTTTTGGGGCCGGCGACCGGTCCCTGGGGCACGAACATGACGGGCGGGAACGCATCGAATCCGACGGACTCTCTTGCCGCGCTGCGGGGCGCTGATCTTCTGACGCTGGCGCAGCTCTCGGGCGCGCAGATGGCGTCGCTGATGGACCTGACGGCGCGGGTGAAGAAGGACGTGTGGCCCTACGCGTCGGCGATCCGGGGCAAGACGGTGATCCTGATCTTCGAGAAGGCCTCGCTGCGCACGAAGGTGACGTTCGAGGTGGGGGTGCACCGGCTGGGCGGGGTTCCGATCTACATGGACCAGTCGGGGAGCAAGCTGGGGGAGCGCGAGAGCATCAAGGACTACGGCAAGAACCTGGAGCGCTGGGTCGACTGCATCGTGGCGCGGGTGTACAGCCAGGCGTCGCTGGAGGAGCTGGCCCGGCACGCCGGTGTGCCGGTGATCAACGCGCTGTCGGACCGGTTCCACCCGTGCCAGGGGCTGGCGGATGTGTTCACGCTCCGGGAGCACCTGGGGGTGCTGCGCGGCAAGCGCCTGGCGTTCGTGGGGGACGGGAACAACGTCTGCCACTCGCTGATGCACGCGGCGAGCCTGCTGGGGATGGACATGACGGTGGTGACACCCGAGGGGTACGCGCCGGCGGCGGATGTCGCGGAGGAGTGCCGGGGAATCGCGGAGCGGTCGGGATCGAAGCTGGTGATCACGACGGACCTTGCGCAGGTCGCGGGGCACCACGCGGTGTACAGCGACGTGTGGGTCTCGATGGGGCAGGCCGAGCAGGCCGCCCGGCGGCGCGAGGCCTTCGGGCCGTACCAGGTGAACGGGCCGCTCATGGAGACGGCGGGCCGGGGGCTGTCCAGGCCTGCCCTGTTCATGCACTGCCTGCCGGCGCACCGCGGGATGGAGGTCACCGACGAGGTGATCGACTCGCCCTCGTCGGTGGTGTACGACCAGGCGGAGAACCGGCTGCATGCGCAGAACGCGCTGATGCTCGGCCTGTTCGGGGCGACGTGAAGGCGACGCCGCGGGCTCGGCCTTGGCAGGCCCGGTGCGCTCAACAGCCTTGCTCGAACGCGTGCACGAAGGCGTCGAAGTCGTCGGTGTCGACGAAGCCGCTCTGGTCGAAGTCGGCGGCGTCGCTGCCGGCCTCGAAGTCGAAGATGAAGGCGTCGTAGTCGTTGGTGTCGACGAAGCCGGTGTGATCGTGGTCGGCGAAGCAGGGCATGATCGCCAGGGCCCAGACCTGTCCGAGGCCGGCCTCGCCGGGGCCGGCGATCTCGGAGAGGAAGGCGCCGGTGGCGCCGTCGAAGGCGAGCACGTTGTTGGAGGCCTGGCAGGCGACGTAGAGGACCGAGCCGTCGGCGCTGAACTTGAGGTCGACCGGGTCGTCCATGGCCGGGCCGCCGGGGGGGCTGGTGGCGAAGCGGTCGATGAACAGGCCGGTGACGCCGTCGTAGCGGCGGATGCAATCGTCGGCGCCGGAGCTGGTGATGTAGAAGTTCCCGTCGGGCCCGAATTCCATGGCGTAGGGCTTGATGGGGCCGGTGGGTCCGGTGTCGACGAAGCGGCCCATGCTCACGCCGGTGATCGCGTTGAAGCGGATGACGTCCTGGCAGATCTCGCAGATGACGTAGAGGTTGCCGTCGGGGCCGAAGGTGATGTCGCGCGGGAAGGGCGGGGCGAGCTCGAAGACCTTGTCGAACGCGCCGGTGGCGCCGTCGAAGCGGACGACCTTGGCGTTGGAGCTCTGGCCGGTGACGTAGAGCAGGCCGTCGGGGCCGAAGGTCAGGCCGCGCGGATCGCTCAGGCCGCCCGATCCGGTGGTAACGAAAGGACCGAGGTACTCGCCGGTGACGGCGTTGTAGCGCAGGACGGCGCTCGAGGCTGCGTCGGCGACGTAGAGGCGGCGATCCGGGCCGTACGCGAAGGCGTTGCGGCCGGCGAGCCCGCCGGCGGCGAAGGTGCCCTTGAAGAGGCCGTCGTCGCCGAAGCGGACGATGGTGTGGGCCGAGCCGTCGGCGATCAGGATGTCGGCGGCGTGGGCCGCCGGCAGCGGGCCGGCGAGCACGGCGGCGAGCGGTACGAGACGGGCGAGTTGGTGATCGCGGATGAACGGGCGCATGAGAACCTCCCCTCGAACGACCGGCGCGCAGCTACAGCATACCTCTCTGGACGTTGGACTCCGAGACGTTCTCACGCGCGGGTGAAAAGAAGGTGGCGGGGAAGGTCCGGAAGTGGTGTTTCGCGGTCCGATTCCGAAAAGGAGCCAAACGTCCTCCTATTACTTGCGTGGTTACACTGGCCCTGTGAGCATTCCGTACTGCAGACCGCCCGCGTGGCCGGAAGGGCTTGCCCCGGCGAGGTTCGCCGCGCACGTGCACTCGGGGCTGGCGGTGGGGTGTCAGATCGGGCTGATCGGGCTGCCGGACGATGCGGGGGTGCGGCTGAACGGGGGTCGGCCGGGCGCGGCGGAGGGGCCCAGGGCGTTCCGCGAGGCGTTGTGCACGTACGGGGTGCACGATCCGGCGGGGTGGGTGTACCCGAAGGTGTTTGATGCGGGGGATGTGGAGCCGGCGGGCGGGCACACGGAGTCGGCGCTGCTGGAGACGCACGCGCGGGTGAGCGAGGCGGTGTCGGGGCTGCTGGACCTCGGGCTGTTCCCGGTGGGGATCGGGGGGGGGCACGACCTGACGCTGGCGTTCGTGCGCGCGGTGGCGGGGCGGTGCAGGAAGATGCGCGGGGTGTACTTCGATGCGCACCTGGATGTGCGGGAGCGCGTGGGATCGGGGATGGCGTTCCGGCGTCTGGTCGAAGAGTGCGGCGCGGTGGAACTGAACATCTTCGGGTTCAACGAGATGGTCAACGCGCGGGAGCACGTCGAGTGGTTCGAGGGCCACGGCGGGCGTGTGCGCGGGGGGATCGACGAGCTCGCGGGATGCCTGGACGGGGGGGACGGGCGCGCGGTGTTCGCGAGCTTTGACCTGGATGTGATCGATGCAGCGCACGCGCCGGGGGTCAGCGCGCTCAACCCGGCGGGGTGGACGGTGCGGGAGGCGCGGCGGGCGGTGCGGGAGTGCGGGCGGGCGGCGTCGGTGCGGTGCATGGATTTCATGGAGCTGAGCCCGGCGCACGATGCCGGGGGGCGGACGGCGCGGGTGGCCGCGGACCTGTTTCTTTCGTTCCTGCGCGGCTTCTCCGAGCGTGGGGCGCCGTGATCGTCGGGCGTGGGTTCTCCGGTCCGGGGGGGGTAAGGCCAGCATGTCGATCCTGATCCGCAACGCACGAATCGTGAGCCCGCCGGGGCCGGCGGCCCTTGGGGATGTGCTGATCGAGGGCTCGAGCATCGCGGGGATCGGTCCGGCGATCCAGTCGGTGCGGCAGGCGGACCACCAGATCGACGCGTGCGGGCGCGTGCTGATGCCGGCGTTCGTGGACTGCCACACGCACGCGTGCTTTGCGGGCGACAGGCTCGACGAATGGGACCTGAAGCGGCGGGGCGGGACGTACCTGGAGATCCTGGCGGCGGGCGGGGGGATCATGTCGACGGTGCGGGCGGTGCGGGCGGCGTCGCGGGCGCAGCTCGTCGAGGACCTGCGGGCACGGCTGGGCGTGATGCTCGACGAGGGGACGACGACGGTCGAGGTCAAGTCGGGGTACGGGCTTTCGACCGAGCACGAGCTGAAGATGCTGCGGGCGATCCAGGATGCGGCGGGATCGTGGCCGGGGACGGTGCTGGCGACCGCGCTGATCGGGCACGCGGTGGACCCGGACGTGCCGGATTTTTTCGAGAGGACGATCGGGGAGACGCTGGACGCGGTGCACTCGGAGTTCCCGGATGTCGCGGTGGATGTGTACTGCGAGAAGGGGGCCTGGCCGCTGGAGGAATCGCTGCGGCTGCTGGGGCGAGCGCGGGAGCTTGGGCATCCGGTGCGGGCGCACGCGGACCAGTTCAACAGCCTTGGGATGGTGCGGGGCGCGATCGGTCTGGGGGCGCTGAGCGTCGACCACCTGGAGGCGAGCACGGACGAGGACCTGCGGGCGCTGGCGGGCTCGGGGACGGTGGGGGTCGGGCTGCCGATCTGCGGGTTCCACGTCGACGGCCGGTACGCGGACCTGCGCCGGCTGGTGGATCTGGGTGGCCGGGTCGCGATCGCGACGAATTTCAATCCGGGATCGGCGCCGAGTTCGTCGATGCCGCTGGCGATCGCGCTGGCGGTGCGGCACTGCGGGCTGCTGCCGCACGAGGCGATCGCGGCGGGCACCTCCGGCGGCGCATCGGTGCTGCGATTGAGCGATCGCGGGGCGATCCGGCGCGGGGGCAGGGCGGATCTTGTGCTGCTGCGGCATCGGGACGAAAGGCAGCTTGCGTACGAGGTGGGCGGGAGCCCGGTGGAGACGGTGATCTGCGGGGGCCGGGTTGTTCGGGGGGCGTAGCGCACCGGGGAAGCCGTCTCAGGGTCGTGGCGGCGGGGAGGCGTGCTCGTCGGGATCGTCGCCGGGAGGGGCCGGGGGCGACGGGATGACGACCACGGTGGGATGGCCGAGGTCGTACCTGGGGGAATCGGATCGCCAGGCGGCGGCGCACTCGGGGCAGACGGTGCAGCGGTCGGGCGCGGGCTCGACGCCGGCGATCGAGTAGTCGCACGAGGGGCAGCGGCGCTCCCTGAGCATGATGGCCTTGATGAACCGCGACTCGGCGGCGAACCACTCTCCGGTGGAGACAATGGACATGGCCAGGAGCGTGATCCAGGTGACCGCGACGGGGGAGAAGAGGATGAGGGCGATGACGACCGGCCCGAAGTTGGCGGCGGCGAGGGCGGCGGCGAGCAGGATCGCGGCGCCGGCAACGGCGAGGATGACCAGGCGGTTGAAGGCCCTGGCCAGGGCGCGGAGGACGGCCCTGGCAAAGCCGGCGGAGCGTGTGGGATCGCCGGTGGCGACCAGCCCGCGCCAGTGGAGGCGGACGGGCCGGCCGCGATCATCGTGGGTGCGGAGGAGCACGGGGGTGATCGTTCGCAGGGCGGGGCGGCGGCGCGGGGCGGGTGGTGGCGGGTGCGGCGGACTGCCTCGGGAGGGGGTCCAGAAGCTATGATCGCCGCGATGCACGCACCCTCGCTGAGCAGAATCGACGTAAGCCTCGCGTACGACGCGGCGCAGAAGGTGGTGGAGACCCACCGGCGGGTTTCCAGGTTTCTGCGGCCGGGGATGAAGCTCCCGGAGATCGACCGGTTCGTGGCGCAGACGCTCGAGGGCCTGGGGTGCGAGTCGTGCTTTTACGGGTACCGTCCGGGCCGGAGCGGCAAGCCGCGGTTCCCGTCGCACTCGTGCCTGAGCGTCAACGAGTGCATCGTGCACGGGACGGCGGGCTACTACGCCGCGCCGATGAAGGTCGGGGATGTGCTCAAGATCGACATCGGGGTGAGGTACCGGGGATGGATCGGGGACGCGGGGTGGACGTACGTGTTCGGGGAGATGTCGCCGCTGGTCAAGCGCCTGACCGACAGCGGGAAGGAGTCGCTGCGACGCGGGGTGCGGGAGCTCCGGCCCGGGAACCGTTTCATCGACTGGGCGCGGGCGGTGCAGGGGCACGTGGAGGGCGAGTGCGGGTTCCACCTGGTCCGCGGGCTGGGCGGGCACGGGCTGTTCGACGTGGCGGCCGGGGCGCCCTCGCTGCACGCCGCGCCGTTCATCTCGAATGTCGTTCCGAGCTTCGGTGACTGGGCCGAGGCGCAGTGGCCGTGCGAGCCGGGGGAGCTGCTGGCGGTCGAGCCGATGATCGCGGTGGGCACGGGGCAGACGCGCGAGAAGCACAAGGACTGGCCGATCTACACGGCCGACGGCTCGCTGGCGGTGCATTACGAGCACGATGTGCTGATCACCGAGAACGGCCCGAGGGTGCTCTCGGAAGGGATGGAGGACCTGGTCGACACGGTGCCGGCCTGACCCCCGGTCGGCCGATCGATCTACAGTCCCACCCCATGAGCAGAATCGACTCGATCTTCGAGGAGTTGCGGGCGCGGCATGCACGGGCGCTCATGCCGTTCGTTTGTGCGGGGCACCCGCGGCCGGGGATCACCGGTGAGCTGCTGCGGGCGGCCCAGCGCGGCGGCGCGGCGATCGTCGAGGTCGGGATCCCGTTCTCGGATCCGATCGCCGACGGTCCGGTGATCGCGGCGGCGATGCACTCGGCGCTGGAGGGCGGGACGACGCCGGCGAGGGTGCTCGATGAGATCGCGGCGGTGCGGCCGGAGCTGTCGATCGGCCTGGTGGCGATGGTGAGCGTTTCGATCGCATCGCGGATGGGTGGGCCGGGTCAGTTCGTGCCGAGGCTGGCGGCGGCGGGATTCGACGGCCTGATCCTGCCGGACGTGCCGCTGGAGGAGGCCGGGCCCTACCTCGAAGCGGCGGCGGCGGCGGGCATCTCGGGGACGCTGCTCATCGCGCCAACCACGCCGTTCAAGCGTGCGCAGGCGATCGCGCAGGCGTGCACGGGGTTCGTGTACCTGTTGACGCGGACGGGGATCACGGGAGCGTCGGCCGAGGCGCCGGACATGGGCCCGCGGGTGGAGAAGCTGCGTCAGGTTACGAAACTGCCGATCGCGTGCGGGTTTGGGATCTCGACGGCCGAGCAGGTGGCGGGGATCGTCAGGCAGGCGGATGCGGCGATCGTGGGCAGCGCGCTGGTGCGGCAGCTGCAGGCGGAGCAGGATTCGGGGGGTGATCCGGCGGCGGCGTGCGAGCAGTTCGTGCGGCGGCTGAGCGGCGGGCTGAGCGGCGCGGGCGGGGAACAGCGCAGTTGACAGCGTGAACGGAGCAATCTGATTGCACGGGCACTTGAAGAACGCGCGGAGGGTGCGACAATGTGCCGTGCCTCCGGTGTTCCGCCCGTCCCGGGCGAAGATGTGACGGACGCCGCGGACTGAATAACTGGATGCACAGAGCAGCGACCGGCCCTCCATCGGGACAGCCGGCCGCGTTATTGTTTTATTCGGGTGCCCACGATGGACCGTGGTCACTCGGCGCCGGACCTATTCACCGCGCCGCGTCGGCGCGGATCAGGAGTTTGAGTCATGAATAACGGGCATGCCGTGACCGATGGAATGACGATCGCCGAGCTTTCCAAGCGTCACGCCGGGCAAACGGCCGGCGGGGCGTCGCGCGTCGACCAGGTGTTCGGCGCGGATGTGTTCAGCGAGCGCGTCATGCAGCAGCGGCTCCCGAAGGACGTGTACAAGCGTCTGCTGAGGACGATCAACCACGCCGAGCCGCTGGACCACGAGTCGGCGGACGTGATCGCGGCGGCGATGAAGGACTGGGCGATCGAGCACGGGGCGACGCACTACACGCACTGGTTCCAGCCGCTGACGGGTCTGACGGCCGAGAAGCACGACGCGTTCCTGGTTCCCGACGGTCACGGGGGGGCGATCACGGAGTTCAGCGGGGACTCGCTGGTGCAGGGTGAGCCCGACGCGAGTTCGTTCCCGTCGGGGGGGATCCGGGCGACGTTCGAGGCGCGCGGGTACACGGCGTGGGACTGCACGAGCCCGGTGTTCCTCAACCGCAACGGTGGGTCGGTGACGCTGTGCATCCCGACGGCGTTTGTTTCGTGGACCGGGGAGGCGCTGGACCACAAGACGCCGCTGCTGCGTTCGATGGACGCGATCAGCGAGCAGGCGCTGCGGATCCTGAAGATCTTCGGGACGGCGACGGGGGTGAGCCGTGTGATGTGCACGGCGGGCCCGGAGCAGGAGTACTTCCTGATCGACCGGGAGCACTACTTCAAGCGTCCGGACCTGATGGCGTGCGACCGGACGCTCTTCGGGGCCAAGCCCCCCAAGGGCCAGCAGCTGGAGGACCACTACTTCGGGTCGATCCCGTCGCGGGTGCTGGCGTTCATGCAGGAGGCCGAGCGTGAGCTGTACCGCCTGGGGGTGCCGGTCAAGACGCGGCACAACGAGGTGGCGCCGTGCCAGTTCGAGGTGGCGCCGATCTTCGAGATGGCGAACATCGCGTGCGATCACCAGATGCTGGTGATGGAGACGTTCAAGCGGGTGGCGCCGCGGCACGGGCTGCAGTGCATCCTGCACGAGAAGCCGTTCGCGGGGATCAACGGTTCGGGCAAGCACCTGAACTGGTCGATGGCGACCAACACGGGCGTGAACCTGCTGGACCCGCGTGACGAGACGCACACGAACATGCAGTTCCTGGTGTTCCTGTGCGCGGTGATCCGCGCGGTGCACCTCAACGGGGACCTGCTGCGGGCGTCGGTGGCGTCGGCGAACAACGACCACCGGCTGGGGGCCAACGAGGCGCCGCCGGCGATCATGTCGATCTTCCTGGGGGACATGCTGACGGACATCATCGAGCAGGTGGAGGCGGGCGGGGCGAAGAAGACGATGAAGGGCGGGAAGCTGGACCTGGGGGCGCGGACGCTGCCGCAGATCCCGCGGCACACGGGCGACCGCAACCGGACATCGCCTTTCGCGTTCACCGGGAACAAGTTCGAGTTCCGGGCGGTCGGTTCTTCGCAGTCGGTGGCGTGGCCGGCGACGGTGCTGAACACGATCGTCGCCGACAGCCTGGACCACCTGGCGAGCCAGCTGGAGAAGAGCGTAGGGGCGGGGCGTCCGGTGGACGCGAGGAAGCTCCAGTCGGTGGTGGCGGCGCTGCTGCAGAAGACGGTGAAGGACCACAAGAAGGTGATCTTCAACGGGGACGGGTACGACAAGGCGTGGCACGAGGAGGCCGAGAAGAAGCGCGGGCTGGCGAACCTGCGCAGCTCGGTGGAGGCGTTCCCGGTGATCGGCTCGAAGAAGGCGGTCGACCTGTTCAAGAGGTACGGGGTGTTCACGAAGGTCGAGACGCAGAGCCGCGAGCACATCCTGGTGGAGAAGTACATCAAGCAGGTGACGATCGAGGCCGAGACGGCGGTGCTGATGGCCCGCACGCAGATGCTGCCGGCAACCCTGCGCCAGCAGGCCGAGCTGGCGGAGGTGATCGCGGCGAGCGAGGCGGCCGACGTGGATGTGGGCGACCTTCGCCAGTCGCTCGAGGAATTCGTGGACCTGGCGAACCGGTTCCGACGCGCGATCGATGCGCTGGACCAGGCGTCGAGCGTCGACGCGGGGCACGACGTGCACAAGCACGCGCGGCACATCAAGGGGCGCGTCGTCCCGGCGATGGCGGAGTTGAGGGAGCTGGCCGATCAGCTCGAGCTGCGCGTCTCGGCGGACCTGTGGCCGCTGCCGACGTACCGGGAGATGCTGACGATCCGATGACCGCGGGCACGGTGTCCGGAAGCGCGTTGGGGATCCCAAGCCCGGCCGATCGGCCGGGCTTTTTCGTGCCATCGGCGGGAACGGCCCGTTCGCCGGGCGGACCGACCGGCGCGGGATCACCCCGGCCGGCGGTCTGACTGCCTGGAGCGCGGAGAACGCTTACCCTTGGCCGGCGGCCCTGTAGCTCAACGGTTAGAGCAGGCGACTCATAATCGCTTGGTTCC
>JBGAOZ010000057.1:0-5542 GCA_044221545.1 Phycisphaerales bacterium
GGCCGGGCAACCCGCCCGGCCGCACATCCAACCCTGGTTACCCGCCCATCACTTGGCCGCCGGCTTGAGCTCGTACGCCCCCGGACCGACCTTCGCACGCGTCGTCACCTTCTCCAGCACGAACTCCATCGCCCCGGTCGCCTCGTTCTGCATCCGGATCTTCATCGGGATCTGCACACCCTCCACGTCCTTGTAGTCCCCGTACGTCACCGTGATCGGCAGCCGACCCAGCCCCGGGATCAGCGTGCTGGTCTCCTCCTTGAGCGGCAGCCCCGTGCTCGCGTCCACGTACTGCTTCACCGTCTTGTCCGGCTTCTCCGTGTGCCCGCTCACCACGATCACGTCCTTGCCGTCGAGCGTGGACCTCTCCACCACCTCCACCGTGTCGAACAGAACCTTCAGGTCGTTGATCACGAACTGCGAACCCGCGCTCTTGGCCTCCGCCAGCCGCTCGCCCGTCAGCTCCGTGAACTCCTCCCCCACCGAATCGCTCCACGCCCGCGTCCCGTCGTACGAAGCGCGGATGTAACCGAACACGCCGAACTCGATGTCCTGCATCGACCGCCCGTCCGCGTTCGCCAGGCCCCGCACCGTCCCCTCCACGCCCTGGTTCACGAACCGCACCTTCCCGTCGACCTGGATGTCCCCCATCGCCTTCAGCTTCTCGGGGTCCGAGTGACGCCGCCGAAGCTCGCTCACCTGCTCGACCGTCGGAAGGTCCGAGACCTCGCCCTCGCCCACCCGCGGCATCACCAGCTCGCCGTTCTGGTACCACGTCATCGACTCGATCTTCCCCGCCGCGTTGCGGTTGAACGAGCACCACGCCTGCAGGATCGCCACCTTCCACTTCCCGTCCTTGTCCGGCCACTTCAGGTCGAACACACGCTGCTTCGGCACATCCACCGCCAGCCGGCCCTTCTTCACCACCACCTTCCAGTCCTGGTCCGCCGGCGTGAAGTGGTACGTCCCCGTGAACTCCGTCAGCTGCTCCCGCGTGAACGGCGCCACCTCCTTCACCAGCGGCGTGCCGTCGGTGCCCAGCCTCGGGCACTCCAGCTCCGCCCCGCCCTGGTACATCGTCACCGACTCGATCTCCCCCTTGGCGTTCTTCACGAACTTCACCTGGATCGCATCCGGCGCGATCGCGAACGCCCACTTCCCGTCCTTGTCCGGCCACTTGAGCTCGTAGTTCATCTGCCCCGGAACGTCCATGCACAGCTTGCCGTCCTTGATGTTCACCGTGCTGTCGACCCCGATCACCTCCACCCGGTACTTGCCCACGTACCCCGCCAGCTCCGCCTCGCTCATCCCGCCCTCGGCGCTCGCCGCCGGCGGGAAGATCGCCTCCCACGTCATCGGCAGTACCTCGCCCTGAAGTCCCGAGTACGTCAGCGTCCCCATCAGCACCACCCCAACGCGCTCGTCGGGCAGCATCCCGCACGCCGTGAAGAACCCGTCGATGTTCCCCCCGTGCTCCACCACCCGCTTGCCCTGCCAGTCGTGCAGCATCCACCCCAGCCCGTACTTCATCCCGCCCGGCCCCATGTCGATCTGCGGCGTCCACATCTCCTCGACCATCTTCTCGCTCACCAGCCGCGTCCCGTCGATCTCCCCACGCCCCGTCTGGAACACCAGCCACCGCGACATGTCCAGCACCGTCGAGTTGATCGCACCCGCCCCGTCGCACGTGATCTCCCGCATCGGCAGGTGCTTGTGCTCCTTGGCGTCCTCGTCCCACTTGTACCCCAGCGCCGCGCGCGGGTTCTTCTGCATCACCGAGATGTGCGTCGAGCTGTCCTTCATCCCCAGCGGCTCGAAGATCCGCGTCCGGATCAGCTCCGGCCACGTGCTCCCCGCCGCGTTCCCCGCCGCCATCCCCGCCACCATCAGCATCGTGTTGTTGTACTGCCACTGACCCCGGAACTTCGCCGTCGGCTCCGCGAACGCCAGACGCTCCATCATCTGCTGCTTGCTCGCCTTCCCGCTCGCCCACAACAGGTCCGTCCGCGGCAGGCCCGTCCGGTGGCAGCACAGGTCCCGGATCTTCACCTCCGCGTCCGCCGCCTTGTCGAACAGCGCAAAGCCCGGCACGTACTGCCGCACCGGCGCATCCCACGAGAGCCTCCCCTCGTCGGCCAGCATCGATACCAGCATGCACGTGAACGCCTTGGTCTGCGATCCGATCGCGTACACCGTCTTCTCATCCGCCGCCGCGCCCGCGTCCATGTCCCGCAGCCCGAACCCCCGCGCCAGCACGATCTGCCCGTCCTTCACCACCGCGATCGACATCCCCGGGATGTGCTGCTCCACCCGCTTGCGCTCCAGCTTCTCGCACAAGACGCCCAGCCGTTTGGCCAGCTCCGCGTCCTTGGTCCGGATCCCCACCGCCCCGTCGAACGCCCCCGCGCCCGGCCCCTGGGCCCACGCCCGCCCCGCCCACGGCAGGCACGCCGGCGCACCGGCGACCACTGCCACGATCGCCATCACGGCCCGACGCGTCCACACGTTCTTCATGCGTTCCTCCAGATGCCCCGGGGCTTCCCCAGCCCCCCAAGCATACGCGCCCGCCGTGCGCCGCACCCTCGATCCGGTCGCCGCGCTCCGCCCCTCACCGCTCGCCGTTCCCGCCCAGGTACTCAAACGACATGCAGTACCCCGCGCGCCACACCGGCTGCACCACCTCGCACCGGAACCCCACGAACTCCTCCGCCTCCCACCCCAGCCGCTCGAAGAAGTACCTCGTCAGTTCCGCGTGCCGCGGGTACGCCGCGCACGCCGCCCGCCCCAGCCCCGTCCCCAGCAGCTGCAGGCTCGGCTGCGGCGACAGCCGGGTCGCCCACTTCTGGTCCTCCGGAACCGTCAGCCCCGGGTTCCACAGCTGCGCATCGATCGACGGCCGGTACAACCGCTCGATCCCACGGTGCAAGTACACATCCAGCACCAGCCGCGCCGCCGGCATGCTCACCAGCGACCACACCTCGTGCAGCGACGGCCGCCCCGTCGCGGCCTCCATCACCGGGCTGGTCGCCCTCACCGCCGTCACCACATCAAACGGGTCCCGCGTCCCCGCCCCGGGGTCGATCACCTGCATCAGGTTCCCCTTGCCCCCGCGCGTCGTCACCGTCGGCAGCGGCCGGCTCGAGAACGGGTGCAGGATCGCCTCCGGAGTCCTCCCCCGGGCCCGCGAATGGTCCAGCAGGTCCACATCCCCCAGCGCCTTGTCGTCCTCCGCCAGCGTGTCCCCCGAGCTCAAGAGCAGCGGCAGCCCGCCCGTCGACAGCCGCACCCCGATCACCCCCTTGGCCAGCGCCCGCTCGAGCACATCGGGCGCCTCCGCGTTGATGCGGAACGCGTAGATGCTCAGCGCCACCGCGCTGCGCCGACCCGTCACCCGCCACGCCGCCTCGTTCAGCTCCGCCCGCGCCCGCTCGTCCGCGCCCCCCTCCGGCCCCGCTTCCTCCGCACCCCGCTGCGCTGCCTCCAGCCGCTCGAGCAGCCGCGACTGGCTCCCCCCCAGCAGTTCCAGCAACTTCTCGAACTGGTCCACCGCCGCGTGCGCTGTGCTGATGTCATCCACCGACGACCCGCTCCCGGCCATCCCCTCGAGGAACTGCCTCAAACCCTCCACCCCCGGCAGCTTCACCAGCAGGTTCACCCCCGGCGGCCGATCCGCCAGCGCAAAGACCACCCGCTGGCACGTCACCCGCAGAACCCCGCTGTGCCGCGACAGCGCGCTCGCCCCCCGCAGCCCCTCGGGCAGCGCCCCGATCAGTCGCGAAAGCTCCGTGTGCAGGCGCTGGGCCACCTGCCCCGCCTTCGCGAGCTCATCGGCAGACAGCGGACCCATCGATCCGCTCCGGGTCTTGGGACGCACAATCGTCACGGCGGGCACAATACCCGCTGGCGTGATTTCCCGAGCCCTCAACCGCCCTCCCACGGGTTTTCCAGAACGTCCCGACATCAATCCTGGCCTCCCGACCCCCGTCCCAGGCCCCACGAGCGGCGCTCAACCGGCGGCGGATCGCGAATCCAATCAACCTGCCCAGAATTGGGCTTGATCTGAGAACAGTTCTCAGTATACTTCGCAGAACATGCGGCGGCAACATGCCCCGCCAAGTTCCGGGAGGCATCTCACAACCAGCACCCGATCCGGCCAGCCACGCTCGCCGGGTCCCTTGGCACACCCCAAGACAGGAGCGCTCATGACAAGGTCTGTTTCCGTCCTCTCCATCGTCTCGGCGATCGCACTCACCGCCGGGCTCGCCGCCGCCGCCGACCTCACCCGCATCGGCACCCTCGGCGGCTCCGGAAGCGTCGCCCTCGACATCAACGACGCCGGCCAGGTCGTCGGCCAGGCCAACACCCCCGGCGACGCCGCCGCCCACGCCTACATCTGGCAGGCTGGCCTCATCCACGAGCTCAGCTCCCTCAACGCCGGCACCAACTCCTCCGCCGAGGCGATCAACAACCACGGCGAAGTCGTCGGCTGGAGCGAGACCGCCGGCGGCCTCAAGAACGCGATGTACTGGCACAACGACCAGACCGTCAACGTCAACACCCTCCTGGGCGGGGCCGCCAGCCTCGCCTGGGACATCAACGACAACGGCGTCATGGTCGGTCAGGGCAACATCCTCCCCGGCTTCGCCAAGGGCTGGATCTACAGCATGAACGCCGGCGGCGGACCCGCCGGCACGCTCCCCGGCTACCAGGGCGGCGCCAACCGCGCCATCAACAACAGCAACGTCGTCGTCGGGCACAGCTTCTTCTTCGGCGATCCCGACCACGCCCACCGCGCCGTCCAGAACGGCAAGGGCGGATGGGACAGCGTCCAGGTCGGACCCGTCGGCTACGGCCTGAGCATCGCCACCGATGTCAACTCCGCCGGCACAATGGTCGGGTACGCCGATGTCACCGATGGACCCTGGAGCGCCGTCATCTTCACCGGCGATTCCAAGAACCCCGTCATCAACCTCGGAAACCTCGCCGGGTTCGCCGAGACCGAGGCCCACGCCATCAACGACTCGGGCATCATCGTCGGGCTCGCCTACCCCGTCGATCCCTTCGACTACGCCCACGCCTGGGTCTACATGAACGGCCAGATGCTCGACCTCAACAACCTCGTCGACCTCGGCAGCCAGTGGCAGGTCCTCACCGCCGCCTACGGCATCAACGCCCACGGCGACATCGTCGGCACCGGCATCACCGCCGACGGCTCGGTTGCCGGCTTCGTCCTCACCGGCATCGTCCCCGCCCCCGGCTCCCTCGGCCTGGCCCTCACCGGTGGTCTGCTCGCCCTGCGCCGCCGCCGCTGAACCCAACGTCCTCTTCCTCTCTCTTTGCGCCCTCGGATCGCCCCCGGCGGGGTCTGGCAAGTTCCCCGCCCGATCCAGGGTCGACAGGCCGCCCACCCCTCCGGGGGGCGGCCTGTTTTCCATCCCGAACGCGCCCCCCGGGCCCGGCGCCCGGCCGCGCCGCGCCCCCCTCCTCACCCGCGCCCCGGTGCGCGCAACGACCTCCCGCCCCCCGCCCCTCATTGCCCCTC
>JBGAOZ010000032.1:0-34976 GCA_044221545.1 Phycisphaerales bacterium
CGCGCCGAAGCTCTTGCCGGCCTTCAGGTCCGCGTCGGTCCGGATCTCGCCGAGGTACGCGATCCGCGGCTCATCGGGCGGCGCCGGCCACCTGTGGGACGTGTTGGCCGGGTCGAAGATCACTCCTGGCGGCGAACCGCACCCGGAGAGCGACCAGACCGCCGCGAGGCCGCCGAGTGCGAAGATCGTGGATCGGATGGTGCTCATGGTCCGGGGTGCTTTTCAGAAATCTCGCCGCAGTCCCAACTCGAACATCTGGGAAGTCTGATCGGACGTATCGGAGGTCAGGAAGGAGTTGGTGAACTCGCCGAACACGGAAGTCTGGCGGTACTTCCAGCGAAACCCGACGTGCTGCTCGAACCCGTCAGAGTTCCCCGAGAGGTCGTCCTGCTCGTTGCGGTACTCCAGGCGAAGGTTGAAGAAGAAGCTCTCCATGAGCCGTTGCTCCCACCGCGCCGAAGCCCTCAGGAACTGGGTCGTGTTCTCCGGGTTGCTGTAGTCGATCAGGTCGTACGAGACATCGGCGGTCACCAGCGAACCGGGCCCCAGGACCAGGTCGTAGATCGCCTGCAACCGGGTGGTATCGTACGGATTGACATTGCTCTCGCGTCTCTCCTGCTCGGCCCTGAGTGTCAGGCCGCCGCGCCGGTAGTCCGCGCCATAGAGCAGCACCTGCGTGTTGTCCAGCACGATCTGAGAAGGGTCCTTCGCGTCGACGTGATTGTCCCGCGTGCGGTAGCTCGTGTAGACCGACAGACCCTGCATGAACGTCTCGGTGAAGGTATAGCGGAGGTTGATGCTCGTGTCCAGCGTGGTGATGTCGTTGGCCTGTTCGGGCCCCACGTCGTAATCGAACAGGAGCGTCTGGCCGTCGACGATGCCGCGCCCGGCGACGATCCGCACCTCCGCCCGATCTGGGAAGTACTGAACGGTGAAATCCGTGTTCTCGATGTAGGTCGGGAACCCGCCCAAGCCCGTCATCCGGACGGATCCCTCGACGATGTTCCGGCGGGACAGCACGATCGGGAACGGATCGTTGAAGGTGTGGGGTTCGTCGATGACGGAGATCGTGCTGCCCTGCTCGCTGTTCTGCTGAAAGTTCATCCCCGCGCCGACAGTGGAGTCGAACCGTCCCTTGGGGACGAGCTTCGTGTACTCGAGCTGGCCGTTGAAGAAGATGTCGCTGCTGTCGAAGTTCTCCGATGTCGTGAAGTACTGCCCGCCGACAGTGCCGTTGCTGACAAGGCTGTCAAACAGCTTGTGGCGGATGTTCGCTTCGCCCCGCCCCAGAGTCTGGTCCGAGGTGTCGCGGGAGATGCGTTCGACCGTGGTGTTGTACCGGGTTTCGAGCCGGTCGCTGTGTGTCAGCAGCAACTGCTCGTCCCACCGCAGCGTCTGGTAGGGGAAGTTGCCCGTTTCCTCGTAGTACCGCAGGAACGACCTCAGCTGGTTCTCCCCCCGCGTGCCGAACGTGTACGTGTCGGTGAGCAGTCCGTCGTGGCGATCCCGGTCGTTGGTGAACGTCGATCCCTGCGTTTCCTGGATCTGATCGAACGTGTAGTTGACGTCGAGCTTGTTGTTCGCGCTGATGAAGATGTTGCTCTGGATCGACGCGGTGTTCTGCACCAGCGAGGAGTCGAACTGCCCGAGCGGACTGGACTGGTTGTAGTCCAGGTGGAACGCGCGGATGGTGGTGGGGGCCACCGTCGACCGGATGTTGCTCACGATGCCGGTCTCGTTCGTGAGGGCGTCGATCGTCCCGGTGAACGGCTGATCGATAATTGATTCGTCACGCCGGGTGTACACGCTGGTGGGCACGAAGCTGTTGGCCAGGATCAGCGCGTTGAGGTTGTAGAGATCGGTGAAGTTCGATTCGTGCGTGTTGCTCTGGGTGGTGTCGGTATCGAGGAAGCGGTCCTCGAGCCCCAGCTGCGCCGTCCCCGTGAAGTCGATCAGGTTCTTGTGCCCGATGTACAACTCGGTCGTCAGGTCGAAGTACTCGCGCTGGCGAAGCTCCCGGTCGTTCAGGTCGGGCAGCCCGTCCTGACGGAGTTGATCGTTGCGATACCTCGTGTTGATCTCGATCGCCGCGCCGAAGCTCTTGAGCTCGAACGCCCGCCATTTGTCCTTGTTCTCGCCGACAATTACCGGCCCTTCATCCGGCGGCGCGTTCGATTGCGCCAGGGCGGCTCGACCCGCGGCGGCGAAGACCGCTGCGGCGAGCACAACTTGACGGCGACGGCTTGTCACGTGGGCTTATTTCTCCGCCGGGGCGTTGGACGTCTCCGCTTTGCCCGGCCGCAACTGATACCGCTCCGTGCCGCCGTGCCCGAAGTGGCACTCCAGGCACGCCCGCGTTTCCTCCGCGTGGGCGGGCACGCGGGAGGCGTCCAAAATCGCGGATGTGTGGCACTGCATGCAGAGCTTGCGGTCGGGTTCCTTGATCAGGTGGGGCTGGGAAGATTCGTGCGGCGAATGGCACCACAGGCACGCCACCGCCGCGACCGGTCCGTGCATCCGAGGGTACTCAGTGGGGATCTTCTCGTGACACTTGAGGCACAGAGCCGAGCTCTCCTTGTTCAGCCGCTTGCCGGTGTTGTGGCACTCGTCACACTTCTCCTGGGCGTAGGGCGGGTGCACGGAAACAATCGTCTCCTTGCGAGGCTGCCCGTCCGCCGGGGCGTCCGTGGCGTCCACCGGCACGGGCACCCCGTCGAAGAAGCGGCTCAACATCTTGTAGTTGTCCTTGGTCACTGTGCATCCGGACCAGGCCCCTGCCAAGATCACCGCGAGACAAAGCAAGGCCCCGGCGAACCGTCCCCGTGCCCCTCGGCGCGCGGGAGTTGGTGACGGAGAGGGCTGCATGGTTGTGTATGGGATCACTTCTTGGGATTGGCGGGTTGCGTTGGTTTGGCCGGAGCGGTGTCGATTGATTTCGGCGGCAGGGTGTCATCCGGCTCCTGCGGAGTTGCGCTGCCGTCATCGGGAAGCGTGCCCACGGCCTGCTGCAGTTTGATCCGGTCTTCTGACATCCCCGTGCCCGAAGATACTGGCGCGGCCACCGAGGCCAGCTGCTGGGCTGTCCATCCCTGCTTGAGCTGCCCCAACGCGTACACCGATACCTTGCTCGGCCCGAACTGGTTGGTCACCAGCACCAGCCGCTTGGCGACGAAGCCGGGATGTATCATGTCCTTGAACAGGTCCAGCCCCTCGTCCGTCACCGTGATCCCGGCCGGCATGTCCATCGATCCCGGGAAATCACCCGATGCGCCGAACGCCATGAGCACCCGCTGTTTGTCATCGAACATCTGCACGTTCTGGAACGCGGCATCCACGATGTACTGAATCCCGTCCGCATCCACGGCGATGTGCTTGGGACGCGCGAACGCCCCGGGGTGGTCGCCCAGCTTGCCCATCGTCGACAGGAACTTGCCGTCGGGCGAGAACTTCTGCACGCGGCACGACATCATGTCGGAAACGTACACATTGCCCACTTTATCTGTCGCGACGCCCAGCGGCACTCGGAACTGACCGTCCCCGTCGCCGACGGTGCCGATGGTCCCGACCCGCTTGCCGCTGAGCCGGTCGAACGCGACGACCGACTGTCCCGCCAGGTCGCACGCGTACAGCCGATCCGCGTGCACCGCGAGCGCCACCGGTTTGAACTTCTCGAAGCCGTACGCGGTCGTGTAATGCTCGCCCGCGTCGTAGACCATGATGGAACCACGCTCGTTGTCGGCGACGTAGATCGTGCCGTCGTCCGACACGGCGACCGCGACAGGGTGGTTGAGGCGGTTCACGCCCGACACGCCGATCAGCCGCGTCTGCTTCTTCTTGAGGTCCAGCACCACCAGCGATTGGCCGCGGATATCGCAGACATAGATGTTGGAGCCCTTCATCGCCACCCCGTAGGGCTTGTTGATCATCGCCGTCTTTTCGACCTCCTTACCGAAGACGATCTTCTCGAGAGCCGAGGTTTGCGACGGGCTCACGTCGTCGCTGGAGCCGAAGGACCGTAGGAACTGGACGCGGGGCTCATCCGGGAAGATCGGCCAGAACGCGTAGGAACCCGACACAGTGGTGCTCGCGGCGGTCGAGTCGACGCCCTTGCTCGGGGCACCGCAACCGGGGATGGTCAGAAGCGCTGCGGCGGCAGTCAAGGCGAGGACGATCGGGGTGATCCGGGCTGGGAGGCGGTATTTCATGAGAGTTCTCTTGCTCGGCTATCTCGGTGGCAGATCCGCAGATTAGCACTGTAACAAACGCGGTGCCAGTCGCCGACGCACCAATTGCCCCCGCCCGGGAAGCACGTCCGGGCCCTTTTCCATCGCTCAACAGCCTGATTCAGCTTCGTCGCACCAGTTCACCGACCGGGCTCATAACGACAACGCCCCGCACAGTCTCGTGCGGGGCGTCGGGCGTACCTCGTTGGTTTCTGAAGGCGTTACTTGATGTGGCAAGTCAAGCACAGCGCGCTGGAAGCGTTGCTGAAGCGAAGCATGTGCCCGTAGTTGCCAGCGTTGTGGACCGTGTGGCACGTCGTGCAGCCGACGGTGTACTTGGTCGTCCCGTTGTCATTCCAAGGACGCAGACCGACCTTTTGGGTGCCCGTGCCGACGGTGCGAGTCCCGTAGGGGCCCGGAGCGCTGGGATTGAGGCGGCCGGGAGAACCGGCGTCGGGATAGACCGAATCGGAGCCGATCGGGTGGTCGTTGCGCAGATCGGTGCCGATGTTGCCATCCGGGCCGATGAAGTTGGTGCCGGTCATGCCGCCGAAGCTGTCCAGCGCCACGGTGCCGTCGTGGCAACCCAGGCACAGACGGGAGGACCTGTCCAAGTTCACCTCGGCGGTGCCCGTGCCCTCGTGCATCTGATAGGTCGCGGTGGTCTGCTCGTGGTTCCACAGGCGGCCGGCCGCCACGTCCGCGAAGTGCGGCGTGTGGCAGGGCTTGCAGATCTCGCCCCCCGACCAGGCCATGGAACTGAAGTTGTGCTTCGTGTTCACGATCTGGGCGTTGGCGGTGGAAGCCGTGAGTGCCGCAAGGGCTGCGGCGGCGAGCCAAGTTGTCCGGTTGATGTTCATCGCTGTACCTCTTTCTTGTCCGGGGGCCGGAACACCCAAGCCCCATACGCCGCTTTGCGGCTCTCGCCAACACATAGAGCAACAGACATACCAATCCTGTATCGCGGCACAAACCCTCGCCATAGCGCCAGAACGCGGATTGATGGTCCAAGAACCAATCAGGGGTTCCCATGGTCAAGAAATGACGGCACAGACTGTTCCCCACGGCCGGATACGGAGGAGTCACGAGAAGTCCGGTTCGTCGTGTGACGATGGACTCGCCTATGTCCACCAGTCGGGGAGATCGGGCCGAGAATCATCTGCCACAGCCGCGATTCCAGGGGGTTCTCGCCAATCTGCTCGCTCACGCCTGGGTTGCCGTCGTGGTTATTGGACTATGGACCGTTACCGGACTGCGCGCCGGACCCGCAACGGTCACCCCCGCCCAGGCGCCACGCACCGCGGCCGGGACCAAGCCACCCACCCAAAACCACGCCGCGTGTTCGCAGTGCCACGCGTTCGATACAGCCTTCTCACACCCTGTAGGTGTTACCCCTTCGATGCACGTACCCCCGAACCTGCCCTTGGAAAACGGCCGGGTGACCTGCACGACATGCCATACGAATATCGAACACGATGCGCCAGTCCCCGGCGGAATGCTCCGCGACTCGGGATCGGTCGCCGGGTTGTGCGAGCAGTGCCACGAGGCCAAGATCGCCCGCCGAACCCACGCCAACGGGGCGCTCAAGGCGCACTTGTCCGGCGCTGGGGCGTCGGGGGGACTTAATCGGACGCTTGCCGGTCCCCAAGAGGAGACACGGGAGTGCATGGCGTGCCACGACGGCTCGGTGGCCAAGGATGCCGGATCGCACCGCCTGAAGCTCGATTCGGACCTGGGCAGTTCCGACGACCATCCGGTCGGGATCGCGTATCGGAGTAACACGGGACGGCAGGATCCGGTGATTCTCAAGGATGCATCCCGGATCGACCACCGCGTGCGCCTGTTCTCGGCGACGGTCGGCTGCGGTTCGTGCCACAGCATCTACTCGCGCGAGAAGTCGCTGCTGGTCATGAACAACTCGGGCAGCCGGTTGTGCCTCCAGTGTCACCAGCTGTGACTCCCAGAATCGAATTCCCACAAATGGGAGTTGTCTCGCCGATCACCTCTTGAATTCAGGACGGATGATCGATCACCCCCAAATCCAGGGGATTCCCGCGTTCGGGCCGCTGGGGGGCGACGCCCGCATCCATGGCACCGCGCTTGCAAGCCTCTTTCCCCAGGAGGCGACGCGCGCATGGCGATTACTCGAGCAAGATTGACGGTCAACGGGGTGCGGACGCGGCTGGGGACGGTCGCACCGGTCGGATCTGAACAGGCCGGCGGGAAGCTCAGTCAGCTGCGCCTGCGGGTCGCCCCTTCGGGGCGGACCGACGCGGGATCGCGGACCGAATCCCCGGCAACTCGGCTCTCGATAGCCGCGGCGCCGATCGGAGCGAGTTCATGAGGCGCCCGGGAACCAGGGTGGCTGTATGCGTGCTGCTCGCGGCCGGATCGGCCTGCGCGCAGCCGGCGGGTTCGCCGCCCAGCCCCGCGCCGCCGGCCGGGGGTGAGGCTCACATCCAGAGCGCCCCGCAGGGGCCTCGGGGGACGCTGGCGATCCGCGGGGTGCAGGGCACGGTGGGCGCTGAGGCCCTGGGCGTGACCGAGGTGGAGATCGACTTCGTCCGTGCGAACCGCTCGGTCAAGCACCTGAGCACGAAGTTCGACGAGCGTGGGGTGATCATCGTCGACGATGTCCCGCTGGGCCCGGACATCCGCCCGCTGGTCCGGATCAAGTACGCGGGTGTGACGTACCAGGAGTTCGGCCCGGAACTCACCGAGTCGAGCCCGCGCGCCTCGATGACCGTCACGGTGTTTGAGACGACCGAAACGGCACCGGCGTGGCGGATCCCGATGCGTCACGTGATGGCGACCGCGGCGGCGGGCGGCTACGAGGTCAGCGAGACGGTGGTGGTTGAGAACCCCACGGACAGGACGTGGGTGGGAGGCCCGGCCGATGCGCAGGGGCGCCGGCCCGTGGTCCAGCTGGGGATGCCGGCCGGGAGCGAGGCGATCCATCTCGACGCCGGCTTCCACGGCTGGTGCTGCACGGCCGTGTCGGGTCGAACGCTGACGGTGCAGATGCCGTTGATGCCGGGGAAGGCGACGTTCAAGTTCTCGTACCGTGTTCCCGCGTCGGCGGGCAAGAGCGACCTGCGGATCGGCGCCGCGGCCCCGATCGAGAACGCGATGTTCTTCGTCCCCGACGACTCGTCGCGCGTGGAGGCCTCGGGGGTCGAGGCCCAGGGCGCCGAGGCGATCGGGCCGGCGCGGATGCGGATGTTCCACGGCAAGCAGATCCAGCCCGGGACGCTGGCGGGTGTGATGCTCGAGGCGTCGACCGAGCCGGTCGCCGCGGCCGCCGCGCCGCTGCCGTTCGGCACCGAGCTGGTCATCGGCGCGGGCGTGATCGTTCTTCTGCTGGGGATCGGTGTCTACGCGTACGCCCGTTCGGCCCGCCGCAGCGCGGTGGGCGTGCACATCCGTCACGGGGGGCCGCCGTCGTGATGCTCGCGATGCACGGACGATGGGTGCGGATCTACTGGGCGGGCTCGCTCGCCCTCGTGCCGCTCTCGCTGGTGCTTGCGTTGTGGTACGCGCCGATCGACGAGACGATGGGGCCGATCCAGAAGATCGTGTACCTGCACGTCCCCGCGGCGATCAACGCCTTCCTGGCGTGCGCGGTGGTGTCGTTCGCGAGCGTCGCGTACACGTGGCAGCGGCGGCCGGAGTGGGACGACCTGGCGCACGCGGGAGCGCAGGTGTCGGTGGTCTTCTGCACGGTCGTGCTGCTGACGGGCATGCTGTGGGGCCGGCAGACCTGGGGCCACTGGTGGGCGTGGAGTCCGCGGCTGACCTTCAGCCTGGTGCTGCTGCTGCTGTACGTGGCGTACCTGCTGATCCGCCCGGCCGTTCATTCTCCCGAGCGCCGGGCGCTGGTGTGCGCGGTCTACGGGACGATCGCGTTTTTGGACGTGCCCCTGGTGTACCTCTCGACGCGGCTGCTGCCGGACATCCACCCATCCGAGATGGACCTCAGCGGGCCGATGCAGACGACGATGTTCGCGTGGCTCCTGACCATCACGCTCCTGGCGGGCGGGATGGTGCTGACCCGGTTCTCGCTCAACAGCCGGGCCCGCAAGCTCGAGCACCCCGACGAGGGCGGCGTGGCGCCCGGGCCGCACCCGCGGATACCCGGAGCTCGCGCGTGACCGGCACGGCCGCGTTCATGGTGGGCTACGGGATCGGGCTGGGCATCCTGGCGGGGTACCTCCTGCACCTGTGGCGTTCGGCCCGCGCGATGTCCCGGCGCGAGCGGAACGGGTCATGATCAGGGCGACGCCGCGGGCGGAGTGCTCCCCGGAGCGGGGGTCACGACGGCGTTCCAGCCGCCGCCCAGGGCTTTGTAGACGGCGATCAGGTCGGTCACAACGGCGGCCTGGCTCCCGGCGACCGCATCCTCGGCGACAAACAGCGACCGCTGGGCGGTGAGGACGTTGAGGAAGTCGGTCCTGCCGGCGCTGTAGAGCTGCAGGGCCAGGTCGACGGCGCGGCGGTTGGCATCGGCCGAGCGGATCAGCGACTCGCAGCGGCGCTGCTCCCGGCTGAAGCTGATCAGCGCGGTCTCCACCTCGCCCAGTGCGTTGAGCACGGCGGCCTTGTACGCGATCGCCGATTCGTCGGCGAGCGCCCGTTGCAGCTCGATGTTGGCGCGCGTGCGGCCGGCGTCGAAGACGTTCCAGCTGACCGCGGGGCCGATGGACCAGTAGCGGTTGGCGATCGTGCCCAGCGAGGATGCCTTGTCGCCCTGGAGCCCCAGGGAGCCGGTGATGGAGAAGCGGGGGAACAGGTCCGCGGTCGCGACCCCGATGCGGGCGGTCGCCGCGTGCCAGTCGGCCTCGGCCTGGCGGATATCGGGCCGGCGCCGCAGGAGCTCGGACGGCAGCCCGACGGGTATCTCGCCGGGAACCGTGGGCAGCGGCCCGGCCGTGGAGAGTTCCGGGAGCAGCGCCGCGGGCGCCCGGCCCAGGAGCACGCTCAGCGCGTAGATCGACGAGTTGATGCTCGCCTCGAGGCTGGGGACTCGCGACATGGTCGCCGCGACCTGCGCCTCGGCGTTGGCGACATCCAGGGCGCTGACGAACCCGGCCTCGAGCCGCTCCTTGGTGAGATCGAGCGTCTGCTGCTGGGACTCGAGGTTCTGCTGCGCGATCGTGAGCTGCTGCTGGGACCCGCGCAGGTCCAGGTACGCGGTCGCGACCTCCCCGGCGAGCGAGACGAGCACGGCGTCGCGTCCGAAGACGGCTGATTCGACGCCGGCGTCGGCGGCCTCGACGCCGCGGCGCGTGCCGCCGAAGATGTCGAGCTCCCAAGACGCGTCGAAGCCCGCGCGGAACGAGTTGCCGTAGGTGCCGCCGGGCCCGCGGGCGCGGTCGGCCGAGGCGCTGACGTCCAGCGTCGGGTAGAGCCCGCCGGCGACGATCGCCTGCTGGGCCCGGGCTTCCCGGATGCGCAGCTGCGCCTGCGCGAGCGAGAGGTTGGACGCGACGGCCTCCTCGACAAGGGAAGTCAGTGTGCGGTCCCCGAACTGCTTCCACCATTCGGTGATGCTGGCCTCGCCGGCGACCGGCGGCGTGGGGATCGCCATTTCGCGCGGGGGCGGCGGCTCGACGCCCGCCCATGCCGCCGGCATCGGCTCGCGAGGCGGCTGGAAATCGGGGCCGACGGTGCACCCGCCGGCCAGCGCGACCAGCGCGAGGGCGACGGCCTGGAGCCGCCGGGGCCGGCGGGAACCGTGCGGGATCGGGAGAAGGGGATCACTCATATCGCAGCGCCTCGATCGGGTCGAGCCGGGAGGCCTTCCAGGCGGGGTAGAAACCGAAGGCGATCCCGACGATCGCGGACACGGCGATCGACGCGATCACGGCCTCGATGGAGGATTCGACGGGCCAGCGGAGGAACTGGCGGACGAGCATGGCGCTGCCGCGGCCCAGCAGCAGGCCGACGATCCCTCCCAGCAGGCACAGGACGGTGGCCTCGGTGAGGAACTGGAGGAGGATGTCGCGCGCCCGGGCCCCGACCGCCATGCGCAGGCCGATCTCGCGCGTGCGCTCGGTGACCGAGACGAGCATGATGTTCATGATGCCCACGCCGCCGACCACCAGGGAGATCAGCGCCACGGCCAGCAGCAGGTTGGTCATCATCGTGGAGGTCGACGCCAGGGCGTTGGCGCTCTCGGTCATGTCGCGGATCTGGAAGTCCTCGGGCTCCCCCGTGCGGGCGCGGTGGCGCTCGCGCAGCAGGGACGTGACCTGGCTGATCGCCGGCCGGATCAGGGGCGTGGAGACCGCCGCGGCGAGGATCTGGTCGACGTTGGCAAACCGAACCGGCATCGGCAGGTCGGCCAGCTGCGAGGCCGACGGGACGGGGAAGAGGCTGACCGTGCCGGGGTAGAGCGAGGTGGACGAACTCGAAGACGTCGAGGACGAGGATCCGCCCGACGAACCCTGTCCCGAGCCGCCCGAAGAGCCGCCGCTCACGCGGTACTTGATGGTCGTCCACGGCGCCAGGATGACGTCGTCCTGGTCCATGCCGAAGGCGTTGGCGCCCTTGGCCGAGAGCACGCCGATGACCCGGAACGTCACGCTCTGGATGCGCAGCTCCTTGCCCACGGCCTGGCCGCCCGAGAAGAGCTCGCGCAGGATCGTCTGGCCGATGAGGCACACCCGGGAACCGTTGCGGACTTCGGTGTCGGTGAACATCTCCCCGTCGGCAAGCTGCGTCCAGTCGCGGACGTTCAGGTACAGCGGCGAGGTGCCGTAGATGAACGTCGGCACCCAGTTGCGGTCCTGGTAGATGACCTGGGAGCGGGCCCGCACGATCGGCGCGGCGCTGGCGATCGCCGGGCACTCGCGCAGGATCGCGTTGCAGTCCTCGGCGGTGAGGGTCAGGGAGCTTCCGGCGCCGAAGCTCACGCCGCCGCTGGCGGCGGTCCCGGGCATGATGAGCAGGTTGTTGGCGCCCATGCTGGCGATCGTCTTGGCGATCGATCCCGAGGATCCCTTGCCGATCTCCATCATCGCGATGACGGCGGCGATCCCGATGACGATGCCCAGGACCGTCAGCGCCGAGCGCGTGACGTTGCGTCGGAGGGATCGCAGGGCGGTACGGAGGGTCTTGGCGATGGTCACGCGGCGCCTCCTGCCACCAGGGCGGGCGGGACGGGGGGAACGGGGGCGTCGGGCGGCCCGCGGGTGTCCGACTCTACCAGCCCGTCGCACAGGCGGATGTTGCGCGGGGCGATCGCGGCGACGGTGGGGTCGTGGGTGACGATGATGATCGTGATCCCCTCGACGCGGTTGAGGTCCTGGAGCATGCCGAGGATCTCGACGGTGGTGTGCGAGTCGAGGTTGCCGGTGGGCTCGTCGGCGAGCAGGATGGGGGGATGGTTGATCAGGGCCCGCGCGATGGCGATCCGCTGCTGCTGCCCGCCCGAGAGCTGGCTGGGCGTGTGGTCGAGCCGCTCTCCCAGGCCGACCTTGGTGAGCAGTTCGACCGCGCGGCGGCGCGCCTCCTTGTCGCTCAGCCCCGAGGCGGTGTAGGCCAGGGGCATGGTGACCTGCTCGATCGCGGTGGTGCGCGGCAGCAGGTTGAAGCTCTGGAAGACAAAGCCGATCTTGCGGTTGCGGAGCATGGCGCGGGCGTCGGAGCCGAGGCGGGAGGTCTCCACGCCGTCGAGCCAGTACTCCCCGGAGGTGGGCCGGTCGAGGCAGCCCAGGAGGTTCATCAGCGTCGTCTTGCCCGATCCCGAAGCGCCGGTGAGGGCGACCATGTCGCCGCGCTGGATCTCCAGCGAAAGCCCGCGGAGGACGGGCACGTCGATTTCGCCGACGTGGAACGTCCGGCGGATCTCCCTGAGTTTGACGAGCGGGTCGTTCATCGTGCCCCTGACGTTCAGCGTCCGCGACCCCCGCCGCCACCCCCACCACCCCCACCGCCGCGTCCGCCACGCATGATCTGCGGCGCGAAGGGGTTGGTGCTGGCGCCCGCGGCCGCGGCGCCGGTGGAGCCGGTCTCCTCGCCGACGACCACCGCGTCCCCTTCCTTCAGATCGCCGGAGACAATCTCCGTGAGCGTGCCGTCGCTCAAACCCGCCTGCACGGCAACGGGCCTGAGGCCCGAGTCGGTCATCACCCAGACCGTGCGCTCGTTCGCGGGCGCCGCGCGGCGGGCGCCTTCCTTGGGAGCATCGCCCTCCTGCGCGGGGCGCTGGCGACCACCGCCCTGGCGGCCCGCTCGCTCGGCGCCGGGCGCCGGCGCTGCCTGGCCGGATCGCGCAGCGCCGGGCTGGCCCGGCGAACCGGGAGATACGGGGGCGGGCGGCGCCGCCGTCTCGGACGGGGACCAGCGCAGCGCGGCGTTGGGCACCACCAGCGCCTGCTCCCGGCTGTCGATGAGGAACCGCACGTTGGCGGTCAGGTACGGCAGCAGCCGCATCGAGCTGTTGTCGGTCACGATCTCGACGGTGTACGTCACGACGTTCTGCGTCATGGTCGCGTTGAGCCGGACCTTGCGGACCTCGCCGCTGAACTGCTCGCCCGGGAAGGCCTCGACGCCGAAGGTCACCTTGGCCCCCGGTGCAACGTGCCCGATGTCGGCCTCGTTGACCTGCACCAGCACCTGCATGCGCTTGAGGTCCCGGGCGATCAGGAAGAGGCTCGGGGCGTTGAGGCTCGAGACGACCGTCTGCCCGATGTCGACGCGGCGGTCGATGATCACGCCGCTGACCGGCGAGGGGATGATGCAGAACGTCAGGTTCCTTCGCGACCGTTGCAGGGAGGCCTGGGCCATCGCGACCGAGGCCTGGGCCTGCACGATGGTCGCCTCGGCGAGCGTGAGCGAGGCCTGGGCCTGCTCGAACGCGGACTTGGAGGCGTCGTAGTCGGCCTGGGACAGCGCGCGGGACTGGCCGAGCTTCTGGGCGCGGTCCCAGTCGCGCTGGGACTGGTCGAGCTTGGCCTGCGCCTGGGCCCGGTTGGCCTCGGCGACCCGCACGGAGGCCTGGGCCTGGGCGAGCTGCGCCTCCCCGGAGGCGACGTCGGCGGCGTAGAGCGTGTCGTCGATGCGGGCCAGCACCATGCCCTCCTGGACGACCGAGCGGTAGTCGACGGGCTTGCCGTCGGTGTCCGTGCCGAACGAGGCGATCTGGCCGTTGACCTGCGTGCCCACGTCCACGACATCCTCGGGCACCACCGTCCCGGTGGCGGAGATGGTCGAGACCAGGTCGGTCTTCTTGACCACGGCCGTGTGGTAGTTCACAGGGCCGGCCTGCTGGGATTTCTGGTACCAGCGCCAGCCGCCGTACGCCGCCGCCGCGAGCAGGCCGATGACCACGAACCACCAGATCACGCGCTTCATGCGGACCTCCGGAGGCGCTGGGCGCGCGACTCCCCGCCGGCGGGCTCCCGTGCGATCGCGGGACCGCCGTCGGTGTTCAACAGAACTTCGAGATGATCTCCGAGCCGCGACACCAGCGTGCGCAGGTCCGACTGCTCCGACCGGCTCAGCCCGGACATGAGCCCGGCGATCCACGTCGAGTGATCGGCCAGCACGCGCTCGAGCAGCCGCCGGCCCGCCTCCGTCAGGTGGACGCGCCTGGACCGCTGGTCGCTCGAGTCGTCCTTGCGGACGATCAGGCCCCCGCGCTCCATGCGGTCGAGCGTGGCGCTGAGGCTGGGGGGCCTCACGAGCAGGATCTCGCCCAGCTCTCCCATCCGCGGGCCCGATTCGCCGGCCTGCTCGAGCCGCCAGAGCGAGCGGAGGATCCCCCACTGCGAGGGCGTTATCCCGAACCGCGCCATGCGCGGCTCGGCGAGCCGTTTGATCAGGCCCCCGATGCGGATCAGAGACCGGAACGCCTCCTCGTGCGGGGAACGGCGGGCACCCTGGCGCAGCGGACCAGGGGGGATTGAATTACCCCGCGCCCTGCTCCCGCGTGAGGCCGCCTTCATATTCACCTTGTCGTGTGCCCTGGTGCCCATCTGGTTCGTTCGCTCACGAAACAAAACGTAGGCACCGACCGTTCATTGCACGCCCCGTGCGCGATCCGTACGGAACAACGCCCCCCGAAGGGCCCCGGGATCTACCGTTGGGGGTGATCGAGTCCGACCTGCTTGCACACATCTACGCCCGCGCCGCCTCCCTCGCATCGTTCCCGCAGGTCGAGGTCGGCCCCGGCGACGACTGCGCCGTCATCGCGTGCCCCGAGTCCCGTCGCATCCTGCTCACCGTCGATCAACTCGTCGAGGGACGCCATTTCGAGCGGCTCGACCCGTCGTTCACGCGGGCGCCCATCGACGCGATCGCCCGCAAGGCCGTCGCCCGCTCCATCTCCGACATCGCCGCCATGGCCGGCGCCCCGACCGCCACGCTGGCGACCGCGTGCCTGCCCGCGGGCTTCCCGCAGGCGATCGCCGGCGAGCTCTTCGATCGCGTGAACCACTGGGCGGCCCATTTCGGCTCGCCGCTGGTCGGCGGGGATATCGCATGCTCCGCCGCGGGCACTCCGCTGGTCCTGACCACCACCGTCATCGGCGCTCCGCACCCGATGCGCGGGCCCGTGCTCCGATCGACCGCTCGCCCCGGCGATAATGTGTACGTCACCGGCGCCCTGGGAGGCTCGCTTGCATCCGGCCGGCATCTGACCTTCGAACCGCGCCTCGCCGAGGCGCGGTGGCTCGCCTCCAACCTGGGCGCCGGGCTCACCTCGATGATCGACCTGTCCGACGGCCTGGGACTCGATGCGTCCCGGATCGCCCGGGCATCCCGGGCACGCCTGACCATCCAGGCGAGCCTGGTCCCGCGCCACGCCGACTGCCCCGACTGGCGCCACGCCTGTTCGGACGGCGAGGACTACGAACTGCTCTTCACGGCCTCGCCAGGGTCCGTAATAACTTCGGCCGACCGAACACCTGTCACGCACATCGGGCGGGTAGAGGCCGGCGAGCCGGGCTGCACGATCGTGGATCCACAGGGCAGTCCGATTGATGGGGCGGGCATGGGCTGGGTCCACGGAACCTCCTAGGGCCACGCGGGGCCGAGATTCCCGGACCGGCGTTGCCTGCGCACCACACGGTCGCTCGCCGGCTGCGCCCGCTTGATGCGTTCACGCAACGCGCCGGCGCACGGCACCCCTCCCGGCCGCCGCGGCGCGGGTTGGCACGGCCGTTGACCCTGTTGGTCGGTGCGTTGTCACAAGTCCCAAACAGGTGTGGATTCCAAGGTCGCCGCCCGCGGCCCGATGGGCGCGGTGATCGGCTCGATCGCGTCGATGGTGATGGTTCTACCCGGATGCGCATCGCCTGGTGCTCGCGTCGGGCCCTGGGATCGCGGCGAGCCCGGGTTCGTGCAGGGCGCCTCGTCGGATGTGGTCTTCCCCTACCCCGGAGTTCCTGGATACGCCGAGGGCCTTCCCCCGGAAGCGCTCCCCGAATATTGGAGAAGGGATGCGCAGTTGGCGGTCAGGTCGGACGCATCGGAGTTCCCGCTCGATGCCTGGCCATCCGCGCCGGCGCCCACGGTGTTCCTGAGTCGGCGTGTTCGTGTCTCCACGAACGCCGACTCTTTCATCTTCTACGAGACCGCCGTCACGCGCAGGAGGTACCGGTGAGCACGTTCCCATCCGGGGATGATCCCGGCCTGGAGAGCCCCTTCCTGCACCCCGGCCCCGTGGCCCCGGGGCTCCGCGAGCGCAGAATCCGCGCTGGTGGCGGCGACGGGACGGGCGATGTAGACTCTGCCCCGATGAGCCGCATCGACGGACATGCTTCGGCGTTCCCGCTGCGCCTGGCCCAGGCCTATGCGCCCGCGCGACTCGACCGCGCGCCGCGGATTGCCGAGAACCCGCCGGCGTCCGCGCCGTCGATGTCGGGCGTCGGCCGCCTGGTAGCGGGCCGCGTGGATGTTCCGATTTCCTTCGCGGGCACCGGACGCCTCGAAGCGACTTCCACCCCGAGTCCCAGGCCCTCGGAGTCACTGCCGTTCTATGTCCACCCGGCCGACAAGAACAGCGCGGCGACCGCGGTCAACGTCGGTCGCATCCTGGACATCACGGCCTGAGTGGACGGACTTCGCCGCCCCGCGGGACGTCCTGCCGCCTGGACTTGCACTTTTCAGAAGCGGCGTCGCGAGCGCGACGTCATCGCGTTGACGCAAAAAGCCCCGAGCGCAAGCGATGCGGATTATCTCCTCCTTGAATCCGTCGCCTGCGCTCGTGGCTCGTGCCGAGCGGGCCGGGAGAATGGGACGCATCCCGATCCGCTCGATCGATCGCTCTGATCACGGCCCCAAAGGCACCTCGTGAGGCCTCGGGGACGGCAGACCCGTCCGTGCCCCAAGGCGCCGGCGGGTATTCCAAAGATGCCACACATTCACGCGATTGCCAGCGCCGCCGGCAAAACCCGCGCAGATCCAACCGCGCGGAACGGGCGATCGGCCGCCGGGATTCCTGCGCGGACGACGAGATCCGGGCCAAAAAGCAAACCAGGCCCGTCGGACGGGCCTGGAAGAAGCAACAGAGGCGTGCGGTTCAGCGCCGACGACGCGAGACCAGAAGGCCCGCCAGGCCCGTGAGCGCCAGGCTCGCCGGGGCCGGCACGGTGCTGCCGGAGTAGGAACCCTCGGACCACCACTCCTGGGTCGGCAGGTACGAGGTCGATCCGAGGCTGGTGCCCAGGCCGGTCAGGTGGTTCAGGACGGTGAGCGTGAAGGCCGCATCATCGGGGCCCACCGAATCGCCCTTGAACAGGTTGTACTCGGGCATCGAGGGCCCGTACCACGTGTAGGTCACGATGCCGTAACCGTCGCTGCCCTGGATGGTCGCCGTCGAGTCCCAGGTCGGCGCCGGGCCGCCGTTGCCCACGGCGGTAAGCAGCCCGTCGGTGATCGAGCAGGAGAGCACCGGGGCTCCGCTCGCGGCGTCGAGGAACGCGAACGTCCCGTCGAGCTTGTACGTGTGCGTGAACTTGCCCCCGACGAACGGGAGGGAGCCCAGGTAGCTCAGGCGGAAGTCGGCCTCGAACTCCACGCCGAGCAGTACCGGCAGGAGCGGGCCGTTGTCATCGTCGATGAGCAGCAATTGGGGGTCCGAGGGATCCTGCGCATCTCCCACGCTCGCGCCCAGGCCGGCGAACGTCCAGGACGTGTGATCAGCATCGGAGGCGAAGCTGAAAAACGCGGCCGAAGCGGGGGCCGATGACGCCGCGGCAATCATCGCAGCGCAGACTACAGCCTTTGAGAACATCTCTCTTCTCCATCCCTTCCGTGGACCGCGAACGCGGACCCGCCCCTGTCTCCTGATCGGCGGTCTATACGTGCGGATGATCGGACCGGTTGCAGGGTCCGCCAAACGGCACAGGGTCCCCGCCCTGGGGACCCTGTGCAAAGCAATCGATTGGAAGAGCGGGTCGGGTCAGCGCTTCCGCCGGCCGACCGCAAGACCGGCCCCGATCAGCGACAGGACCGTCGCGCCGGGGGCCGGGATCGCCTGGGCCGACCACGAGGCTTCGGAGCGCCACGTGTCCGTCGGAGCGCCCGAACCGTTGACCCCCACCTGCCCGCCCGCGCCCGTCCGCAGGTTGGTCAGCGTGAAGGCGAAGTCCTCGGACTGGGATAGATCCAGCGGGCCCAAGGCCGGCCCGGGCGTGAACGTGATCGTGGGGTCGGTGCTGTCGCTGCTCTGGATCGAGGCGGTCTGGCCCCAGGAGAACTCTCCCGCGGACACGGTCGTGAAGACCGCCTTGGCGAACGTCGCCGAGAAGACCAGCACGTTGTCCGACGTGCGGCGGAACTCGTACGAGCCGCCGAAGGTATACGTGTGGATCCAGATGCCCGAGAAGTTCGCCTTGGAGTAGTTCGTCGACTCGGCCAGCAGGTCGAACTGCGACTCGATCGTCACCGGGTTGAGCGGTCCGTCCTCGTCGGGATCCCAGCGGAAATCGACGATTACGGTGCCGTCGAGGTTGAGCGGACTGCCGTCCAAGATCTTGGAAGTGTTGGCCGTGGTCGGCTCGCCCCTGAGGATCGGCCCGTCAAGGTTCGAATCGGCCGCGAAGCTGAACGTGTCGGCCCAGGCGACGCCGCAGGCGCCCACCAGTACCGACGCCGCCGTGGTCGCCGTCAGTCCACCCCGAATGCCATGACGCATGAACGCACCTCCAGACCCACGACGCGGCGGGATCGCTGCTCCCGCTCCCTGATCCGGGAGCGACCCTGCTCGTCAAGCCCAAAGGTGCCACACGGTTGGGGTTGTGCAACCTGTGACGAAGAAATGACGCCGGATGGCAAAAATGGACCGCGATTGCTTGCCTGTTGGCACCGGCAGACCCGCCCACCGGCCGGTGTTAGCCCCCGCGCGGGGCGAACAAGGAGGGACCGCGGCGATCGGATCCCCAACGGCTCTCGATCTCCAGGAGCCGTCGCTTGCGGTCCAGGCCGCCGCCGTACCCGACCAGAGTCCCATCGCTCCCTATCACGCGGTGGCAAGGGATCAGGATCGCGATGCGGTTGTCGCCGTTGGCACGGGCGACGGCCCGGACGGCGGTCGGCCGTCCGATCCCGGCGGCGAGCTGGGCGTAGCTGCGGGTCTGGCCCGCGGGGATCCTGCACAGCTCGTTCCAGACCAGTTCCTGGAAGGGCGTGCCGGCAACGTGGAGCGGGACTTCGAATCGATCCCGCCTGGCCTGGAAGAACTCGGCGAGCTGTTGCTCAAGGGTGTCCAGGAGCGGGCTGGGTCCGGGGGCGATGGGGCGGCCGGTGCGCCGGCGGAGCATGCGCAGGTTGGTGGCGAGCATGCGGCGGTCGAGGAACTCCAGGAGGCAGATGCCCGAGTCGGAGGCGGCGGCGATCATGGGTCCGAGGGGGGTGTTGATCCACCGCGCCACCAGGGGCCTGAGATTCCCCTCGGCGGCGGCCTGGGGGGTGGCGCCGAACAGGTCGGCGACCGCCTTGCGGAAGCCGCTCTCGGACTCGAAGCCCGCGCGGGCGGCGGCCGATGCGGTGGACTTGCCTTCGCGGAGCCAGACCAGGGCCATCCCGATGCGGCTGGCGCGGCTGAGGGCCTGGAAGGTCGAGCCCATGTGCTTCTTGAAGTAGCGGGCGGCGGTGGCAGGATGGGCGCCGGCGCGGCGAGCATCGTCGGCCGAGAGCTCGCGGGCCGGGTCGGCCTCGAGCATGCGGGCCAGTTCCGACGCCCAGGCGGGCACGGTCTGGGTCGAGAGCAGCGGGCGGCAGCGCTTGCACGCGCGGTACCCGGCCTGCATCGCCGAAGCGGCGCTGGCGAAGAACTCGCAGTGCTCACGGTTGGGGGTGCGGGCCGGGCACCCCGGGCGGCAGAAGATACCGGTGGTGGTGACGGCCACGAAGAACAGGCCGGCGACCGAGCCGTCGCGCTGCCTGATCGCGGCGTACATCTCGTCGGGTGAGATCGCGGCGGATGACGTTGCCATGCCGAATCAATGACGCGCCGGCCCCCGGGGGCCACCGCGCCGTTGATTTCAAATCCGGATTGTGCGGGGATCGGGGCTAGCGGACGCGGTCACATCGGCTTCTTTTCGACCGTCACATCGTAGATGTGAAGGAGCTTTTCCTTGTCGAAGACCATCTCCTGGCGTGAGAGGCCGATGATGTCGTACTCGGTGGTCAGCTCGATGGCATCGACCGGGCAGGCCTCCTCGCACATCCCGCAGTAGATGCAGCGCAGCTCGTCGATCTCGAATTTGGCGGGGTACTTCTCGCGGTCGGCCCAGGGGGACTCGGCGGCGACGATGTGGATGCACCTGGCGGGGCAGATGGTCGGGCACATCATGCAGGCGACGCAGCGGACGCGGCCGGACTCGTCGCGGTTGAGCCGGTGCACGCCGCGGAAGTTGCCGGGGTGGATGCCGCCCTGTTCCAGCGGCATATCTTCGCGCCGCTCTTCGGGGTACTGCATCGTCTTGCTCGTCGGCCCCTGGCCGAACGAGGTGAAGAAGTGCCGCATGGTCGTGCCGAAGCCCTTGAAGATCTCGGGGAGGTAGATGCTCTCGAGCCGTCCCAGCGGCTTGGGGTTGACGTTGATGATCTCGGACTCGGGGATGGCCATGGGAGCGGAGTGTAGGAGTTCTCCGTCGGGCCGGTGGGTAGCCGGGGTGGGTGGACCTCGCCCCTTGGCGAGCGGTTCGCGGATCCCCTGTCAGCTCGGGGCCAAGGGCCGAACGCTCCTGAGCGGCGGCAGGCCTTCCCGGGGTTCAGCCCCCTTTGAGCAGGTACTGCCCGCACGCCGGGCAGCGCATGGACCCGTCGGGTCCGGGCTGGACCTGACGGACATCAAACGCGCAGGCCGGGCATGTGGCATAGCGGCCGGCCCGGCGGGAGGCCCTGATCGCCCCGACGAGGCACAGCCCGGTGCCCACGACCAGAATAATCGTCGCCACCGCAAACCCGGGGGCGGGAGTCGGGGTAAATGCTCCGACAACGGTGCCGGTCATGCCGGCGCACGCCGTCACGAGGACCCAAGCGCACAGGAAGATCACCAGAGCCCTCAGGTATCGCACGGCCGGAGGGTAGCGAAGAAGGGGGCGAGAGCCTCTGGACGACCGCGGCCGGAATGGGGACCATGCGCGCAGATACGGGCCGGATGCGCGGTCGTCGGGTGGATCGGGCACCCGGCTAACCTCCCGCTGCGATGTTCTGCATTCTCGCGGCCCGGTTTGGTCGATGAGTGTGCACGTCATGCTGATGGATCCGCCCGTGTCGTCACTCCCCTCTCCATCCTCCGGCTCTCGCAACGCGGTGGGAGATCCCCCGCGCCTCTCGCTGGTGCGGCCGGAGGGCCGGCGGGCGTGGGTGGGGGCCGAAGCGCGGCCGGGAATGCCGGCGATCCGGGATTGGATGATCGATCCGGAGCTGTGCTTCCTGAACCACGGCTCGTACGGGGCGATGCTCCGGGGGGTGATGGAGGCGCAGGTCCAGCTGCGGGAGCGCGTCGACCGGGACCCGGTGCGGTTCTACAAGGTGGAGCTCGAGCGTTACGTCGACCGGGCCCGGGAACGGCTGGCGGAGTTTGTGAACTGCCGTCCGGGGGACATCGCCCCGGTGCGCAACGCGACCGTCGGGCTGTGCACCATCTTCAACAACTACGGCTGGAAGGCCGGGGACGAGGTCGTCATCACTGACCACGAGTACGCTTCGGGGCAGTACGAGCTCGAGCGGGTCGCCCAGTCCAAGGGGATCCGGGTGGTGCAGGCGCGGATCCCGTTCCCGATCAGGGGCGCGGACGAGGCGGTGGAGGCGGTGCGGGAAGTCCTGACGGCCCGCACGCGGCTGGTCATGGTCAGCCATGTGACCAGCGCTTCGGCGCTGGTGCTGCCGGTGGCGCGGATCTCGGATCTGTGCCGGGAGCGGGGGATCGACCTGCTCATCGACGGGGCGCACGCCCCCGGGCAGGTGCCGGTGGACATCGCGAGCCTCGACCCGGCGTTCTACGTCGGGAGCCTGCACAAGTGGATGGGCACACCGCGCGGCGCGAGCTTTATCTATGTGCGCCGGGACCGGCAGGAGGGCTTCCGGACCGTGGCGCTCTCGAGCCGGGCCAGGAAGGTCCGCCCCGATCGGGCCCTGTTCCTGCGCGACTTTGACTACATGGGAACGGACGATTACTCGGCGTTCCTGGTGGTGCCCGAGGCGATCGACGCGATGGGCAGGCTCGTGCCCGGCGGCTGGCCGGCCCTGCTCGGGCAGAACCACGAGCTGGCGCTCGAGGCTCGAGACATCCTGTGCCGCCAGGCGGACCTCGCGCCGACATGCCCGGACGCGATGACCCCCGCGATGGTCAGCCTGATCCTGCCGGAGGCCGGGCCGGGGCAACAGAACCGCCCGACGAGGTACGACGATCCCCTGCAGGACGCCCTGCTGGAGCGTCACGGGGTGCAGGCGCCGATCTGGAGGCTGTGGGAGAACCCTGGCGTGCGCGTGGTGCGGGCCAGCGCGCAGGTGTACAACCTGCCGGCGCAGTACGCACACCTGGCCCGAGCGCTCAAGGCCGAACTCACGCTGGAACGGTGATCGACGGGCCCCGCCGCGGCCGGCGCCCTCCAGGCCCTCGGCGGACCGCGCGGCGGCTACTTCAATTCCATGGCATCTTCGGCCGCGCCGCCCCCGCCGAGCTTTCCGCCCGGAGCGCCGACGACCTCCTCGCCCTCGATGACGATCTTGGCGTGGTCCGGCTGGATCTCGTGCGCGGCCGAGTCGTACCGCCATCCGTGCGTGTTCGCGCCCGGCGCGGCGCCGTTGATACGGACGGTGGCCAGGCCGTTCCTCGGGTTCACGGGCAGCTCGCGCAGGTACGGTCCGTAGCCGCCGGAGGCATCGACCAGACCCGAAATCTGTGTCTTGCCCGTGAGCCGGTGCTCGAACGCCGCGGCGTCCGTGCTGACCGCGCCGCCTGGCTGGGTCGCTGGGCAGCGTTCGGCATGCTCGGCGATGTAGAGGTCGATCGCGCGCTGGAGCGTGGTCCGGTCGGCGAGCACGGCCGCGTCGGTCGAGCGCTCGGAGGCCGAGAGCAGGCGAGGGACGGCGATCGAGGCGATCGTGCCGATAATGACCACGACGATCACCAGCTCGATGAGCGAAAAGGCAGCGCGGCGGCGCGGGCGCGACGGTGGGAGGCGCGGACTCATTGGCCGCTGAACATCGGTCCACGCGACGCGGATGGCGCGGAATCGCGTGGTCCCGGTCGCCCAATTTGGTCGCCCGGGCGGATCGGTCGGCAGCGACGCTACGGCCCGGCGGCGGCAGGGTCCGAGAACACTCGTGGATGACGGCGGTGGTCGGCGCGTTCAGCGGCCGGACTTGCCCCAGTTCAGTTCGATGAACCGGGCAACGTAGTCGATGACCGACTGGGCCTCGGGGATATCCGGGTTGCTGGTGGGTCCCAGCGGCTCGAAGCGCATGTTCTTGAACCGGGAGATCGCGTCCTCGATGGTGAGGCCGTGCTGGATCGCCAGGCTGAACGCGCGGCAGAAGGCCTGACAAAAGCCGCAGATCGTCGAGCCTTCCTTGGACATCTTGATGAAAATCTCGCCCGGCCGGCCGTCGGGGTAGAGGCCGATTGTCAGGTAGCCCTCGTGTCGGGCGATCGAGAACTTGTGGGTGATGGACTCGCGCGTGACCGGAAGGGACTTTCGTACAGCGAACATCGGTGAATCCTCTCCAGCGCGGTCAGGAACCGGAATCGGCCTGTGGCGGGCGGCGGAGCCCCCGGGGCCCGCGAGCAGGAAGAACGTAGCCGCGAGATCAGAGCCGGAAGCCGGACTCTCCCGCGCTCGAGGGCGACGGGAGGTATCGGATTCGTGCGTGAGACTCATACACAATATGTGGGCCCGCCCGCAGGCTAGCCCTAGTGGTGGTGTGAATGCCCCGGGCTTCAATTCCGAATGAACTCCGAGCGGGACTCGAGCAATCCGGGAGTTCCGGCTTGCTCGGCCCCGGAGGCAGGTCGATACTTGTCCAGTCGATGTTGAGCGATCCGGTCTTCCAGCACCACAGCACCAGCCCGCCGCCGGTCAAGACCGGCCGGGGGGGGTCTGCGCGCCTGGTAGCGAGCGGCATGTCGGTGCTGGTGGCGCTGGCGCTGGCGGTGAACCTGACGTGCCGGGCGGCGATCCCGATGGGTGGGGAGGTTCGGGAGGGCTCGTCGGAGAAGATGCCGCTGCGCCAGTTGACGCTGGCGATCCACCGGGTGGTCCGGCGGCTGATCCGCGCGCGGGCGCACCGGGACCAGCCCAGCGCGGGCGTGGCGGTGTGCAAGCACGGCCTGACGCTCCGCCGCCGGGCGGTGGTGCCCAGCGCGACGTTCTCGTGGCGCTCCGGCGGTCTGCTCGAAGCGCTGATCGACCTCCCGCCCCCGGCGCGGGCGTGATCGCCGCCGACCCTGCGGGCGTTGAGCCCCCGGGGTCGGCACCGCAGTTCCGTCACATCCATCCGACATGCGTTGGGGCCCGCCGCCCGCGGGCCCATCGACCGGTTTCGCGCACGTGGCGCGATCGGTCGGGCGTGCGATCCGTTGCATCGCAGGGCCGTCCAGAGTTTCATCGGCGGCCGGGTTTCCCGGCCGGCCGCGGCAGCATCCGAGCTTCACCATGGCAGACCAAGGCATCCCGATCATCGGTCCGATCCTCAACAAGATCATCGGCACGCGCAACGAGCGCTTCGTCAAGCGGTACAACCAGCGGGTGCGGGAGATCACGGCCCTGGAGCCGGGCGTGCGGTCGCTGACCGACACCCAGCTGCGCGGGAAGGTCGCCGAGTTCCGTGCGCGGCACGATGCGGGGGTGAAGGCCGAGGACCTGATGGTCGAGGCGTTCGCGGCGGCCCGCGAGGCGATGGACCGTGGCGTGGGGATCCGTTCGATCTTCAACCCGCGGTTCGAGTTCGACCCTTCGCAGCTCAAGCCGGCGATGCGGGACCTGTACGCCCAGACCAAGGCCCAGATGGACGCGGCGGCGGTAATCGTGCCGCGGACGTTCAAGCCGACGGCGACGCAGGCGGCCCCCCCCCCGGGTGCAGCGCCCGACGAGCAGAACGAGTTCCTGGGGTGCACGTACCTGATCGAGGGGTGGATGCGGCTGGACATCGCGCCCGAGCTGTACCAGGCGGTGCGCGAGCTGTACCCCGAGAGCCGGCCGCCGTTCCGGGCCCGGCCGTTCGACGTGCAGCTGATCGGCGGGATGGTGCTGACGCAGGGCAAGATCGCCGAGATGCGAACGGGCGAGGGCAAGACCATCGTGGGCCCGCTGGCGACCTACCTGGCCAGCTGCGAGCGGCTGAAGGTGCACGTGGTGACGGTGAACGATTACCTGGTGCAGCGCGACCGGGACTGGACGTACCCGTTCTTCCGGGCGCTGGGTCTGACGGTGGGCGCGATCCACCCGCAGCACATGCAGGACGAGGACGAGAAGCGGTACATGTACCGCTGTGATGTGACGTACGGGACGACGGCGGAGTTCGGGTTCGACTACCTGCGCGACAACATGAAGCGCTCGGTGGAGCAGCAGGTGCAGAAGCGGCGGCAGTTCGCGATCGTGGACGAGGTGGACTCGATCCTGATCGACGAGGCGCGGACGCCGCTGATCATCTCGGGCCAGGCGCACCAGGACCGTCCGCGGTACGAGCTGGCCGACCAGCTGGCGCGGCACCTGGTGAGCAAGAACTCGCCGTGGTCCGAGCAGGACGAGAAGGTGCAGGAGTGCAAGCGGAGGATCAAGGGCCTGGAGGGCGACATCCGCCAGGCCCGCGACAAGGCGCAGGTCCCCGATCTCACCCGGCAGCTCAACGCGGCCAAGGCCGAGCTGCCGCGGCTGGAGGCCGACCGGGACCGCTTCACGCAGTACTACGAGACGCAGCTGGAGCGCAAGACGGTGCACCTGACCCACGAGGGGATCGCCGAGGCCCAGCGGGTGGCGCAGGTGGGCTCGTTCTACGTCGACCAGAACATGGACCTGCCGCACCTGCTGGAGCAGTCGCTGCGGTCGCACGTGGTGTACCAGCGCGACCGGGACTACGTGATCATGAACGTCCCGGACCAGTACTCGGGGCGGACGTCGCCGACGGTGGTGATCGTCGACGTGTTCACGGGGCGGGCGATGATCGGGCGGCAGTGGTCCGACGGCCTGCACCAGGCGGTGGAGGCCAAGGAGGCGGTGCCGATCAAGGAGGAGACCCAGACGGTCGCGACGGTGACGATCCAGAACTTCTTCAAGATGTACAAGCGCCTGGCGGGCATGACGGGCACGGCCGACACCGAGGCGCAGGAGTTCCACGACATCTACCGGCTGGACGTGGTATCGATCCCGACCAACAAGCCGGTGGTGCGGCGGGATTTCGACGACATGGTCTTCCTGGTCAACAAGGACAAGTGGAACTCGATCGTCGACGAGATCAAGGCGTTCCACGATGTGGGGCGGCCGATCCTGGTGGGCACGACCAGCGTCGAGAAGAGCGAGACGCTCTCGAAGATGCTGACGAGCAAGCAGGGGATCCAGCACGAGGTGCTCAACGCCAAGCAGCACGAGCGCGAGGCGCACATCGTCGAGGGGGCCGGGCACCTGGGCGCGGTGATGATCGCGACCAACATGGCCGGACGCGGCACGGACATCAAGCTGGGTCCGATCTCGCGCCAGACGCTGCTGGACCACTGGCTGCGGCGCGGGCTGGCGCCGCGGACGCTGACCACCGAGGCGACCGACGAGCAGCTGCGCGAGGCGGTCTACCGCAAGATCGGCCCGACGTACCTGGAGAAGCCCAAGCGCGAGGTCGAGGAGATGCCGTCGGCCGAGCTGGAGCTGGCGCTGCTGCGCGAGTGGGCGGGGCGCAACACGTGGGCCGACCTCAAGCACATCGCGCGGATGGGCGCCGAGGAGCTGCGCAAGGAGCTGGACGCGACGGGCCGGTTCCTGCTGCACCGGCTGCGGTGGTTCAACACCATCGAGGACATGGGCGGGCTGCACGTGATCGGCACGGAGCGGCACGAGGCCCGGCGGATCGACAACCAGCTCCGCGGCCGCGGCGGCCGCCAGGGCGACAAGGGCTCGAGCCGGTTCTTCGTGGCCCTGGACGACGACCTCATGAAGATGTTTGCCGGCGAGACCACCATGAAGGTGCTGGCGCGGCTGGGCATGAAGGAGGGGGACGCGATCGAGCACCCGATGCTCTCCAAGAGCGTCGAGCGGGCCCAGCGCAAGGTCGAGGAGCGCAACTTCCAGATCCGCAAGAACGTGCTGGAGTTCGACGAGGTGATGGAGCACCAGCGCCAGTACTTCTACGGCCTGCGCCAGCGCGTGCTCGAGGGCCGGGACGTCAAGGGCCTGATGCTCGAGTTCGTGAGCGAGGCCGTCACCGACGCCTGCGAGACGTACCTGGACACGGACTACCCGGCGACCTGCGCGGCGGAGTTCGCCAAGCAGAAGCTCGACTGCTCGATCGACCCGATGCGGCTCAAGGCCCGGGAGCGGGACGAGCTCGAGCACACGATCCGGGACGACGCCAAGGCCGACGCCCGCCACATGATCGACGTCACGCTGGGAGAGTTCATGCCCGTGGAGGGCTCGGAGATCAGCGTGGACTTCGACTCGGCGGGGCTGATCAACTGGGCGCGGACGCGCTTCGGCGTCGAGCTCAGCTCGGCGGAGCTGCGCGAGGGCGGGGCCGAGGAGCGGGCCAACGTCCGGGACATGCTCAGCGCCGCGGCCGCGGCCAAGATCGACGAGGCAGACCTGTCGGGCCTTGACGAGTTTGTCGCCAAGGACTACGGGGTGCGGCAGCTGATCGCCTGGGTCAAGAACAAGCTCCTGCTGGACATCACCGCCGAGGAGATCGCGGCGGCCCAGAAGGACGAGGAGAAAACGGTCTCGGACCTCATCCTCGGCAAGGCCCGGGAGCTGTACGCCCACCGCGAGGCCGAGTACCCGGTCACGTTCGCGATGGACATGACCAAGCTGCTCATGCGCCAGGCGCCAAAGGACGCGGCGGACTACCTGGTCAAGTGGGCCAACCAGCGCTTCGCGCTCAACTGGACCATCGAGCAGATGCGCACCAGCCCGCCGCAGAAGATCCAGCAGGTCCTCTCCGAGGAGGCGGCCGGCTTCGTGCGCGAGGGCAAGCTCGAGAAGGCGATCGCCGACGCCATGGCGTGCAAGACCGACGAGCAGCTCGACCAGCACCTCCAGTCCCGCTACGGGGTGGGGATCACCGAGTACATGAGGTACCTCGAGGGCGAGGACCGGGAGTTCGCGATCCGGGCGCGGGTCGAGAACATCCTCCGCGCCGAGCTGCTGCACTTCGAGCGCACCGTGCTGCTCGAGACCCTCGACCAGGCCTGGAAGGACCACCTCTACGGCATGGACCAGCTCCGTGACGCGATCGGCTTCCGCGCCTTCAGCCAGGAGGACCCCAAGATCGCCTACAAGCGCGAGGGCTCCCGGCTCTTCCGCACGATGCTCGACTCGGTGAGGGACCAGGTCACCGACTACGTCTTCAAGGCCAAGCTCACACCGCAGTTGCCGCCCACCGCCCCCCGGCCCGCCCAGCCTCCCGCGGGGGCGATGATGGGCGGCGGGGCGCCGCGTGCGGTCCGAGGGTCGACGATCGCCGGCCCGATGGGCTCATCGATCAGCGGCCCGGGTCTGGGGGCGATCTCGGGCCCCGGTTTGGACCCGGCGCCGGGCATCGAACCCGTCCGCGGCCCCGACCCGACACCCGTCGATGGCGAGGACGGAGCCCCGAGGCAGGCTTGAGTGGATTGGTATTTGTTATCTGTTCGGTATAAACCGGCAAACCTACGGGCTTCGGGGTATTGGTCCGAGGAGGGATCTCGCGATCCGTCAAACCGGATGAACACCTGTGCTTGCCGCCAAGGGCGCGCGCCCAGCGCCGGCACCGATTTGAAGTGTCGTCCGCGGCAAGGCGGAAATAGCGAGAGCCTCGGTTCTTAGAGAACCTGGTCTTCGGGCAGACGGTTGGCCGCCAGGTACTTGCGTGCGCGGCTGGTCTTGTCCTTGGGTGGGATGACCGATCCGTCGGCCCGGAGGCGGACGACCCGGCCGACCTTGCACAGCTTGGCGAGCGCCTGGTTGACGCTCGACTTGAGGGACGAGGCGGCGGCATTGGAGACGTAGCCGGTGTCGGGCAGCGCGGCGATGATCTCCTCGGTGGTGAGCGGCTCGGCGTAGCGATCGATGCTCCAGACGTCGTAGATCGCCTCGACGATGTTCTTCTTGGCGCTCTTTCCGGCGGGCATGGAGCCCGAACCTCGGCCGCCGGAGCGGGAGGCGGGGGCCTCGGCCTGGCGGCCCAGCAGCCCATCGAAGGCGTTCATGCGCCGGCGCTGGGCGTTGAGCAGGTCGTTGGCGTACTTGCGGATCTGGTCGACGTTCGCCTCGACCTGCTGAGCGATCTGGTCGTAGGCACGGCGGGCGTCGCGCTCGCGGACCCGTTGGGCCTCGATCCATCCGGTGACCTTCTCGAGCTGCTCGGCGATCTCGACAAGGTTCAGGTCAGCGACAGGGCGTTCCCCAGCGAACGGCAGCGTTTCCCCACGCGGCTCGATCATCGTTGATTGCATTTCATATACCTGTAAAAATGGCGACCGCCCCTGGGCCCGAATCCAGCAATTCGCATGGCTTTGCTAAGGGCGGCTCCCATGCTTGTAGGCGATGGGCGGGGGTCTTGTCAATACAATCACGCGGATGACCGACAAATCAGGTAGAGGGTATTTCCCCGCGAAAGTTCGGAATCAGGTGGTGAACATCCGACGTATTGGACTTGGGGAATCGTGGGATGTTGGTACACTCGTGGAGTCCGGATGGGGCAATTCCGGCCGACCGGGGTGAATTCCCGATGGTCGAGGCCGACGGGACAACGGGTGCGGGCAGCGCCCGGGCCCTCCGGATCGAAAGGGTACAGCTGCCAAGCATCGCTCGGGGCGGCACAACGGGAGTTGCCTGCATGGTCCATTCACGCTTTGAGCCCCGCACCGGTTGTTCCCGATGTGCCTTCACGCTCATCGAGTTGTTGATCGTGCTGGTCATCATCTCGGCGCTCATGGCGCTGGGGATGGTGGTGGGCCGGCAGGTCATGACCGGGAGCAAGGCCCGGGTGACCGAGCAGCTCATCTACAGCCTCGATCAGTCGCTGGATTCCTATGCCGCGGACAAGGGCGAGATGCCCCCGCCGGTCTATTCGCTCAATATCTCGGTTGCGGGCAAGAAGCACGTCTACGACTTCCCGGCGATCGACGCGAGACCGGGCGGGACAACGTTCACGGGGATCCCCAAGGACAAGAACTGGTTCAATCCATATGACTCGGCGGTGCCCTCGCTGGCGACCTATGCGGCGATCCTGCGGCAGTCGTCGCTCGCCGAATCGATCGCCAAGGCCATCCCCAGCAAGTTCGTGCGGGTTCGCTTCCTCGAGCAGTGGTACGACGGCACGTCGAACGCAACCAGCGACCCCAAGAACCTGCTCGCGGGGATCACCGATGACGACACGGGCAAGCAGGCGACGGTGCAGTCGTTCGAAGTGCTCGATGCCTGGGGCCGGCCGATCCGGTTCGTGCACCCGGGCTACGGGGGCCAGGAGTTCTACGACGGCCCGTCGGGCAGCTACTACGAGCGCGTGGGCAAGGCCCTGGTGAACGCCGACGGCCAGAAGCGACCGCTCTCGCACGATGTATACGTGCGCTGGGGCCAGACGGGCAGCACTCCCAAGAAACTGGCGTTCCGTCGCAGCTACCAGCCGTTCACCGAGCCCAAGGCGTCCGACCCGTACGCGGCGTTCATGACGGGCGATGCGGACGAGGGCCTGTGCCCGACGCGCCGGCCGTACTTCTACTCGGCGGGCCCCGACGGCGACCCAGGCAAGCGCCTCGACAACGTGTACTCGACCAGGCCGGATTTCCCCGAGGAGACCGAGGCCTCCGACCCCACGACCTCGTCGTCGACGTAACCCCAGGGCCGGCTCCGGCCGCATCGCGGCTACCCCCGGAGCCCCATGGCGGACGGGTGCCTACAGTCTTTAGTCACACCAACGGGGTGTAGCGCAGCTTGGTAGCGCGTCTCGTTCGGGACGAGAAGGTCGCAGGTTCAAATCCTGTCACCCCGATTCGCGTAAGTCTTGCCGAAGCCGATAGATACGGCTACCGGCCCGCGTGGGCCGTGCGGTCCAGAATCCCTTCCACAAACGGTACGTCCCGTTTGTGGAGAAAAGGGAGTCCCGCACGATGCCCTGGTCCGAAGACCACATCCCCAAGTACCGCCTCCACACCCGCTCCGGGCGGGCCGTCGTCACCATCCGCGGACGCGACGTCTACCTCGGCGTTCACGGCACCCCGGAGAGCCGCGCCGAGTACCGACGCGTTCTGGCGGAGTACCTCGCCGCCGGCTGCCAGGACCCGCGCCCGCCGACGGGCGAGTCGCTCACCTGGTGCGAGCTGGCCGCCCGCTACCTCAGGTTCGCTCAGGGCTACTACCGCCCGCGCGCAGGCTCCCCCGCAATTTCCACGATCTCGGCCACGACGTCGACCACGGTGCCGGAGCTGGCCCCCGCCGATCCCTCGCTCCGCGTCGGACCACGCGGGCGATCCCGGAGCGGCTCGACGAGGAATCCCGCGCGTGGCCGCGCGGTACCCGGGCAGTCCAAGACCCTCCTCACGATCAAGGGCGCCCTGCCTTCGCTTCTTGACCTCTACGGCGAGACCACGGTCGACCGGTTCGGACCGCTGGCGCTGAAGGCGGTCCGCGAGGGCATTGTCGCGAGCGGGAAGTCGCGCAAGACCGTCAACGACTACATCGGCATCTTCAAGCGGATCGTCAAGTGGGGCGTGGGCGAGGAACTGGTGCCCGCCGGCGTGTACGAGGCGCTGCGGGCCGTTGACGGGCTGAAGCGCGGGCGGTCCGACGCGAGGGAGACGCAGCCCGTGCGCCCGGTGCCCGACGCCACCGTCGAGGCGACGCTTCCACACTGCTCGCCCGTCTTGGGGGCCATGATCCGGGTCCAGCGTCTGACGGGCATGCGGCCGGCGGAGGTGTGCTCGATCACCGCGGCCCAGATCGATACAGGCGGCCCGGTGTGGCAGTACCGGCCGGTCCACCACAAGCTTGCCCACCTCGGCCCAACGCACGAGCGGGTTGTGCCCCTCGGGCCGCGAGCCCAGGAGGTCCTGGGTCCGTTCCTCAGGCCCGGGGACGTCAACCGGCCTTTGTTCTCGCCGGAGGAGTCTGAGGAGTGGCGGCGCTCGATGCTCCGCGAGGCGAGAAAGTCCAAGGTGAGCGCCGCCCAGGAGCGGCGCGACGCCAAACGTCGAGCCCTCGCTTCCAAGCGCAAACGGACCGCCCGCGACTGGTTCGACACCCAGAGCTACGGCGGCGCGATCGAGAACGCGTGCCGGCGGGCCTTCCCTCACCCCGAACTGTCGGGGATTCCGAAGGCAAGCCTGACGCCCGGCCAGATCGAGGAGCTCCGAAAGTGGGATTGCGAACACCGCTGGTGCCCGAACCAGCTGCGTCACAGCGCCGCGACGGAAATCCGTCGCGCCTTCGGGCTTGACCACGCGGCAGCGGTGCTGGGGCACACCGAGCTCACGACAACGCAGGTGTACGCCGAGCGGTCGCGGCAAACGGCGGAGCAGGTCGCGCTGGCGATTGGGTGATCCGCCCAGCAGACGCAAAGGCCCCAAACGGGGGGTTGACCTAGACACCGGACGGGGGGAGGATTGGCGAATACTCGCAAGGAGTGCCCATGATCGCAAAGCGAACCGCAAAGCAGCATTCGAGAGCAATGCGATGCGAGATGCCGGACGGCCCCATCATTCCCTCGCCTTTCAACGCCCCGCTCATCGAGGAGATGAGCATTGTGCCCGCCATCGAAGAGCTGCGCCTCTACCAACGAACTGTTCCGAAAGAACACTGGCATCTCTGCCAGGAGTTCTTCATCGATCTGTTCTGCCGTCGAATGGAAAAATCGTGGGATCCCGCGGTGCAGATTCCAGCGCTTTACAAAGAAATCGAGCGATTGAGCGCGCGAGCGGGCGACCCAACACTTCCCGTGCCGAACGGGTTTGCCTATGAGGTCAGGGGATTGCGGACACTCGCCGATGCATGGCGAGATGCGTTTGAGAATCACAAACACGGGGCCGCCCAGTGTCATGCGTTCGAGGTGGGACAACAGTTTTCCCGCGTGCGAGCCATGGATTTTGAGCCAGCCGCACAGATGGCGCGAAAGCGCAAGCTCGATGGCAGCAAGGGACACCAGTCGACTCACGGCAGCGAGGCGGAAAAGCGGGCTCGTTGGGATGATTGGCAGCGGCGCTACAACCGCCTGAGGGTTGGCAATCCGGGCCTAAAGAAACGATCGATCTGCAGGACGATCGTCGCGGAGCTGAAGCGGGAGGGTGGGGCAGTCGTATTTCCCTGCCCCCCGGAAAGCCCGGTGACATGGCTTTGGCCGGTCGCCGGGCTCCATTTTCATGCCGGCGCTGCACGGGGTTCACGGCCTTCGAGTTGCATACGGGAACGAGCCTGATCTGGCAAAGACCACACCCCGGCGAAGGCCATGCTGTGTCTTGTCACGGCACGTTGGTCGGGCTGGGGCGAGACCGGCCTCTTAGCGTCGGCGGCGAGTGATGGTCATGCCAGCGAGCAGTCTTAGAGCGCCTGCGCCCGGTGCCGGAACCGGAAGAGGCAGAAAGCCGTGTGACAGACCTTTGAGCAGCCCGCCGCCCACGAACTCACCGACGTCATTGATTCCGATAGCGGACTGCAGCAGCCACGCGTAGCCCTCGCCGGGGGCAATCATCGTGTTCAAGTCGATGAGTAGCCCGCAGGGAGCCGAAGGGTTTGCCTGGCTGGAGGGGTTGAACAGGAACGCCTGCTGACCAGGTGATGCATCCGTCAATCAGCCGACCACCTGGCTGAGATTGCTGTCGTAGGCGTTGCTCACCTGGCCCATCGGAGTGAGGTAGATGGCCGCGGGGTTCGGTCCGGAACATGTGTCCCAGAGGAACGCGGTGTAGGGATTGCTGATCTGGTCGTTGTTGGAGCGGGTGATGATGCCATCGTGATTGATGTCGGCGCCGAGGCTGGTGCCATTGAAGATGGGTCCGCCCGCGGTGGGGGAAACCAGCAGATGCACCGATGAATCCGAGTCGCGGTAGGCGTGATAGGTGACAGCAGATCATCTCTCCCGTGGCGACCACGGTTGCGCAGAGGGTGCAGCAGGGAGTGTCACTTGCGTGCGTAAGGGCCGGTCTGGGAATCGTCGGGGTCACGGTTTCACAGGACTGGGCCAGTACGGTCGCGAACCTGGCCGGGTTGGAGGTGATGCCTGAGGGGGCGGGACGTTTCCACATCCCAGAACGGATGGGAACGGCCGCGGCGGCCCGGGGCGAGGAGGCACCAGCACCCAATTCGAGCAAGGGGGGATGGGGGGTCGGATCCGTAGGAGTCCCGCCAGGGACCGGTGTTTGGCCCGCATTTTTTTCGGGCGCACATTTTGGGAGGGAGGGGGTTGTTTTGGAGGTAGAAAAAGACGGTTTGAGCCGAGATTTTACGAGCAATCGTGCAAAATCGAGTTCCGACCCTCTCTGGGGCGAAATCCCTACCAAAACAGGGCTGCGAAGCGATATTGGTCCTCTCGGCCCCGGAACGCGAGGGCCAATGGGAACACGCGGATTTCGGGGTGCTGCGGGTCGCGCGAATTGGTGGTGACGCCAACCACTCCGCTCTATGCCGCCTCTGGGCCCGCGGACCGGGGCGAGCGGGCGTTCGTCGCGCGGTTCACCGCATTCGACTTGTATACGGGAACGAAGCCGAACCAACGAAAACGGCCCGGCGAGAGCCGGGCCGTGGTGCATGAGCCAGGGTTCTCGCGTTCAGCATCCAGCCTCGAACGCCAGCACGAATGCTGTGAAATCGTCGGTGTCAACGAAGCCGCTGCCGTCGAAGTCGGCGTCGTCGGCGCCCGCTTCAAACGCCAGGACGAAGGCGGTGAAGTCGTCGGTGTCGACGAAACCCGTGCCGTCGAAGTCGGCCGGGCATGAAGGGGTGTGCTCAAAAGCTCCGATGTCGACGATGAACGAGTCTGCTGCCAAACGGGCGTAACCGTCCAGGTCGTACGGGACTTTCTGCGTCGCGGCATCACCGTCCAGATTGGCGACGTCGTTGGCCAGGTACAGGTTGTTCCCGCGGTCGATGCCGCACGACCCCGGCGCCAGACGGAGATCAAACG
>JBGAOZ010000033.1:0-33872 GCA_044221545.1 Phycisphaerales bacterium
GGGGGCTCAGAGGGGGGTGGGGGGCCCAAGGGCATCACCGGCATCTTCCTGGCCAAGCTCGACGGCACCGCCAAGGGGGGTATCGTGATCGCGATCAAGGACGTCACGAGCATCCCGGTGAAGTTCATCGGTGTCGGCGAGACGCCCGAGGATGTTCAGCCGTTCGACCCCGAGACGTTTGTTGAAGCGATGTTCGCCGAGTGAGGCCTGTTTTCACAAGAGTCGGCGCCGGCCGGGGCCGGCGGCCGGACAGGTTGGCGGCAAGCGGTGACGGATGCCGCTGATGTGCGCATCAGGATGTTGGTTCGCCCGGCGTTCGCCGGGCCGGCGCGGATGGAGCAAAATCATGAAGAATCACCGAACGGTTTTCCGGGGCTTGCCAAACCGTGGTCGGACTTTCACGGCCGGGGCATTGCGGCTGGTGTGCGGGGCGTTGCCGGTGCTTCTCTCCGCGGCGACGATCACCGTGCCGGCGACCCAGGCAAGCGCCCAGCAGCGCGTGATGGCGCGTTCCTTCATCGGGTCGGGCGGGGGAGGCGGCGGAAATCAGATCGGGTCCCGGAGCATCGAGAAGTACGGCAAGATCCTGGGGCTCACCGACGAGCAGAAGGAGACTCTCAAGCAGCTCCACGAGGGGTACCAGGCGACCTTCCGGGGCGCCTCGGACGCCATGCAGAAGGAGATGGAGGCCGCCCGTCAGGCGTTCGAGGAGACCGAAGACCGCACGGTCCTGGGCGAGCGGATCCCCGCGGCTCGCAAGAAGTTCAAGGACCAGACCACCAAGGCCGAGACCGAGTTTTTCTCAGATCTCAAGCAGATCATCACCGAAAAGCAGACCGCCAACTGGGACCGCCTCGAGCGTGCTCGCCGCCGCGAAGTCCTTCTCAAGGGCGGCAGCATCAGCGGCGAGTCGGTTGATCTCGTGGACGTGATCGAGGGACTGGGGCTCAAGGAAATCCCCAAGCCGTTGGCCGAAGCGGTCGACCTGTACGAGGCCGACCTCGATCGTGCCCTCCAGGCCAAGAAGTCCCTCCAGGACAAGCAGGGCGAGTTCAACTTCAAGCCCGGCGCCATGGACCTTTCCGAGATCCAGAAGCGATCGGCCGAGACGAAGGAAGCAGGAACCAAGATCAAGGAAGTCAACCAGTCCTACGCGCGCAAGATCGAGACGCTGCTCCCCGAAGACTCCCAGGCTCCGTTCTCCAAGGCCGTGAAGCGCCAGAGCTTCCCGCGCGTCTACAAGCCCTCCCAGGTCGGCAAGTCCCTGGACGCTGCGATGAAGTTCGACGACCTCGACGCCGGACAGAAGGAGACCCTCAAGAGCCTGCGGGACTCGTACGAGCGCGAAGTCGCCCCCCTGAACGAGGCGTGGGCTTCGGCGATCGAGGAATCCGAAAAAGACCCGAACAATCTTTCGTTTGGGGATGGATCCATGAGCATTTCCATCTCAACGGGCCCCGACAACGAGAAGGCCGAGACCCCCCTTTCCAAGGCCCGCAAGGCCCGAAGAGAGTTTGACGACCAGACGCGCGAGCGGTTGACGTCCGCCCTGACACCTGCACAGCGCGAGAAGCTGCCGAAGGCGGCGCCAGGGGGTCCCATGGGTGACATGGATACCGAGGACGTGGTGGAGGGTGGCCCTGTGGGGGGCGGGGTCTTCGTCGTTGCTCCGGGATGACCGCGGCTGTGCGCACGGAATCGGCGTTTGAAGACCGTGAGAGATTCTGAATGCCGCGAACTTGGGGCCGCCCGGGGAACGTACGGGCGGTGGGGAGATCTCGCGCTGAGCGGGTCATTCGTGCCCTTTGGTCCGCAACGGTCCGGGCTTAGTCCCAGTACAATGTCGGCGTCCAGTTACTCAAACGCGGTTCAATCCTAACGGTGGGGGCACGTCCACGGGGAGGCAGTCATGAGCGTGAAAACCCGGGCGGGGTTGTTTGTACGTCGTCTGGCGGCGGGGATCGTGTCGGGCGCGATGGCCGTGGTGGGTGTGGCGGCGGTCGCGGTGCCGGCCGGAACGGCCGGAGCCCAGATGTTCATGCAGGGCCCCAACGGCAACGAGGGTTCGATCTCCAAGCGCAGCGTGCAGCTGTACAGCAAGATCCTGGGCTTCGACAAGGAGCAGACCGACACGATGCTGACGCTCCACGACGGGTACATGTCGGAGTACAAGCGGGTGCAGGACGAGATGCAGGGGTACTTCAAGAAGATCCAGGAGGAGGTCCAGGAGAGCCAGGACTGGACGATCTACCAGAAGGAAGTGCCCAAGAAGCAGCGCGAGTTCGCCAAGCAGATGGAGGCGGCGCAGAAGACGTTCATGGAGGATGTCAAGGGCCTGTGCACTCCCAAGCAGGAGGAGAAGTGGCCGACCCTCGAGCGTCACCGCAAGCGGGAGATGTTCCTGAGGTTCCAGTTCGTCTCGGGCGTGGGGGTCGACGTGGTCGACTGCGTGCGCCGGGTCGGCCTGCCGCCCGAGGAGGGCAAGACGTCGGCCGAGGTGAACGAGGCTCTCGACCAGTACGAGATGACGCTGGACCGCAAGCTGTCGGACGTCGAGAAGATGGCCCGCGACGCCGAGGATAAGGCGATGGAGATGGCCACGAGCGGGGACTTCCAGAAGATCCAGGAGATGCTCAAGAAGTTCAGCGACGAGGCGATCCTGGTGCGCAACATCAACCGGGACGGTGCACGGCGGGTTTCGGCGCTGCTGCCGGAGGAGACGAGGGTCAAGTTCGACAAGGAAGTGCAGCGGCGGAGCTTCCCGAGGGTCTACCGCAAGCCGTACGTGGTCAAGGCGATCGACGCGGCGGTGAAGTTCAAGGACCTGGACGCGGACCAGAAGTCGGCGATCACGGAGCTGCAGTCGGCGTATGCGCGGGACGCGGCGCCGATCAACGAGCGGTGGTCGGCGGCGATCTCGGAGAAGGAAGACAAGGAAGGCAGCTCGTACCTGGCGATGTTCAACTTCGGGGGTCAGAAGCCCGACGACGCAGCTTCGCAGGCGCGCAAGGCGCGCAAGGAGCTTGACACCCAGTTCAAGGATCGCCTGATGGCGGTGCTGAAGGAAGACCAAAAGTCGCAGTTGCCCAAGGAAGATGCGGTCCCGGCGGGCGTGCCGGCCCAGCAGGCCGAGATGATGGAAGACATGGGGGACATGGGCGCGGCAACCCCCGAGGACGAGTAGGCAAGAAACCGGCCGGTGGAGCGTTGGGCGTAGGGGATGGATCAAACTGCCGGTGTGCCCACGGTCGGGAAGCTCCCCCGGCCGGCGGGCACGGCGTCCGGCCCGGAGCGTTCACGGATGACGACAATCGCGCAGGATCGCGGGCGCCAGGCCCCGACGCTTGCCGAGGGCACCGCCCCGGCACGGCCGGCCCTCGAGCAGATGCCCGAGGTGGACGCCTCGGCGACCCGGGCGGCCGGGGCCGAGCAGGCGGTTCGTCTGCGCGCGGTGCCGTACGCGTGGGAGCAGGGCAGGCTGCTGGTGGCGATGCTGGACTCGACCGACTTTGCGGCGGCCGACGAGATCTCGGTCTCGTCGGGCAAGCCGGTGGTGCGGGTCTCGGCGACCGCGGAGGTGTTCGAGCAGCTCTTGCGCAGCGCGTACGGGATCACGGCGGCGCAGATGGCGGCGCGGCTGGCGGGGCAGGACGAGCCGTCGGACGACCTGTCGGGGAATCTCGAGTCGGTGGAGGCGGCCGACCTGCACCGGATGGCCGAGCAGCCGTCGCTGATCAACCTGGTGAACCTGATCATCCTCGAGGCGATCCGGGCGCGGGCGAGCGACATCCACGTCGAGCCGTTCGAGAAGTCGCTGAGCGTGAAGTACCGGGTGGACGGCGAGCTCAACGGGCGGGATTCTCCGCCGCGGCACCTGCAGCCGGCGATCACCAGCCGCATCAAGATCATGGCGGGGATGAACATCGCGGAGCGGTACGCGCCCCAGGACGGGCACATCACGCTGCGGTTCGAGGGCCGCAAGATCGACATCCGCGTCTCGACGGTGCCGACGATCTACGGCGAGTCGGTGGTGATGCGGATCCTGGACAAGGAGTCGATCAAGCTGGACCTGGAGACGCTGGGGATGCGGGCGGCGGACCGCGAGGTGATGGCCCGCTGGATCGACCTGCCGCACGGGATGATCCTGGTGACGGGTCCGACCGGCTCCGGCAAGACGACGACGCTGTACGCGGCGCTGACCAAGCTCTACGACCCGCGTCTGAAGATCATCACGATCGAGGACCCGGTCGAGTACGAGCTGGGCGGGGTCAACCAGATCCCGGTGAATCCCAAGCGCGGGCTTTCGTTTGCTTCGGGCTTGCGGTCGATCCTGCGGCAGGACCCCGACGTGATCATGGTGGGTGAGATCCGCGACGCGGAGACCGCCGAGATCGCCGTCCGCGCGGCGTTGACCGGCCACCTGCTGTTCTCGACGCTGCACACCAACAACGCCCTGAGCGCGGTGGGCCGGCTGCTGGACATGGGCATCGAGCCGTTCCTGCTCTCGAGCGTGCTGGAGGGCATCATGGCCCAGCGCCTGGGCCGGCGGCTGTGCCAGCACTGCCGCAGTCCCCACCCGTTGAGCGAGGCGAGCAAGCACCGGCTGGCGGCCGCGGAGATCGCCATGTTCCCCGGCGGCGTGGGGTTCAAGGGCGTGGGGTGCGAGAAGTGCGACGGGACGGGCTACCGGAGCCGCGTGGGGTTCTACGAGATGGCGCCGATGTCGGGGGACCTGCGGCGAGCGGTCTCCGAGCGGGGGACGACGCAGCAGCTGGCGCGGGTGCTGGGGCCATCGTACGTGACGATGCGTCGGGACGGCATCATGAAGGCCGCGCAGGGGTTTACGACCGTGGATGAAGTCCTTCAGGCGACGCAGGACGCGGAAGATCCGGGCCCGGCGGTCGCGAAGGGTTGATCGGGGCGGGTTTGGAGACGCGAGAAGTACCGGTCTGCCGTGGTTGCCTGCGACGCGACCGCGAGCCTTGGAGCATCAGGGGCGCATGCCGACGTTTTCCTACAAGACCATGTCCGGAGGATCGGGAGCCACGGTGCAGGCCCCGGACCGCGCCTCGGCGGTGCGGGAGCTGATCCGGCGGGGGATCACGCCCACTTCGGTCGAGCCGATCGCCGCGCCGGCAGCGCACGCGGCGGACCGCGGTCCGTCCCCTGCGGCGCGGCTGGCGTTCCCGTTCAACTTCGACCGCGCGATGTCGCGCGGGGAGATGGCCTCGTTCGTCAGGGAGCTGGGCACCGCGGTGCAGGCGGGCCTGCCGCTGGTGCAGGCGCTCAAGACGATCGCCCGGCAGGGGCGCAACGAGAAGCAGAAGCGCGTGCTGGAGACGATCATCGGCGAGGTCGAGCACGGCAGGAGTCTGGCCGATGCGCTGGCGGCATGCGGCCGTGAGTTCGGGGAGCTGATCATCAACATGGTGCGGGCGGGGGAGGCCTCGGGCAAGCTCGAGGAGGTGCTTCACCAGGCCGCCGATCTCCTGGACCAGGACGTGAAGCTGCGCCGGAGCATGCTCTCGGCGACCCTGTACCCGATGATCCTGATGGTTCTGCTGACGATCGCGGTGATCGTGATCGTGACGTTCATCGTGCCGCGCGTGCTCGAGCCGTTCAAGGGCCAGGTGCTCGAGCTGCCGTGGCCGACGCGGGTAGTGGAGGGTCTGGCGGCGTTCTTCGGCGGGTACTGGTGGGCGATCATCCCGGCGGTGGTGGTGGGGATCTACGGCGCGGGCGTGGTGTACGCCAAGCCGGAGTTCCGGCGCAAGTTCGACACCACGATCCTGAGGGTCCCAATCCTGGGGCGGCTGCTGCGGGACGTCGCCGTGGCGAGGTTCACGCGCACGCTGGGAACGTTGACGTCCGCGGGGGTGCCGATTCTCCAGTCGCTGAAGATCACCAAGGGCACGCTGGGCAACAAGGCGATGGAGGGCGTGATCGACCACGTCTCCGAGCAGGTGGCGGCGGGCAAGACGATCGCCGACCCGATGGAGCGCAGCGGGTACTTCCCGCCGATGCTGGTGCAGATCGTGAACCTCGGGGAGCGATCGGGCAAGCTCGACGAGATGCTCCGCCAGGCGGCCAAGGCGTTCGAGGAGCGGACGGAGACGAGCGTGAAGCTGTTCACGACCGCGCTGCCGCCGATCCTGGTGGTGATGCTCGCCTGCTGCGTGGGCTTCCTGGTGCTGGCGATCATGCTGCCGATGCTCCAGTTCCAGGAGGCGATCAAGTGAAGACGCGCGGCCGGTGGCGGGGCGATCAGGGCAGGCAGGGACGGAGCACCGGACCCAACGGTGACGGAGGATCGAACATGAAGCGCACGCGAACAGGGGCCCGCCGCGGCGGGTTCACCATCATCGAAGTGATCGTCATCGTCGTGATCCTGGGTGTGATCGCGGCGGTCATCGGGCCGCGCCTGCTGGGGCGGATCGGCCAGTCCAAGCAGTCGGTGGCCAAGTCCAACGCGGCGTCGCTGGCGCTGGCGATGAAGCTGTTCCAGGCCGATTTCGGCCTGCCGCAGTCGGGGGCGAGCATCACGATCCTGTACGAGCGCCCGGGGGATGTTCCGGAGCAGCAGTGGTCGGGCAAGGGCCCGTACGTGGACAACGCCCAGCACCTGCTGGACCCGTGGGGCAACATGTACCTGCTGCGGATCCCGGGGGAGAAGAACGTCGATTTCGACATCGTCAGCTACGGCGCCGACGGGCAGCCCGGCGGCGAGGGAGACAACGCTGACATCATCGCGCCCTGACGGGCGGGCGGGGTGGGCCTGGGGGGTGGTCGGTGCGGAGCTTGCATGGGTTCAGGGAGCATTCCATCGCGGCGATCGGTCCGGGCGTTCACGCTCGTCGAGCTGGTCGTGGTCCTGATCATTCTGGCGATCCTCGCCGGGGTAATCGCTCCGCGCCTGTTGTCGGGCTCGTCGAGGACGGCGGAGGCGGATGTGCGTCGGGCCGCGGAGCTGGTGTCGACGGCGGGTCGTCGCGATTCGCTGACGAGCCAGCAGCTGGCGATCGATTACGACGGGGCGAGTTCGACGCTGCGGCTGCTGGTGCTGCGCCTGCCCTCGGCGGTGGACGCCGCGCGCGGCGCTCCGGCCGAGTGGGTGGACGACCCGCTGGCGATGCGCGTCGAGCTCAAGGACGTCAAGCTGCTCAGCGCGACGACGGACGGCGCGGAGCTGGACCCGCGGAAGTTCCGCGTGGAGTTCAAGCAGGCGGCGGTGCGTCCGAGCCTGGTCATGGTCTTCGGGCCCAGCGAGGACCGTCCCGCGTGGACCGTGAGCCTGACCCCCGGCGCGTACCGGGCGCAGGTGATCTCCGGGGAGGACCGGTTCGCGGACGTCGACCAGACCACGATCGACCTGGACCTTGCCGGGAAGTCGGAGGAGCCATGGTGAGCGCTCCGGCCAGACTGTCGCGCGGGCGCCGGGGCGTGATGCTCGTCGACGCGGTGGTGGGGACCGTGCTGCTGGGCTCGGCGCTGGCGGTCATGCTGGGCATGCTCGCCCGGGCGATCTCGTCGCAGGCCCAGGGCGAGGAGCTCCAGAACGCGGCGATGCTGATCGACGAGCAGCTTAACCTGGTGCTGGCGCTGGGGCCTGATTCCTACGGCAAACAGCACCCGCTCGACGGTCCGTGCGAGGCGCCGTTCAACGGGTACCGCTACCAGCTGACGATCGACGGGGGCCAGGGCGGGGAGCCGTACCGCGTCGCGTGCGCGGTCTCGTGGATGAGCGGGGGTCGCCTGCGTTCTACGAGCTGCGAGGCGTTGATCGCCCCGCGGTTGGGGGACGATCCCGATCCGCCGCGCCGGCCCGAGGAGACGGTGGCACGAGACCAATGACCGCGCGAACCGTTCCAACCTCCACCGGTCGGGGGCGCCGCGGCGTCCGCGGCGGCTTCACGCTCGTGGAGTTGATCGTGGCGGGCGTGGTGGTGGCGATCATCGGCGCGGGGATCGTCACGGTGATCTCGAACATGATGCGGGCCAAGAACAAGTCGGTTGCCCGCCAGCAGGCCAACGCGCGAGCGGACGCGGCGGGCGCGAAGATAGCGGCGGACCTGGCGTCGGCGGTGCGCAGCGCCGATCTGAAGCAGTGCCGTGTGCAGGTGACCAGCGGGGGGGCCGGGCCGGTGCAGCGCGACGGCCTGCTGGTGCTCACCAGGTCGATGCGACCGGTGCGCGGGCGGACGGACATCCCCGAGGGCGGGGAGTACGAGGTGCAGTACCGCATCGACGGCATGGGCCCGACCGCGGGATTGTGGCGGCGCGCGGACCCGGCCTTCGACCCGGCCCAGGACGCCGGCGGGGTCGCCTCGCTGCTGGCCGCCGGCGTGACGTCGTTCAGCGTTGAGGCCAACGACGGGAGCGCCTGGTTCGAGACCTGGGATTCGGATTCTGAGGGTCTTCCGCACGCGGTTCGCGTCGTGATCAGGGCTCAGTCCGATGACGGCAGCGCGGACGCGATCGTGCGGCGCGTGGTGGCTCTGGACCGCGTGCCCACGCCGCCGGACACGCGGACGACGACCAACCCGCCGACCAGCGGAACGGGCACTTCGGGCACGGGCACGACCGGGGGAGGTGGCGGATGACCTCGGCCCGCCGCAGTTTCGTGACGCTCATCGTGCTGTGGGTCATCGTGCTGGCCACGGCGGTGATCGCGATCGTGCAGTCTTCTTCCTACGGGCAGGCGGCGTCGGGGCGGGAGGCGCTGGCGCGGGTCAGGGCGTACTGGGCGGCGCGGTCGGGCGTCGAGGCGCAGATCGCGCGGCTGGAGACGGCGACCCAGGCCGGCGACGACGGGGATGCGTTCACGGCGCAGGAAGACATGGAGGAATCCGCCGAGGGGTCGCTCGACGGCGCGACATACCAGGTGCTGCACAGCACCCGGGCGGGAGACCGCCCGGGCCCCGTGGATCCGCACTCCAAGATTAACATCAACCGCATGACGTTCGACGATCTGATGACGCTGCCGTTCATGTCGGAGGATGTCGCCGACGCGATCCTGGACTGGATCGACGCGGACGATGACCCCAACGTGCTGGGCGCCGAGGCCGGCTATTACCAGGGGCTGCCGTTCCCGTACGAGCCGCGCAACGGCCCGATCCGGTCGCTGCAGGAGCTGGAGCTGATCGCGGGGGTCGACCCGTGGTTCGTGCGCGGCGAGGACTGGAATCTCAACGGCATCCTGGACCCCAACGAGAACGACGGGGACGCCTCGGCGCCCAACGACAACGCCGACGGCGTGCTCGACGCGGGCTGGTCGGAGTACATCACCTGCGACAGCGTGGACGGGGGCCTGGGCTACACGGGCAAGCCCCGCCTGAACCTCGTGGAGGCAAGCGAGGCCGACATCGCATCCAGGACGAACGCGACGTCGGACCAGGCCAAGGTCATCCTCGATTACGTGTCGCTGGAATCAAACGCGGTCATGGGCGATTTTCTCCGGCGGACCCTGCCGCAGCTCTCCCAGCAGCTCAACGGGGGGGCAAGGACGCCCGGCCCGCGCATCGAGGCGCTGACGGACGAGCAGCTGACCGCCCTGCTCAACGAGTGCGCGATCATCCGGGATACATCGCTGCCGCCGCAGCCGGGCAAGCTGAACATCAACACGTGCGACTCCCGGATTCTCCAGTACCTTCCGGAGATCGACTCGGCGATGGGGGACAGCATGATCGCCGAGCGCGACTCGCGGCGGCAGGGTTTCTCGTCGTTCACGGAGATGCGTTCGATCCCGGGGATGACCAACAGCCGGCTGGCCGCGCTCTACGACCTCATCGAGTTCCGATCCAACGTTTTCGTGGTAACCTCCCGCGGCCGGGACGCGGGAACCGGCATAGAAGTGGAAATCACGGCGTCGATCGATCGTTCTACCCTGCCGGCTCGACTGGTTTCGATCCTCGTCAAGTAGGCATGGTTCGTTTGCAGGGCCGCCTTTGAGCGGCGAGATCCGGATGGCCTTCGGGAACGCAGCGCACGGGAGCACCTCCCTGTCCATGAGCACCAAGACACGCGACAGCTTCTCGGACCGCATCGTCACCGTCCTGCACAAGGTCGGCCGCTCTTGGCACGCGGTGGTCGTCCAGGCCGACGGCGGGGGCGTCAAGCTGCTCGAAGCCCGTACCGCCGAGCATGGACCGGCGGCGATCATCGATTCGCTCGCCGCCAAGTTCGGCCGCGGGCGGATCCTGCGGATCGTGCCCGGGGCCGCATCCGTCTGCCGGGTCGGATCGGTCGGCGCGGGGAACGACGCCGAGACGCTCGCGGCGATGGGCCTGATTTCTGAGGCGATCCTCCCGTCCGGCGTGCCCGCGCACCGCCGCGGCGCGGGTGTGCTCACGGCGTCGCTCGCCAAGGCGGGGGCCACGCCGGGGAGCGCGCCAGAGTCTCGCATGCTCGCCACGGCGTGGATCGGATCCTCGGAGCCGCCGGAGACCATCGGTCGAGCCGGGACGGGCAAGTCAACGGCTCCGGGGGAGACTTGGATCACCGAGGTCGGCGCGCTGGCCGGTGCACTGACGGGCCCGGGACTGGCCGTCTCGGTTGATGTGGATGCGGGGACTGTGGGCCTGCTCGCGTGCGGGCAGGAACGATCGGTGGCTCGCCAGCTGCTGGGGGACAAGTCCTCCACGCGAGCCTGGCAAACCTCCGTCGAGGATGTGCTGCAGGAGTCGGCCGTGGCCGCGGGCATTCCGCTGGACACCGTTCCCCGGGCGATCACGCAGTCGGGGGTGTACCTCCCGCCCGATTCCCGTGCGGGGCTGCGCTCGCGCGTGCAGGCCGTGCCGACCGATGACCGCTGGATCGAGCAGTACGGCCTGTGCCTGGCCGCGGCGCTGGTTGCCGTCGGCTCGCCGACGCTCAAGCCGCTCTCGCAGATCGTCGCCGAAGCCCCCAAGGTCCTGGAGCCCGTGCCGGTTCGTGCGGCGGGCTGGATTGCCCGACCCAACCGGGCAAAGGCGGTCCTGATCACCGGGATTGCGATCCTCCTGCTGGGCCCGGTCGCATTCACGTTCGCCCGCCACTCGGTCCTCAAGGTCAAGAACTCGGACCTCCAGAAGGGCACCACCAGCCGAGAGCAGACGCTCCGCGAAGCGGCGTTGTATGCCCAGCTTGAGAATTCGCGCTGGCCGGTCACCAAGCTCCTGGGTGATGTCTCGACGGCGACGCCGGTAGGAGTGGTTGCCGACAGCATCAATATCTCGACCGACACAGGCCTGCGGCTGGCGGGGCGGGCGGATTCTCAGGAGCAGGTCAACGCCCTGCAGGCCAATCTCAACGCGACCAAGCTCTTCCGCAACGTGAAGGTGGGGAGGACCGAGAGCCTTGAGGGCGGTGCGGTGGAATTCGACCTGACCGCCGACGTGGTCAGCCCACACAACAAGGTCACGGGCATGGAGGACTTTGCCGCCAAGAACCTCGCGGTCCGGCTCTACGGCGAAGGGGCCGACAACTTCAAGGAAGATCCCCCGACGGACAAGAGCAAGTCGCGGCGACCGTCGCGGGCCAACGGCGAAGAACCGGGCAAGGAGGGTTCGTCCTCGACCACCAGCCGCCGCGGCGGGGACGAGGGCCCTCCGCCCGCGCTCTCGGACGCCGAGATCAACAAGCTCGACAGCACCGCGGCCGCCCGCGAGTTCGCCAAGCGGCGCAGCTACGTGCAGAAGAACCCCACCCTGGACACGGCGACCAAGGACAGGCTCAACGACGAGGTCGCCAAACTGCGGGAGCGGATCAAGAAGGCCCAGTCGACGGGGGGGACAAAGTAATGACCAGCGTCGCGCAGCGATTCCATTCACTGCCCAGGTCGATGCGGTGGCTCCTGCTCGGGGGCGCCGTGATCGGCGCGTACTTCGCGATCGTTGATCCCGTGCTCGCCTACGTCTCCGACCTGAGCCTCGACTCCGACAAGATGGCCTTCAACCTCGAGCGGGCGAGCAAGGACCGGATCGCCACGCAGGGTGCCGAGCAGACGATCGCCACCGGCAAATCGCACTTCGGCGAGGTGGAATTCCCGGGAGATCCCGAGGCCCGCCCCGTCGAGTTCAACAAGCAGATCTCCGAGGTCATCTCCAAGAACGGGCTCAAGGAAGACGCGACCACGCGGTCGTCGACCCTGGGCGCAGGTCCCCTGGCGGGCGTGGTGGGCTCGGACAGGCGCGTGGAGCGGATCATCAAGGAACTGCAGATCACGGCGACGCCCGAGCAGGTGATCAAGCTGATTGCCGACCTCGAGCGGCTGCCGACGGTCACCACCGTGTCGAGGGTGCAGCTCCGCAAGCCCTCGGAGAACGAGCGCGAGGGCCGGAAGGTCAAGGCCGACATTTCGGTCGAGACGTGGGTGATCGCACGAAAGGGCAAGGCACGATGAGCGGCAACGATCCCAGCGCCGACATCGGTCGCACCGTCTACCAGCGCCTCGGCAAGAGCGGCCGCATCGCCCTGGTGATAGGGCTGGCCGCCGGCGCCCTGCTGGTGTGGGGCTTGTGGTCCGTCACGTCCGCGGCGATCCTGTCGGCCTCTGCCGGCGGGTCGAAGAAGGCCGAGGACAAGCAGCGGGTCGCCGAGTTGTCCAAGACCATCGAAGAACGGATGGAGCAGTTCAAGGGCCGCACGATCTTCTACAAGCCCGCCAAGCCCGGCCCGCCGCCCGAGCCCGAAAAGCCCACGGAGCAGCCGGGAACTCCCGCGGTGGCATCGTCCTACGGCGGCCCTTCGATCATCGCAATGATCAACGACGCGGTGTGGTTCTCCGACGGCACGCGCATCAAGATCGGCGAGAAGTCCGGGGACAGCAAGCTCCTCTCCATCAACCCGCCGTGGACCGCCAAGATCGAGTACAAGGGGGCGGCGTTCGACGTGCCGTTCTTCGAGAAGGATGCGGTTGTACTCAACAAGACCGCCAAAGCGTCCGCGACATCGCTCGCGCCGGTGGCGCCATCGTCGAGCTCTCTGGCCGACTCGTCCAAACCGGCCGACGCCAAGCCGATCGACAGCAAGACTGCCGATGGCAAGCCGAACGACGCCAAGAAGGCGGGGGACGCCAAACCCGGCGAGGCCAAACCGGCCGATTCCAAGCCCGCCGACTCCAAGCCGGGCGACGGCAAACCGCCTGAACCCAAGCCCGGCGAGAACAAGCCGCAGCCAAACCCCGCGGAAAAGCCCGGCGAAGGAACGCCCCCGCCCGGGCCTCCACCCGGACCGGGTCCCGATCAACCGCCGCCCGAGCCGAAGGCGCCCGCGGGGGAGGAAACACGATGACGCCATCGCACGGTCGCTTGCTCGCTGGCCACAACTCTGGCTACGGAAAGGCCCTCATGATCACCAACCCGGCGGCACACCGGCCGCTCCGCCTGGCTCCCACGATGGCCTTGGCGCTGGCGCTGGCGTGCGGGACAGCCCCCGCGCGCCAAGAGGCGACTCCGGCAACCCAGCCCGTCGAAAAGCCCTCCGACAAGCCGACCGACCAACCCGCGGACAAGCCCGCCGATGCTCCGAAGGATGAAGCGGCGGCGACTTCCAAGTCCGAGCCCAAACCCGAACCCAAACCCGAACCCAAGCTCGACGGCCTGGGCCGCCGCATCGCCGAGGGTCCGCCCACGGTCCTGGCCTTCAAGGCCGTGACCGTCGAGCAGATCGTGCCCTTTATCGTCGAATCCACCGGCAAGGTCGTGGTGCCCCAGCAGGATGTCATGTCCCGCAAGGTCACCATCCTCAACGACAAGCCGATCGCCCGCGACCTGGCCCTGGACCTGGTCTTCATGGCCCTTTTCCAGGTCGGCGTGGCCGTCATCGAGAACAACGGCATCATCGCGTTGCGCGACGTCGCCGAGGTCACCAAGGCCACCGACTTCCCCGTCATCCCGTCCGACCAGTCGTCGCTGGATCGCCACGACCTGGGCTCGGTCGCGCAGAAGGTCTTCACCCTCCGCAACCTGACCGCCGAGGCGGTCGGCGAGATGTTCAAGGACACCGTCCCCGACTACGCCAAGCTGACGGTCGACAAGGAATCCAACCAGATCGCCGTCCTGGGCAATATCGCCCTGCTCCAGCGCATCGAGAGGCTCCTGCTCGCCCTGGACCGGCCCAGCTCCGCGGCGCTCAAGTCGATGACCTACCGCCTGCGCTACGCCGACGCGGCCGTGATCGCCGAGCAGATCAAGGAGCTGTTCGCCGGCGAGGGACCGCAGGCCCAGAAGAGCGGACAGCGCAGGGCCGCCCAGCAGCAGCAGAACCGCAACCCATGGGGCCAGCCGCAGCAGAACGACGCCATGACTTCCGAGGGCCTGCGCGTCTCCTCGAATATCCAGCAGAACTCCGTGACCGTGGTTGCCGAGCCGGCGATCCTCGACGAGATCGCCAAGCAGATCGACAAGGAGTGGGACCTGCCCCTCAAGGCCGAGGATGTCGTCCCCAAAACCTACGAGCTCAAGAACAGCGACCCGATCAAGGTGCGCGACCTGCTCACCAGCATGTTCGGCTCGCAGTCCACCTCCGGCGGCGGAACGACGCCCGCCCGCAACAACCAGCAGGGCCCGGGCCAGCAGCAGCCCCAGCAATCCTCCAGCACGTCGCAGAGCTCGTCCCAGAGCCGCTTGATCGGGCAGTACACGTTCCAGGCGATGCCCGACTCGAGCAAGCTCGTCGTGCTCTCCAAGACTCAGGACAACTTCAAGGTCATCGACAAGCTGATCGCCGAGCTCGATTCCCCGCAGACCGTGGGCCTCCCCTCGATCGTCGAGCTCAAGCACGCCAACAGCGAGGACCTGGCCGAGCAGCTCAACACACTGCTCTCCCAGGACGGCACGCTCGCGCAGCTCAAGCGGATGGAGACCGGCCTCAAGGCCTCGTCCAGCGCCTCGCCGTTCTCCCAGGACTCCACCACCAGCACCACCTCCGACGGCACGACCACCACCAACAACCAGACCTCGGCGAACATGCTCCAGTTCTGGTGGCAGCGGTCGCGCCCGCCCACGACCAACCGCGGCGCGTCCAATCTCATCGGCATGATCCGCATCGTGCCGGTGTGGCGCCAGAACGCCGTGATGGTCCTGGCGCCGCCGGAGTACAAGCAGGCGACCGTGGACCTGATCGAGAGCCTGGACAAGCCGGGCCGCCAGGTGCTGATCTCCGCGATCGTCGCGGAGATGTCCACCGACGATGCGCTGGCGCTGGGCATCCGCTGGTCGAGCTCGGCGATCACGCCGACGAACACCGACAATTCCTTCAGCATCGGCTCCAGCAGCACCAACACCAAGAACAACTTCCTCGACTCGCTCTTCGATACCTCCACGCTGACCGTCAACGGCAACCTGAACGTCCTGCTCCAGGCCCTGTCGACCAAGACGGACTTCAAGGTCATCAGCCGGCCCACCGTCTTCACCAGCGACAACCAGGAAGCGGACTTCTTCGACGGCCAGGACATCCCGTTCATCACCGAGAGCCAGCCCAACAACAACGGCAACCTCCTCCAGTCGTTCGACTACAAGCCCGTCGGCCTCAACCTGAGCGTGCGCCCGCGGATCACCGTCAAGCGCGACGTCGACCTTCGGGTCAACGTCGAGCTCTCCTCGATCGTGCCCGGCCAGACCCTCTTCGGCGGGGCGATCGTGGATCGCCGCCAGACCACCACGCAGCTGATCGTCAAGGACGGCCAGACGATCGTGATCTCGGGGATCATCCGGAACGAGCTCTCCGACGTCGTCCGCAAGGTCCCCGTGCTGGGAGACATCCCGCTCCTGGGCCTGCTCTTCACGAGCACCGAGAAGACCAACAAGTCCACCGAGCTGTTCGTCTTCATCACCCCCGTCGTCATCGACAATACCGACGACGCCGATGAGTTCAACACCCCGTACCGCCGCTGGCTCGACGAGCAGCGCAAGGACCTCGGCGCGCCCGAGGGCCCGTTCCCGTCCGTCGAAGACCGCTCGAAGAACCCCAGGCCCGGCGACACTCCCCCCCAACCCGCGGCCAACGAGAAGGTCGCGCCCGAGGACAAGCCCAACGCCGCGGCCGGGGCCGATGGTGCGCCGGTTGCCGCACAGACACCCACCGGGGCCAAGGGCTGATCCATGCGCTACGGCGCCGCGCTCGCCATCGTCCTGCTCACCGCCCCGGGTTGCGTCACGGTGCCGTCCAAGCCGTCGGCACAACGTTCCGGCGCCACGGCCAACGCCGCCGCGGCGGCGCAGCTCCCCAACGGGCCGATCGCCGCGCCGGCGCACGGAGTCATCACCAACACCCACGTGGTGCTCGGCCTGACGCCGGTCGGGACCGTCCCCTACGACGGGCAGGTGCTCCCGCTGATCTCCCCCGACGGTCACTTCTGCGCGGTGGAGGAAGGTGAGGCTCCCACCTGGGGCACGCTGGTCGCAGCGCCCGATGCCGAAGTGCCCTCCTCGACGCACCTGGCCGTCTACGACCTGACGGTCAGGCCCCCGGCACGCGTAACGACCGCGCAGGAGCTCGAGCCGGGCCTGATGCTCGGACGGGCCTGTGATTCCAGGGGCTTCCTGGTAGAGGCTCCCCGTCCCGACGGCTCGCGGTGGATCGGGCGCGCCACGTGGCAGTCGGGCCGCGTTGAGTGGCTCGCCCGCGAGGAGGCCGTCGTGTGCGCCCACGGCGTGCTCACGCTCGCGGGGGATCTGGTGTTCACGCGCCGGCCCGTGACCGGCCAGGTTGCCGAACTGGTCGTCCGCACGTCCTCGGGCACGCTCGTGACCAGGTCCGAGGGTGATCGCCCCTACGCGATGCCCATGACGACCAACGATCCCGGCACCATCTACGCGATGTGCCTGACCCCCTCGGGCATCGAGGTGCACGCCCTTGCCTACAAAGCGCAGGGACCGGGCGCTCCCAAACTCGGTCCGGTGCTGGCCCGTCGCATGCTGTGCGGGGACAGGGACGTCTGGGCCGCGTACCAGATCGCCGCGCCGCTCCAGGGCCCGATCGCCCGGCACGCCGATCCGGGGATCCTGCCCGAGATCGAGCCCCTGGTCATCCCCAACCCCGCCGCCGGACGCATGTCGATCTTCGATGTACGGTCCGGATCGCTGTTTCCCCTGGCTGCCAACTCGATCGCCGCGGTCCGCTGGACCAACGCCTCCAAGGTCGGGTACCTGTGCACCACGCCCAAGGGGCTGGTGTTCAGCCTCGAGCCCAGCTCGACCGCCGAACCGCACACGCCCGAGGCCCGCATGCTCTTTGAGTCCTATGTCCCGCGGCTCACATCGGACGCCAACCGCCCCGCGCTGCTCCTGGGCCCGGTCAAGACCGACCCCCACACCCTCGAGATCATCGGGATCGCCCCCTCGGAAGTGGTGTCCGCCGAGGGCGAGAAGCCGAGGTCCTGAACCGGCATCGCATAGATACGGATCAATATATCCGGCGGCGCCGGGATCGCGAGCCGTTGCCGGCGCGGTCACCCCGCTACGATGCCTCGCCACACCCGGAGGATGCAGGATGTCTCTCAAGGACTACGTCACGCTCGGCCGGTCCGGACTGCGCGTCTCCCCTTTCTGCCTTGGCGCCATGACGTTTGGGAGCGAGTGGGGGTTCGGCTCGTCGGTCGAGGAGTCGATCTCGGTCATCGACGCGTATATCGCCGCCGGCGGCAATTTCATCGACACCGCGAACATGTACACCAAGGGTCACTCCGAGAAGATCCTCGGTGATCACATCGGTCGGCACGGGCCATGGCGCGACCGGCTGGTGATCGCGACCAAGTTCATGGGCAACCTGTTCCCCGGGGATCCCAACGGCGGCGGCGCGGGCCGCAAGGCGATCCTGGGAGCCTGCGAGGAATCGCTCAGGCGCCTGCAGACCGACTACATCGACCTGTACTGGATGCACTTCCACGATCCGCACACGCCCATCGACGAAACGATGAGCACGCTCGACACGCTCGTGAAGTCCGGAAAGGTCCGTTACATCGGCTTCTCCGACACGCCGGCGTGGAAGTGCGTGCAGGCCCAGTACGAGGCGATCTTCCGCGGCTGGACACCCCTGGTGGCGCTCCAGATCGAGTACTCGCTCCTGGAACGCACGGTCGAGGGCGATCTTGTGCCGATGGCCCGGGAGATGGGTCTGGGCGTCACCCCCTGGTCCCCGCTCAAGGGCGGCATCCTCAGCGGCAAGTACGCACGGACCTCCAAGCCCGAGGAAGGCCGCGGGACCAGCGCCTGGGTGACGCGACATCTCAACGACCGGACGTTTGCGCTGCTCGATGTGCTCTCCTCGGTCGCGGCCGAGGCCCGGACATCGCCCGCCCGCACCGCCCTGGCGTGGGTCCAGCGTCGCCCCGGCGTGGCATCCACGATCATCGGCGCCCGCACCGTCAAGCAGCTCTCGGACAACCTCGGAGCCCTGGACGTTGTGCTGACGGCCGCGCAGGTCGCCCGTCTCGACGAGGCGAGCAAGCCGACCCTCAATTTCCCCGCCGAATTCCTGCAGGGCGTCGTCTCGGCGACCCACGGCGGAGTCTCCATCAACGGGCGGCTCCCCGACGCCTGGCCCCTGGCCCCCCAGACCGACGCCGAGCGGTTCTGATCCATCCGCCGGGCGTGATTCCTGTTAGCATTCCCCGCGCGATGCCCCCGCCCTCTCGCACGATGTCGATCGTCGGTTTCGGCGCCTTCGGACGCTTCATCGCGCCCCACCTGCGGGCTCACTTTGACGTGATCGCCCATGACCGCGGGGACATCTCCGCCGCGGCACGCGACGCAGGCGTGCGCAACGGCTCGCTCGAGCAGGCCGCCGCCGCGAGCATCGTCGTCCTCGCGGTGCCCGTGCAGAACCTCGAATCGGTCCTGCTCGCCGCCGCGCCGCACGTCCGGTCCGACGCCCTGGTCATCGACGTCTGCTCGGTGAAGCTCTCCCCCCTGGAGATGATGCTCCGCGCGCTGCCAGCGTCGGCGAGCATCGTCGGGCTCCACCCGCTGTTCGGACCGCAGAGCGGCAAGGACGGCGTCGCGGGCCTGCCGATCGCCGTCTGCCCGGCCCGCGCGAGCCCCGCCACCGTCGAGTGTGTCCGCGGCTTCCTGCGCGACCGGCTCGCCCTGCGGATCATCGAGACCACGCCCGACGAGCACGATCGCCAGATGGCCTACGTGCAGGCGCTGACGCACTTTGTCAGCCGTGCCGTGGGATCGATGGATCTTCCGGGCACCCCGATGGCGACACGGGCCTACGAGCGGTTCCTGGCGATGAAGTCCGACCTTCAGAACGACTCGTTCGACCTGTTCCTGACCATCCAGCAGCACAACCCCTACGCCGCCCGGGTGCGTGAAGAGCTGATGCGGACGATGGAGGAACTCGAGCGGGCGATCCGGGCCCGGTGAACAAGTGCGGGCGCGGCATCCTGCGCGGCTCAACCCGGGCCGAGGCCGGCGAGCGCGCCGGTGCTGTCACCAAAGCTGCGTACATCGCAGCCCATGCGTTCGAGCATCGCCACGTACAGGTTGCACAGCGGGGTTTCCTTGCGGTAGCGGAGGACCCGGCCGGTGTCGATCGATCCGCCCGCCCGACCCGCCAGGAGGATCGGCAGGTCGTCGTGGTTGTGCTTGTTCCCGTCGCTGATCCCGCCGCCGTACAGGATCATGCAGTGGTCGAGCAGGGTTCCGTCGCCGTCGGGCGTTTGGGAGAGGCGTTCCACGAAGCGCCCGAACCGCTGGATGTAGAACCGGTCGATCTTCCGGATCTGCTCGACCATCTCCTGGTTGTTCTGGTGGTGCGACAGGTGATGATGACCGTCCTTGATGCCGATCTCGGGGAACGTCCGCGAACTGCCGTCCACGCCGAGCATGAACGTGCCGATGCGGGTCACGTCCATCTGAAACGCCAGCAGCAGCATGTCGTACATCAGGTCGATGTGATCCCCGACGGACTGCGGGATTCCCGTCGGCGCGGCCACCGGCGGGGCGGGGACCCTGTTCAGGTCCATCCGAGCGCGTTCGATGCGTCGCTCGATCTCCCGGACGGCGGTCTGGAACTGGTCGAGCTTGCCGCGATCGCTCGTGCCCAGGCGTGTTTCGAGCCGCCGGGCGTCGTCTTTCACGAAGTCCAGAATGCTCTGCCTCCTGCTCAGGCGTTCCTGCCTCGCGGCGGCCTGGGTCGCGTCGGCGAAAAGACGCTCGAACACCGCGGCCGGATCGACCAGCTTGGGCATCGGGGCGTTCTCGGCGCGCCATGAGATGTTCGAGGTGTACGCGCAGGAGTACCCCGAGTCGCAGTTGCCCGCGGCCGGGCTGTTCTCGCATCCCAGTTCGATCGACGCCAGCCTGGTGAAATCGCCGATCTGCCGGGCCGCGAACTGGTCGACGCTCACGCCGATACGGATGTCGTTGCCCGCCGTCTTGCGGGCCTGCAGGCCGGTCAGGAACGATGCCGAAGACCGCGCGTGGTCTCCCGGGCCGTCCCCGTTGGCGCGGGCCTTGTCGAGCGTCAGGCCCGTGAGCACGTTGAAGTGCTTGCCGATCGGGGCGAGAGGCTCGAGCGTGGGCGAGAGCGTAAATTCCGCGCCCTGGCCTGCCGGCTCCCAGGCGTCGTAGTTGACTCCGTTGGGTGTGAACACGCACGCCATCCGCACGGCGGTCGCGGCCGCCGGAGAAGCTTCGGCGCCCGCGGCCCGCGCGAGAGGGCCGAGGCCGCCCATCGCCTCGAGCCAGGGGAGCGCCACGGTGACACCCAGGCCGCGAAGGGCGGACCTGCGTGAAAGGCCCTTATTCATGGTCAAGCTCCCGGCCCCGGCACGTTCGGAACGTGTTGCTCAGGACCACCGCCTCGATCAGGGCCCCGAACCCATCGCCCTGGCTCCGCGTTCGCACGGCGATACCGCGGACTGCCGGGCGATCGAAGGGCTCCAGACCCCTTCCGATCGCGTACATCAGCACCTTTCCCGACAGCGTCTCGACAAACTGATCGCCGCGCTGCAGGAGGATCTTCTTCAGATCCCTCGCCCCGGAGAATGTCACCCCGCCCGGCAGCGTTCCCGTCGCGTCGATCTGCTGCCCCGCGTCCTGCTCGCGCCACCGCCCGATCGCGTTGAAGTTCTCGAACGCCAGGCCCAGCGGGTCGAGCCGGTTGTGGCACACCGCGCAGGTCGGGTTGGCCACGTGCGCCGCCAGCTGCTCGCGCAGGGTCGCGCCCGGGCGCTCGCTTGAGGATTTCTCCAGTGGAGGAACATCGGCCGGCGGCGGCGGTGGGGGAGATCCCAGGATCTGGTCCAGAACGTACAGCCCGCGCTTTACAGGGCTGGTCCGGGTGGTGTTGCTCGTCACCGTCAGAACCGCGCCCATGGTCAGCACGCCGCCCCGCGGCGAGGACTCCGGCCACGCGACGCGCCGGAACTCCGGCCCCGCGACCCCGTCCACGCCGTAAAACCCGGCGAGCCGATCGTTCAGGAACGAGTAGTCGCTGTCGAGGAACAGCAGAACGCTCCGATCGCTCCGGAAAACATCCCCGAAGAAGAGCCTGGCCTCGGCGATCATGGCCGTGCGGAGACCGTCGTCGTACTCGGGGAATCGCGCCCGATCCATCGCGAGCGAATCGAGGGTCCGCAGCTGCAGCCACTGGCCGGTGAAATTCTCGATGAACGCATCGGATCGCGGGTCGGCGAGCATCCGCCGGACCTGCTCCCGAAGAACTCCCTCGTCGACCAGCGTCCCCGCCTCCGCCAGGCCCATCAGCACGCCGTCGGGGGTGCTGCTCCAAAGGAAATACGACAGCCGGCTCGCGAGCTCGTACCCGTTGAGCGTGTATATCGCCGTGGGGTCTCCGGCATTGGAGTTGTCGAGCGAACGGTACAGGAAGTTGGGCGAAACGAGGATCGCCGACAGCGCGACGCGGACCGCGGCCTCGAAGCTCGAACCGGCGCGGCGCTGCTGGTCAAGCAGCTTCAGCAGCGCTTCGCGCTCATCGGGACGTACGGGCCGGCGGTAGGCCCGGGTCGCGAACCGCTCGAGGATGCGTGCGGCACGCTCCGGTGAATCTCCCTGCTCGGCGGTGCCATCCTTCGAGGTGCCGAAGATCTCCTGCCATGCGAGCGGGCGTTCGGTCGTGGATTCCTCCAGCGGGCCGGCGACGCTCATCGACTCCACGCTCAGGTTGCGGTCCGCGACGTTCGGCTCGTAGTAGTCATTCGTGAAGTGCGCCGAGAGCGTGTGCGGTCCGGCCGAGACTCGGACGCGAACCTCCACTTCTTCCGGGTGCTCCCGGGTCCCGGAGATGGGAAACGACTTCTCCTCGTGACCGTCGATCCGCAGGCTCAGCCGCGCGTGGTCGTCGCCGCCATGGGTCTCCCACGCGCGGACCCGGATCGCGTACGTCGCCGTCGCTGGAATGTCGCACGCGCCCTGCACGGCGCCATTGCTGAAGAGGATGTACCCGCCCCGCGGCAGGTCTTCGCCGTTGCCCAGGCCCGTCAGCGGCTTGACCGGACGTGGCTCGCTGCTCACCCGAACTTCGGGGCCCAAGGCAAGGTCGATCGCCCGTTCGGCCGCGTCAAGATACTGCTCGACGGCGAGCGACGACATCGTCAGCACATCCGCGTTGTTATCAAAGCCATACCCGGTGTCGTCGCGTGGGAGCTTGGCCGCCAGGTCCACCTCCCGCGGCGCGATACCCAGCAGGTCGCGCATCGTGTTGCGATACTCCGCGCGGTTCAAACGGTGGATCGTGAACCAGCCCGGATCCTGCGCACTGTCGGGCGGTGCATATTCGAGCATCGCGCCCAGCCACTGCTCGAGCACGAGCCGCTCATGGTCGGTCGGGCCGGGCTTGTCCTTGGGCGGCATTTCGCGCGTGCTCACCATGGACTTGGCGAGCGACAGGTCGTCGGTCATCACGATGCCATCGCGGATGTTCGTTAGAGCATCGAGCCGGATGTCGCCCTTGACTTTGGCTCCCGAGTGGCACTCAAAGCAGTACTGCCGCAGCAGCGGCTGGATGTCTTCCTTTAGCCGCCGCTGGAGTTCGGCGGCGAGCGGATCGGCCGTCTCCGCCTCTGCAGGATCCCCGGAAGGCCCCACCGCCTGCACGCCCGACACGGGCCGATCGGAGTTGGGGGGTGGCTCGGCCCAAGCGCTCGCCAGCGCACCGATGCACGCGCACCCCGCGAGCAGGGTGATCGCGTGCGCCGTCATCGCGGGCCGATCCCGGCGACCCGGCACGGGCCGAGGTTCATGTCCGAATTTGCCGTTCATGATGCGATGGCGGAATGGCGCTCGTAGTCATCCGTCGATTGAAAGGGTGGGTGCTCCCGAACATCAGGCTACCAATTCGGCCGGGAGCGGTCAATCCCCATGGTCCCGGGACAGATTCGACTGGAGGCCAGCAGCGACGGGCAGGGACTGCCTCCAACGCAAATCGCCCTCGCGAGCGGCGGCAGAGCCGGTTCAGATGTCAGGCTCGGTCCAATCGCGTTGCAGGCTGGACCAGAAATGAAACGTCCCAACGAGTCAAAGGCTGGGCATGGATGGACGGAGAATCGCATCGGTATTATCGCATGGACACCGTCCGACATGTTTCAGCTTCCAAGTAAGACACCCACGTCCGACAGGCGTACCTGAAGCGCACCACAGGTGGGCGGGGCAACGGACTACCCAATGCCCATGAGCACGCGCGAATCTCACCGGGATCATCTGCGCATCAACGCCTGAACCGCTGGCCGAGCGGGGCATCGGGCGCGAGTCGTAGGACTGTCATCGTCTCCTGCAATGAACTTCCGAGCACTCCCGGCGAGAACCAAGGCGACCTTCGAGTTCTCCGAAGCTGCGCGTCGCGCCGTGCCGCCGGTGAGCAAAGACGGCGTTACGCATGCCGGCGCACCGCCGGCGGATGAACGCCGCCGTCGCCTCACACCCTCTCTGGGACGCTTCCCGAGCGATCGGGCGTCGCCCATGCCCGGAAGTCCGCGCGCGGGCTTTGGTCGCCGACTCGTCGCGCAGATCGGTCGGGACTCCGGTACGCTGTCGCCCTCGGGGCCCCGGGGCGGCGCCTCGAGCGCCGCCGATGCCAGGGCCAAGCGGGTGCTCGCCCACGATGACCGTGCTGAGGAGTCCGAATGCCACGTCCATCGCTCGCCCGTGCATGCTGCGCCGAACTCGTTGGCACTTTCCTGCTGGTGTTCTTTGGGACCGGCGCGGTGTGGGTGGGGGTGGTCACGGGTGCGATGTCGGGGCTGTTCCAGGTCGCGATTGTCTGGGGATTGGCGATCGGGCTGGCGATCTACGCGACCGGCGCCATCAGCGGAGCGCACCTGAACCCGGCGGTGACGGTGGCTCTGTGCGTGTGGCGCCGGTTTCCGGCTACGAGAGTGGGGCCGTACGCGGCGGCGCAGCTCGCCGGCGGGTTCCTTGCCGCGGCGGTGCTGTTCGGGCTCTTCTCCGGCACGTTGCGGTCCTTCGAGTCGGCCAAGGGGCTCGTGCGCGGTCAGCCCGGGAGCGAGCTGAGCGCGATGGTGTTCGGGGAGTACTTCCCCAACCCGGCGATCGTGGGGACCTCGCCCGCCGCGTTCGCCCAGGTGTCCGAGGTTCAGGCCATTCTCGCCGAGGGGTTCGGCACCGCGCTCCTGGTGTTCGTGATCTTCGCGCTCACCGATGAGCGCAACCGCGGCAGGCCGCACCCAGGCATTGCGGCGCCGCTGGTGGGGCTGACCGTGACCGCGCTGATCTGCGTGATCGCGCCGCTGACGCAGGCGGGCTTCAACCCCGCGCGTGATCTGGGACCTCGGCTGATGGCATGGCTCTGCGGATGGGGATCCACGGCGATCCCGGGGCCGCGCGGCGGATTCCTCTCGGTGTACATCCTCTCCCCCGTGCTGGGCGGGCTGGCCGGCGGCGGGCTCCACGGCTTGCTGCTGGGGCGGGCGTATGGTCCAATACGCAGCCGATGACGGTCGAACAGGAGTGACGCGATGTCCAAGCCCCGGTATGTCATGATCGGCGGGTTCCTCGGCGCCGGGAAGACAACCGCGATGCTGGCGCTGGCGAGCTACGCGTCCGGGAGGGGCCTGCGTGCCGGGCTCATCACCAACGACCAGAGCACCGACCTGTGGTCGACACGGCCAGGGCGCGGGCGTCCGGGTTTGCGGTGCAGGAGATCACCGGGGGGTGCTTCTGCTGCAAGTTCGGGGCGCTGGTCGATGCGTCGAGGTGCCTGAGCAACCAGGCGTCCCCCGACGTGCTGATCGCCGAGCCCGTCGGATCGTGCACCGACCTCAAGGCGACCGTCAGCTATCCGCTCCGGCGGCTGCACGGGACTGAATACGACGTGGCGCCGCTGTCGGTGATGGTTGACCCGGTTCGCTGCGCCCGTGAACTTGGGCTCGAGGTCGGCCCGGGGTTCTCGGAGAGCGTGCTGTACGTGTACCGCAAGCAGCTCGAGGAGGCCGAGTTCATCGTGGTCAACAAGGTCGATGTCCTCTCGAGCATGGCTCGCCGCGCCCTGGTCGACCGGCTCGCGGACCGGTTCCCGCGAGCACGAGTATTCGAGGTATCGTGCGCGACCGGGGAGGGGCTCGGAGCGTGGTTCGACGCGGTGCTGTCCGGATCTCTCGGCTGCCGCGCGGCGATGGATGTGGATTACGACACCTACGCCGAAGGAGAGGCGCTGCTGGGATGGCTCAACGCAACGGCCGTCGTGTCGGCCCCCGCCTCGTTCGACGGAAACCAGGTGCTCCTGCGGCTGGGCGAGCGGCTGCGGGAATCGGTGGCGGCGCGGATGGCCGAGATCGCGCACCTCAAGATGACGCTCCGGCCCAGCGCTGGCGAGGCGCTGGGTGCGCTGAGCATCACCAGCACCCAGGCGGCGCCCGTTCTTACGCATCGACTGGAAGGTGCGATCGCACAGGGCGAGTTGATCGTCAATCTCCGGGCGGAGGCAGCGCCCGAGCTGCTGGAACAGCTGGTTGCCGAGGGCCTCAACCGGACTCGGGAGGTCTCGATCCGATCCGGCACGATAAGGGCGTTCCGGCCGGGGCGGCCGACCCCCACGCACCGCATGGCAACCTCCGACGCCTGAGGGCGGGTCGGTCTCTCGATGAAACGGCCCGGCGATCCGCCGGGCCGGGGTGGGCGGAGAGGCGCACCGGCGAAACCTGCATGGAGATCGAGAACCATCCGGTCCACCGTTCCGATGATCTTCCCGATCGTCGTGCCTGCGTTTCGAACGACTGATCCGCGCGGCGATCCCCGCCGGCCGGTAGAATCTGACGGCATGGTCGGGAACGCCATTCCCAAGCAGTCCGAGCGCATCCCGTCCAGCCCCCGAAAGCCCCGCCCTTCAGCTGCCAACCGAGCCGTGGAAGTTGGGGCGATTCCGCTCCGGGCCGAGCTCGTGATCGGCGCCGCGCCCCGGCGGGTGACCGCGAGGATCATCAGAACGAGTTCCTCGCTTTGCCCCAGGGAGTCGAGCCCGTGAGATCCGTCGTTTCTGCCGTGGCGTTGCTCCTGCTGGTGCCTCCAATCCGGTGCAACGCCGCCCCGCCCGGGCCAGCGGACTCCGGATCGCGGATCACCGTCGCGAGCTACTACTTCGGCAACTACCACCCCGGCGATCCGCGCAACATGAAGAGCAAGGGCCCGGACTGGTCCGAATGGGAACTGGTGAAGGCCGCCAAGCCGCGGTTCGACGGTCATCACCAGCCCAACGTGCCGCTGTGGGGATACACCGACGAATCGGATCCGAACGTGATTGAGCAGAAGATCGCCGCCGCCGCCGATCACGGCGTCGATGCGTTCATCTTTGATTGGTACTCCTACGACGATGGCCCCTTCCTCGACCGGCCCATCGACCGGGGCTTCCTCAAGGCGGGCAACAACAGCCGCATCAAGTTCGCGTTCATGTGGGCCAACCACGACTGGGCGGAGCTTCATCCGTACAAGAAGGGAACCGCGCGGACGGTCCTGTACCCGGGCCGGGTGACACCCAAGACCTTCGAGAACATCTGCGACCACCTGATCAAGGACTACTTCTCCCACCCCTCCTACTGGAGGATCGACGGCAAGCCATACTTCTCCTTCTACGACCTGACCAACCTGCTCGAGAGCTTCGGTTCGGTCAAGCAGACCCGTGCGGCGCTTGATGCGTTCCGCGCGAGCGCGGTGGCCGCCGGGTTGCCTGGGTTGCACCTCAACGCCGTGGCCTGGGGGCAGCCCATCCTGCCCGTTGAGAGGGTGCCGGTGGATCCCGCCGCGCTGGTGCGGGACCTGGGGTTTGACTCCGTCACGTCCTACGTGTGGGTGCACCACGTGGCGCTGCCGGCGCAGCAGACCGACTACGACCAGGTCCGCGATGCGTACTTCAAGTACTGGGCCGAGGCGGAGAAGAGATTCGCGGTGCCGTACTACCCCAACGTGACCATGGGCTGGGATCCCAGCCCGCGGTGCGATCAGGGCGATGCGTTCGACAATTCCGGCTACCCCTTCACCAATACCATCAGCGGCAACACGCCCGAGCGATTCCGCGCGGCTCTTGAGCTCGCCAAACAGCGGCTGCTCGCCGATCCGCGCGGACCGCGCATCCTCAACATCAACTGCTGGAACGAGTGGACCGAGGGCAGCTATCTCGAGCCCGATACGGTCAACGGGCTGAAGTACCTGGAGGCGGTGCGGGACGTGTTTGGCCCGGCGCCGGTTTCGAGGTAGCCACCCACCGCCGGCGCACGATGTTCATCGATGCTGCACCGGAGGCGAGGCCCGCGGCTCAAGCCGGGTACTGATCGAGATCGCCAAGACCAGGGGCCCGGCGATCGGCCGGGCCGGAACGGGCGAGTCTCTCGATCGCGGTCAGCATCCGGCCTCGAAGGCGTGCACAAACGCATCGAAGTCGTCCGTGTCCACGAATCCAGACCTGTCGAAGTCCGCGTTGTCGGTGCCTTGCTCGAACGCCGTGACGAACGCCGTGTAGTCGTCGAGGTCGAGGAAGCCCGAGCCATCAAAGTCGGCAAGGCACCACGCGCTCACCCACAGCATCGCCTCGTCACGATGCGTGAGGGAATTGCTTGCCCAGCCGCAGACGTAGAGGCGTCCCCCATCACCCCAGATGCCAAAGGCATCCGAGCTCACGAACTCGGGGGGCAGGAACGCGTGCAGGTCGACCCACGAGCCCGCCGACCCGGTCCACAGGCTCGCGCGGTTCTGAGCGCCGATCAGCACCGTCCCAACCTGCATGCCGTCGAAGACGCCATAGCACATCGACATCCAGGCCCCCGCGGGGGTCAGGTCGACCCACGAAGCCGCCGAACCGGTCCACAGGCTCGCGTGCCATGCGGAAGCGAACCACACGTGACCGACCTGCTGCCCGTCCGAGACGCCGCTGGCGCCCGAGTACTGGGCGATCCCCGGGTGAAGGTCGATCCATGATGCCGCCGATCCGCTCCACAGGCTCGCATGGCTCGGTCCGCCGGCGATTTGGACCATCCCCACCTGCTGATCGGCGGAGATCCCGGTCAATTCCGAGTAGGTCGCCCCCGGGGGGCTGAAGTCGACCATGGACGCCGCGGTGCCGTGCCACATCACGCCGTGGGTGATGCCGTTGAGGGTGGCCCGACCGACCTGGTACCCGGCGAACACCGCCGTGGCCTCCGCGAATGTCGATCCGGGGGGCGAAAGGTCGACCACCGACTCGGCCGAGCCGCGCCAGAGGACCGCGTGCCCCCGATCCTGCAGGTCCGAAACGTAACCCACCTGCTCCCCGGCGCACACGTCGTACGCGATCGACGCGTTGGCCCACTCTGGCTGCAGGTCGACCCATCCCGTTCGCTCGGAATTCCAGAGAATCGCCCGGAAGTACATGTCGTACCAGCGACCCACCACCTGCCCATCGGAGACCGAGTAGGCCAGGGATGCATTCGCGTCGGTGGGATCGGGGTGGAGGTTGATCACGGTCCACTGCGCGCTCGCGGTCGCCGCTCCGGCGCCAATCACCAGACCCAGTACGCAGCATGGATGCAGCGGGGAAGATCGTCTGCGGTTGTGCAGCATGGCTTGAACTCCAGGTATCGCCCGACCTGCCCGACCCGGGTCGGACCGGACGCGACATCACGCGAATCGGCGCAAGGCCAACTCGGGGTGCCGCGAGCAGCGTGAGGTGCGCCAGAGCCGGTGCTGACCCTCGGGCCCGGAGGCATCGATTGACCGTTGGCGTTCCGGGCTCGGAAAGCTACGAGTAAACTTCCCGCATCCAGCGCAGGCAATGGGAGCGGCCGAGCCGGCGTCGATACCGCGGTGCCGGCGGTTGTGCAGGCCACCCGGATCCGTCACCGCATGAGGCGGCGAGACGGACGATGGCCCCAGATGCGCGGAGCCGGCGAGCGAGGGAGCGGCACCGCGCGAAAACGTGCCGGGATGTAAGAGTGACATGGCGCGCGGCCAGCACCCGGCGCTGTGAACCGGCAGCACTTGTCACTCCCGCACGCTAACGGCGACGGCGCATGACGCCAAGGCCCAGCAGGCCCAACGCTCCGCCAGCCCCCGGAGCGGGAACTTTGAACGAGAGATCATCCCAGCCGATGCCGTTGCCGCCGTACGAGCTGTCGATCAGCCCGCTCCCCCCGGGGCCGCGGATCTCCAGGCGGGTCACGTTGCTGAAGGCGCTGAGGTCGTTGAACTGGTTGCCGTAGCCGAAGCTCGCGGGGACCGCCGCAAGACCGATGAGGTTCTGGGTGCCCAGCAGGGTCGAGCCGTTGTACAGGAAGAAGGTGGCGACCACGCCGTACTCGTTGGGCTCGATCGCCCAGATCGAGAGGTTCGAGACCGGGCTCCCAAAGTCGATGCACACGTTGTTGACGCAGTCGATCTCCCCGCCGATCGGCGCCGTGCACAGGAAATTGGGATAGGAGACCGGTGTGCCGCCCGCCGTGTACATGCCCTCACCCGGGTCGGAGGAGAACGTCACCCCCGAGTACTGGTTGGTGACCAGCACGTTGCTGGCGAGGTTGTCGAAATCGATCACCGTTGCGGCGGCGCTGGCGGCGATGATCGCGATCATCCCGGAGCCCGCGACCGCAGACCAATATGAATTCACGCGCATGTCCTGTCCCTCTCGGAAATGGGCAAATGCCCGCCCAACCGCCGAACCGCTCCCGCTCCTACACGGGAGGAGGCATCCATGGACATGGTACAGGATCCGCGCCCGCCGGTGAACGGGATTCTGAGGGCTCTTGCCGACCCGGCCGGAACGGTCGACCGCCTGATAACACGCCGAATCACCCCACCCGGGGATCACCCAGGCGCTGCGCAGGGCGGAGCAAGAGGAGGGGAAGAGGTGGCCGATCTCGCCAGCCGTCGGCGAGAGACGGGATGTGCGGAATTTGACCGCCGCGGGTGCAAGATCCGCCTCCGCGACCGGAACCCCCTCGGTCGCCCGGCCAAACCGCAAATCGCGCCGGGCGACGATGTCGGATGTCCGCAGCCCGGTCAAGCGCTCCGTCATTCGGTCATGCGTGCGAAGGCTGGACGACTCGATTCTTCGAAGGAGATTTCCAATGGTGGTGCCGCAACTCACGAGATACCTTCGGCTCTGGCTGTTGGCGGTCGTCGCGATGCCCGCGTTCGCCCAGCGCTGGGATCGCCCGCCGGTCCCGCGGCTCGATCCATCGAGCGTTCACCGGGTCTCCGGAGGTTCACCGCCCGGGACCGCCGTTGGCTACTCCAACAAGGAACCACCTCTCTTTTCACCGACGATCTTTCCACCCCTGCCGTTCAACACCGTTGGTGACGAAGTGTTCTTCGCCCATCCCAGCCCCTGCGGCGATGTGCCGGTGCTCCAGCGTGTTCAATTCGGCACGATCGCCAGCGCCGGCTGCCCGCCATTGTGCGATGTGTACTTCCTGGTGTACGACAACGCAGACGGCGCGTTCGACCCATCGAAGTTCATCGCTGGGTTCTACCTCGCTAATGTGCCCACGGGATGTGATGAGCCCGATGGAGTGGTGGTGTGGGAGATTGGCCACCAATACCCCTTGTACTTGGATCTTGAGATCCCCATACCCGCCGGCGCGGTCGGGGTCGTCGTCTCGGTGGCTCCGACCGGCTCGGGGGGCATTCCGTTCCAGGCTCCCGTGCCAGGCGTTGCGCCGCTCGCGGCAGGCGGAGGGCAGACCATCGGCGTGAGTTCAGATGTGCTCTGGTGCGATGTCTCCGGCGACGGGGTGCTGCAGCCCTACGAGGGACTCACGTTCCTCAGCCCTCACAGGGGCAACCTGTACCTCGAGTTGGAGACGCATCTGTCCTGCCCCGCGTGCACCGCCCCGTGGCAGAAGCGAGCATATTTCATCAAGGGCACCGGCACCAACACGATGTGGTCATGGCGCATCAAATCCCCGACGGCGGAATTCGATTCCATCCTAAATTGGTGGGGAGCTGGTCCAGTCCCCAATGGTGCCAGTGCTCACGAAATCGCCGAGGTCTTTGCCCAGAACATCAACGATCTGGCAGCCAGCTCTGGATGCGGCGGTGGAGTCATCCACGCCCAGGCCAAGGGGCACTTCCCGTTCCCTGTCAACAAGGCGGAACTGGACATCTACGTGCGGGCGACCGATGAATTCCAGTTGTATGTTGGCCCCGCGGATAATGAGCCGACCTGCCTGGTCCCCAAGAAGCCGTTTGTGGGTTGCTCATTCAACCCGATCATCCTCGAGGTCGATCTCTCCGGCCTGGACTGCAACCACAACGGTATCGATGACGCGATGGACGTGATCGCCGGGATCTCCTTCGATACCAACGGCAACGGCATCCCCGACGAGTGCGAGGGCGGCTGGCATCAACTCGGCGATGGTGAACCCGCCGAACTCGGAAACGTCCTCCCGCACTGAGGCCGGTTTCAGCAGGAATCCGACGCGGCCGGGACCGTTCGAAGGTCCCGGCCGCTCTCGTGTCCGGTAGCGCGGTCGGGCGGCCGGCCCTGTGGTCGTGCCCGTGCGCTGCACTCAGGGGGGACCAGCGCGGGCGGGCCCCTCAGGTCGATCGGACAGACTCGCCGGAGCGGCTCAGCGCCGGCGGCGGGGGACCAGGCCCATCGCACCCAGCCCCAGGAGGCCGGTCGCCGGCGCCGGCGTCACGTTCACCGAGGCATCGTCCAGCAGCCAGATCGCGTCGCTGACGGTGATCGACAGCGTCGGGTTGTTGCTGCCGACGGTGATGTTCGGAACGGAGATGTTGGTCCACGCGAGCTGGTTGCCCACCCCGAACGGCAGGCAGACCAGCGTCTGCGATCCGAGCGTGATCGTCATCGCCGCCGTGGTCTTCGTGCTGCTGATCGCGTACCAGATCCCAAAGTCGATCGTGTCCCCCGCCGTGAGCGCAAGCACCTGCGTCATGACCGCCGTGAAGGTCTTGCCCGCCAGATGGGTGACGGGTCGGTTCAGTGCTCATCCCGGCTCCATGGTGCAGATCAGGGACATTTGCCGGTGGTCGAGGCTGAATGACCGGCCAATGAACAACTGAAGCAGGCTGTGCGAACGGGTGACCCCGCCGCGCTGTAACCGTCGCCGGTGCAGCCCGGCCGGACGGGGCAGTATGCCGCTGAGTCGGTCCGACCGAGATTCGAGCCAACACGCATGGCGGGTCGCTGACCTGCCCCCACGGTTCATACCACCCTCAGTGTTAGTTTAGGAACTTCTTCTTTCCGCTGCAGAGCCGGGCGCAGCGCAGCGGAGCCCGGCTCTGCGGCGGTCGCCGGCTCGAGTGTCTGCGGGGCCGGCGGGCGGTACCCCAGCGCCGAGTGCGGACGTTCGCGGTTGTAGTGCACCCGCCACCGCTCGATCAGTACCCGGGCCTCCTTGAGCGTGTAGAAGATCTCGCCGTTGAGCAGCTCGTCCCGCAGCTTGCCGTTGAAGCTCTCCACGTACCCGTTCTCCCACGGGCTCCCCGGCTCGATGAACAGCGTCTTGACACCCACCTTGCCCAGCCACTCCCGTACCGTCTTGGCCGTGAATTCCGGGCCGTTGTCGCTGCGGATGTGATCCGGCACGCCCCGCGTAACCATCAGCCACGTGAGACGCTCCAGCACGTCGTCGCTGGTCAGGTTCCTCGCCACGTCGATCGACAGGCACTCCCGCGTGAACTCGTCCACGATCACCAGCATCCGGGACGCACGCCCGTCGTGCGTCCGGCCCGTCACGAAGTCGTAGGCCCACACGTGGTCCTTGTGCTCGGGCCGCAGACGCACGCACGAACCGTCGTTGAGCCACAACCGCCCGCGTTTGGGCTGGCGTTTGGGCACCCTCAGGCCGCTGCGCCGCCAGATCCGCTCCACACGCTTGTGGTTCACGTTCCACGCTCCCCATGCCTCGTGCCGCAGCATCGCCGTCACCCTCCGGTACCCGTACCGACCGAACGTCCCCGCCAGTTCCACGATCCGCGCCGTCAGGGGCGCCTCGTCATCCCGGGCCAGCGGAGCATACCGCTGCGTCGCTCGCCCCTGGCACAGCACCCGGCATGCCCGACGCTCCGACACGCCAAGGTCGCGCACCACCTGCTCGACCAGTTCGCGTCGCCGCGTCGGGCTTATCAGTTTGGGCGTGCCGCCTCACGCAGGATCGCGTTGTCCAGCGCCTGGTCGGCCACCACCCGCTTGAGCCGCGCGTTCTCCGCCTCCAGTTCCTTGAGACGCTTGGCCTGGTCCACCTTCAGCCCGCCGTACTCCCGGCGCCATCGGTAGTACGTCTGGTCCGTGATCCCCAGCTTCTTGGCCACCACAGGGATGGTCTGCCCCTTGGACAGCTCCACCTCCGCCTCACGGAGCTTGGCCACGATCTGCTCGGCCGTGTAACGCTTGCTCGTATCGCCCATCTGCCTGCCCCTTCCTTGCCTCCGCTTCGCCGCAGACTAACACGGCGACTGGACCAGTTCTTGGGGGGCAGGTCA
>JBGAOZ010000034.1:0-33596 GCA_044221545.1 Phycisphaerales bacterium
GGTGGGGGCGGGGGGCATGGTGGTGGGGGCTGGAACGGCGGCCATGGCGGCCACGGTTCCGATCACCACGACTCGAGCTTCAGCCTGCACATCGGGATCGGCGGTGGGTACTACGGCGGCTATTACGGCGGGTATTACGGAGGGTACTACCGTGCGCCGGTCTACCGCGCGCCGGTTTACTGCGCGCCCGTGTACTGTGCGCCGCGCCCGGTCTACTACGCCCCGACCGTCGTCATCCGCGACAACCCCTACTACGTGGTCTCCTCGCCCGTGGTCTACACCCAGGCCCAGCCCACGACCGTGGTGGTTTCCAATCCTCAGCCCATCTACATCACCCAGCCCCAGCCTGTGATCGTCACCTCGCAGGCGCCGGTGCAGAGCCGCCTCGATGAAGTCCAGACCACATCCTTGAGCTCGGCCCGCCCCGGCACCGCGACGGTGCCCGCCGGCTACACGGCCGCGGCCTCGCAGCCTGTCATGGCCAGCGCCTCGGTGCCCGCTTCGGCAACACCCCGCGCCGCGAGCACCACCGTCGGGGGCATCAGCACCCCGGACGTGATGCCCACCGGCCTGACGATGACCGCCAGCCGCGGCGACAACAACACCGTCCAGCTCTCGATCAGCGGCACCAACGCCACCAGCGGCTACTCCACCGGCCTGGCGACCGACGAGTTCACCGAGGCCAACCCCGTCCTCCGCCTGCGCAACACCGCGCCGGCGACCTCGACCACCGGCACCATCGGCGGCTCCCAGCTCGCCGCCCAGTCCACCGGCTTTGCCCTCAACGTCTCCATGAAGGTCGCCCAGACCGCCAGCGCCGTCACCGTCAAGGTCGGCGATCAGGCCTACAGCGTCCCGATCGTCGGAACGATCGCAGCCAAGTAAGCGACGCAGCCGACAACTCACAAACATCAAACGCCCGCGCCCCTGGCTCGGGCGTTTTCTTTGATCGCCCCCGGCGCGTGATTGGCACTCATGGCACACGCTCGCTCATTCATGCAGTCGGTCTCGCGCCCGGCGGGGCGACGGGTTGTAGCCCGGGGTGGAGCGAGGCCCCTTGAAAACAGGCCCATGTCTATCTGCGGCCCGGAGGGCCGACGGAGGACCCGCGCCCGGATGGAAGATGGTCGCATCACCTCTCCGCCTTTCTTCAGGCCGCAGGCCTGGCATGCGACAGCCGGAGGCAGAGCGAGCCGCACCGGCGAGCGCCGCCTCCGGCTCAGACGCTACAAACGCCCACGACCCCATCGGGGTCGAACCAGTCCGTCCAATCCCGCTCTACCAATTGAAGGTCGACCCAGGTAGCTCATACCCAGCGATGATCCGAATGCTCCGCCTCTCACGCGGCGGCATAGAGAGGCATTCTGGCCTGGTTCACCGAAGCGCCGAAATACGACCCCCGAACGGCCGTGCTCAGGAGCAGATCTACTGACCTGCCGAACAACGCTTCCAGTTCTCGCTTGAGATCAAAGCACCGCTTCATCCAGGGTCCGAAATTCGCATCGGCGAACTCGACGATGAGACCGATATCCGATCTGGACGCATCAAACCCCGCCCCCGTCCCCGAGCCGAAGAGCTCGAGGCTCCGCACGCCGAATCGGCGGCATAGATCACTGAACTGCGGGAGCCTGACGGCGATCTCCGGGACGATTCCCAAGTACATGGGGAGGCCCCGATCGCGTTGACGGCTGCGTCCCCCGGCTCTCACCACCTCAAGTACCTCTCCACTTCCGGAGCAAACCGCTGCGTGTCGATGAACGGTCCCCCCGCCATCCGCACGATCGCCCGCCCAATCCTGCTCGGAGGCTCGCTTGCCGTGCAGGTGAACATCGGCCCGCCCGCTAGCTCCGGCGGCCAGAGCACCCGGCTCTCGTCCGTCGAAGCGCACAACCGCAGCGTCAGGTCTGCACCCGGTCGACTCGCCAGGGAATCCCACACCTCAAAGACACTGACCGCATCGGCGCAGGCCTGATACCAACCATCCCCTGCGCTCGCGAAGCAAACGAAACGGTCACCGAACTCAAGGCTCGGGGGGCTGCTTGTCTCACCGATCACCCGGACCTGATCGATGCCCAGTTCCGACTGCCCGCCCGGCCACTCGTGCCGGATCGTGTCCCCGAACAGCCAGACGTTACCGGATTGGGCCACGCAATCGTTCGATCGCCGCCTCGTCGAAGCGCCTCACCGCCGGTACGCCCCCAAAACCCTCGCGATCGCCTCACCCACCAGCCCGAAGTGCTCCTCCGTCAGATCATGGTGCATCGGCAGGCACAAGACCCTGCTCGACAGAGAATCCGCCACCGGGCAGTCATTCCTATTCCACTTCGACAGCGCCGGCTGCTGCGGCAAGGGCCGCGGATAGTGCACCGCCGTCGGCACACCCTCCGCAGCCAGCGCCTTGCAGAACTCATCACGCGTGCACGAGACCTTCGAGGTATCCAGCAGCACCGTGTACAGGTGGTACACGCTCTGCGCTCCCGGCGTCACCTTCGCCGGCACGACCCCCACACTCGGAGAACCAAACACCTTGGTGTTGATCTCGGCGAGCGTCTTGTCGTACCGCGCCGCGTTCGCCTGACGCTGCGAAGTCTGCGCGGCGAGCCGGTCGAGCTTCGAGCACCCGATCGCCCCCGTGATGTCGTTCATCCGGTAGTTGTACCCGATCGATTCGTGCAGGTACTTGTCGGTCTCCCCGTGAGACCTGAGCAGCTTGATCTTGCGCGCCAGCCCATCGTCGTTGCACGAGATCGACCCGCCCTCGCCCGTCCCCAGGTTCTTGGTTGCGTAGAACGAGTACGTCACCGCATCCCCGAACGCACCCATCCCCTTGCCCTTGTACGTCGCCAGGTGCGCCTGGGCGCAGTCGTACACCGTCTTGAGGCCGTGCTTCTTCGCAAGGGCATCGGTCGCATCGATATCCACCGGCGTCCCATACAAGTGGGTCGCCGCAATTCCACGCGTCTTGCCCGTCACCTTCCTGGCCGCATCCGCCAGATCGATCTGCAGCGTGTCGGGCAGGGCATCCACAAACACCGGGGTGCACCCGCGGGCCACCACCATGCTCACGGTCGCGATATACGACCACGCCGGCACCAGGATCTCATCACCCGGGCTGAACAGAGGCTCGTACGCCAGCTGCAGCGCGCACGTGCCGTTGGCGCACGTCATCATGTGCTTGGCCCCCGACATCGCCGCGAACCTGGTCTCCAGTTCCTCGCATTTCTTGGCCGCCCGCAGCATCCCCGACTTGAGCACCGCGGTCGCCGAGTCGATATCCGCCTGCGCCAGCGCTGTGGACATGAACGGCACCCCCTTGCCCCCGAACTTTGCCGACACCGGAGTCCCGCCGGCGACCGCCAAGGGCCCCTGGCCGCCACCTGAAACGCCACCAGACGCGCCACCGGACGCGCCACCGGACGCGCCACCTGACGCGCCACCTGACGCGCAAGAACCGCCGCCGCAGCAGCAGCCACCCTTCGGGGCGGACGTGGGGGAGGGAGAAGCCGCGGGGGTCGAAGAAGATGCCGAAATGGTTGACAAAGCTGTGCTCCGTGATGTCCAGGGATCCGGGGGCGGTGCCGATCAGCGACTCTCGCAGCGGTCCGGCGGTGCCGACCGATCCCCGGTGACTCTCCAACTCGCCACGGGCCACAATCCCAGGAGCTCCCGCGGCCGAAGGGTTCAAGGATAGCGCCGGCCTACCGGTTCTCGACCCCGGGCACGTCCACCTTCCCGGGACCCCGTCGCCGGATTTCTCCCACTCGCGAATCTTCATATGGCAATGCTTCCAGCGGATCGGATCGCCCAAAATCTCGTATATGATCCAGACATGAAGACCCGCCAAGGCGTTGCCCGGCGGCCCGCGATCTTCACCCCCAGGGCCTCCCTGGCGGTTTGTGCGGGCGTGCTGGGCCTGACGGCCGGGTTGGCGTTCGGGCTCCATATGGATGCCGGGCAGCCGACGGGCCAATCGAACAACTCGGCGACCAAGGCCTCGGCGAGCCCGCCCGAGCCCTCCGCGTCGACCGCCAATGCCAAGCTCCTCGAGCTGATCTCCTCTTTCGGCGGAGAAAAGGCCTTTACGCGCCCCTGGAAAGACTCGCTCATGGGCTTCTCCCAGGCGACCCGGGTCGCCGAGGTGCTCGCCGTCGGCGGCCAGACCGTCACCAGGGGCCAGCTCATGATCCGCGGCGAGGATGAAGAAGAAGTCGCCCGCCTCCAGCTCCAGAAGATGCGCGCCGAGAGCACCCTCAGCGTCGACAAGGCCAAGAAGTCCCTCGAGCTGGCCACCCTCATGAACGATCGGTACAAGGAAGCCGGCTCCAGCAACGCCGCCGGCGCCCTCGAGCAGGACAAGTCCCGCCTCGACAAGGAAGCCAGCCAGATCGACCTCGACACCGCCAAGTGGAACCAGGACCAGGAAGTGGTCGCCGTCAAGCTCGCCCAGGCCCGACTCGACCGCGTTCACATCGTCGCCCCATTCGACGGCACCGTCGACAAGGTCGATGTCGATGTCGGCCAGTCCGTCAACGAGAACGACAAGGTCATGCACGTCGTCGATACCAGCATCCTCTGGGTCGACGTCGGCGTCCCCACCGGGCAGGCCATCGAGCTTAACCTCGCCCTCGGCGGAAAGGGCTGGGCCCTCATGAACCTCCCCGGTGACATCAAGGTCTTCGAGTGCAAGATCATCGAGATCAGCCCGGTCGCCGACCCCAGCAGCAACACCCGACGCATCCGCGTCGAGATCCAGAACCCCAACCGGATCGTCGCGGGCGTCACCACCTGGGTCCGATTCACCGAGCCCGGACCCGAGTGGACCTCCAGGATCATCCCCGCCCCTGCCAAGGCCACCACCGCCTCCGCCGCCCCTGCATCCGCACCCGCCCCCGCCGCCGAGGATTCCCGATGATTGACCTCTCGAGTCTCAAGGCCCCGGGCTGGCAGCGCGTGGTCGCCGACCTCTCCAGCCCCGCACCCGACGACCGCGCCTTCATGGCCCGCCTCGTCACCGTGCTCGCCCAGGTCTCGGGCGCACGCCAGGCCGTCCTCTTCACGATCCCTGAGGCCCAGAGCGCCCCCGACGACCCCGCCCCCGCCGCCCCGCCCGTCGAGGCCGAGGCCCGCGCGGTCTTCATGTGGCCCCTGCCAGCCTCCGTCGCCGCCTCTCTCCAGCGCGCCGGTCAGGTCAACGAGCGCGTCGTCCTCGAGACCCCCATCGACGAATCCGCCATCGAATCCCTCACCGATGCCAAGTCCGCCGCGCGTTCCTCTCACGGCTCCCGCCAGACCCGCGTCTTCGGTCTCGACAAGACCGACGACCTCTACGACGGCTCGCCCGGCAAGGGCTACGTGGTCGCCGTCCCCATCCCCGGCGGAGCCGGTTCCGAGACCGCCGCCGCCCCCGTCCGCGGCGTCGTCACGCTCCTGCTCGACGGACGCTCCCGCCAGGCCCTCCAGACCACGCTCGCGCTGGTCGAGGTCCTCGTCGGCTACATCCACGGCCACACCGCACGCCAGCAGCTCTCACGCATCCGCGCCGCCGGCGCTGCCCTCGAGCTGGCCACCCGCCTGATCGCCGCGATCAACACCGCCTCCAACTTCAAGGGCGCCACCTTCCAGTTCGTCAACGACCTCTGCCGCCAGCTCTCGGTCGACCGGATCGCCCTGGGCTGGGTCGCCCGCGCCCGCCACACCGAGGGCCGCCGCGTCAACCGCTGCCTGGCCGTCAGCGACACCGAGAACATCGACCGCCGCATGGCGATGATCCAGAAGCTCGAAGCCGCCATGGACGAGTGCCTCGACCAGCAGCAGCCGGTCATGTACCCGCTCCCGGCCAACCTCGGCGACGGTGAGATCCTCCTCTCCCAGGCGATCACCCACGCCCACCGCGAACTCGCCGCCAGCGACGCCCGCCTCAGGATCGTGACCATCCCCATGCGCGCCGAGAGCAAGGTGCTCGGCACCCTCCTCATCGAGGCGACCGGCCCGGAGTCCATCGACCTGGGCACCGTCGAGCTCCTCCAGGCCGCCCTCGACCTGGTGACTCCCGTGCTCGAGATCCGCCGCCGCGACGACCGCAACCTCGCCCTCCGCGCCGTCGACTCATCCCTCAAGGTCGGGTCGTGGCTCGTCGGCCCCAAGCACACCGGCTGGAAGCTCGCCGGGCTGGCCCTCACGACCCTGCTGCTGGTCTCGATCTTCGTCCGTGTGCCCTACCGCGTCTCCTCGCCCGTCGAGATCCAGGCCCGCTTCCCCCGCACCATCTCCATCCCCTTCGACGGCGTCATCAGGGAACTCGGGCCCGGCGTCGAGGCCGGCGCCAAGGTCACCAAGGGCCAGCTGCTCGTCCAGCTCGAAACCACCGACCTCGAGCTCAGCTGCCTGGACTCCCGCGCCCAGATCACCCAGGCCGAGAAGCAGGCCGACGAGGCCCTCAAGAAGGGCGACCTCTCCCAGGCCCAGCAGCAGCAGGCCAAGGCCGACCAGTCCCGCGCCCGCCTGCGCCTCCTCGAATACCGCATCTCCCAGGCCTCCATCACCGCCCCCATCTCCGGCGTCATCATCGCCGGCGATGTCAAGGAACGCGTCGGCAGCTCCGTCAAGCTCGGCGACGCCGTCTTCCAGGTCGCCGACCTGGCCGACATGGTCGTAGTCGCCAAGGTCGATGACCGCGACATCTCCCTGATCGCCCCCGACGCCACCGGCCAGATCTCACCCAAGTCCGACCCCTCCCAGGCCTTCGATTTCACCGTCGAGAAGATCGTCCCCCTCTCCCAGAGCGAGCAGGGAACCAACTCCTTCGTCGTCCGCGGCGTCCTCAAGCAGACCGCCCCGTGGTTCCGCCCCGGCATGGAAGGGATCGCCAAGTTCAACACCCCCGAACGCAGCCTCATCGGCATCGTCTCCCGGCGCATCATCGATCAGCTCCGAATCTGGCTGTGGTGGTGAGTCAGAAGGCACCGGGCATCAGGCACCGGGCACTGGTGAAGACCACCAGTTGCACGGTGACCTCCGAGCCAACGTGCCTTTCACCAGTGCCCACTGCCCACTCCCCAGTCCCTAGTGCCTTCCCATGAGCGAACGCCCCACATTCTCCCCCTTCTGGCACCGCGTCCGCGCGATGACGCCGCGCCTCCGCCCCCACGTCCAGATCACCCGCCAGCACTACCGCGGCCAGCGCTGGCACGTCCTGCACGACCCCGCCACCAACCAGTTCTTCCGCCTCGGGCCCGTCGCCTACGAGTACGTCCAGCTCCTCGATGGTCGCCGCACCGTCGAGGAGGTCTGGCAGATCAGCCTCACCCGCCACGGTGACGACGCCCCCACCCAGGGCGAGGTCATCCAGCTCATCAGCCAGATCTACAACGCCAACCTCCTCACCGTCGATGCCACCCCCGACATCGAGCAACTCCTCGGACGCGGCCGCGAACGCCTCAAGAAGACCGTCCAGCAGCAGGCCATCGGCCTGATGTACTTCAAGATCAAGGTCATCAACCCCGACCGCATCCTCGCCTGGCTCGAGCCCATCCTCAGGCCCCTCCTCAACCGCTGGGGATTCATCGCCTGGGCCATCCTCCTGGTCTCCGCCGTCGTCTCCATCATCCCCTACTGGGACGAACTCAAGTCCGGCGTCGAGAGCACCCTCGCACCCGCCAACTGGGGCTGGATCGCCGCCGTCTTCGTCACCACCAAGCTCATCCACGAGACCGGACACGGCGTCATCTGCAAACGCTTCGGAGGACAGGTCCCCGAGTTCGGCTTCATGATGCTCGTCCTCATGCCCGCACCCTTCGTCGACGCCTCCGCCAGCTGGGCCTTCGACAACAAGTGGCGCCGCGTCGCCGTCGCCGCCGGCGGCATGATGTTCGAGCTCTTCGTCGCCTCCCTCGCCGCCTACACCTGGATCGCCACCCGATCCTCCGGCAGCCCCCTCATCCACCAGATCGCCTACAACGCGATGTTCACCGCCAGCGTCTCGACCGTCCTCTTCAACGCCAACCCCCTCATGCGCTTCGACGGCTACTACATGCTCAGCGACATGCTCGAGATCCCCAATCTCATGCAGCGCTCCACCAACATGCTCAAGTACCTCGCCGAGAGGTACATCTTCCGCGTCCGCGACATCTTCCCGCCCACCAGCGTCCCCGACGAGCAGGTCATCCTCACCCTCTACGGCGCCGCCGCCCTCGTCTACCGCATCTTCCTCTTCTTCTCCATCACCCTCTATGTCATGGGCAAGATGTTCGGCCTCGGCCTCGTCCTGGCCGTCTGGACCGCCGCCATGTGGTTCATCCTCCCCCTCGGAGGATTCATCCACTACCTCGCCACCAGCTCCAAGATCGCCGAGACCCGCGCCCGCACCATCTTCACCACCCTCGTCCTCTCCGCCGCGATCCTCCTGCTCGTCGGCGCGATCCCCCTCCCCGACCGCCGGTGGGGCGACGGCGTCGTCGAGAGCCCCGCCCACGCCGGCATTTTCGCCGGCGCCGACGGCTTCATCCAGGCCTCGCACGTCCGGCCCGGCGACCCCGTCCGCAAGGGAGACCCCATCATCACCATGGTCAGCCCCGACCTCCAGGCTCAGGTCGAGTCCGTCGAGGCCATGGTCCGCGAGAACGAAAGCCTCGAATCCGAGTACCTCACGCAGAACCAGGCCATGGCCCAGATCGCTCGCGAACGGGTCGCCAACTACCGCAAGCAGCTCAAGTCCTTCCACGAGCAGATCGACCGCCTGGTCGTCCGCGCGCCCTGCGACGGCGTCATCGTCGGCCGCGATCCCTCCACCGTCGTCGGCATGTACCTCAAGAAGGGCGCCCCGGTCTGCGAGATCGTCGACCGCGCCTCGCTCAGGGTCGCCGCCGAACTCTCCCAGACCGAGGGGGGCTGGCTCTTCGAACTCCCCAGGGACCAGGTCAAGGTCGAGATGCGCACCCGCTCCCGCGTCGATCGCGTCGTGACCGGCGTCGTCCAGAAGGTCATCGACGCCGGCCAGCGCGACCTCCCCCACTCGGCCCTGGGCGTCAGCGGCGGCGGAACCATCGAAACCGATGCCCAGGACCGCTCCGGCCGGCAGGCCAAACGCCCCCAGTTCCGCGTCGACATCGACCCCGTCACCGGCGCCGACCCCGCCGACATCACCTCCTCGATCGGCGCCCCCGGAGAACGGGTCAAGATCCGCTTCACCCTCCCCAGCAAGCCCCTCCTCTTCCAGTGGCTCGATCGCCTCGAGAAGATCATCCAGGGAAGGGTGAATATCTAGAAGGCACCGGGCATCGGGCACTGGTGAAAGACACCGTGCACCGTCCCGCCGTTCGCCTTCTTTGCCTTTCACCAGTCCCCAGTCCCCAGTCCCCAGTGCCTTCCCATGACCTCCCTCGCCCGCTACCACGCCCTGTACGAGTCGCTCCGCAGCCGCCAGGCCCGGCCGCCGGTCTACCACGGGCTCGACAAGTTCGTCGGTCGCGCCCTCATGAAGCTGCGCACCCGCGGCATTACCCTCCGCTGGCTCCGCGACCAGGCCCGCCAGGCCGATGCGCTCGCCCCCAACCTCCGCTCGGTCACCTCCGACCAGCTCCGCACGCACGTCGACCAGATGCGCGCTGTCTTCGTCCGCGCCGCACAGAGCGCTGAGCAGGTCCGCCAGGGACTCGCCGTCGTCCGCGAGGTCGCCCGCCGCGAAACCGGCGAAGAGGCCTACATCGTCCAGCTCATGGGTGCCCTCGCCCTCTACCACGGACGCATCATCGAGATGGCCACCGGCGAGGGAAAGACCCTCACGGGCTCGATCGCCGCCACCCTGATCGCCTGGAAACGCAAGCACCTCCACGTCCTCACCGTCAACGACTACCTCGCCGCCCGCGACGCCGACAGCCGTGCCCGCATCTACCGCTTCTGCGGCCTCTCCGTCGGCGCCATCGTCCAGGAAATCGACGAACGCGACCGCGCCGAGGTCTACGCCCGCTCCATCGTCTACGGCACCCCCAAGCAGATCACCGCCGACTGGCTCAGGGACCAGATCCGCCTCGGCCGCGTCAACACTCCATGGAGCGGCCGGCGCAACCTCACACTCTCCGGTGACCCCGGAAATCCCATCTCCGGACCCATGATCCCCGGCCTCGCCGCCGCACTCGTCGACGAGGCCGACGCCGTCCTCATCGACGAAGGAGTCGTCCCCCTCATCATCGCCCGCAGCCGGCGCCAGGACGACATGGCCAGCGTCTACCTCGGGGCCGCCAGGATCGCCGCCCGCCTCGACGAGGGTCCCGACTACACCATCCACCACCTCCAGCGCCGCGCCGAACTCAAACGCCGCGGACTCGTCCGCGCCGAGCAGGCCTGGTCCGAACTCCCCGAACCCATCTGGAAAGCCGCCCGCCGCGCCGAGGAACTCATCCGCCAGGCACTCGTCGCCCGGCACTGCTACATCCGCGGACGCCAGTACGAGGTCGTCGAGGGAAAGGTCGTCATCGTCGATGAATACACCGGACGCTTCCTCCCCGACCGCTCCTGGGAGCACGGCCTCCACCAGGCCGTCGAAGCCAAGGAAAACCTCGAAGTCACCGCCGACCGCGAAACGCTCGCCCGCATGAGCTTCCAGCGCTTCTTCCGCAGCTACCCCTTCCTCGCCGGAATGACCGGCACCGCCGCCGACGCCACCGGCGAGATGGAAGCCGTCTACCAGCGCCCCGTCATCGTCATCCCCACGCACCGCCCCGTCATCCGCATCCACAGACCGCTCCGCGTCTTCGCGACCGCCGAGGCCAAGTGGCTCGCGATCGCCGACGCCGTCATCGACGCCCACCGCCGCGGCCAGCCCGTCCTCGTCGGCACGCGATCCATCACCGCCTCCGAACTCATGAGCCGCCTCCTCACCCAGCGCGGCGCCCCGCACCGTGTCCTCAACGCCAACTTCGACAAGGAAGAGGCCACCCTCATCGCGCTCGCCGGCCGCGGCGGCGACGAAAAAGCCGGCATCCCCGCCGCGATCACCGTCGCCACCAACATGGCCGGCCGTGGAACCGACATCAAGCCCGACCACGCCGCCCTCGACGCCGGAGGACTCCTGGTCGTCCTCACCGAAATGCACGGCGCCAAACGTATCGATCGCCAGTTCATGGGCCGCGCCGGCCGCCAGGGAGACCCCGGGGAAGCCCAGGTCTTCGTCTCTCTCCAGGACGAGCTCATCGTCCGCCACGCCCGGTGGGCCGAACGCCTCCTCAACCTCGCCCCCGGACCCGTCGAACGCCCCTCCGGCCGACTCACCGCCGCCGCCTTCCGATGGGCCCAGCGCAGCTCCGAAGCCCGCGACCGCCGCAGCCGAGAGGGAGTCCTCCGCCAGGACGACTGGATGGAAAAATACCTCCCAGGAGCCTGAATTGCCGCCGGCTACGGCGCCCTCACACCGTGCTGTGAAACTGGGCAATTTCCGGGCCTTCCCTGCACCGGCGTTCCTCACATCCCAGGATTTCGTTTCATAGCGCAATGTCTCCGGAATGTATAACAAACTGTGAGAATTGACCTTTTTGCGCTATGAATGAGTTTCGCTTGCCTGTAGCATCCCCCCAGACATGAATGGGCCCCCGGGGTCTCTGTAGGAGGAGATCTCGGACGCCCGGAATCGAGAGGGACAAGATGAAGCACAGGCTGATGTTCGTGGCATTGGGGCTGGCATCGATTGCCGGCACTGCGGCCGCCGGGGTTTCTACGGTCGATGTCACTCCGGTGAACATCGACAATCTGAGCCTCCCGGTGGATAACGTCTGGAACGGCTCGTACGGCGATAAGCACGATGTGCACGCCCCGGGCAAGGACTTCGGCTACACCACCATCGCCGCCGGCGATGCCGACGACACCGTGTGGATCAAGGAAGTCTGGACCAAGGACCATTCCCCCTCGGCCGTGCTCGGTGGGAGCATCTTCAGCCAGGGCCGTTCCGACCCCGTCATCACGATCAACAAGTCCGTCGACAACTTCACGACGTCGAACTGGACCGGGTTCGATATCGCCCTCTCCACTCTCTCGGGCAACATCAACTTGATTGGCACCCCGACCGCCACGCTCTATGCCCACACGCAGGTCTTCAATAACAAGTCCGGCATGGTGGTCATGAGCTTCGACACCGGCACCGTCCACCCGGGCGACACGGTAGACTTCAGCTTCACTTTCTCCGTGCCCTACACCGGCCTTTGGACGTTCACGATCACCCAGACGCCGACCCCGACCCCCGGGTCACTCGTCATCGGCGCCACCGCCGCCGTGATGATCACGCGTCGCCGCCGCGCCTGATCGTGAGAATGGTACGGTAAAAGTTCGTGCTAAACCCCTTGATGCCGCCGGCTCTTTCGGCCGTCGGCGTCTTTCATGCCGGTGAGAACAAGCGCAGGGCCTAAATGCGCGAATCTGTCCGAAATGGTTCCAATAATTTCGGTTATTCGATCAAACTATGCCTTGTTGCGATCTGGCAGAGCCGTTAGAGTGGTGTCACAGGAGTCGAGCCGAGCTGGAAGGAGTTTCCGCCTCCGACCTTCTCGGGAAACGTTCAAAGGAAGAGGGACAATGCGAACCATCATTCTGTCAGCGTTGGCTGTGGCTGCCCTTTCGGGCAGCGCCATGGCCGGTTTGTCATCGGTGCAGTCGACCGCGATAAACGCGGCATCGCTCACCATGCCCGTTGATAACGCCTGGACCGGCGATTACGGCACACGCGGCGCCAAGACGCCCGACCAGGACTGGGGCTACGTCACCATCCAGGGTGGCTCCAACGGCGACAAGATCTGGCTCGACGAAGTCTGGACCGGCGCGATGACCACCAACGTCATCGGCCTGGACCTCTTCGGCGGCCGCGACGCCATGACGGACACCACGATCAACATCAGCAAGGACGTCCAGAACGTCACCGGGTTCACGTGGACCGGGTTCCAGATGAACCTCTCCACGCTCTCGGGCAACATCAACGTGCTCAGTTCGTCCTCGGCCGACTTCGCGTCGACCATCGTGACGAACAACAACACCAACAACGTCTCCATGACCTACTCGCTCGGCTCGGTCGCCAACGGCGATACGGCCAACTTCCTCTTCTCCTTCAAGATCCCGATCTCCAGCGTCTGGAGCTTCACGATCGAGCAGACGCCCACCCCGACCCCCGGCGCCTTCGGCCTCGCGGGCGTCGCCGGTCTGGTCGCGCTGCGTCGCCGCCGCTGATCGACGAACCGTCGCATTGAGCCACTCGCACCCGGGCCTTCACGGCCCGGGTGTTGTTTTTTGTCGCTCCCCACGCTCCCCCACGCTCACGGCGCTCAGCGTCCCGCGCCGATCGACACCCGCAGCACATCAAGCCCGCCCGCCGGCTCGATCACCGCCCCCGCGCACGCCGCGGGAATCACCACGCACTGCCCGCGCGAGATCCCCGCAACCTCACCCCAGCCCTTCCCCGCCGGGATCCGCCCGCTCCCGTCCAGCACGATCCACACGCTCATCCCCGCGCCCGCATCGATCGCACCGCCCGCCCTCACACGCTCCACCACGAAGTACTCCGTGCGCACCAATTCCCCGCGCTGCCGGTCCCGCGCCAGCATGCTCGCCGCCGGCGCCGGGCCGAACTCGATGCACTCCATCGCCTGGCGAACGTGCAGCTCCCGGCCGCTGCGTCCCCAGTCAAAGACCCGGAACGTCGTGTCGCTGGGCGTCTGGATCTCGGCGACCAGCACCCCCGCCCCCAACGCGTGGCACGTCCCGCTGGGCAGGTTATGGCATTCCCCGACGATCGCCGGCACCGACACCAGGTCGTCCACCACCGTCCCCTCGGCGATGTGACGCTCGAAGGCCTCCCCGCTCACGCCCGGCCTGAGGCCCTTGTAGATCACCGCCCCCGGCTCGGCCTCCAGGATCAGCCAGCACTCGGTCTTGAGGTGAGCCTCGGGGTGCCGGCGCGCGTACGCGGGGCTGGGGTGCACCTGCACCGAGAGGTTCTCGCGGGCATCGAGGAACTTCACCAGCAGCGGGATGTTCCCTTCCGGCGTCAGCGGCGCCCCGCCGCTCAGGCCCGCACGCCACAGTTCCAGCGCCTCATGCAGCGTCCGGCCCGCCAGCGGCCCGTTCGCGATCCTCGACCGCGCAGCCCCACCCCCGCCCCCTCCGGCGCTGGTCGCCGCCAGGTCCGCAAGCTCCCAGCTCTCGCCGATCAGCCTGCCCGCGGGCAGCTTCTTGCCGAAGCTCGCCAGCCGCGTGCCACCCCAGACCTTCTCCATCAGGATCGGTTCAAGCACCAGCGGGTAGGGCGTGGTCACGGCGGATGTCCTTGTCCCAGAAGCCGGTGCCAAACACCGTGATGATGCAAATCAACGCCGCGCGGCAGCGAACATCCGGTTCGCCCTCCGCACGCCAAAGCATCCCGCGCCCATGACCCACCCTCAGCGAGTGCCTTTCACGAGTGCCCAGTGCCTAGCGCCTTCCAAGCTCACCGCGTCATGCCGGTGAGCTTTCCCTCGAAGGCGATCCGGTCCCCGACGATGCCCTGCGCCGCCGTGGTGAAGCGCCGGCGGCCGAGCTTGACCTCGTCGCAGAGGATGTACAGGCGATCCCCGGGCTGGACCATGTTCCGGAACGAGACTTCCTCGATGCGCAGGAAGACGACCAGGCTGGGCCCCGGGCTGATGCGCGACTTGAACAGGTACGCGGCAAACTGCGCGGCGGTCTCGATCATGAGCACGCCCGGGAACATCGGCTGCTGCGGGAAGTGCCCCGGCACCCAGAAATCATCGGGCTGGATGGTCTTGCACGCGATCCCCTGCAGGCGCGTGGCGTGCTCCCACACGATGTGGTCGACCAGGCTCATCAGCCCGCGGTGGGGGATGAACTGCTCCAGCCGTTCGCGCTTGGCGACCACGGCATTGAGGTCGATCCCCGAGAGATCGAACAGGAGCTTGTGCGAGGCGTCCCCATCCGTACCGGCGGCGTCGGGCGCGGGCGCGAGCGAATCCCGCTCACTCGCTCTTGGGAGCATTGCGGACCTCCAGGATCTTCTCGCGAACCTGCTGCGCGGCCTCCTTGATGTCCTGCATCGCCTTGCGGACCCGCGTGCCCGCGGCCTGGTTGCCTCCGACAGCCTTGCGGTAGTCTTCCTTCACGTCGGCCAACAGTTTTTCGATGGCTTCAAATGCGTCCACGGGCGTGCTCCTCGCGTGGGGCGGACGGCCGCCCGGTGTGGAAAGAGTCTTGACCCCCACCGCCCGTGTGGCAAGCCCTGGATATACAAACAGACACCGATTCCGATCGGTTCCTGACGCACCAGGGCCTATTTACTCACCTGCGGCAGCGCTTTTTCGAGCTGTTCCAGCGCCGCCTTCTGGTACCGCGGGTGTCCCTCGTGCTCCAGGAACGCCGGCACGCACGCCGCCATCAGCACCCGCCGCACCTGCGCAAGCTCCACGTACCCATCGTCGGTGGAGAGGCCCGCCTCGCGGCGCACCTGCGCCAGGAACGAGACCGGCTTGATGCCGCACAGCAGGTCCGGCCGGCCCCAGTACAGCCGCTCGAGGTACAGCGCATCCTCGACCCAGTGGCCCGGGTGCACCAGCGCCAGGTCGATGAGCACCGCGCCGCCCCGCTGCGCCGCAGCGCCCACGTGCGGCTCGGCTCGCCGCAGGGCGTTGCCCGGGTGCAGGTCCCCGTGGCACCAGACGTTGATCCGCCGGCGATCCCAGCGGGTGATGAGCGAGGGGAGGATCTTCTGCACCTTGTGGATGAGTTCGTTCCAGCGCTGGGAGTCGGGAATCCCGGCGTCACGGGCCGCGTGGCGGGCCCGGTCGATCAGATGGACCCAGTCGTGTGGGGCGGGATTCTCATCCAGCGGACGGACGCGCAGGGCGCAGGCGTGGAAGTCCGCCGCGGCGTGGAGAAGGTCCCGCACCGATCGCTCGCTGTGCTCGTCGGCGAGCGTCCTGCCGGCCAGCCGCTCGACGATGATCCATGCCAGGTCGTAGTTCCCCAGGGTTCTCCCGGCGGCCATGACGCGTGGGGTCGCCAGGGCCCGCGATTCGGGGAGATCCCAGACCTGCGTGCCCTGAACGCTCTCATCGGCAAGGCCGGCGAGCTTGGTGGTCCAGTCCAGTTCGAACGGACCGACGGGCAGCTTGACCAGCACATCGCAGGACTGGCCCTGGCCCGTCCGCCACGATGCAAAGCCCGTCGCGGCCCCCGAGTGCTGCCATCCGTTGTGGAACCACTCGATCGGCCCCAGGTGCCCCCGGCAGTGCTCGCGCAGGGCCGGCCCGAGCGAGACTCCGAGCGACTCCGGGGCGACCTGCCTGTTCACTGGTCCGAACCCTCCCTCGGTGGGCATGCACATCCTCGGCCCGGAGGATACAGCGCCCGGGCCGCGCCGGGAAGCGCCCGCCCGCCAGATCCCCACGCGGAACAAACCCCAGCACCGTTTCCCCACCTCACCCCCACCTCATCCCCACCACACCCCCATCAGATCCCCGGTTACCGGCCCAAACGGGGCCGACTCCCGGCGGTCAGGATTTGTCACAATCCTGTTGTCCCGGCGGAGGCTCGTACCGCTCCGCCGTTTATTCTTGGGGCATGGCTATGGACAGATCCGCATCGATCGCCGCGGCCCGCACGGGTCTGGGCCGGCGAGATTTCCTGCGACTGGGCGCCGGGGCCGCCGTCGGCGCCGGCCTGGGTTCGGTCTCCGCCGCGAGGGTCCGGCCCGCTCGCCCCTCGGTCTCGCCCGGGCAGGCCCGGAACCTGATCTTCATGGTCTCCGATGGCATGAGCACCGGGACCCTCACGCTCTGCGACACCGTCTGCCGCATGCGCGACGGCCGGCCCTCGGTCTGGACATCCCTGTGGGAGAGGCCCGGGGTTCGCCGGACCGTCCAGGAGACCCAGTCGGCCGACTCGTTCGTCACCGACTCGGCCGCCGCCGCCTCCGCCTGGGGGTGCGGGACGCCGTGCAACAACGCCGTGATCAACATCACGCCCGAGGGTCGCCAGCTGCTCCCGCTGCTGGTCCACGCCCAGCAGAACGGCAAGGCCACCGGCGTCGTCACCACCACCCGCGTCACCCACGCAACCCCCGCGGGCTTCTGCGCCAACGTCCCCCAGCGCGACCTGGAGGGCTCGATCGCCCAGCAGCTGCTCGAACGCAACATCGACGTCGTCCTCGGCGGCGGGGAGCACTTCTTCAAGCCCGACCTGCTCGCCAAGCACCCCCAGCTCAAGCTCGTGCGCACCAAGGACGAGCTCGCGGCCGTCAGCGCGGCGGACTCCACGCGCCTGCTGGGGCTGTTCTCCAGGGACCACGTCCCGCACGTGCTCGACCGCGAGCCCACCGTCCCTTGCCTCGAGGACATGACCCGCGCGGCGCTGGCCCGCCTGGAGAAGGCCCCCGACGGGTTCGCCATGCAGATCGAGGGCGGACGCGTCGACCACGCCGCCCACGACAACGACGCCGCCTCGCTGGTGCAGGAGCAGCTGGAATTCGACCGCACGCTTGGCGTGGTCCTCTCCTGGCTCGAAGCCCGCGACGACACGCTCCTGGTCGTCACTACCGACCACGGCAACGCCAACCCGGGCCTGACGCTCTACGGCAAGCGCGGGGAGCAGGGCCTGCGCAGGCTCCTGGAGGCCAGGCACTCGTTCGAGTGGACCTTCGCGCGGCTGCCCAAGGACGGATCTCCTGAGACGCTCGCCGCGCAGTACGGGGACCTGGTCGAGCAGGCCACCGGGATCAGGCTCGACACCGAAGGCGTGGCGATGTTCGCCCGCTCGATGCAGTCCAGGCGCGTGATGCCGTTCCGGGATGCCAACTCGAGCGTGTGCGTGCTGGGCTCGCTGCTGGCCACCTCGTTCGGGGTCGCCTTCCTCAGCCCTAATCACACCTCGGACATGGTGGAGCTCACGTCCATTGGTCCCGGCTCGGAGCTGCTCCGCCCGGTGATGCGCAACTGCGAGGTCTGGTCCGTGCTCACCAGGGTGCTGGGCATGGCGCCGGGCAAGCTCCTGCCCGGGATGGACAAGCTCGTCACCGGCCTGCCCCGCGGCGCGGGGGATTGAACCCTCCGCGATCTAGCGCGAGCGCTCGACCTCCGCGATCGCCTCCGCGAGCTTGGTGTCCAGGTACTTGCTCAGCGACGCCACGGCATCGGAATCCCCGCGCCCCATCGCCGCGCCCAGCTCCTCGAGATAGCGGCTCATCACCGCCAGCTCGGTCCGCAGGCCCCTGGAATCCCCGCGATCGGGATCCTCCGGCCCCATTCCCAACTGCCGCAGCGCATCGGCCGCATCATCGCTCAGCGCGTGCAGGCCGCGGCCGGCCGCCATCGAGTTGACCAGGCGCAGGAGCGATCGCAGGCGCGTGCCGGGCATCTCCCACTTGGCCGCGAGGAACTCGTCGGCCTTGCCGTCGGCCGCCAGCAGCAGGCCGGAGGTGGTCGTCGTCGCGTCCGGCGCTGCCAGGAGCCACGCGGCCTGGGCCGAGAGCTCCCAGCACGCCAGGGCGCTGCCGGCGTCGGCGGCCGGAGCGCCCGGCACCGGATCGGCCAGCCCCGATCGCAGGCGGGTCCATTCAAACGCCAGCGCCACAGCGCCGTGCGCGCCCAGCAGCCGCCGGGTCGCGGCCGCCAGCGGGGCCGACGGGATCTGCCGGGCCTTGCGGGCCTCGACGAGCCAATCGGCGCGGGCCTCGTCGAGGTGCTTGACCAGGTCCCCGGCGCGGTCGGCGGCGATGATCTTGAGGTGCTGGGCGAGCGGCGACTCGGGCGCCGCCAGCGCTTCGCGGATCGCCCGGGCCTCGCCGTTGCGCGTCAGCAGCAGGATCCCCTGCGTGAACTCGCGCCACTGGGTCAGCGCCTCGTCGTGCTCCTTGGGGGAGCTCAGGCCGCGCGACAGCAGCAGCAGCCGATCCCCCAGCGGCTCGAACTCGTCCTTGAGGATCCACTGCGGGCCCGGGGCCCCGGTGGGCAGCACGGGCTTGCGGGCGATCCGCTCGGTCACCGACCGCAACAGCAGCAGGTCCGAGTGCCTGCGGCGGTACGACGCGACCGCCTCGAGGAACGCGGGGTCCGAGGCGATGTCCGGCGAACCCACCGCGCGGGCGAGCGTCTCGAGCAATTCACCCGCCGCCTGGCGCCGCGATTCTTCCAGGGGCCTGACGGCCGGGCGGAGCTGGCGCGGGAGGTCCTCGGCGCGGATCGCGCCCGAGCCCGAGACCTGCCGGAAGGTCTCCAGCAGGCGGGCCAGCCGCGCCAGGCGATCGGCAAGCTGGGGATCGGCGGCAAAGTCCCTGGGCTGGTTGGTCCGCGGGTCGCGCGCCAGCGCCACAGCCCCCAGCGCATCGCGGAGCGCCCGGCCGGGCGAATCCGGCTCGGCCTGCGCGGCCAGGCTGATGCACCGGCACAGCAGCGCCAGGCACCGCAGCCGTGCCGATCCCACCGCGGCCGCGTCCGCCGCGCCGGGCAGCGATCCGGAGTCCACCGGGCGGCAGATCCCCTCGGCGGCCAGGGCAAACTGCTGCTGGAGCGCCTGCCGCGCCCCCGCGGGAAGGTTCGTGGCCCCCGCGGCGGTGAACGCCCACATCGCATCGATCGCGTTGAGCCGGATGGTGCGCGCCGACCGCGCGTACGCCGGCCAGCGGTCCGCCGCCGAGAGCCGCGCCTCGAGCGAGTCGCACGCCGTGATGACCACCGCCGGCGCCTTGGCCTGCTCGGCGATCTCGTGCAGAGTCCCCGTGAAGCCAAGCAGCGGCGCGAACGCAACCACCTCCGTGCTCGCCTCGGGATCCGCAGAGGTGGCCGGCGTGTTGGTGGTGGGGGGGGTAGTGGGGGTAGTGGGGGTAGTGGGGGTAGTGGGGGCGGTGGGGGGAGCCAGCGCCTGCGCGGGCGTCAGGTTCACCAGGGGCGCCAGCGTGTCGCGCAGGAACCTCGCGAGCGTCTGGTCGTCCTCGGGCAGTTTCTCGGGCGCGGTGGCGCACAGCGCTTCGATCTGCGTGCGGATCTCGGCCGGCAGTTCTCCGGCGTGTGCGCGGATGAACATGTCCATGCCGCCGATCCGCAGCGCCAGCGTGCGGCCGGCAATCACCTGCATCGATCCCGGCTCCCCGCCCTGCTCCCCGGCGCGCAGGAGGCCCCGCGCCAGCGTGCGCACCGCCACCTGCAGCGCGATCATGTCGGCCTGGTCGGCCCGCTCGGGCGTGAGCGCCTGGGCCTGCTTCTGAAGCTCGGCGATCTGCCCGTTGAGCCGCGACGCCAGGTCCATCGTGGCCTTCCCCGCGCCCGGCGGGGGCGGGGCGGGCGCATCGAGATTCAGGGTCTGCGACCACGCCGGTGAGCTCAGCACGCACGCCAGGCCGGCCAGCACCATGCCGCGCACGCAGCCGGGCCCGGCCCGCCAACCCGTTGCCGCAGATCTTGATTCGCTGGGGAGCATGTCTGCCCCTGAGCATACCCGCCCTGTCTACCGCGAGGCACCATCGATCGCCGTGAGCCGGACCGTCACCGGCGTCTTCCACGGCGGCACCTTCGCCGGGTCGGCGATCCACTCGGGCGCCTGCACCGCCGCCTCGGGGCTGAACACCATGGGCCACGCGAGCGTCTCGGTCCCGAAGGTCGCCAGCCCCACCAGCGTGCCCTCGATGTCCGCCTTGTAATACTCCCCCGGACCGTCGGGTCGCGGGGCGATCACCGAACCCGCGAACACCCACGGCGCCCGGCCGATCCCCGCCAGCTCCCGCAGCGAACGTCGCCCGTGCACGTCGATGATCCAGTCCGCCGGGTCCGATTCCACCTGAGCGCCCCCGGCGTCCCGGTACATGAAGCTGACCCTGACCCCCGGCCCCATCGGCGGCGTGACGGTCATCTTCGACCGCGCCCGGTCCCAGCCCCACGCCCCCGGAGCCCCCGGCTCCAGGCCCAGCAGCAGCAGCGCGGCGTGCACATCCGACGGCCGGGCCTCCGTGACCACCAGCGTCTCGTGCTCCCGCGAGTTCTTCGAGCAGACCACCACCTCGAGATAGATCTCGGGCGTCTCCTTGTCGTGCGGGTCGATGGGAACCAGTCCGTCCAGCTCGATCGTGCGCTGGGCGATGTTCATCCGCACGTGCGGGAACGGGGTTGCCCACCCGCCCCCGGCCCCGGCGCGATCGGCCGATCCGCAGCCGATCAGCCCGCAGCCGATTGTGCCGCAGCCGATCACGCCCCACGCCAGCACAGATCCCCGCCCGCCCGCAGCCATCGCGCCCCTCGCGAGCGCGCGCGGCGTTCTGTCCTGAACCGGTTCAACAGCGGCGACCCGCCCCCAGCGCTCCCGTGCGTTCATGGGACGATCTTTGCACGCACCAGCTCCGCAAACCGCCGGCCGCGCGCCTCGTAATTCTCGAACTGGTCCCACGAAGCGCACCCCGGGCTCAGCAGCACGACATCTCCAGGCCGCAGGCGCGGCCAGCACGCCTCGATCGCCCCGTCGATCGCCCGGCTGGGCGTCGAGTGCCCGTGCGAGGCCTTGTCGATGCTCGGCCCCGTCGCCCCAACCGTGTACAGCCCCGCCAGCGAGGCCCCGATCCGCCCGATCGGGCCCAGGTCCGAGCCCTTGTCGTACCCGCCGGCGATCAGGTGCACCCGGTGCGACCCCACGCCCGGCTCCTCGGCGAACGAAGCGACCGCCAGCAGCGTCGATTCGGGCGTCGTGGACTTTGAATCGTTGTAAAAGCGGATCCCACGGTGCTGCCCGACCAGCTCCAGCCGGTGCGGCAGGCCCGGGAATGACTTCACCGCCGCCTCGGCCCCCGGCCGCAGCCGGTCGGAATCCTGATCCGTCCGCGCCAGCGCCGCCAGCGCCACCTCCACCGCCATCGCCGCGTTGCGGTGGTTGTGACGCCCCGGGATCACCAGCCCGTCCACCGCATCACCCGGTCCCAGATGGATCGCCCGCACCCCCGGCGCCGCCGACCAGTCACCCAGCCCCTCCCCGAAGATCGCCGTATCCCCGGGCCTCTGGTGCGCGATCAGGTTCCGCTTGCTGTCCCGGTAGTGCTCGACCGCGCCGTGCCAGTCGATGTGGTTGTGCGAGAAGCTCGTCACCCCCGCCACCCGCGGCGACCACCCCGCGAGCCAGTGCAGCATGAAGCTCGACAGCTCGAGCACCACCCACGTCGAGCCGCCGATCGAATCGAGCGACCCCAGCAGCGAGCCCCCGATGTTGCCCCCGAACACCACCGGCTCCCCCAGCTCCCTCAGGACGTGCGCTGTCATCGCGCACGTCGTGCTCTTGCCCGCCGAGCCCGTCAGCCCGATGACCCGCCCGCGATCCGGCAGCCGCTCGATCGCCAGCCCGATCTCGGTCGTGATCGGCACGCCCGCCGCGCCCGCCGCCCTCAGAAACCGGTTCTCCCACGGCCGCGGCACCGCCGGGTTGGCGATCACCAGGTCGCAGGCCGTGAAATCATCCACATCGTGCACCCCCAGCCGCAGCGTCACCGACCCGCGATCCACCAGGTCCTGGATCTGCGCGATCGAAGCCGTGAGCCTGTCGGCAGGCTCAAGGTCCGTGATGTGAACGGTGGCGCCCTGCCTGGCAAGCCAGCGGGCCACCCCGACCCCGCCGCCGAAGCGGCCCAGGCCCATGATCGTGACTCGGGTAGCCTTCCAATCTCTCTGACCTTGTGCCATTCGGAGCGTCTGCCTTCTTGGTGCCGCCCCGGTCGAGCCCCTCGGCGACAAGACTATTCGGACCAAGCCCGCCACCTCACTTGAATCTCCCTTTTTTCCGTCGCGCGTGCGGACATATACCAATCAGCTACGAAAGTCCGATTTGCTGGGTGATTCCCCCCTCACCCGCGCGCGATGCGCTCGACCAGCGTGCGCAGCAGAGCCCCGCTCGCCGGGCCCGGCACGCCGTCGCCCACGCGCCGCCCGTCGATCTCCGCCACCGACGTCACCATCGTCAGCGTCCCCATCAGCATCACCTCGCTCGCCCCCAGCAGCTCACCGGCCGTGATCGCACGCACCTCGATCCGCGGCAGCGTCTCCAGCAGCAGGTCCCGCGTCACCCCCGCCAGGATCGGCGCGCTCTCCAGCGACGGCGTCGCCAGACGCATCTCCCCCCCAGCGCCCGCCACCGCGATCATCACGTTCGACGAAGTTCCCTCGGCCACCAGCCCGTCGCGGATCAGGATCGCATCATCCACGCCCGCATCGTGCGCCTCGATCGCCGACAGCACGCCTCCCAGCAGCGAGATCGACTTCACCGCCCCGCGCAGCCACCGCGTGTCCCGCGCGGTGATCACCCGCTTGATCGCCGGCACCGTGCACGCCTCCAGCGCGGGCGTCGGGTAGCAGAACCCCGTCGCGATCGGCCTCATCGCCCCGCCGGGCACCCGCGCCCGCAGCGGCTGGCCCGGCCCCGGAGCGCCGCGCGTCACCTGCCAGTAGATGAACGCATCGCGCAGCCCGTTGGCCGCCAGCAGCTCGTCGGTCAGCGGCCCCATCTGCGCTGCATCCCACGGGATGCGGCACTCCTCCAACCCCTCGCGCAGCCGGGCGATGTGCCGGTCCAGCCCCACCACGCGCCCGTCGAAGGCCCGGAGCCCCTCGTACAGGCCGTCACCCATGAGATACCCGCGATCAAACACGCTCACGCGCGCCTGATCCTGCGGGACCAGCTTGCCATCAAGGTGTACGAGCACGGGGGCCAGCGTAGGACCCGTCGGACCGCCCCCGCGCCGGGCCGCGCTGCATTACAGGAACGAAACCGGGTCGACATCCACCGCCGTGCTCGCATCCCCGACCACCAGCCGCCGCGCCCGCAGCCGGGCCAGCAGCTCCTGGATCTCCGACGCCCGCCCCGCCGTCAGCTCCACCGCGAACCGGTACTGGTTGTGCAGCCGCCCCAGCACGCACGCCATCGCCCCGTCGACCCGCACCGACCCCCGCCCCAGCTCCCGCGCCGCCTCCGCGATCTGCGCAGCGCTCCCCCGGGCCTTCGAATCGTCCTCGTCCCGGCACACGATCCGCGCCATCCGCGAAACCGGCGGCAGGCCCGATTCGGTCCGCAGCGCCAGCTCCGCATCCGCGAACGTCACGTAGTCGTGCGCCGCCGCCAGGCGGATCGCCGGGTTCTCCGCGCACGCCGTCTGCACGATCACGCGCCCCCCCAGCGTCCCCCGCCCGGCGCGGCCCGCCACCTGGCTCACCAGCTGGAACGTCCGCTCCCAGGCCCGGAAGTCCGGCAGCGAGATTGCCGTGTCGGCGTTCACCACCCCCACCAGCCGCACGTTGGGGAAGTCCAGGCCCTTGGCGATCATCTGCGTGCCCAGCATCAGCCGCACCTCGCCGCGCCCGAACCGCCCGAGCACCTCGAAGTAGTCCTTCCCCGACCGCATCGTGTCCGAATCGACCCGGACCATCGTCGTCCCCAGCACCAGCCCGTGCGATGCCCCGAACTTTTCCAGCAGTTCCTCCTCCACCCGCTGGGTCCCCACGCCCAGCGGCAGCGGGATCTTCCCGCACGACGGGCACACCGTCGGCACCCGCTGCTCCGAGCGGCAATGGTGGCACACCACCACGCCCCCCCGTGGCAGGCGAAGGTCCCGGTGCAGCACCATCCCCGCATCGCACTGCTCGCACGAGAGCATCCACCCGCACGCGCGGTTCGGGCAGCAGATGTAGTTGGCAAACCCACGCCGGTTGAGCAGCAGGATCACCTGCCCGCCCTCCCGCAGCGTCCGGTCGATCCCCCCCTCGAGCGTCGGGCCCAGGGCGTGCAGCCCCGGCGCCCCCATCACGCCCCGCGATGCTCCGCCCCCCTTCTCACGCTCCCCCGACCCCCACCCCGACCCCCACCCCGACACCACCCGCAGCCGGTTCTCCGCCGAAAGGTCCACCACCTCCACCGGCGGCAGCACCCCCCCGCCCACGCGCTGCGGAAGCTCCCACAGCCTCGCCTTCCCCAGCCGCGCGTTGTGCCAGCTCTCGATCGAAGGCGTCGCCGACCCCAGCACCACCGCGCACCCTTCGATCTGCGCCCGCTTGATCGCCACATCCCTCCCGTGGTACCGCGGCGCCTGGTCCTGCTTGTAAGAAGGATCATGCTCCTCGTCCACGATCACGATCCCCACATCCCTGATCGGCGCGAAGATCGCCGACCGCGCCCCCACCACGATCGACGCCCGCCCCGAGGATGCCAGCACCCAGTGCCGGTTCCGCTGCGATGACGACAGACCCGAATGCAGCACCGCCACCCCTCCCACACCAACCCCCACTCCCCCGAACCGCCGCTCGAACCTCTCGACCGTCTGCGGCGTCAGCGCGATCTCCGGCACCAGCACCAGCGCCCGCTTCCCCGCGGCGAGCACCCGCTCGATCAGCCTCAGGTACACCTCGGTCTTCCCCGATCCCGTCACGCCCCGCAACAGGTGAACCCCGAACGAGCCCAGGCCCGCCGAGATCCCCTCGATGCACCGCACCTGGTCCGCGGTCGCCACCAGCCGCGCCGGCTCCTCCGCCGTGCCGCCCTGCTTCCAGAACTCCTCCGCCGACCGCACCTCCGTGCGCTGCGCCGGCGCCAGCAGCCCCGCCCGCAGCAGCGGATTGATCCCCGCCAGCGTCCGGTGCCCCAGCCGCGCGGCCAGCTCCCGCGCGGCCAGCGGAAACTCCCCGGGCTTGAGCTCGGCGATCTGCTCCCACGCCCGACGCGCCGCCGGGCGCAGCGATTCGATCGCCGCCCCCCGCGCTGCATCCTCCAGCGTTCCCAGCCCCACCAGCCTGACGATCCTCCGGCCCACCTGGTGCTTCACCGCCGCCGGCACCATCGTCGAGAGCACCAGCCCCAGCGGGCTCGCGTAGTACCGCGCCATCCACCGCGCCAGCTCCAGCAGCGACGGCGGCAGCCGCGACTCGGAACGCTCCAGGATTGCCTTGATCCGCACCCCCGCCGGCCCGGCCTCCGAATCGCCGACCGCGACCACGATCCCCCCCGTGGGCTTGCCGGACTTGCCCAGCGGCACCGTCACCCGGTCCCCCACCTCGATCTCCTCGTCGATCGCCCGGTACGTCAGACCATCGGCCATCTCCGGGTCATCGATCCCGCGCTCCACCACGACCCGCACCAGCGGCCCGCTCGCCCGTCCGCCCGCGGAGGCTCCCGCCGCCGGGGATGGCTCCCCGTTACCGCCAAAGAGCGTCGAGTTGTCGTTGAGAGCTTCGTGCACCTGTCTAGACTCTATCGATGCCAGACTCCACACCGGTTCGCGGCCCCGCGCCCATCGGGCGGCTCGCCCTTGCCGACGGCACCGTCCTCCAGGGCAAGCCCTTCGGGGCCACCGGACGCGGCGTCGTCTCCACCGCCGAAGTCGTCTTCAACACCGCGATCAGCGGGTACCAGGAATCCCTCACCGACCCCTCCTACACCGGCCAGATTCTGGTCTCCACCTTCCCCCTGATCGGCAACACCGGCGTCAACCCCGAGGATGAAGAATCCCGCAAGGTCCAGGTCGCCGGCCTCGTCATCCGCGAGCTCGCCCGCCGCCATTCCAACTACCGCTCCGATCTCGACCTCTCCTTCTACCTCGCCAGGCACGGCGTGCTGGGCCTGGAAGGCATCGACACCCGCGCCCTCACCAAGCGCCTCCGCTCCGGAGGCGTCGTAAGCGGTGCGCTCACAGACCGGATAGATCTATCCGATGAAGCCCTCATCGAGCGCGCCCGCTCGGCACCCTCCATGACAGGCCAGAATCTGGTCCCTTTGGTCGGTTGCTCCTCGAAGCAGACCTGGACCGAAACTCTGGGTGAGTGGCCCTCGACCCTTGAAGTCCCCGCCCGCGATTCCTCCTCCCGTCCCCCGCGCGTGCTCGCCCTGGACTGCGGCGCCAAGGCCAACATCCTCCGCAATCTCATCGATCGCGGCTGCTCCGTCACCGTTGTGCCCCACACAACAACCGCCGACAACATCCGTAAACTCTTCACCGCCGGCGAGATTGATGGCCTGTTCATCTCCAACGGTCCCGGCGATCCCGCCGCCGTCGAGAAGACGATCGCCACGCTCCGGTCGATCCTCGACCCGACTTCCAAGACCGCGATCCCCACATTTGGAATATGTCTGGGCCATCAGTTGATCGCCCTGGCCCTGGGCGCCAAGGCGTACAAGCTCAAGTTCGGCCACCGCGGCATCAACCAGCCTGTGCAGAACACCCTCACCGGCCGGGTCGAGATCACCAGCCAGAACCACGGCTTTGCCGTTGACGCCCGGTCGGTCGAGGCGGTGGGGGGCGAACCCACCCACATCCACCTTAACGATGGCACGCTCGCAGGCTTCCGCATCAAAGATCGCCCGGTCTTCTGCGTGCAGTACCATCCCGAAGCATCCCCCGGCCCTCACGATGCTTCCTATCTCTTCGATCAGTTCGTTGAATCTATGAAGGATGCACGGCGCAACTGAATGCGCCTGTGAAGCTGGGAGAGCGAGCGAGATTGATCCTCAGGAGTGGAAGTGGTGATCTGGGGTGGGAATCATCCGTGTGCCCGCCGTGCCCTTGTTGCGTGGGAATCGGTTCTCGGTTGTCAAGAGAAGATGGGTAATCTGGCGGCTATTTCTTGGGGCCAAAAAATCCGGAGCCGGTGTATTTTCCCGCGAAATACCCTTGCACGAGGTTGGGATTCTTGTACAATCGCTGACGTGTGGAAACATGCTGGAATCCGCCCGTGCGGGTTCAGGTGGTGGAGATTCTGTAGAGGGTAATGGTTTTTTGCCGTCCGGCTGAGGATTCCCCAAAAGCTCGATTTGTAGCAGAAGGGTCTATCGCGACGCTCGTCGCATCCTTGCCGAACCAACGAAGGGATAATCGGCCCCCGAAGGGGTCTGAATCGGAGAGTGGTTCCTTTTTTCAATGAGGAGTGTTCGATGAAGTTCTCTAACTGCCTCAAGCTCGCGATGGTTGTTGGTCTGGCCGCTTCGGCCGCCAGCGCTGGTGACCGCGTGGCTGTCAAGATGCAGCCCTACCCCGCGGCCCCGATCTTCCGCGGATCGATCAACATCCAGGATGGCACGATCAGCCAGTATGGCGTCCGCACCGAGCCCAACTCGGCCTACGACAACGTCGGCGACTTCGCCGACGGCACCAACGGCGTCCAGGACTGGAACGACCAGTCCGCGGCCGACTTCTACTTCGTCGGCGGCGGCACCCCCGACTCGGGCGACTACGTGACCCTCGACCGCCGCTGGGGCGGCCGTGGCATCTACGGCGACAAGGTCGTCGGCTACGTTGACGGGCTCATCTGGGGCGATTGCTACAACGGCGACGGCTCCAACCCCGAAGTCCTCGTTGACGACTACCACGTGTTCTATGACGACGTGGTGACCTGGGACTCGGCCGGCAGCCTGACCGACATCACCCGCGGCAGCTTCGTCGGCGGCATCTACTTCGCCGACCTCCCCGTGCCGGACTTCAACAACCAGTTCTCCTTCTACGCCTACAGCTCCGGTGGCTGGTACGCCGGCGGCATCACCATCACGGTCGACGACAACTTCCTCGTCTACCAGCACATCTACTCCACGACCGGCTCGGGCGGCACCCCCGTCCTCGATCCCAACGGCATGCACGTGCACAACGGTGACGGCACCGGCACGGGCACCGACGGCGAGAACTACCTGGGCGCCTCGATCGACCTCTTCCTGGTCGATGCCGACGCCTCGGGCGCGTTCAACGCCAACGAGTGGCTCTACTACTACGGCGGCTCGCCCTACGCCGCCAACTCGCTGATCAACATCAGCGTCATCGGCTGCGACACCGACTTCGACGGCTCGGGCTTCACCGACGGCGAAGACTTCGGCGCGTTCGTTGCCGCCTTCGAAGGCGCTCCGATCTGCTGAATCCGGCCTTCCAAGGCTGACTTCAGTCTGATCTGAACATCGATTGTTCACGCCGCCCGCACCGCAAGGTGCGGGCGGTTGTTTTTGCACCACGGCGCCTCCCACCGCAATCGGCCGCGAGCATCCACGCGCACCCGCACGCTCGCCCGCATCGCACCCCGCACGGGGTGTCGGAATGCAGCGAAGCGCAAACCGCCGACCCCAGCACGGCGGAACTCCCGCCCCGGATGGGGCGGAGGAATGCAATCAAACGCGACGTGGATTGAATTGGTGGACCCGACCCAGACCCCGCACAGCCCGGAAGAACCAAGAGAAGATCCGGCCCATCGCCCGGATCCGCTCGTTCGCGACCCGCGCCGAAGGCCCATTCCACAGTCCCCAGTACCCAGTACCCAGTACCTAAGGCGTTATGCCTTCCCCCTCAACACCCACCCACAAACGCCTCCACGAACCCGTTGAAATCCTCACCATCCACGAACCCCGAGCCGTCGAAATCCGCCCGCGGGCTCCCGGCCTCAAAGTCCATCACGAACCCATCGAAGTCCTCGCGGTCCACGAACCCCGAAAGGTCGTAGTCCGAATCGCACAGCGGCGGATCGAGCCGATCGGGGATGTTCGCCACGAATGATCGCGGAGGGCTTCCCGGCGGCGTGCACTCGCCGCAGATCACCGTGCCATCGGCCGACATGCTCACCAGGCTCTGGAACGTAAGCCCCCGCACATCCAGCCCGTACTCGTGCATCAGCACCCAGCGCAGATCGTGGGCGCTCGCGACCGGCAGGTCCCGCCACAGGATCGCGACCTTGCGGGTCGCGGTGTTCGGCGTGTCGGGATAGTCGTACGCGATCCCGCCCGCGACGGTCCCCGCCGCGTCCATGCACATCGTGTCCGCGCCGCCGCAGCCCGGCAGCGTCGGCAGCACGTGCATCTGGCTCCCTCCGTCGGGGTACCACATGTAGCAGAACGAGCCCGTCCCCCCGGGGATCCGCCCCGATCCCAGCAGGATCCCGCCCGTCGCCAGGCTCGCCGACCGGTTGATCGCCCGCACCCACGACGTCGCCCCGTTGGGTATCTGCGGGATGCTCAACAGGCCGTACCCCTGCCCGGGGATCGGGTACCAGACCGCTCCGCGCTGATCGAACGATGGGTTGCTGTACGTGGTGCCCACGATCAGGTCGCCGGCCCCGTTGAGCTGCCCGACCCCTCCCAGCGCGATCGTCGGCAGGTAGATCGGCTCCCCGCCGCTCCCGAGCACCAGCGGGTGGATCGTGAACGTGGTCCCGCAGATCACGCTGCCATCACCGCTCATGGCGCCGGCGTAGAACTCGCCGATCTGCCGCATCCCGCCCTCGGGCGTCCAGCGGAACGCCAGGCGCGAGCCCAGCACCGGCCCGCTCGAGCCGCTGACGATCTGCCCGTCGTCGGAGACCGCGAACGCCGCGCTGCGCGGCTGAGCATCCAGCACGCCCAGGTTCTCGGCGAGGCCGTCGGCGACCCTCCAGCGCGTCGCGCGGGTCTCGGAGTACTGCCCGTTGTTGCTGCTGGTGCCCACCACGTAGCGGCCATCACCCGAGACCTTCTGGGCCGAGGTCTTGGCGTACCCCGCCACCGGCTCGAGCACGCGCAGCGCATTCTGCGCCCGGGCCCCGCACGCCAGGCCGCTCGAGACCACCAGCGCCGCCCCCCACACACCGATCGGCATTCTTGTGTGCACGCCCGCCTCCGCCGGTAAGCAGATCCCGTGAGTAAACCGCCCGTCACGACCCATGCCCTCGGTCCCAAGATACCCACCCCCGCCGCAGCGTACAACACCTTCGCGCCCCCCGGCCCGCCCTCATTTCCGCGAGTGCCGAGTGCCTATCTCCCTCAACACCCCCGCTCGAACGCCTCCAGGAACGCATCCAGGTCGATCCCCTCCAGCAGCCCCGAGCGGTCGAAGTCCGCCAGGTCGTCCCCGGACTCGAAGTCCTGCACGAACCGGTCGAAGTCATCGCGGTCGACGAACCCCGAGGCGTCGTAGTCGGCCTCGCACGCGGGCGGGTCGAACCGCTCGGGCACGATCGCGATGAACGAAACGCTGTCGCCCTGCGGTGTGGTGCACTCCCCGCACAACGCGCCCGCATCGGCGGAGATGTCCAGCACGCTCTGGAAGCGCCAGCCGCCCACCTCCACGCGGCACTCGTGCTTGAGGAACCAGCGCAGGTCCCGCACGCGGCCCTCGGGGAGCGCCTCCCACACCACCGCCATCTTCCTGGTCGCATCCGACGGCTTCTCGCGCAGGCCGTAGGCGATCCCGCCGGCCAGTTCCCCCGCGCCGCTGATGCACCATGCATCCGCGCCGTCGGCCCCCGGCGGCACCGCCAGCGCCGTCATCTGCGCGCTGCCGTCGGCGAGCCACTGGAAGTAAAACGGCTCGGGCGCCTGACCGACCTTCGACGAGCCGATCACCAGCCCGCCGCCGGTCACGCTTGATGCCCGCGTGATCCCCCGCAGCCACGAGGTTGTCCCGCCAGGCAGCGCCGGCAGGTCCAGCCGCTCGAAGGAACCGCCCTCGGCCCGGTACCAGATCGCCGCGAACTGATCGAGCATCGGGTTGCGGTACGTCGAGCCCACGATCAGCTCCCCGCCCGCGTTGATCGACGTCACCCCGCCCGCCCCCACGCACGGGAGATACTCCACCGGCCCCGCGCCCGACCGGACCACCGGGTGGATCCCGTGGTCGGCCCCGCCCAGCACCGAGCCATCGGCGCTCATCGACCCGGCCAGGAACGGCCCGGCGTCCTCCATGCCCTGCCCGAGCGTCCACCGGAACGCCCGCGGCGCCTTGAGGGGCACATCGCACGCGCCGCACACCGTCGTGCCGTCCTCGGAGATCGCCAGCGCCGAACTGCGCACCTGCCCGGGGAGCACCCCGAGGTCCTCGGGGATCCCGGTCCACACGTCCCAGCGCGTCGCGCGGTTGATGCTCCCGCCGCCGGAGGCCCGCGTGCTCCTCCCGACCGCGTACCGCCCGTCGGCCGAGAGCCGGCTCACCGCCGCCTTGGTATACCCCGGCAGCGGCTCGACGATGCGGAGGGAGTTCTGAGCGATCGCCGCCGCGGCCGTGCACGCCGGCACCACCGCCACCATGCGCATCCTGCGCCATTCCATGTTGCCTTTCCGCGGGCGATTCGCCGGGCGACCCCCGGTGGACGTGACCCATCCATCGCACGCCGTGAGTTCCCGGACACAAGGCCCGGCGGCGCCGCGACGATTCACCAGGCGGGATGGGTGATCACCCCGGTGTGGACTGGCGCAGCAGCGGGATCTGCGGCCGCCCGGCCAGCGCCAGGCAGAGCATCCCCAGCGCGCTGCGGGCGCTCCAGCAGCGGACCGACTCGCGGTCGCCGCTCATCCAGAACCGCCGGATGTCGGCCCCGCCCGTGCGCTGCGCCAGCGCGATATACACGGTGCCCACAGGCTTTTGCTCGCTCCCGCCCCCCGGGCCGGCGATCCCCGTGATCGACAGGCAATAGTCCGCGCCCGAGCGATCCAGCCCCCCGCCGGCCATCGCGCCGGCGACCTCCGCGCTGACCGCGCCGTGCTCGGCGAGCAGGTCGAGCCCGACCCCGACCTGCGCGTGCTTGAGCCGGTTGGAATAGGTGATCCACCCTCCGCAGAAGACATCGGAAGAACCGGCCACCTCGGTGATCATCGCCCCCAGCAGCCCCCCCGTGCACGACTCCACGACCGCGAGCGTCTGGTGTGTCTTCCGCAGCGCGGCGATCGCCGCGGAGGCCGGCGTCGCCTCGTCCTCGAACAGGATGTGCGGGCCGATCAGCCCGCGCACCCTGGCCTGGACCTCCGCGATCCGTGCCCGCGCCTGCGCGAGGGATTCGGACCCCTCGTACCGCACGCGGATGCTCACCACGCCCCACGAGGCCGTGGTGCCCACCAGCACTCGCGCATCGCGGCGCATCAGGTCCCCCAGCCGCGTGGCGATCTCGGACTCTCCCAGTCCCATCGTGTGCAGCGCGCGGGTGAGCACCACCCTCCCGGCCGGCGGCGCCAGGCGCGGAGCGACCGAGGACTCGAACATGGGCATCATCTCGCGCGGCGGTCCGGGCATGCAGTAGCAGTCCGCCCCCGCGTGGCCGGGCCTCGATGAAGGGATGAACGAGGCGATCCCCGGCGCGGTGCCGTGGGCGTTGGGGATCCCGATGCCCTTCGAGGGCCGCAGGCCCTGCACGGCGTTGATCGCCGGCATCGGGCGGCCCCTCGAGCCGAACCACGCGCGGACCTGCGCGAGCAGTTCCGGATCCTCCACCAGCACATCGCCGCAGGCGCGGGCGATCGCCTCGCGCATCAGGTCATCGGCCGTGGGGCCCAGTCCTCCCGTGCACAGGATCACATCGACCTCACCGGCGAGCCGGCGCAGCGCCCCCTCGATCGCCAGCGCCTCATCGGGGAGCGTGAGGTGCTCGACCGGGACGATGCCCACGGCGACCAGCCGCTCGGCGAGCCACCTGGCGTTGGTGTCCAGCGACTGGCCGAGCGTGAGCTCATCGCCCATCGAGACGATCGCGGCGAGCCGGTGTGCGTGGCTTGCGGTCATCGCGGCACGGTAGCGGTCGCTCGGGATGCAGCGCCGAGCCGAACGGGAGCTGCACGACGGCGATCGCGGTCCATGACATCAACCGGATCCCTCGGCCGAGTTACTTCGGTTCGGGGGTCGTGGTGGGGGTCGTGGG
>JBGAOZ010000035.1:0-20799 GCA_044221545.1 Phycisphaerales bacterium
GGCGACACCCCCCCGCCCCCACACCGGCCGGCCCCCCACACGCCGGCCCCAACACGCCGGGACTAGTACACCAGGGTCATCGCCAGGTGGATCTGGCTGCTGCCCTTCGAAACCCCGTCGTCGATCCGCGAGACCCCGTCCGCGGCCAGGCCGGTGATCTCGTCCATCGCCACGCCCCAGTCGATCCGGAAGTTGAAGTTCCGGGCGATCTGCAGCTCGGCCCCCAGGCCGATCCCCACCAGCGTCTCGTCGCTCTCGAACGACTCCTGGATCTGCGAGTTGGTCGTCCTGCCGGCGTCCACGAACGCCTTGAGGATCAGGTCCCAGTCCGGACGCGAGTACGGCCCGCGCGGCCGCCACGCGAACTTGCTGTCGGTCTCCGTCGACTGCGGCAGCGCCCGCGCCACGTGGAACCGGTACTCGGCGCTGGCGATCACCACGCTGTCACCGGCCACCACCGACTCGCGGTACCCGCGCACCGTGTACAGGCCGCCGGCGGTCTGCTCGAAGTACGGGATCAGCCGGTCCTCGAACGGCATCCACTGCCCGTGCACCGACAACGCCAGCTCGTGCGCCAGCGTCATGTACTTGGGGTTGGTCGGGTTAAACAAAGGCTCGATGAAGAACTGCGTCGACGCGTCGTACGTCACCGCGTTCCAGTCAAGGTCCGCGTCCTGCCGGCCCATGTCCGTCGACACCACCGACGCCTCGGCCCCCGACACGCTCGACATCGACCACTCCCAGGAGACCTCCAGCTGCGAGCTGCTCGCATCCGTGTCGCGCGTCAGCCGCGCCCCCACGTACGGCACGAAGAAGTCCTGGTCGGCCTCCGGCGGCGCGCCCGCCGTCGTCTGCTCGATCGACACCCACTGCCACTTGGCCCCCGCGAACAGGTCCAGGAACGTCTCGCGCTTCTGCGCCACGTTCCAGACCACCTCGCCGCCGGCCGACCACGACGAGCCCGTGTAGTCTTCGTTCCCCAGCGCGCCCAGGTCCGAAGCCGTGAACTCGCTCCACGACCCGTACGCCTTGATCGACAGCCGGTCGGCCACCGGGAGCTCGTACGACCCGATCACCGCGTTGGACTCGTCGAAGTTCGCCGTGATGTAGTCCAGCCGCAGGATGTCGTCGTGGCCCGTGATCTGGTTGTGCGCAAAGCCGAACCGCTCACGCCAGACGTTCGTGCTCTCCGTCCCCGTGTTGGACACCTGGAAGTACGCCGTCCACGGCCGGTTCTCGCTCACCAGGTAGTTGAAGTACACGTCCTCCGGACGGTCCGCCTCCCCCGCCGACGCGATCGCCGCGTCCACCCGCCGCCCCGCGTGGCGGTTGAGCCGGAAGATGTACTCGTCGATCTGGTTCTTCAGCAGCAGCCCGCCCGGCTTGACCGGCGAGTTGGCCCGGATCTTCGCGTGCGCCGGGCTGTTGATCTTCTCGCCCACGTCCCGGTCCCCGCCGGCGATCGTCCGCACCCCGTTCTCCGAGATCACCGCCACGTACACCGTGATCGTCAGCGACTCACGACCCTCGCGCAGGTCCTCGCCCGACGCGCTGATGTCCTTCTCCCCCGGCACGCTGAACACGCCCAGGATCCCCGCCTTCTCGTTGAACGCCCGCGCCAGCTCCGCCTCCACCTGTTTGATCCCCGACTGACGCACCGTGGGAACCTTGCCCACGTTGGCCTCCCGGAACTCACGCAGCGTCATCGACACCAGCTTCACGTCGCCGCGCACCACCGTCCGACGACCCACCGAGGTGGACTCCTCCGTCGTCGGCGTCACGTACTCGCCCTGCTCGTTGATCCCCCACGTCACCCTCAGGTTCTCGTAGAACTCCGACCCGATCGCCGGCAGCCCCGCCTGGTCCGGACGCGAGTACTCAAAAAGGAACTGCGACACCTTGTACCCCGGACCGTCATCGATCGGACCGGCAGGCTCCTCCCCCTCCCCCGGCGGCTTGGCGCTGGGCGGCTTGGCCACGTCCGGCGAGCCCGCCTCCTTCACCACACGCTCGGGCTGCGAGATCGGCTGTGCCAGAACCGCGGGCGACCAACCGGCCACCACCGCCAGTCCAACGCCCGCCAGGAGAAACCCGACGAACCGTCCTCGCTCTGAGTTCATGTCCAGATACCCCTTCCACCGGAGCCGCCGCGCCCCCCGCCTCCGCGCCGGTGTCGCCCCGCACGACCCGACACCCCGCCGGGAATGCGAGGAACGCGCAAATGCTCCGCGCATTCGCCTCAATCACAGGATCTTGCCTACGAACACAATACTTCCAAAATATGAATAGGGGTGACCCCCCCACCCATGATGAACTGACACTAACACAGCGTCCGATTACTCGTCAAGTCTCACCCTTCCCGCTCCCTCTATAAAGAGATAAAACACTCCTAATTCTCGCCGGCCGCCAGCGGAGCTACCGCCGCAGCCGCGCGGGAGAGTCGTTCGGTACCCGCCGCCGCACCGCCCGCCGCAGTCCCCACCGCCGAGAACGCCAAACGAAACCCTACATCGCTGAACGACGACCGCGCCGGATCGGTCCTGATCACCTGCGGCTCGGCCGGATCCTCTTCCTGCGGCGACAGCGCTGAAGCCCCCATCACCCGCACCTCGGCGAACTTCGAAGCCGCTTCCACCAGCCCCGCCGCATCCCCGGGCATGGTCCCCTGCACGCCGGGATCCGCGAACACCAGTTCTGCCACGTTCCCCACCGCATCGTGCACGCCCTTGGACCCGCCGGCATCCACCTCCCGGAACAGCACGATGCCGTCATCCTGCTCGACCGCCGGGGGCGCCTTGTCGCGGCGCTTGCCCTGCGCTGCGGCCACCGGGAAGATGCCGCCGTCGAACCACCGGCAGTTCTTGTTCGCCGCGACCTTCGCCAGCCGCTGGGTCGCCGCGTACCACGCCGCATCCCGGCGGTTGGCCGTCCCCTCCGCGGGCAGGGCGATCAGGGCGCTCATCTCCTTCACCGTCGGGAGCCGGCACCCCGCCAGGCGCGAGACGTACACCGCCGCGGCGGGAGACATGTACTGCATCGGGTGCTTGAGCCCCGGCTGGGCCGGCTCGCCCCCGGACTCAAAGTACATCACGCCGGAGGATTCAAAGTCGAACCAGCCGCGGCTGTTGGTGCGGTTGCGCGTCGAGGCCGGCGTGATCCCCGTCACCAGGCTGCTCGCGCCGATCTCCCAGTCCCACACCACCGGGCCGTCGCGCCCCGCCTTGCTCGGCATGCGACCCAGCCGGGCCACCTCCGGCCAGTTCCCCGATTCATCCACCAGCGCCAGGAACAGGCCCAGCGACATCTCCTGCGTCTGCACGTACGCATCGCCCTCGGGCGTGTGCACCCGCACGAACGCCACGCTCTGGCCGACCTTCGAACCCGCCGGCGGCGCAAACACCGCCCCGCCCGCGCCGGCCGATTCCAGCGTCCAGCGCTTCGAACCCGGCAGCGAGCCGGGCCCGAGCGTGTCCACCGGCGGGCCCTGCGCGGCCGCCGTCCTCGCCTCGGCCAGCGCCGCGGCAAGCTCCTTGACCTGGTTGCTCGCCGCCTCCGGGAGCGGCCCGACCTTCGATGCATCCTCCACCAGCGCCGCCGCCAGCGCCCGCGCCTCATCGTCCCTGGCCGCCGGCCACACCCGGCGGAACGCCGCGGCCAGGATGCTGTACCGGTCCGCCGGAGCCAGCTCCTGCTCAACCACGCCCATCGGCTCCATCGCGCCGATCACCGCCCGCACGCCCGCATCATCCGCCCGGTCCACCGCCCGCCACCAGTTCATCCAGAACCGCCGCGCCGCCGCCTGCACGCGGGCGTTCACCCCCGCGGCCCGCGCTGCATCCTTGATCCCCGCCGCCCCCGCCTTGTTGGACGCAACGATGTCCGCCGCCAGCCTGCCTTCCTCGGCGTTGCTCGGCCACGGCCGCGATGCCAGTTGCCCGAGCCTCTCGGCCGCCGCGACGCTGACGGCGAGCTTCCCATCACCGGCCTGCGCGGCTCGCGGGGCCAGAAACCCCGCATCGTTCGACTGGGCCACCTGCGCGAGCGCCGACATCCGGTCGGCGATGAACACCGCATCCTGGGAGTTCGCCACCGCACCGAACGCGGCCGACGCCCTCACGCCGTCGTAAGCGTCCCGGACCGTGGCGCCCCCGTCCACCCGGCCCTCCGCGCCCAGGCCGTCGGCCAGCGCTGCGCGAATCCGGCCCAGGTCCTTCTCGATCAGCGCCCTCTGCTCCTCGAGGGCCGCCTGGTCCTGCTTCTCCTTGTCCCGCTTCTCCTGGTCGAGCCTCTCCTGGTCCAGCTTCTCCCGGTCCTGCTTCTCCCGGGTCTCCCTGGCCTGCCGATCGGCCTGCTCCCGGGAAATCCGGTCCTGCTCCTGCTTCTGCGCGGCCTCCCGCGCCACCCGGTCCTTCTCTTCCGCATCGCGCTTCGCGGCCGCCTCGCGGTCCAATCGCTCCTGCTCGGCCTTCTGCGCGGCGAGCGTGCGCTTCCGGGCCTCCTCGCGTTCGGCCGCTTCCTTCGCGGCCGTGTCGGCGGCCGCCTTCTCCCGGGCCAGCTTCTCCTGCGCCGCCTTGTCCCTGGCGGCCTGCTCGCCCGCCTCCCGCTCACGCCGAGCCTTCTCCGGATCGGGCTTCTCTGGATCGGCCGTGGCGCCGGGCGCCCCGCTCCCCGCAGCGCCCTTCTCGCCCGGGCCCGACGGCCGGTCGTTGATCGCCACCTTCACTTCATCGCCGCCCGCGCCACCGGCCTTCTTCTTGTCGCCCCCCGACATCATCACCGCCGCCGTCACGCCCACGATCACCACGCCCGCGCCGCCGCCGAGGAACCACCTGGCCTTGCTCTTGGGCTTGGCCCCCGGCGCAGGCTCCGCGGCCGGCGCGGGCCGCGCCGCCGCCGCGGGCGCCCCGGCCCGGCTCGGCGGTTCCTCACCGCGCCACCGGCCGATCATCTCCACGCACCGCGCCTTGAACGCCTCGTCGATGACGTACGGCACCTCGGTCGTCAGCGGGAACCCCCGCGCCGAGGCCCTCACGCAGTACAGCTGCGCAGCCCCCGGCTCCCCCACCACCACGTCCACGAACTTCTCCCCCCGCGGCGAGATCGCCAGGATCGCCGACCCCTCCGCCAGCCGCCGCGACAGCAGCGAGATCCAGATCAGGCACGCCTCGCTCGCCCCCTCCGCGAGGCTCGGCAGCCGCAGGTGCCCGGCCTTCTGCCCCGTCGGCTTGGCGGAGATCGACTTGGATTTCCTGCCGTCCCCGCCCATCGGCAGGAACGGACCGAGCTCGCGCTCCATCGCGTACAGCACGCGGGCCAGCCCCTCGCGCACCGGGCCCGCCGCCCCGAACTCCGGCCTGTCCACCAGTTGACCGACCTGCGCGGGCGTGAGCACCTCGGCCGGCCCGGCCCCCTCGGTCCCCAGCCCGCCCCGCTCGAGGCCCGACCGCAGGTCCGCGCGGGCCTGGTCGATCACCATCCGCACCGCCGACGACGACGACGCCTCCACGCACCGGCGCTCCAGCGTCACCAGCGCGGGCATCACGTCCCGCGCCATCGTCGCGATCGGGATGTTCACCCCCTCGCTGTACACCGCCATGGGGTACTTGGTGCGGCCCTTGCCGTCGCTGCTGGACCACAGCCGCCCGACCACCGCGCGCGAAGCGCCCTTGCCCGAGCCCCCGAACCACCACACAAAGTCGTGCGCAAAGCCCGCCAGCCGCTGGTCGCCGGCCAGCTTCTCCCACGCCCCCGAGTCGATGTTCCCCGAGATCCCGTCGATGTACAGCCACCGCCGCACCTGCGCCAGGTGGTCGGTCTCGATCCCGAGGTCCTCGATGTGGTCGTCCCACCCGGGGTGCTTGCCGAACGCGGCGAGATAGATCGCCGGCGCCTCCTTGGGTTGACCCATCAGTTGACCCAGCGCCATGCGTCTCTCCAGTCCACGTCCGAGAATCCGCGGGCCGCGCCACGCCGACAGCGCCCCTCCCCGCCCGCCCTCACGCCCCTACTTGGAACCCCACACGCCCTGGTCCGGCCACTTGTCCCTGGCCGGCAGCGCGCCCGAGAGCTCGACCCCCATCCAGATGTAGTACTTGCCCGGCTGCCCGTTCACCGTGCCGTTGAAGCGCACCGGCGCCATCCACTTCTTCCCCAGCGCATCGCCGGGCACCGGCCTGGCGTCCGGGTCGCACAGCAGCTCCAGCACCGTCCATCCCGAGGCCAGCTCGCGCACCCCGCTGCGCTTCCCTCCCTGGTCCTCCGGACGGTCGAAGAACGTGATCTTCAGCACCGTCCCGTCGGTCAGCGGCACGTTCTCCAGGAACTTCATGTCCTTGTCGATGTCGTTGCGGATCACGCTGCGCTCCCCGCTGCGCACCTCGAACGTGCGCGACTGGGCCGCCGCGCTCTTCCAGCCCTGGCCCTCGGCCGTCTGCGCCGACGCCCCGCTGAGCTTGTCGTCGAGCACGAACAGCGTCGCCTTCAGCGGCTCCTCGGGCGCGATCAGGGGAATCCACACACGCCACGACTCCATCAGGTCGGGCAGCCTCCGGTCCTGCAGCGACTTGTTGGCGCTGAACAGCCGGTCCAGCAGCGCGTTGATCTCGGGCACCGTCGTCCGCTCGCCGCCGCCGATGTTCTTCTGCCTGGGGGCGTTGCGCGCCGCCAGCGCGTTCTGCAGCGCCGGCAGGTTCGCCCGGATCCTCCCCAGGTCCGCCGGCGTGATCCCCGCCGCCGCCGAGCGGTCCGCCGCCCACGGCGCCGGCGGCTCGGTGCTCAGCGGGAGCTTGTGGTGCCGCTCCATGTCGCCGAAGACCTCGCGCAGCTCCTTGTCCATGTCGTCGGTGAGCAGCTCCAAGCACTTGAGCCGCACGCAGTCCCAGTACCGGTTGGCCGGCGTCGGCGGCCGACCCGCTACACCCGTCCCCGTGAACTCCGGGAAGTAGTCGCCGAGCAGCTCGCCGCTGTCCAGCCCCGCGATCGCCGAGTACGCCTCCTGCGGCAGCGTGAACTTCATCCACTTGTTCCGCAGCGAGCCCTCCCGGGCCGCCCCGCCGCCGGCCCCCTCGGCCGCCCCCAGCGCCTTCTGCCACTCCTGCAGCGTCCCGCCCGCCTGCGCCGCCACCGGCTTGAGGGCCTCCCCGAACTCCGGGGGGATCGCCGACATCGCCTTGAGCATCGCCGCCGAGAACGCGTCGAGCTTCGAGGCGATGTCGCTGGCCTTGCCCTGCACCTCGGCCTTCACCAGGTCGCGGTACTCACGCCAGCTGCTTGCCTTCACGTCCTTGAACACCTGCACCGGCCGGCCCGCCCAGTCGCCGAAGTACAGCCGCGCGTACCCCCGCAGCGCCTCGAGCGCGTTGTTGGCGTCCAGCGCGTGGCCCTGCGGGTCGATGATCCCGTCGGCCGGCGCCTCCCCGGGCCTGGCCTCGGCCGCCCGGGCCTCCCCGGGCTTGCCCGCGCTCACGCCCGCCAGCGACGCCACCGTGATCCCGTCGTCGAAGATCCGCTTGGCCGCCGCCGCATCGAACTCCGCCCCGAACTGGATCGTCGGCGGGTCGAACGGCGCCGGCACCTCGACCTGGTACGCGGCGCTCTTGCCGCCGGCGAGCTGCCCGGCCAGCTCCTTGACCCGGTCCTTCACCCACATCTTGTCGCCGCTGTCGGCGCTGCGCTTGAGGATCCCGTCGATCACCGCCGTGCGCCGGCCCATCGCGGCGATCCGCGCCGCCAGGCGCCCGGTCTTCTGCACCGGCCCGGTCCCGTCACCGGCCGTCTCGCCGGCGGCCTTGGCCCGCTGGTCGATCGCGATCGTCCGCGCCGCCAGGTCCGCGTTGATCTCGTCGATCGCGTCCCGCACGCTCATCAGCGTGTCGGTCCGGGGCGCCCCCCACGCCACCGCCCGCGCCGGCGCGGCGAGCATGTCGTCGGCCTGCTTGTAGGCGCCGTACCGCGCCGCGATCACGCGCGTCACGGTCGCGTCCCCCGCCACCGCGGCCGCCCCGAAGAGCTTGCGCATCTCCGGCCCGTACGTGTCCTTGAGCGCCGCGAACTGCAGGGCCGCCACCCCGTCGGGGTTCCACAGCGAGTGCCACCGGTTCCACAGGTCCTGCAGCACCGGCCGCAGCGCCTCGGGCGCTTTGTCGCGCATGGACTCGAACTGCAGCTTCTCGGCCCGCTCGGCCAGCGCCCCCAGCTGGTCGGTCGCCTTCGAGGTGTCGTCGGCCTTGGCGCCCGCCGACGAGGCCGCCTCCGCCCCCGACTTGATCGCCGCCCCCACCCCGCCCAGGCCCAGCACCGCGCGGTACTTCTCGTCGATCACCTGCCGCAGGCTCGCCTGCGCCGCCTCGATCGACCTGTCGATCTCCTCGGGCTTGATCTTCTCGACGTCCTTGGAGATCAGCTCCCACGACGTCCGCAGACGCGCGTACTCGGTGTCCCAGGCCTGCTTGAACTCCTTGAACGCCGCGGCGTCCTTGGGCAGGTTCGGATCAAACCGCCCCACCAGGCCCACCAGCGCCCGGTCGGCCTCGCCGAACTCCTTGATGGCCGGCTGCAGCGACACCATCGCGCCGATCCGCGGATCGCTGCGCAGCCGCTCGGGCCAGTGCAGGTTGAACGCGTCGGCCGCGGCCTTGAGGGCCGGAACGTCCGAGCGGCCCTTCATGTCCGCCGGCGGCCACTCGGCGCTGGGGACCTCGAAGGCCCGGTGCACCGCGTGCGTCAGGTACCCCAGCTCCGTCGGGCCCCCGAGCTTCTCGATGTCCCTCCCCGCCGTCAGCCGCAGGTAGTCCTCCACCGGGAAGGACGTGTTGGGGTCGAACGACCCTTTGCCCGGGGCCGACCTCTCCATCTGCACCAGCGACGCCAGCACCTTGAACGCGCCCGTGTCGGCCCCCGCCGCGTCCACCCACGCCACCGCGTCCTTGGACGCGAACCGCTTCTGCGCCGCCGTCACCAGCGGCACCACCAGCGACTGCCTGGTCAGCGCCGCGTGCGCCGTGGCGATGCTGCCGTTGATCGACGCCGCCGTGGTCTGGCCCTGCATCAGGCCCGCCAGCGCCCGGAAAATCCGCGGCACGTCCACCGGCTTCTCGGTCTGCTCGGCCGACCGCTCGAGCAGGTCGACCGGCGAGGCGAACTCCGCCCCCGGCGTCGCCGCCGCCGCGTTCACCGCCACCCGGCCGCCACCCGCGTCCGAGAGCAGCGGGTAGCCGTTGGTGGGCGCCTTGAGCTCCCCGTGCACCCGCGTCCAGAAGTCCGCCGGCTCCCTCACCCTCCGGCCCAGGCTGTAGTACCCCAGCACCGTGAACGCCAGGCACAGCACCACCACGCCGATCCCCGACCCCAGCAGCGCCAGCTTGCGCCCGCGCTGCTGCTGCTTGACGTTGGTCGCCCGCGTCACCAGCCCCTTCTCGGGGAACACCTTCTGCATCAGCAGGTCGCGCAGGAAGTACGACTTCTCGTTGCGGAACGCGCCCCCGCCCGGCAGCGCATCGACCGGCACGCCCATCGCCCGCGCGATCGCCTCGTCCAGCTCCCGGCCCTCCTGGAGTGCCGACGTGAAATAGATCCCCCGCAGGAACAGCGGCTTGGCCGACCACTCCCCCTGCACGAAGATCAGCTCCAGGTACCGCCGCAGCCGCGAGCCGATCCCCGAGAGGCTCTCGGGCAGCGCGTACAGCGCGTCGACCTCGTCCATCCGCCGCGGGTTGACCGCCTGCATGTTCTGCGGCGTCGGGTCCGAGAGCAGCGCCCCGCGCCGACGCACCAGCCGCCCGCACACCTGCGCCAGGTGCTCGGTCACGCGGTCGGACTGGAACGTCTCGTCCAGGTCCGCCGGGTTGGACCACCCCAGCATCTGGTGCTGCAGCTGCGGGTCCGTGATCGTCGTGAAGAACTCCCGGAACCCCGTCAGCAGGTCGCACTTGGTCACGATGATGTACACCGGGAACCGCACGTCCAGGTCCCGCGTGATCGCGTCCAGCTGACGCGCCACCTTCGCCGCCTCGTGCTCGATCTTCTCCGCCGAGTCCTTGATCAGGCTGTCCACCCCGATCGCCAGGATCATCCCGTTGATCGGCTGGAGCGGGCGCCAGCTCTTCAGGAGCTTCATCAGCTCCTTCCACTCCCCGCCCCCCTCCTCCATGAACAGCTTGCCCGCCGTGTCCAGCACCACCGCGTGGTTGGTGAACCACCAGTTCATGTTCAGCGTGCCGCCCGTGCCCTGCAGCGGGTCCTGCAGCCCCGGCGGGAACCCCACGCTGCAGTGACGCACCGCCTCGGTCTTGCCCGAGCCCGAAGGGCCCGCCATCAGCACCCACGGCAGCGAGTACACGTCCTTGCCCGCGCTGCGGAACTTCTCGATCCCCTCCTCGAAACGCTTGCGCAGGTCGTCGATCCGCGCCCGCTGCCCCGCGTCGGCCGTCGTCGGGGACCCCGACGTCGTCCCCAGCAGCTTGCCGACAAACGGCGTCGCCCGGCCCTTCTGACGCCACTTCAGGAAGAACCGGAACGCCAGCACCAGCAGCGCCGCCACCACCAGCGTCACGCCGATGTACAGCACGTACTGCCACAGCCCCGAGACGAACCCGACGGCCGTCAGCACCACCCCGGCCCCGGCCCCCCCGGCCGCCGTCTTGCCCGCCGGAGACAATCCCGTCACCTTCTGCATCAGCGACATGGCTTACTTGCCCTCCTGGCCGGCCCCGCCGTGATCCGCCAGCTCGATCACGTTCCCCAGCACCCCGATCAGCTCCCCCGACGCCGTCCGGTACATGATCACGTTCGCCGCCACCGCCCCGCACGTCAGCACCACCAGCAGGATCACCCACGACACCACGCCCTGCCCCACCGGCTGCTGCAGCACCCGCTTGTCCGTCCGCTCGTACGCCTCGGGCGTCAGCCGCGCCGCCGGGTCCGTGTCGAACCGCGCCCGGATCCGCGCCGTGATCTCCAGCTGCTTGCGCCGCAGCACGTCCGCCTGCCCCATGTACATCCCCGTGAACCCCAGCCCGATGCACGTGTGGTACACCGCCAGACGCTCGGTCGCCTTGTCCGAGCCGTCCGCCAGCGTCGCGTCCAGCATCGTGAAGAAGTCCGCGTCCATCACCGCGTTCTTCTCCAGCTCCTCGGCCAGCGACCGCCACGACCGCGCGAACGGGTGCTTGCTCTCACGCATCATGAAGTCGCAGAACCCGATCAGCGGCAGCCGCACCTGCGCGAACTGCTCCCCCAGCCCCGAGCTCTCGGCCTGCATCCGCAGGTCCGCCAGCATGCTCTTGAGCTCGCTGCGCACCTGCCCCCCGTCGACGTTCACGCCCCGCTGCGCGGCGCGGTTCTGCCGGCACACGTACTGAAAGAGCGGGTCACAGATCTCGCTCAACGTCGTCCCGTTGCTCCGCATTCACCAGCTCCCGGCCGGCGCCCCGGCCTCCGGCCCCTGTTCCTGCACCACCGACAACCCCCACCTTCAACCCCCACCTTCAACCCTCGCCCACAACCCACGCCCTACTCCTCCGGCGGCACCGTCATGTACAGCGCCATCTCCTCGCACTCCACCGGGCCCCCGTCGGCCCGCCGGATCGCCGCCTTCTTCTCCGTCACGATGTCGTTCCAGATCGGCGAGTCCGGCCGCACCAGCTTGAAGTAGTACAGCCCCGGCTGCGACGGCAGCTCGTACGGCGGATGCCGGTCCTCCTCCAGCCTCACCCCCGGCATCGCCATCATCACCTTCCGCCCCGACATGAACTTGAACTCGCTGCGGCTCTCCACCAGGCGCGCCAGCGCCACCGGGTCCTGCTTGGTCCGGATCCCCAGGAAGTACTCCGTCGGCTTGGTGATGTGCTTGTCCTCCAGCGTCGCCGTGAAGATGTCCCCCTCGCGCTGGAACGCCAGCTTCTGCACCGTGTCCCCGCCCCGGCCCGCCAGCAGCGGACGCAGCCTCCGGTCCAGCTCGTAGAAACACTGCCCCGGGTTGTCGTGGTCGTACCGCGGCGCCAGCCACGCGTCGTTGGACGGCTCGATCCCCAGCGCCGCCAGGTCGCTCAGCACGTCGCACAGCTCCAGGCACGCCTCCAGCGGCGTCACCCCCGGCACCGTCGCCAGCATCGGCACCCGCACCGCCGCCCGGTTGAGCGTCCGCAGCCGCATCAGCTGATCGATCTGGATCCCCCGCAGGTTCTCCCGGCTGAACGCCCCGCCCCGCGTCAGCGCCGTCACCGTCTCGCGCCGCACCGACTCGATCTTGTTCCCCAGGTCCCGCACCAAGAGCCGCAGCGTCGCCGAGCCCGACACCGTCAGGCACGGCGGGATGAAGTGCTTGTCCTCCATCGGGCGGCCCTGCTCGTCCCCCGCCGACGCGATCACCCGCAGCACCGGCAGCACCTCCAGGTCCGCCGTGTCGTCCCCCTCCACCACCAGCCGCGCGTTGATCCGCCGCACCAGCAGCGGCTGGCGGTTCTCCCCCGTGTTCTCGTCCGCCCGGTCGATCTCGCTCACCCGGAACAGCCGCTTGATCTGGCTCCCCTCGCCGCTGCGCGTCTCGATCGTGTTCGCCCGCGCCGACTGCCACACCGGCACCGCCAGGCTCACCGTCACCGGCGCCGAACTGGCCTGCAGCACCCGCTTGATGTCCAGCACCGGGAGGTCCGCGTTCCCCGCGACGTCCACGTACAGCCCGCTGGGCATCACCGCCCGCAGCTGGTCGAACCGCACCTGGCTGTTCCCCAGGGCGTCGTGCGACAGCCTCGACTCGATCAGCCCGTACGGGTACGCCAGCGCAAAGCGCCGCTCGCCCGCCAGGCTCTCGCCCACCTGCCGCTGCAGGCACTGCAGGTGGTGCGGCTGCAGGAACAGCCCCTCGTGCCAGTGCACCTGCCCGTTGACGATGCCCGAAGTCCCGTTCCCGATCATGCAGGCCCCCATCTCCGCGCCCGCGGACAGCCGCGCCCGGCTCCCCGCGCCACGCTCAACGGTTCAGTTTCTTCATCCAGTCCTCGACGAACCGCGCCACCGCCTGGCTGATCTCACGCTGGATGTGCTCCCGGTCCATCGAACCGGCACGCGACTCGTACAGGTCCCAGCAGTCAACCTTCTGATTGCGGAACGCCGACGTCCCCACCACGTCCTTGATCGATCCCGGCGCCAGCTGGCTGAACCACGTCTCGGCGTAGTTCCGGCCCGCCTGCCCGATCCCCGACACCAGCCCGTTCACCAGCCGCGCCAGCTTCTGCAGCTCCGGCGTCAGCCCCAGCCCCGGCAGGCTCGAGTCCGTCCCCGACAGGTAACTCTTGATGAACCGCGCGATCGGCCCCGAAGGACGGACATCCGTTGTCGGCGCCGCCAGGCTCCGCGTCCACGCCCCCCACGCCACCCGGTCCACGTTGATGATGAAATCCACCAGCATCGCCGCAAGCGGCGCGATCCGCGACGGATCGAACTTCTCCCCCGGCTGCAGCGTCAGCTTGGCCTTGAGGTCCTGCTCCACCCCCGCCGGCACCTGCACCCCTGCCGGCACCGGCTGGATCACCCCGCCCTCCACCAGCCTGGCCGTCAGGCTCGCCCGCTCGGACTCGCCAAGACCCTGCCACACGTGCACCAGCCCCGCCGCCCACTCACCGGCCGTCCGCGGCTCGGGAGCCTTGGACTTGACCGCCGGCGTCGGCGCCGCCGCCACCGCCCCGTCCCCCCACGCCGGGAACCACGTCAGAAGCTCGTCCAGAAACTGCGGCACATCGTGCGTCTGCTCCGACGAGATCGCCTGCTCCAACACCGCCACCAGCTGGTCCTCGCGGACCCCCGACTCCTCGTCGGCCAGCTCGGACTGCACCGTCCGCAGCCTCCCGGCCAGCGCCGCCACCCGCTTGCTGCGATCTCCGAACGGATCAGCCACCGATCACTCCCTGAACAGGCCATAACGCCACGGAGCGGACCAGCCCCGCTCCGACCGGACCCATCATACCCAAATCCCGCCCCCACATGGGCTCGGCACACCGCCCCACCCCCACACCCCCACGCGCCGCCCGCCTCACCGTCCCAGGTACACGCCGGGCTTCATCAGCCTCTCGATCTCCGCATCAGGAACCGGACCACCCCCACCCCCGCTCCCACCCCCGCTCGCCGAGAACGCCAGCCGGAAACCCACATCAAAGAACTTCTGGCTCGGCGAGCTCACCGCGAACGGAACACTCAGGTTCTTCGGAGAGCCCGTCGCCGACCCTCCCACCGCCGCGAACGTCCTGCTCTGGTCGATCGACCCCAGGTCCTGCACCGGCGCTCCCCCCGGCTTGGAATCGGCAAACACCCACTCCGCAACGTTGCCGTACAGGTGCTTCCACTTCCCCGCCTGCCCCGGATCGTTCACCGGCGCAAAGAACGCCACGCCATCGTTCTCGGAAGTGGCATCCCCCTCGGTGTACTTCGTTGATGCCCCGTAGTCCGGCAGCGGCGCCCTGGAAAGCTGCTCCTTGGCGATCAACGCCTTGGCGCTGTTGTAGACCGCCACCCAGCTCGCATCACGCAGGTTGGGCTTGCCCTGGCCCGCCTCCGCCGCCGCCGAAGTCCACTCCTCCTGCGTCGGCAGCCGGCACCCGAGCTTCCCCGCGATCAGCATCGCCCCCCGCGCGCTCACGAACTGCGCCGGCCAGTCCCTCGTCGGCCTCACGATGCTCCCGCCGAACCACGACCGCCGCCGGGCATCGTCCCCGACCTGCGATGACATCACGATCCGGTCGTACGGCGCGATCCCTCCGCCCCCCAGCGTCCAGGTCAGGATCGATGCGATCTCCTTCACCGGGTTGCTGTACTCCGGGACCGTCCCCGACCGCATCGACCCCTCGAAGTCCGCCTGCGTCGGGAACGGCATCGCCAGCGCCCAGATCGGGCACTCGGTCTCGCACAGGAACGTGTCCGTTGCGCCGATCCGGTGGAACGTCAGCGTCCCCTTCGGGCCCGCCGGCAGCGCGCCCGCCGGCGGCGTGAACACCACCCGCCCCCCGCCCGCATCGGCGCTCCCCGACCACCCCACCCCCGCCCGCCCCGGCCCCAGCTTCGTCAGGTCCACCGCCCCGCCGCCCTCGTCGGGCTTCCACGACACGATCGCCCCCGCATCCTTGATCGCCTGCACCACCGCGCTCTCCTGCGCGATGTCCCCCAGGCCGCTCGCCGCGGCCACGAACGCCTGCGCCGGCCCCTTGAGCGCCGCGATCCGCGCCGGGCCCGGCGCGCCCGCCCCCTCCGCCGCCTTCTTGAAATCCCTCAGCGCGAAGTTGAACTTCACCCGCGAATCGCTCAGAGCCGCCGCCCGCGCCTCATCCACCCCCAGCGGCCCCTGCATCCCCCGCACCGCATCAACCCTCGCGTCGTCCAGCGCCAGCGCCGCCTGCGCCTTCCAGATCTGCCCGCACGCCTGGTCGACCGCCGACTTGACCTTCGCCGCCGCCTCGGGCGCCACCGCCGCATCGGTCGCCGCCTTCCGCGCCTCAGCCACCTTCTGAAGATCCACCCCGCCGGTCATCGACCCCAGCCGGTTCCACGCCGCGATCAGCACCGAAGGATCGGCCTTCCCCGCCGCGGACTCGGCATCGGCCGCCAGCGCCCCGGCATCGGCCTCCGCGCCGATCCGGTCCAGCGCTGCGAACCGCGCCTCGATCGCCTTCCCCACCGTCTCGACCTCCGGCTTCGCGTACGCCTTGTCCTTCTTGGCCTCCGCCAGCTTCGCCTTCAGCGCCCCGGCCTCCTTGGTCCAGTCCGCACCCGCATCCAGCGCCCCGGCGATCTGCGCCAGTTGCTTCAGCACCGCGACGTCATCCACCACCGGAGGCTTGGCCGCCTCGAACCTCGCCCGCGCCTGCGCTGCGGCAGGCCCCTTCAACTCCGCCGCCATCTTCGCCGCCGCGTTTTCGAACGCCCCCGTCAGCTGCCCCTCCACCGCCCTGTCCACCTCCCCGCCGATCGCCGCCCGCGCCGGCCCATCCACATCCTTCTCCGCCGCCCTCGGGAGCTTCTTGAGCACCGCCGATGTCACCACCGCGGCCTGGCTGTCCACCACCCGCCCGCGGATCCCACCCCTCTCCGCAGCGCTCAGCAGCCGGACAAGCTCAGCCCCCGCCGTGGTCTTGGCCTTGGCTTCCGCACCACCGCCCGCCTGCGTCTCCACGTCGCTCGCCGCCGGCCTGGGGTCGCTCGCGATCGACCGATCCGCCACCGCATTGGCCGCCGTCTCTGCATCCTTCTTCGCCGCGGCCCGAACCGGCGCATCCTGGCCCGCCACCCATCGGCCGATCTCGGCGATCGCCGCCGCCTGAACGCCCGGAGTCGCCTCCTTCACCGCGGTCTGCACCGCCTCCGCGATCTGCTCGGCACTGGGGACGCCCCCGCCACCATCCAGGAACAGCTTCCTGGCCAATTCACCCGCAGGCCCCGCAACCGCGCTCGCCGCACCCGGCGCCTTTTCATTCGTCTTGGCCGTGGCCACATCCCCGAAGATCGCATCCGCCTGGCCCAGAACCAGCACGGCCACCTGCGACTCGACCATCGAATCCTGGGCCTTGGGCAGGTCCTTCTTGACGTCCGCCGCCACATCCGCCGCGACCTTCTTGAACTCCGTGTTCTGCGCCCGCGCCGAGGCATCGGGCTTGGCCTTTTCCTTGAACCGCCCCTCCGCCTGCTTCTGCGCCGCGGCGACCGCCAGGTCCCGGACCGCGTCGGCCCGCTGCTCGTTGGTCTGCCCCGCGCTCCCCGCCGGCGGGTTCGTCGCGATCTCCCTGGCCGCGGCGTTGGCCGCCAGCTCCAGATCCGCCTTGATCTCCTTCTCCCGCGTCTCCAGCCACGCCGAGAAGTCCTTCCCGACCGCGGCGCGGATCTCTTCTCCCCGCGCCTTGACCTTCTGCTCGGCGACCTGCCGCACCATTTCGGCCGTCACCTCGCCGCCCGTCTGGCCGCTCGAGCCCTTGTCCGGATCCACCACGGTCTTCTTCCCGTCCCCCCCGAACAGGAAAATCGACCCCACCCCAGCGCCCGCGACCAGCACCACCGCCGCCGCGATCATGAACTTTTTCCCGCCCGGCTTTGTGGTCGGCGCCCTGCGGGCCTCGCCGGCCGCCGGCCGGTCCCCGAGCGTCTCGGCGCGGTCCATTCCCGCCGCCGGTGCAACCGCGGCCGCGACCTCCTCGACCGGGGCCGGCACCGCCCCCGCGACCGGTTCCCCCGCGCTCGCCCGCGCCGCGGCCTCCGCGGCCCGCCGCTCCTCCGCCCGCCGCGCATCCTCGGCCCTGCGGGCCTCCTCGGCCCTGCGCGCTTCCTCGGTCCGGCGGCGCGACTCGGCCTCGCGCGCGGCCCGGTCCGCCTCCTCCTTGGCCCTGCGCTCGGCCTCCGCCCGCGCCTTGCGCTCGGCGGCCTCCCGCGCGATCCGATCGGCCTCCTCCTGGGCCCGGCGCGCTGCCTCGCGCTCCGTGGCGCGCCGCTCGGCCTCCTCCGCGGCCTTCCGGTCCGCCTCTTCCTTGGCGCGCCGCTCGGCCTCCTCGCGCACCCGGCGGTCGGCCTCCTCCCTGGCCTTGCGGTCCGCTTCTTCCTGCGCCCTGCGCGCCGCCTCGCGCGCCTGGCGCTCGGCCTCCTCCTTCTTGGCCTTCCGATCCGCCTCCTCGCGCTCCTTGGCCCGCCGGTCGGCCTCCTCCTTGGCCTTGCGGTCAGCCTCTTCCTGGGCCTTGCGCGCTGCCTCACGCGCCTGGCGCTCGGCCTCCTCCTTCTGGGCCTTGCGCTCCGCTTCCTCGCGCTCCTTGGCGCGCCGGTCGGCCTCCTCGCGCGCCTTGCGCTCGGTCTCTTCCTCGCGCACCCGCCTGGCGATCTCGGCCTCGCGCTGCACCCGCGCATCGGCCTCCCGCCGCGCCTCGGCCTCCGCGCCGGCACGGTGGTCGATCACCCGCGGCGGCGGCGGCCCCTTGGCCGCCACGAACACCACCGGACCGCCGGGGAGCATCTTGGCGATCTCCTCCATCGGCGGACGCGTCGTCGTCGTCGGGTCGATCAGCTTGTTGACCAGGTCCCGCCACTGCGACCCCACCCGCCCCAGCCGCTGCCACTTGTCGTTGGGCTGCAGCGGCCACTCCGTCATGTTCAGGAACGGCTTGTGCAGCACCAGCTGATGGATCAGCACCCCCAGCTCCCGCGCATCGCGGTGCTCGTCCTCCACCCCCTCGTCCCGCGAACCCGGCTTGGGATCGCACAGCAGGATCCGCGCCCGGAGCAGGTCCGTACGCCCCTGCGTCAGGACGTTGGTCTCCTTCAGGTTCCCGTGCGCCCGCCCCCGCGCCTGTTTGAGCCCCAGCAGCCCCTGCACCAGCGTCTGCGCTATCCGCCGGATGTGCTCGACCTCCAGCTCGCGGTGGTTGATCCGGAGCCACTCCAGGCTCCCGTCCCCCAGGTCCGTCGTGTACCACGCCCCCCCCTCGCACAGGCCACGCTCGTACACCGGCGCCCACGACCCCGGCGCCGCCCCGTGCCCGATCGCCTGCGCCTCGGCCGACTCCACGAACAGCCGCGACTCCCGCTCGATCTGCTCCGGCTCCATCATCCACTCGGGAGGACGGAACAGCTTGATCGCGAACCGCTCCTCCGTCGTCCCGGCCCGGCGCGCGAACATGACCGCGCCGAAGTTGCCTTCGCGCGCGACCTTGGTCGCCTCGAAAGAGCCGAACACTTCCATCCCGGGCCCTCATCAGCCGTGACGCCACCAGATGCAAACGGAGCCGAGACCCGCTCGGCTCCGTCCGTGCCGTCACCCGTATCTTACAGACTCCGACCGCCCAGCGCCCTCACCCCGCCCGGGACCGACCGGCCCGTCAGCTCTTGGGCGTGTTCTGCTTGGTCGTGATCTCCACGCGGCTGCCGATCTTCACCTCCACCCGCTTGCCGTCCCACAGGCCGTTCTCCAGCGGGATCACCACCCGCCGAGCGTCCTTGGCGTCCGGGTCGACCTTGAAGATGTTCGCCATCACCACCAGCGCCGTCGCGCCGTGCCACGGGCCGTTCCACAGGGGGTCCTGGATCGTGATCGTCTTGGGCCCCGAAGCCCCCGAGGAAAACCGCAGCGCCTGCACGTTGCCCGACGCCAGCGCCGCCTTCCGGTTCGTGTCCGCCGCCGAGAAATACGTCGCCACGTCACGCGTCGACCACATCTCCTTGTTCTGGTCGTTGGTCACCCCGATCACGTCCACGTCCACCGTCTGGTTGTTCAGCGACTCGCTCAGCGAGATCACGATCTCGTGCGCGCCGTACGACTTGCCCCCGCACCCGCCCAAGAGCAGGCCCATCAACGCCACGCCGACCGTCATCGCCGCCAGCCTCAACATCCCCGGGTTCACGCTCCGAAGCATCATCACCAGCTCCTTGCCGTTGCCGACTCCACACACCGCGGTCCGCCGCGCCGGCGCGCACCGCCCTCACTCTGGACCGATGGATCTCGATCCCCATCCCGAAGGCTACATCCCCCGACGCCACATTGCCAGTCGACCCCCCACGACCCCCCACATCCCACCACACACCCCCCACGACACCACTCCCCCGACGCCCCGGCCCTCTAGCCCTTCACCCGCCGCAGCACCAGCGAACGGATCTCCGCGTTCGACCCCGAATCGCTCACCACCAGCGATCGCGAACGCACCACCAGCGAGCGCAGGTCCGCGATCAACCCATCGAACACCCGCTCGGGCGCCCCCGCCGGCGAATCCGTGTAGTCCCGGCACACGCTGTCGGGGCCCACCCCCGGCAACGCACGCACCAGCGCCCCCAGCACTCCGCTCCACAGTTCCGGCGTCACCACCGCGATCGCCGAACCCGCATCCCACGGCTCGGCCCGCAGGTGCTGCGGCCCCAGCGCCTCGCGCCACTGCGCCGATGCCGCATCCCCGCCCTCCAGCAATGACCGGATCCGCCTGTCCAGCGGCGATCGCTTGGCCTCTTCCTCCGCGCCCGCCGCGTCCTCCACCGCCCGCGCAAAGTCCTGGAAGTCCGAGCACGCCACCCCCAGCGCCCGGTCCGCGCACAGCAGCACCCGCACGCCCAGCACCGCCAGCGAGTACAGGTCGTGCGGCGTCCCCGCCATCGGAAGCGTCTCGAACATCGCCCCCGGGATATTCACCCCCGCCGCCGCCTTCAGACGCTGCTGCACCGCCGCCGACATCGGCTGCCGGATCGTCCGGATCGGAACCTCGGTCGCCGCCGCCGCCTTCTTCAGGTCCGGCGTCCCATACAGGTCCATCCGCTGCCCGCCCACGCTCACCCGCAGCCAGAACAGGTCCCCCGGCCCCAGCACCGCCCGCTCCTGCATCACCAGCCGCGCCTCGATCGACACCCCCTCGCCGTCGGCGATCACCTGCCGGATCCGCACCGAACCCACCCCCGCCACCTCCGCCCCCGTCACCCCCGGCGAGTACACCGACGCCGTGCCGCCCGGCCCCATGAACAGCGTCGTATCACCCCCCGCCAGCTTGATCCCCACCCCCACCCCCGCCTGACGCAGCACCGCTCGCCCCGTCCACGCCGAAGGAAGCCCCGGCGCCGGCTCGGCCCGACGCACCGCGAAACTCTCCGCCGTCAGGTTCAGCATCGGGGCGCCCTGCGCCTGCACCGACGCCCGCACCTCGCTCGCCGCGTCCAGCAGCAGCCTCAACTTCAGGTGCAGCGTCTCGGCCAGCCGGCCCGATCGCCCCACCGTCAGCAGCCCGTTGCCCAGGCCCGCCGACAACGCCGAAGCCTTCCCGTTCGCGCTCTCCTTCGCGCCCCGACCCCGACCCCCACCACCCC
>JBGAOZ010000035.1:20840-30867 GCA_044221545.1 Phycisphaerales bacterium
CCACCCCCACTACCGCCCGCACCACCATTCGCCTTGGACCCCGAGAGCTCATCCAGGTGCTCCTCGAGCGACTGGCCCTGCCACTCGGTCACCAGCATGTACCCCGCCGACAGGTTCAGCGCCACCCGCGACTCATCCAGCCCCATCGCCTCCTCGGGCGACAGGCACCGGTCCGCCGTCGGCGCCCCGCGCGTCACCGGCACGAAGCTCGTCTCAGCCCCAAGCTCCCGGATGTGCAGATACCGGTGCGGCGTCGACCCGAACCCCGGCAGGCCCCGCGACTGCAGCAGCGCATCGTCCTCGCACAGCAGCCAGTACCCGTTGCTCCCCGCCTCGATCGGCCGGATCGCCCTCAGTTCCTTCAGGTCGATCAGGATCGGCGTCGGGTGCTGCTGCTCCCACCCCGCGTGCATCAGCCCCTCCGACAGACCCGACGACTCGATCGTGTCGCACCACGTCCGCCACCGCTCATCCAGCTTGGCGTTGTTCATCGCGTCCCGGTACGCCGGCGGCACATCCACGATCCCGTCCACATCCTGCACCCAGATCTCCACCCACCGCTGCACCCGCAGCGCTGCATCCACCACGCACCCCAGGTAGCACTTGGCATCCAGCCGCTCGCGCACGATCAGCAACGGCCCATCGTCCACCGCCCCCTTGCCCGCCGGCCCCGTCCTCACCACCACGCATACCGACAGCAGCGACGCCGAACCGTCGGCCTCGAGCGAAACGGGCGCAAAGCCCTCTGGCAGCGCCACTCCGACGCCCGAGCCGACCGCCGACCTGAGTACTTCCGGGGAAACCACGCGATTCACCGCTCCCACTCCCCGCCTTCACCCGGCGGGAAATCCAACCCCCCCGCACCAACAACAGCACCCCGCGATCGCCACCCAACCCCGCGGCACCGACCGCAATCCACCCCAAGACCACGAAGGGCCCTCGCCGCGAGAGTGTCTGTGCCCCCGGAGCACTTGTCAACGCTCCCCCCACAACCCCCACAACCCCCACAACCCCCACGACCCCCACGACCCCCCAAGCAAGCTCCCCACACGCTCCCCACACTCCCGCAGAATCCACGGCCGCCCGCGTCCGATCCCTCTCACCCCGCCCCCAGGTACGCCTTGCGCACCTCGTCCCGCGAAGCCAGCTCCTTGGCCTCCCCCTCCATCACGATCCGCCCCACCTGCAGCACGTACGCCCGGTGCGCCACCTTCAGCGCCATGTGCGCGTTCTGCTCCACCAGCAGGATCGTCGTCCCCGCCTGGTTGATCTCGCGGATGATCTTGAAGATCGTCCCCACCACCTGCGGCGCCAGCCCCAGCGACGGCTCGTCCAGCAGCAGCAGCCGCGGCCGGGCGAGCAGCGCCCGCGCGATCGCCAGCATCTGCTGCTCCCCCCCCGACAGCGTCCCGGCCACCTGCGCCAGACGCTCCCGCAGCCGCGGGAACAGCGTCAGCGCCCGCTCCCGGTCCTTGTCGATCTCGGCGTGGTCGACCCGCGTGTACGCCCCCAGCGCGATGTTCTCCCCCACGCTCATGTTCGGGAAGATGCCCCGACCCTCCGGGCAGTGCGCCATCCCCAGTTTCACCATCTCGTGCGCCGCCAGCCGGTCGATCGCGCGGCCCTCCAGCAGGATCGAGCCCGACGCCGCCCGCACCAGCCCCGACACCGACCGCAGCGTCGTCGTCTTCCCCGCCCCGTTCCCCCCGATCAGCGTCACGATCTGGCCGCGCTCCACCCGCAGGCTCACGCCCTCGAGCGCGCGGATCGCCCCGTAGTTCACGCACAGGTTCCGGATCTCGAGCATCGCCTCGCTCACGCCGCGTGCTCCTCCACCACCCCCAGGTACGCCTCGATCACCTTCGGGTCCTGCTGGATCTGCTCCGGCGGACCCTCCGCGATCGTCTGCCCGTAGTCCAGCACCGTGATCCGCTCGCAGATCTTCATCACCAGCCCCATGTCGTGCTCGATCAGCAGGATCGCCAGCCCGAAACGGTCCCGGATCGAGCGGATCGACTCGGCCAGCGTGTTCTTCTCGCTGGGGTTCATCCCCGCCGCCGGCTCGTCCAGCAGCAGCACCTTGGGCTCGGTCGCCAGGGCCCGGCAGATCTCCACCCGCCGCTGGTCCCCGTACGGCAGGTTCTTGGCCTGCTCCCCCGCCGCCCGCTCCAGCCCGAAGATCGACAGCAGCTCCATCGCCCGCGCCCGCATCGCCAGCTCCTGCGCCACAAACGCCGGCGTCCGCAGCATCGTCCGCACCACGCTGTGCCGGCCCCGCACGTGGCACGCCAGCCGCACGTTGTCCAGCACGCTCAGCTCCCCGAACAGCCGGATGTTCTGGAACGTCCGCGACAGCCCCGCCCGCGCGATCTGGTGCGGCTTGAGACGGTCGATCCGCGCCCCGTCCAGCAGCACCCGGCCCGTCTGCGTCTCGTACACCCCCGTCAGCAGGTTGAACGCCGTCGTCTTCCCCGCCCCGTTGGGACCGATCAGACCGTGCAACGCCCCCCCGGGCAGGCGCAGCGTCAGGTCCGCCACCGCCTTGAGGCCCCCGAAGCTGATCCCGATCCCCTCCACGTCCAGGAGCAGACCGCTCATGCGCCCGCCCCCTTCCGCCGGCCCAGGTCCCACAGCTCCCTCACCCCGAACAGCCCCTGCGGACGCAGGATCATCATCATGATCAGCATCAACGCGTACACCACCAGCCGGTACTGCTGCAGGTCCCGCAGCAGCTCGGGCATCAGCACCAGGATGATCGCCGCCATCACCGACCCGCTGATCGACCCCAGCCCCCCCAGCACCACCATGATGATGATGTCGAACGACCGCGCAAACCCCGCGTCCGTCGGCGAGGGGTTCACGCCCGTGTGCGAGTACAGCCCCCCCGCGATCCCCCCGAAGAACGCCGCCAGCACGAACGCCCGCACCTTGTACTTCGTCAGGTCGATCCCCATCGACCGCGCCGCCACCTCGTCCTCCCGGATCGACAGGAACGCACGCCCGCTGCTGCTCTGCTTCACCCGGTACGCGATCACGCACGTCAGCGACACGAACAGGAAGATCCAGAACAGCGACGCGTACGACGGGATCCCGAAGAACCCCGTCGGGCCGTTGAGCGGGAACTTCAAGAGCGCCGAGGGCGCCTCCCGGAGCGTCTGCGCGTTGTCGATCTGCGCCGAGGTCAGCTCCAGCACCACCCGGATGATCTCCCCGAACCCCAGCGTCACGATCGCCAGGTAGTCCCCCCGCAGCCGCAGCGACGGCAGCCCCACCAGGTACCCGAACAGCGCCGCGACCACCGCCCCCAGCCCGATGCCCCCCAGCATCAGCCCCACCCCCGCCCCGTGGAACGCCGGGTCGTTCACGCTCCCGTGCAGCAGCAGCGACCCGTAGTACGTCGTCGCCCCCGCCACGTACCCCCCCACCGCCATGAACCCCGCGTGCCCCATCGAGAACTGCCCCGCGCACCCGTTCACGATGTTCAAAGACACCGCCGCGACGATGAACACGCCCACACGCCGCAGCACGTTCACCCAGTAGTCGTTGAACAGCCACGGCGCCCCCCAGGCCACCAGCGCCGCCACCGCCACGCACGCCAGCCACGGCCCGAGCATCAGCACGGGTTGCACCGCCCGCCCCCGGGGCACGTCGTGGATGTGCTGCTCAAGGGTCCGCACGCTAGACCTTCTCCCTCACCGTCGAGCCCAGCAGCCCGCTCGGACGCACCAGGAGCACCAGGATCAGCAGCCCGAACACGTACACGTCCTTGAGCTCCGTGCTCACGTACCGCGAACCGAAGAACTCGATCCCCGCGATCAGGAACCCCCCCAGCACCGCGCCCCGGATGTTGCCGATCCCCCCCACCACCGCCGCCACGAACGCCTTGAGCCCCAGCAGCACCCACACCCCATGGGCCGTCTGGTTCAGCCCCGGGTACTTGTTCGCGTACAAAAACGCCGCCGCCCCCGCCAGGCTCGCCCCCAGCACGAACGTGAAGCTGATGATGAAGTTCACGTTCACGCCCATCAGCGACGCGATCTCCGTGTTGAACGACACCGCCCGCATCCCCGTGCCGATCTTGGTCCGGAAGATCAGGAACTCCAGCCCGAGCATGAGCGCCACCGAACTGCCCGCGATCAGGATGTCCACCAGGTGGATCGGCACCAGCGGCGCCTTGAGCAGCCGGTACGCCATCCCCTCCAGGTCCGCCGGGTTGCGCCTCGGCTGCGTCGAGAGTTCCGCGCCCGCGTCGTAATGCCCCGCCTCCGACGCGATGTTCAGGCTCTCCACCCGCCCCGCCGCCCCCGGCTTCACGACGTCCAGCCGGTACTGCCCGCCCTCCAGGAGGTCCGCCGGCAGGTCCAGCCTCACCAGCCCCCGGCGGCTCCCCCCGCTCATCTTCCCACCCGCCAGCACCGTCTCGTTGAGCACCGCGTCGGGCAGCAGCCGCGGCATGCTCCGCGGGATCGGGCCGAACGGCACCGTCGCCAACGGGTCCCCCGGCATCCGCACCCGCGCCACCCCGTCCTTGACCTCGATCACACGCCCCTTCTCCGCCTCCGTCAATTCCGACTCGGCCTTGGTCTGCTCGCGCTCCGGACCCCGCGCCACCGTCCACCCCGGGATCTGACCGACATTCTGCAGCAGCAGAGACACCCCGATCGCCGTGATCAGCACGTTCAGCCGCGGCGCCCGCCGCAGCGGCCGGTACGCGAAACGCTCCACCAAGAACGCCGTCGTCCCGCACACCCCGATCGCCAGCAGCACCACGCACAGCCCCACCCACCACGGCGACTGGTCCGGGTCGATCCCCATCCGCGTCGATATCGCCAGCGCCGCCGTGAAGCTCGTCCACGCCCCCAGCACGAACACGTCCGAGTGCGAGAAGTTGATGAACTTCAGCACCCCGTACACCAGCGTGTACCCCAGCGCCACCAGCGCGTACAGGCTCCCCACGGCGATCGCGGCGATCAGGGTTTGGTAGAAATCAGCCACTCGAACAACAACCTCGCTCGCCCCGGCACCGACGCCGGGCGCACCACCCCCCCAAGCGGGGCTGAGTTTAGCAACTTGCATCCGCCGCGCCGCCGCGCGGGAACCCGGGCCCCGGTCTTTTCCTCGCGCGCCCGCCCGGGCCGCCTCACTCGGGCTTCACCGTGCTCACGTACTTGGGCATCGGCGGGTCCCCCGACATCTCCACCACCACCGCGCTCTTCTTGGCGTCACGCCCCGCCCCGATCGTGATCGACCCCGTCACGCCCGGAAAGTCCTTGGTCTGCGCGATCGCGTCACGCAGCGACGCCCCGTCCAGGCCCTTGGACCGCTTCATCGCGTCGAACAGGATCTTCGCCGCGTCGTACCCCAGCGCCGCCAGCCCGTCGGGCGTCGCCCCGCCGTACTCCGACTGGTACGCCTTGATGAACTCGCGCACCCGCGCATCGGGCTGGTCCGGCGCGTAGTGGTTCGTGTAGTAGCACCCCTCGATCGCGTCCTTGCCGATCTTGGCCAGCTCCTCGCTGTCCCACCCGTCCCCGCCCAACAGCGGCACCGTGATCCCCACCTTGCGCGCCTGCAGCGCGATGTTCCCCACGTCCGTGTAGTACCCCGGGATGTACACCACGTCCGGCTTCGACGAGCGGATGCTCGTCAGCTGCGCCGTGAAGTCCTGCGCCCCGCCCGTGTACGTCTGCTCGGTCGCGATCGTCCCGCCCATCTTCTTGAAGTTCCCCACGAACTCCGCCGACAGCCCCACCGCGTACGCCTGCGCCTGGTCCACCAGCACCGCCGCCGACTTGGCCTTCAGGTGCTCGCGCGCGAACTTCGCCCCCGCGTACCCCTGGAACGGATCGATGAAGCACACCCGGAAGATCATGTCGCCCACCTGCGTCACCTTCGGGTTGGTCGAGCTGGGCGTGATCATCGGCACCCCGGCCTCCTGGCACACCGGCGCGCCCGCCAGCGACAGCTTGCTCGCCACCTCCCCCAGCACCGCCGACACCCGGTCGCTCTTGACCAGCTTCTCCACCGCCAGCTTCGCCTCGCCCGCGTCCCCGCGCGTGTCGTACTCCTTCAGGTCGATCTGATGGCCGTTCACCCCGCCCTTGGCGTTCACTTCCTTGATCGCCAGCCGGATCCCGTTGCTCGTCGACTTCCCGAACGTCGCCTCCGATCCCGTCAGCGAGCCGTAGTGCCCGATCTTAATCGCCTCCTCCGGCCGCGCCATGCCCGCCGCCGCCGCGAACACCGCCGCGCACCCCGCCGCCACCGCCAGCCGAACCCCCACACCCAGCCACGCCCGACGCGCCATCTTCATGGTTCTTCCTTTCAACGTTCCCCTCGCACCAAACCGCCGTCACACATCCGCTCCCCCGGCCCCCGCTCCTCTGACGCCCGCCCACTCTCGCGGTTCGCCGAGCCGCACAGCGTACCACCGTCGTTTCCATCGTGTACGTGCCGAACATAACCCTATTCATACCCTCCACGCCGCCACCGAACCGCCGTTCCCCACCATTTGCCCACGCCGCTATTGACCCGCCCCCCGCGCTTCCTCATATTCACTCTCACGCACCCCCGTCCCCCGCCCCCACGCCCGGCACACCAGCGGAAAACACCGGCGTTCCCGCCGGCGACCGCACCCGCGCCGGGCCGCGATGGACGCCGCCCGGACCGTACACCCTCTCAAAGGTCCCCCCATGCGCCCGATCCGTCTGCCGTACGCCCTCCTCGGGCTCTTCACCACCGCCGCCGTTGCGCTCGCCCAGCCCACCACCGTCGAGCACACCCCCGCCGCGGCGACCTTCGGCCAGCCCCCGGCCATCACCCAGCGCGAGCCGGATGTCCCGCGCGAGGATGAGGCCGTCGACCTCTACCTCCGCGTCTCATTCCAGTTCACCTACGACCGCGTCTGCATCTACTACACCACCGACGGCACCGACCCCGCCGGCTCCTTCGGCTCCCCCACCGGCTCCACGCAGGTCCTCCGCAACGACCTGGGCTCGGTCTCCTTCCTCTACAACGAGAACAGCGGCGGCACCCGCGACTGGTGGAAGGCGACCCTCCCCGCCGCCGCCCGCGCCTACGCCAGGACCATCAGGTACAAGATCTCCGCCTGGAAGCCGTTCAACGGACCGGAGGTCTTCGCCGGCGCCGGCGCTGCCTACTCCTACACCAACAAGCTCGCCTGGCCCGGCGCCGGCGCCGGCAACCCCGACCCCGCCGCCGGCTACCCGCCCGTCTCGTTCTGGAAAGAAGAGGCGATCTTCGGCAACACCTACTGCGCCGGCATGCTCGACCAGAACGGCACCGTCTACGACATGCACTTCCCCACCCCCGGCGGCGTCCAGGGCATCGGCACCCGCAACGAGGGGTACACCGACGGCCCGGACACCTTCCCCGCCGGGCTCCCCGCCGGCTGGCGCGGCCAGATGCACCTCAACCAGGCGATGCCCGGCGTCCGCATCGACGGCCTCACCCACTGGCTCAGCAACCCCGGCGCTGCCAGCTACTCGAACATCCAGCAGACCTACCTCCCCGACTCCAACACCGTGCGCACCACGCAGACCCTCACCGCCGCGGGCCACAACATCTCCATCACCCAGTACGACTTTGCGCCCATCGGCGTCGACTGGCCCACCGACGGCGGCGGCAACCCCCAGCGCCACCTCTACCTCAAGCGCCTCATCCTCAACAACCACGGCGCCTCGGCCAAGACCGCCGACCTCTACTGGTACCTCGACCCGGCCCTCAACGGCGGCGACGGCTACGACGGCATGTACACCGACCCCTCCCACGCCGCGATGATCGCCTACGACAACACCTACCGCACCGTCACCGGCACCGGGACCGGTTTCACGGACCCCAACGAGTACAACCCCACCACCTTCCCCGCCTACGAGAAGAACAAGTCCATCTACCTCGCCTGCGCCATGAAGGTCCTGACGCCCTCGGGCTCCCTCCAGAGCACCGCCACCGACTACTGGAACGACACCTCGACCGACACCGGCAGGGGATGGATGGGCACGCAGGTCATCCTCCCCCCCGGCCAGGACGTCGAGGTCTGCTTCCTCATGGCCGGCGCGGTCGATGACTTCGCCGGCGCCACCGGCACCTACTCCTTCAAGCTCGCCGACGCCGTCCAGTGGTTCTACACCCGCTCGGTCCAGGGGCTCGAAGCCTCCACCGACTCGTACTGGTCCGACTGGCTCGCCTCCGGCCTGACCGTCGACACCCCCGACGACTCGTACGACGCCCTGCTCAAGCGCGGCCTGCTCGCCACCGCCCTGCACTCTGACGCCGTCAACGGCGGCGTGATCGCCGGCTTCCACAACGGCGCCTACCCCTTCGTCTGGCCCCGCGACGCCGTGTACGCCGCGATCACCCTCGCCCGCACCGGCCACTTCGACCAGGCCCGCGGCGTCTACGCCTGGATGCAGAACACCACCTACCGCGACTTCGAGCCCTGGGGCCGCAAGGGCTTCTGGAAGCAGAAGTACTCCACCGACGGCTACGTCATCTGGGGCGCGCCGCAGATCGACGAGACCGCCGTCTTCCCCTGGGGCGTCTGGTTCCAGTACCAGGCCACCGCCGACGCCGCGCTGCTCTCCTCGTGCCTCGAGCAGGTCCGCGATGCGGTCCAGAGCATGACCCGCGACTCCTCCGATCCGCGCCTGCGCTACGAGGAAGCCTACAACCTCGTTTACTCCAACAACGTCTGGGAGGACAGCTACGACACGTTCACCTACAGCAACGCCAACGTCGTCCGGGGCCTCCGCGACGCCGCGAGCATCTTCACGCGCCTGGGCCTGGCTTCCGAGGCCGCCGACGCCGCCTCCAAGGCCGACCTGGTCAAGTCCGGCCTGGATGCGCGCCTGGACTGGAACGGCGAAAACACCGACATCTCCCAGCTGGGCGTCTCGTACCCCTTCGGGATCTACGACCCCACCGACGCCCGCGCCGCCAGGCTCGTCGACCGCATGAACGGGGTCGCCACCGACGCCTTCGGCAACAACCACCCCCTCGTGAACTTCGCCGCCGAGCACCAGGACACCGTCAACCGCTACTGGTCCGACACCTACTGGAACGGCGGGCCCTGGTTCCTCTCCACCATGTGGTACGGCCTGTTCTACGCGACCCGCGCCGACTTCACGCCCGGCAACGCCGACATCGACAACCACAAGCTCCGCACCGACCTGTGCCTCTCGCGCCTGGGCCCCGCCGGCCTGGGCGCCGAGCAGATCGCCTACGGCGCCGGCCCGGGCGCCTCGCTGCTGTACCCCGGCCAGCAGGACTTCAAGCTCCAGGCCGCCTGGCCCAACGCCTGGGAGTCGATGTCCACCTTCGTCGACGCCGTGCTGGCCTTCCTGGACTTCACGCCCGACGCCCCCAACCAGACCTTCCGCGTCGAGCCCAAGCTCCCCAGCGCCTGGGAGACCATGACCTTCAAGGGCCTCTCGATCCGCCACACGCCCAGCGGCACCACGCACCGCATCGACCTGGCCGTCGACGACACCCAGCTCAACACCGTCAGCCACACCGCGACCAACCGCAGCGCCACCAACTGCTCGCTCGCCACCGTCGTGCGCATCCCCGCGGGCCGGTGCATCCTCTCGGTCCAGCGCGAGGGCGTCGACTGGCCCTACTCCTGCGACGGCGCCCTGGGACGTGTCTATATCGCCGCCTCGCCCCTCAACGCCGCCCCCGACTCCACCACCACCTTCACCGTGAAGTACACCCGCACCGCCGACGTCGACAATTCCGGCTTCGTCGACATCGAGGACTTCACCAGCTTCGTCATGGCCTTCGAGGCAGGCCAGGACGAGGCCGACTTCGACGGCACCGGCTTTGTCGACACCGAGGACTACGACGCGTTCATCCGCGCCTTCGAGCTGGGGTGCTGACTTTACAACGCCACTTTCTGATCGCAGGTTTTGAGTAATTCAGGAGCGACTCCGGCGGCGCGGAGTCGCTCCTTTCTCCTTTTGGCGTGCGACGCCGCGGAGTCTTGGATGTTGCGCTGGTGGTACCTGAT
>JBGAOZ010000036.1:0-30682 GCA_044221545.1 Phycisphaerales bacterium
ACGCCCGAGCATGTACGTGCGATCGCCAAGCCGGTGTTGCGGCACCGGATGCTCCTGAACTTCAACGCCGAGGCGGACCAGGTGACGACGGATGCGATCGTGGACGGGCTCTTGGCGAGCGTGCCGGTGGAGGGGGCGACTGCGGAGGAGAAGCGGCAGATGGAGAAGGTGCTCCGGTAGGGAGAAATGCGTACCACGAGATCAAAAGACCTAAGCGGCCGCTCGACCGACCCGGAAGGTTGGAAATAGCCCCTGTGGCAGCCGCACGCGCGATACACTAGCCTAGCGCTGCCCAAAGGGCACCCAGATTTCGGATGCCAAATGCTCACGCGACTTGAACTCCAGAACTACCGCCGCTTTCAGTCCTTCGAAATGGAAGGGCTATCGCGCGTCAACTTGTTGGTCGGGAAAAACAACAGCGGGAAGTCGGCCATCTTGGAGGGTGCCCACTTCCTAGTTTCCGGAGGCGATCCAGATGCCCTATCCGCCGCTGCCCATCGGCGTGGTGAGATCATCATGCGGCCCCCCGACCGGTCTTCGCTGATCGAGATAGGGCACTTTTTTTATGGCCACAACACCAGCCCCGAAGCCTCCTTTTCAGTGGCAGGTAATAATGGTTATGCGCCGATCAAAGTGGCGATCATCACTGAAGCAGAGGGTGACAAAGACAGCGAAGCGCCCGTGAGAAGCGGTACTCCCCGATTCAGCGTGAAGATCAGCGGGACAAAGCGAGCCAGCAAGGATAGGCGTGGCTTTCCGCTGACCCGTGATGGAGGAGTTGATCTCGACGACCCTCGTCCGTGGCGCCGCATACCAGTTGGACGTCGCGGCGACGGCCCGCCAATCCGATTTGTTGCAACGGAGCATCTTGAATCTGTCGTATTGGTCAGCCTGTGGGATGAAGTTCAGGAAGCGGCCAAGACAGAAGAAGTACTGAATGCGTTGAAGATTCTCGAGCCGGACGTCGAGCGATTTTTCATGGTTTCTGGCATGACCGCTCTCGGTTATGTGGTTGGAAGTCGGGCAGGTCCAAAAGTCCATCTCCGAGGACAGGATCGGCCGATTCCGCTCGGAAGTATGGGTGAGGGAATGCGACGCCTGCTTTCCTTGTCTATGTCGCTGGCAACCACCGAAGAGGGCTTTTTGTTTGTAGACGAGATCGATACGGGCCTACACTATTCGGCGATGATAGATATGTGGAGGCTCGTTGTCGAGACTGCGAAAAAGGCGAATATCCAGGTGTTTGCCACCACTCATAGTTGGGACTGCATTGAAGGACTTGGAGAACTTTGTCGTATGCATCCCGACATGGCAAAAGAAATCGCAGTCCACAAGATTGAGCGATCGCTAAAGCAGAGTGTACTTTTCAGTGGTCAGCGACTACCGGGTGTTATCGACAATAGAGTGGAAATTCGCTGATGGCCTCTGGTGGAGCCAGGCCCGTGCTCTGTGTTGAAAGCCTTCATGATGGCTTTGTCGCAATAAATCTAATGATGAAACATGGAGTTAAATGGGAGAAAGGTGCGGAGCCGGTTGAGATCAAGAACTGTAAGAACGACGTTGGGGTTCTCGACGCCATTGAAGACGAAGTAAAAGCCGCGAAGGGTACGGATCGCGCGGTTGGGTTTGTTCTGGATATCGACACCTCCTCCAGTGGGCGATGGGCGGCAGTCGAAAAGCACCTAAGAGCTGTCGGACTAAACCCGCCGACACATCCGCCCGCAAACGGGTACATTGAGGAATCCACAGTCGAGAAGTTTCGGGTGGGCGTTTGGCTGATGCCCGACAATCAGATGCACAGTGGCGACCTCGAGGACTTCTTAAAGACACTTCTACCTCCCAACGACAAGTTATACGCTTTTGCAGAGAAGTGCAGCGGTGACGCGCTCAGCCATGGTGCCAAGTACTCGGATCCAAAGGATCGCAAGAAAGCGAATCTTCACTGCTGGTTGGCATGGCAGGAGGAGCCTGGGCCCCCATATGGTCAAGCGATCTATCGCGAGTACTTCAAGTCGCACAGCACAGAAGCAGCGGCATTCGCGTCATGGTTCAAACGCCTTTATGGGATTACATGATCACAAGTAAACTCAATGTGTAGAAGCTTGTAGAAACACATCTCGATGCCGCTCTTGAGCCCTAACTATCTACCTGCTGTCCGGGCCGCCACCCCTTCAAAAGTGATTTTCACCGGCCTGATCATCCCCCGCTCATCGAACTCCATGCGATCGATGCACACCACGCGGTGATTGCCATCGGTCTCTCCGAGCGGACGGCGGTGGTAGACGATGTAGTACTCATCGGTGCCGGGGATGTTGATGATGCCGTTGTGGCCGGCGCCGGTGGCGATCTTGGGGTCCTGCTGGAGGATCTTGCCGATGCGGTGGAAGGGGCCGGTGGGGGAGTCGGCGATCGCGTAGGCGACCGAATAGTTGGGGCCGGTCCATCCGCCCTCGGACCACATGAAGTAGTACTTGCCGCCGCGGCGGAACATGAGCGGGCCCTCGACGTAGCCGTCGGGTGTGATCTCCTTGAACTGCTCGCCGTCGGGGAACTTCTCGACCGAGCGGAAATCGGCGCTGAGGCGGGCGATGTTGCAGTGCTTCCAGCCGCCGTAGAGGATGTACCACACATCTCCACCGTGTGCGGGTGCGCTGCCACCGCTGGGACCCCCCCCGCCCCAGCGAGCATCCGTGTCGTGGAAGATGAACTGGTCGATCGGTTGATCGCCACGCCGATGCCGCCGGTCTCGTTGTCATTCTGGATGTCGTTGGCGGCGAAGAAGAAGAAGTAGTGGCCATCCTTGCGGGTGATCGCCGGGGCCCACATGGCGCGGCGAGCCCAGGGGATCGCCGCAGAAACGAGGATGTTCTCGTGTTTGGTCCAGGTGACTAGGTCGGGTGAGGAGAAGGCATCGAAGTGGAGCTGGTCGTCGTAGGGCGCGGAGTAGGTGGGGTAGACCCAGTACAGGTCGCCGAAGATCGCGGCCTCGGGGTCGGCGTACCAGCCGGGGAAGATGGGGTTGCCGGAGCGCGGGGTGGGCGGCTTGTCGCTCTTGGATTTGTCTTGTGAGTGACAGGCGGGGATGGCGAGCAGGAGAGATGCGGCGAGCAGGATGATCGCATGAGCGCGGCGGGATGAACGCATCGTGGGCGAGTGCGGTGCGATGGTCATGCTCAACGATATCGCAGATGGATGCGGCGCGGTGAGCGCCCGGTGTGTGGCGGCTCGAGAGCACAAAGGCGGCAGATCACAGGCGGAATGCCCCCACACCGTGCCAAGAGGTGGGGTAGATGGTCACTTGCTCAGCTGCGCGGCCGTGAACATCTTGCCGGTCGAGTCGCGTTGCCACGTCCACGCGGGGCCGTGCTTGGATTCGTAGAAGGTCCAGATCTCGAACCAGTAGCTGCGGAAGGCCTGGTCTTTCATGGGCGCAAAGTGCCGGTGCACGCGCTTCATGATCTGTGCGGAAGAGCCGTTGAACCCCAGGACCGCCTTGCCGTGGCGGACGCTCTCGGTGTCGAGGGGGAGCCGCGAGTAGCGGCCCAGCAGCTGCATGATGTTCGCCGCGGCGTAGGGGCCGATGCCCGGGAGCAGGAGCAGGGCTTCGTGGATCGCATCGTCGGGTGTGGCGGGGTCTTCGAACCATGCGGGATCGAGGGCGAGCAGTTGGGCGCTGCCGCCCTTGCCGCGGATGGTGGGGGGGATGGAGGTAGAGGACGCGGTCACAGGCGGGATAGCCCCCCGCGCTGTGCTACGAGATCGCGTAGGACCCTTGGCAAAGAGCTTGGCCAGGTCGATGATGCGTTGATCGCGGTAGCCGACCGAGCATCTCCCGCGCAGGAGCGCGGGGGCCGTGCGTGCGAGCTTGGCGGGTGTGGGGAAGGCGCCGCCGCGGCCGAAGTTCTCACAGAGCCGGCGGTTCATCAGGATCGTGCTCGTCCAGGTGACGTTGCAGCTGGTGACGGTCTTGATGACATCTTCGAAGAGGGTGGGGGAGCGGAAGAGCCGGAAGCGGCCGGACCTGGCAAAGCGCGGGTCGAGGGAGTGGAAGCGCTCGGCGTGCGACTGATCTTCATCGAGGCGCAGCATGCGGGAGATCTGAGCGCTGGCGAGCGAGCGGTCGGCGGGCGAGAGCGTGCGGCTGGATTCGATCCGCAGCGGGGAGCCGGCCTTGCCGGGCTGGGTGATGCGCAGGGTCGTGTGGCCATCCTCGAGATCGAGGATGCGGGTCAGGGCGCGGTCGGCGGGATCCCAATTGTTGGGGAAGAGGAGGAAATAGCCGTACGAGCAGACATCGCGGGCCAGCTCGTAGTCGCCGGGGACCTTGATGGAGAAGCGCGTGGGCACGCTCAGCGGCTCTGCCGCGTGGCGAGCGGGAAGAGGTACGTCACCAGGTTGATGCACAGGCGATCGGCGAGCCGGGCGAACATCTCGTAGTGCTTGTTGGCCTGCGCGGCCAGGTCGGACATCGTGAGGTTGGCCTTGGGCATGAGAGTGCAGCCGGTGCAGATGCGCTCGATGGAGTCGCGGTCGCACTCGGGGTGGTACTGGAACCCGATGGTGCGCAGGCCGACGCGGTAGACCTGGACCTTGCACGCGCGGGAGCCTCCCAGCAGCGTGGCGCCGGCGGGGAGTTGCTTGACCTCAAAGCCGTGGGAGCAGAACTGCGGGGAGTTCCAGGCGATCCCGGCCATGAGGGGGTCGATCTGGCCCGTGGGGTTGAGCGAGACGGTGTGGAATCCGACTTCGGGAGATTCCATGGGGCCGACCTTGCCGCCGAGGGCCTCGGCGATCATCTGGGAGCCGAGACAGATGCCGATGACCGGGAGCTGGCGATCGTGGGCGCCTTTGAGGAATGCCATTTCTTCGGGGAGCCAGGGGTGGGGCTCACCGATGTTCTGGGGTCCGCCGAGGCTCAGAACACCGTCGACGTTGTCATAGTCTCTGGGGACGGGGGAGCCTCCGGAGGCGGAGGGGACATCGACGCGGCGGATGTCGAGTTTGAAGCCGTGGTCCCGGAGTGTCACGCCGAATCGGCCGGGGCCGACATCCTCACCGTGCTGAAAGACGACGATTGCCATAGGGGCGTGAGTGTAGAGCGCGCCCGGGCCGCATTCCCGATCAGGACCCGCCCGCTACCGGGAGGTCAACTGCTCGCCCGGCGGCGGGGGAGGAAGGACTTCCAGCGTCCTGGACCAGCGGAATTCCCGGCAGATCTGCGAGCCCGGAGCGATCGGGGCGTCGTCGGGCCCGAACTCGGTCCGCATCGTGGGCGGGCCGATGATCAGCCAGGCCCGGAACGTCAGTGTCAGCGGCCCGGGCTTCGTCGGCGCCTCGACCTGGCCGGAGGCGAGTGTCCGCCAGCCGTGGAGTTCATCCTCGGGGATCGCAAAACGCCCGCGCATCTGCTGGCGCGGGTCCTCGCCGATGCGCATGCCGCCGACCCAGACTTCCGGGACATCCGCGACACCCTCCCACCCGCCCGTGAGCCTGCCGACGGCGATTACGTTGAAGCTCTTGCCGGCCTCGATGATCGCCGGCGCTTCGACGCGCATCTCGAACATCTCGTTGAACCAGCGGTCGGCGACCGAGGCCGGGAGCGAGCCGGTCTGGACGCGGGTGTGCATCCAGTTGGTGAACTCCGGGGGCATGGCGCGGTGGGCGGCGCGGCGCTCGATGATCGCCAGGGCAAGTTCTCGTTCGGCCGCGGGATCCCCTCGGGCCTGGTAGCGGATCGCCCGCCAGTCGTCGACCGCATCACTGGGGCGGGCGGTCTGCACGCTCTTGAGCATCGCCCAGCGGGGCCGGGCGGGTGTCCAGAGCGCAAGGTCGAGCGACTCGGCGAGCACCGCGGCCAGCGGGAGCGCCAGCAGCACCGCGCCGGTCGCGAGCATGCCCGGGTTCTTGCGGACCTCCCCAACCACGCGTCCATCGAACCATCGCCAAGGGGCGCCGCACTCCTGACAGTGGTTGAAGAGGATGTGGTCCTCGGGGACCCAGGCGTGACCGCAGGCGGCGCAGTGCTGGCCGCTGCCGCTGCGAACGGGCCAGCCAGCGCCGATCAGGACGCACCCGCAGGCGGCGAGCAGGGCCGAAATGAGCCCGCCGAGGGTGTGCAGCAGTGTCAGTTGCCACGACCCCCAGCGGACGAACTCCTCTTCGATCCAGAAGTAGGCCGAAGCGGCGATGAACGTCGCGATCAACCACCCCAGGGCCTTGGGAATGCGTGACACGGGAAGGGCTCTCCGGTCCTGCCTCTCAAGATACGTGTCGCTTGTTGATGGAGTTCTGGCGGCGCGGATTCATGTGCGAGCCCGGGGCCGCGCGTGGGGCGGCCGTAGCCGTGAGGCACGGGTTGCCCCGTGCCCGACTACACGCGGACCATGTCGGCGTACTGCTTGATGCGGGCATCCAGTTCCGGGCGCGTGAGCGACTTGAGCCGGTCGAGGCTGAAGGACTCGATGTTGAAGCTGGCGACCACGGTTCCGGCGACCAGCGAGCGGCGGATCGTGTCGAAGCTCCCGGCATCCTTGGTGCCGGCGCCGGCGATCCAGCCCATCATGCCGCCCGCCAAGCTGTCGCCCGCGCCGGTGGGGTCGACGACATTCTCGGCGGGGTACGCGGGCAGCGCGGCAATCCCGTCGCGGTGGGCCAGCAGGGCCCCGTGCTCGCCCTTCTTCACAACAACAAAGCGCGGGCCCATCTCGAGGATGTGGCGAGCCGCCGAGACGGTGTTGGATTTCCCGGTGAGCAGCTCGGCCTCGTCGTAGTTGAGGACGACGCCGTCGACCCTGCGCATGAGCACGAGCAGCTGGTCCTTGGCGATGTTGATCCACAGGTCCATGGTGTCGGCGACCACCAGCGGCTTGGTGGGGGTCCCGCGGATCTGCGAGAGCAGGTTCATCTGCACGCCGGGGTGTGAGTTGGCCAGGAAGACGAAGCTGCTGTCGGCGAACACCTCGGGGACGCGGGGAGGCTCCTCGGCGACCACGCCCAGCTCGGTGAAGAGCGTCTCGCGGCTGTTCATGTTCTGGAGGTACTTGCCGCCCCAGGCGAAGGTCTTGGAGCCCTTGCGGGTCTCCAGGCCGCGCAGGTCGACGTTGGGGAACGAGCCCAGGACATCCCGGAAGGCCTGCGGGAAGTCATCGCCGACGGCGGCAACCAGGCGGACCGGGCTGAAGAAGGACGCGGCCGCGCAGAAGTAGGTGCACGAGCCGCCCAGCACGCGCTCGGCGTGCCCGGTGGGTGCGTAGACGGTGTCGATGCCGATGGTGCCGGTGCAGATGAGTGACATGGGGGCTAAGGGTATTCGCGGGGGTTGCCGGGGGCGATCGCGGTGGTGATGGGGGGCTAAGATTGACGGCTTGGTCGGCCCCGTCGTCTAGCCTGGTCCAGGACACCACCCTTTCACGGTGGTGACATGGGTTCGAATCCCATCGGGGTCACTTCCACCGGCGATCGCGGTTGCGGGTCGGCATCTGTGCCGCCGGTTTAGACCCGGCGCAGCGGGATGTCGGCCTGCAACTCGAAGACTTCTTCGAGTGGAGCCAGGTCGATTCGCTGTGCATCCGGGAACTCCGCGGTCCGCCGGCGATCCGCAGCGCCGGAGAAGACGTGGTGCGAAGAGCATGTTCATATACCCATGTGTCCCGTGATGGCGGGGCGCTGCAGTTCGGGATCCGGCCCACGGCGATCGCGGGCGGAATCGAGTGGCGAGCAACCGCCGAGCCGGCGAGGTTCGAAGCGTTCATCGGTCCGTCGTCGGGCGGGTCGCGCTGATGCGGGCGGTACCGGTGTGACTTAAGATCACACCGATCCCGTAGCGAACCGCGGTTGCAACCCCCCATCACCCCCATCACCCCCATTCCCGTCGAGGCTGCCGGCCGGGACCTGATCCTCGTGGGAGGCACGTTCGATCCGCCCCACCGCGCGCACGCGCGGCTGCCGGAACTTGCTCGCCGGGCGATGGGCCTCTCCGATGCCGTGCTGATGTATGTCCCCGCCGCCGCGTCACCCTTCAAGGTCGGAACACCGGCGGGCGCTCCGGCGAGCGATCGGCTGGAGATGCTGCGGCTGGCGATCGCGGACCTGCCGGGCTCGGCGATCTGGACCGATGAGATCGACCGTACCGAAGCGCAACTTCGGGGTCGCACCGAGCCCTCGGCCGCGAACCCCGCACCCGGCTACTGGATCGACACACTGCGGAGGCTGCGGGAGAGCGTCGGCGAGCAACGGAAGTTGTGGTTCGTGATCGGGACCGATCAGGCGGCGATGTTCCACCGATGGAAGTCGTTCGAGCAGGTCCTCGCGCAGGCCGAGCCGATCGTGCTCCCCCGCGAGCCGATCACCACGGCGGCCCAGCTTGAACGGGCGCTGCGGGATACGGGCGCGTGGAGCCAGGCACAATCGCGGGAGTGGGCTTCGCGGCTCGCGGCGGTGGAGATCATGCCCGAGCGGGCAACCGATATTCGTGCGCGGCTGGAGGGTGGGCTGGGCCCCGGTTCGCCGGCGTGCACCGACCTGGATCCGCGCGTGGCGAGGTACATCCAGGAGCATCACCTGTACCGCGGGGATCGCTCCGGGGCCTGATTCACTGGCCGGCGGGCCGGCTCGCGGCCCGGAATCCGCTGCCCCGGGCTGGAAGGGACGGCAGATTCCTCTGGCATCCGGGGCTCGGGATGCAGATAATAATTAAGGGCCGTGCGAGAGTAAGGAAGATCATCATGGGGAAGCCTCACTGCTCAGAAGTCGTGACCGACGGCATCTTCGTGCGGGTCGAGCCGGCGTACCTCCCCGAGCACTCCGACCCCGACGATCGCCGGTTCGTGTTCGGCTACCGTGTCACCATCCGAAACGACGGGGAGGCGTGGGTCAAGCTCATGTCCCGCCAATGGGTGATCGTCGACGCGGCCGGAAGGTGCGACGAAGTGGTGGGGGATGGGGTTGTCGGTCAGCAGCCCGAATTAGAACCCGGGGAGAGCTTCACGTATCACAGCCACTGCCCGCTTACTAAGCCTTGGGGTACTATGGAAGGCAGCTACCAGATGTTGCGTCAGGACGGGCAGTTGGTTGAGGTGAAAGTCGGCCGGTTCTTCCTTGTCGCCCCCCAGGAGGTGGTCGCCGAGACGTGAAGCAGGGCATCGCCGAGCCGGTGCCGGGCGTGCGCGGTTTGATCGGGAGGGCCGGGAAGGCTAGAGTCCACATCTGTACTTACACCACGGGCCCGAACACAATACGGACTTCACGATGGCTGTCCTGACCGAGCAACGCGCCGAGATCGTCAAGAACTACGCCACGCACCCCAAGGACACGGGGTCGCCCGAAGTGCAGATCGCGCTTCTGTCGTCCCGCATCCAGGAGGTGTCCGAGCATCTCAAGCTCCACGACCATGACTTCCACAGCCGCCGCGGGCTGATCATGCTCGTCGGCAAGCGCAACCGGCTCCTGCGCTACCTGGCCAGGACCGATCCACAGCGATACCAGACGCTCATCGGGCGTCTGGGCCTGCGCAAGTGACGCACCCCACGGCCCGCCGCCACACATGGCGGCGGGCCGCTTTCTTTCCCGGCTCTTAAAGTGTTCCGCCCCGAGTGGCAGTGGGCGAGCCGCAGTCGACCCCGGCGCGACCGCCGGTCCGAGGATCGCCTGCGTCACGCCTTCTGCCTCTCACGTGCGGCGGGGAGCCGGGGCCACAACTCGGCAAGCCCGGCGGACCGTTGGGGTTCTTCTCATTCCCCCGCGGCCTCCGCGCGTGCCATTGGTCCAAAGAGGTAGTCCATGTCAAGCTTCGTCTCTTCCCTCCCCCACGTTCACCGAGTGGAACGCGAGATCGGTGGCCGCACGCTCGTTCTCGAGACCGGCACCGTGGCACGCCAGGCCGGCGCGGCCGTGATCGCCACCTACGGCGGCACCACCGTGCTGGCGACCGCCCTGCGGGCCGCGCCACGCGAGGGGATCGATTTCTTCCCGCTCACCGTCGACTACCGCGAGAAGACCTCCGCGGCCGGCAAGTTCCCCGGAGGCTTCCGCAAGCGCGAAGGCCCGCCGAACGAGAAGGAAATCCTCACCATGCGGATGATCGACCGGCCGATCCGTCCGCTCTTCCCCGACGGCTACATCGACGAGGTCCAGGTCCAGGTCTTCGTCATGAGCCACGACGGCGAGAACGACAGCGACGTGCTCGCCGGCACCGCCGCCTCCGCCGCCCTGGCCCTCTCGGAAATCCCCTTCGAGGGGCCGATCGCCACCGTCCGCGTCGGTCGCATCCACACCGACGCCGGCCCGCAGTACGTGGTCAACCCCACGATCTCGCAGCTGGACTACTCCGACCTTGACCTGGTCCTCTCGGGCCACAAGGACGGCATGAACATGATCGAGGTCGGCGCCGCCGAGGTCGACGAGCAGGGCGTGCTGGGCGCGATCGAGTTCGGGTTCAACAACATCAAAGAGATCCTCTCGCTCATCGACGAATTGGCCTCCCGCGCCGGCAAGCCCAAGGTCATCGGGGAGCTGGCGCTCCCGGCACCGGAAGTCGTCGAGAAGGTCAAGAAGCTCGCCGAGGCCGAGATGACCGAGGCCCGCAAGATCCCCGGCAAGCAGGCCCGCAACGACGCGGTGGACGCCCTCAAGAAGAAGATCCTCGACACACACTTCGTGCTCAACGAGAACGGCACATATGGGGACTACGCCCGCAGCGTCAAGGCCCGCGGCCACGCCAAGGAGGCCCTGCGCCGGCTTGAGGAGAAGGTCACCCGCCGGCTCATCGTCGAGTCCAAGACCCGCGCCGACGGCAGGGGGCCCCGGGAGATCCGCAAGATCACCGGCGCTGTGGGCGTCTTTGCCCGCACGCACGGCTCGGCCTTCTTCCAGCGCGGCGAGACCCAGAGCCTGGTCTCCGTCACCCTGGGCACCGGCAAGGACGAGCAGATCGTCGACGGCCTGATCCCCGAGTACAGCAAGAAGTTCCTGCTGCACTACAACTTCCCGCCCTTCTCCACCGGCGAGGTCAAGCGCATCGGCGCCCCCGGCCGCCGCGAGATCGGCCACGGCGCCCTGGCCGAGCGATCCCTGCTGGGCGTGCTCCCCAGCCCCGATGTCTTCCCCTACACCGTCCGCGTCGTCAGCGACATCACCGAGTCCAACGGCTCATCCTCGATGGCCTCGGTCTGCGGCGGCTGCCTGGCCCTCATGGACGCCGGCGTGCCCATCCGCGCCACGGTCGCCGGCATCTCCGTCGGCCGCTTCAGCGACGATAACGACCAGAACGAGATCTTCGTCACCGACATCATCGGCGAGGAGGATTTTTTCGGCGACATGGACTTCAAGGTCTCCGGCACCCGCGAGGGGATCACCGGCATCCAGCTCGACCTCAAGGCCCGCGGCCTGGTTCTCGAGCAGATCGTGCGGATCTTCGCCCAGGCCCGCGAGGGCAGGCTGGAGATCATCGACACGATGGAGAAGATCATCGCCGCGCCCAGGCCGGAGATCTCCCCCCTGGCCCCGCGCCTGGTCACCATCCAGATCGACCCGGAGAAGATCGGCAAGCTCATCGGCCCCGGCGGCAAGATGATCCGCGGCCTCCAGGACAAGTGGGGCGTCACCATCGACGTCGAGGACGACGGCAAGGTCATGCTCGCGGCCTCCAACGGCGAATCGCTCCAGGGCGCCCAGCAGGAGATCGAGGCCCTCTGCGCGGAGATCAAGGTCGGGACCATCTACACCGGTAAGGTCGTCAGCGTCAAGGACTTCGGCGCGTTCGTCGAGCTGGCCCCCGGCACCGACGGCATGTGCCACATCTCCGAACTGGCGGATGGCTACGTCAAGGCCGTTGGCGATGTTGTCCGGATCGGCGACGTGGTAAAGGTCAAGGTCATCCTGATCGACGACCAGGGCCGGATCAAGCTCAGCCGCAAGGCGGCGATGGCCGAGGACAAGAAGGCCCCCGAGGATTCCAAGAAGCCCGTTGCAAGCGCCTGACCAGCGTACGCAAGCCAAGATCCCATATGATCTTAAGCCCGCCCGCGATCATCGCGGGCGGGTGTGCTACATGGAACCTCGTACACACCACAGGTAGCAACGACTATCCACAACGCCCGTTGACCTGCGGGCTACCCGTGGTACATTGGTACGGCTTGGGCAGGGGTTCTCTCTGCCCGGGCCGGCGAGAGGGGCCGGGAAATCCCAACCGCCGTGGAGTGCTTTGGCTGCGGGCTCTCGCGCTGGGAGAGCGCGGGTCTGTAACGGAGGGAAGAGAGATCGCCGATGCGTTGGCTGGAAGGCGATGTGCCTTTCAGCGAGCAACGGTGCCTGGCAGCCCGGAATCGACGTTGAACTGTCGAGGGACCGGGTGTGGGGTTTTCCTTTTCGTAAAGGACCGGGCACATGAACGATCAGACGCCACAGCAACTCCAGGCCACGGAGGGTGTCGTCAAGTGGTTCGACCCACGCAAGGGGTTCGGCTTCATCGTCGGACCCGAAGGTCAGGACATCTTTGTTCACTACTCGGTAATCGATGGTGATGGCTACAAGGTGCTCAAGGACGGCTCCAAGGTCACGTACGATGCGCTCAAATCCGACAAGGGTTGGAAGGCGACCAAGGTCACGCGCATCGAGGCCGTTGAGGTGACCGTCATGCCGCGCCGCGGCTACACCCGCTCGCCGCGCCGCTGACCGGACTCCCGCGCCCCCGCGCGGTCCAACACGACACTCCCGCGGCAATCTCAAGCTCCCATCGGCCCGCGGATGGGCCCGCGATCCTCCGGTTGCCTTCAATCCACCGATGGACGATGCACTTGTCTTCTTCCTGGGTGCGGCCGCCGGCGGCATCGCCGCCGGGCTGATCGCCCGGTGGACGATCCGCCGCATCATCCGCCGCGTCCGCGCCGCCGAACGCCGGGCCCGGGACGCCGAAAGGCTCGCCGACCTGGGCGCCATGACCAGCGGCCTGGCCCACGAGATCAAGAACCCGCTCTCGACCATCAGTCTCAACGCCCAGTTGCTGGCCGAGGGCGTCGAGGAGTCCGGGCTCGAGGATGAGCCGCGCGGGAGACTCACCCGCCGGATCTCGTCCCTGCGCCGCGAGGTCGAACGCCTCAAGGGGATCCTCACCGACTTCCTTCAGTACGCCGGAGAACTGCGCCTCCAGCCCGCGCCGGCCGACCTGAACGTCATGGTCGATGAACTCGTCGACTTCTACCTCCCCCAGGCCGAGCACCACGGCGTCCGGCTCCGGACCGACCCGTTTCCCGGGCCGCTGCTCGCCGAGGTTGATGTCCCGCTCGTCAAGCAGGCGGTGCTCAACCTCTTGCTCAACGCGGTCCAGGCGATGTGCCCCGGCGGCTCGCCCGCACCCGGAGGCCCGGAGGCCCCCGCCTCCGGCGCGGCCCCCCGGGAGCTCATCCTGCGCACCCATCCGGGCAAGGACCAAGACGGCCGCCCCACCGTGAACGTGCACGTCATCGATACGGGGCCCGGGATCCCCGCCGAGGCCCTGGCCCGCATCTTCCAGCCCTACTTCACGACCAAGTCCGGCGGCACGGGGCTGGGGCTGCCCACCACGCGGCGGCTGATCGAAGCCCACGGCGGCCGGATCGAGGTTTTCACCGAGGTGGGAAAGGGAACGGACTTCATGATCGTGCTCCCCGCCGGCACGACCGGCACGACCGGCACGGCGGGCCGGACCGCACAGACCCCGGCGCCGGCCGGCACCGACCAGCCGCGAGCGGAATCCTCCGCGGCGCCGGACAACCGGCCCCCGGTTTCTACAGTTGCCCGATGAACACCGGCAGGCTCTATCTCGACAACGCGGCGACCAGCTTCCCCAAGCCGCCGGGCGTCTACGAGGCGATGCTCGCGTACGGCCGGGACATCGGCGCCACCCCGGGAAGGGCCAGCTACGCCGAGTCCCGCGAGGGCGGCCGGATCATCCGTCGGTGCCGTGAACAGCTTTGCCGATGGATCGGCGGGGAATCCCCCGACCACGTCGTCTTCACGCTCAACACCACCGACGCCTTGAACCTGGCGATCCGGGGCGCGGTGCGGCACCGCCGGCGCACGAGCCCCGGGCGTCCCATCCACCTGATCACGACCCAGTTCGACCACAACTCGGTCCTCCGGCCGCTCAACGCCCTGGCCGAGGAGGGGGTCGAGTGGACCTGCATCCCGGCATCCACGGGCAGCGGGCTGCTCGATCCGGACCAGATCGGGTCGGCGATCCGGCCCGAAACGCTCATGGTGGCGATCAACCACGTCAGCAACGTCACGGGCACGATCCAGCCCGCCGGTCAGGTCGGCCGGCTCTGCAGGGACCGGGGTGTGCTGTTCCTGCTGGATGCCGCGCAGTCCCTGGGTCACATCCCCGTCGATGCGATCCAGTGCGGCGCCGATCTGCTGGCGATGCCCGGGCACAAGGGGCTCCTGGGCCCCCTGGGAACCGGTGCGCTGTACATCCGCCCCGGCGTAGAACGCGTGATCGACGCCGTGCGCCAGGGAGGCACCGGCACCGCCTCCGAACGGGACACCCACCCCGAGTTCCTCCCCGACAAGTACGAGCCCGGCTCCCACAACGCCGTCGGGATCGCCGGCCTGCTGGTCGCCGTCGAGTGGCTGCTGGCCAGAGGCGCCCCGAGCATCCGGGAACACGAGCTAGCGCTGGTGGTCGCCGTGCTCGAGGGGCTCCGATCCGGGGGCGCAAGGGCCTCCGACGATCCGGACAGCGGCGGCCCGGGACCCTTCGAGGACCTGCTCCTGCTGGGCTGCTCCGAGCCGGATCGCCGAACCGCGATCTTCTCCCTCATCCACCGCCACTGCCCGCCCCAGCGGCTCGCCCAACTGCTCGAGGAGAAGTTCGACATCCTCGCCCGGCCGGGCATCCACTGCGCCCCGCGAGCACACGCGGCGCTGGGCACAGCGCCCGGCGGCCCCCTGTGCCACACAGCCGGCGCCGGCGCCATGAGACTCAGCTTCGGCCCGTTTGTCGGTGTTCCCGACGCTCGCCGGACCATCGAGGCCCTGGCGCAGGTCTGCGAGATGGTCAGGCCCGCCGACGCGACCGCACACCGTTCCGGATAAGCACCTTCGCTCGCGGGATTGAGGCGTGGAGTCACCCGCGGGCTCCGGCTCGCCGATATCCTCGGACCATGCGTTACGCGATGATCATGGCCGGCGGCGCGGGCACTCGCCTGTGGCCCATGAGCCGCAAGGGCCTCCCCAAGCAGCTCATCAAGTTCATACCCGCTCCCGGCGGGGGCGCCGGCGCTCCGCAGATCTCGCTGCTGGAACTGGCCGAACGCCGGCTCGAGGGGCTCATCGCGCCCGCGCACCGCTATATCTGCACCTCCGAGGCCTACCGCGCGGCGATCCAGCGGGATATCCCCGGGTTCGCCGGGACCGAGGGCAACGCGCGCATCCTCGGGGAGCCCGCCGGCCGCGACACGGTTAATGCCGTCGCGTTCGCCGCGGCGGTGCTCGCCAAGTCCGATCCCGACGCGGTCTTCGCCGTCCTGACCGCCGATCACATCATCGAGCCGTTGGAAGTCTTCCGGGAGCGCATGGACCTGGGTTTCCAACTCGTGGAGCAGGATCCGCGGCGGCTGGTGACCTTCTCGATCAAGCCGACCTACCCCGCGACCGGGTTCGGGTACGTCGAGCGCGGCACCCCGATCCGCGGGCTCGAGGCCGCGCAGGCCGGCGGGCAGCACCTGGCCTTCCACGTCGAGCGCTTCGTTGAGAAGCCCGACATGCCCAAAGCCCAGGCGTACGTGGAATCCGGGGGCTTCGGCTGGAACAGCGGCATGTTCGTCTGGAGGGCCTCGACGTTCCTCGAAGCGCTGCGCAAATACCGTCCGGAGAACTACGACGGCATCATGAAGCTCCAGCAGGCCTGGGGCACCCCCGACCAGCAACGGGCGCTCTCGGAGATCTACCCCGCGCTGGGGAAGATCAGCGTCGACTACGCCGTCATGGAGCCGATCACCAAGTCCCGCGATCGCCAGTTCTCCGTCTGCACCGTGCAGATGGACCTGCGGTGGCTGGATGTCGGGAGTTGGCCCAGCTACGGCGAAACGGTGACCCCCGACGAGGCCGGCAACCGGCTCGTCGGCCAGACCCCGCCGACCGTGGTCAAGGGCCGCAACAACCTGGTCGTCAGCGCAGCGCCGGGCCACACGATCGCCCTGCTGGGAGTGGACGACCTGATCGTCGTCCACACGCCCGATGCAACCCTGGTGATGCCCAGGCAGAAAGCTGAGGAACTCAAGGAACTGCACTCAAAAGTGGATGAAAAACTCCGCTGACACCCGCCCATCCATCGGGTTGGCGCTGTGTTTCTCATAGCAATTGGACTTGTTTCTTACCGGACATTCTGCGATCCTTCTCCGTTCTGAGATGAAGTCGGGTTCATCTTGGCGCATTCTGTTTGGGTCGATCCCAAGAGGACCGGCCGGTCCCCGGTTCCTGGGGGCCAATGGAGAGAGTCGATGCAGTGTCCGCGGTGTACGGCCTCTCGCCGGCGATACCTGCCGGCCGCGGGGCGAGTGCTGCTGTTCTGGTGTGCGGCGATCGCCTCGCCCGCCATGGCGCAGCAGCCCGCGGAGGTGCGTCACGAGGTCCGGGTGACGCTCCGGGCGTTCGGCGGCGAGCAGGAGTTCCTGATCGCCGATCCCGCCGGCGCTGCTTCATCGGCAGCGCGAGTTCGGCTCCATCAACGCGACGGCAAGGAGCATCTCGAGCGCGGTTACACCGTGCACGCCGCGGTGGTGATCGGCAGCGATCGCCGCGTGACGGCGGGCGCCCTCGGAGTCGACTGTGGTCCGGCGAGCGGGCTGAGCCTTGAGCCGGTCGACGGAGCGCCGGGTTTCTGGAAGCTGGCGGCGCCGCGTGTCGCGCAGGCCGCAGCGCTCTGCGAGATGATCGCCGGCTCGGGGCGGGTGCGCGAGGCGTACATGGACATCGAACCACCGCGCACGCTGCGGGCGATCGTCAACGATCCGGGGTACGCCCAGCAGTGGCACCTGAACAACACGCTGAACGCGATCGCCGACATCAACGCCGAGCCCGCGTGGCTCGCGGGGTTCAACGGCGCGGGCGTCACCGTCGGGATCGTCGAGGGCGGCTTTGAGATCACCCACCCGGACCTGGCGGCCAACTACAACGCGACGGCGAGCCAGTCGGGAGGGTCGGCGACCTTCCACGGCACGAGCGTCGCGGGCATCGTCGGGGCGGCGGGCAACAACGGGCTGGGCGGCGTGGGCGTGGCGTGGGGGTCGAAGATCTCCAAGCTCATCTACGGCAGCCCGACGATGAACGCCAACGCCCTGGGGTACCGCAACGACCTCAACTGGGTGAAGAACAACTCCTGGGGGCCCGCCGACGACGGGACGGTCACGTACATCACCTCAGTCGAGCTGACGGCGCTGCGCAACGCCGTGCTCACGGGCCGCGGCGGCAAGGGCACGATCCTGACGTGGGCCGCGGGCAACGGCGGCACAGCCGACCGCATCGACTACGACCCGTACGCCTCGAGCCGCTACGTGCTGCCCATCGGCGGGATCGGGGACCAGGACACGCGATCGACGTTCAACGAGTCGGGCTCGGGCATGTTCATGGTCTGCCAGACCAGCGGCAACGCGCGATCGATCTACACGACCGATTACTCGGGCGTCCAGGGATTCTCGACCGGCGACTACACCGACACGTTCGGGGGCACCAGCGCCGCGGCGCCGCTGGCCGCGGGCGCGATCGCGTGCATCCTCCAGGCCAATCCCAGCCTCTCGTGGCGCGACGTGCAGCACGTGCTCATCAGCACCGCGCGCCAGTGCAACCCCGCCGGCGGCGGATGGACTCTCAACGCCGCGGGCAGGCCGGTCCACTACGACTACGGCCTGGGCGCGATCGACCTGGGCGCCGCGATCACCGCCGCGCAGCAGTGGATCAACGTGCGGCCGGAACTCCAGAAAGTCGCCAGCCCGCAGCTGGTCAACCAGCAGATCCCCGACAACAGCGCCGCCGGCGTGACACGCTCGATCACGGTCACGGGCAACCTCAACGTCGAGACCGTCGAGGTCGGCGTCAACGTCCTGACGACCAACATCGGGGACCTGGAGATCGTGCTGACCTCCCCGGGCGGCACGCAGTCGGTCCTCGCGACCGCGCCCCGCGCCGATGCGCAGGACAACCTGTCTAATTACACCTTCACGTCGCGGCGCCACTGGGACGAGGCCGCCGGCGGGGCCTGGACCCTCAAGATCGCCGATCGCCGCGCGGGCGAGCAGGCGACCTGGGTCAGCTGGTCCCTCAACGTGTACGGCTCGCCCTGCCGAGCCGACGTCGACGGGAGCGGCTTTGTAGATCTGAATGACTTCAACGCCTTCGTGACGCTGTTCCAGGCGGGCACGCAGGCCGCGGATTTCGACGGCAGCGGGTTTGTGGATATCGAAGATTTCGACGCGTTCGTGCGTCGGTTTGAGAAGGGATGTTAGGGAACGAATTGGTTGTTCGGGCCCGAGTGTTCTGATGTCGCAGGAACTAAGCGTCGAGTCTGTCCGTACCGGGGTCAACACGGCACGGCACAAGAACCGGAGTGTGCCGAGTGAGACAGGCCGTTGAGAGAGTCGCCGGTTGTGTGTTCGGCTCGTTGGGGAAATGGATGGTAACAATGAGAAGGACTGCCCTTTGGGGACTCGCACGCCCCCGGCGTGGCTGGGCGTTGCCGCTCGTGTCCGGCATGGCCGGGCTGTCGTCGGGCAGTGCCCTGGGCGCGGCCCTCTTGTTATCGGCCCCGGTCGATCTGGCCCCGCGCCCGATGCCCGGGGTTCGTGAGTTCTCGGGCCAGGTGATCGCCAAGCCCAAGGCCGGCGTGCTCCCGGGCGCTCTGCCCCCCGGCGCCGCGGTGATGTCGGTTGTTTCTGAGACCGGCGAGTGGATCGTGCGCGTGCCGGTGGGGGTCGACGACGGGCGGTTTGCGATGAGCCTCGCGGCCGGCGGCCGGTTCGAGTACGCCGAGCCCGACTGGAAGGTGTTCCTCCAGGATGTGCCCAACGACCCGATGTTCGGGACGCAGTGGCACCACACGCGGATGCAGGATCCGCTGGCCTGGAGCACGTGGACGGGCGGCGGCATCACGGTGGGCGTGGTCGATTCGGGCGTGGACCTCACGCACCCGGACCTGGCCTCCCGCCTGGTCAGCGGGTACAACGCGGTGACAAAGGTCGCGCAGGCCGCCGGCGGCGATGTCTCCGACATTTCAACCATCGGCCACGGCTCGGCGGTCGCCGGGTGCGTCGGCGCGGCCGGGAACAACGGCGTCGGGGTCACGGGCGTTTCGTGGAACGTGCGACTCATGCCCGTGCGGGCGAGCAACGATCCCACCGGGTCGGCGGTATTGAGCAACGTGCTCAACGGCTGCCGCTGGGCGGTGGACCACGGCGCCAAGGTGATCAACGCCAGCTACGCCGGCGTGAACGCGATGTCCGTGGAGACGACCGGCGCGTACGTCCGGGACCACGGCGGGATCCTGGTGTGGGCGTCGGGGAACAACGGCTCGGTGCTGGGCGCGACGGTGGACTGGCCCGACGTGGTGATCGTCGGCGCCACCGACAAGAACGATGCCAGGCCGACCTGGTCCAACTTCGGCGCGGCGATCGACCTGGTCGCCCCGGGCGTGGCGATCTCCACGACCACCCGGAACGGCGGCTATTCCTCGTACGACGGCACGAGCTTCGCTTCCCCGCTGGTCGCGGGCGTGATGGCGCTGGCGTGGTCGGTCGACCCGGCGCTGCCGCGATCGACCGTTCTTGCCTCGGTCCTCTCGACCTGTCAGGACCTGGGAGCCGCGGGCGAGGATGACTACACCGGCGCCGGGATCGTTGATACGGACGCGGCGATCATGAAGACATGGCGCGAGGCGCACGTCTTGACCCCGCCCGTCACCGACCTGGTGGACGAGGGGCCCGTGGACACGATCCGCTGGCCGGTGAGGAACAGCGCGGCGATCCAGCTCGTGCACTTCGGGGACGATCTCAACGCCTTCGCCCTGCCGATGGTCGACGGGGATGTGCTGGAGAGCACGTCGATCGACCTGTCGGCCTCCGACCCGGACAAGACGCAGCTCCGCATCTGGAGCTTCCGCGCCGGGGACGCGGGCATCGACGTGCAGTACCAGACCGCCGATGGCTCGTGGGCCATGCTGGTCGACCACACCGTGGTCGTCGACGGGCCCTTCGAGCACGCCTGGTCACTCCCGGTCGATGCGATGCACAGCCGGTTTGCCGTGCGGATCGCCGCGTCGGCCGCGCCGGGCTCGGAGGTCTACGTCACCACGTTCACGGTTGGGGAACGCTGCAATGCCGACTTCGACGGCAGCGGCTTTGTCGACACCGACGACTTCACCACGTTCGTGACCGCGTTCGAGCTCGGCAGCTCCGAGGCCGACGTCGACCTCAGCGGCTTTGTCGACACCGACGACTTCACCATGTTCGTCATGTCGTTCTCCGAGGGCTGCTAGCGCCCCGGGGGCCGCGGGAGCGAACAATTCCCGCGATGCCATCGAACGAGCCAGCCGCCGCCGGAGCCGTCGCGCCCGGGATCGCGTGGCTGCGAGCCGCTTCCAGCGGCCCGGCGGTGGAACTCCTCGAATCGATCTACGCGGACCTGCGTCGCGAGGTCGCCGCCCGCGCCCCGGTCTGCCGGACCTCGGGCCGGTGCTGCAACTTCGACTCCTGGGGGCACCGCCTGTACGTCACGGGCCTGGAGGCCGCCTACGCCTGGGCGCGGCTGGAAGCCTCGCGCCGGCCCGGCCTCGACGAGATCGCCTCCGCGCGCCGGCGCGGTGGGTGCCCCTTCCAGTCCGAACTGCTGTGCACCATCCACGCCATCAAGCCGCTGGGGTGCCGCGTCTACTTCTGCGACCAGTCCGCGCAGCACTGGCAGCAGGAGGTCTACGAGCGGCTGTTCGCCCGGATCCGCAGCGCCCACGAGATCGCCGCCGTGCCGTACATCTACGCCGAGTGGCGCGACCTGCTCGACACGCTCGCCGGCACTCCCGGCGCCGCCGCGTGGCCGAGCTTGAACTCGACGATCGGGGATGCCGCCGCGCCCGTTCCCGGCTTCACCGGCGTCACGATAGATCGCCGGGAAACCGATCGATTGCGTGACGCCGAGATCTGAAGCCTCAGCAACTCCCGGAACGCCCGGCCGTCGGGCCGAGCGCCGGCCAGGGTCGGAGGTCCGCGGAAGATCCCGCCGGCGGCCCCGCGGATCGCCGCCCACTGCCGGCGCGGGCTCAGGCCGGCAAGCCGGTGCGCCCACGCCCACCCGGCCAGCGCGCCCCACCAGCGCGAAATCCCCCGGCCGTGCCGCCGCGCCATCCAGATCCAGTTGCGGGTTGCCAGTTCGCACCAGCGAGCGGTCTTGCTCCTGGCGACCGGGCTGTCGTGCCAGACCACCCAGCGCGGGCAGAAAGCCACCGACCTGCCCGCCGCGTGGAACTTGAGCGCAAGATCGGTGTCGTTGCGGTAGAGGAAGAACTCCTCCTCGTAGCCCCCGACGCCACGCCACGCGTCCCGGCGGACGAGGTTGCCCGACCCCATGGCCGGCCAGTGCTCCCGGATCACGTCGGGAGACCCCATGCCCTCGGCAAAGGGCCATTCGCTCACGCCGCTGACAGGATGGCGGGGCAGGAACGCCACGGCGCCCACCCCGGGGCGCTGGGCCAAGAGCCCGATCGCACCTTCCAGTGATTCATGGTCCGGCCGCGCATCGTCGTCGAGGATGAGCACCAGGCGCCCCGTGCACGCCCCGACCCCGCGATTGAACCCGGCCACGCCGATATTGCGAGCCAGCCGGATGAGCGTGATCTCGGGGAACTCGGCGGCGACCATCTCGGCACTGCCGTCGGCCGAGGCGTTGTCGACCACCACGATCTGCGCATCACGCGTGAGCCGGTCGGCCCGGAGCGAATCCAGCGTCACACGCAGCGCCTCGCGCCGGTTGTAGCTCAGCACGACGACCGAGAGACTCCGATCCGTCGTTTCCCGCAGCTCGCGCGTGCCCGATTCGGGCAGGGGCAGCGGAGGCGGCGGGCGCATCGCCAGCCCAAGCGAGATCCACGTCCCACGGATCAGTGTGAGAGCCGATCGGAGAAGCGGCATCGGCCAGCGGGGTTCGACGATCACGCCGCGATCGTCATCCTGCACCAGGAGAGTTCTGGCGGCGAGCCACGCGGAAGGGCCGCCCTTGGCGGGAACCGCGGCGATCGGCCGGGGTGGTCCCAGCAGCAGCCGGCGGGCGGGCGAGCCCGCACCGCGATCCTCGGAATCGGCCGGGATCGGGTGGCCCGCCCGTGCGAGCTCCTTGGCCAGGTCCCGGATCGGCCGGGCCGGTGTGACGCGGATTGTGCCGGCGGGCGCTGGCCCGGTACGCGGCCCGCGCAGCGCTGCGCTCAGGCCGAGCAGATGGAGTTCGGCCAGGTCCCGGCGGCCGAGCAGTTCCTGGTTGATCGCCCGGCGTACCTCCGCCATCGCGCGTAGGAAGATCGCCAGCCTTCCGAGCTTCAGTTCGCCGATCACACCGAAGCCGTTGCGAGCCTGGTAGTAGCGGGCGGCGGTCGCGTGGCGATCAAACCGCGGGTGGTACGCGATCGCGGATGGGTCGGCGAGCACCGCCATGCGACTGATCGCCGAGACCCGCAGGCACCACTGGGCATCGTCCCCGTTGAGGAAGACATCCGGCAGCAGGCCGGCATCGGCGACGACATCGGCCCGCACCAGGGCACAGCACGCCGCGACGTAATCCACCTCGACCGGGGCGCCAGGTGGTCCCTGCGCTGGCCAGGGGCCCAGGCGGCCGCTGCGGCGGTCCACGCGGCCCCCGACCTCGTGCGGGAACACTCCCGGGCGCTCGGCGATCGCCGCGCCCACCGCCCACGCGTCCGGCCGGATCGCGGCCGTCGCGAGCTGCCGGACGAGGGTCTGATGCTCGACCCGGGCATCGCTGTCCAGCAACCAGAGGTAGTCGGGAAGGGGGTTCCGATGGAGGGCGGCACGCATGCCGGCGTTGAACCCGCCACTGCCGCCGGTGTTGGTGGGGAGGCGAACCAGATCGAGGGGGAAGGGGAAACCCCCCGGCGGCTCCAGCGGGACCGATGACCCGTTGTCGACGATCAGGACGCGCAGGTCGACAGCGCCGAGCGGCGTCTGCACTTCCAGCGTCGCAATATCCGAAACCAGGACGGCCAGTTCGCCCGGCCGATCAAAGCACGGAACGACGGCGCAGACGCTTGGGGGGCGTGGGGAGACTGGCAGGGGGTGGAGGTTCGAAGCCCGGGCGGCCAAAGCCGGTGAGTGTAGGGACCGCGTCCCATCCTCTCGGATCCCGGCGAGACCCGGCCGCGGATTCTCGACTCTCCGGCAACACCTGTGAATTCGGTCGCGTATCGCAGGTTGACCGCGAAGGCCCTCTCTGAGCAGACAAGGCCGTGTTTTTTACTTGCGTTCGCCCGATGTTTGGCGCAGAATAGCCACCTCATTCCCAGCTTTGGGACATCCTCCTGCGTGTTCAGAGGTTAAACCGCGCACGCGACCTTCCCCGCGTGCGTGGCCGTGGAATCTCTCAGATGCCGCGGTCGGATCGGGTCGATCAACAGCGATCGTGCGGGTCAATGGAGCATTGAGATGAAGCAGAAGACAGTTGCTTGGATCTCCGCAGGCGTAACGGCGGCGGCGCTGGCGTCGCTGGCGGGTGCGGGGGCCGATGGTTCTCGGACGGTGCTGATGCCCGACCCTCTCGCGGCCTGGGCGCCGCGCGACATGTCGGTGTTCGAGGGCGGCTCGGTCGAGCCCAACCACGTCAAGCTGGAGATGTCCGATACCGGCCCGGTCTTCGAGCCGGCCGCGGACGACTCGGACTACTACCTGCGGACGTGCAAGGTCATGGCGTGCTACGACCCCGAGAATCCACCCTCGGCCGAGGTGATGGCCTGGATCGAGGAGAACCTCTACGGCGGCGGGGGCGACAACGGCGGCTGGAACGACAACTACAACACCACGACGCGCTGGAGCCCCGGCGCCCAGGGCTCCCCGTACACGGTCTCGTGGAGCTTTGCCCCCGACGGGATCAACATCCCCGGCGGGGTCGGTGAGCCGGCCGCGGCGAACGTCCTGTTCGCGAAGATGGATGCGCGGTTCGCCCGCGCGACCTGGATCGGGTACTTCCAGAACTGCTTCGACCGCTGGCACGCCGTCAGCGGCATCTCGTACGTGCACGTCACGGCCGCGGGCGTCGACTGGGACGACGGTTCGGCCTGGGGCACCAGCGGCAACGACACCACGCGCGGCGACGTCCGCATCGGCGCCCACAACATCGACGGGTTCAACGGCGTGCTGGCGTACAACCAGTTCCCGCAGAACGGCGACATGGTGCTCGACTCGGGCGACATGGCCGGCACGGGCAACTTCTACTCGACGAGCAACTCCGCCCGGTTCCTCCGCAACGTCGTGCAGCACGAGCACGGCCACGGCATCGGCCTGCTGCACGTCTGCCCGGCCATCGGGGCCAAGCTGATGGAGCCGTTCATCTCCGTCTCCTACGACGGCGTGCGCCACGACGACATCCGCGGCTCCGAGCGCCACTACGGCGACGTCAACGAACCGGACGACACGGCGGCGACCTCGGGCACCCGCATCACCATCGGCACGGTGTCCGTCGGCTCCAACGTCACGCTGGGCACGGTTCCCCCGCCGCTGACCGGAACGTCCCCGACCAACAGCTCGATCCTGAGCATCGACGCCAACGGGGAGCAGGACTTCCACAAGTTCTCCGTCGGCGCAACGCCGATCCTGGTGAACGTGACGGTCGCGCCCCAGGGCCTCAGCTACGCCAGCTACACCCAGGACAGCGCGTGCAGCACCACCACGGTCAACATCGACTCCAAGTCGCAGGCCAACCTGGCGGTGCAGGTGATCGACAAGAACACCACCACCGTGCTCGCGGAGGCCTCCGCCGCGGCGCTGGGCGCCAACGAGGCCGTGTCCAGCGTGCTGATCTCGCCCGCCGGTGACTTCTACATCCGCGTCTACGAGACCGATGCGCCGACGCAGAGCCAGCTCTACACGATCAACATCACCGGCGCCGCCGCGGCGTCGCTCGCGGCGACCGACGGCACGTTCAGCGACAAGGTCCGCCTGACCTGGACGGCGATCCCCAACGCGGGCACGTACAACGTCAAGCGCAACACGGTCAACGACCTGGCGACCGCCTCGACGATCGCCACCGGCCAGGCCGGCCTGACCTACGACGACACCACGGCCGTCGGCGGTCAGACCTATTTCTACTGGGTCACGACGACCCAGGGCGCGGGGACCGACCGTCCGATCTCCAACCCCGACAGCGGCTTCCGCACCGGCGTGGCCGCGCCGGGCCCGTTCAGCCTGCTCACCCCCGCCGACGGCAGCCTGGGCGTGAGCCTCACGCCGACGCTGACCTGGTCGAGTTCCTCCGACGCGACCAGCTACACCGTCAAGATCGACGATGATCCCGCCCTGACGACCCCGCTGTTCACGCAGACGGGCGTCGTCTCCACGTCGCTGGCGGTCCCCGCCAGCACGCTGGTGACCTGCACCCAGTACTACTGGGGTGTGCAGGCCGTCAACGGCACGGGCACGACCAACTCGACGCCCCTGTCCTTCGGGTTCGAGACCTACCGGCCCGCCGACTTCGACCACTCGGGCTTCGTCGACTTCGAAGACTATTCGGCGTTCGTGACGGCTTTCGAGGCCGGCGGCGACGATGCCGACTTCGATGGCTCGGGCTTCGTCGACATCGAGGACTTCCAGGCCTTCGTCGCGGCCTTCGAGGCCGGATGCTGAGCCGGCACGCCGCGGGGCGCCAGGCCCCGGGCATCGGATAGACCGCACACAGGACCCGGCCCCTCGGCCGGGTCCTTCTTGTTTTTGGCCCGTGCTCCCGCCGGTCTCCGCCGTGACCGGGCGGGTGCCTCCCCCCGAGCCGTTACACTACCGCCGGTGACACGGCCCGCCCCATCCTCCGAACAGCAGGTCTGGACCTCGCGCCGCTTGCTCGCGTGGATGGCCGAGGCGTTCGCGCGCAAGGAGCTCGATTCCCCGCGCCTGCTCGCCGAGATGCTCCTGGCCCACGTCATCGGCTGCGACCGGCTCAAGCTCTACATGGAACAGGACCGCCCCGCGACCCCGCTGGAACGCAGCACCCTGCGCGACCTGGTCGGTCGGGCCCTGGACCACGAGCCCGTCCAGTACCTGACCGGCGAAGCCTGGTTCTTCGGGATGCAGTTCCATGTCGACCGCCGCGTGCTCATCCCAAGGCCGGCGAGCGAGACCATCGTCGAGCAAGTCCTCGGTCACGCCCGCGCCCAGCCCGGCTTCGGTGGCTCGGGTCTGGGGCTGGGCGGCGAGGGCCTGCTGCTCGCCGACGTCTGCGCCGGATCGGGGTGCATCGCGGTCGCGATCCTCAAGCACCTCCCCCGGGCGCGAGCCGTCGCAACCGACATTTCTGCCCAGGCCCTCGAGGTCGCCGGCCAGAACGCCCGGCGCCATGATGTCGCGGACAGGATCGACCTGATTCAGGGCGATCTCATCCAACCCCTCCTCGAGTTCCCCGCCAGCCGGGGTGTCGGCTCGCTGCATTATCTGGTCAGCAACCCCCCGTATATCCCCGATGACGAGTGGGAAGCCGTCCCCCCGAACGTCAAGAACCACGAACCGCACCCGGCCCTCCGAGGCGGCGCGGATGGACTCGACTTCGTCCGCCGCCTGCTCGCCGACGGGATCGACCTGATCCGCCCCGGCGGGCTTCTCCTGATCGAAGTTGCCACGTCGCGCGCCGGCCAGGCCAAAGAGCTGGTGGGGGCTCAAACAGGGCTCTCCGATGCGCGGATTGTGCGCGATTTTGAGGGCCTGGACCGCGTCATCGCCGCGAGACGGGCTTGAATGGATTTTGTTTGGTACGATCGATCTCTTGGTTGAAGAGACAGGGGGCGTGGTACCCGATATCATCCAGACCTGACTCGGGAGTCTGGCCGGTGGGTTGATCGCTTCGGTGAATGAATAAACAAGATCTCAATCCCGGTCCGTCGTGCTTCGGGCGGTTCCGCCTGGTTCGCCCCCTCACGCCGGCGAGCTTTGCCGAACGATGGTTGTCGCTGCACGAGGATGACCACTCCAGCCACATGGTCTACCGGTTCGGGATGATCCAGGACAAGCTGGGACAGCGGCGGTTCCTTTCGGCGGCCGAGGAGGCCAGCGCTGTGAAGGAATCGCACCTCCTGGAGATCCAGCACTTTTCCTTCGATGCCGTCGGCCGGCCCTGCGTCGTGACCCCGTACCTGGGGAACACCGAGGGGCTGGTGACGCTGCGATCGCTGGTGGGGGTCAAGGGCGGGCGGCTCTCGGCCCTGGAGACCGAGCGGGCGATCGTCCACATCCTCGAGGGCCTGAAGTTCGCCCATCAGAACGGTGGTGGGGGGGGAGCCGCCCACGGGCCCCTGAGCATGGACGAAATGCTCGTGGATCGCCACGGCCGCGTCTCGATCGAGCTCTACGGCCTCCGTCGGCGGATGAAGGGTCTCACGGGCGGGACCGCGGAACTCGCCCAGGACGAGGTCCGTTCGGTGGTCGAGATCGCCTACGAGCTGCTCGCCGGCCTGCCCGCCGAGGAACCCCGCATCGAGGTCAGCCGACTGGTCCGCAAGCTCGACCCGGCTTGGGATGCGTGGTTGGACCGCGGGCTGAGCGGGTTTGATGGGTTCGCCAGCGCCGAAGAGGCCCTGATGCGGCTGCCCTCGATGGACCCGGTCATCGAGGCCAAGCCGGCCGGCCCGGTCCGGTCGCTGCTCTCACGCTTCCGCTGGCCCAGCCGCATCGGCGGGTAGCACGCCGCCCGGCGTCGCGCATTCCTCTCTTCTTTACCGGTGCCGTGGCCGATCGATCCAGCCGCCCGACGGCTGGCTGATCTCATCGAGCATCTCGCTCTGGCGCGTCCAGTTGCGGGCGGCCTCGAGGATCTCGGCGACGATGATGTTGTTCTCGATGCCCGAGAGGGGATCTACCGGGCACTTGCCGCGAATGACTTCCCGCAGGTAGGTCCACTCGTTGTCCAGTGGCGAGCCGTTGGGCGGCGGATCGACTTTCCGGGGCGGCTGGTTGGGATCCCGGACCGCCAGGTCGTTCCACTTGCCGCAGTGGATCGATCCCTTCTCGGTGTAGACATCCATGTCCTTGTTGTCGTGCGTCCAGCACCAGGAGGCCTGGAGGACGGCGGTCGCGGTGGGGTAGGTGAGGACGATGGTCGCATCGTCATCGACCAAGGGGTAGATCTGGGGCTTGAGCGTGGAGGCGCTGGCGACCACGGAGGTCGGGCGCTGGCCGTTCATGAGCCAGGTGGAGAGCGCTGCGCCGTAGCAGCCGAAATCGACGATCGCCCCTCCGCCGTTGGAGCGGTAGTCGGTGAGCCACTTGAGGAACTCCTCGGAGCAGCCGATCTCGCGCGGGCCCTGGTGGCCGTCGCGGAAGTCGATGCGTCGGATGGGCGCCATCTGGCCGGAATCGATGAGGCGTTTGGCCTCACGGACCGAGGCGTACCAACTCGTCTCGAAGTTGGTGAGGGCGAGCACGCCGTGTGAGCGCGCAAGCGCGGCGATCTTGTTGGCATCCTCGGCGGTGTAGGCCAGCGGCTTCTCGAAGAGCATGTGGATGCCGCGCGGGGCGCACAGGCGGGCGACGGCCAGGTGATCCTTGTTGGTCGTCATGACGCTGACGGCCTCGGGGCGGGTCGCATCCAGCATCTTCTCGGGATCGTCGAATCGCAGCGAGGGGTCGAGGTGGTGGCGGCTCGCGTAGCGGTCGAAGAGGGCCTTGTCGGGCTCGAAGATGCCGACGATCTGGATGTCCTGGCGCTGGGTGGATTGATGAATCGGGTTGTGGGCGTGGTCGTGGATGAGGCGGAAGATCGCCAGGCGCAGCGGGCCGGATTGCGTGGAGTAGTGAGTAGCCGCGGGGGAGGATGGTCCGGTCGAGGCGGTCGAGCAGCCCGACAGGATGAACAGGCACGCAAGGGCAAGCAGGCGGATCATGGACAACAGAATACCGGAAGCAGGGGCCTTCTGGCCGAGTTGTCACATGGCGACAACACACCCGACGCGACGCGAAAGTCGCCGCAGAACCTCAAAGTCGTCTGCGATATCCGGATCGGGTGGTCGATCTGCTGCCACGAGCAATCGGCCTTCACCGGCGGCATTTGCGTTGGTTGTAAGCAATCGCAGTCGCCGCCCTATCGGCTGTTCCCGCGCGAAGTACGTGATCCAGCCCACATGAGGCGCTTCGCCGAGCACCGTCGGTTGAAAGGACGGATCGTGAAAACGCGCGTGCGTTGGGATGTACGCCGAAGCCCAGCACGGATCCCAGATCTCGGCTAGGTCGAGCAGAAGCCGCGTCGTGGAACCCGCGTCCTTGAGCGAGACAAGGTGTTGCAGCAACAGGTAGTTGACACGCTTGTGCTCGAAACAGAATTGAGTGCTAGGGCCGTCTTCCAGCCCGCTCCAGAACATCAACAGGTATTCGATGTGTTGCCCCATCCCGCCGATGACCGCACTTTCCGAGATGATCTGGGAGACTCTCGGCGCATCGTCGGGGTGAACGGGAAATCTGAGGGCCTCCTCCTTGGTCCACCCCAGCTCAAAGAAGTTCCTGGATTCCGGCAGTCTCGAAGCGAGCAATTCGAGTGTCCGAGACACTCGCCGCGTGCACTCCCCTAGCGACAGCCCGGCGTAGTTCCAGAAGAGTCTCAGATTGAGGGGGCGAGACATTTTCGATGATAGAGGGGTTTCACCGCCTTCTGGCGGGAGGTGCGTTTCACAAGCCAGCGGAAGCAAGCACAAGTGGCACAAGTGCCGGTAATGCAGGCGACGTCCTTGCACAGATTGGCTCAAAGTAGCCAATCAGCGGAACATCTACTCCTTGATCCCCGTCGCCGCGACCCCCTCCACGAACCACCTTCGCGCGAAGATGTACACCACCAGCACCGGCGCCACCGTGATGCAGCTGGCCGCCATCACTAGGTTCCACGGCGTCTGGCCGTGCTGCTCGTTGAACATGTGCAGGCCCAGGGAGAGCGTGTACTGGTCCTGGTGGTTGAGGAAGAGCAAGGGGCCCAGGAAGTCGTTCCACGAGGCGATGAACTGCATGAGGGCCACCGCGGCCAGCGCCGGGGCGGCGGCGGGGAGAATGATGCGGGCAAAGACGCCCCAGTGGGAGCACCCATCGATGCGAGCGGCCTCATCAAGCTCGCGTGGGATGGTGAGATAAAACTGCCGCAACAGGAAGATGCTGAAACCCCCGCCGAAGCACATCGGCAGCCACAACGGCAGCAGCGTTCCGATGATCCCCAGCTTCTTGAAGAGCAGAAACAGCGGCGCCATGATGACCACCGGCGGGATCATGAGGGTCGCGAGCACCAGGAGGAAGACCGCATCGCGCCCCCGCCAGCGCAGCCGCGAGAACCCGTACGCAGAGATCGCACTCGAGGCCGTCATCCCCGCCACCGACAGGATCGCCACCAGCGTCGAGTTGCGCAGGTACGTGGGGAAATCGGCGATCGGGGAGTTCCAGACCTCCGAGTAGTTGCGGGCGATCCCCTCGACTACCGACGGGCCGTGCGC
>JBGAOZ010000037.1:0-29566 GCA_044221545.1 Phycisphaerales bacterium
CCTCCGCCTCACGGAGCTTGGCCACGATCTGCTCGGCCGTGTAACGCTTGCTCGTATCGCCCATCTGCCTGCCCCTTCCTTGCCTCCGCTTCGCCGCAGACTAACACGGCGACTGGACCAGTTCTTGGGGGGCAGGTCAGTGTGTTCCTGCCTCCGTGCCGTCGGTGATCCAGTTCTCGATGCCATTCTCGAACGTAAACGCGCTGAAGATCACCCGGTTTCCCACGCGGACCAGTCGGGTAGGACTCGACGACTGTGCTCCCGGGCAGATGTCGCGCACGAGATGCGTGCCCTCCTCCGTTCCATCGGTGAACCACAGCTCATTCCCATGTTCAACAGTGGTCGCCGCGAACACCACACCGCCGCCAACCGCCGCCGAGCGATGGTCCTGCAGGAGGTAGTAAAGGGGCGCGTACATCGAGTACGCCAGCGAGCTGTCCGATCCCACCTCCCGGCCATCGAGATCCGCCACCAGCCGCGGGGTGTAGGTCTGGGCGAATGCAGTCCCACCGAGTCCTATGGAAACGAGCAGAGGCACCGTCAGGTGTTGGATATTCCGCATGCGCATCGGGTTGCTCCATCTTCCCGGATCGCGGACCGGCCCATTCGGGGCGTGCTAGGGTCTCGCTCAACGCCAAACTCTGTCGCAAGGCGTTCGGGTATAGATGTTTACAGGCCGGTCACCGGCAAGTTGCGGAAACCGGCGGCGATCGTCCTCTTTTCTCTCGCGTGTGGCGGCAGCCGTTTTTGTGCTGGCCGATCTCCGACTAACTGGTCCATCTCACGCAATCTGCTCACGAGAGGGAAGTATGCCACGAGTTGACCCGGGTCGCCTCGACGGCAGGGAAACGTCTTGGACGACGAGATCGGCACTCGATCCTCAACCGTCATCGTCGCTGCCAGGGAGTCCCCGCCTACGACTTCTATCGGGGGACGTAGCCCGACCGCCAAATGAAACGGCCGCGCGCTGGGCCGGGCCGTGACGACCAGTTGATATCCGTCGAGTTCAGCACCCCGCCTCGAACGCATGGACGAACGCGATGAAGTCCTCAAAATCGACGAACCCTGAGCCGTCAAAGTCCGCGGGACACCGCACGGGCACGTTGGCGACCCACGCTTCCTGGACGCCGTTGTGTGTGCCCGTGCCGACGATGATCGATCCATCGGCGCTGACTCCTCGGGCCTCCGTCAAGTCCCAGCCGTTGAGGTCAATGCCCAGCCCGGGCAAGTAGGTGTTGAGATCCACCATTCCTCTGTTCACGTTCCAGAGGAATGCGCGGTTCCCGCTGGGGTATCCACAGGCGCCGACCACGGTCAGGCCATCACCGCTGACACCGTTGCCGTAGGAGGTTGTCGCTCCGGGCAGAGCGCCAAGCCTGATCTTGCCCAGAGCGGATGTCCACCGGAACGCCCGGTCGCCGCTCGGCGAATAGCTCGTCCCGACGATCGTGGTGCCATCCAGGCTGACGCTCAGCGCGACCGAGTTGGTCTCGCCGGCCAGCACACCCAGGCTGTGCGGCGTGTCGAGAACCCACCGGCATGCCTGGAGGCTGCCGAGTGCTCCACTGTTGCCCACCGTCACCGCGCCGTCCGCGCTGATCGCGTAGGCATAGGAATACGGTCCTTCAGGCAAAGACCCGAGATCGACAAAGCCCCCCGATTCGGTCCAACGAAAGGCGTGGCGGCTGCTTGTAGAGTTGTCCCCGTAGCCGACGATCGACGTGCCATCTGCGCTCACGCCGAAGGCGTATGAAAACGTGCCTCCCGGCATGGGCCCAATTGGAGTGGGGTTGCTCTGACCCGTCCAGCGGCACGCCAACGCGCTACCAGAGGTCTCGTTGAAGCTGTCTCCAACGATAACCGATCCATTGCCGTTTACGCCGAGTGCCTGCGACGATGGCCATCCCGGCAGCGGCTCCAAGCTCAGGATTGGCCCCGGGCTGTTCCACGTGAACCCGCGGTAGTTCCCATCGGCGCGCCGGGCAAACCCGACCGCTGTTGAGCCATTGCCGCTCACGGCCTCGCCTTGCGAAGAGTCTCCGCCGGAGAACTGGCCAAGTTTCTCAAAGCTCTGCGCTTGCGCAAATGCCGCGGTCGCGCCGGCCACGAGGACGATCGTCCAATGCAGTTGCAGCCGCTGTAACATGATGCTCCCCCGTCAGTGCCGCGGCTTGGATGCCCGCGGCGCGTCGATGCGAAATCGATGCCGAACTTCGAGTCGGTACATCAATCGCATCACAGCAATTCTCGCACGCGATACACAGCATTGCAACAACGCACAATTGCCAGAGGCGAGTGGTTCCAATCCCCCTTGCCATCCCCACCCCGCCCGAGGTAGTTGTCGAGCTACGACTTGGTTGCGCAAACGCCTCTGATGCGGCGACTTGCGCGACCCGCGGGAGCACGACATGGCGAGCCACCCACCCACCGGCCTTTCCCACCCCGACGAACTGGAAGCCCTGGACCCCGTGCATGTACGAGGCCCGGCACCTGCCATCACCCGTCCCCGCCGCCCCAAGCCCCTGACCCACCGCCCGGCCGAGGTCCTGACCGATCAGGAAGTCCGGGCGCTGCTCGCCGCGTGCGGGGAAGGGCCGGTCGGGGTCAGGCACAGGTCTCTGCTCGCCTTGATGTACCGGGCCGGCCTCCGGATCTCCGAGGCCCTTTCCCTCCGCCCCCACGACGTGGACCTCCAGGCGGGAACCGTCTGGGTCCGGTTCGCCAAGGGCGGCCGGGACCGGGTGGTGGGCCTGGATCCGGGTGCCGGCGCAGTGGTGGCGGCGTGGGCCGAACTCCGGGCGGTCCTGGCCGTGCCCGCGGGCGCTCCCCTCTTCTGCACCGCCCCGGGGAACCCGATCACCACGGCGTACGTCCGGCGGCTGCTCCCGGTCCTGGGCAGGCGGGCGGGTATCGCCAAGCGCGTGCATGCGCACGGGTTACGGCACGCCCACGCGGCACAGCTCCGGTCCGAAGGGGTGGACAAGGCCAAGCGGGCCGACACATTGTCGCTGCACCCACAGCCTGCCCAGGAACTCCGGGACTACCGGCCCGAGGACCGGAATCCCACCCACCTTGTCGTGAGCGCCGTCCCGGACATGATCGTGATGAGGAGGGACCTGGCGATGGCGGGGATCGACCCGGGGGATCGCAAGACGGGGTTCGTGGACTTCCTCAGCCTGAGAATGACACTCTCGACGATGCTGGCGGTTTACGGCATGTCGCAGCGGGCGCGGCAGGCGCAGATGCGGCATTCCGATCCGAAGTTGACGGAGATCACGTACATGGACTTGACCCTCCTGCCGATCGCCGACGAACTCGCCCGGGTACCGGCGATCCCGTTGGCCGAGGATTGGCCCACAACGGCCGCGGAGGCGGAGGAGGCTCCGGTTGGTACCACCCTCGCCGCCTTGCCCCCCGGCCCGGCCTCGGGCCAACGTGGGGCGAGCGGCGGCGACGTGGAAGTGGTGGGGGACCTGCGCGACGGTGGACTGGATCAGCGCCGATCGGCGTAGGCGCGACTCATGTCATTCTGCATGCGTTCCCACGGCGCGGTGTTCACCACCGCGTCGTTCTTGTCGCCGAAGTGTCCATCGGGCGTGCGCTGTACGTGGCGAGCACGCAAACCCCTGCAATCACAGCGTTCCCTGATCCGTGCTCGCCTCCGCGCACAATAAGCGCAGAAAGACCGCCGCACATCCGGGCAGTGCGTGGCAGCGGGTGGCATGTGGTGGCACCGGGAAGGACCGACGACGTACAGACCACGGCTTCGGAGGCTCCCAAACCACCCCGCCGTAACCCCCGAGTTTGTCGCGATTTGGCACCCAGTGGCAAGGCCCGGCACCCTCCGTCACCGGATGGCATCGGGCCTCTGGAAAGCGGGCGACCGGATTCGAACCGGCGACGTACAGCTTGGAAGGCTGTCACTCTACCACTGAGTTACGCCCGCGAACACCCCAGTATACGTGCCCCGCGCGCGGAGGAGTGACCGCCAGACGCGCTCGTCCGTCTGGGCGAGCAGACCGGAGATCGCCGTTCTGAAGCCAGCCATTCGCGGACATCGGACTAAACCATCCGTTGTAGCCGGTCGATATCCGTCGAAGCTGATTCCGCGCGATCCGGGGTCGAGGGATAACCATGGCCGGAGAATTCGATCTCATCGTCAGGAGGTCCACGCGGCACGATATCGCGCTGCGCGCCAAAGTGGCGCCCACCCAGATCCACGCGGCGACCGTCCGCCTGGCGTCCTCGGTGGCTCCCCGGGGAGGGTTCGTGGATGTCGATGTGCTGGACTTCAGCGGGGGCGGAGTTGGGCTCCTGTCGATGGTCTTCTTCCCCCGAAAATCGTGCCTGCGCCTCGTCGTCCAGGGCCATGCCGAGGGAGAGCCCGACCTGCTCGACGCGGTCGTCCGCGTGCAGCGCGTCGTCATGAGCGATCGCCGCCCCGCCTACATCATCGGCACATCCTTCGAGTCGCTCAGCGAGGCCGCCCTCGCGCAGGTGGACCTGCTGCTGGGCTGCATGGACGGGCACGCCGAAGAAGCTCCTCGTCTTTCGGAACCCTAAGGAGCCCCGTGTGAGAGACTCCAGCCACCTGCTGCTCCGCAGCCTCCTGGCCGACGGCATCGTCACCGAGCGCGATGTCAAACGCGCGCAGGAGCACTCCGCCTCGGCGACCTGCACGCTGCTCGAATCCCTGGTCGCGATCAATGTGCTCACCGGCCGCTCCCTGGCGATCTCGCTCGCCAAGACCTGCGAGTACCCGTTCGTTGACCTGGCAAGCTACGACATCGATCTCGCGCACGCGGCACGCCTGCCCCGCGTCCAGGCCGAGCGCCTGGGCGTCTTCCCGCTTTTTGTTGTTGAAGGTGTCGCCACCGTCGCGATGCTCGACCCGCTCAATCTCCAGGCGATCGACATTGTCCGGCAGCACCTCAAGTCCGAGGTGGACCCCGTCGTCTGTGATACCGAGCAGCTCCGCGGCCTGATCGCCCGCGCCTACAGCCTCGGCCTGGCCGGCGAGAACAGCGATCCCAACGCCGCCTCTCTCGATCGCGACCTCACGACCGGCGAAGAGCCCGTCGTTGCCGCGACGCACCAGATCCTCGTCCTGGGCATCCAGAGCGGTGCCAGCGACATCCACATCAACCCCGACGAGCACGAACTTCACCTGCGCTACCGGGTCGATGGCTCCCTCGTCAAGCAGCAGGGACCGTCCAAGTCGCTCCACGCCGGGATCGTCCAGCGCCTCAAGGTCATGGCCAAGCTCGACCTGACCCAGACCCGCAAGCCCCAGGACGGCAAGTTCCGCATCACGCACGACGGCCAGCCCGTGGATTTCCGCCTCAGCCTCGTCCCGACGATCCACGGCGAGAACGCCGTGCTGCGGATCCAGCGCCCCAGCGTGCGCATCACCGGAATCCCCGATCTTCAGATGCCGCAGGAAGTCGAGCGGGCCTACGCCGAACTCATCCGCCAGCCCCACGGCATCATCCTCGTCACCGGTCCCACCGGCTCGGGAAAAACCACGACCCTGTACGCGGCGCTCGCCGCCGTGAACAGCCCCGACCGCAACATCATCACCATCGAAGACCCCGTGGAGCTGCGCCTTCCCATGGTCCGGCAGATCCAGGTCAACTCCGAGATCGGCTTGACTTTCGGGACCGCACTCCGTTCGATCCTGCGCCAGGATCCCGACGTGGTGCTCGTCGGCGAGATCCGGGACCAGGAGACCGCCAGAATCGCCCTCCAGGCCGCGATGACCGGTCACCTGGTCCTGTCGACCCTGCACACCAACGACTCGGTCGGATCGATCGCCCGGCTGCGCGACTTCGACGTGCCGGCCTTCAGCATCAACCAGGGATTGCTCGCGGCGCTGGCCCAGCGACTGGTCCGCCGGGTCTGCGAGAAGTGCGCGGCCCCCGACATCCCGCCGCCCCACGTGCTCTCCGGGTTGGGGCTGCGCCCCGAGGACGCCGCCGGCTTCCGTCGTGGCGCCGGTTGCAACGCGTGTCTCAACACCGGATATCGCGGCCGCGTCGGAGTCTTCGAGCTCATGACCATGAGCCCGGGAGTCCAGCGCTGCGTCGAACAGAACGCCCCCCTCTCGGTCATCCGCGAAGCCGCGATCCGCGCCGGCTACAGGCCCATGATCGCCGACGCGATCGCCAAGGCCCGGCGGGGCATGACCAGCACCGAAGAGGTCGCCAAGGTCAAGATCTGCAACCACGCCGAATCGGCCGAGCCTGCACTGGGAATCGCGGCATGAGCACCTTTCGGAAGCCGGCCCCCATCGACATCGCCGTGCCCACGGTCGCACGCACCGACAGGCCCACAACTCCTGCACCCAGACACGACCCGCGATCCAATCCGGTGACCCGCAGCCGTTCCCGGCGAACTCGGGCTCGGCCCGTCTTCTCGTTCCAGCGCATCAAGTCGGCCGACATCGCCGCCCTGACCCGGGAACTCAGCGTCCTGGTCGAGGCACGAATCCCCCTGGCCCGCGGGCTGCACAGCATCGCCGAACAGGAAGCCAAGCCCGCGCTGAGCCAGATGGTCGCCGACGTAGCCAGCCACATCGAAGCGGGCGATTCGGTGACCGAGGCGCTCTCCCGGCACCGGGCGGTCTTCGGTGAGGTCTACATCGAGACCATGCATGCCGCCGAGAAGTCCGGCAGCCTCGCCACCGTCACCAACGAGCTCGCGGATCTCCTCGACCGCCAGATGGAGCTCCGTCAGCAGATCCGCCAGGCGATGACGTACCCCATCGTCGTTCTGACGACCGTATCAATCGCGTTCGGTGTCTTCATCGGTTTCGTCATCCCCAGGTTCGCTACCCAGTTCAAGACCAGCGGCGTTGAGCTCCCGCTCGCCACCCGCATCGTGCAGGCCGTCGGTGACTCCGTCCGCGGCGAGTGGTGGGCCTACCTGATCGCCGTCGTCTCCCTCGTTGTCGGGTTCGCCGCGACCATCCGCACCGAGGCCGGAAGGCTGCTGTTCGAACGCCTTCTCATGCAGTGCCCCGTGATCGGCCAGCTCGCGATCGCGGCAACCACCGCGCGCTTCCTCCGCGTCATGGCCGTCACGGTCGCGTCCGGGCTGGACTTGGTTGAGTCGGTCGTCATCAGCGGCAGGGCCACCGGGGGCAGGCTCTTCCGCCGCGATTGCCAGCTCGTCGCCGATCGCCTCGTCCAGGGCGAGCAACTCGGGGACGCGCTCAGCTCCGCCGAGTTCCTCCCCGTGTTCGCCAAGCGCATGCTCGGCGCGGGCACCGACTCGAGCGACCTTGCCAAGGCCTCGATCCTGGTCGCCAAGCACTTCGATCGCCGGGCCAACGACCTTACCAAGACCGTCAGCTCCCTGGTCGAGCCGATCATGACGATCCTGATGGCGGGGCTCGTGCTCCTGGTGGCGCTCTCGGTCTTCCTTCCCATGTGGCAGCTGGCCCGGATTGCGAGGTAGTCGATGCGTTTCTTGGATTCCTCCCGGCGTCGGTCCGTCGGAACGCTCGCCGGTTTCACGCTCCTGGAAGTCATGATCGTCGTCGTGGTGATGGGCATCCTGGCGGCCCTGGTCGTGCCGCAGATGGCCGCCGCCGGCTCGCACGCCAAGTCCGCCGCCGTCCAGTCTGCCCTCGGCGCCGTCCGCGCCGGGATTGCCTCCTACCGGACCAGGGCGATCATCGCCGGCGATTCGCCCTTCCCGACCGCGGCGCAGCTCGGCACGCTCGGGGTCGTGCTCAACGAGGAAATCCCCAGCAACCCGTACAGCGGTCTGAGGACGGTGCAGGAAGTGTCCGCCTCTGACGCCGCCGCCCGCACCGTGCTCAAGCCCGAAGTCTGCGGATGGAATTACTTCGTCGACAACAAGTCCGACCCCGCCACCGCGGTGTTCTACTGCAATTCCAGCGAACTCACCGAGATCTCCGGCGGATCGGGCGCACTCAAGAAGGCAAACCAGCTGTGATAGTTCGGCGACCACCTCATGAACACCGCCCCGCCTTCACGCTGGTGGAAATGCTCACGGTCCTGGTGGTCCTCAGCCTGATCGCCGCCAGCAGCGTGCCGGCCCTCCACGCCATCGACCAGGCCCGGCAGGCCGCCGCCGCCAACGAGATCGAACGCCTGCTCATCGGCGCCCGAGCCCGCGCCATGGCCTCCGCACGCCCGACGGGCCTCTCCGTGCAGAAAGGCTCCATCCTCGGCATGGTCGAGGTCCTCTCCGACAACGCTACGCCTACGACCGCCGGAGATGTGTTCGACGAGCCGTTCGCGCCCATCGATCTCCCGGCGAGCTACGCCGCCGCGACCATCGCCAAGTTCATCAACGGCGATGGCAGCGCGGGGACCGGCATCGTCTGGTTCAACCACCGCGGCGAGCCCCACACCCGCAAGTCCAGCGGCGTCTACACGGCCGCATTCACCCAGGATGCTGTCTTCACGCTCTCGACCGGAAGCCTCGTGCGCGTCCACATGCTCTCGGGCGCGGTGGACCAGGAGTGACCGCCTTGAGACCCCGCCGCGGCTCCATCCTCGTCGAGACCATGATTGCCATCATGATGCTGGCGCTCGCGGTCCCCGTCACCGTCTCCTGGATGCAGGACGCCGCCGCCGACCGCGCCGACGCGGTGAACTCGCTGCGCGCCACCGCGATGGCGACCGCGATCGCCGAGAACATCATCGCCGATTCGGCCAGCGCCTCGGCCGGACTGGGAATGACCGCTCTGGGTGATCCCACCGCCTACCTCGACGCCCCCGTGACGGGACTCAAAGCTCGCCTCAAGACCCCGCTCGCCGGCTACACCAACCTGGAATTTACCTACTCCGTGGCGATCGGCGCCCTCGTCGGCCCCAAGGGCATCGCCACCGCCGACGCGAGCCTCGACGTCGTCCGTCCGGTCACGATCACCGTCCAGTTCCCCGGCGCCCGCGGCAAGTCCCTCTCGCTCGCCATCAGCCTCATGGTCACCGACCCCAAATGAGACGCCAACCAATTCCCCATCCACGCGCGTTCACGCTGCTCGAGGCCATGCTCGCCGTCATGATCCTGGCGATCATTGCCGCCGTGGTCTCTCCCATCGTCGCCTCGGCCTCGGACGTCTACGTTCAGGCGACCCTGACCCGCCGCACCTCCGAACGCGTGGGCTTCGCGGCCGAGCGTTGCATCCGCTTCATCCGCGAGGTCCCCCTGGGCGCGGACCTCGCGTCCGTGGCCATCAAGACCGCCAAGGCCGATCAACTCATTCTCGAGGACGGCTCGGGCATCCAGTTCGACGGCAACGATCTCGCTCTCCTCGACGCCAAGGGAAACACGGCAGCCCTCTGCCGCAACGTCCAGCTGTTCGAGCTCCAGTACCTCGCGACCGACGGGGTCACCTCGACGATCGCCACCCCCGGCCAGACGCGTCGTATCAACATCACCCTCAAGGCCGGCGGCTTCTCGCTGACATCCTCGGCGTTCGTTCGATCGGGAGCCTCCCTGTGACACCGCAACCCGTGAAGGCCCCCGCCCCACGACGGGGAGCCGTCATCATCGTCGTGCTGATCATCATTGTCGTCACGCACCTGGCCGTGATGGGCGCGGTCACCTCGCTCGCCGACGATTCCCAGGTCGCCGCGTTCCGCGTCGAGACCACCCGCGCCTTCTACGCCACCGACAGCGCCGCCATGATCTGCCGCAAGATGCTCTCCAGCGGCGTCTACACCCCCGTCACCGGCGAGACGCTGGCCGTCGGCACCTCGACCGTGACTTATCTGGACGTCCCGCCCAAAGACGCCGAGGGCACGCTCGTGCTTGAGGGTCGCAACGGTTCTGCGGTCCGCCGAGTGAAGGCCAGCCTCGGCCACTAGGACAAGTACCTACCGCCAAGCGCCGATACACCATGCTGCCGCGCAGCGCGCGGCGGGAGGCCGGATGCGTTGTCAACCACAGGTGGTCGTCAGTCTCGGTCCCGTGCGGCTTGATGTCTGCAGGCTCGAACACGGCTCCATCGTCGCCCGTGCCTCGGCATGGCTCGATCGCCCGACGCTCGAGCAGGCCTGGGCCGACGACATGGTCTGTCTCGACTCCACGCTCGCCCAGCTCCTCAAGGCCGTCGGCGCCCCGGCCGCCGCCAAGACCGTCATCGAGTACTCCAGCTCCGACACCGCGGTCGACGTCATCACGCTCCCGCACTCCGACGATGCCCCGGAGATCGCCCGCAAACAGCTGGCCGACGCTTCCGGGCTCGAAGTCGCTGCCGACCCATCCCTGGCCATGCTCCTGGGCTGCTCGCACGATGCGGGCACGCGTCAAGCGCATGTCCTTTGCGCCATCGATCGCGACCAGACCACCGACTTCCTCCGCGCCTGGGTCATGCGGGCCGGGCTTGCCCCGATCGCCTTCGTCCCCATCGACGCCGCGGCCATCCAGCTCGCGGTCGATGCCGCCCTGCGGGCGACGGTCGGCGCACCGACTGTCTTCGTGCACCTGGGCGAGCACCGCACCGTCATCGTGCTCGCCAAGGACGGCGAGCTCCGCCTGGTCCGGTGCGTCAACATAGGAACCTGTGCGCTCATCGACGCCGCGGCCGATGCCATCGCCGCCGGCGCCCGCTCGGTCGACGCCTCGCAACGCCGCGCCGCCTTCGAGACTCTCCGCAAGGCCGGCATCCAGTCCCCGGCCGCTCGTGGTCCGCAGTCCGGCGAGATCGAATGGCTGCTCCCCTACCTCAGCCCAGCCCTCCAGCGCTACGTCGTCGAGATCCGTCAGACTCTGCGCTTCGGGTTCGGCTCACAGGAAGCCGTCCGGGCCGTGCTCCAGTGCCTCGGCGCCGGCACCCTCCTTCCCGGGTTCATCGCCACGCTCGCCGGGCAGCTCGAGATCGCCCTCTCTGACGATGACACCGCCGGCCCGTCCCCCGACCCCCAGAGCCCTCACACCATCGACGCGGGAATCTCCCTGGCCGCTGGCCCCCAGCGGCTCTCGCTCACTCCCGAAGCGCACGTCCGCGCCCAGCGCTCCCGCAGGGCCCTCTGGGCCATGTCCGCCGGCGCACTGGCCGCCCTTGCCGTGGTCGCCGGCGATGCCCTTCAAGTGTGGACCAGGCTGCAGGCCGAGCACGCGACCGTCACCCATCTCCAGCCCGTGCTCGACGAGATGAACCACCGCCTCGCCGGTTTCAACCAGACCGCCGAACTCCGGCAGCAGAACATCGTCATGTACCGCGCCCTCCGCACCGGGCTCGGAGAACAGCCCGACTGGAAGCTCGTTCTCGCCGAACTCGCCAGCGCCGCCCAGGAGAACATGAAACTCACCGATTTCACCGCCGAGTCAGGCCCCAACGGCACCTCCCTGAGCCTCCGCGGAGTCGTGGCTTCGCAGGACGCCTCCGCAGGACCGTCGCCCGTTTCCGCCAGCGCCGCCATGTCGAGGTTCCTGACCGCCTTCGCCGGCGGCTCCAGCGTCGAGTCCGCCGACCTCGGGGAGACCAGGATCGCCGAAGTCCGCGGCGTCTCCGTCGAGGTCTTCGCCGCCGACGTCAAGCTCCGGGGCATCCCCTTCGTGCTCGCCAACTCCGGGGGACGCTGAGATGAACGACATCAACCCCAGGATGGGACTCATTATCACCTTCGCCGTCGGGGGCGTCGCGATCGCCGCCTGGCGCCTGGCCGTAGCGCCCCTTCACGCCCAGCTCGCCGCCGCCAAGGCCGAATCCAGCCAGATCTCCCGGCAGGTCGACGTGCTCAAAGCCACCAACCTCCCCGACCAGTCCGTGATCGACCAGGAGCTCTCACGCGTCAAGCAGCAGCAGGCCCGGCTCAACTCCCTCGCCGCCGTCCCCGACGGCAACAGAATACAGGAGCAGATCCGGGCCCTGGCCGCGCCGGGCGGCCTGCGCGTGGATCGCCTCGAACGCCGCTCCCACAACAGCGCTTTCAACGACCCCAAGCAGACTTCCTACCTGCTCAAGGATGCATTCGGAATGTCGCTCACGGTCCAGGGCCCCTACTCGGCGGTCGCCGACTTCATCCAGGCCATCCGCTCGCAGACCGGGCTCACGAAGATCGCCTCCGTGAAGCTGTCCCCCGTTCAGACCGTCGACAGGCAGTTGGTCACCGCGATCATCGAAACCTCGCACATGCGCCTGACGTCGCCACCCGCCAAGACCGAAGCGCCCGCCCACAAGGACGCCACAAAGTGAAGATCAGCAAAACCGCCAGATCGGCCGCCGGCCTCGTGATCCAGGTGCTCGTTCCCGCGCTGCTGGTCGTCGCCGTGCGGTCCATCTCGCTCAACACCGGACCCGCATCCGCCGCCGCGTCGCAACCCGACCCCGAGCCCATCCCCGCCGCGCCCGCCCCTCAACCCGAAGAGTTCGCGCTCTCGCCCGCCGCCGTCAGGCAGACCCAGGACGCCCTCAAGTCCGCGGGGAACATCATCGTCCGCGACCCCTTCGTCTCCAGCGCCCTCAAGACCGAAGATGCGGCGATCGCCAGGCTCCTGCCGCTCGACGGCCAGGACCGTCCCGTCGCCCCTCCCCCGCCCAGGCCCCCATCGATGCGGATCAGCAGCATCGCGGTCGGGCGCGAGACCGTCGCCGTGATCAACGACCGCGTCGTGCGCATCGGGGACCGGATCGACGCCGACTGGACCGTCGTACGCATCGACGCCGCCAGCGAAGCGGTCACGATCGCCCTCTCCGACGGCACCGAGCAGACGTTCACGATCTCCCACTGATCCAGGCCCGCTACGGTCCGCCCGCCGGCCCCGGCGCCTGCACGTCCACGAACACGTCGACCGCCTCCCCCGGGTACAACGCCACCGCGGGGGGCCGGTCGATCGCGAACACCACGTCCACGATCCTGGTGTCCACCCGTTCGGTCGCCGAACCCGTCAGGTCGGTCTTCGGCCGCGCGTACGGCTCGATCATCAGCAGCCGCAGCGTGAACTGCTCGACCACGGCCCCGCGCGTCCGCGCCACCGCGCTGGCCCCCCGCCGCACCAGCCCGATGTCCTCCTCGTCCACCTGCGCCCGCACGCGCAGCTCCTTGGGATTCCCGAGCACCAGCGCCGCCCGGCTCTTCTCCGGCGAGGCGTACTCCCCCGGCTCGATTTCCCTCCGCAGGATCAGGCCCTCGCGCGGAGACCGCACCGTCAGGCGGTCCCTGATCAGCCTGAGCGCCGACACTTCCGCCATGGCCTTCTCCAGCATCGCCTGCGCGACCACCAGGTCCGGCTCCCAGCCCCCCGACATCAGCTTGGCCAGGTCCGCCTCGGCCCGCCGGAGCGAGGCGGCCGCATCCTCCACCGCGAACTGGTCACGCGAAACATCCCGGTCGTTGGCCGCCTCGCGTTGTCGCGCCTCTTTCGTCAGCTGCAGCTTCTCCGTCCGGTCCGCCAGCTGCGCCCGGTACTGCTGGACCACCGCCTCCAGGGCCGGGATGTCCTCCTTGCGCGGAAGCGCGTGCCAGCGGGTGATCTCCGCCCGCGCCGCCGCGACCGAGGCCTCGGCCCGCACCAGGTCGGCCTGGACCAGCCGCGAGTCCAGTTCGAACAGCCGGTCCCCGGCCTTGACCTCATCTCCCACGTCGACCGCCACCTCCGTCACCAGTCCGGGCTGCGGCGCGGCGATCTCGATCTCGCGTTCCTTCGACTCGATCTTCCCCAGCGCCGCGATCCCGCGCCCGAACGGATTGATCGAAGGCTGCCGCGACAGCGGGATCGGCGGCGGCGTCTCGAACGCCGTGCGCGAGGTCACCACCCCCAGCGCCACCCCCGCGATCGCCAGCACGATGGTCAGCCACTTGATCAACCCGCCCGCTCCTTCACTCGGTCAGGCCCCCGACCACCGGACCGTCCTCAAGTCCCCGCGAACACCAGCGCCGGCGCCACCCTCACCACCCGGCGCAGGCTCAGCACGCTCGCCAGCCCGATGCACAGCATCATCGCCGCCAGGCTCCCCACCAGCAGCTGCCAGGGCAGCATCGCGTCCAGCTCGGCGCTGGCCCTGCGCGTCACGATCGTAAACACGCTCGCCGCGCCGATCCCCATCCCGTACCCGATGATCCCCACGATCATCGCCTGCACCAGCACCACGCCCGCGAGCATCCTCCCCGATACCCCCAGCGCCTTGAGCACCGCGAAGTGCTTGAGGTTCTCCGCCGTGAACTGGTAGAACACCGCCGCCGAGAGCAGCACGCCCACCACAAACCCCAGCACGATCGTGATCCCGAAGTTTACCCCGATCCCCGTCTGCCTCAGGATGAAATCGATCGTCCGCAGGCTGAACTCCTCCCGCGTGAACGCCCGCACGTCCCCGATCCGGTCGATGTCACGCTGCACCTGCCCCACCAGCCCCGGCGACTGGCACTTGACCACGATGTAGCTGATGTTCTTCCGCTGCGCCGGCGTGAACGACAGCGTGTTGTCGATGGTCGCGTACATCAGCAGGTTGGACTCGAACCCCTTCTTGGCCCGGCAGAATCCCACCACCACCGCCCGCCGGTCGTTGAGCTTGAGCGAGTCCCCGATCTTCACGTCCCCCAGCCGCGCCAGCGACGACTCCTCGATCATCACCGCGCCCGGCATCCGCAGGTCGTCGATGCTCCCCGCCAGTATCTCCGGAGGCTGGCCCACCATGCTCGTCCGCGGCAGGCCGATGATGTTGACCTTCTCGAACCGCCCGTCGGCCATCTCCACCACCGCCCAGTTGTTGATCAACGGCTCGGCCCACTTCACCCCCGGCACCGATCGCACCCGGTTGAGCTTCTGGTCCGCCAGCGGCCGGTACTCGGCGATGAACCGCACCCCCGGATCGGCGACCCACAGGTCCGGCTGGTGCACGTTCTGGAGCGGACCGGTCGCGCGCACCAAGAGCCCCAGGAAGATCCCGCCCTGCTGATTGATCAGGAGCGTCGCGAACGCGATCCCCAGCACCAGGATCAGGTACTTGGTGCGATCCCCGAAGAGCATCTTGATGCCGATCCTCAGCATGGTCTACGCCGTCGCGCCCCCGCGCGGGGCCACCGACCGGATCCACCCGCCCCCCAGGACCACATCCGGCTCCTCCGCATCGTACAGCACGATCGCCTGCCCGCCCGCCACCGCGCTCTGCGGCTCATCGAACAGCACCTCGAACACGCCGCGCCGCCCAGACGGGCTCGCCCGCTCATCGTCTCCCCCGTGGTGAACGCGAGCGCCCACCGCCGCCGAGTTGTACCGGTACTTGGCCAGCACGCGGCGCTCCCCGCCGACCTGGTCACCATCGATCAGCCAGTTGGCCTCCCCCGCAACACACGAACCCACCAGCAGCATCTCGCGCGGACCGACCGTTACCGTGTTGGTCCCCGCATCCTTGGCGATCACGTACACCGGGTACCCCAGCGAGACCGAAACGCCGCGCCGCTGCCCGATCGTGAACTTGTGGTGCCCCCCGTGCCGGCCGACTTCCCGCCCCGATGCATCGACCACCGCACCTTCCCGGGCCACGTCCCGCCGCCGCTCCACCAGGCCCGCGTAGTTGTTGTCGGGCACGAAGCAGATCTCCTGGCTGTCGGGCTTGTCGAACACCGGCAGCCCCAAGTGCCTCGCCAGCTCCCGCACCCGCGTCTTCTCCATCCCCCCGATCGGCAGCAGCATGTGCGCAAGCTGCCCCCGCGGCACCCCGAACAGCACATAGCTCTGGTCCTTCGCGGCGTCGATCCCCCGCATCAGCCGGCGGCTGGCACCCTCGCCCTCCACCCGCGCGTAGTGCCCCGAGGCCACGAACTCCGCCCCGATCTGCCCCGCGTACTCGTGCAGCTTGCCGAACTTCAGCCAGTCGTTGCAGCGCACGCACGGGTTGGGCGTCCGCCCGCTCGCGTACTCATCCACGAAGTAATCGATGATCCGCCCGAAGTCCTTCTTGAAGTTGCACGTGTAGAACGGAATCCCCAGCTCCGCCGCGACGAGCCGCGCATCGGCCGCATCGCCGATCGAGCAGCACCCCTGGTGCCCAATCTTAACTTTCCCGTCCCCGGACCCCCCCCCGCCCGCCGCGCAGGCTTCATCCGCCGGCGCCAACTCATCCAGGGTCTCCCCGGGAGACCCCAGCCGCATGAAGCACCCGACAACCTCGTAGCCCTCACGAAGCAGTAGCGCAGCGGCCACCGAAGAATCCACCCCCCCGGACATCGCCACCAGCACCTTGCCCTTGGAAAAACTCACGAAACGATCGTAGGGACCCAGCCCCAGCATCCCCCAGCATCCCCCAGCATCCCCCAGCGTCCCCCGGCATACGCTCGCCAGCCCATGCTCATCCTCTTCGATATCGATGCCACGCTTATTTCCACCAGCCGGTGCGGGATCCTCGCCCTCGAAGACGCCGGCAAGGAGCTGTTCGGGCCCACCTTCACCGTCGAACGCACCGAGTTCGCGGGCCGGCTCGATCCCCTCATCATCGCCGACCTGCTCGCCCAGAACTCCCTGCCCGACACCACCCAGAACCGCCGTGCCCTTCGGGATGGCTACCGCAGGTTCATCACCCACAGGCTCCGGACTCCCGGCATCGGGCGCGCCCTCCCGGGGGTCATGCCCCTGCTCGACCGGCTCACCAGCCGGCCGGACATCATGCTCGGTCTCCTGACCGGCAACTTTGCCGACACCGGCTCGATCAAGCTCCGCGCCTGCGGCATCGATCCCGACCGCTTCCACCTGGCCATCTGGGGAGACCACTCACCCCACGAGCCGCCCTCCCGCGACCACCTCCCGCCCCTGGCCCTTCACGAGTACCACCGTCGCACGGGTCGCCAGCTCGCCTCGCACCGCGCCACCGTGGTGGGGGATACCCCGCACGATGTCCGTTGCGCCCTGCGGTCGGGCATGCGCTGCCTCGCGGTCGCCACCGGCTCGTACCCCGCCGACGCCCTGCACGCCGCCGGCGCCCACAGGGTCGTCCCCGACCTCAGCGACACGGATTCCATTGTCAATTGGCTCGCCGATCCGCCGACCAACGGATGATCCTCCGCCCGAACTTCTGCGGCTCTTCCTACAGTGCCGCGATCCGGAGATCATGCATGATGGGTGACAGCTACAAGGCGTTGTGCAGCGACTTCTACATCAACCAGAAGCTCGCCGTCAAGATGGACCTCCCGCGCAGCCGCGAGACCGTCCTCGAGTTCTTCGAACGCGTCCGCCGCCAGTTCCCCACCATGAACCAGTTCCGGCGCTACCGCGAAGAACTCGCCCTGGAGTCCCCCCAGTCCGATGCCCCGCACCGCTGGCTCGCCGTCCGGTCCAACAACATCCGCTCGGGGACCGTAAACCCACCGAACCCCCTCGACGGCTACGCCCTCCACACCCACGTCCTCGAAACCGCTCCCTACTTCCTCAACGTCAGCCCCCTCGACATCGACTACGTCGAACTGCTCTTTGGCTTTGACCTGGCCGCCGGCGGCAACCACGACGCGATCGTCGCCGACGCAATCCTGGCCGGCTCACCCCTGCGGTCGGCGCTCGAACTCCAGGGCGCCTCGGTCGTGCAGTGCCAACCCTCCATGGGCGTGACCTTCGGACCCCGCAACGAGTACGAGATCCACGTCGAGGTCAAGACGCGCGGCCAGCAGGGCCAGCCCCGCGAATCCGAATCCGTCCCCGAGCCGATCAGCATCTACCTCACCCTCCGGCGCATGGGCGCCGTCAGCGACCTCAAGGAACTCTCCAAGATCTTCACGCAGCTGTCCAACACCGGCGAGGAACTCGTGGACAAGCGCGTCGTGCCGACCCTGCTGACACCCATCCGCGAAGTGATCGCCTCCTCAGGGAACACCTGATGCAGCCGCCGCTCCCCCGTGGGAACGTCACCGAGGTATCCGTCCAGGCCTGGATCTACCTGGGAGCCCTGATCGTCATGGCGATCGTGGGGGGGCTGGTCATCATCGCGGTCCGCCGCCGGCTGCTCGCCAAGAACTCCCTCGAGTCCAACGAGACCCTGATGGAGACCCTGCGCCGACTCCGCGACTCGGGAGAGATGTCCCCCGGCGAGTACGAGGCCTCCGTCCGCGCGATCGCCCAGCGGATCTCTACACGCAAGGCATCCACCCCAGATCCCGACCCACCTCCCACCCCGCGCGAGCCCGGCGCCCCGCCACGCCGTCATCCCCGATCCGTTTCCCCATCGGACCCCAAATCCATCCCGTCCCCGCCCATGCCCCCGCCACCGCCCACACTGATCAGCGACTTCCCGCCCCTGATCGAACTGCCGCCCGAGGAACCAAGTCCTTGAGGACCGGAATCGGCGCCCGGGATACCGGACAATAACTGACCGAGAGACCGTCCCAACCGCGTTACGCACAGATCTCCCACCCCGTTCGTACAACATGAGGTAACCGCACGCGGATCCTTCGGGACGCGTGCAGACGATCCGGCGTATCGCCGATAGACTCACGAACGGGCGCCGGGCCGCTGGATGCGGCGATGGCCCCGTATCCGTACTGAGAGGGTTGAATGGCCAAGGGCAAGAACGACGGCGAGGGACTCCCCCCACAGGCTCCCGGCAAGGACGATGTCGGAGGCTTCCGGGGCCGCAAGGTCACCACCTGCTCCTTCTGCGGCAAGACCAGCCGCGACGTAGGCCCCATGGTCGAGGGCCCCGGCGAGGTCTACATCTGCGCCAAGTGCACCGGCCTCTGCCAGAACATCTTCCGCCAGGAACGCCGGCGCGTCAGCTCGGTCGCCAGCACCCTGCGCGAGATCCCCGCCCCCCGCGAGATCAAGGACTTTCTCGACCAGTACATCATCGGCCAGCAGCAGGCCAAGAAGGCCCTCTCGGTCGCCGTCCACAACCACTACAAGCGCCTCCTCCACATCGAGAACTCCGAGGGCAACGGCGTCGAGCTCGACAAGAGCAACATCCTCCTGATCGGGCCCACCGGCTCGGGCAAGACCCTGCTCGCCAAGACGCTCGCCCGCATGCTCAAGGTCCCGTTCGCCATCGGCGACGCCACCACCCTCACCGAGGCCGGCTACGTCGGCGAGGACGTTGAGAACCTCCTGCTCAAGCTCCTCCAGGCCGCCGACTTTGATCTCGACAGCGCCCAGCGCGGCATCATCTACATCGACGAGATCGACAAGATCGGCAAGACCTCCAACAACGTCTCCATCACCCGCGATGTCTCGGGCGAGGGTGTGCAGCAGAGCCTCCTGAAGATGCTCGAGGGCACGGTCGCCAACGTCCCCCCGCAGGGCGGACGCAAGCACCCCGAGCAGCAGTACATCCAGCTGGACACCTCCAACATCCTCTTCATCTGCGGCGGCACGTTCGTCGGCGTCGAGGACATCATCCGCAGGCGCATCGGCAAGAGCCGCATCGGCTTCACCTCCCCGACCGCCCAGGCCGGCGCCGATGACAGCGCCAGCGTGCTCGCCCAGGTCGTCGCCGATGACCTCATCGAGTTCGGCATGATCCCCGAGTTCGTCGGCCGCCTGCCCGTGATCGCCCCCCTCATGCCCCTCTCGGTCTCGGCCCTGGTCTCTATCCTCACCGAGCCCAAGAACGCCCTGGTCCGCCAGTACGAGCACCTCTTCTCCCTCGAGAACGCCAAGCTCACGTTCACCGACGATGCCCTCCGCGCGATCGCCGAGCGGGCCGTCTCCCGCGACACCGGCGCCCGCGCCCTCCGCGCGGTCATGGAAGAGATCATGCTCGACCTGATGTTCGAGCTCCCCGACATGGACGCCGAGGGCGCGGAGTTCATCATCGACCAGAACGCCGTCCGCAAGCCGCGCTCGCTCAAGGAGCTGCGGGTGGCTCGCAAAGAATCGGCATAAGCGATTACGGATCGCTACGGCAGCTTGAAGCCTAAGAGACAGTTTCAGAACCCTACCAGTCTCGTGGGACAGGCGTCCCGCCTGTCTTCTACATCTCCTACTCGCTTGGCTTTAAGGGCATGCCGCTCAACTTCATGACCGCTGCGTTCGATCCCGTGCCATGGGCGCCTGCGAGGCGATGGCCTTCGCACGACTGGCTTGTGGACACGATCATCGCGCGCACACTTCGCGAGTACGGCGTCGACGAGCAGGTCAGTCCCGGCGAAGACGGGCAGCCCTTCGCGAACTACTACATCCACTGGCCAGGGCATTCAAAGCTCGGCGATGGCCTCCCACTCATCGACACCCGCTGCTACTTTGGGGTACGCATCCCGGAAGCCAAGTGGTTCCACCATGGGAGGGTGCTATTCACCGACTACACGACGCCGGTGATGTGGGCGTACGAGACGCAGCCGGCACCTCCGCGCCTATACCACCGCCGGGCGCCGGCAGGCCGCTCCCGCTCTGGCTCTGGCGTTCTCCAGACGGAGGGATAGGGGGGCGAGTGAATGGAATGAAGCGCCGTCGGTGAACTCAAGAAGTCCTACGGCCATCCGCTTCAACATCCACGGCAATAAAGTGCGACACCACCGGCTTCTCCGGCCCGGTGTGAAACCGCTTGGCCCGCTCCTGGATCCGCCGGTCCCCGAATGTCACCCGCGAGTGCTGGCGCAGGTGCTCGGCCCACGACTCGACCATGAACACCTCCAGCCACCGCTGCGGGTTCTCCGTGCAGCGGCTGAGCGTCCACGAGATCGCACCATCCCGGTACCTGGTCTGCGAGACCGGCCCCATCGCCTTCACGAACGCTCCCGCATCGGCCTCCAGCACGCGGTACTCGACCGTCACCACCACCGGCCCATCCTCAGCGCGGATCTCGCGCCCGATGCCCGGCTCCTCCCAGTGCGCTGAGATCTTCAGGTCCTCGGCGGTGGGGGGGCTGAGCCTGAACCACACCATCGTCACCAGCCCCGCGAGCATCCCGCCCGCGGCCGCGTACAGCGCTACGGGGATTCCCCACCGCTGCGCCACCGACCCCCACATCACGCTCCCCAGCGCCATTCCGCCGAAAAACACCGTGAAGTAGCACGCCAGCGCCCGCGCCCGCACCCACGGCGGGGTCCCCGCCAGCGCTGCCACGTTCAGGCACACCACCATCGTCACCCACGCCACCCCCGCCCCCGACATCGCGATGCACCCCACGACCGGCTCGTGCGTGCTCCCCACCAGCCCCGTCATCCCCGCCGAGAGCACGCTCGCCGCCACGATGATGCCGTTGGGCGCGAGGAGCTTCCTGAGCGTCGGCAGGATGAACGTCCCCGCAACGGCGCCGCTCCCCAGGCACGCCAGCAGGATCCCGTACTGCGCAGCTCCCATCCCAAGCTGCCGCGTGGCGATCATCGGCATCAGCGCCCACAGGCTGCTTGCGAACACCGCAAAGCACGCCGTCCGCACCAGCTGCGCCCGCATGTGCGGGCTGAAGCGCACGTACCGCACCCCCGCCTTCATCGCCCCCACGAACCGCTCGGCCGGCGCTGCCATGTGCGGCGGCTTGTACCGCCACGCCAAGAGCGCCGCGATGATCCCCACGAACGACACCGCGTTGAGCGAGAACGCCGCCCACGCCCCGGCCCACGCGACGATCGCGCCCCCCAGCGCCGGCCCGATCGCCCTCGACAGGTTCATCGACACGCTGTTGAGCGCCGAGGCCGCCGGCAACTCCTCCAGCGGCACAAGGTCCGTCATCGCCGTCTGCCACGCGGGGTTCAGCATCGCCGCGCCGATCCCCAGCCCCAGGGTCGCCGCCAGCAACCACCCCGGCGTGAGCACACCCGCCCACGCGCACACCGCCAGCACCGCGGCGATCACCAGCATCACCGCGTTCATCCCCAGCATCAGCCGCCGCCGGTTGACCACATCCGCGAACGCCCCCGCCGGCAAGGAGAGCAGGAACATCGGCAGCGTGGTTGCGGCCTGCACCAGCGACACCATGATCGCCGACGCCGTCATCGCCGTCATCGTCCACCCGGCGCCCACCTCGTGCATCCACGTCCCGATGTTCGAGGCCAGCGCGGCGATCCACAGCGCCCGGAACGCCGCCCGCCGCAGGGGCGCGATCACCGACGCCCCCGCCGCCCGCGGCGTCGACACACCGGCCGTCGCCGCCGATCGACTCTCCGGACCTGTCGGTAGGGATGCTGTCATGGCACAGGGCAGAATTGATAGGTCGCCAACGCCCTCCGAAGCGCTGGCTTGACCCCGGGCGTCCCTGCTATACTCACCGACACCGCGGGCGTAGTTCAGCGGTAGAACGTCAGCTTCCCAAGCTGAATGTCGGGAGTTCGATCCTCCTCGCCCGCTTTGTCTGCCGCCGATGTCACAGTTCGATCCTCCTCGCCCGCTTTGTCTGCCGCCGATGTCACAGGATGACACCGGCGGCTTTTCGTTGACAAACCCCGCAGATTTCGCGAGTTCTTCCGACGCTGGCGGGGACGGACGGATCGGGGCCAACGGCTGGACGATGGCAGGGAATGACCTGGGTGGACGCTCGCTTGTGCAAGCGCTTGTGCAAGTGGTTGTGCAAGGTGTGGCGGCATGAGGCTGCTGATCGGCGGGATTGCGGGGGAGCGGCTCGCCCCACGGCGGCAGGCCGACCGGGTTCACCCGAACTGGTCCGAATCTGCTGCTCGCCCGTGGATAACGTCGGCAATCTCCGCGGCGATCTCTTCGACGGTGTGGGTAGCCGTGCTCCGCGCGACCTTGTCCGCCAGGGACGGGCTGTAGTTGATGACCTCTTGCTTGGTGACGTTGTGCCAGATGGGCAGCAGCACCTGCTCCCCGCTCACCGCGCGGGTCACCAGGCCGTCCAGCTCATAGTTCGTCCAACCCTTGGCAAAGAAGCTCTTCGAGAAGACCACAACGCCGAAGCGACTACGCGCGAGGCCCATGTCGATTTTCCGGCGCAGGCTGTCACCGATCCGGAGTTCAAACTCGTCGTACCAGACCCTGAGGCCGGCAGCTTGAAGTGCCTGCGCCAGGGGACGCACAATCTCCGCCTTATCCTCCGAGGCATGAGAAACGAAGACGTCATAGTCCCGCTGAGCCGACGTACCAGCGCCCGGCGGCTCCTCGTCGCTCCCTTGCAGCAGACTCGGCACGCTGGACAGGGGTCGCTCTTGCAATGGCGGAAGCGCGCCCGGCAGCACGCGCACACCAGCGCGGACGTTTCCGCTGTAGCCTCCCATGTCGATGGCGACATGCCAATGTCCGGACCGCGGCACTTGCAGCCTGACGGGAGATCGCTTGGCGTGGCCGCCGATGAAGGTGTGGCGACGCCCCGCGCGATACGACGAGAAGTTGCTGCTGTCGAGTAGGCGCACGTTGGCCGAGTTGCCCTGGAGTGTGATCTCCACTATCTCGCCACCACGGAGATTGCCAAGATCGGTGTGCAGGAAGTTCATCGGCGGATTGTATTGTGGGTTCCGCCGGTACCCCAGAGCATCTCTGTCAGTGGATGGCCACCGCGATGTCGGTGCGTGCTACCGCACCCAGCGGCAGGTCCGGCAGGCTTGCCACCGCTCCGGCCACGTCGAGCAGCTTCGGGTCGGTGTAGACGTTGGCCGTCAGGCTTGGGTCGCTGTGCCGCATCGCGGCCTGCGCGGTCCGCAGCGGGACGCCCGCCCTGGAGAGGTGCGTCCCAAAAGTGTGCCGCAGGGCGTGAACGTCGATGGTGCGGCCACGGTCGTCGGTCTTAACGACGACCTCCTTCCCGCCGCGTTTCTCGATGCGGGCAAGCCCGGCGAAGACCAGGTCGCGGTCGAAGATGCGGATGAGCCCGTCGGGCACGTCGAACAGCGGCTTGTCGCTCGCGAGCGTCGCGGGTATCGGCTCGTCCATATCTCGTGCCGCCTGTTGCGCTCGCGTAAGCCGGTCGGCCAGCCACGAGCGGATGTCGGCGGCAAGGTCGGCTCGCAGCGGAATCTCCGAGCCGCGCCGGTTCTTCTCGTCGCGGGCGTGCAGCAGCAGGTGCGGCACCAGTCCGCCAAGATCGACCTGCCCGACGGTGATGCTGGCCAGTTCGCCCTTCCGCAGGCCGGTGAGCACGAGCGTTTTGTAGATCAGCGCCCGCTCGCGGCCGATGCGGAGCAGGTCCTCGCGAGTCTCGGGCGAGAGGTTCGCCAGCGGCTTGCCCTTGGCCTTGCCGCGACGCACCGTCATCGCGTCCGCCAGCGGGCGGCGCTGCGCGGCGTCGAGCAGGCGAGCCAGTTCGTCCTCGGTGAGAGCACGGCGCTTGCGCCGGACGTCCGACCGCTGGTCGGCCACCGCGACGGCCAGCAGCGGGTTGTGCGTGAGCCGCCCTGCGCGGACGCACCAGTTGATGAACGTGACGCACGCCTGCCGGTACCCGTTCCGCGTGCCCGCTGACATGTTCTGGTCCGTTTGGTCGGTGAGCCAGCGCTCGACCGTCGCGGCGGTGAAGTCGCGGAGGCGCTTCACGCCCCGGTCGGTGGCGACGCGGGCCACGCGACGCCGGGCCTGCGTGTACCAGTGCTCGGTGCTGCCCTTGAGCCGCAGGTGGTCGCGCCATGCGTCGAGGTTGGTTTCGATCGATTCGGCCCCGTGCCGCGACGCCGCGTCCTCCTCGGGGGTCAGCACGCCCGCCTTCACCAACTCCGCGCGGCGTTCCAGTTGCGCCAGCACCGCCCGCGCGGCGGTCTCGTCGGAGCATCCGGTCGGACGCTCGATCCAGTACCCGGCGGCGTCGCGGAACTTGGCGATGTACGACTTGGTCGTGCCGCGCATGCGGACACGGCCATCGGCGGCGGTGAACACTTCGGCGGTGCGGAGCTTGCCGCTGCGGATGCGATAGCGGGCGATGCGCTTACCGCGCTGCTCGACGATCTCTGCACCGGGCGGAACGGGTGCGGTCCAGGACTTGCGGAACACGGTGCCCATGGGGCGAATCTCCATCCGCCCCTGCCGCGTTTTGGAACGGTCGGCCGGGGTCACAGTGAGGGCTGGCACTTGGCACGGGTCAAGTCGTCCCCCGGCGGTTGGACCAGGGGGCGATTCATGCGAAGATGTGGACCAGGTCGCGTACTACAGCCCCTTGCGGGCCTTGGCGTGCGCCCGCTCGGCGTCGGTGAGCCGGATCTCCGCCGTCGCGAGGGCGGCCTTGGCCCGCTCGAGCTCATCCTTCAGCCGGGCCTCCTGCTCGTGCTGATCGCGTGAGATCGGGAGGTTCCGCAGGTCACGCTCCAGCCGCTCGACATCGTCGCGGATGCGGTTGCGCTGGTTGAACGCCGCGCACTTCGCACCCTCAGCCTCGTGGGCCTTGCGCTCGTGCTCGCGACGCTCCATCAGCCCCAGCACCTCCTTGGGCACGCGCGACGCGGGGAGCAGGCCCTCGTCGTAAACGGCCAGCACGCGCCGGGCTGCCGACTCGGCCGCGTTCAGTTCCCGCTGCGCATTCTCGGCGTCGAACGAGGCCGCGTCGGCCTCGGACTCGAGCTTGGCGATCTGCGCCTCGGCCTGGGACCGCGTCGCGTCGGCATGAGCCTTGGTCTTCGTAGCCGCCCGACGCAGACGCACGACATCGCCGGCGGATTGCATGTCTGCGCGGGCTTCGGCGATACGGGCGATGATCGCGTCCGCCGCGGCGGGCTCCATCCCAGCGTCGCTGGCCAGCTCAGCCAGACGGTCGGGCGTCTGACCCGCCCACGCCGCGTCGATGAACGCGGCGCGAGCCTGCTGCTTCTTGTTCTGGGCGATCTGAGCGAGGGTTGTCATGAGGCGTTCCTTTCCAAGAGAGGGACTGAGACCACGCCGCGCAGGTACAGCACCCGCGCGACTTCAACGATGTGCTTCTCGTGGTCGCTGATGATCCGACGGGCCAGCGTGTGGACCCAGGCGTGCCGCTGGGCCCACCGCTCGGGTTGCTTCTCGACGCCTGCGATGCACCACCGCGCGATCGTGATGTGGTCGGGGACGGCCCGAGCGATGGCTTTGTGGAGGTCGGCAGCGGTGTCGACCGTGGCGACCGACTCAAGCGTCGGCAGCGCCGGCGGTGGCATGTCGCTGGCGACCGGTGGCGAGGGCTCTGGTGCTGCGTATCGGTTGGCCAGGTGCTCGGAGAGCGGTCCCGCCGCGGCCATGATCGCGTGATCGGTTGGTGACAACTCTTCAAACGCCCAGGCCGCGCCGCCGCCGTTCTGGTGCAACGTCGTAAGCATGCGCGTACCTGTCAGGGCGAACGCGACCACGGCGTGACCGGCCTCGTGGATCGAAAGGGTCCATCGGTTCATGTCTCCACCTCCCCGAGCGCCCGCTCGGCTTCATGCCTGGCCTTCTTCGCTGTGCCGAACACGCCCACCGCTTCCCAGCCTCGGCCGCGGTTGGCCATCGCCAGGTAGAGCCGACGCTTGCGGCCGCTGCGGTTCGGCATGACGGGAATGCCCGCGACCTGCCGAAGCGAGACGACCCGGGCGACTCGGAGGCCGCCGCGCCAGCCGTCCATGTGCGGGCCTTCGAGGAATGCTGAGATCCAGCAGCGGTCCCACTTCATCACGCGGCACCTCCGTCGGTGCCGCTGTTGGACATGTCTACACCGTCAACGCAAACGGAATCCCGCTCCGCAGCATCGCCAGCGGGGTTTCTGTAGACGGGATCGCCGGAAGCGCCGGGCAGGACGAAGCGGCGGGCCTTGGGCGCGCCCGGGCCGCGCTGCGGCGGGGTGACCCAAGCGCCGTGACCCGCGTCGACCAGCCGCGACAGCGCGGCCTCCGCGTCCTTCACGGCGCGGAACGCCCGCGATGACTGCACGAGCTCCCGTCCGCTGATGCTGCCGCCCTTGCGGCGGACCAGGTCGAGCAGTTGCCGGGCCTCGCGGTCGTCATCGCCCTCGGCGAGGCGCAGGTACACGCGCTCCCCCTCACGGCGGAACCATTTCGCGAGTGCGATCCCGCGTCGCATCGACTCGCCGTCGATGACGTTGGCGGGCGCGTCTTCGCCACCGGCGACCCTGCCGAGATGGACGACAAGGGCCAGGCGAGCTGCTGCGCCCTCGAGTTTGGCCAGCATCGCCCTCGCCCGCTCGTCCCGGCCCGCCATGTCCTGGTTCAGCCCGTTGTAGTACTCGGCCCACAACTGGCCTGCCTGCTCATCGAGCGAAAGGGCTTGGGGCACTGGTGCCCCGTGCTCGTCCTCGGCCAGTTCAAGGCCATACAACCGCTCGACCATCGCGCTGAAGGCGCGCTCGACTATGGGTGAGATGCCGCCAGGCCGCCAGCGGCGCGTCGGCGTTGGCGGCATCGACAGCAGGAGGCGGGCGACGAGGCCGGAGTCGTAGTCCGTGCCCGTGAGCGCGGAGGCGAGTACGCCGGGTTGGATGAGCCCGGCGATGTTCAGCGACGCCCGCTCGACATGCAGCGGCGGCGCGGTCCTTCGATCAACGCGAAGCGAGCCTGCCCGGTGCATCGGCAGCCAGCGTGACGCTTCACCCGCAGCACGACCGTTTGCTGCGTACCGACCGAATGAGCCGAACCAGGCCGCCATCTCGTCGCACGCAAGCAGCAGCCCGCGCGGGCTGGCGGCGAGCATGGCGGCAAGGCCTTCGAGCGTGACGTCGTTTGTGAGGAATCGCTCGCACACCGGTGCTTCCGGGGCGGTTGCTGGTGTCGCGGCAAGGTTGCCCTTGCCCGAGCCCCGCTCCCACGCGCGCATGGCCCTTTCGTGCAGGGCCATCTCGCTGGCGTGCTGCTTCGTGGCCTCCCGGTGCTCTCGAAGCGCCTCGGCGTCGCGGCGTTCGGCGGGGCGAGTGATAAGTTCGAGCGCGGGCGATTTGCCCGAGCCGGATGGTGCGACGACGACCGACCACAACACCGCGGGCTCGCGCCAGGAGGCGTGGAGTGCGATGGAGCGGGCGTTGCCGACCGCCGAGGACATCGCAGCCAAGGCGAGCGGTGCGAGCATCGCCTCATCAACCTGCATCGAACCCGCACCGGCCCGCACCAAATCCGCCGCGGCCTTTGGCAGAGCCTTGGAGGGGAACGGCACGAACTCCGGCACGGGCGGACGGTCCGGCGTCTCCGGCGCGGGTGGCTCGTATGGCTGGGCCTCCTCGATCAGCCCGGCGATGTCGGCATCGCCCGCGTCGCCGTCGGCCACCCAGGAGCGCACGTCCTTGTGACCCTTTGGCGGGAACGTGAACCGCACCGACTCGCACACGCCAACGAGCGCCGCGCACAGCGTCTCGACGCTCCGACGCCCGGCGTCGTCGTTGTCGCCGATGAGAACGACATGGCGGTCCCGAAGCAGGGCAGCGAGCTCGCCCGCCGCCTGGCCCGCCATCGGAACACCCACTGCCGTGAAGGCGAACGTGTGCAGGCACGCCGTGTCGCTCGCGCCCTCGGTGACGATGACGGGATCGTGCGGGCTCGTGCCCGCGTAGGCGTGTAGGCCATCAGCGGGGACGAGCAGGCCGCGCTTGCCGCCCTTGGCAGCGGTGTAGCGAGGGCAGCCCTCTGCCGGGGCGTCCCAGCGCGTGAGCGTGCCGATCCGCTCGCCCTGGGCGTTGCGCTCGGGGTAGCGCCAGCCGCCCTCGACGCGCTCGCCGCCGATGGCGTTCCAGCCGTGCGCGGCCGTGCCCGGGGGCATGTTGTTGGCATCGGGGGCCACGCTCATCGACGCGCCCCCCGACCCCCATGCGCCCCGCCAGCCATGTTCTTGCCCGCGGCCTTGTGGTCGAGGTGCTCGCGCAAGTCGGACAGCCGCCACCGCACGACTCGCTCGCCCAGCCGGATCGGGGCGGGGATCTCGCCCCGCTGAGCCATTCGCCAAACCGTGCGGGCGTTGACCCCCAGCAGTTCTGCCACCTCGCGGACGCTGACCACCGCGACATCGGCCATTCGATTTCTGATCTCATCCATGAGTGATCACCCAGATCGCCACTGCGGCGCAGGACAACGGGAGCCGCGACGCACCGTGCGTCGGGGCGGGCTGGTTTGAGGTCGTTGCAGGTTGGTTCGCGGGGGCTGGTTCGTTTGCGTGCGTGGTCAGGCGAGGCCGTCCTCTACCCATCTACGCAAAGGCCACTCGGAGTGGCGAAGACTTGGTGGGACTTGCCGGGATCTTGTGGGACCTCGGTACTCCCTATATGTGCGCGTGGCCGGAAAAGTGTCGCGCCGATTCCGCAGTTCCGTCATCGTGAGTCATGGCCTGCCCCTGTACCCCTCTGTCGATCCCGGCGATCTGTTGCGCGGTGTCGGCCAGTCCGTCCCGGACGCCCAATGTCGCCATAGAGCACCTAACCCGTTCGCGGGCCGTCTCACCAATCCCTGGGACATTTTCGTGCGGATTCCTGTCATGGTCCGTCCGCGAGGTTCCTCCTGCATCCCTTTATGCAATTCCAGCGAGGGGTGTGGCACAATCTGCAAGCCGCTCCCTCCGGCTACAGACGTCGTCTGGCAGTTCTCTGTCCGCCATTCCCGCACTCTCCGCCTGAAGCCGCAGGAGCAAAGCGAGCCAACGCACCCGCCGTTACGGGTTCCCTATGCGGCCGAGGTGCGAGTTGCGAAGCGGTCTTGTCTAGTGAGCGTCGGAACCACCGCGCCGGCTCGTCTGACATCTCGCGCCACGCGGCACGAGTTCACGAAGCAAGTGGTTGGGCCCGATACCGCTCACGGCCTCAAGTGCCATTCTCCTAACCGACTTCCAGTGGATGCCAGATCTCCCAAGCCGCATTTTG
>JBGAOZ010000038.1:0-29190 GCA_044221545.1 Phycisphaerales bacterium
ACCCCCTCCGCCCCCGCGACACAAGACGCCCCCGGCTCCATGACGATCGACCTGGTCCCCGGTGAGCACGGCCACCACTTCCTCTTCGAGGCCCTGCTCGCCGGCGGCGCCCGCATCGCGTCCTTCACGCCCGAGGGCGTCAAGCTCGAGGATGCGTTCCTCAGGCTCACCACCGGAGCACTCCAATGATCGCGGCCCCCGCCGCGCCCCCCGGCGCTTCCCCGAGCGCCCCCCAAGGCGCCCCATGGATCGCGCTCCTGAAGGCGATCGCCCGCTGGCTGCGATCCATGAACCCCGTGGGCATGGGCCCCTGGGCGATCTTCCAGAAAGAAGTCCGCGCCTCGGGCCGCCGCCGCCTCACCTACTGGAGCCGGGGCCTCTACGCCTTTGCCCTCTCGGGCCTGATCCTCCTGGTCTTCATGGGCTTCCTCGCCCAGGGCTCCGTGCAGCGCGGCGCCGCCAGCCTCCAGCAACTCCAGGAAGTCGCCCCCATCCTCGCCGTCTGTGTCCTGTGGTTCCAGTTCTTCGGCCTTATCTTCGCGGGCCCGCTCCTCACGGGCCCCGCGCTCTGTGACGAGCGCCGCAACCGCACCCTTCCCGCCCTGCTCACCACACCCCTCACCGCCGGCCAGATCGTCTCCGGCAAGCTCGTCAGCCAACTCGTCCAACTCCTCATCCTCACCCTCATCCCCCTCCCGGCCCTGCTGGGCGTCCGCGTCTTCGGCGGACTCGACCCCTCCACCGTGCTCGCCGGCACCCTCGTCGCCCTCGGCTCCTCCGTCCTCGCCGCCTCCTGGGCCATGGCCGCCTCCCTCCGGGCCGCCCGCGGACTCTCCGCCGCTTCCGTTGCGTGGGCCATGATGATGTTCGTCCACGGCCTGCTCCCGGCGATGCTCATGACCACCGCCGCCAAGCTGCTCGCCAGGCTCGGCTTCAACGCGCCCCCCTGGCTGCTCGCCGTCGTCTGTCCCCCCTTCGCCATGGGCATGGTCTCCACCGAACTCACCGGCATGGGCCGCTTCGGCAACGTCTGGACGAACGTGCTCGCCAGCCTCGGCGGTTCGCTCTCGCTCTCGATCCTCCTCTGGTTCATCACCACCGCCAGCCTCCGCCGCGCCCTCACCGCCACCGGCGGCGAGATCGAGATCAAGAAGCGCCGCGCCAAGAAGTCCAAGAAGGCCGACGCCAGCTCCAGGGACGCCGTGCCCACCCCCGATCACGCCGGGCAGCCTGGTGACCCCGACGCCACGGCCGCCGCGCTCCCGCACCCGCGCCACGCGCGCCGCACGCCCCACGATGATGAAGGCTCCGGGCGATCCTCCAGCCGCACCGTTGCCGATCGCCCCGTCCTCTGGCGCGAGCTGCGCCAGTCGGCCTTCCGCTCACGCGGCCGCTTCTGGCTCGTCGTCGTCGGCGCGGCCATCTTCATGGCCATCGTCTACCTCTCCGCCGGCATCGACGGCACCGACCTCCACCAGATGGTCGCTTGTTTCGGCGCGGTCCTGTTCGCCATGCTCGCCACCATCGCCACCACCGGTTCGGTCGGACAGGAACGCGACTCCAAGACATGGCCCATCCTGCTCTCCACGCCCCTGCCCGCCACCGCCATCGTCTGGGGCAAGTTCCTCGGAGGCCTCTCGCGCCTCTGGTTCCTCCCCGCCCTGCTCCTGGCCCACTTTGGCATCGTCACCCCGCTGGCGATGCTCGGCTACGACCTCCTCCCATCGGTGTTCCGCCAGGGCACCCAGGCCTTGCACATCAGCCCCGTCGCCCTGGGCCTGTTCTGCGGCAACCTCCTCTGCGCGGCCGTCTTCCTGGCCTCCACCGGCATCTTCTGGTCCCTCTGCCTCCGCCGCGCCTCGCTCTCGGGCGTCTTCAACATCCTCGTCACCATGATCCTCTGGCTCATGGTCCCGCTCATGACCGAGTTCATCTTCACGCTCTTTACCAGCGGCCGCGGCGCCGACCCTATCGGCTACTTCTTCTGTGGAAACCCCGTCGCCCTCGCCATCAGCTCCGGGCTCAACATCGCCGGCCTCTCGGCCGATCCCGCCGGCTCCCCGGCCAACTACGAGATGGCGAATCTCCACTTCTCCACGACCGAGTTCTGCATCCTCTGCGCCGGCGTTTGGCTCGCGTATGGACTGGTCTCCTACCTCCTCCTCCGCCTCTCGGCCTGGATCCTCAGGCTCCGCCGCGACCGGCTCGCCTGAACAACCCTCGCCCGCCCGGCTCGACCGCTGGCACGGCCCATGCGTACGCCGGGTGTGACACCGCGCGATGCAGGAAGGGGGCGATTCGGCCCGATATCACCGGACATGGGCCCGTCCCCACGTCCCGCCCGCCCGTTCCGGCCGGCGCTCGCCGGCGCACTTTGCGCCCTGGCAACGCTCCTTGCGCTCAGCCCTTGCGCCTCGGCCCAGGTCTCCGAGCACAGGCCCAGCTTCGCCCAGCGCGAGGCCCGCACCTTCGACTTCGAGGAAATCGAGACCAGCGCCCCCGTTCCCATGTACTGGGTCCGCGCCCAGGACTCCCCCGGCGCCGGCCGCGATCGCCCCGGATTCCCCATCTGGAACGCCGCCGAACTCGACGCCACCTTCGTGCACGCGGGCAAGGGCGCCGTCAAGCTCCCCACCCGCGGCGGCAGCACCAGCCTCCTGCTCGAGCGCGGCGTGCTCCCCGTCTTTCAGAAGGCCGACTACGTCATCAGCGCGTTCGTCCTCACCGACGGGCTCAACCACGCCCGCGCCCGCATCGTCGCCCGCCTCCTGGACCCTTCCGGCGCCGTCGTCCCCGGCAGCCAGCGCGCCAGCGAACTCGTCCAGCCCCGCCGCGTCTGGTCCAAGGTCTCCGTCGAACTCCCCGGCGACTTCGAGAACGCCTCGTTCCTCCAGCTCGAGCTCCAGCTCCTCCAGCCCCAGCAGTTCGAGGCCGGCACGCTGGGCAACCGCCAGGTCTTCAGCGAGGATTTCGACGGCGCCGCCTGGTTCGACGATGTCACCATCTCCCAGCTCCCGCGCATCGAAGTCTCAACCGCCTCACCCGCCAACATCGTCGTCTTCCCCGCCCGCCCCGACATCACCTTCCTCGTCCGCGACCTCACCGGCGAAAAGCTCAGCGTCCGGCTCGAGATCCTCGACGCCGACGGCAACCCCGTCGATCGACAGTCCCGCAGCCTCACCACCGGTCGCACGCTCGCCGCCTGGCAGCCCGACCTCAAGAAGCTCGGCTGGTACCGCGGCGTCCTCACCGTTACCAACGGCGCCGCCACGCTCGCGACCACCCATGTCGACTTCATCTGGATCCCCCCCACCGGCGCCGCCGACGCCATCGGCATCCGCGGCGAGCTCGCCGGCTCGGCCGCCGACTGGCGGCGATTCGAGCTGATCGCCCTCGAGCCGCGACCGGAGCTGTGCACCTCGCTCCCCGAGATCCTCGACCGCGTCGGCATCGGCGCCGTCACCGTCCCCGTCTGGGAAGGACTCTTCGAGGCCGAGCAGCCCACCGCGACCCAGGAACGTCCCAGCGCCGCCCTCATCGGCCGCCTGCTCGATCGCGGGCACCAGGTCACCCTCAGCGTCCCGCGCCTCCCCACCGACCTGGCCCAGCGCGCCAAGGTCGACCCCGACGACCCCTGGGAGCTCGCACGCCGCGGCCCGGAACTCTGGGCCCCCTTCGTCGACCGCTACCTCGACCGCTTCGGACAGAGCGTCCGCCGTTGGCAGGTCGGCCCCGCCTGGGACGATCGCGTCTTCTGGGACTCGGGACGCGAGAAGACCCTCGCCAGCGTCCTGCGCGTCTTCGAGCGCCTCGTCCCCGGACCCATCCTCTGCGTCCCCTGGCGCGCCGACCTGGCCTCCACCGACCAGCTGCTCGCCCAGCTCCCCGCCGACGCCGCCCTGCGCATCCTCGTCCCCGAGGACATGCCCGCCGGCGCCATCGACGATGTCGCCGCCGCCAGCCGCCGCGCCCCGCCCACCATCCCCGCCACCGGAGCCAGGCCCGCCTCGATCGCCCCGCACCACGACCTGTCCATCGTCCTGGGCACCGACTTCGGCCCCCGCTACGGCGTGCGCGGCTCGGCCTCGGAACTCGCCCGACGCCTCGTCGGATTCTGGAAGTCCTTCGGAGACCAGCCCGTCACCAACGTCGCCCTCCTCCAGCCCTGGGAGTGGAGCCAGGACCAGAACGCCCAGGTCATGCCCAAGGCCGAACTCGCCGTGCTCGCCAACCTCATCCCGCGCCTGTCCAACCGCCGCTTCGTCGGAGAACTCCCCTCCGCCCCCGGCGTCCGGGCACTGGTCTTCTCGGCCCCCTCCGATGCCCACGAGCCCGACCGTGGCATGATGGTCGCCTGGAACGAATCCTCCCCCGAACCCTCCGTCCTGCTCCGCACCTACCTGGGCGCCACCGAGTCCCGGGCCTACGACATCTTCGGCAACCGCATCGCGGAGGGAGACCCGCTGGATTCCGCGGCGACCTTCCGCCTCATCGACGAAGGCGGCAGCCGCGCCACCGAGGCGCTCCTCCGTGTCACCGACGAGCCCGTCATCGTCGAGGGCCTCGACCCGCGGCTGGCCCTCTTCCAGTCCCGTGTCCGCATCGACCCCGAGCTCATCCAGGCCGGCTCCAAGACCCACGTCCACTCGATCATCGTCCAGAACCCCTGGCCCACCCCCGTTGAAGTCAAGGTCCGCGTCGTCAAGCCCGGCGGCGTCGAGGGCGAGGAATCCCGCCGCGACCGCAGCTGGCGCGTCGTGCCCCGCCAGGCCCGCGTCGTCGTCGACCCGGGCAAAGAGGAACGCATCCCCATCGAGCTCTCCTACGGCCCCGGCGAGGAGGCCGGCCCCAAGGAGTTCGTGCTCGACATCGAGGCCGCCACCGACCAGTCCATGGGGACCATGCGCCTCCACCGCCAGGCCGAGCTCGGCTCTTCCACGCTCGATGTCCAGGTCTCCGCCAAGATCGACGCCGACCAGAACGTGATCGTCGAGGCCTACGTCTCCAACCGCGGGCAGGGACCCATGGACCTGGAACTGACCGCCTTTGCCCCCGGCCTGGCAAGGTCCAGGTCCGTGGTCACCAACCTCATGCCCGGCGCTGTGGGCATGCGGGCCTTCCGCTACAACGCCTCGGCCGCGAGCCTCCGCGGCCAGCGCGTCTACGTTACCGTCGAGGATGTCGCCGGCGGCTTGCGGCTCAACAAGGCCGTCGTGATCGAGTAACGTCCGAGTGTCGGGCGCGCGTCCCCGCGCCGCCGGAGGAGTGAACCGTGAACGCCGTGCGGCTGATCGGCGGCCGAGTGCAGGTCACCACCGATGCGCCCCCGCCCCGCCCCGCGCCCGGCGAGGCCATCATCCGCCCGCTGCGTGTCGCCATCGGCCCCCACGAGCTGGACGCGATCCGGCAGCCCGGGCCCGACCGCACCCCGGGCTCGGAGTTCGTCGGCACCGTCGAGGAGATCGAGCCCAGGCCCGGCCGCGAAGAGCAGAAGAAGTGGATCGGCAAACGCGTCGTGGGCTCCGCCAGCATCGTGTGCGGGACCTGCGAACTCTGCCGCTCGGGCCTCGCCTCGCACTGCCGCCAGCGCACCCTGCTGGGAACCCCCGGCCGCGACGGCTGCTTCGCCGATCGCCTGGCGATCCCGGTCGCCAACCTCATCGAAGTCCCGCGCTCCATCGAGGACGATGCCGCCGCCCTGCTCCCCACGGTCGCCGCCGCCGCCCACGCCACCCGCGTCGTCCGCATCGAAGGCAGGCCCCACGTCACCATCCTCGGCGACGGCCCCGCGGCCCTCGTGATCGCACAGATCATCGCCCCGCGCAACCCCTCCGTCCGCATCCTCGGGACCGACCCCGCCCGCTACACCCTCTGCGAGAAGTGGGGCATCAAGCACCGCCACACCGATGAGGCCGGCCGCCGCCACGACCAGGACCTGGTCATCGAGACCCGCGGCACCACCGCCTCCCTCGAACTGGCCGCCAAGCTCCTGCGCCCCCGCGGCATGGTCGTGCTCGCCGCCCCCATGCTCCCCGACGCAAGCGCCGACAACCCCGGCACTTTCCTCCGCGCTGCCCGCGACGATGAACTCCAGATCGCCGGCGCCCGCGGTGAGAACTTCCCCGAGGCGAACTCTCTGGTGGAGTCCGGCGCGGTGGATGTACTCCCCCTCATCGGCGGCCGCTTCCGGCTCCCCGAAGCCCCCGCCGCCCTCCGCGCCGCCGCCCAGCCCTCGGCGCTCAAGATCATCATGACGGTCTGAAGACCAACGGTGGGGAGGGGATTCGAACCCCTGATGCCCTGACGGGCATACCGGATTTCAAGTCCGGCGCGTTCAACCGCTCTGCCACCCCACCAACGCCGTCCCGAAGCCCGAAAGTCTAGGAATCCCGGGCCGCGTTCCGCGTGGGGTGCCGACAACGGCCCACCAGGGCGCCGAGCTCCACGCCCCGCGCCCCCGGCGAACCTACACCGCCGCTCGCTTCATGCTCGTGATCACCACCGCGTCGACCGGCACATCCTGGTGGCCCGCCTTGCTGCCCGTCCGCACCGCGCGGATCTTGTCCACCACCTCCAACCCCGAGACCACCTTCCCGAACACCGCGTACGCCGCCCCGTCGGGCTGCGGCCGGTCCAGGAACGCGTTGTCCACCGTGTTGATGAAGAACTGGCACGTCCCCGAGTCCGGGTCCCCGCCCAGCCGCGCCATCGCCAGCGCCCCCCGCACGTTCTTCAGCCCGTTCTTCCACTCGTTGGCGATCCCCGCACCCGCCTTCTTCTGCTTCATGTCCGGCGTGAAACCCCCACCCTGGATCATGAATCCGCTGATCACCCGGTGGAAAATCGTCCCGTCGTAGTGCCCGCCGTCCACGTAAGAAAGAAAATTCGCCGTCGAAACCGGAGCGTTCTTGTCGTCCAGCTCAATCCGCACATCCCCCAGCGTGGTCTTCATTTCAACAGGTATTGCCATGCCCGGACAATAGGCAAAACCCCGGCCGCCCGCCTCTTCCCATCCCCGTTCGCAACCCCCCCCCCCGCTCACTCCGTTCGCCCCCGAACCCCTCACCCGCTCTTCCTGACAAATGTCGCCCGCTCCCGGTCCTTCACCACGCCGGGGAACCGCAGCGCCCGCCCGTGCGCCACGCACCACACACCCGGCTCGAGCACACCGGCCGCGAAGATCGCCTCCGTCAGGTTCTGCAACGCGTCGCTGCGCTTGAGCTCGTACGGCCGCATCGCGCCCGTCAGCACGATCGGCACCCGCGGCGCCGGGATCACCTCGTGCAGCCGCTCCCCCGTCACCGCCAGCGTGTCCGTCCCGTGCAGAATCACGATCCCGCACGCCTCGGTCGCCAGCTCGTGCATCCCCCCCGCCGCCCTGACCGCCTCGGCGATCCGCCGCCGGTCATCATCCTTCATGTCCAGGCTGTCCTTGCTCATCAGCTCGATGATGCTGATCGCCGAGTTCTCCAGCCGCAGCCGCATCACCATCCGCCGCACCACCGACGAGCGGTTCTCCAGTTTCCCCGTCTCCTCGTTGTACGTCTTCTCGATCGTCCCGCCGGTCGTGATCAGCGTCACATGCCTCATGCCCCCAGCGTAGGTCCCGGCAGGCCTTCCCTTCGATGCGCCGACCCCCCGTTTTCCGCTCCCCCCCGTCCCGTCTCAGCGGTCCGGGTGACCCTCCCGCGGTGAACCTATCCCCCGCAGCCCCAGCCACCCTGACTCTATGTGCTGCCGTGCCGCTTTTTCGCTCCGGGCCTTTCCTACCTCCCCGCCCCCGACCCCGCGCTGGCCGCGCCCACGCCGCCACTCCCGCCACCCGAACCCCCGCGCTGCCGATACTTCTCCCGGTACTTCTCCGCCAGCTCGCTCTGCTTGTTCCTCAGGTCGATCCTCCGCCCATCGACAAACGCCATCCTCACGTTCGTCGTCACCTCCAGCACATCCCCATCCGTCACGATCAGCGTCGCCGACTTGCCCGCCTCGATCGATCCCAGCGAGTCGGACACCCCCAGCACCTGCGCCGGCCACAGCGTGATCGCCTTGTGCGCTGACTCGATGTCCAGCCCGTGCGCCACCGCCATCCCCGCCCCGTACGGCAGGTTCCGCTCGTTGGCCGTCCGATCCCCCCCCGCGATGCAGAACCGCACCCCCGCCGCCATCAGCCGCGCCGGCAGCGAGTACGCCTCGTCGTACGGCGCATCGTCCCGCCGCGGGAACCCGAACGTCCCCTCCACCACCACCGGCACATCGTGCCGCCGGAGCAGCTCCGCGCACTCCACCGCGTCACGCCCACCCACGATCACCGCCCGCAGCCCCGCCTCCGCCGCCCACGACACCGCGCTGGTGATCTGGTCCCGCTCGTTGGCCGTGATGAACACCGGCAATGCCCCGCCGCCCCCAGCGCCCCCAGCACCCCCAGCACCCCCACCCACCTTCCCGACCGCCGCGAACAGCCCGCGCATCGCCTCCCACCTCAGGTCCACCGCCGTCGACGGGTCCGCCTTCCGCGCCGCCGCGTACGCCCGCGCGCTCTTGAACGTCTCGTCGATGGTCACCACCCGCTCGCGGATCTCCTTGAGCTGGTCGTCCGCCGACCTGTCCATCCACCACGCCGTGATCGGCCGCACGTTCGGCCAGTTCACCAGCACGCCCGCCTCGCCCTTGACCGTCATGTCCGCCGTCGTCCACCCGTCCAGGCGGATCACCGACACCTGCCCCGCGATGCTCCCCCCCGACGGCAGCACCGCCACCGTCAGCACCCCGTTGGTCCGCGTCACCGGCAGCAGCGTCGAATCGGGGTTTACCGCCACGCTCGGCCGCACCTCCGGCGCCACGTCGTTCACCTCCCCCGAATCCACCGTCACCCGCACCGGCGGGAACTCCACCAGCCCCAGCTGCGTGTCCGCCGAGATCAGCCCCGGGAACACGTGCAGCCCCGAAACATCCACAACCTCCGCGCCACCCGTGGAGGGCCTCTCCCGCCCCACCGACACGATCCGCCCCTTGTCGAACAGCACGCTCCCGCGCTCGATCGTCTCACCCGACACCGTGTGCACCGTCCCCCCCACCAGCAGCACCGCCTTCTGCTGCGGCGCAGCCTTGTGCGTCAGGTCCTGCCCGCTCGCCACCCCCACGAGCACGCAGTTCACGACGGTGACCACCCCGGCCACGGAGAACGCCCCGAAACGATCTGCAAGTCGACGCATGTCACGCTCCACTTCAATCAACCTGCCCCGCAGCCCCAACTCATCGACGGGCTCACGGACTTCAACTCTCAGATCCCAGATCCCAGATCCCTCTTCCCGCTCTTCTCTGTGCCCTCTGTGCCTCTGTGGTGAGTCCTGCCTTTCAGAACCCCGCGCACCCGCACTCGCCCGGCATCGATGCATCCACCGGCAGCCCCCGCATGTACCGCTCGTAGTAGTAACTCCGCATCCACCAGTTCACCGGCTGGCCCGTCGGACCCAGGATCACGCCGCGGCCCATTCCCTCATCAGCCCCCGGATCCTCGGCCCCGGATGTCAACCCATCCGCATCCTCCGGTCGCCGGCGCCTCCGCCCCCCGCCCGGGCCGCCCGCATCCCCCGGCCCCCGGGGCGTGCCCTCGGCGGCCGGGTCCTTCTTGCTCCCCTTGCCGCCCCCCCCCCCCAGGATCTTCTGGATCAGCCGCGCCCTCTCCCTGGCGATCCTCTCACGCGACGCCGCATCCTTCTGAAGCGAGAAGTAGCACCTTCCGTCGATCCACGTCTGCTCCGCCTTGCTCATCGGCGACATCGGCGGCCCGGACCAGATCACGAAATCCCCATCCTTCCCGGCCTCCAGCGAACCGACCTTTCCATCGATCCGCAGCTGCCTGGCCGGGTTAAGCGTCACGAACTTGAGCGCTTCCTCGGGCGAGATCGTTGGCTTGCCATCACTCCCCACCGCCGAGTACTTGATCGCCTTGCCCGCCTCCACATTCATCCGCCTCGCCATCTCATCCGAATCCGAGTTGTACGAGACCACGATCCCCTGGTCGTGCATGATCGGCCCCCCCTGCGGGATCGCATCCTGCACCTCCACCTTGTACGCCCACCAGTCGCTGAACCCCGAAGCCCCGCCCGAGTGGGCGAGCAGTTCCTCCGCGACCTTGTACCCCTCGAGGATGTGCTGGAACGTCCCCACCTTGAACCCGAAATCCTCCGAGAGCCGGCAGAGCATCAGGATCTCATCCTGCCGGTAGCTGTGGCAGTGCACCAGCCGCGTGCCCTCGAGAACCTCGGCGAGCGCTTCGAGCTCGAGGTCGCGGTGGAAAGGCGCTCGCATCTTGTCATATTGCGTCATCCGCGAGCGCAGCGCTTCAAGGTCGAGCATCACGTTTACAAGCTGTTGATTGACGACCGATAGCTGTGTCTGCACGTCCTTGGATTTGTTGGCCAGCTGATCGCGTTCGGAGCCGGGCTTCTCCTGAGTGCTCTGCGCTCGCTCGGCCATTGCCGCAGTCTTCCTTGTGATCTCGAATAGCTCCTCCATCAGCTTCGACTGTTTCTGCGCGAGTTCATCCCTCTGGCCCGCGAGCTGAACAATCCCGTCCTGCGTTGTTTTTCTGAATCCCTCGAACTCCCCTGGCTCGTACTTCCGCTGTCCCTCGCGCTCCTTCTGCTCGGCGATGTACTCCTTCGCCGCCGTAAACCGGTCCCGCATCAGCGTCTCAACACCCATCCGGCTCTTGGGGTACCGGGTCACCACACGGTCACCGTTCCCCTGCTTCACGTTCTCCCCCAGCGCAAACTTGATCCCCCCGATCGCACCCTCAAAGTGCATGTCATCGGGCCTCAAACACCCCCACCGGTTCTTGTTCACCTGGTTCTGACCGCCGATCGGGTTCGCCGAACCGTGCAGGTTGTTCACCGCCGTGATCCCGCCGGCCAGCTGCCTGTACCACGAGATCGCATCAGGATTCGTCACATCCCCGATCCGCACCTCCGCCGTCACCGCCTGCCCGAACTCGTTCACCCCACGACTGATCCCCGTGTGCGAGTGGCAGTCGATCAGCCCCGGCGTAACCTGCTTCCCCTTGGCATCGATGACCACCGCATCCTTCGGTATCTTCAGCCCGTAGTCCCCCTTCGCATCCGGCGCAACGATCGCCGCGATCCTCCCATCCACGATCAGCATCGCCCCGCCGTTGAGAATCCCCTGCGGGCCCTCCGTCCAGAACGTCCCGTTCACGATCGCCACCGTCTGCTGCTTCGGCGGTTCGCTCACCCCGTACGGCCCGAACGGATACACCAACCCCTCGGGCACGGACGCCGCCTCAAGAATCTCCGCATCATCATCGCCCGGCTCATCCCCCCAGATCGCCACCCTCGCTGCCTTCCACGTGTGCGTGCTCCCATCGGGCACCACCATCGTCCCCACGAGCAGGTCGTTGAGCCGCCGGCCCTCCACCCTCACCGTCGCCGCCTCCCGCGCCGGGTCCAGCAGCCCCATGTCCACGTCGTACGCGATCCCCTCCTCGCTCACCTTCCTCGTCACCGCCTTGACTTCCACCGGCTTGCCATCAGCCCCGCTCCCCTTGAGCACCACGCCGCCCTTCTCATCGATCACGATGAACCCGGGCTCCTCGGGCTTCGGCCCCACCAGCTTGGCATCATCATCCACCAGCACCATCCGCCACGTCCCCACCACCCCGCGCGGCCGCAGCGCTGCACGCTCGCTCGCCAGCTCCATCTCCGTCATCCGCCCCAGCTTGTACGAGTGCCTGATCGCCTCATCCTGCCCCTCTTCCTTGGGCATGATCCCCTCGCCGATCAACACATCCGGGTTCGATGGATCGGCCACTAGCGTGTCGCTCGACTTGCCCTTGCCCCCGAGCTTCTCCAGATCATGCCTGAAGCTCGCCGCAAAGTTCGCCGGTTCCGGCCCTGCCCTGGCATCTTCCTTCTTGTTGTCCTTGGGCTCTTCCTTCGCAATCTCCTTCGAATCCTCGGCCTTCGGCTCGCCCGCCACCTTCTCGTCCTTGGCGAGCTCCTTCACCGGCTCTTTCGCAACAGGTTCGGCTGCCGGCATGCTCGCCGCAACCACCCGCTCCATTTCTCTCTTCTCATCCACCCCCACCTTCACATCCTCACCTTTCATGGCGATCCGCTTGCCATCGACATCCGTCACCACGATCTTCACCGAGTCCTTGGCGATCGTCACCCGCACCTGGCCACGATCGGCGGGAGCCTTAGCCTTCCCATCAAGCTCGATCACCCGCCACTCGCCCAACGCCGCCAGCGCCGGCCGCTTCTTGGCCGCGAACTTCATCTTCACCCCGCTCGCCCGCAAAAAGTCCCCGAAGATCTCATCCCCCTCCACCGTCCCCTGCGTGATGAACACCCCCGGCTCCCCGAACGGCTCGTGCTCGAACGTGAAGCTCAGCCGGTTCTTCTCCAGCCGCTGCTCCTTGGGCTTGATGGTGTCCTGCTTGACCTTCCCATCCGCCTGCGCTTCGAGCTTGGTGATCGAGAGCCCGTTGTCCCCATCGAACGTAAACGTGATCTTGAACTTCCCCTCCGCCGCCGCGGGCGACGCCGGCGAGATGGTGACATCCCACACGCCCTCGAGCTTGAGCCCCGGCGCGGCCGTCACCTCGTGACGCTTCCCATCGATCCACACCTCGCGGATCCGCGGCTTCTTGCCCCCGTCGTTCATGTGCGGGTCGTGGGGGTCAAACCAGTCACCGTCCGTCACCGTCAGGTTGGCGATCTTCCCGGCCTCCACCGTCCCCAGCCGATCGCTCACACGCGCCACGCCCGCCGGCACCGTCGTCACCATCGCCATCGCATCATCGGGCGCCAGCCCGTGCCGGATCGCCAATCTCACGTTGTCCCAGAACCTCCCCTTGCCCCGCAGTTTGCTCGTCGTCAGCGCGACCTTCAGCCCCGCCTCCCGCAGCCGCCGCAGGTTCGTCGGCGCCTGCTCCCAGGTCATCATCTCCCGCAGGTCCACCCCCTCGGCCTCCGACACCGACGACATCTTCGGCGATTCGGGGTAGCTCACCGGCTCGATGAACACCGGCGCTCTCTCCTTGCCCCCCGCCAGCGCCGCCAGCCGCTTGAACTCCAGCCCCGATCCCAGGATGATCGCCGACCGGCCGAACTCATCGGCCACCTTCTGCGCCCGCAGCACGTCCAGCTCATCCCCGCAATCAAACAGCAGCGGCATCCGCGCCGGTCCCCGCGCGCCCCGCTCGGCTTGCCCAGCCCCCGGTCCGCCCGCGATCCCCGCCGGCTCCCCCATCATCCGCTCGGGCGCCAGCGAATCCAGCGCATTGGCCGGACCCGAGAACGACCCCGCCGCCCGCGCTGCCGACTGCCAGTCCGCATCGATCAGCGTCTGCCGCACCAGCGCGATCGCCCCCATCTCCGACCCCGGGTACCCCTGCCACGCCGTGCTCTCCCCCACGCCGCCGGTGTCGAACGCCGCCGCCTGGTACACATCCGATGCGTACACCGCCGGCTTCACGCTCGAAGCATCGTCCTCGCGCTTGGCCAGCGACACCACCGACCCCGTCCCCCGCAGCAGCCCCCCGCGCGGGCTGATCCCCGCCGCCCCGAACCCAAGCTCGCGCAGCTCCTTGGCCGATGCCTCCGCCAGCCCCGCCCCGTCCAGCGCGTTTCGCTCCGGAGTCACGCCCCCGTTCCAGTGCCTCCCCGGATCGTCCTTCCCCGGCCGCGGCGCATCCACCTCCACGTACGGGTCGATGAACGCCGGATAGACATGCAGGCCCTTGCAGTCCCACACCTGCGCGCCCGCCGGCGCCGCCGGCGATGCGGGCTCCTTCCCGTCGCTCCCCACCCCCGCCGCCGCCTCCACCGACACGATCCGCCCGCCACGCACCACCACCGTCGCGTGCTCGAGCGTCCGCCCCGGCATCACGTGCACCGTCGCGTTCATCAGCGCGTGCCACGTCGAGTCCCCGCGCCGCATCCCGTTCGAAGGCGGATCAAGCGGAGAGTTGGATGTCGGCTGTGCGAACACCGAAGCGCTCGCCGCGGCCAGCGCGGCAAGCACCCGCCCGGAATGTGTCCAGTTCATGCCGGCCAGTGTACCTCAACACCCCCGGACGCGGAATCTCTTGTGCAACCAGGCCGGCCCTACCGCCTCCGGGATACCCCCAGCGACAGCCCCAGCACCCCCACCCCCACGACCGCCGCCCCGGGCGCCGGCACCACGTCCAGATTGAACGTGAACGAGCCCACCCCGCTCCACCCGTAGTGCGGAGGCCGCTCGCCCGCCCCGTACTGGTTCGCCTCGCCGAAGATCTCGTACAGCCCAGGCTGGAGCGTCATCTCTAGGTGCACCGGGTCCCCGATCTCCCACAGCGGGCCGTTCAGCCAACCCGACTGCACCTCGCCCAGAACCTGCCCCGTCGTCACGTTCTTGAACCGCATCTGCACCGGCTGGTACGGGCCCCGCCACAGGTCGTACGTCGCCGAATCGATCGAACCATCGAACACGATCGGCGTCGGAGACGACACCGTGAACCGGATCATCACCCGCGACAGCGCGCTGGCCGACCTCGAATCCGTCACCAGCGTCGTCGTCGCGTACCCGCTCACCGCGCCCGTGCCGTGCACGTGCGTGCCCGTCATCGTGCTCGCCTGCGACCCGCTCGCCCCCGAATACGGGAACGCCTGGTCCCCCGTGAAGATGCTCCCCGAGTCCGACCAGTCGCCCAGCCCCGGCGCTGCCGAGTCGTACCGCGGCTCCTCGTGATACCCGATCACGTTCGCGTAGTCCGCCGCAAGGTGAATCTCCCGGTCCTGCGAGTCGTACTGCAACCCCCCGCACGCCCCGCTCCCGGCCAGCCCCACCAGCGCAATCACCACACCCGCCGATCCTGATCTGCGTTCCATGGCGAATCTCCCGTTGCCACACGAAGTACCAACAATCCGCACAAACGCAACCAGGGTTTCCACACCGCACCCGGAATCCACGCAACTCTCACCGTTTCCGCCGGACCGCCGACCACACCATCCCCGCGCCCAATGCAACCACCGGCCCCGGCCCCGGCACCACCGTGTCCAGGTAGTCCATCAACTGGTCCACCGTGATCTCCGTTGCCATCCGACCCTGCTCCACCGTCACCTTCGATCCCACATGAATGTGCCCGGCCGCGAAGCACTGGTACGGGTCGCTCGCCGACGAATGCGCGTTCTGATACCACACCCCGTGGTAACCGATGTACTCCGACAGGAAACTCCCCCCGCCGTTGTTGTCGATGAACGCATCCAGCCCAAGACCCAGCCCGTTCACCGCCGTCTTGATCTTCTCCTCCGGCAGCGTCGAATACCGCCACGCGTTGGCCGCGATCGAATCGTCCGGCGGCATCTTGTCCGGCTTGAACGGCGCCTGGTAGTCGTCCGTCCACGTCGAGCGGTTCCGGTTGCGGTTCTCGATCTCCCAGTCCTTCCCGCCCTTGAAGATGTTCCCCTGCGTCCAGCTGAACGTGATGATCGCGCACGGCTTGACCTGGTCGGTGATCCGCGCCCAGTCCGCGTCCGTGTCCTGGTAGTCCACCTCCAGGTCCCCCTCGCCCTTGGAGTTCACCCCCGTCCCCCCCGGGAACTCCGGGAAGAACGAGTACACGTTGTAACCCCGCCCGTGGAAGTTCCCACCCTTCCACCCCCCGGGGTTCTGCGCCGGATTCGTGCTGAACTCCCGCACCATCTCGTTGGTCGGGGGCCAGTACCCCGTCAGCATGATGTTGTACGTCGAACCCGCCAACGCCCCCGGCCCGCACACCCCGCCCGCCAAGAGCGCAAGAACCGCCGCACCCCGCCAACCGGTACCTCGACGCATCGCATTCCCCTTCCATTGTGCGAACCGCTGGTCCGCCGGCGCTGTACCCCGAACGGGTACTTCAGAGACACGCCCGCGCACGCCGAATGAATGCCTGTACGATGCGCGTTCGTACCACGGTTGCATGCTGGTAGATTTCATCAAGCTCGCCAGGCCCGCACAGTGGACAAAGGCCGCCTTTGTTCTCGTCGGCCCCCTCTACGCGCTGGCCGGGGGCTCCCAGGTCCACTGGCCCGGCGTCGCCCTCACCGCCATCGCCTTCTGCCTCGCCGCCAGCGGCTGCTACGTCCTCAACGACCTCAAGGACCGAGAACTCGACCTCTCCCACCCACGCAAGAAACACCGCCCCATCGCCTCCGGACGCATCCCGCCCCGCACCGCCCTGGCCTTCGCCGCCTCGCTCCTGCTCGCCGCCGCCCTCGTCATGGCCGGCCTGCTCCTGCTCGACACCCACCACGGCGACGGCCAGCACTGGCAGTGGCCCCTGGCCATGCTCGCCCTCTACGCCGCCAACGTCACCGCCTACAGCTACCTCCTCAAGCGCAAGGTCGTCGTCGATGTCATCAGCCTCGCCCTGGGCTTTGTCCTCCGCGTGCTCGCCGGCTGCGCCGCCGCCGGTGTCGAGCCCAGCCCCTGGCTGGTCAACTCCACCTTCTTCATCTCCATGTTCCTGGCCTTCTCCAAGCGCCTCGGCGAGCGCCGCACCATGGGCGGCGCCGATGAAGCCGCCGCCGCCCGCACCGTCCAGTTCCGCTACACCGACGACATCCTGCGCATGCTCGTCGTCGTCACCGCCGTCGCCACCCTCCTCACCTACGCCGGCTACGTCCAGTCCTTCGGACTCCGCGCCGACCACGCCGCCGCGCCCCACGCAGCACCCGCGGCCGCCCCCGGCGGGCCGTCGTTCACCATCCTCTGGCTCACCATGATCCCCGCGACCTACGGGCTCCTGCGCTGCCTCGTCCTGGTCGAGCGCGGCGACTACGACGACCCCACCGAACTCGCCACCCACGACCGACCCTTCCAGCTCGCGGCGGTCCTTTTCACCCTCACCACCGCCCTGGCCTGGCTCCTCCCCCGCGCCCAGCTCTCGTAGCCCACCGCCACTTCAACACCCCTGCGTGAACCGGTCCACAAAGTCGCCGAAGTCCTCCAGGTCGACATAGCACGAGCCGTTGAAGTCCGCCCGCCGGTCCCCCGCATCGAAGTACCCCACGAACTGCACGAAGTCGTCCAGGTCGACGAACCCCGACCGGTCGATGTCCGCCACGCACCACCCGCCCGTCGGCGCCCCGATCCTCACACGGAACGCCACCGACTCCTCATCCGGCGTCACCGCCTGCCCCACGACCACCGAGCCGTCCAGGCTCAGCGCCTCGGCCTTCAGGCACCACCCCCGCAGGTCCAGCCCGTACTCCTCCATCAGCATGTCCCGCAGCGGACGCTGCGCATCACCCACGTGCTGGTACGTGCTCCCGTTCGCCGACGCCGCGATGAACATCTCCCCGTCCCCGCTGAACGCCACCGCCCCGTCCAGCGCGTGGTCCTCCACGTACCCGTGGATCGTGTCCCACCGGAACCCATCACCCCGCATCGTCCCGCCGTCGAGCGAGATCCACACCGGCGCGTGCTTCATCCCCGGGATCCCCACAAACCCGCCCGTGGATGTCCACCGGAACCCGCCCGTCCCGTACGTACCCCCGATCACGCTGCCCCCCGCGTTCACCGCCGTCGCATCGCTGGGCGGGATCCCCCCCGGAAGCTCGCACGCCGAAGCGTCCAGCCCCCGCAGGATGTCCGCCGGCCCCCAACGGAACGCCTGCGTGATCACCATCGCATCGCACGAGGCGTAGTACTTGTCGTATCGTCCCACCACCAGCGAACCGTCCGCCGACATCGCCCGCCCGAAGTCGCAGTAGAAATACGGAGTATCCGCCCCCGTCGGAACGTCCACGCTCCCGTCCGGGTACCACCGGTACTCGCCCGGCGTCCCGCACCCGCAGCAGTAGCTCCGCCCCAGCACCACCCGCCCGTCGGCCGAGATCGCCACCGCCCCCGTCTCCGCGGTGTCCAGCGGATCCCCCGCCACGCTCCCGTTGCCCTCCCACACCGCCGCGTACGTGTGGCCCGTCTGCGTGTCCAGATCCACGATCAGCGTCTCGCCCGCCACCCGCGAGCCGTCCCAGCTCACCGCGTGCGCCGTCGAGAACCACAGCTCCGAGCCCGGTTTGGTCAGGTGCGGGAGGATCTCCAGTTGTGCCTGTGCCCCCGCACGACACCCCACGCCCGAAACAACCAGGATCGCCGCGCAGAGCACGATCGATCGCCTCATGGTCGCTCCCTCGGTTGATGGACCCGGCCCCACCGGCCAGTGTACTCCCCGGTCCGCCCCCGCTCAATATGGAATTCCGGCGCTCGATCTACGCGGCGTACCCGCGGACCGGACGCCTCACCAGGTCGTTGGCGACCTTCCACGGCGCCGACAGCCGCCACCGGTCGCTCCCGCCCGACCAGCGCTCCGCCGCATCGATCATCGGACCCGGCGACATCGTCCCGATCACCAGCATCTCCGGATCGTCGGTCGCGTCCACCTCGCGAACACCCAACTCCTCGAGCGCCTCGCGCACCACCCACGCGTTCTTCCCCGCCTCCACGATCGCCGCCGTGTGGTACGGGCAGTGCCGGTGCTCGGCCTGCAGCGCCTCGATCGCGTGCGCCTTGCCCGTGAACCGGCTGTACAGCTCCGCGCTCAGCGGCGTGCGCTTCTGGCCCCGCACCGTCCCGCGCAGCTCCACCAGGCCCCGGCCGTACCCGCTCAACGCGTTCTCCTTCTCCGCGATCCTCCGGTACCGGCTCCGCACCTCGCGCAGCTCCGCCCGACGACGCTCCTCGGGCGCGTACCGCTGCACCACCCACCCGTTATTGCGGACGAGCCGGTGCACAATCACCTCCATGTTCCGGTTCGAAACGTCCTTCGCGTGGTCGATCCGGAACGCCGGATCAAAGTCCACCCGGTACCCCGCCAGCAGCAGCCGCGCCGCCAGGTCGTACTCCTCCACGTAGTAGTTGAACGACCGGTCGTACCCACCCAGCTCCAGGAACGCCCCACGCCGGATCGCCACCCCGCACCCGATGAAAACCTCCGGCAACCCGCCCACCTCGCGCATCCCAAGCCGCGGCAGCCGGATGTCCGCCATCACCGCGCCCACCTGCGTCGACCGCCCGCGCAGCGACGCCAGGAACTTCGTGTTGAGCGGGTGCGAGTCATCGTCCAGCATCACGATCCACTCGGCCCCCGGATCGGATGCCTCGACACCCGCGTTCCGCGCCGCAGCGCCCTCGTTCTCGCTCCGCTCCAGCAGCCGCACCGGGATCCCCGACGACAGCGCCGCCGGCACCACCGGACGCGTCTGCGAAGCGTTATCGACGACGATCACCTCCGCGCCCCCGACGTCCGCGTGCGCGCCCAGCTCCGCGAGCTCCTTCAGAGTGCTCGCCAGCCGCTCCGGACGGTCACGGGTTGGAAGAACGTAACTGATCACGCTGTTCTACTTCGTCCAACGGCCTGAAAGGATCGTGCGCAACAGGTCTTTCCGCTCGCTTTGGGGCCTTCGCCGCAGCGCCGCCCGTTCTCCAGACCCCCCGGAGGGGCCGCAGCATACCAACCCGCGCCCCCGTGCGCGGCCTCGGCATCCACCCTATATATCGGCCCGACCCGGCCCCGGGTTATCGCCATACAGCCGCATCACCCGCGCCCCGCGCTCCCGGACCGCCGCCGACGACGCCCAGATCTCTTCCTCGAACCCGTCGCTGGAGATCAGGACCCAGTCCCCCGCCCCCAGCACATCCGGAGAACTCACCGTGATCCCGCCCCGTTCCTCCCCCGCCGCCGCATCATCCACAAGACCCGCCAGACGCAGGGAAAAGTCCTTCCGGTGCTCCAGCACCCACCCCGTGTGCCGACCCGCCCCCCAGATCCAGAAACTCCCCGCCCCCGCCAGCTTCATCTCCCGGATCACCTCCCGCAGCCGCGCCCGCCGGCACACCTCCGCCTGCGCTGCCGGCCGCGATCCCCGCCACGACAGCCACAGCCGCGCGATCAACCCTGCCGCGCTGGGCCCGGACCGCAGGTCCTCCTCAACGCCCCGGATCGCCTCCTCCATCCCCGACCCGCCCCGGCCCAGCACCCCCGCCAGCGGGCCGGCCAGCCCCTCCCACCGCTCCCCGCCCGCGCCCAGCCGCGACCAGGCGCGCACCATCGCGCCCGCCGCCACCAGAGACTGCTCCGCAACCGATCCCATCCCCTTCGATCCCGCGTGGTCCATGCCGTACTCGTACAGCACTTCCGCCACCGCCCCGATCGGGTGCCGTTCGGACAGCCGCAACCACAGCTCGTAATCCTGCGCCTTGCGGAACCCCTCGTCATACCCGCCGATCCCCAGCACCGTCGAGCCCCGCATCATCACCGACCCGTGCGCCAGCGGGTTCCCGACCAGCAGCCGCCACCGCAGCTCGCGCGGATCCGTCGGCACCTCCATCCGCTCCCGCCGACCACCCGGCCACACCCGCTCCCACGCGCACCCCACCGCCGCAACCCCGGGATTCCCCTGCATGTACGCCCGCTGAACCTCCAGCCGCTCCGGACGGCTCAGATCATCACCATCCATCCGCGCCACCAGGTCCGCCCGCGCCTCCCGCAGCCCGACGTTCAACGCCGCCGCCAGGTTCCCCTCCGCCAGCTCGATCACGCGCGCACGCGGCTCCCGCGCTGCCAACCCCCGCACCTCCGCGATCGTGGTCGCATCGGCCCCGTTGGCGATCAGCAGGATTTCGATGTTGCGCAGGCTCTGCCCCGCGATCGAAGCAAACGCCCCCGCCAGCGAATTGCCCGCGGCCCGGTGCACCGGCAGCACCACGCTGACCACCGGATCGCCCTCCATCGAAGGAGCCGCAGTGCCGCTTGCATGTCTCGGTTCGCCGGGAATCACAGCCTCATCATCGGCCAGTCGCCCGGGCCCCGGCAAATTACCCGCCAAGGCCCATCGATCGGCGCGGCCCTCACGACCGCCGCTCCGGCCCCAGAGGCACGAGCCCCTCCCGGCCCCATCCGCGATCGCCCCCCGGCCGGCCCTGCCCGCTCGCCGGCGATGCCTCAGGCCTCCAACCTCAGATCCGGGCCTCAGGGCTCCGGCCGCGTCATCTTCCTGATCTTCCCGTCCGGCGAACCGACCAGCACCTCGTCGGCCTCGGTCAGGAACAGCCCGTGGTCGATCACACCCGGCGTCGAGTCCAGCTCACCCGAGAGTTCCTCGATGTTCCGGTCGCCGATCATGCAGTCCAGCACCAGGTGCCCGTCGCTGGTCAGGAACAGCTGGCCGTCCAGGTTCCGCCGCACCACGCCGATCAGCCCCATGTCACGCAGGTGCGCCCGCACCGCCGACAGCCCGAACATCGCGATCACCACCGGCAGCGCCGACCGCCGGCCCAGCTGGTCGACCAGCTTGTTCTCGTCGGCGATGTACAGCCGACGGTCCGCCGCGTGCGCCACCAGACGCTGACGCAGCACCGCCCCGTGCTGGCCCTTGAGCATCCGCATCTGAGGGTCGATCTCATCGGCCCCGTCGATCATGATGTCGACCTTCTCCACCAGCGTGAAGTCCAGCAGGTTCAGACGCTGCGAGCGGGCCACCGTCTCGGTCGCGTGGCTCGACGCCACGCACCGCACGTCCAGCCCGTCCTCCTTCACGCGCTCCGCCAGGGCGATGATCGCCCGCGACGCCGTGCGCCCCGCTCCCATGCCCACCAGCATCCCGGACTGAATCTCCGCCACCGCCGCCTCGGCCAACGGATCCGCCAACTTGGGTTCGCTCACGATCAGTCCTCTCAATGCCGTTTCGACGCTCGCCCGGTAGCCCATACGCACTCGCTTACACACCATCGGCCGCCCGTCCACCGGCGTCCGGCCGCTCGCGCGGCGCTTCTTCACCCCCCCGGAACGTCATCTCACGCACCCCACTCGGCCCCCGAGCTTCCCCCACCCTTTCCGCCCTGATTATTCACCGAACCGGATGCCCTGGGCGAGCATCAGCTCTTTTCCGTAATTCACCGCCACCGTCTGCCTCCGCATGTACGCCTTCCAGGAGTCCGAACCGCTCTCCCGGCCCCCGCCCGTCTCCTTCTCACCCCCGAACGCCCCGCCGATCTCGGCGCCGCTCGTCCCCAGGTTCACGTACGCCAGCCCGCAGTCGCTCCCGGAGCCCGACGTCGCCAGGAACGCCTCGCTCACCCCCAGGCTGTCCGTGAAGATCGCCGACGCCAGCCCCTGCTCCACCGAGTTGTGCAGGCCGATCGCCTCATCAAGCGACTTGTAGCTGAAGATGTAGAGGATCGGCGCAAACGTCTCCTCCATCGCGATCGGGAGCCTGTTGCTCCCCGGCGCCTTCACGATCGCCGGCGTCACGTAGTTGCCCTTCTCAAGCCCCGCCGGGAGCCCGCCGGCCCTCTCCCCGCCGACAAGCACCGTCCCGCCCTCATCCTTCGCCCGGCGGATCGCGCTCAGGAAGCCCTCCACCGCCGCCGGTGTGATCAGCGGACCCACCAGCGTCCCCTCCTTCAGAGGATCCCCGATCGACACCTTCTTGTACGCCTCGACCAGCTTCGCGGTCAGCGCCTCCACCACCGACTCGTGCGCGATCAGCCGACGCGTCGAGGTGCAACGCTGCCCCGCCGTCCCCACCGCCGCGAACAGCACGCTCCGCGCTGCCAGGTCCAGGTCCGCGTCCCGGTGCACGATCACCGCGTTGTTCCCGCCCAGCTCGAGCAGCGTCCGCCCCAGACGCTGCGCCACCACCGCGCCCACCCGCTTGCCCATCCGGCACGAACCGGTCGCCGAGATCAACGGCACCCGCCGGTCGGACACCAGCCGCTCCCCGACCTCCTGGTCCGTCCCGATCACCAGGCGGAACACCCCGGGATGCCCCATCGACGCCGCCACCCGCTCGGCGATCTCGTTGCTCGCGATCGCCGTCAGGGGCGCCAGCAGGCTGGGCTTCCAGATCGTGATGTCCCCGCACACCGCCGCGAGCATCGAGTTCCACGCCCACACCGCGTTGGGAAAGTTGAACGCGCTGATCACGCCCACCAGCCCCAGCGGCAGCCACTGCTCGTACAGACGGTGCCGGGCCCGCTCGCTCGCCAGCACCGGCCCCGAGAGCGTCCGCGACAACCCCACCGCGTAATCCGCGATGTCGATCGTCTCCTGCACCTCCCCCAGCCCCTCCTGGCGGATCTTCCCCACCTCCAGCGTCACCAGCTCCCCCAGCGATTCCTTCTGCACGCGGAACTCATCCCCGATCGCCCGCACCACCTGCCCGCGCACCGGCGCCGGCACCTCGCGCCACCTCTTGAACGCCTCCAGCGACTCGGCGATCACCCGCTCGTACGAGGCCGCATCGTCCAGCCTCACCGCGCAGATCGCCTCCCCGCTCGCCGGGTTCGTCACCACCACCTGGCCGGGCGTACCGGCCTTGACCGCCGCACCCACCACCACCCGCGGATGCCGGTGCAGGCCCAGACGCTCCAGAACCTTCATGCTCATCCGAAACTGTAGGGGAGGCGATCCCCCAAGCGTGCCCGCCGGCCCGCGCCCCGCGCTGCGCCAAATGAGGCCGGCGGGACATCACGCGATGCCCCGCCGTGGCCGCCTCGCCGAATGGCCCCCCTGTTGGGGAGCGCTTCGTCACACCCCGCCGCGCCGACGGGCCGGGGACAGCATCAGCACGCCGACCACCACCGCCAGCGACCCCGGCGCGGGAACTTCCGTCTTGTACCCGGGCACGTAACCCCCCACATCGCTGTTGAGTTCCGCGATCAGGTCGCTGGTCGGATCACCAGCCCCGTGGGCGTCGTAATCGAAGGAAAAATCATGACCGATCGCCGACATCGGCAGCGACGCCGTCAGGCCCCCGGGCCCGCTGTCGAGCTGCCACGGCAGCCCCGCCAGGTCCCCGGTCACGTAGAACTGCCCGGCCGCGTCGATGCCCGCGATCGCCGAGAACGGATTGGTGATCCACTCGCTGGGCGTCGCGATCGAGATCATCGCTTCGGCGCCCAGCGCCGCCCGGATCGTGATCAGCCCGCCGTCACCCCAGTCGACCGACGCATCCCCCGTGGCCTGGAGGTAATCCTCGTAGAGCACGGACGACGCAAACAGCTCGCCCGTCGATTCGTAGCGGAACGTCAGCACGATCGGGTCTTTCGCCCACGCCGGGCCCTGGTTGGCCCCGCCCGTCGCCCCGCCCTCGACGTGCTTCCTGCTGCCCCCCGAGAGGATCTGGCCCGACGAGCCCTTCCCTCCCCCGTTGTCCTTCTTCCAGCTCCCGTGGTCGATCTTGGCCTTCAGCTCAAGATCCAGGTACGCCCCCGACTCGGAGTACACCGTCGTGTCCTTCTTCGGCGGCTTGGTGGTCGCCGAGCCGCTGATCTCCATCGTGCTCTTGACCTTGCGGGCATTCCCGGCGGCGTCCACCTGCGGCGCCTCCACGATCAGCTTCCCGGTCGCGTTCGCGTTCCCGTACGTCCCCGCCGAGGCGAGATTGTCCACCCACAGCGGGTTGCCTCCCGTGGTCTGGTCGAAGTTCTTGGTGATCGGCCGCGGAGGCTCCTGGTAGCCGACCGGCTTGTCGTTGGCGACCGTGCCCGACTTGACGAGCTTCTCGTTGAGCGCCAGCACCGCATCGCCCTTGTTCGAGGACACATCCTTCAGGTCGTTCGTGTCCACGTCATCGACCAGCGAGTGCAGCTGGTAGCGGTACGTGCCCGAGTTCGGACCCGCCACGACGCCGGTCTTGTCCTTGTCCAGGATCCAGTGCAGCTCCTTGAAGCAGTAATACCCCCCGTCGGCCAGCGCCGGGCCCGCCAGGCCGCACAGACCCACCAGCCCCAGCGCGCACGACCACCCACGGTTCGTTGAACCCATCATCCATCCACTCCTTGCGCCTCGGGCGCAGGATCGGGTTTCGCGGGCGGCTGGAGTGTGAACGTCCCCGCCGCGCCCCACTCACGCGCAACCCCACACCCCCACACCCCCACGCCCTCCACGACCCCCACGTCCCCGTGTTACCCCGGCCACATGTCCATCGGCGCGCGCACAAAATCACACCCGCACACCCGCCCCGCGACGGTTCTGCGATTTCTCTTTCGTCCAGCACCTAACCATTTGCTGTGTAACATGTTCCACCGCGCTCCCCGCGCCGTTCCCCAACGTCGTTCGACACGTTATGTGCGCACAGGCGCGGGCGCGACCCGTAGATGTAGAGGGCCAGCTCCACCGGCCCACCCGACCCCGGACTCGCCTCTGTGGCGGAGGCTCGCGGAGATCCCCATCCCCGCGCCCGCCGAGTGGTTGGCGATCCGCCGGGCCACGGTGTGCAGGGGCGCGGGCTCTCTACGGTCGGTCGGTGGACCCGACGCGCCTCGCAGGCTCGCCCGCGCACGAAAGGAGGTGAAGCACCCCGCGCACGAGCCCACGCCCGCCGACGGTCCGCGGGGCCACGCCCGCACGACGGCCCGCGATCCCCGATCGCGGACCCGTTCCGCGCCGCCCGTCTGAGTCCGGCGTCCCCGCAGAGCGATCGACCCCGGCACGCCACGGCATCGGATGCGCCCGCGCACCGCGAGGGCCGCCCGCCGCCGGACCGAGCCCCGGGGCCGGCCGCAACCACCACGCGCCGAGCTCGGTCAAGCCACAGGAGAACCCCCGGGAACACCGGCCCAACCCGGCCGGCCCGCCGATTCCCCGCCGCGGGACAGGTCGGCCCGCGCGCCGTTCTGCCCGTCCTCCCGCGCGCACCAGCGACCCCCGGTCCGCTCCGCGCGCTCCTCCCGCGCCCCGCCCTCCGCCCGGCTCTAGAATCGCCCATGGCCAGCGTTGTCTTCTACTTCCAGGTCCACCAGCCCTACCGCCTCAAGCGCTACTCGGTCTTCCACACCGACCCGTTCTATTTCGACGACTTCAAGAACGCCGAGATCTGCCGCAAGGTCGCCGACAAGTGCTACCGCCCCGCGACCTCGCTCATCCTCGACCTTGTCAGGAAGCACAAGGGCAACTTCAAGGTCAGCTACGCGATCACCGGGGTGGTCCTCGACCAGATGCTCGCCTGGTGCCCCGACGTCGTCGACCTGTTCAGGCAGCTGGCCGACACCGGCTGCTGCGAGTTCGTCGGCGAGACCTACTGCCACTCGCTCTCGTTCCTGTACTCCAAGACCGAGTTCCAGGAGCAGGTCGAGATGCACACCCGGAAGATCCAGGAGCTCTTCGGCCAGACACCCCGGGTCTTCCGCAACACCGAGCTCATCTACAACAACGAATTGGCCGCCTTCCTCGCCGAGATGCGCCTGCCCGACGGCACGCCCCGCTTCCTGGGCGCCCTGTGCGAGGGCGTCGACCGGCTCATGGGCTTCCGCTCCCCCAACTACGTCTACCGCCCGCCCGAGATGCCCGGCCGCGACCTCTCCTCCGCCGGCGGACGGCCCTTCGGGCTCCTGCTCAAGAACTACCGCCTCAGCGACGACATCGCCTTCCGCTTCAGCAACCGCGGCTGGGCCGAGTGGCCGCTGACGGCCGAGAAGTTCGCCGGCTGGGTCAACCAGATCAACGGCGACGGCTTCCTGTGCAACCTCTTCATGGACTACGAGACCTTCGGGGAGCACCAGTGGGCCCAGACGGGCGTCTTCGAGTTCCTCGAGAAGCTCCCCGAGGCGATCTTCGACATCGCCCCCGGCCAGAACCACTTCAACACCGTCTCCGAGGCCCTCACCCGCTTCGACCCCGTCGGCGCCTACGACGTCCACGACTACATCTCCTGGGCCGACACCGAGCGCGACCTCACCGCCTGGCGCGGCAACGCCATGCAGTGGAACGCCCTCGAGGAGACCTACCGCCTCGAGCTGGAGATCAAGAAGAAGCTCGCCGACGCCCGCGCCAAGGGCGACGCGGCCCTCACCAAGCACCTGGGCTTCGTCCTGGGCGACTGGCGAAAGCTCACCACCAGCGACCACTTCTACTACATGTGCACCAAGTACTTCGCCGACGGCGACGTCCACAAGTATTTCAACCCCTACGACTCGCCCTACGACTCGTACATCAACTTCATGAACGTGCTGGACAACGTCCGCACGCGCCTGGCGGCCCCCGCCCCCCCCACGCCCCCCGCTCCGCTCGCCGCCGCCCGCTGAACCCCGACGGGGAGCCCCCGGGAGCGCCCGCGCGGCCCGGGTTCAGCAGCCGGCCTCGAAGGAATGCACGAACGCGTCGTAGTCCTCGGTGTCGACAAAGCCCGAGTGGTCGAAGTCGGCATCGTCCCCGCCCAGCTCGAACGCGTGCACGAACGCATCGAAGTCCTCCGTGTCGACAAAGCCCGTCCCGTCGAAGTCCGCCGGGCAGTGGCACTCGTCGGGCACCCCGTCGTGGTTGGCATCGGCGCTCAGCGCATCGAGGCCGCGGTTCAGCCAGACGCGGATGAGCTTTTCCTGGTAGATGCCGCTGACGATGTCGTCGCGCCCGTCGCCGTCGAGGTCCGCGGCGGCGAGCGAGAGGGCCGAGTATCCCGCGGGGAAGCTGGTGGGGGAGAGCAGGCCGCCATCGCCAAGGCCGCGGCCGACGGCCAGGGGTCCGTTGGGCCACGGGGGGCTGAGGGTGGTGGCGACGTCGGGGACGCCGTCGCCGTCGAAATCGCCGGTGGTGACGGCGACCGGGTTGCCGGCGTAGGGGCCGCAGACGCCGCCGGTGGGCAGGAACGTCAGGCTGCCGTGCATGTTCATCATGGGCGCGATGGACCTGCTGTACTGAAGGGCGAGCACGATGTCGTTCCAACCGTCGCCGTCCATGTCCCGGATGGACATGCCGGTGGCTGCGTAGAGGTCGCCCAGGTCCTCGCGGGTGGCCTCGGTGAAGAGGCCGTATCCGTTGTTGTTGAACAGCACCAGCTGCGCGGCGGTCTGCACGAGGACGGCCATCTGGACGGTGTTGTCGTCGTAGAGGTGGGCGAGCTTCACGACCAGGGGGCGGCTGCCCACGCCGATCGCCGAGATCTGCGTGAAGACGCCGTGGCCGTTGTTCTTGAAGACGTAGACCTTGCCGCCGTTGATGTCCGCGACCACCAGGTCGGTGTCCCCGTCGTGGTCGATGTCGGCGGCGTCGACATCGATGGGCACCTGGCCGGCGCTGAGGTTCTGCCCGACCGAGAAGGCCCCCGTGCCGTCGTTGAGCATGATGGTGACCGGGAACGTGCTGTTGATGCGCTGCGCCACGGCCGCGTCGAGGTCCCCGTCGCCGTCGAGGTCGGCCAGGACGATGGCCTCGGCCGCGCCGCCGGTATTGGAGATGACGCCGCTGGAGAAGGTGCCGTCGCCCTGGTTCCTGAAAACGCCGAGCGATTCCCCGCTGGGGAACGCGCGGTTGGCGGTGACGATGTCCGGGTCCCCGTCGCCGTCGACATCGCCGAGCGCGACGTCGATAGGGAACGCGGGAGCGCCGGTGTTGCCCGCGAAGGCGTAGGCGGAGGAGTCGAACCCCAGGCGCCGGCGCACGTCGGCGGCGTCGGGGACGGCGTTGGCGTTGCAGTCGGGCGCGCCGGCGGCCAGGTCGCAGGAGTCGGGGACGCCGTTGCCGTCGTCGTCACGCTCGGCGTTGTCGCGGATCTCGCACGGGTCGGGGATGCCGTTGGCGTTGCAGTCCTGCGCGGCCTGGCACTCGTCGGGCTCCCCGTTGTTGTCGCAGTCGGCCGAGCCGCCGCCGACGGGGTTGCCGCACACGTCGCCGGCGCCGAAGATGTCGGCCCAGTCGACGATGCCGTTGGCGTTGCAGTCGGGCAGGAGCCCCTCGGCGATCTCGCACTCGTCGGGCACCCCGCTGTCGTCCAGGTCGAGGCTGGTGCAGTTGGTGTAGATGTCCAGGGCGTCGTCGACGCCGTTGTGGTTGCAGTCGTCGGCGCGGGCGACCGGCCGGAGTGCGGCGGCGAGCACGATCAGCGCGAGCCTGGCGTTCATGGGATCACTCCTTCGCGCTCCCGAGCGGGAGCCGGCCGCACCATACCGCGCCGGCCGCGTCGCGCCAACGGCGGGCGGATGAAGCGATCGAGAAGATGCGGGCCGGGCCCTCCCGCCGGCGCGCGGGGCCGCCCGGGCCCCGGACCCCCCGCCCCCCGGCCGGCGCGGATCAGTACCACAACGCCATATTTGCTCAAGCGGTGGAGGGGTTTGTTCCGAGGAAAGATGGCGGTGTGGGCGGGTGCGGGAGGTGCGCGCATGGACGCGGCATCGATGGCGGCATTGTTGCCCGAGCTCAATCGACAT
>JBGAOZ010000039.1:0-29009 GCA_044221545.1 Phycisphaerales bacterium
GGGGGTGGGGGTGGGGGCGGGGGCGGGGGCGGGGGCGGATATAGCGGTGGTCGCGGCGGGGGATCCCGCGGCGGCTACAGCAATCGTCGCGGCGGAGGCGGCGCATCAGGCGGCGCATCAGGCGGCGGGCACGGCGGCGAGAGCGAGGGATACGAAACCACTGGCGGAGGCTGGTAGGCCCACTCAACCAACGTCACTCACTCGACCCAGGCCGGACCCGCGTCCGGCCTTTTTCATGCCTCCCATCCAGCCCGCCAAAGCCCCACCCGGTCTTCCCGGTACGCTGATGCCGGCACATGCCCACGCAGCGACGCCCAAACCTCCCCGCGCGGATCGCCGTTCACACCGCCGTGTACGCCCTGGCGATCAGCATGCTCGCACCCTTCGCATGGATGATCCTCACCTCCCTCAAGACCGACCAGGAAACACTCGGCGGCGGCACACGCCTCCTCCCCGCAGGATGGCCCTGGGAATGGAAGTGGTCCAACTACGGCGAGGCGCTCGCCGGCGCCCGCCTCAAGGACTACTACCTCAACTCCCTGCTCGCCGCCGGCCTCACCACGCTGCTCGCCGGCACCCACAACGCCCTCGCCGGCTTTGCATTCTCCAAACTCACCTTCCGCGGCAAGAAACTCCTGTTCGCCGCGACCCTCGCGACCATGATGCTCCCGGTCCAGGTCTCGTTCATCTTCGCCTACCTGCTCGCCGGACGGCTGGGCTTCATCGACAACATCCAGGCGATCGTCGTCCCCTTCCTCGCCAGCGGGTTCGGCATCTTCTACATGCGCCAGTCGATGGCCGCCGTCCCCGATTCACTCCTCGAGGCCGGCCGCCTTGACGGCATGACCGACTTCGAACTCTTCTGGCTCCTGGTCCGCCCCACCATCTGGCCCGCCATCTCCGCCCTGGCCATCTTCACCTTCGTCGGCTCCTGGAACGCCTTCTTCTGGCCCCTCATCGTCATCGACAGCGCCCAGAGCAAGACCCTCCCGCTCGCGATCAACGAGCTGGCCAGCGGACGGCTCGTCCTCTCATGGCCCACACGCATGGCCGCCGCGACCCTCATCACACTCCCACTGATCGCCGTCTTCGTCGTCTTCCAGCGCGCCTTCGTCCGCGGTGTCGCCCTCACCGGGGTCAAGGAATGAAGATCACCGCGATCCATCTCGCCCCGCTCTACCGGACCGCCCCCCCGTCCGTACGCCAGCCCGCCGGAACGCACCGATGAGATCCTCCCGCCTGGCAGGCATCACCCTCGCCCTGCTCACCGCCGCCATCGTGCTCTGGCCCGGCGCCGATGCGGTCGCCGGCAAGAAAACCCTTCTCTTCACCGTCTGGGGCATGCCCTTCGAAGATCGCCTCTTCAAAGACCGCTACGCCCAGGGCTTCGAGAAGCTCCACCCCGACGTACGCATCAACTACCAGCGCTACGCCGACGACATCATCATGAAGTACAACGCCTGGCACGCCCGCGGACGCGGCGCCGATGTCATGCGCCTCCGGATCACCGAGTACCACGGCATGGCCGCTCGCGGCATCCTCAAACGCCTCGACGCCGCGATCGCCGATCCCGCCACCGGCCTCTCCCCGCAAGACCTCGCCGACATCCCCGCCCACCTCCGCGCCCTGCTCGAGGTCGACGGCCCCGAAGGTCGCGGCGTCTACGCCCTCCCCGAAGACAACGCCCAGTACGGCCTCTTCTACAACAAGCGCATCCTCCGCGAGTACAACCAGTCGCACCCGGGCGACCCCATCCCCACCCCCGACGAGCACTGGACTTGGGACGACCTCCGCCGCGCCGCCCGCCTCCTCACCGTCCGAGACTCCCGGGACAACATCGAGATCCGCGGCATCGACTTTGCCATCTGGTCCTGGCCGTTCATGACCCTGCTCGCCCAGGCCGGAGGTTCCCTCTGGTCCGACGATGGACGCGCCTGCACCATCAACTCACCCGCCGGTGTCGAGGCCCTCGAGTTCATGCGAGCGCTCGCCCGCGACGACCGCTCCTTCATCCCCCAGCTCTCCGGCTATCTCTCAGGCACCGGTCCCGATGTCCTCTTCGCTCGCGGAAAGTCCGCCCTCTTCCTCGACGGCTGCTGGCGGATCGCCGACTTTGACCGCAACTCCCCCGACCTCGAATACGCCGTCGCCCCCCTCCCCCGCGGGCCCACCCGCCTCGGATCCATCCCCGCGATCGTCTCCGGCTGCGTCCTGTGGGGCATCAGCTCCCACGCCGCGCACCCCCGCGAAGCCTGGCAGATGATCCGCTGGCTCATCGACCAGCCCCAGGCACTCCAGTACTGGGACACGCTCAGGGTCGCCCCGCCCGCCAACCTCGCCGCCATGCGCTCACCGGCCTTCCGCCTCACCCACGGCATCCTCAAAGACCCCGCCGATCCCGCCAAGGGCTACGAGGTCGCCCCCATGCCCGCCGATCGCTTCGAAGACCGCGCCGCGTGGCTCCTCTACGGCGTCACCCCCGACCCCGTCACCGGCAAGCCCCCCGCCTTCGTCCCCGTCGGACGCTACGAGTCCGAACTCGAAGAAGAGATCGCCCGCATGCTCAACGAGTACCTCAACCCCGCGAGCACGCTCTCCGCACAGCAAGCCCTCGACCGCGCCGCACGCAACGTCCAAGGCATCATCGATCGCGACGCCGCGGATTGACCCCGCATCCCCGCCGCTCGCCGGCGCTCAACCTCCCCGCCAATCCCCCGGTCATCCGCAACGCACGCCACTGGCAGTTCTTGCGCATCGCGAACCCCGCGAACGCTCCCCGACCCCGCTCCGCGGACCGAACCGCGCGCATCGACCACGTTTGTGCGCACATTTGAAGTACATGCGTGTTTTCAGCGGTCTCGGGCGCTGCTTGCTCCTTGACACCATCCGCGCCCAGCCGGACAATTGACGGGGTCCAAGGCATTACCTTCGTGGAAAGGACACACTCGTGGGTTTCACACGCCGCAGCCTCACCCGCGCACTGGCCGCCGCCCTGCTGCTCGCCCCGGCCGGATGCACCCGGACGCGCCTCGAAACGCTCCAGGATGTCGCCAAGGGCTGGTGCGAGACCATCCGCGCCAGCCAGGTGATCCCCGTCTACCCGCTCACCGAAGACCTCCGACCCGGAGATGTCTTCCTCGTTCGCACCCCCATCTCGCAGGAATCAGATCGATACCGCACGCGCGGGTTCCTCGCCCTCGATGACTTCCGCACCCGGCTCAAGCTCCAGAAGACCGCTTACAACCCCGTCTACTTCGATGGATACTGGGATGACCCCTTCGGCGACGGGATCCCCAACGCCCCCCCCGGGCGCACCGCCGGCAACTTCCCGAGTTCCGATGCCGGCAAACCCGCCGCTGCGCCCGCCGAGCACGCAGATCCCGGAGCATCGGCGGGAGCCGATCCAAACCCCGCCGCCCCGACCAACCCCGCGACCCTGCTGAGCGCCGCCAACGCGCCGCGCGCCGCCTTCCCTTCCTACTCGTTCGAAGTCTCCGCCAGCGGCGGGCTCTCGCTCGCCCTGCCCATCAAGGGAATCCCCGTCGCCCTCGGCGTCCTCCGCGCCGACAAGGCCATGGCCAACGTCACGATCGCCGATGCCCGCACCTACGCCGCCGACCCCGACTCGATCTACGACAAGCTGGTCGAGTGGGCCGGCCGCGACACCGTCCGCCGCAACCTCGCCGCGACCGCCAAGGCCTCCCGCAACCCGATCTTCCTCCGCGTCGTCACCCGCGTCTACCTCACCGGCGCGATGAACGTCTCGATCTCGCGCAAGGAAGCCCTGATCGACGGCGCCAACGTCGGCAACGCCCCCAAGCTCGACCTGATCGATGTCGACGGCAACGTCAATCCCAAGGCGACCAACGCGCTGCACGTGCTCAACCAGCAGGCAAACCAGCCCGAAGCTGGATCCGCAAGCTCCCCGGCAGAATCAGGTACCGGCAACGATGCGGGCGCCCAACCGCCCGCGCCCGAACAGCCCGGCACGGCCATACCGCCCCCGACAGACCCCGCTACAACCACCGCAACTACCACCGCAACTACCACCGCAGCAACCGCCGCGAACAACGCCGCGGGCGGCGCTGCGGACCTCACCAAGAAGGTCCCCATCCTCGACTGGACCAAGGTCGGTGGCGCCTTCAAGTTCCAGAGCCTGTCGTCCTCCAACGTCACCATGTCCGAGGCTTTCGACACGCTCCTGGTCGTCGGCTATCTCGGGATCGATGTGCCCGTGTACCCCAACGGCGACCTGGGAGCGCCCATCCCGACCTTCCAGCGCCTCGAGGAGATCGCCCCCGATCCCACCACCCTCCCGATCGCCGAGGTCCGGCTCGACCAGCAGTTCGAATCCCTCCGCGGGCTGGCCGCCAAACGCGGCGAAGAGGCCCCGAACGTGCACGCCCGCCGCCTGCTCGCCGCCGCGACCATCATCGACGCCGTCGCCCGCCGCGCCGATCCTCATCACTTCCGGCCCTCGCGCGATGCCGCCCGGGCCGCGCTCAACGCCTGGCCCAGCCCGCAGGCGGGCAACTACCAGGACCTCGCCAGGCTGACACCCGAAGCGATCGAGACCTACGCCGAGCAGGTCATCAAGTTCACCGCCGACGGCGCCGGCACTCCATTGCCGTACCGCGAAGAGCTCGTCTCCGACATCTTCGACGATGAGTTCCGCAAAGCCGGCGCTCACTGAACCGCTCCGTCACCACCTCCGGGGGCACACCCATGGCCAAGAAGACGACCAAGCGCTCATCCAAGAAGCCCACGACCAGGAAGCCAACCACCAAAGCGCCCACGGGCAAGCGGCCCGCGGGCAAACCGGCGCCCGGGCCGCGCGCGGCACCGGCCTTCGGACTCACCGGACCCACCGGGGGCGCCGCCGGTGGTGTCGGGGGGGCGGGGGGAGTGGGAGGAGGAGGCGCTGCGGTGGGCACCACGGCCTCGTTCCCCGATGACCCCTCCAGCGACCTGCCCCTGGGCCGCTACTGCCGGCGCATGGCCGAGCAGGGCCGCACCTGCACCGTGTTCCTCTCGGGCGACGGGAAGACCATCATCGTGAACTGCTGATCGATCGGCGCTCGCCCGCACGCTCACGCGGACCACCCCACGCCGGCGTCTACACTTGGTGCCTTTGTGCCATGGAGGTACCCCGTGCCCGATCACGCGCCCGCACCAACCGCCCCTCACTCCCCCAACGCCCCCAAGTCGATGGACGCGATCATGGCGCTGTGCAAGCGCCGCGGCTTCATCTACCAGGCCAGCGACATCTACGGCGGCATCAACGGTTTCTGGGACTACGGCCCCCTGGGCGCCCAGCTCAAGAAGAACCTCCGGGACGCCTGGTGGCAGGACATGATCATGAACCCCTGCTGGGGCAAGACCGGCCCCGGCGGCCAGCGCGTCCGCTGTGTCCCCGTCGAGACACGCATCATCCAGCACCCCAAGGTCTGGAACGCCAGCGGCCACGTCGCCGGCTTCAACGACCCCATGATGGACTGCCGCGAGTCCAAGCGCCGCTACCGCGCCGACCACATCAGGTACATCAAGACCACCGAAGCCTCCGAGGGACGCCTCTTTGCCTTCGTCGAAGGCGACGACCAGACCTTCGAGGAGGCCCTCAAGCGCCTGGGCAAGTACGTCAAGCGCACCCTCGGGGAGCACGACTCCGAGATCCTCTCCAACCCCAAGCCCGACGCCCAGTTCCTCGCCCGCGTCGTCGGACCGCACGCCAAGGAGGCCGGCACCCTCACCGAGCCCCGCGCCTTCAACCTGATGTTCAAGACCTACATCGGCGCCACCGCGACCGAGGACGATGTCGCATACCTCCGCCCCGAGACCGCCCAGGGCGTCTTTGTCCAGTTCAAGAACGTCGTCGACACCACCCGCATCAAGGTCCCGTTCGGCATCGGCAACGCCGGCACCAGCTTCCGCAACGAGGTCACCCCCCGCAACTTCACCTTCCGCAGCCGCGAGTTCGACCAGGCCGAGCTCGAGTTCTTCTGCCACCCCGATGAGAGCATGGAGTGGTTCGCCTTCTGGCGCAAGTTCCGCATGGACTGGTGGGAGTCGATCGGCCTGGCCGGCGAGAACCTCCGCCTCTACGACACCCCGCAGAAGGACCTGGCCCACTACTCGCAGGCCGGCAGCGATGTCGAGTACCGCTTCCCCTTCACCGCGCCCGGCTTCGGAGAGCTCGAAGGGATCGCCCACCGCGGCAACTTCGACCTCACCCAGCACCAGCAGCACTCGGGCGCCAAGCTCGAGTACAACGACACCGAGCGCGGGGAACTGCTCCCCAACGGCCAGCGCCGCGGCGAACGCTACCTGCCCCACTGCATCGAGCCCGCCGCCGGGCTCGATCGCGGCGTGCTCGCCATCCTCTGCGAGGCCTACACCGTTGATGCCTCCCGCCCGTCCCCCGAGTTCCTCAAACTCAACCCGCGACTCGCGCCCATCAAGGCCGCCGTCTTCCCCCTGGTCGCCAAGGACGGCATGCCCGAGGTCGCCGAGAAGCTGCACGCCGAGCTCGTCGACAAGTTCTGGCGCCTCGGCGCCATCGAGACCGACGAGAAGCAGTCCATCGGCAAGCGCTACGCCCGCATGGACGAGGCCGGCTGCCCCTTCTGCTTCACCATCGACGGCGACACCCTCAAGGACCAGACCGTCACCGCCCGCGACCGCGACACCGGCGCCCAGAACCGGATCGCCATCGACAAGGTCGCCCCGTTCCTCTCCGAAAAAGTCGGCCTCTGAACCTACCCAATCTCGTGGCGCAGGCGTCCCGCCTGTGTCTACCCCACCTACCTCTTCCGATCAATACTCCCCCGCCGCCCGGATCGCCTCGGGAATCGCCACCGCCAGCACCACTCCCGGCAAGACCGAGATCCCCGCCAGCCGCCCCGCCGTGCGCTTCCACCCCGTGAGCCTGCGCAGCACCGCCGCATCAATGACCGCCGCGAGCACCGGCGCCAGCAGCAGCAGGACCAGCATCCACAGCTTCAGCCCCGCGAGCTGATGACCCAGGAACACCAGCACCCCCGTCAGCAGCGTCGCCGAAGCAGCGCCACCACCGGCCAGCGAGAGTCGCGGCAGAATGAACGCAAGCACGAACGCCGCGCCCGCCCCGGCGCCGATCATCGCCGCCAACTCCCCCAGCGCCAGGCTGTCGCTGGCCAGCAGCGCCTGCGAGACCAGCCCCGTCCACGCGCCCAGCACCGCGGCCCCCCCCCACCCCGGGGTCGCCGCCGGTCCGCCTACTTCCATCAGCCGATCGAGAGACCCCCACGCAAGCGCGACCGCGATCCCCAAGCCGCCGACCCACGCAGTCCCGTCGAGTGACGAGTGAATGAACTTCCAGCCGACCGCCGCGCTCACGAGCAGGCCGAACCCCACCCGCGCCATCCATCGGATCCCCGATCGCCCGCCGGGCCGGCGATCGATCAGCCACGCGACCCCGGCGGCCGGCACACACACTCCGGCGATCACGGGGATCCAGTGCATCGATTCCCGCGGCGGCAGCGACCACCCGCCCAGCTTCTGCATCCAGTATCCCAGGACCACCGCGCCCGGAATCGCGATCCCCGCGGCCCAAGTCGGTCCGGGGCTCGGTGCGCCGGCCTGCGCCGCCCGGCGCCCGGCCCGCCACCATGAAATCCCCAGGACCACCACCGCGAGCGCGGCCGGCGCGGGCAGGCTCTTGAGGATCGCGATCACAACGTCGGGGTCCATGCCGGTTCCTTCGCGGGTTCGGCCCCGCGCGTTCACGGATGCAGACGAAAAAGGCGTCCTGGAATACCCGTGGGCTGTTCCAGGACGCCTGAGAGAGAGACCCTGAAGATGCAGGCAGATGTTGCCCGCGGGCTTACTTCTTGCCGCCTTCGAGCGAGACGATCAGCGAAACTTCCTCGCCGACACCCTGGGGCATGAAGGAAATGCCGTAATCCGACCGCTTCACGGTGAACTTGGCCTCGCACCCCTGGAGCTTGCCGCGCTGACCGGAAACCTCCCCGGACTTCTCCAACGTGATGGTCACGTCCTTGGTGACGCCGTGCAGCGTGAGCTGTCCGACGGCCTCGAACGTGTTCTCACCTGTCTTCTTCAGCGACGCGGATTTGAAGGAGATCTCGGGGAATTCCTTGGCATTGAAGAAGTCGGGGCTCTTGAGGTGCGCATCGCGCTTCTCGTTGCCGCTGTCGATGCTCTCGGTCTTGATCTTGACATCGATCGAGCCGCCCTCGGCGATGTTGAACGTGCCCGAGATGTCCTTGAACCGCCCGTAGTGGTACGAGGCGTTCATGTGCTTGATCCGGTAGATCACCGTCGAGTGCACGGCATCAACCGCAAAGCCGTCATCCGCGGCCGTGCTCGCCGGGGCCGAGCCCGTCAGCGCCGCCCCCCCCACGCCCACGCCCACACCCAGGCCAACGACCGCCATCAGGCCCGCCACCACCGCCACCGCACCGAACGCGCGTCGAACCATTGGTCAAGCTCCTCGTTGTGCAACCCCGGACACCCCGGGACGGGCCCCACGCCGGGTGCGCCGCGCCGGATGCCTGTTTCAACAGGTAATATGCTAGGCCGCCCCGTTCCACGCAGGAATCGTGCCCGCAGACGCGAGTCCGCGCCGGTCGCGGAGATTCAGACAGCCGGGTCCGGGTTCCCCGAGGGGACCATGACCGGCTCGGCCGCGACCTCCGGCTGCGTGCGGTCGATCGCCGCCAGGATCCCCATCGAGAACGCCGTAAGGATCCACCCCGTTCCGCCCGAACTCACCAGCGGAAGGGCGATCCCCTTGGTGGGCCCCAGGCCCGTCACGACCGCGAGGTTGATCAGCGCCTGGAGCGCCACGGTGCTCACCAGCCCCAGCGCCACCAGCTTGAGGAACATGTCCCGCTCGCGCCGCGCGATCGAGACGCCCGCCCACGCCAGGCCGACGAACAGGAAGATGACCATCGCCGCGCCGGCGACCCCGAGTTCCTCGCAGATGACCGCGAACAGGAAGTCGGTGCGGTCCTCGGGGAGGTACCCGAACTTCTGCAGCCCGTGGCCCAGCCCGCGGCCGGTCCCCTCGCCGCCCATGACGGCGAGCATGGACTGGATCATGTGGTACCCCTTGCCCTGCGGATCGCTGTAGGGGTCCACGAAGCTGCGGATGCGGTCGATCCGGTAAGGGTTGGTGACGATCGCCGCGACCAGGGCCAGGCCCGCGGCCGGAACGAACATGAGGAACTGCCAGAGCCGTGCGCCGGCGGCGAGCAGGACGATGCACGCCGACGCGGCGATCAGGACACCGGTGCCCAGGTCTTCAAGCACCACCACGCCGGCGACCACGGCCAGGGCCGCCAACGCCGGAACCAGTCCGCGCCAGAACCGATGGATGTACGCCGCGCGGGTCGCCCCGTACCAGGCCATGACCAGCACCAGGCACCACTTGACGATCTCGCTGGGCTGGACGCTCAGGGCATCCCCGATCCCGGGGATCGGCAGCCGAAGCCACCGGTGAGCGCCGTTGATCTCTCGGCCGATCACCGGCGCGTAGGCGAGCGCCGTGACCACCATCAGCCCGAAGCAGACGACGGCGAGCTTGACGGTCGCGTTGCGGTCGTTGATGCCCCGCGCAGGGTCCAGCGGCCGGCTCAGTCGCCAGGCCAAGGCCCGAACCGGGAACAGATACCCAACAGCCAGAGCCGCCAGGGCCAGGGCCATGTAGATCGTGGTCCGGGACCCGACGATGCTCCGGAAGCTGACCGCATCGGGCCGGGTCAGGGGGATCGCCGGCGCGGCCGCGCCGGTCGAACCGGCATCCCCGGGCAGGTTGAGGGGCGTCCCGGCGACCGGGGCAACGGTCATGTCGGCCGAATTTACCATGACCACGCCGATGCACAGCAGCGCGAGCACGCACAGAACGATGGCTTGGCCCGGTCGGAGCATGTACTCAACTCTATCGGCCGTTGGGATGGATCGCCTTGCATCCGGGATGCGGAACCCGGTGGCCGGTCCACCGCCAGCTCACCCCACACGGGTCGCTCCGCGCCCTTCATCCCCCCGCCTTGCCCTGCTCCTGGAGCTGCTTGGATCGCTCGGCGAGCACATCCACGATTTCCTGGATCCACGGGCTGGGGTCCTTCCGCTGCGTCCTGGCCCGCAGGATCAGCCGCAGGTTGCGGGCCGTGGTCTCGAGTTCCCAGTACTCCCGGACCAGCGCCAGCGCCCGCCCGAGCGCCTGGCTCGCCGCCACCTGGTCCGATTCCAGCACCGCGAGCTCGAGCTCGGTGGCCCGGTCCCAGTAGTCGGGCGTGCGGGTCGCCATGCGCCGCTCGACCGCGTACTTCACCACCGGCAGGAGCCTGCGCTGCCGCGGGTCGACCGGGTCGGCCAGGTCCATCAGCGTCACGGCGTTGATGCCCGGGAAGGCATCGCGCATGTCGGCCTCGAAGCCCTTGAGGTACGCGCCGATCGCGTTCTCGAGCTCGCCCCGTGCCTGGAACGCCTTGCCGGCGTCCGCGGCGAGTTCCCACCGGTCCTTGTAGATGCGGCCCAGCAGGCCGTAGGTCTCGCTGCTGGGCCCGTTGGTCTTGATGAGGTCCAGCAGCACCGCCTCGGCTTTCTGGCTCTGCTTGTCCCGGTTGAGGGCGAAGCCCAGCTGCTCCCGCACCATCACGGTGCGGCGCAGGGGGTCGGCCATGAGCGATTCGAGCCTGACCATCTCGGCCGCGGCCCCGACCGCGCGGTACGAGAGCATCAGGTCGATCACGGTCCCCGCGCCGGCGTTGGCGACCTTCCCGAGGGAGGCCTCGATGCGCTTGATCTCCGCGAGCCCCTCGGCCTTGGGCATCCCCCGCGCGGCGGCGAGCCGGTCGGAGATCTGCCGCTCGAGCTTGACGCGGTCCTGGAACGCGGTGGCCTTCTCGCGCATGGCTCGCTCGTGGTCGAGCCGGTCGCGCATGAGGTCGGTGCTCTCGTGGCCCACGGCATCGGACCGCAGGTCCTTGACCAGGTCGAAGACCGGGCTGTCCCCGGCCCCCTCGCGCGCGGCGGTGAGCATCCTGGTGATCCCCGCCTGCACGGGCGCGACATCCACCGGCGTCCCGGCCTCGGAGAGCTTGTACGGGATGCACCGCAGGTACCCGACGTCGAAGGGCAGGTTGGTACCCTCGCCGAAGATGCTCACGGTGTTCCCCGGACGCACCCCGTGCCGCACGCCCAGCTCGTAGAACACGTTGGCGTTGGCCGTGGTCAGGTCCGCCACCGCGAACTCGCAGAGGATGAGCCGCTCGAACATCGGCCGGTGGATGATACCGCCGGCGATCTCCTCGTCGGCCCGCAGGGGCTCCATGTCCGCCGCGATGATCGCCGGATAAATCAGCTCCCGGTAGACCGCATCGAAGTCGATCTCCTTGCCGGAGACATCCTTCTTCTTGCGGAACGGCATGAGGACGAAGCAGAGCGGATTCATGGTCGATCTCCCGCGAAGTTGAGCGCCCGGCAGAGCATACCAGCGCCCGGATCGCGGCAGGGCAGGCAGGGTGGAACGGCCGACGGCGACGGGCGCGTGGCCGCCCGGAACCCGATGCTCACTGTTCACTATTGACTCTCCCTACCCTTGGCCCATGCCAGTCCTGAACTACCAGACCGCCGGCGAATCTCACGGGCCCTCGCTGGTCATCACCATCACCGGCCTGCCCGCGGGGCTGGACCTGGATGTCGGGTTCATCAACGGCGAGCTGAAGCGCCGCCAGGGCGGCTACGGCCGCGGCGGGCGCATGAAGATCGAGGAAGACGCGGTCGAGCTGCTCGCCGGCGCGCGGCGGGGCAAGGCGATCGGGGCCCCGCTGGTCATGCGGATCGTCAACAACGACTCGCGCCTGGACGACCCGGCCAAGACGCCCGCGGTCTACCGTCCGCGGCCCGGGCACGCGGACCTGGCGGGCAGCATCAAGTGGCTCACTACCGACTGCCGCGAGACGCTCGAGCGCGCCAGCGCCCGCGAGACGGCCAGCCGGGTCGCCGCCGGCGCGGTGGCGCGGTGCCTCTTGCGGGCCTTCGGGATCGAGGCCTTCGGCTTCGTGCGGTCGATCCTGGACGCGGCGACCGAGGCGGATGTCACCGAGGACAACTGGCGATCCATGCTCGCCCTGCGCGATGCCAGCGACACGTACTGCCCCGACGAGGCGGTGACCCAGCGCCAGTGCCAGATCATCCGCCAGGCCAAGATCGACCAGGACACCGTGGGCGGGCTGGTCGAGGCCCACATCTTCGGCTGCCCGCCGGGGATCGGATCGAGCATGGACTGGACCACCAAGCTCGATGCCCGGCTCGCCTACGCCGTCATGGGGATCCAGGCGTTCAAGGCCGTCGAGATCGGCCTGGGCAAGGACTGCGCTGGCCGCACCGGCAGCAAGGTGCACGACCCGATCCGCTTCGACGCGACGAAGAGGGGCTCGCCTTCGCTGGGGTTCGTCCGCGACACCAACAACGCCGGCGGCACCGAGGGCGGCATGACCAACGGCCAGCCGGTGGTGGTCCGCGGGACCATGAAGCCGATCTCGACGCTCCTGCGCGGCATGCCCAGCGTGGACCTCAACACCAAGCAGCCGCAGATGAGCCAGTACGAGCGCAGCGATGTGTGCGCGGTCTCGGCGGCGAGCGTGGTGCTCGAGAACGTCGCGGCCTTCGAGGTCGCCCGCTGCTTCTGCGACAAGTTCGCGGGGGATTCGATGTTCGAGATCCAGCGGAACTTCGAGAGCTACATGAAGTTCGCGCGGATGCTCCCGCTCGAACCGCCGGCGATGACGATCGCGTGAACGCGACAGCGACTCACCACCGAGGCACAGGGAAGAGCGATGTGAAAGGACACGCACACAACATCCGAACGATCGCAACCGGCACGCGGGCGGCAAGCACTCTTGTTCCCCTGCCTTTCTCTGTGTTCTCCGCGCCCCTGGGGTGAGTCCTCTTCTTCATGACCATCCGCCGCCAACCCGAAGACTTCATCGTCGAGGAACTGCTCGCCGACGCGAGCCGGGCTTCGCTGCGCCCGGCGTGGCACCCCGATGCCCGTCACGGGCTCTACGAACTCACCAAGTCCACCCGCACCACGCCCGAGGCGGTCGCCGAACTCGCCAAGGCGCTCAAGCTCCGTCCCGGCCTGCTCGAATACGCCGGCCTGAAGGACAAGCACGCCCGCACGACCCAGCACGTCTCCGCGCGTTTCGATCGATCGCCATCGGCGGAGGATGTGGGCACCGTCGGCGAGGTCTCCGGCCGCCAGTGGAGCGCCAAGCTCCTGGGATGGGCCGCCGGGCCCATCACCGCGCAGGCGATCGAGGGCAACCGCTTCACGATCATCGTCCGCGGCCTGGCGAGGGAAACCTGCGCGGAGATGAACCGCCGCGCCCGCCTGCTCGCCGAGCACGCGCCGTCCGATGAGCACCCCGGGCCCTCGCTCCTGTTCGTCAACTACTTCGGCGCCCAGCGCTTCGGCTCGGCCCGCCACGGGCAGGGGTTCATCGCGACCAGCCTCATCCGCGGGGACTTCGAGCAGGCCCTCAAGCTCGCGATCGCCACGCCCGCCCGCAAGGACGCCGGACGCACCCGCCTCTTCACCCGCGCCGCCGCCAGGCACTGGGGCGACTGGCAGAGGCTCGCCGCCGAGCTGCCCCGCTGCCCCGAGCGGGCGCCCATCGAGGTGCTCGCCGCCACGGGGGATGCCCGCGAGGCCTTCGCCGCCCTGCCCTATTTCCTCCAGGCCATGTACGTCGAGGCCTTCCAGTCCCACCTGTGGAACCGCGCAGCGCACCGGCTTGCCGCGCGGATCGCCGGCGGCCCCGAACGCTGCCTGCGCTCCGATGACGAGTTCGGCGAGATGCTCTTCCCCCCCGCCGCGGCGATCCTCGACCGCGCGACCGCCGACTGGCCCGCCCTGAACATGCCCGTGCTCGCCCGCGGCACGGTGCTCGCCGAGCCGTGGGCCGCCGCGGCGCGCGGGGCGCTGGCCGACGAGGGGCTCGAGCTCGACGCCCTGAAGATCCCCGGCCTCCGCAGGCCGTTCTTCGGCGAGGCTGACCGGCCGTTGGTGGTCGAGGCGCAGCGGTTCGACATGACCCGACCCGAGGCCGACGACATGGATGCCAGCGGCAAGCGCGGCAAGCGGACGATCAGTTTCGAGCTGCCGCGCGGCGCGTACGCAACCGTCGTGCTGCGGGCGCTGGGGCAGTAGGGACCCGCCCAGGGCGCGGACCAGTGAAAAAGGCCCGGGACAGGGCCCGGGCCTTGGGTTGGTGCACACCCCACGCCTACTTGGGCTGGGGCTTGTCTTCCTGCTTTTCCTGGCCGGCGGTGGGCTTCACGGTGAACATGAACATCGCGTCGGGCTTGCAGAACCTCGCGTAGATTTCCTTGACGCGGTCGATGGTCATCGCCTCGTAGGACTTGGGGCCGTCGACGATGTCGTCCAGGTTCAGCCCCACGTACGTCATGTTGCCGGTGAACCCGCTCCACCAGGCGGGCTCTTTCATCTTCTCGTCCAGGTCGTTGGCGATCTGCTTGCGCGCGACCACCATTTCTTCCTCCGTGGGACCGGAGACGGCGAACTCCAGGAACATCTCCCGGATGCGCTGGGCGAGCCTCTCGGCCTTGGCCGGCTCGGTGGGCGCGCCGGCGATGAACTGGCCCCACCCCGGGTAGACGACGCCGGGCTGGTGCTGGGCCCCGATGCCGTAGACCAGCTGCTCCTCCTCGCGGATCTTCTTGATCATGCGGGACGTGATGATCTGCGAGGCCACCCGCAGCGGGCGCGTGTCCGCAAAGTCGGTCATGTCGGCGCCGAAGAACCCGCCCACCACGATCGCCAGCGGCGTGAGCGTCTTCATCTCGCGCACCGCCGTCACCTCGTGCCCGGGCTTCTTGATGGTCCGGAGGTTGTCGAAGGTCTTGTCGCTGATGCGTTCACGCCTGGGCAGCGAGCCGAAGTAGGTCGTGACCAGCTCCATCGCCCGCTCGGAGGAGATGTCGCCCACCACCGAGACCTCGATGGGCGCCGAGGCGATGATCCGGTTGAGCCACGCCTGCGCCGGGGCGACCGCCAGCTTCTCGACCTCCTCCTTCTCCAGCGGCCGCGTCCGCCGCTCCCCGGGCGGGAGCATCGACGACTGCACCAGCTCGAAGATCACGCCCTGGGGCTGGACCTTGCGCTTCTCGATCTGCTGGAGGGTCGCGGTCTTCCACGTGTCGAACGCCGCCTGCTCGATCTTCGGCTCGGTCAGCAGCAGGTGCGCCAGCTGGAAGCCCGTCTCGATGTCCGCCGGGGACCCCGTGATGCTCAGGACCATCGAGTCCCCGCCGGCACCGCCGCCGACGTTGACCTTCCTGCCCGTCAGCAGGTCACGGATGTTCGTGCTCGACAGGTGCGCGGTCGCGGGCTTGTCCCACGCCAGGCTCGCCACCTCCGACACCCCGTGGTTGTCGAGCGTTTCCTCGATCTCGCCCCCCGCCAGCCCGACCGAGACGATGACCTGGTCCTTCTTGTAGTCCATGAACCGGTGGTGCACCCGCACCCCGTTGGAGAGCCACGCCGACTCGACGTGGCTGGCCTCGTGCCCGGACTTCTCGATCACCGCGCCGGCCTTGGGCTTGCTCGCCAGCAGCTCGGTGGGCCGCTGGGCCTGCGTGTCGGCCGACGGCTTGACGTCCAGGACCTTGGCGCCCAGGGCGATCACATCGGCCTCGCTGGGCACGCCCCCCTCGACGTTCGAGGGCACCTCGAGCACGAACAGCACCGCCCGCGGGTCGAACTGCCGGGAGAACTTCGCCGACACCTCGTCGGCCTTGATCCCCGGCAGGGCCGCCTTGAGCAGGTCCAGCCGCTGCTGGGCCGACATCACCGGCCGGTCGGCCGCCACGGCGGCGTTGATCTGCCCGAGCAGCTGCCGCGCCGCCACCGTCGGCTCGGTCTCCAGCGCCCGCTCCGCGCCGGAGATCATCGCCCGCCGCGCATCGTCGAGCTCCTGGTCGGTAAAGCCGTGCAGCCGCGCCCGCTGCAGGTCCTCGGCGACGTCCCCGAGGATGTCGCGCCACTTGCCCGAGTCCCCCTGGGCCCCCACCTGCGCGATGTGCAGCGCGTTGAACAGGTCCGCCTCAAAGACGCTCGCGTCCAGGTAGCTGGCCTTGCCCTCGTTGACCCGCGCCTCCATCCGCCGCCGCACGATCCAGGTCGCGATGTCGCTCACCAGCTCGTCCCGGAACCTCTCCACGCTCGTCACCGGCGGCCGCGGCGCCCCCAGCCACCCGATGCTCACGTCGGCCTCCCGCAGCTCGGGGTCCGAGGCCACGATCGCCCGCATCCCGGTGCCGGGCTTGACGCCCACGTCCTGGTCCACCGGCCGGGGCTGCTTCTTGCCGCCGGAGAACGCCGCCCTGATCTTCTCGGCGACCACCGCCGGGTCCATGTCCGCGACCACGATCGCCGTCATGTTGCTGGGCACGTACCACCGCCCGTAGTAGTCCTTGAAATCCGGCTGCGCGACGCTCTTGATGGTCTCCTCGACGCCAATGGGGATGCGCTGGCCGAAGATGCTCCCCGGGGCGATCCGCTCGAAGATGTACTCCTGCACCCGCTGCTGGGCGCCCAGGTGCGTGCGCTTCTCCTCGAGGATCACCTGCCGCTCCGAGTCGATCTCCTTGGGGGAGAGCAGCAGGCGGAAGGCCACGTCGGAGAAGAACCGCAGGCCCTTCTCGAGCGTCTCGGGCTTGTTGTCGGGCATCTCCAGCGTGAAGGTCGTCTGGTCGAAGCTGGTGAACGCGTTCTGGTGCTGGCCGAACGTCAGGCCCAGCGACTCGAAGAACGGCACCACCGAGCCGGGCGGGAAATTCTCCGACCCGTTGAACGCCATGTGCTCGAGGTAGTGGGCGATCCCGCGCTGCGCCTCGGTCTCGTTGAGCGAGCCGCTCGAGACGTGCAGGTACAGCGCCGCCCGCCCCGGCGGGTTGTCGTGCCGCCGGATGATGTACGAGAGCCCGTTGTCGAGCGTCCCGGTCACCAGCCGCGGATCGGTCGGCAGGGGCTGGGCCGCCGCGCCCGGGGGCACCAGCGCGATCGCAGCGCACGCCGTCAGGGGAGCGATCAAGGTCCGGAGCATTCGCGTCTCCAATTCAATTGTGATCGAACGGGCACCTCCGCGATGGTAGCCCCGCCGCGCCGCCGCGCCCGCGCAGCAAAGAGGGGGAGGCCGGGCCTCCCCCTCGGGGTCATCGCGATCCCGCGGGCCGCATCAGCAGCCGAGCTCGAACGCGAACACGAACGCGTCCACATCCTCGGTGTCGACGAAGCCGGACTGGTCGAAGTCCGCCGACGGGTCCCCGGCCTCGAACGCCAGGATGTACGCATCGAAGTCCTCGGTGTCGACAAAGCCCGTCTGGTCGAAGTCCGCCGGGCACGAGCACGTGTTGCTCACCACCGAGAACGCATCCACACCCGCCTCGACCAGGTCGTCGGGCGTCTTGTCGGCCGCGCGGAACCGCAGCTTCATGTTCGCGGTCGCCGCCGTCAGCGCCGTCGGGTCGAACGAGTGGTACACCCACCCGCCCTGCGTGCCGGCCCCGCCCGGGCCGATCTGCTCCACCTGCGTCCAGTTCGTCCCGCCGTTGCTGGAGATCTCGACGATCAGGTAGTTGCCCGAGTCCCCCGAATCGTTGTTGTAGAACCACCGGTAGTACGAGATCGCCGGGCTGGTCACGCCCACCAGGCTGAACACCGGAGAGGTCAGGATGGACTCGCCGCCGTCCAGGTCGCTGGAGGACGCCGCCCCGCCGGCCGCGCCGTTGCCCGTCACCCAGCACTTGGCGCCGCTCGCGGCGTTCTCGGCCTGGGCCGGGATCCCGCCGTCGAGCGTTCCCACCGGGTCGACCATGTTCCACTTGCCGATGAACGCCCCGCCCGACACCGTGAAGCCCGACGTGGTCTCGAAGTCGTCGGTCAGCACCGGCGTGCCCACCACCTGGTAGCTGTACACGCCCGTCTCCGGGTCGATCCGCCCGCCGGGCGTCTCGGTCGTGTTGATGCGGATCTTGAACTCGCCGGTCTTGCCGCAGATCACGCCCGGGATCGTGCCGTGGAAGTACCCGTCGCCCTGCTTGCTCAGCGGCGTCGTGTGGAACGCGTCCGACGAGCTGAACCGGTAGAGCACCTGCGCCGTGTTGTCGATCGAGTGCTCGCTGCCGTCCACCACGCTCACCACGATCGGCACCGGCGCGTTGGCCGCGACCGCCGAGGGCAGGCCCGCCGGGTACGAGAAGTTCACCGGCTTGATGACCGGCACGCTGATCCCGTGCTTGTTGAAGCCGTACTTGATCTCCGCGTAGTTCGGGCAGCCGTTGAGCAGGTTGCCGTCGTCGTCGTCGACCGTCATGACCTCGATCCCCGACTGCGGCCACATGCCGTTGGAGTCGTTCTGCTGCCCGACGGTGATCAGCGACCAGTCCACCTGGTCCTGCCGCGTGACCTCCAGCGCCGGCGCCGAGCCGTACTTGTCGGTCATCTTCAGTCGGATGTCACGCCACACCCCGGCGACCACCTGCCCGCAGTCGTGAATCTCCCCCGAGCAGGGGTACTGCTTGTTGGCCCCGTCGATGTCGCGGACGTTGCAGCCCGTGCCGCAGAAGTCCTGCCCGATCACGCCCACGTCGTGCAGCAGCACCCCGCAGGTGTCCCCGTACCCCTCGCCGAAGGCGTTCTGCGCCAGGCCCAGGGCCTGCACGATGAAGTGCCCGTACTCGTGCGAGATCACGTCCGCGTACGCCGTGTTGGCGCACCCGCCCTGGTTGCGGTAGAAATTGATCGAGCCCCCGTCGAAGTACGCGTTGCACGACGAGTTAATGTTCACGTTCGCCGGGATCTGGATGTCCAGCCCCGTGAACGCCGGCGCCCGGCTCTTGAAGTAGTTGTGGATGTTGATCGTGCCGATGAACGCGTTCACCTGCGCCGTCGTGAACTCCGACGGCGTGTTGTTGAGCAGGAAGTTCCCCGGGCCCGGGGGCGTCACGCTCTGCGTCAGGCTCAGGACCGCCGTACCGCTGGTGTCCACCACCTTCACCCATTCCCCGTTGGCCAGCGTCGTCGTCACGTTCACCGCCGACGAGCCCGGCGTCGGCAGCACGTAGTCGCCCGAGGCGTTGGTGTTCACCGTGCTGCTGGCGCCCGTCACGCGGACCAGCTCCACGTTCTTGGCCACCGGGGGGTTGCTCCCCGAATCGGGCTTCACGCCCGGGGTGCCCTTGGCCTGCACCTTGCCCGTGATGTCGGCGTTGAGCACGTCGTTGCGCGCCTCGAGCAGCCTTCCCGTCGAGGCGTCCACGAAGAACGTGTACACCTGCCGGTCCTCCAGCGCCGGGAGCTGCCCCGTGAACTTCCACGCCGCCGCCGCGCCCGCCGGGCCCGTGCCCGACAGCGACGCGTCGTGCACCACCAGCGTCGGCGTCGACCACGCCGTCAGCTGGTGGTAGACCGCGCTGGCCTTGACCGAGGCCAGCGCCTCGGCCGCCGACATCGCCGGGGCCGCCAGCCCGCCCGCGGGGCTCTGCGCCAGCCGCGCCGAGGCGAGCGTCACGCGGTTGCCGTCCGGGTGCACCACGATCCGCGCCAGGCCGTACTCCACCGGCAGGCCGCCCAGGTACTGCTTGTACGCGATCACCGTCGACCCGTTGCCGATCACATCGGTCCGCTCGGCCCGCAGGTCCACCCCCGCGACGCCGAAGTCCGCCCCGTGCGCCTCCCAGAACGCCGCCGCCGCCGCCTGCGGGCTCGCCCCGCCGGTCATCGGCACGCCGTAGATCGAGACCACGCGCCCGTCGAGCGTCATCGCCTGCGCGCCGGGGTACTTGACCAGCGAGCTGAGCCCGCGATCAAGGTTGCCCACCGCCGCGCCCCCCGCGTTCGCGGTCGCGCAGATGCCCATCGCCAGCCCCGCCGCCGCGACACAACTCCAGACCGTCCTCATCGGTTCTCCCTTTCTGCGTCGCCGCCACCACGGCCGCGACCGCCTTCGCTCCGCCCACGGCTCGCCCTGAATATGCGTGCCCACCCCGCGACCGCCCGCGCTGTACATCGCGCAGGAGGGTGGGGAAGGACGCGCCGAGCATACCCAAAAGCCGGGCCGGGCGCTCGCGCGTCCGGCCCGGTGTATCGATCTTCCAAGCCCGGCGCTATGGCACCCGCCCCGCGCCGGCGAACCTCAGCACCCCTGCTCGAACAACGCCACGAAGGTGTTGAAGTCCTCGATGTCCACAAAGCCCGAGCCGTCCACGTCGGCATCGTCCGTCCCGGCCTCGAAGGCCGTCACGAACGCGCCGTAGTCCTCGATGTCGACAAACCCCGAGTTGTCGAAGTCGGCCTTGCAGATCACGTCCAGCAGCACCGCGTCGCTGGTCACCGAGCCGCACGAATTGCTCACCACCACCGAGTACATCCCCTCGTCCGACAGCGAGGCGCTGGGGATCGAGAGCGTGCCGGCCGTCTCGCCCGGGATGTCCGTGTTGTCCTTCTTCCACTGGTACCCCACCGAGGTGCCGGTCGCCGTCACCGTGAACGACGCGGGCGAGCCCGCATCCACCGTCTGCGGCGAGGGCTGGCCCGTGATGCCCGGCGCCGTGCACGCCGAGACGTCCCCGGTGATCACCAGCGCGTACCCCTGCTTGGCCGCCGCGTTCACCGCGGTCGCCGAGATCGTCACCGTGTACTGCCCCACCGCCGGGCTGGTCCGCATCACCATCTCGACGTTGTTCTTGGCGTCGGCCGCGCCGCCCGTGGTCGACTGGCCGCTCGCGAACACGTTGCCCAGGTACGTCGTGCCCCCCGGCGCCGCCACCGAGAGGTCCAGGTTGTTGATGTACGCCGGGTTGGCGTTCTGCGCCGCCGGCGGCTCGGTCCACACCAGCGTGATCTTCAGCGGGGTCCCGGGCGATGCCACGTTGAACGTGTACGCCGCGCTCTGGCCCGTGGTAAACCCGCCGGCCTTCCACACGTCGTACGCCAGCAGCTTGCTCGTGTCCCCCGTGAAGTACAGCGCCCCGTCCAGCAGCACCCGGCCCCACCCCTCCTGGTTGGAGGGGTACCCGCTGATCCCCGTCATGTCCACGCACGAGTTCAGCAGCGTCGCCTTCACCAGCGCGCTCGACGGGTTGAACCCGTTGCCCCCCACCGCCGCGCCCGTCGGGTAGAACCCGTCCGTGTAGTACTGCCGCACCAGCACCGCCGCGCCCGTCACCGCGGGGCAGGCCATCGACGTGCCCGTCATCCCCGTGTACCCGCACGTCGTCGAAGAGTTGGCGCTCGACGTGTTGCACCCGGGCAGGAACGCCTCGGGCTTGCGCCGGCCGTCGGCCGTCGGGCCCGTCCCGCCCGAGCACAGGCTGCCCTGGTTGGGAGAGTCCGCCGACGCCGCCACGCCCACGCAGTTCTTGGAGTTCTCCGGCGTGGTCACCGTCGAGCCGTTGCTCACCGCGAACAGCACCAGGCTGTCCTGCTTGTCGTCCGAGTGCTTGTCGATCTGCCGGCAGTGGGCCGTGTACGCCGTCGTCCCGTCGTCGCCCCAGCTGTTGGTGTGCGCGTGCGCCCCGTCGGCCCACGCCGCGTTCAGGTTCGTCTCCAGGTTCGCGCTGGTGATCGTCGAGAGGTTCGTGCAGCTGAGCCTGGCCCGGAACGCCAGCCCGTCGTTGGTCGTGTACGAGTCGTAGGTTGCCGCGTCGCCCGCCAGCGTCCCGGCCGTGTGCGTCCCGTGCGAGTCCGTCCCGGCGCTGCCGCGCATCGCCACGATCTTGCGGTGCGTCGGCCCGATCGCCACCGAGTCGTCGAACATGCAGTGCGCTTCCTTCGGCGGGCCGTCGATGTGCCCGGCGATCTGGCCCTGGCCCTGGATCCCGCGGTTCCAGACCGGCGTCTGACCGCTCACGTTGCTCTGGGCGATCCAGCGGTTCGAGTCGTTGCGCAGCGTGATCTCCGCCGCCTCCTCGATGAACATCACCGCCTCGACCGACGCGACCCGCGCCGCCGCCGCCGTCGGGATCACCGCGTCGATGTACGTGTCGGCCTCCACCGTCTCGATCCGCGAGACCTGGCCGCCCGCCGCCGTGATCTCGTCCACCGCCTCGATCGCCGAGGCGTTCTCGTGCAGCGTCACGCACACCGACGAGATCCCCGCCGCCCGCTGGCCCACCCGCACCGCGTCGTGGATCGGACGCACCCCCAGCTCCGGATCGATCTTCCACCCCGCCTTCATCGTGCCCGCCCAGGACACAAACCCCAGCGCCCGCAGCGCCGCCGGCGTCGTCTTCTCCAGCTTGGCCACGTACGCGTAGTTGGGCAGGTACTGCCCCAGCTTCACCCCCGCCTGCTCGAGCTGCGCCTGCCGCAGCGCATCCAGCCCGCCGTCGAGCTGCAGCACGTAGAACCTGTCGACCGTGAACGCCTCGTCCCCGCCCAGCAGGTTGGGCTCCTGGCGCGTGTCGATCTGCCCGGTCCGGAAGTCCAGCATCCACGCGCCCGGCGCACCCACATCCGGCCGCGCTCCGGCCGGGACCGCAAGCCCCGCCGCCGCGACCAGCGATGCAATCAGCAATTGACGAACAGACCCCGCCCGCTTCATGGTCTTCATGCCAGCATCTCCCGATTGACCGGGTGCCCCCGGGAACCCGGCGGCACAGACACAGAGACTAACTCACCATCCACCGCAAACACAAGGGAAGGTGCGTGCACAATCCGATCCCGACAAGGAATACCTCTCTTTTCGCTCGGTGGACGGTCGGGATCCGCTTTTCCGAACATACCCCTCGCTTCCACAAGCCCGACTGCCCTGCCCCCCACCCCCCCCATCCCCCCCACCCCCCCCCCACCCCCACCCCCCACCCCCCCAACCCCACCCCGCCCGCCCCCACCAACGCCCGGGCCCGCCGGCCAAGCCCACGCTCCACGCCGCAACATGTACACTCAAACATGGTGGGAACGACCTCGTATCAACCCTTGGGTGGAATCCTCCACCTCCAGCCGATCTCCGGGCCGCCCCTGGCGCCCCTGGCGATCCCTTCGGGCAAGCCCGTGATCATCGGCCGCCAGGCCGCCTCGGCCGACATCGTCCTCGGGGGCGACCTGAGCGTCTCCCGGAACCACGCCAAGATCCTCTTCCGCGGCGGCACCTGGCTCATCTGCGACATCGGATCCAAACACGGCACGTACCTCAACGGTGTCCGGATCCCCCCGCACGAGCTGGCGCCCATGCGCGCCGGGGACTTCATCCGACTCGGACCCTGGACCTTTCATGTCGGCGGGCCCGCCGCCTCGGGTCCACGGATGCTCTCGACCAGCGACGACATCGCCAGCAGCGCCAACCGCGTACGCCGAGTGGCCGACCACGAGATGTCCCTGAGAGTCCGAGAACGACTCGACCTGCTCATCGACGCCGCCGGCACCATCGCCACCGCCTCCACCATGGAAGCGCGCGCCAACGCCGCCCTCGACGCCCTGGTCGGCGGCACCGGGTTCCCCAGGGCCGCCTTCATCCGCCGGCTCCACTCCGGGGAGTTTGATGCCCGCTCGCAGGTCGAGGTGGTCGCCTCGAGGATCGCCACCCTCCCGGTCTCCAGCCCCTCGGACTTCGATTCCTTCAGCCTCACCGTCCTGCGCGCCGCCGACGATGGAAAGGTCGTCATGCTCGACGGGGGCGCCGGCGCCATGGCCCACGGCCAGTCGGTGATCGACCTGCGCATCCAGCAGGCCCTGTGCGCGCCCATCCTCGTCGATGGCATCCCCGCCGCGTACCTCTACCTCGACTCGCGCCAGCACGAGGGTCGACCCCACGCCAGCCCCGTCCCCGCCCAGCAGGCCGATGCGCCGGCCTTCTGCGTCGCGATCGCACGCGTCTGCGGCCTGGCGATGGCCAACCTCAACCGGATCGCCCTCGACGGCCGCCGACGGGAACTCGAGGACGATCTCAACGCCGCCCGCGCCGCCCAGAAGCTCCTCATGCCCCCGCCCCAGGGACGCTTCGGCGCCTACTCCTACGCCGTCCGCTCCTTCCCCGGCCGCCTGGTCGCCGGCGACCTTTTCCACGCCTTCAACCTCCCCGACGGACGCACCGCGATCCTGATCGGCGACGTCGCCGGCAAGGGCATCGGCGCGGGCATCCTCATGTCCTGCGCCCAGGCCCACCTGTGCGCTTCGCTCCTGCACCACGCCGACCCGGCGATCGCCGTGCAGGAGGTCAACGCGTTCCTCAGCTCGCACGCCGAGTCCGGACGCTTCGTCTCGCTCTTTGTGGCGATCCTCGACCCCGGCAAGGGCGAGATGGCCTTCGTGGACGCCGGCCACGGCTACGTGATCATCAAGCCCCCCGGCGGCGCGGCCCAGTGCCTGGACTGCAACGGCGGCCCCCCCGTCGGCGCCCAGCGCGACGCCGCGTACGCCAACGAGTACGCCCCTTTCCCCGCCGGCTCGTTTCTGCTGGTCTTCAGCGACGGCATCGTCGAGCAGCCCGCCCTCGACGGCTCGCGCTTCGGGGTCTCCCGCGTCGAGGGCCTCTGCATGCGGTGCGACCAGCCCGCGCAGGCCGTCGACACCATCATGGAAGACCTCCGCAAGTTCGCCGGCGGCGAATCGCTCGACGACGATGTCACGATCGCCGCGATGCGGTTTGATGGGTGATGGGTGTACCCGCCACCGGCTTTCGGCTCGGCGCAAGCCCGTGCGTCGGGCCGGGGTCCCTTCTGGATCGCGCTGAAAAACGCTCCAGGGTAACCCGGCCCGCGCCTCCGCGGGACCCGGCGACCGGCGCGTCCTTCGGTCCGGTTGCCATCGCCGGTCACGCGCACGTGCGGCCCGCCGCCGATTCGCTCCGGCGGTGCGCTATGCCCCTGATCGTGCGCACGAAACGCGATATGCACTACGATGCCCCAGGATCGATCCCAACGCCCTGGTTGGCCCTGCGGGACCTCCCGCGCCGGTGCGTCTCAGAAGGGCGGGAAACGGCCTTTGCGGGCAAATCGCTTCTTGTGCGCACAAGCGCGGTCATGCGCCGGCTCGCGTGAGGGCGCGGAACCGAACCCACGGCGCGCGCGTCGGTACCTCTCCGGACGCGGCCGGCGAGCGCTATTCTGGCGATGCCAGCGCTGGCCGCAACGCCGGGGATCGCCGCGGCGTGAAAGGACCCGGGTGACCACCATGGGCCGCCGAGTATCGAGAGGTCGGACCGACGGAGCGGGCCGCACGCATCAGACCCAGGCACGCGCGGGCGGTGTGATCGCCGCCGGCCTGCTCGCGCAGCACCTGGGCGCTCAGACGCTCGATGTTGCCACCAGCCCGGCGCGGCCGTGCAGGGCTACGTCGCCCGCCTGCTCATCAACGAGACGCCGCTGCCCGGGGAGCGCGGGTGGATCAGCGAGGCCGACACCAAGTCGGGCATGCTCGGGATCCTGTGGGTGCTCGAGAGCAGGCTCCGCCACATCCCCGCGGGGTACCGCCAGGAGCAGGTCGCCTCCGAGCGCTGCAAGGACATCATCGATGTCATCACCGCCGGCGGCGAGAAGGGCCAGTGCGATGGCTTCTACCGGGACGGGGGCGGACGCTTCGTCACCGTGCCGCGCGTCGGCGAGCGGATCGACTACCTCGTGCAGTGCGCTAACCGCGGCGCGCCGGGCCGGTTCGCCCGGCTGCTCGAGTACGCCCAGCAGCTGGCGAGCCGGTACGTCGAGGGCGGGATCGCCGATGCCGATGCGTTCGCGGGCCTCACCCGCGTGGGGGATGTGGAGGTCACCGGCCGCGCGTACTCGTGGATGACCGACCACGGCTGCTACAGCCCGGGCGGGAACTTCGTCCGCATCCCCGACGACCGGGACGGCTCCCGCGGCGGGAACCGGTTCTTCACACTCAGGAAACTCCCATGAACCGCTCGCCCGCCTCACCGACGTCCCGGCTGGCCTTCCTGTGCGCGGCCGCGATCGCCGCGGGCGCCCTCACGCTCGGCGGCGCGGGGCCCGGCCCTGCGCCGGGGATGCACGCCCCCGCGCCGGACCGCGGGGCTCGCGCGCCCGACGCCGAGCTGACCTCGCGGGCCTGGCTGGGAGAGGTGATGCGCCACCTGTACCGCTGGCACATCGACGAGCGCGACATCGACCCGGTGATCGCCGAGAAGCAGATCACCTTCTGGGTCCGCCAGACCAACCCGGCGCTCGATGAGGCCGACCACAGCCTCTTCGGCGAGGTCCTGCTCCCGCAGTTCTCGATCCTGGTCAAGGCCAAGCGCGCCGACTACCAGGTGCCGGAGCTGGATGCGACCGTCAAGAGCGAGCGCTTCCGCATCACCGGCGCCGAGCGGGTCGAGCGGCCCGCGACGATGCCCGAGGGGTTCACCCAGGTGCGCTTCGAGTACGCCGGGCTCCGCGAGGAGCTCTTCCGCACGCGGCACAACGCGAGCTTCCCGGAGGGGGAGCTGCTCGAGCGGCTGCGCACCTCGGTCCGCGCCCAGATCGCCAAGGACATGGAGCACCGCGGCCAGGCCGCGCCGGTGGTCAAGGGGACGCAGGTCGTCTACCTGGCCCCGCTCTCGCCGATCGCCAACGAGGCGTGGGTCTTCTGGGAGACCGGCCGCACGCTCATCCGCTTTGCCTCCGACATCGACCTGACCAACCCCGCCGTGTGGGCGCACGAGAAGCTCGCCGTGCGGCTGTTCAGCCTCGACGAGAAGGTCGTCGTCTCGCTCGACGAGGTCGCGGGCAGCAACGCGTTCATGACCAGGGACGAGGCGGGACGGGCGATGTTCAACTGCATCGTGCTGGGCAAGAGGATCGAGCTGGAGCCCAAGGCGGAGGCGGGTGACGGTGGGAAGTGAAACCGCCTACGCACGCCATCGCGGCGGCCGGGCCGACGTGGCGTCCGGGTGATGTCGGCGGCGATCGCGAGACCCCGTGCTCTCTCGATCTCTGTCACCTGCCACGCCGAGGGCCTCACCTCCGCGCTTGGCCCAACGGGGCGTTGCATCAGCCCGACGAGGCACGCCCGCCCCCCTCGCCCGTCGCCCCTCGCCTTAGACTACCCGCCATCATGAAGAGCAAAGCCACCACCGTCGCGGCGTACCTGGATTCGCTCCCCCCCGGCCTCCACGATCGCCGGGTGGCGATCCAGACCGTGCGCCGGGTGATCCTGGACAACCTCGACCCCATCATCCAGGAGTGCATGCAGTACGGCGTGATCGGCTATTGCGTGCCGCACGGCGCGGAAGGGGGATGGCCGCACGGCCACCACACCAACCCGAAGCTCCCGCTCATGTACATGGGGCTGTCCTCGCAGAAGAACGACATGGTCGTCTACATGCTGTTCCTGCTCCACAACACACCCGAGCGGGAGTGGTTCGACGCCGCGTGGAAGGCCACGGGGAGGAAGAACCACCTGGAAGTGAGCGGGGCCGGGTGCTGCCTGCGGTTCAAGAAGCTCGAGGACCTCTCGCTGGATGTGATCGCCCAGGCGATGCGCCGCATGCCCGTGAAGAAGTACCTGGAGGACCACATCGCCATGCTGGCGCGGCTGGGCAAGGGACCGGACGGGAGGCCGCTCAAGAAGAGCGGGGGCGGGGGGAGTGCGGGGGGCCACGGCGCGAAGGCCAAGAGCGCGCCGGCGAAGGGAAAGCCGGCACCGAAAACCAAGACGGCCAGGAAGAAGACCGCCGCCAGACGCGGATAGGGGCTGGGCGCGGGGACCGGTGAGGATCCCGCGGTGATTCGGGGTGACAGGACGCCAGCTCCTTGTCGAAGGAATGCGGACCTGGGAGCCGTGAACCCGAGCGTCGTTGGCCGCGAAACCCCCGTCAGGGCACGGCAGACGAGCCCGTGCCGGCGTGGCGCCCCCGCAGCGGTCACCGACATCCTCCGGTTGATTCCGGAGCCCTCCTTGCCGATGCCCATCGGCGCGGCGATGCCCTCACGCAGCACATCCTTCACGCGCCCGGGTTTTCCACCAGCGCCGCAACCTGCACGAACTCGACGCTGGGCCGCACGCCGTACAAGCCCGCCGCGCGCTCCAGAAGCGCATCGCTGAAAAACGCTCTCGCCGCCGCCTCGGATTCCCAGATGTATATGTTCATCGCCTCGCGCTTGACCGCGTTGACCGTGAAAGCCTTGGAACGCAGCCCCGGTACGCTCGCGAACTTGCCGCGTGCCTCGTTCGCGATCTTCCGGAGAGAGGGCTCATCGAAACTGTCTGCATAGCGGAACGTCACCAAGGCGCCGATCATGTCATGCTCCTTTCGAGGTTGTCCTCCCACTTTACGGGCGTTGTGTCTTGCGGCATGGGCGTCATGTCAAACCATGTTGGCTCGGACCAATCAGCTCTCGGATTCAAGGGGTGTACCTTGACTGTCTTTAGTCGATCGATAGCGCCCGCCACATCCCCGTTGGTCGGCAACGATCGCAGGCCAACGACGACCTTGTACGCGGTTGACCGCCCGACGAAGTGATCTTCAGGAACTCCGCCGTCATATCCGGGCGGCAGGATGAGATGTTTGCCCCCTTTACCAGCGTCGGGGCCGGGAATGCCCATGTCCATGATCCATCGCTGGCTGTAGTCCATGGTCGCGCCGAGAATCGGTCCGGGCGGCAAGCCTTTGTCGTACAGGGCATCGAGATAGTCTCTCGCTTCGATCGCGGCCGCTACGAGGGTCTGCCGGGTTTGTTCGTCTGGATTAAACGGCTTACCCTTCTCAATGCCGATCGATTTCAACTGATCGATCATTACCACGTCTCGTGTCAGCCATTCTCATATGGAGAAGCGGCAGAGGCATTCCCCATCTCAAAACGACAACGCCCGCAAGTTCTTACCTTGCGGGCGTTTCAAACGTCAATCGGGGTGACAGGATTTGAACCGCCGGCTTACCCCCCCACCGCCGTGCCCTGCTTGGCGGCGCGCCGGCCGAGGTAGGAGTCGACGGTGCGGAAGACATCCTCGGCGAGCTCGAAGACGTTGCCGTGGACTTCGCCGG
>JBGAOZ010000005.1:0-181848 GCA_044221545.1 Phycisphaerales bacterium
GTGGGGGTGGGGGTGGGGGTGGGCGCGGGCGCGGGCGGCGATGGCTGTGCGGACCGTGATCCGGAGGCGGCGATCTCTCTTGAGATTGCGCTGGCGTCGAGGGACCAGAGCCTCTCAACGACATCCAGGCCCTGAGGGTCGTAGCCGGCCAGGTCGGCGCGGGTGAAGGGGAAGTAGTCGTTGCGGCCGAAGAAGGCTTCGGTGAGCTCGGCGAAGTACTCGTGGTGGTTGGTGATCGCGTAGGCGGGTTTGCCGGCGCCGCCGGGGTCCAGGACGTAGCCGACGGAGCGGTAGAGGGCGGGAGAGTTCTTGGCGTGGGTGTACGCGGCGAGCAGGTCCGGGCGCTCAAAGCCCAGGAGCCAGTGGTAGGCGTGTGCCAGTTCGTGCAGGAGCATGAGGGGCTGCTCGGCGCGCCAGGCGAGCAGGTCATCGAAGTTCATGATCTCGACGCAGCCCTGGCGATCGGCATCGAAGCCGTTGGAGGTCAGCCATGCGGCGGAGGGATGGAAGCAGGCGCCGTGGCCGGGGAAGCCTGGACGCGGGGGCGTTTGCGGTGTGAGGATGATGGGGATGGTGCGGAGCTGCGCGAGGGCCGGTGCGGGGACCTGGCGAGAGATGCCGTCGAGGTCGAACAGGATCGCCGCGCGCACGCGGGCGAACCGCATCGGGTCGGGCTGGCTTGCCTGGGGGTGGATCCGGATCGTGAAACCACCGAGCGTTTCGGCGGCGTATCGCGCGAGCGGGGTGGCCTGGGGCGCGGGGATCAACGGCGGGTTGATGCTCGGGACCTGCGGGGGCGCGGGGTGGGCTGCGCCGAGCGCGATGAGGATGGTGGCGAGCATCAGCATGCGGTGGTGGGATCGGCCTGGAGGGACAGGTCGGAGGTGTGCCCAGCGAGCATCAGGTGGTGGGCGAGCCCGGCGATCATGGCGGCGTTGTCGATGCAGTAGGGCGGGCGTGGGAGGACGAGGTGGAGGTGGCGGTGCGATGCCAGTTCCGCGAGATCGGCGCGGAGGCGTGAGTTGGCGCTGACGCCGCCGCCGACCAGGAGGGTGCGGACGGGCAGGGGCGGTCGGCCGTGCAGGCCGGCGGCGAGCATGTCGAGGGCGCGCTGGATCTTGATGATCGCGGCGCGGACGGCGGCGCGCTGGAAGCTGGCGGCCAGATCGCGGACGCGGTCGGGGGTGAGGGGCGGCGCGGGGGTGGGCGGTTCGGCGCGGGGGTTGGGAGAGGGAGGCACTCCGCGGGCGGCGTAGAGGACGGCGGTCTTGAGGCCGGAGAAGGAGAAGTCGAGGGAGTCGGGTGAGAGACGCGAGACGGGCAGTTCGACGGCGCGGTCGGCGGCGCCGGGGGCGGCGGCGAGCCGGTCGAGGTTGGGGCCGCCGGGGAAGGGGATTCCGAGGATCGCGGCGGCCTTGTCGAAGGCTTCGCCCATGGCATCGTCGATGGTGGAGCCCAGGCGTGAGAGGCTGGTCCAGGATTCGAGGAGGTAGAGGGAGGTGTGGCCGCCGCTGACGACAAAGCCGAGTGAGGGGAAGAGAGACGCCGAGACGGGGAGACGAAGAGAGGACGTGTACGGGTACTGACCTTGCTCGCGATCATCCAGAGTCGTTTTCTCTTCGTCACTTTCTCTCTTTGTCTGTTCTTCCCCGAGCATCCCGGCGTACAGGTGGGCCTGGATGTGGTCGACGCCGATCAGGGGAAGGCCCAGTGACCAGGCCAAGGCCTTGGCGGCCGAGACGCCGACCAGGAGGGAGCCGATGAGCCCGGGACGGTGGCCGACGGCGATCGCGTGGAGGTCGGTCCGCGCGATGCCGGCGCGGTCGATTGCCTCGCGGATGACGGGCGTGATCCGCTCGACGTGGGCGCGGCTGGCCAGTTCGGGGACGACGCCGGCGAACTCCGCGTGGATGTCGTTCTGCGAGGCGACGATGCTGGAGCGGACGAGGGCCCCGTCTTCCACGACGGCGGCGGCGGTCTCATCGCAGCTTGTCTCGATCCCGAGGATGAGCACGCATCAGTCTACGGTGATTACTTGGGTGGATCGACGGGTTTCTTGGCGTCGTCGGGCTTGGGCTGGGGCTGGGTTTCAGGCTTGTTTTCGGGCTGGTTGGGATCGAGCTTCTCGACCCCGGCGTCCATGAGCCACTTCTCGAGGTTCTCGTCGGTCATGCGGAGGGTGGTGACGAGCTTGCCCTCCTTGTCGAAGACTTCGAGCTTGCCGCCGCTGAGCTTGACGCCGTCGGGGATGAGGTCGTTGGAGTGAGATGTGGTGGCGCCCTCGGCGGCGGCGGAGAGGGCGATCAGGCGGTTGTCGAGGCGGTTGAGTTCGCGGGTGATGCGGTCGCGGGTGATCTCGAGGCGCTGGATCTCGCTGACGGCGACGCTGGCCTGGGTCTTTCCGGCCTCTCCGGTGGGCTTCCATTCGCCGGAATCGACCTTGACCTGGACGGCCTTGAGAGCGGCGGCGAGCTGGCGGTCCTTGAGGTAGGAGACGATCCACTCGGCGTCGGACCAGTTCTTCTGCTGGTCGGCGGCCTGTCCGGAACGGATGACTTCTTCCTCGCGGCGGACGCGGAGGAGGTCGGCGAGGTCCTTGTCGGTGATGGAGACGAAGAAGCCGTCGGTGGGATCGACGCCCCAGGTGGCCGAATCGTCCTTGCGAGTGATGCTGCGGCCGGAGGGGAGGTAGTAGCCCTGCTCGGTGAACTTGAGCTGCGCGCCCTTGCCCTTGGGGAGTGTCTCGACGGCCTGGACGCTTCCCTTGCCGTAGGTGCGGGTGCCGATGGTGATGGCGCGGTTGTTCTCTACGAGTGCGCCGGCGAGCACCTCGCTGGCGGAGGCGGAGGAGCCGTTGATGAGGACGGCGATGGGGAAGTCGGGGTAGGTCCCGGCTTCTTCGGCGCGGGTGATCTTCTCGGGGACGGTGCGTCCCTTGGTGGAGACGATGACGCCGGACTTGAGGAAGAAGTCGGCGATCCGCTCGGCCTCGGAGAGGACGCCGCCGGGGTTGCCGCGCAGGTCCAGGACGAGGCCCTTGAGGTCGCCCTTGTCGGCGGCGACGGCCTTGAGCGCTTCGTCGATCTCGTCGCTGCAGCGCGGGGTGAACTGCGTGAGGCGGATGTAGGCGATCTTGCGGGCCGGGTCGATGAGGTACTGCCACCTGGTGGAGTCGGCGGCGTCGCGGTGGACGCCCTTGACCGAGCGGGTCTTGATCTGGTTGCGGACGATGTCGACGCTGATGGGCTCGCCCTTGCGTTCGATGAGGAGCTTGACGGGGGTGCCGGGCTCGCCGGTGAGCATCTGGACGCACTCGACGTCGGTCTTGCCGAAGGTCGACTTGCCGTCGATCTCCTTGATGCGATCGCCGGGGAGAATGCCGGCGCGGATCGCGGGGGAGTCTTCGAGGGGCGAGACGACGGTGAGCCACTGGTCCTGGATGACGATGAGGGCGCCGATGCCGACGTACTCGCCGAGGAGCTCCTTGCTGAACTCGTTCTTCTCGACGGGCGGGACGTACATGGTGTAGGGGTCGTTGAGGGCCTCGAGCATGCCGTTGATCGCGGCCTGCTGGAGGGCCTTCTCGTCGATCTGGCTGACGTAGCGCTGCGAGAGCGTGGAGTGGACGTCGATGATGGGGTCGAAGAACTCGTACGCGGTGACGGGCGAGCCGGGTCCGGAGCCGGGCCCGAGGTTGAGGGCGCCGCTGAAGCCCATGCCGGCGACCATGGCGACGGCGCCGACCGCGGAGATGAGCATGGCCTGGAACAGAGTGCGACCGTTTTTCACAAGCACGTCTCCGGCATCCTTCCCGTTGGGCCGGTGCGTGAGGCTCACGCGGCCGGCGCTCCCCGGCGCGTGATGAGCGTCCGGGGCATCCCCGTCGGGTGAGTTTATCGGCCGGGGGCGTCCCGAACCATGCCGGGATCACGGGATGGGTTGGTTTCCCGGGGGTGGGGCCATAGAATCTTCCGGGAGCCGATGCGTCATGGACCTGTTCTGAACATCACCAACCGATGCCCTTGCGGCCGCTGTACGGCGGATACGCCGTTCTCAAGGGGACGGCGGGGTCCGGGAGCGGGCGAGTTGGTTGGTGTCAGGCCGGTGCTCCCTCCATTCACACAATCACAATGAATTGCCGGGGAACGGGTCGATCGGTCCCTTTGATGCGGGGCCCGACGGCCCGGCACGAAGGGACCGCGGGCCCGCCCGCGAGTCAGGATCGCGTTTCTCATGCCGCAACCAAAAGAGCGTTCATCGATCGAAGTGACTTCCGAGCGGGCCGTGCTCGCCGCGGTGCGGCTGCCCGAGTCGGTGTACGACCGCACGGACCCGTTCGGGGAGTTGCGGTCGCTCGCCGAGCAGGCCGGGGCGCAGGTGGTGGGGGAGCTGACGCAGAACCTGGTCAAGCCGGTGTCGGCGACGTACATCGGGTCGGGCAAGGTCACCGAGCTCAAGGGCCTGTGCGAGATGCTCGACGCGTCGACGATCATCTTCGACCACGACCTGTCTCCCAAGCAGATCGCCAACATCGAGAAGGAGACGGAGCGCAAGGTGATCGACCGCAGCGAGCTGATCCTGGACATCTTCGCCTCGCGCGCCACGACGCGGGAGGCGCAGCTGCAGGTGGAGCTGGCGCAGGTGGAGTACACGCTGCCGCGCCTGCGGGCGATGTGGACGCACCTGGAGCGGATCGTGGGAGTGGGAGGCGTGGGGGGGATCGGGACGCGCGGCCCGGGTGAGCAGCAGCTGGAGATCGACCGCCGGCTGGCGCAGAGCAAGCGGCTGGACCTGGTGCGCGAGCTGGAGGTGATCCAGGCGCGCAAGCGTCGCGAGGTGCGGGCCCGCAAGGCCGAGCACTTCACCGTGGGGCTGGTGGGGTATACCAACGCGGGCAAGAGCACGCTGTTCAACACGATGACCGCGGGGGGCGCGTACGCGGACAACCGGCTCTTTGCGACCCTGATGACGCGAACGAGGCTGTGGGACCTGGGCGGGGGCCTCTCGGTGATGCTCTCGGACACCGTCGGGTTCGTGCGGGACCTGCCGCACAACCTGATTGCGTCGTTCAAGGCGACCCTGGACGAGGCGGTGCACGCCGATGTGCTCCTGATCGTGCTGGATGTGGCGGACCCGGCGGCGGACCTGCATTACAGCACGGTGACGCGCACGCTCGATGAACTGCTCGCGGCCGCGCAGAAGGATGCGGCGCGCGAGGGCGAGCCGTTCGCAGCGCCCGAGCGGATCCTGATCCTCAACAAGGCCGACCGGCTCAAGGACAACTCCGAACTGCTGGTGTGGCAGCAAAGGGTGCCGGGGGCGATCCCGCTGTGCGCGTTTGCAGCGCCGGCGGGGACGCCCATCGAGCGGCTCCCGATGGGGCAGGGGGAGGTGATCCGCCGCGTGCGGGACCTGGCGCAGGGCCGAGTGGAGGAGCTGGAGATCTCCCTGCCGTTCAAGCAGAGCCGGGCGATCCACCTGATCGAGACGCAGGGGAAGGTGCTCGAGCGGCAGTACGACGGGGATTCGGTGACGTTCCGAGTCCGGATCGGCAGTCGGCAGGTGGAACAACTGCGGGCCGGGGGCGCCAGGATCCGGGTGGCGGGGGAGCCGGATCCGGGTGGTCACGGGGCGTGGTCGGTGGGATGACTTGAACGTCGTGCCGCGGGGAAGCCTTAACGCACCACTTTCTTGCCGTTCTGCGGGTCATCTACAAGCGACATGATTGGCCTGGCGGATTCGACCGGCATCGGCGGTAGGTTGTGGGTTGCCCCGGGGATCGCGTACCAGAAGACCACCGACGAGTATCCGAGGTGATTCCACGGGTTGCGGATGTCGGTCCCGAAGCTTGATTCCATGTCGAAGCGCAGCCGGGTCGCGAAGGGCATCGCATCAAGCCCGCGTGTGCGTGTGCAGATATTGAAGCCCAGGGTCGTGCCGTCAAGCCCGCCGACGCGGACGTTGGCGAGCCAGCGGCGGCTGAACTCGTCTCGGCGCGTCGGGATCTCCCCGCCCGCCCAGCCGTAGTAGTCCTCGGTGCCGGTGCCGAAGTGGGACGGGAAGCCGCGGTCCCAGTCGCCGTCGATGTAGACCTTGTGGTCCCCCTCGCCCCACCAGGTGCCCTTCTGCGGGTTGAGGATCGCCCACGAATCTCCGACGTACACGCCCTTGCCCGCGATATCGATGAAGTTCCAGTCGCAGAAGGGTGTGCCGGGGACGACATCGTCGGGCCGCCAGTTGGCGTGGAAGTGCATGGAGCGATCATCCCAGGTCCATACTCGCGACTCAGGATGGATGCGGTTGTTCTCGCCGACCGAGAGGCGTGCCTTGACCGGGATCGATCCGGTATTGATGAGCTGGATGCTGGCCGAACGGCGGAACGGCATCACCCAGGTCGAGGACATGGTGCCGTCGGCGCTTACGCTGCGATCACCGGTATTGAAGGGGTGGATGGAATCAGGGCATGAGAAGAAGTCGCCGATGGGGCACCAGATGCACTCCTCATCGTCGAAGCTGGCTACGAGCACGATGGAACGCAGGATGGCCGGCGTCGTGACCGCCTCAGGCAGCCGTACCGTGAGGCGTCGGATTGCCGACGGTCCCGTTGTGCCCTGCGACATCATCGTCCCGGGCTGCAACGTGAAGGTTCCGAAGGTTTCACCTTGAGCGCCCGGTTCCTCGATGCCCGGTCTTGAGACGGCGCCGGGCCCCGACTTGAGGAGGGCCTTGGTTTCGGTTCCCAGCGAGCGGTACGCATCCATCGTGAACGGCTTGACGCCTACTCCCTCGGCGTACGCGCGGTAGTCGATGAGGTAGTAGAACGGTTTGCCGTTCATCGTGATCCTGCAGGAAGTGGCAAACGGGATGGGGACGTAACAGTCACCGGCGCGGGCGGTGGGGCTGGCGAGCGTGCCATCATCGGCGAACGAGCCTTCGCCGCGGACGAGTTTGATGAGCGATTCATCGATGACGGGTGTCTGGGAGCCGTCGAGGTAGATGCGGATATTGGGCCCGGTGTGGTTGTTGAGGTCGTAGTAGAAGTAGGGTGTCCAGATCCTGGTGATGCTGCCGGGGCCGGTGTGCTCCATGATGACCCACTCGCTGCCGGCGGCGGTCTTCTCTTCGCGGATGAAGCCGGTGCCGTCGCTGTCGGCGAACCAGCCCGGCAGATCGCGTCGGGTTGATTCACGGTTGTAGCTGGAGGCGAGCAGGGGGCGGTAGGCAGGATCGGGGAAGCGGGCGAGGGAGTCTGGGTCGGTGAGTTCGGTGATGAGGGAGTTGAAGGTGATGGGCGGGGGGGCGGCGGGGCAGTGTGGGGCCACGAGCGCGAGAGCGCACGCAAAGGGCGAGCCAGCGAGGGCGGCGGAAGGATGGCCGGGCATCGGCGGAGTGTACCGCGCGGGGGCTCTCGATCGTGCTCCCGGCGAGGGCCGCCCTAGGTCGGGTATTCCCATGCGCTCCCCGGCGTGTACGCGATCAGGTCGTAGAGCTCCTTGCGGGTCTGCATCTGCGGTAGGAGCCTCTCGACCGAGCCATCCTGCTTGAGCGTTTCGAGTGCCCGCGTCACCGCGCCCATGGCGATCCGCAGGAGCGAGACGGGGTAGATCACGCACGAGTAACCCAACTGTGCGAAGCGAGTGAGCGGGATCATCGGCGTCTTGCCGAATTCGGTCATGTTCGCGAGCAGGTACGGGGGCTTGCCCGTGACGGGGTGGGCGATCCGCTTCATGGCCCGGGCGAACTCGGCGAATTCTCCTTCGGTGGCGAGGCCCTCGGGGAAGATCATGTCAGCGCCCGCGAGCGTGTAGGCCGAGGCGCGGTTGATTGCGGCTTCAAAGCCCTCAACGCCGCGGGCATCGGTGCGGGCGCAGATGAGGAGGGCACTGGGGACTGGGCACTGGGCACTGGGGCCGGAGACAGAGTCGCTTGCCGCCTTGCACGCCCACTGGATCTTCTCGATCATGTGGTCGGTGGGGACGAGTTCTTTGCCGTCGAGATGGCCGCAGCGCTTGGGGAACTTCTGGTCCTCGATGTGCAGGCCGGCAGCGCCGGCGCGGGAGTACTCGATGACGGTTCGGCGGACCATCTCGGCCTCGCCGAAACCGGTGTCGGCATCGGCGAGCACGGGGAGGCCCGAGGCATCGGCGGCCTCACGGATGCAGCGGGCGAAATGCTCGGGGGTGAGCAGGCCGACATCGGGCACGCCGGCACAGACGCTGGTCGCAGCGCCGGAGATGTAGCAGGCGGGGAAGCCGGCCTTGGCGATCGCGCGGGCGCACAGGGCGTTGAAAGCGCCGGGGATGGGGGTGCATCCGGCATCCATCGCGGCGCGGAGGCGAGCGGCGGGGGAGGGACGGGCGGTGGTCATGGGAGAACCCTAGGGAAACGGGGGGCGGAGGTCACGGGGAGATGGGGAACGTGCAACGCATCCCTGGCCGAACGAAAAACCCCGGCTGCTCGCCGGGGTTGAGTGGTTTGCGGTCCGCATCGCGAGATCAGTTCGTGGGCGATTTGTCGGGCTTGGCGCCGTCGGCGAGCTTGGCCTGGGGGATCTGGGTGTTGAGCAGGACCAGGGCGGCCTGGAGCTGGACATCGGTGCCCTTGGTGAGCAGCTCGCTGGGGTCGGCGAGCGGGGCCTTCTCGTCGACGACGGCCTTGCCGTTCTCGTCGAGCACGAGGACATCGGTGTTGCGGCGGAGGATGAGCATGTCGGTGGTCTGGCTGGGGAGCATCTCGACGTTGATGTCGGGCTCGATGCCCCATTTCTCAGCGCCGGGGAGCCGGTGGATGATGCGCCGGTCGGGGAGCATGTAGTACTGCGTGGTGAGCTTCATGGCGGCCTGGCCGTCGGCGAGCCAGTAGACATCCTGGACGCTGCCCTTGCCGTAGCTGCGTGTGCCGACGACGTAGCACTTGATGAGGCCGTCGTGCCCGTACTTCTGGAGGGCGCCCGAGACGATCTCGCTGGCCGAGGCGGAGCCCTCGTTGACCAGGACGATGGTGGGCATGTTGGCGAGCAGGGCGCGGCCGGGCATCGCGAACTTCTGGGATTCGATCTGCTTGGTGGGTCCCTGGGTGCTGACGATGACGCCGCGATCGACCCAGCGGTTGGTGAGCGAGACGGCCTGGTCGAGCAGGCCGCCGGGGTTGAAGCGCAGGTCCAGGACCAGGCCCTTCATGCCCTTGGCCATGAGCTGGGAGAGGGCGGCGTCGAAGTCGGAGGTAGTGTCGTCGGTGAAGCCGGTGACGCGGACGTACCCGATCTTGTCGACGGGGTCGACGAACCACTCCCAGTCGTCCTCGGCGGCGCCGGTGCGCTTCCAGCCCTTGATGCTCTTGAGCGGGATGACGGCGCGGGTCAGCTTCTTCTCGATGAGAGTCTTGACCTTGTCCGGGCCGGTGCGTTCGAGGCCGATGGTGACGGGGGTGCCGGCCGGGCCGGTGATGAACTCGACGACCTGGTCGAGCGAGAGGCCGAAGACATCGTGCCCGTCGACGGTCTTGATGAGATCGCCGGCCCGCACGCCCGCGCGGTACGCCGGGGTGCCGTCCAGGGGGGTCACGACGCGGACCATCTGCTCTTCGTTCACCTCGATCTGCACGCCCACGCCGACGAACTTGCCGGCGGTGCTCTTCTGGAAGCGGATCAGCTCGTCGGGCCAGATGACGGCGGAGAACTCGTCGAGCTGGCCCAGGGCGCCGTCGGCAAACTCGTGGAAGATCGCTTCCTTGGGGATCTTGACCGTGCGTTCGCTGCTCTTGACGACGTCCTGGAGCGTGTCCCAGATGTCGCCGACGGAGGCCTCGCCCTTGGCCTCGAGGGAGCGCATCTCGGCGGCCTTCATCGCCTCGATGAAACGCCCGCGGGAGGCGGCGTCGTTGAGCCCCTCGAAGGCCAGCTGCATGTCGCCCATCTCGGCGAGCATCCGGACCGAGCGGATCGCGCCGGCGACCACCTTCTGCCAGGGGACGCGTTCGACGTGCTGGGTCGCGGCGCGGTGGGCGGCGCCGACGACCATCTCCATGGTGACGGGCTTGAGTTTCTCGTGGAAGTCGGCGGCCTGGCCGTTGTAGGGCGGGAGCTTGTCGTCGGTGACGCCGTCGGCCTTGAGCTGGATGTTGCGCAGCTCCCAGAGCCGCTTGGGGGCGTAGAGCCGGAGCATCTCGAGGCGGCGGTTGAGCCGCTGGACGTCCTCCTCGTAGCGGCCCTTCTGGTCGAGCAGGTAGTAGAGCCGGTAGTACAGCAGGCTGGAGTTGAGCCAGTCCCCTCGGGATTCGGCGGTCTTGGCGGCGGCCTCGCTGCGGGTGACAAGGCCGGAGACCCGCGGGTCCTTCATGACCGCGGTCTTGTCCATCGAGAGCATGTGCAGCTCGAGGGCGCTGACCAGAGCCTTGCTGAGGTTCGAATCGGTCTGCGGCTCGGCGAGCGTCTTGTCGAGCTCGGTGTTCACCTCGCCGATGCGCTTGGTGCGCAGTTCTTCGCGCTTGGCCAGCGAGTCCTTGAGGGAGACGGCCGCCGAAAGCACCGCGCGGTCGGGCCGGGCGTCGGCGGAGGCAAAGGGCACGCGCTGCACCAGGTCGTTGAACGAGCCGGTGTTGGCCTCGCGGGCCGCGGCCCAGACCTGCTGGGACCACTGGTCGATCGCGGTGTTGTTCGCCGACGCGACCGCGGGGGGGGCGGCCTGCCCCAGAGCCGCGGCGGACCCGAGAACCATCGAGACCACCGCGGCAACCCCGGCCAGGAATGGGGTTCTGCGCGAACGGGGGGAAGGCTGCAACTTCACAGAGTCGACCTCGTTTCCGGGTGTTTGGGAATCCACCTCTGTACCGACCATTGTTCCCACTGGTTCGGACCCCCGGCGGGGGCCTTTTGCCTCAGGGCCCGTTTCGACCATCGGTCCGTCGGGGGACGGCCGGGAGTCGATCCCTCCCGACGGCGCGCGGGGCGCCCGTCATCAACAGCGTATTCGTTCGTGCCGGTTCATGCCGTTTCTGTGTGCTGTGCCGTCTAGGGGACACATGCCCCTGTTGAGCGGCCTACTTGCGTTCGATGCAGCCGACGCGGTGGGATTGCACTGGTCAGGAGTGCTTCCAAACCCTGTGAAGGACCAATGCGGCGGCGATCACCCCGATCAACCCTACCGAAGACAGAACAAACGGCTCGAACACGCTCTGGGGCACGTGCCCGGAATCGATAGCCCAAGCCGGAATCAGTCCGCACAGGGGTCCCACCGCATATCCAACGCCGATGAGGGCCTCGTGCTTGCCCCCGGCGTCGACTTCCGAATTCCCGACCGCCATGGCGTAATAGATGGCGGCCGTGTAGATGAGTGCCATACCGACACCGAATACAACCAGCCCTGCGCTGAGCACGAGGATGCCGGGCCAGGAGCTCTCCGTCGCTTTCACTTGAGGGGAAAGCAGGGCGGCGGCGAAACCTGAAAACAGGAGGATGCTGCCGACGATGGGGGTGGACCAGCGACCATGCCAGGCGTGCCAGCGGCCTGCGAGGTAGAAGGTCACGCAGCGGGCCAGGGCGAACGAGGACTGGACGATCGGACGCCAGGCGACGCTGATGTTCAGGGCTTTCATGGCTCCGGGGAGGAAGGGCAGGAGCGCTGTGTTGAAGATGTAGCAGGTCGGGAGCAGGATGCGGAAGGTCAGGAGGAGCTTGTCGTAGACGGCGGGGTGGGGGTCGTGGTCCTGGTCGTGGGTGGCGGGCTCGGGCGAGAACCAGAAGAGAAAGGTGCCGGCCGCCAGGTGCAGGGCGCCGAGGATGAGGATCAGCAGCGGGGCGTGCTGCTTGATGATGGGGGCCGAGACCCAGTAGGCGACCATGGTGGCGCTGGACCAGACGAAGTTCCACGTGCCCATGGCCGAGCGCAGTGGCTCGCCGCGCCTGCCTCCCGAGACGTAGCTCTCGACGATGGGCCAGAGCACGCCGGTGAGCGGGATGTAGACCACGATCATGACCCAGACGGGCCAGCTGGAGCGGGCTTCGTCGGCGGCCTGGAATCTGTCGGCGATGAAGGGCAGGCAGCAGGAGAGCGACGTGAGGGCCATGACCGCGATCAGGGTGCCGCGACCCGAGACCGGGAGGGACTTGGAGCGCAGCCAGGCCATGGCGCGCCCGGTGCCGAGGGTCGCGGCGATGTAGGTGATCCCGATCACGACGCCCAGCAGGTAGTTCATCGACTGGGAGAAGCGGTAGGTGTTGTCGGTGATGATGTAGATACCGCTGGTGATGATCGCGGTTCCGAAGCTGTTGAGGAACGAAAAGCCGCCGACGGCCCACAGTGGGGTCGGCCGGGGCCTTGCGATCGACGATGCAGTGGAGGCGGCGTCTGTCATGGGGTCGGTGCGTGCACGGGCGCGGGCGCCCGGAAAGGTCGCCGAGGTTTGGTCAGCGGTAGGAGCATCGCGGGAGGAGCGGAGTGCCGGAACACCACCCCGCGGCGGCCCTCGGGTCGGAAGGACGGATTGGTGAACCGATGGGCGGCCAGGATTGCCGCGGTGTGGCGGCGATGATAGCATCGACCCGGTCGAAGCCTGCGGGGGACGATCCTGCCGGCCGAACGTGTGTGCCCGTAGCTCAATTGGATAGAGCGCTGCCCTCCGAAGGCAGAGGTTGCAGGTTCGACTCCTGCCGGGCACGTTTCCTGCGGCCGACCGAATTGGACAGTGATCGCGAGAAGGTCACGGTTCATCTGTGCCGGCGTGGATCGGCCCTTACTTCGATCGGCCGCTCGAGCGGGATCCCATCCACGGTCAGACGCACGGTGTACCGGCCCGGGGCGACCCATTCTCCCAGCGGGTGGAACGGCGTGTCGTGCCAGATCGCGGAGATCGGCAGGCGGCCGGGCGTCGCCGGTTCCTCATCTTCCTCGTCGCCGCCGCCGCGGGTGGGGCGTGGTGCCGGCCTGGGGAGGCGAAGGTCCCAGACCCACCGGTGCGAACCGCGAGATGACGGCAGGCGCTCGGCGGGCCTGGCCCACTCGGGCATCACGGTCAGCGATGCGGGGTCGACCCTTGGCAGAGGATCGTCGGCGGCGAAGCGGCGCAGCACGCTTCCATGGGGGTCGGTGATCTCCAGCACGACGGAGCGCGCCGCGTGGGGGAGCCAGTAGTCGATCGTGCCGCCGTCGGGCGGGTTCTGCCCCGCGGGTTCCTCGGGCGGCAGCGGGGTGTCGGTGTTGGAGTTGCGTTCGAACTGATAGGCGGGGGGCGGAGGGAAGAGGATGGGCACTTCCCGGGCTTGCGGGAGTTCACGGATCAGGCTGAAGTTGTCCAGGATCCAGAACGATCGGCCGTGGGTGCCGACCACCAGGTCGTCCTCGTGCACGACCAGGTCCCGGATGCTGGTCGCGGGCATGTTCAGGCGGAGGGGTTGCCAGTGTTCGCCATCGTCGAGTGAGAAGTACACCGCCAGTTCGGTGCCGCAGAAGAGCAGGCCGCGGCGCTTGGGATCTTCCCGCACGGTGTTCACCGGGCCTGGGGGAAGGCCCGTGGTGATTTCCTTCCATGTCGCGCCGCCGTCGTGGGTGCGGTAGATGTGGGGCTGCTGGTCGTCGAGCCGGATCCGGTTGATTGCCGCGTACGCGGTGTGCGGATCGAACCGGCCTGCGTCGATCATCGACACCTTGCTCCAGGCCGAGAGCCCCGGGGTGACGTCCCTCCAGTGCGCGCCCCCGTCGGTGGTGATGTGGACGAGCCCATCGTCGGTACCGCACCAGATGGTGCCCATGTCGAGCGGGGAGGGCGCGACGGAGTAGATGACGCCGCGGCGATCCATGGTCTTCATGTCGGGCGTGCGGTACTTGCCGATCGATTCGGGCACGTCGGGGTGCTCGCGCGTCAGGTCGGGGCTGATGGCTTCCCAGTGGGCGCCGCCGTCGCGGGTGCGGAGCAGGATCTGGGCCGCGAGGTACAAGGTCCTGGGATCGACCGGAGAGAAGACCAGCGGCGAGGTCCGCAGGAAGCGCAGGTCGAACTTGCTCCGGTCGGGGCCGACGTACTCGACCTGGCGCGTGTCCTTGTGGAAGCGTGTGAGCTTTCCGCCGTAGATCAGGTTGGGATCGAGGGGATCGGGGGCGATGTACGCGTACTCGTCGGCGCCTACCGGGCTCCAGTCGCGGAAGGTGATCTGGCCGTCGGTGCCGCGGCTGGGCACGGCGGCCGAGCCGCTCTCCTGCTGACCGCCGTAGACCCAGTAGGGGATCTGGTTGTCGGTCACGACGTGGTAGAACTGGGCGGTCGGCTGGTTGTACCAGCTGCTCCAGGTCTGTCCGCCGTTGACGCTGATCGCGGCGCCCTGGTCGGCGGCGAACAGGAGGATCTCCGGGTGGAGCGGGTTGATCCAGATGGTGTGGTAGTCGTCGCCGCCGGGCGAGCCTTTTATGCAGGTCCAGGTCTTTCCGGCGTCGGTCGAGCGGTAGGCGCTGGTGTTGGCTGTGTAGACGATGTCGGGGTTCATCGGATCGACGCGGACCTCGGCGAAGTCGTTGCCACGGTGCCAGAGGCGGGGCTCGGAGGCGATCCGGCTCCACGACTCGCCGGCATCATCGGACCTGTAGATGCCTCCCAGGTCGGGCGCATCGACGGCGGCGTAGATTCGGGAGGGATCCGAGGGCGCGATGGCGATCCCGATCCGACCCAGGCCCTGCGCGACGGTGGGGAGTCCCGTGGTGAGGGTGCGCCAGGTGGCGCCGCCGTCGGTCGACTTGTACATTCCGCTGCCGGGTCCCTGCCAGGCGCCGTTCTCCCACGGTCCCTGGCGTGCCTCCCAGAGGCTCGCGTAGATGGTGTTCGCATCCACGGGGTCCAGCGCGAGGGCGACCGCGCCGGTGTCGTCGTCCTTGAAGAGCACCCTTTCCCAGGAGCCGCCGCCGTCGAGCGTCCTGAACACACCGCGCTGCGGATTGGGGCCGTAGGGGTGTCCGAGCGCCGCGACGAAGACCCGATCGGGGTTCTTCGGATCGACGACGATCGACGCGATCTGCTGCGCATCGGTCAGCCCGATTCGCCGCCAGGTCTTGCCGCCATCGGCCGAGCGGTACATGCCGTCGCCCGTCGAGAGGTCGGGCCGTTGGAGGCCCTCGCCGCTGCCCACGTAGAGCACTTCGGGGTTGGAGGGAGCCACGGCGATCGCACCGATCGAGCCGGTAGGCTGGTCGTCGAAGATCGGGAACCAGGTGCGACCGGCGTCGGTGGTCTTCCAGACTCCGCCGTTGTTCACGCCGATGAAGAAGGTGTTGGGCTGGTCGGGGATCCCCGCCGCGCCGACGGTGCGCCCGCCGCGGTGCGGTCCGATGCAGCGCCAGCGGAGGCAGTCATAGGCTGCAGGGTCGACCTGGCCGAGCGCGAGCGATACAACGGCGGCAAGTGGGGCGAGCATGGGCGGGTTGTAGTGTGAAAGGGCGGGCGTGTCAACGGCGCGGCCGGTCCCAGGTTGGCGCGGTGTGCGGGGCGTGCGGGGTGGAAGGTTCGAGGGCATGGCGCGCGTGCCGCGGTTCCTGGATGCGCCTGAATGTGGGCGACCGGCCGAGAGAGCCCGGCATCCAAGTGGCTGCGACGATCGGCCTGGGACGCCTTGCCGGACGGCGGCGCCAGGAGCGGATCATCCTCATGACACTGAAGAACATGCTCATCCGAGATTGCGGCACGCTGGTCGTCGGCGTTGCGTGTAGCGGTGCCCTGACGAGCTGCACGGGCAGCCGGACGTTCGTGCTGGAGCACGCGAGCGGGCGGGACCCGCACATGGTCGTGTCGATCAGACGCCTCGGCTCGACCGTGCCGGTGGCGCCCGAGCTGGCGACGCGGCTGGAAGCGCGAGTTGCGAGGGATCTGGGACCCTCGGCTCGGGTGGATGGATCCGGGGCCGGGGATCTTGTGATCGGGTACCGGTTTGTGCTGTTCGAGTCCGGGAACGCCGCGGCGCGGGCGGGGGCGGGGATTGCGACCCTGGCCGGTTCGCCCTTCTGCGGTGTGGGGGAAGGCGCATTGGGTGTGGATGTGCAGTTCAGCGATGCGGCCGGCATGATTCAGTGTTGGACTTGTCAGGATGCGGCTGGGCCGGCGGAAAGGGCCCGTGCGTGCCTGGTGAAGCGGCAAGGACGACGCTGGTAGTGTTGGGCATGCGTGACAACGCGTGCCGCGAGCGTGTCTCGCAGGTGCTCGGGCAAATCAAGTGAGTCAGGAACGTGACCGTGAGTCTTATCCGAGCCCGAGCGGTAATCGAGCATGAGCCGCCGTGCGGACCATCGGGGTTGGTTTGGGCGGTTGTGAAGGCGGGGTTCGGCGCGGTGCTGGATGCGCCCGCGCGCCAGGCGTGATCGCCAGGCAGGTGTGTGACGATGTCGCAGGGGCCGCCGATGGGTAAAGTGAGCACGTTGTGAACTCAATGCTGGACATGTTCTTTCGCGGAGTGGAACAGCTCCTTGGCCGGGCGGGAGGCCCACTTCACTTCCGGCTCTTGGCCATGCCGATCGTTGTCAGCGTCCTTGCAGCCAGAGCGGGGCTGTCCCCTGCGCAGCAAGCAGAGGGGAGAAGGCATAGCAGATCGAGGAGAGAAACCCCAGGCCGCCGCAACGATCCGGATGGGTCGGGATGAGGCTGAGCTCGATGCGCGAAACGTGCCAAAGAAAGCGGGCCCAGATGAAGAACCGAAAGTACCAGCGCAGAAGGATGAATTGGAATAGCGGCAGGCTGACGAGTCCCATCCACCAGCCCGCCTTCGTGGGGTGCAGGATACCGTCCACCCCGACGCCGTACCAACTCGCAACATCCATTGCTACCTGCGTCCTCCAGACGAGACCGACCCCGATGGCGTAGACCAACGTGATGAGCACGACCTCGGCTGTGATCGAGTTGCGCAGTCGCATCGCCGAAGCGATGGCCGCGTCGAATCGCGGCCGGACTGCTTCACTGACCAGGCCACGGTCGATGAACTGGATCACGACGGGGCGCATCCGTTGATGGACGACGAGCTCCGCGATGATCAGGAGGGGAAGAGCTACCAGGAGGCGCGCGTGGATCTCAATATCTCGCAAGAACGGGACACCCGTGCCATCTGCGCTCCATACGTTGTTCTCCGCCGCGGAAATGACCAGCAGCGGCACCCATGCGAGCAGCGTGAACGCGACAACGCGACGCCACATCAACTGCAGCGCGTCCCCCGACAGTCGCGTCCGCTGCCAGAGCTGATAAAGGGGGCCGCCAAGGACTAGCGAGAAATTGGGTGCATCATTCACGGACGGCTGCTCGGGGGCGAGTGTGGACATCGTTTCTCTCGTTCTTCTCGACCGCTGCGAGGCGCGGCTAACCAGCTGGCACCGTGATCAATGGGCCGGCTCCCTGGTTCTGCGGGGCTTGCATTTGGAACAGGTAGTTCAGGAGGCCGAACGCACGCTTGCTTTGCTGGTCACCGCTGGGGATGTAGTACCAGCTCCCGGAAAACTCGACCGCGACGAACGCGTCGGCGGGCCGCTCTCGCACGCACCGCACCCTGAGCGGATTACCCGAATCTGCCTGCGGCGGGCTGCCCACATTGATACCTCCGCCGGGCGCTTCGACGCCCGCGGAAAGGAGCCCCATGAGCTCAAGCAGGGAGTGCATTCGGATCGTGACCTCATCGGGGCCGCGGCCCACGATCTTTCGGGTAACGCGGAAGCGGTCCAGCCCCTGTTCCAGGTCCAGGAGGCTCTTGAGGTCGCGAATGAGCGACTGGGTTTCAGGATTGGCCGGTGCGGCAAAGACCAGCATCGATTCGTCTCGTTCAGCTGAGGCCGATCGCACGAGTTCGATCGCATCGCGATTCGCCAGTTGGATGATGAGGCTCACGGCGCGCGAGAAGTTGCTTGCCGGGCCGGCGGAATGATCGTCGCGGGCAAAGCCAAGGTTCCTCACTTCGTTCATTCGCTGCAGGGTCATGACCAGCAGTTGGTCAGGGGGCCAGCCGGAACTGACCAGCGTGAACACAACGTCCGCACGCACCGGCGCAATGAGCTGGCTTGCGAACTCCTGCCCATTCAGCGGGGAGTACGTAACCGTCGGCCGCTCGATGTAGCGATAGGCCCCGGAACCCCCAACGGTCCATGACGGAAATCCGAGCTTCTCTCCGCCGGCGCTGGAGACGCTGACCTCGCCAGTCCACACATACTGCGTCAGCACCGAGTTTACCGCGAGGAACACGGGAACCTCGTTGAAACGGAGCCGGACAAGGTTGAGCAGCATCTGCTCGTTGGCGGAGATCGCAATCGTCGAGTTGTAGTCGAACCGGTCCATCGGAATCTGGCGTGGCCCCTGTGACTGGCACGCCGCGCAGACCATGCTCACCATCGCGGCTGCGGCGACCCTCATCGACCGGGGCACTGTGCGCACCGTCTCAGGCATTCCATGCGACTGAAACACCGGCGATTTCGTCCCTGTGATGCGTTGGGAGTAGGTCATGGTTCGATGTTCCGCGCCCGAGTCAACGGGCCACCCGCCAGGTATCGTCAAGGTCGTATGCCACGATGTTCTTGGCGGCGGCCGGCGTCTCTTCGCCGAGGTCGGACTGGTAGACGATCCCATCCGCTCTCACGATGAACGTCATCACACCGCTGTTGCCGCATTGCGCCGGGCACGCGATCATCGCGAGGCCGCGCGTCATTTCGCCGTTGACGAGGTAATCCAATGCTCCACCCGGACCGGCCGCACCCTGCGACTTCAGGACGCGGAAGTAGTACCCGTGGTATGGGGCCTCGCCTTCCCGCGACTGTGTCCCGTATCCCTCGGTGGTCGCGGCAGCGACAAACTCTCCGAACGAGCTGTGCGGCTCCTTTGGTCCAGAGGCGTGCCAAAGGAGCCCGTCGTGCCTCCCGGGGTCGCTACGGATCTGCTGCGCGTAGGTGCCTGCGGGCTTGCCGTCGCGACCGGCCGCTGCATATTCGCACTGCGCCGCGACGTACATCCGAAGCGTGCCGATAGTTGCGAGTTCGTTGCGCCCGATTCTCAGTGCCAGTATTTCCTCCTTCCCCGCGGCGGTGTCGAACCACCAGCCCCGGGCATCTTTGACGAGGGGGACTGGGAATGGCCACGCCTCGCTCCCGATCACAAGTTCCCGCGTGGTGGAGTCCGTGGGCTCAAGCGCCCATCGCTCGTTCATGGCGACGGACACGATCTGGCGGTTCCAGCGATCGGCCACCGGGTCTCCGCTGGACATGATCTGTCTGGAATCCGAGCCGAAGATCGCCTCGACATCGGAGGAGTTCCCGGAAGTGACGGCGACGGCGAGGCGCTTGGCCGCGTCCTCCGGGTGGTCGAACACAATCTGGTTGCTGTAGTCCGGCGAGTTGGAGGCGCACCCGGCGAGCCATGCCGCGAGGGGAAGGGCCAGCGACGAGACAAATCGGCGAAGACGCGAGGCTCGGATGGTACTGATCGGATTCATGCGTGTTGCTCTCAGGGAAGGGCCGTGAAATGAATTCGGGTTTCGCGCGTTCAGCGACCACGTCCACCGCCGCCACCGCGCCCACAGCCGCCGCCGCGACCACCGCCTGATGACTTGGACGACGTGCTGTTGCGGCCCCGGGAGCTCGCTTCGCGTTCCTTCGACCCGGACTGGTACCCCGACATGGCACCGGACCTGGTGCCGACTCGCTGGCCTGCCGTCGATTTGGAACTCGGGGTCGATCCGCGTGCCTCGTTCGCGTTTCCGAGCCCGGCCTGCTGACCGCCGCCGCTCTGGTTTGACCCGGAGCCGCTGCCGCGTCTTTCTTGCCGACCCGTCTGATTCTCCTGTCGACCGGCCTGATTCTCAGAGCGGCTATCCTGCCGACCGGATCGCTTTTCGGTGCGGCTGTCCTGCCGATTGGACTGGTTCTGGCCGCGCTGTTGCGCCATCTCCTCGCGGTGCTCGTATCCCTCGTCGCACAGCCCCCCGTTATACGCCCAGCCACAGTCGTCGTCGGCGATCGCGGCCCCAATGATCACGCCCGCTGTGAATCCGATCACACCGGCGCCGACCACCTGCCCCGAAGATGGCGGAGGCGGGGGTTGGGTGTACGCCACCGACGTGTATGTTGGCACGTACACGATCTCCGGGTTGGCGGGCTGGATGACGATGACCTGCTGGCTGCTCCCAGTCGTAACGGTCTCGACCTTCTGCTGCTCGGTGGTCGTCAGGTTGCCCAAGGAGTGCGCCTGCCTGCGCAACCGCTGGATGGACGCCAACAACCCGCTGCGATCGTCCGTAAACGCCCTGGCCACATCCCGCGTCCAGCCCGGCTTATCGACCATCATCTGCACCACCTGCGGGAACATCACGATGGCGACAAAGTGGGGTTCGAAGCCTGCGGCAGTCGCAGCGTCCTGAGCCGCGGTGCCCTTAACGTCGGAGTTCTTCTTGGTCCAATCGTTGAGCTTCTTGATCTGGTCCGGGGAGGATGAGCAATCCAGAATCTGCAACGCCAACGCATCCGGGTACAGCGCGATCGGCGCCATCAGCGCGTCGAGATTCTCGGGCTGTGTCGTCGACACCCCTGCGTGCGACGAGAATCCCCTGGCATCGGCATGAAACACTGCGGCCGATGCAGGGATTGAGAGGCCAACACACAGCAGAAGCGGAGCGATGCGGGAGTGAGTCAGATGTGTCATGGCAACGTGTCTTTTTCTCGTTGTCGGATCCCAGGGCCGAAGCTGACTGCCATTCGGCAAGCTCAAGCCAGATCCACCGATCGAACCATTATGAATCGCGCGAGAAACCTATCTCTACCCGGAAACTTCCCTGATCGGCCCGCGGCGGCGGGACAGTTCTCACGCGGGTGATGGCTCGCCGCCACTCGAACCTCGCCTAGGCGCGCCCGGTCTGGCGTCATGATTCTGGATCGACCGATCTCTGATACGGATCGTGGTTACTCCTCGTGCGTGAGGTAGGGACAGGCGCAGACGGACTTGAGCACGTCTGGTGTGAGCCGTTGCCAGGCATCGGCCCCGCCGTCGAGCAGGTGCTGGTAGCCGTCGAACGTGCGGTTGCTCAGATAGTGGCTGCGCAGGTACGCCCACAGACGCTCTACCGGGTTGAACTCCGGGCTGTACGGCGGCGGGTACGGCACCGTGATGTTCGCGGGCACCGACAGCGCGCGGCTCTTGTGCCACCCCGCCCGGTCCATGTTCAGGAGGCCGTGCTCGCCGGCCTTGATCTCTTCTCCCAGCATCCGCAGGAACACGTTCATCGTCCCCGTGTTCACCAGCCGCGCCTGCAACGCCACGCTCGCGCCGGTCTTGGGCTCGATCGCCGCGTAGAGGTACACCCACTCGTACCGCGCCTGCTTCACGGCCGTGGGACGCGAGCCGGTCCGGGCCCACACCCGCGTGGTCGCGCCGCCCCAGCCCTCCGTAGCAGCGTCAAGCGGCCCGCCGAGCCATGATCCGGGGAGCACGCCTGCGTCGGCGTCCAGCAGCGCCGCGGCCTTCACGGGCTCGCCCTCTCACGTGGGCGCGGTGGCCGGTGGGTTCGTGCCCGCGGGCACCGGCACGTCCGAGGTGTTGGAGGACGAGTTCGAAGACCAAGAATTCACCATTCCCGGCGGCGGTGACGCGGACGTCGAGGCGGGAACAGGCCTGCCGCTCAATCCCCGCCCGTTCAGGGCCGGGACCGCGCGGCTCTCGGGGCGGGGCCCCAGGCCAGGCAAGCGGCTGGTCCTGCCGCAGGAGGCGGCGGCCGCCAACCGCAGGATGACACCCGAGCAGACGCTCCTGATCCTGGACACGTGGAGCCGGTCGGGCCTGTCCGCCAACGACTTCTCGGCGCTGCGCCAGCGTCCTGACGCTCGGATGGCAGGTGCCCAACCCGTCGTACGGCTCGGCGGGCTTGGTCGCGGACTTCCGCGACGGCTTCGCCGGCGGCAAATCCGACGTCGGTCGGCTACTCTTGACGCGGTCCAAGGACCTGTCTTGGCCTCCGTCTGGGAGCGGGCGTGACACCCGCCCCCCACGAGAATACCCTAACGCCCGTTCGCAAGTGGTGTCACAACGGGTGTCAGAGCCATCCAAGGGCGGCTTTGGCGAAAATCAAATCCGCTCGGCAAAGATAGAGCTTTTGCCACCTTAGCTCAGTTGGTAGAGCGGCGCTTTTGTAAAGCGGACCGGTGACGTTCGCTCAAACGCGGGATCTCGCGGGAAACCCCGACGTTCTTCGAAGAGATCCCGCTCCACGCCCTAGGTGTCAGACTTCCCAAAGCGCCCCGGAACCGCCGCGTGGTGGTGTCACCGCGCGGGTGTCAGAGCCTCGAACGCGCGGCGCGCGGCACCCGCGCCCTTCGCGTAGTTTCGCCAGCGCGACCTGGGTCGCGCGTGATCCCGGTCGCGTTCGCCACGTTGCCACGCGTTCGCGTCCTCGTCGCTCGAACGGCCCGTCGGGCGAATCCGATTCCCCCGCGACGTGGGCCAACGTCCCGCGTTTCCCGGATTCCCAGGTTGATCCCTTGGAGGTCGGCGTAGCGGAGAGTGGGGGGGACGGCCCCGCGTCGGCACCCCTGGAATCTCTCCGAGATTTCCTCCCCCCGCCTTCCAATCCGCCGATCACCGGGGCGTCATGTGTCCGGCCCGCCGCGACGTGCGGCGGGGTCCGCAACCAACGAAGGAGACTGCCATGTCGAAGAAGACCAAGACGCACCCTGCCCGGAAGACTTCGAAGAGCCGCATGTCCAAGAGCGCTGCCCGAGCCGAGGGCGCGGCCGGGACCGAGCGCCTCCCCAAGGCGGCGCTGGCCCATATTAACGCCTGCATGCAGAACCCCTCCGGGGCCAAGACGGCGGCGGGTGGCAATGGACCCAGGTCAGGGAAGGCCGCCAAGCCCGCGAAGGAGCCGAAGCCCAAGCGGATGAGCGCCCTGGACGCGGCCGCGCAGGTCCTGGCCAAGGCCAAGAAGCCCATGAACGTGAAGGAACTCATCGAGGCCATGGCGGTGGCGGGTCTCTGGACCAGCCCGGGCGGGAAGACACCGCAGGCGACCCTCTACGCGGCGATGTTCCGGGAGATCACCGCCAAGGGCAAGCAGGCCCGGTTCCGCAAGGTTGATCGCGGGACCTTTGAGGCGACAGGCCGCTGACACACCATTCCATCGCAGCGCTCATGTACCCCGGCTGGTCCGGGGTTTTCTTCGGCGAGCCACGACCGGCATTAATTGCCGTAGCCTTCGGACGACAGGCCACTCCCGAGACGACAGAGCCGCGAGGATTGGCGCCGCCGGCGGTTCAAGTTCGGTGATTGATGAATCACGTTCACGGTCATAAGGTCGCTTTTCTTGAGGCGCCAGATCGGCCGCATTGACCGGCAGTGCCTTGAGTTCGAGCACCAATCGCGAACGAGCAACGCTCAAGATTCGGTCGCAATGCTCGGGCACATTGCGCAAGACGCGAAGCAGCATTGAGTTACGAAATTGGTGTGGACTTGCGAATTCTCAGCTTGCAAGTGTTTGGTCGAATGAAGTACATTGGAATCTCTCAGGGAGATTCTCGTGACTTCAAAGAAGACGACTAATCGGAGCCGGGGTTACGCTGCGCACACGAACTCAGGCGCTGGCGGGTGGCAGCATGAGGCACTCGAGCGGCGGGTGATGCTCGGCTCTGATCCGATGGCGCATGTATTCGCAACTCTTCATGAAGAGATCACGTTCTTGGCACCGACTCGGACTTTCGCCATCGAGATGGCGGCGAGCGCGGTTGAGGTTTCCGGTACGACGATGCTTGTCGGAATGCGGGTGCGCCCGGGATCGGGGTCATCGCTCGACCCTTCGGCGATCGCTGTCACGGACGCGGCGGGCAACGCGGTGTCGCTGGAGTACGTGAACTCCGACGCGGACGGGTCGCGGATCAGCGTGGCGCTGGCGAAGCTGACCAAGGGCGCGAAGTACAACGTGACGGTGGGGGCCGATCGCGGCAGCAAAGGCACCTTCCTGCTGGATGCCATGCTGGCGGGTGACTTGGACGGAAACCGCCGGGTGGACACGGCGGACAGCGCTTTGATGACGGCAACGTACGGGTCCTCGGCCGAACTGCCAGCCTTCATCGGTGAGGCGGATGCGAACTACGACGGGCGGATCACGGCGTTTGACCGGTCGGTGCAGATCCAGAACCTGAGTGACCGGGCCCTGATCAATCCAATGACGATGTCGGTGCGGCTCGACCCGCCGCCGTCAGGCTATACATCGGACGGAACGCCGCTGACCAAGGACGCATCGACAAGGGTGAAGGGTGTGACGTCGCCGGGCGCGGTCGTGACGATCGACATGGACGGGGATGGGGGCGCGGAGTATTCGGCGGTTGCGAGTGGCGACGGGTCCTATGTGCTCAGTCCGGCGTATGAGGAGGGTGTCAATTCGTTGCGGGTCCGCGCGACGGACGCCTTCGGTCAATACCGGTCGCTCCTGCAGCGGCTCGCCGTGGACACCGTGGCGCCGGCCGAGCCCGTGTTTGCGCTGGATCCCGAGTCTGACTCGGCGCCACTCGGTGACGGCGTGACGACGTTCCGGAACGTGTCGCTGGTGGGCACGACCGAGCCTTCGGCGCGTGTGGAACTCGAATCGCACGGCCTGGTGACGTTCGCCGACCTGTCCGGCAACTTTCAGATCTCCGGCGTGGTGCTTGCGGTGGGCACGAACTCGCTGGAGGTCAAGTCCGTGGATGCCGCCGGCAATACGGCGAAGTTCACGCGGGCGATTGTTCGGTCGTCACCGGCGGACACTGCGGAGATGGCCAATGCGTGGACAGCGGCGATGCTCGAGGCTGTCCGGTTGGCCGCCGCGACCCCTCCGGTGGCGAGTCGTGCGATGGCGATGGTCTCGATCGCGATGTACGACGCGGTTAATTCGGTAAACGCGGCTTCAACAGCGTTCTTGGCGAAAGTCGGGTCGCCTTCTGGCGCTTCAGCGCCTGCGGCGGGGGTGGCGGCGGCGCACGCAGTTCTTTCGCACCTGTTCCCAGCCCAGAGGTCGATTTTCAATCAGCTGTACACGTCCTCACTTGGCCAGATCGATCCGGGGCAGTCGCGTGATGACGGCCTGGCGGTGGGTGCAGCCGTGGGGGAGGTGATCATCGCGCTGCGGTTGGATGACGGTTCGCTCGACTATGTGGAGTACAACCCCAGCAACGAAGTCGGACTTTGGCGTCCGACAGCGCCCGGGTATGCGGTCGCGCTGCTGCCCAACTGGGTGAATGTAAAGCCGTTCGCAATGACGTCGGGATCGCAATTCCGACCGGATGCGCCGATGGCCCTGGACTCGGCGCAGTATGCCGGGGAGTACGAAGAGATCAGGGCGATCGGCCGTGCCGACAGCTCAACGCGAACGCCTGAGCAGACGCAAATAGCCCGCTTCTGGGCGGACGGGGCGGGCACGTATACCCCTGCGGGACACTGGAACGCGATCGCCGCGCAGCTGGCGCAGGCTCATTCGCTCACACTGTTCGAGACGCTCAAGCTGATGGCCCAACTCAACGTGGCGCTGGCAGATGCGGCGGTTGTCTCCTGGGATGCCAAGTACACGTACAATCAATGGCGACCGATCACTGCGATCCGGGAGGGCGGAACCGACGGCAACGCCGCGACCACGCCCGATGGGACGTGGCTTCCGCTCTTGGTAACGCCCCCTTTCCCGGACTACCTGTCAGGCCACAGCACGTTCGGCGGGGCCGCGGCGCGGATTCTCGCCGAGCAGTTCGGGGATAACACGCCGTTCACGACGACGTCGTACGGGCTGCCGAACGTGCAGCGATCGTTCGCAAGTCTCACGCAGGCGGCGCAGGAGGCCTCGGTGAGCCGCGTTTACGGCGGCATTCACTTCCGGTCTTCGTGTGCGATCGGGCTCGAGACGGGGCGGCAACTGGCGGAGTTCGTGCTCACGAAATTCGCAGAGACGTCTGACAAGGTGGCGCCGTCGGTGACACTGCTGACGCCCAAGGAAGGGACCGCACAGCGGGGCAACTTCCAGGTGACGGGGCGTGTGGTGGATGGCCTGTCGGACATCATGGCGATTGAAGTGAGGATAGATTCGGACGCTCCGTTCATGGTCGAGGGCAACGAGGACGGCGAATTCGCCGCGGTCACGGCGCTGGCGCTCGACGGGAGTGCCGACGGCGAGCACACAATCTCTGTTCGGGCGACGGATGCGGTGGGCAACCAGTCAGAATGGGCGACCGTGAAGGTGCTGCTCGACACGGCAGCGCCCGGTGTTGAGATTGCGTCACCCGCGGAGGGTGAGGTGCTCGACGGGTTCGGGGAACTCACGGGGATGGCGCTGGGGACGGGCAGCGGTATTTCGAAGCTGGAGTATTCGCTGGACGGAGGGGCCAGCAAGCCTGTGCAGTTCGACCCGGCGACTGGAGAGTTTGACCAGGAACTCGACCTGAGCGATCTTCTGCCTGGGAATCACAGCGTTCGGGTGATCGCGACGGACAAGGCCGGCAACACGACGGTGTCGCTGCGCGGTTTCGTGCTGCCGGAGCCGGTGGCTCTTGTGGTGACTGGCATTTCGCCCGCGGAAGACTCCACGGACGTCGGCGTCACGCAGCGTCCGCGGATCATGTTCAGCCGGGCGATTGATCTCGCAACGCTCTCAAGCACCGACTTCTACATCCTGTTCGGAAGCGTGGTTGTGCCGTCGACGGTGGTGCCGGCGGATGACCGCATGTCCGCCTGGCTGTTCCCCGTTGGAACCATGCCGGCGGGTTCGCGCCTCACGGTGCGAGTGGTGGGCGACGGGATCGCAGCGCCCGATGGCCAGTTGCTGGATGCGGATGGCGACCAGACGCCCGGCGGCGTGCTCGAGTACTCGTTTACGACGGTGAGCACAAGCGATGTGCCGGGCACGAAGATCTTCGGCGTGCTCGCGGACTCGGGTGCGGACCTCAAGCCGTTTACCTTTGACGACCAGGGGGCCGGTCCCGACCAGACGCTGATGACGGCGGACGATGTGTACAAGCTGCCGATCGCGCATGTAGAGGTCTACATCCTCGGCCGCGAGTCGCAGAAGGTGTATACGGATGCGCAGGGCAGGTTCACGCTCGACTCGGTGCCCGTGGGCAATGTGAAGCTGGTGGTGAACGGGCGAACGGCGACAGGGACGCCGAACGGGATCTACTTCCCCGAGATGGTGATGGACTTGACGATCCGTGCCGGGGTCACCAATGTGGTGATGGACGCGATGCGTCCGACGTACCCGACAACGGGGATCACGGGTGTGCATCTGCCGCGGATCCGGGAGAGCATCCTGACGGATGTGAGCGGGACGAACGCGACCGTGATTGGCGTGCCCGACGAGGCAGCGCCGGACCTGACGCCCGAGCAGCGCGAGGAGCTGAGCATCACGGTTCAGCCCGGCTCGCTCGTGGGCGAGAACGGTCAGAAGCTCGAAAGCGCCAAGGTGGGTCTGAGCACGGTGCCCGCGGAGCTGGTTCGCGACATGCTGCCGCCGGGTCTCCTGCAGCACACGTTCGACGTGACGGTGCAGGCGCCAGGCGTGGCGACGTTCTCGACGCCACTGGCGTTCACCGCGCCCAACGTGTTCGGTGGGGCGCCGGGGACGAAGCTGAACTTCCTGAGCTTCGACCATACGACGGGGCGGCTGGTGATCGAAGGCACCGGCACGGTAAGCGAGGATGGGCTGTCGGTGACAACGGACCCGGGGACGGGGATCACGAAGCCGGGTTGGCATGGGTGGACGCCGCCGGGGGGGCCGGGGGGACCGCCGTGCAAGCCGGCGCCGACGAAGACGGTGGAGATTCCGCCCATTCCATTTAAGGAGGGGATCCAGGACTACTACTTCGTCAAGGACGATGGGACGTTCACGCTCAAGTTCCGCAACGACGCCAAGATGCCCGATGGTGCAACGGACCCGTGTCACCCGCTCAACCACAAGTCGACATCGCTGGTGGTCGAGATCAAGGTTGAAGGAAAGGCAGACGACTTCCTCGAGGGTCTCAAGACGCAGAAGATCGACCTTCGTCCCGGGGCAAAGGAGGAAGTCGAAGTCGATGTCCGGGACCTGCTCGACGAAGGCAATTTCCTCGTCGACTTCTTCACTGACGCGGACGTTGCGAAACGGATTTCCAGTCGAGTGTTCGGCGTGAAGGTCATGGTGAGTGGAACCCAGGACGGGAAGGGTCCAAAGCTGTTCGACGAGACGTTCTACGTCTATCGACTGCTCGACATCGCTGATCTCGAGCATGTCGATTCGGTGATCGATTTCCCGAAGACGTATGCAGACGGCACTGGAGGGATCGAACAAACGGTCCCGTTCAAGTTCGAGGGTCCGGCTACTGCGCAGCCGGTGTTCACGAGTGCGGACCCCCAGTTTCGATTCGGACCTGCAGATGCCGTCTTTGATCCGCACGCGACTGGGTCACGATCCTCTCTGGTCACGATCAAGACTCCCGACGGCAAAGACAACGGCACTTTCACGCTTCGGGGATTGGGCGTTGGCACGCAGTCGGTCCATCTAAATCAATCCGGGATGAGCAACGCGCTGGCGGGGTTGATTGATCATGCAATGCCTGACATCCGGTTCTCGTGGCTGGCGGGCATTGTGCCCGACGGCGACGGCGACGGGCTACGCAGCGATGAACCGGGTTTCGGGACCCTGGTATCCACGCTGTACACGGCGATGAAGACGAACGTGGCGTCCAGTTTCGGGATGGCGGGAGCCGGCGCGCCACTGCGCCTCGACGATACCGCTTCGGGCAGCGGCATCGCCGTGACCTGGCGTGCGGAGTCGTACAAGGCCAGGACAATCAACCAGACGGTGACCACCGACATCGTCGGGTCGACGATCGACCTGAATGGGTACACGGGACTCGTGAAGTTTGACGTGAACGTGGGCGCTGTTGATAGCCTTGCGTTCCTAACTGTTCGTTACGAGCACTCCTCAGATGGCGCGACCTGGAGCGAGTTGGGCAATTCGTGGGTGACAAACCTCTCGTCTAACTCGAAGTTCTCGGAGGAGTTCGCGTCGCCAAAGCGGTATGCGCGGGCGCGAATCACAACGTTGGGAACGGGCAACGGCGCGTTTGTTATCGACGCCACCGGGTACAAAGGCACGACAACCGATTACGCACCGGCGTGGGCGTACTGGGCGGACTTCGACCGCGCGGCGTTCGAGGACCTCGATGCTGGCGATACTCCAGTGACCGGAAAGCGGTTCATGATGTCCACGGCGACCAACCGAAGCGCCACGGACAACGGGACTGACGCGATCGTCACGAACCTCGATATCCTAGCGCAGTACGTCGCTTCGTCGTTCGACTTTGGAACGTTGCTCGGTAACGCGGTGACGCACGAGGTTGGTCATGACTTGGGGGCCATTCACTTCCGCAGTTCGAGCTCGGGATACATCGTCGGTGACGTGATGGGGTCCGACGGGAGTAGCAGCGGCGCGGTGGTCACCTTCCAGAAACTCGCACCGATCGTCAAGTTCGCACTCGGCGTGCCCGTGAACCTGCAGGAAACGCGGAGTATCTTCAAGTACTACGACGCGATGATGCCACTGGAGAAGTACCGCTTCAACAGCGCGGGCTATCGCAGTGGCGGCAACGTGCGTCACGGCAATGGGGACGAGGACACGCGAATTGATGGCAGTGTCCTGCGGCTGATCTCCTCGCCAATAGAGGTAGGCAAGTCCATGCCCACGGAAGTGACGCAGATCGACTTGGGCGCGGTGATCGCGGACGGCGCAGGGAATGAGTCAAAGTCCGCCGATGTCTGGCTCTTCAACGACGGCGACGAACCGTTGACGATCCGTGAGATCAACTTTGGTTCGCTATGGGGCTTGACGACTACCGGGTATTCGGGCGGCGACGTCGTGCTGCAGCCGTTCCATGCGCACGATCCCAACTGGCAAGAGGCGTCGCTGCGCCTCACGCTGACGTTCGATCCGGCGACCAGCGGCGAACTGGAGGGACGGATCGCGGTGAAGTCCGACAGCGTGCTGTCCAACGTCGACGAGTTCTCAGTAAGCGCCAGGGCAATAGCCGCAGGCGGCGAACTCCGTGTGACGACTAGGTCGAATCTCGGTGCAGTGGTGGAGGGTAGCCAGTCGCAGTCCGCCGGTGACGAACTGGTAGTCACTAATCACGGATCGGCATCGGTCGTTGTGACTTCCGTGATGGTTTCGGAATCCGCGTCCGAGTTCGTGGTTTTGGGGTTGCCGACTTCCTTCCCAGATACGCCAATCGTCTTGGCTCCTGGGGAGAGCTACTCACTGGGCATCAAGGCCAGTCCGTCGGCCTTGGGTCTCCGACGCGGAGAGATTACGATTGTCAGTGACGATCCTCAATCTCCGGTTACGCGTACGAGGTTCGTCGCGACCAGCTGGACTCCCGATAAACCCAACTACACCTATGGCGACGACTACGTGTCGATGGCGCCGATCGCGCTTATTCCGATTCCTTCGAATCGCTTGGTCAGCGGTCCTCAGGGAGATTGGGAGGTATTCCTCCCACCGAACCGTCAGTTCCACTTCTCCATCTTCGATCCTGCTTCGGGCCTCATCTCACACGGTTACGGTGTGTCGGCAACGAGCGGTGTGCGTACGGAGCTTCGCACGCCTGTCTTCGAACCTTCGACCGCTTCCGACTCTGACTCCGACGGCTTGCCCGACGATATCGAGTCGACGATCGGGACCGACATCACCAAGCCCGATACCAACGCCAACGGGCTGGACGACTTTTCCGAGATCCAGCTCGGGCTCAATCCGCTCGACGGGACGGGGTTCCCGACGTCGGTGATCGCGTCTCTCAAGTTGATGGGCGAGGCGAAGGAAGTGGTGGTCGCGGCGTCGGCCGATGGCGCTGCGTCGCAAACGGCGTTTGTAGCGGCGGGGAGCGGGGGGCTTGCGGTCGTGGATGTATCGCGGTTCAACAAGCCCGTGCTGCTGTCGCAACTGGCCCTGGCGGGCGATGCGCAGGATGTGGCCCACGACGGCGATGCCAAGATTGTGGTCGTGGCGGCCGGGTCGGGCGGCGTGCACATCGTGAATGTTGCGGACCCGACAACGCCGCAGCTTGTGCGGACCATCAACGCGGTGTCGTCGCAGGTTGAACTGCTCGACGGCGTGATCTTCGCGACGGTGGGCGGCGAGCTGCGAGCGTACGACGTGGTCACGGGTGAACGGCTGTCGAGCATTGCGCCATCGGGGGCGTCGTTCGTGTCGATGACGCGATCGGGTCGGTACCTCTACACGATTGACACCGACCGCGTCGTGCGGGCTGTCGAGATCGATGGTCCGGCGATCATCGCTCGGGGGCAGGTCAGCGCGGGTGTTTACGGGAAGCTCTTCGCGGGCGGCGGGGTGCTCTACATCGCGTCTGAGGGATACACGGCTGGCGGCTTTGCCACAGTCGACATTGCCAATCCGAACAGCCTGAAACTCCTGAGCGGAGTGGACAATGCATCGCTCGCCGGGCGCGCGATGGCGGCAACGGGGTCGGGCCTGGGCGTGCTGGTGGGCCGTCCTCAGGGTGGCGGGTTTGGCAATGTGCTGGATCTGGCGGACATCCGCGACCCGGCGAACACGGGCCTGGGGGCGGGCACGCGGATCACTCTGCCGGCGCTGCCGTACGCGGTGGCGATCTCGGGCGGAATGGCGTTCATCGCCGATGGAACATCGGGCCTGGTGGTCGCCAATTACCTGGCGTTCGACAACCTGGGCGTGGCGCCGACGGTTGCCGTGAGCGCCGCAGGGCTTGACATCGATCCCGGCGCCCCGGGTGTGCAGGTGACAGAAGCATCGGTCGTGACGCTGGGATCGTCGTTCGGCGACGATGTCCAGGTGCACCACGTGGACCTGATCGTGAATGGCAAGACGGTGCGCAGCGATGCGTCGTACCCGTTCGACCTGACGCTGGCACTGCCGACGATCGGGGACAACGGTGGGACGTCGGTGAAGGTCCAGGTGCGGGCGACCGACAGCGGCGGCAACTCCACGCTCTCTCCGGTGGTGGACCTGGCGCTGAGGCCCGACACGACAGCACCGCTGATGACGTCGATGGACCCGCCAAACAACTCGTCGCGCGGGAAGTACTTCCGGTCAGTGACGCTGGTGTTTAACGAGCCGATCGACGCTTCGACGGTGAACGCAGCGTCGATCGGGCTGACGGGTCCGAACGGGCCGGTGGTGATCGAGGCGGTGCAGTCGCGTGCAGGCGGCCGGAACATCCAGATTACCTTCGCAACGCTCGTGGTCGGCACGCATGACCTGGTCATCCGTGGATCGCAGATCAAGGACCGGGCCGGGAATGCGGTCGGCGGATCGGACATGCTGTCGAAGTTCGAGATCCGCGAGGCCACGGCCGTGTGGACGAACCCGGCGGGCGGCTTCTGGGACATCGCCTCCAATTGGGACACCAACAAGGTGCCGGGAGCGGGCGACGATGTGCTGATCGATATCGCGGGTGGGGCGACTATTACCTACCGACAAGGCACGACGGAAGTGCGCAGCATCGCGTCCAAAAACCCGTTCACGATCTCAGGCGGGACGCTGGCGGTGACGCAGACGATCCGGGTGGAGAACACGCTGTCGCTGGCGGGCGGAACGCTCAAGGATGCGACAGTCATGGCGGGCGGCCCGGGCTCATCGGTATGGGGGGATTACGGCACGGTGAGCGGCGTGACGCTCGAGGCGGACCTTGTGGTCCGCAACGGGAAGTACCTGTTCGTCGCCAACGGCCTGAAAGTCAACAAGACGGTGTCGTTCGAGACGGGCGGCTCGTCGGCGTCCCTGTACTTCACGACATCGCAGTCGATCACGGGATCAGGGCAGATCAATGTTCCGGTGCGCACCGGAATTGCGTACTTCTACATGTACAACAGCGGGCTCTCGGTGAACATCGACGTGCCGGTGCAGGCGGCTGGACCGCTGACGGTGACCGGAAGTACAGGGACGCTTACGCTGCAGCGGCCGGTGGGCGTGGTCGGTACATCGTTCCAGACGGGGACACCGACGACGGTGATCGCCGCAACTCTGAGCGCCGCGCAGTCGACGGTGCGGTTCGGTGGGCCGTTCAGCAACCTTGGCCAAATCTCATTGACGTCGTCGGCGCTGACTCTGGCGTCGACGTTTACGCTCGAGCAGCTCGGGACGGTCACGCGGGCGTCGTCGGACATCTTCCTGACCGGCACTCTCGATAACACGAGCCGGACGCTGGACCTCTCTTCGGTGGTTGGGTCGTGGTTCGTGACAGGGACGATCCTGAAGGGACTGGTGACGTCGTTGTCGCCGAAATTCATCCTGCCGGCATCCTGGAATGTGACGCTTGATGGGGTGACGGTCGCGACGGTGCTGGAAGCGCCATCCGGGTCGAACCTCTCGCTGCGCGGTTCGTGGACGAATCTCGGTGTGCTGCGGCCGGCGGGTGGGATCGTGACGCTCGATGGAGCCTTCACGCTCGAAACGCTGGGCGCTTTGCAGTACCAGTCCGGCTCGGTCCGGCTGCGCGGGACGCTGGATTTGGCGGGCCAGACGCTGGTGCTCGACGCGGTGACGGGCCCATGGACGATGAACGGCGGGACTATCCGCAACGGGACGTTGGGATCGGCGAGCCTGCCACTCGAAGTGCAGTCCGGCCTCTTCGATGGGATGACGGTACAGCGGCAGGTGGTCGTGGGCTCGGGATACTCGCTCAACGTGACGAACGGCCTGAGGCTTGATGCGGAACTGCTCATTAACGGCACGGCGTATTTCACAGGGCAGACGGTAACCGGCGACGGGTCGGTCCGGATGGGCGGCACAAGCTCTAGCCTCTACACGGGGTACAACTCGGGCGGCGACCGAACGTTGGTGCTGACGCCGGACATCGAGCTGCGCGGCGTGGGACAAGTGCGCCCGTATTACAACTCCAAGCTCGTGGCGCAGGGCCAGGTGCGAGCGGACAGCGCGGGCCTCCTGAAAGTCGTTACCGGAACGGTGCTCGAGGCGGCAAACGTCTTCGTCGGCAACGGAGCGCAACTCGAAGCGGACATGGCCGGTACGGTCGGCCCGATCCTGATCGGCGCTGCGGGCTCGCTGGTCTTTACGGGCGGCACGTACACCGTAACGCAACCGGTGACAATCGACGATGCGGCTAAGTTCTCGCTCGGCGGCCGGTGGACCAACGCGGCGGCGATTACCCTCGCATCGGGTGAGCTGGTGCTCGGTGGCGAGTTCACCAAGGCGGACCTGGGTGTCCTCAACCACGTCGGTGGCAAGGTGACGTTCAGTGGCGTGCTGCTCAATGCGAGCAACACGGTCGAGCTGGACACACTGATGTCCGGCTGGAGCGTCGCGGGAGGCACGATCAGGTCGGGCTTCGTGTTCACGTCGGGTTCATCGGCGTTCATGCTTCCGTGGGGATGGAACCTGGTGCTGGACGGCGCGACGCTGTTGTCGCCCGTCAAGGTCCCGCTGGGCACCGCGCTGGCGTTCAACGGCGCATGGGTGATGTCCGCCGAAACGCAGCTTGCTGGCGGTACGGCGTCGCTGGGCGGCACATTCACGCCCGATTCGATCGCGCTGCTCACGGGCGACGGGTCCGTGCGGGTGACGGGCACCTTCCTGCTCGGCGGGGCGACGTTCGACCTCACAGACCGGCCGGACCAGTGGATGCTGGCGGGCGGCCTGATCTCGACAGGCATCCTGACCGGTGGGCCGACGGCGAACCTGACTGTCGAGACCACGGGAACGCTGCGGGCTATGACGCTCGGGATCGCGACTGTGCTGCCCAAGTCCAAGAGTTTGGTGGTGGAAAGCGGGCTGCGGATCGATTCCACGCTGGCTGTACTAGGGACCGCGTACCTCACCGGTCAGACGATTACGGGCGACGGTCAGATCGTGCTCGGCGACGCCGCCGGCACCGGGACGGTGTACACCGGGTACAACTCTTCGGGCGACCGTGCGGTGACCTTCGAGCAGGGTATCGAGATCAAGGGCCGCGGGTATGTCTACAACTACAACTCGGCTGCGGTGACCGTCAAGAGCGACATCATGCTCAATGGCTCGGACTACATGAGCTTCAGCGCTCAGTCGCTCACAATGATGGGCAAGCTCGATGTCCGCGGAGGCGCAGACCTGTATCTCAGCGGCATACCTGGCGTGCTGGGTCTGTTGACGGTGGATGGCACGGGATCGACCGCGAGTGTCTCGGGATCGAATGTGCGGCCGACGGGCGGCGTGGCGGTCACCGGCGGCGGCGTCGTTACTATCAGCAACATGGGCGGGCAGGCGGGCCCGCTGTCCGTCGAGGGAACTTCCTCGCGGCTCACGCTCAATGGTTCAAACTACGCGTTGGGTGAGGCCACCACCGTGCGCAGCGCAGCGACGCTGGAACTGCGCGGGTCGTGGACGAACAGCTCAACGCTCACCGCCGACCCGGGCACCACGCTGAGCCTGGGGTATGCGGCGGCCGACATGTGGTCCAACGTGGGGCAGATTCACGCGGCCGGCGCTGCAGTGTGGCTGCGTGGCACGATCGGCCTTGCCAGCTTGGGCACGGTGGACTTCACAGGCGCAGCAGTGGCGCTGGCGACTACGCTGAACCTCGGCGGCGGCGCCCTGACCACCGGCGGCGCCATGGGTGCATGGCGGCTCGAAGGCGGAACGATCCTCAACGGCACGCTCCAGGGCGAGCCAGCCGGCGTGTTCGTCATCAAGAACGGCACACTGGACACTCTGACGCTTGCGATGGAGACTCGCAGCGAGGGAACGGTTTATCTTCTGAACACCGTGACCCTTGCCAGCGCGACTTTCCGCGCCGTGTCGGGAACGATGTACTTCTACAGCAGCGGCCTGAACCAGCTGTTGGGCACGGGCGAACTGGTCCTGGGCACGGCGACCGGATCGGCCACGGCATACCTCTACCAGAGCAACTCCACACTCAGAATCGGGGCTGGTGTTACAGTGCGCGGCAATGGGTCGGTGTATGCCAACTCGACGACGGGGTCGACGCTTGACCTGCGCGGCCAGGTAGTGGCCGATGTGCCGACCCGAACGCTGACGGTCGCCCAGTTCGCGACATTCCTGAACACCGGAGAGATGTCCGCGACCGGTGGCGGGCGGCTCACGGTTTCGGGAATCACCGGGTCGCTGGGCGTCGTGAAGATCGATGGGGCGGGGAGCATGCTCACGGCTTCGGGGAGCGGGTACAGCAACGGCGGGTCCATCGCGCTGAACGGCGGCGCGACGGCGACTCTCAACGATCGCACCGGGTCGCTGGGCGTGGTGACCTTGTCGGGCGCGTCGTCGCTGACCGTCTACGGCACTGGGTATTTCATCAACGAGCCGCTGTCCACCAGTGGGGGGACCATCAACCTCCGGGGGTCATGGACGAACCTGTCCACCGTCTCGGTAACCAATGGCCAGTTGCAGATCGGCGAGGCGGGCAAGTCGTGGCTGAACTCCGGCCAGATCAACGCCACCGTGAGTTCGACCGTGATCGACGGCGTTTTCGCCTGGTCAAACTTAGGAGCATTCAACAGGACGGCTGGCACGGTCACGCTCAAGGGTGCCATCGACAACCGCGACCAAACGATAGTGCTTCAGAACACAATCGGGGATTGGTCCGTGGTAGGCGGCCGCGTTTGGGGCGGTCAGGTGATGGGGGCGACTTTCGGGTATATCCTGCCGAGCGGCTGGGATTTGACGATCGATTCAGCGAAAATCATACGAGGCCTTCAGATCGAGGACCTGACGACGCTCTCGCTAGTCGGGTCCTGGGACAACAATTCCACGCTGAGCCTGAAGGGCGGAACGCTCAATCTCGGAGGAACCTTCGCCCGGGCCGACTTGGGCACGTTCGTGCGGACCGGCGGTACCGTGCGCTTGACCGGTACCTTATTGAACGACGCGTCCACACTGCTGCTGGACGCGGCGCTGGGTTCGTGGGTGCTCGCGGGAGGCACGATCGACGGCGGAACCGTGGCGACCGCGGCGGGGTACGAACTGGCAATTCAGAACGGAACGTTTGCGGGGGTCCGGCTCGTGTCGGACATCACAGTGACCGGCGGGTGGTCTTTGGATATCGCTGGGTGGATCGATCTAGCCGCCAATATCAGGCTCTACGGCGCCAATGGCGGCGGTTACCTCAGAGTACACGGCTTTGGGGACTTGCTTGGACAGGGCGAGATCCAAATCGGCGATGCGAGCGGGGGAGGAGCAATTGTCTTTGCATCGAACGGCGAAGGTCCGACCATCATCGGACCGGATGTCGTCATCCGCGGCCGGGGTTCCGTATACGACAGTTCCAGTGCCCGTATCACGCTGCTCGGCACGATCGTGGCAGATGTTCCTTCGCAGTTGCTGTCGGTCGTGATCGACGGTGGGCTTTCGACGTCATTTGGCCGGATAGGTGTCGCCGGAACGAGCCGACTGACCGTCCAAGGTCTCCAGGGGCAGCTGGGCGTAGTTGAGCCTCTGAACCCCGGAGCGGTGCTCTCACTGCTGGGATCGTTCTCACTGAACTCGGACCTAGTGGTGCCCTCGGGGGCGACTCTCACGCTGGGCGGCAACTTCGTGAACAACGCGGTGGTCACGGCGACGGGAGCGACGCTCACGCTGGGGTCGAGCAGCACGCGATGGAAGAACCTCGGTCAGGTTATCGCGACGGATTCGACAATCACGCTCGAAGGCACCTATTCGCCTGCGAGCATCGGAACGATCATTCGCACGGCGAGCGAGATGCGCCTGCGCGGCACGTTGACAACCGAACCGCTGTACGCGCCCGGGGCCTCAATCGTCGGCTCGTCTTCGGACTGGATCGGCGTCATGCTGGGTTCGGGCGTACCGGGGGCGGCGGGGTACGTGATCGAACGATCGCTGTCGTCGAGTTCGGGATTTGTCGAGATCGCCCGCGTGGCCGCGACCGAGCAGGAGTTCTACGACAAGACCGTGTCCCCGCTCGTGACGTACTACTACCGCGTGCGGTCGTACAACGAGTACGGCGTTGGAACTTCGTTCGCGTCGGTGTCCGCGACGACCAAGTCGATTTCGTCGTCAGGCCTCCTCATGACAACGTTCCAGAACCTGGACGCGACCGGGACGCGATACACCACGATCACGCCGCAAGTCAACTTCGGATGGGGCACGGGAAACGGACCGGGTTACGCCGGATACGACGACTGGGCGGCGGTCTTCACCGGCGCGATTGTCGCGCCCGAAACAGGCGAGTACACGCTGTACACGCTCAGCGATGACGGAGTCCGGGTGTACGTCGACGACGTGCTGGTCATCGACAACTACACCTCCCACCCTGAGACAGAAGACACGGCCGTCGTCACGCTCATTGCAGGACAGCGTCATAGGCTGCGGGTTGAGTACTTCGAGGCCTGGCTGACCGCAACGCTCCGCATGTCATGGTCGAGCGCGACCATCGCCAAGACTCCCATCCCGCAGTCAAACCTCGCGGTGCCGCTGGCCTCGGAGCTCGCGGCGGCAGTCGATGGGCCTGCCGTCGACCCTGGATCAACTCACTTGGCCGTCGGGGACGGCTGGGTAGTCGAAACCGCGACCGTCAACTCCGTCATGCTCGACGTAGCCGCCGGCCAGTTGCTGCGGATCAAGTCGGTTTCCCTGTCCAACGTCACGCTGCAAGGAGACACTGCGATTGAGCCGGGCTCGTCCGTGTATTTATACTCAAACCTCGTGCTCAACGGGACGCTCGCGATCAACGCGGGCTCCACGCAGACGACGCTCTATCTTGGTACTAGCGGGCACCAGTCAATCGCCGGCTCGGGTACCATCTCGCTTAATGGCATTGGCGACAACGCGCGCGTGTCATGGTACGACTCAACGCGCACGATTACGATCGGCGGCGGGATCACCATCCAGGGGTCAGGGTTGCTTGGCCTGTCGGGTACATCCAACTACACGACGCTCGCCAACGACGGCGTGATTGCGGCGTCCGGTGAGGGGCTTTCGATCCGGCCGGCGTTCCTGACCAACCGGGCCACGATACAGGCCGATGCTGGTTCGCGCGTGACGGTCGCCGGCACGATCACGAACACAGGCGTTCTACACGGTAATTCCGGTGCCGTGGTCGAACTCGCCGGTCGGTTTACCGTCGATTCGCTCGGGCAGGTCAACGCAGACCCCGGCTTTGTGCGCTTCACGGGCGTGCTCGATAACACGGGCCGCGTACTAATGACCGATGCGGTTCTGGGCGACTGGTACCTCGCCGGCGGGCGTATCTTCGAGGGCTCGATGGCGACGACGACGGGGGATGCGTACACGGTGCCGGCCGGTCAACATTTGGCGATCGAGGATGCGGACCTGCTGGTTGACTTGTTCGCGGAGGGCGCGACGCTCACGCTCATCGACGCCTGGGCCACCTCAACGGCGGTGCGTGTGGGAGACGGTGGCCTCCTGAGGCTCGGGGGCACGGTGACCCTCGCGCAATTCAACCCGATCGTGCGGACGGGCACAGGCCAGGTCGCGCTCACCGGGACGCTGGATGCCGGCGGGGGCGAGCTGGCGCTGTCGGAGGGCCGAACCGGCGATCTTCGTCTCGAAGGCGGGACTATCCGAGCGGCGGTGGTCACGTCAACCGACGGTCGGCGGCTTGTCCTGGCCGACGGGACCGTGGACGCAATCACCATGGGAGTCGATGCACGGGTCGTGGCGGGCGGGAACGTGCAGGTGACGACGTCCTTGTCGGGAGCGGGCACGTTCTCCCTGGAGGGTGGGACGCTATCGCTCGGCATCGCGGTGAACATGAGCTTCCTGTCTGGCCGGATCCAGCCCGGTGGTTGGGGGCGGCTGGTGATCAAGTCGGCGCTCGACCTCAATGGGCAAGTGCTTGATCTGGACGCCGACGCGTATGTGCTGGAACTCTCCGGCGGGGCGAATGTCAGGAACGGCACGCTTCGGTCCATGAGCGGCGAGGTGGTGACGGTGTCGGCAGGCAGCGTGGCGCTCGAAGCGGTCGTTCTTGACGCTGATGTTGACGTCTCGGAGTTTTCGACTGTGAACGTCACCGGTCCGCTGACTGTGAACCGCACGGTGCAGATGCGCGGCTACGGCACCCTTATCTTTGCTGCCGGCGGCGGGATCAGTGGCGATGGATCGCTGATCACCGGGTGGGTCGACGGGACAAGCTGGCGATACGCAAACATCGGCACGGGATCGACGGACTTCAACATCGGTGCAGGTATCGAGATCTATGGCGGCTTCTACATCTACTCGTCTTCAGCTCAGGCCGTGGTGACGCTGGAAGGATCGGCCACGGTCGCGTCCGGCGCGTATGGGTACATCAGCGGGATGAAGGAGTTCCGCAATCACGGCACGATGACGCTGCAGACCGGGAGCACTCTGCAGGCTTACGTCACGACGTTCATGCACGAGGGTCGGCTGGAGGTAAACGCTGGGGCGGACACCTATGTGTCGGGCATTATGACGATCGGCGCGAGCGCGGTAACGGAGGTGACGATTTCCGACGGCCCACCGCCGTCCCTGTACGCGACAAGTTTCGGCTTCGGCGGGATGCTCCGCGTTCGCTTCGCGGAGGGGTTTGCTCCCAAAGCCGGTGACCGGTACGGCGTCTTCCAGTACAGCAGTTGGACCGGCAGCTTTGGCAGTGTCGAAGTCGTCGATCCGCCCTCCGGGCTGGCCTTCAGTGTGGACTACGGCGAAACAGAAGCCGCGATTGTCGTCGGCCTGGGTATTTCGACAGGTTCTGGATTCGAATCGTTGAGCGAAGTCGACGACAGCATGGAGAACATCGAACCGGACGGTGGCGGATAAGTTACTTTGGAGAGCGGCGTAAGGGAGACTCGCCACTGAAAGCAATCCCGGCGGAATGAGGAACCCGAGTCACAGCACGTCCGAATATGCTCCGCACGGATTGACCGTTCCAGGTCAGCTGATGGGGAGAACTCGACGTGGCAACAGCAGGCAAGCTCGTTCCGTGGGCCTTGGTCGCTATCGGGCTGTTGACTCCATCGACGAAGGCGGGATTTGCGTTTCAAACATCTTCAGATCCTGCCCATTGGCAGATAGGGCGGGAAGAAACGGTGTCTGTTTGGATCAATGAAGCGGCACTACCGCACCCGCTCGTGTTTGCCGGCATGACGGTGGAGTTTGAGAGCAGTCTTCTGGGTTCAAGCAACGCTGTGGCTGCAGGCGAAATTGTGCCGACACCGACCTGGGACGCAACTGACTTCCTGGCGATTTCTGGGTTGGGGCTCGTTGACGCTTCGTTTGCTACCGCGTCGTCGGACCCGGCCTTCCAGATCGTCTCACCAGGTCGATTCGTTCATTTCACGGTGACTCCAGTTGCGGAAGGGGCCGGTTCTCTCCGGATGGTCTTCGCTCAGGCGATGTATGTTGACGAAGCCACTGGCGACCTGATCGATGCGAACCTGACCATACCAGACGCGATGCCGTTCCGGGTAACCGTGCCGGCTGCCGGCCTTAGTTCCTTCGGCGTCACCGGCTTGGGCATGCTTGCGCTGCGCCGTCGAGCCGTCGTCATTCATCCGTGATACCTCGATATCTTGTTCATTGATCTGTCGAAGCGCGAATCTCGCATGCAGACTCATGCTGACTTCGCGCTCGTCGAACGCAGGATGCATCCATCCGTCAGCCTCCTGCCACGGCCTGGTTCCACGCGGTCGCCACGGTGCCTGCGTTGGAAGCATGGCTGCTCTTGGCGGCCGCAACGTCGGTGACCGATTCGGACTCAGCGATCGCCGCCGTTGCAGCTGAGGGAACCTCTTCGCCCAGGCGCGAGCAGCCGTCCTGGTATCCGATCGCGTCTCGCAGCGCGACCCACTGGACCTCGGTCATGTTCTCGGCGGCGCGGTGATGGACGGCCAATCCCCAGGCGTGGTTGGCGCGGATGTTGGTGGCGATCCGGCGCTGTGACTGGTTCATCACCGCCGACGCGGCGGCGAAGACCGCGTCGAGCGCCGAGCTGCGGCTTGCGTGGGCCGACGCGAAGGTCGAACGCGCGGAAGCGAGTTGAGAGATCTGCTGTTCTGTCGCCGCTCCCGATTGCACAACCCGGGTCAGGCGATCGACCGTTTGGCGCGAGGTGCGGACGCTTTCATCGGCGGCGGCGATGGTCGCGGCCTGCTGCGATGCTGCACTTGCGGCGGCGCTAATGATCGCCGCGACACCGTTGGCGGGCACCCCTGTCTAGCTCCCCGTAATCTCTGCCAGGATTGGGCTTGAGTCAGGTGTACATATTGGTGGGTCTCCGCAGCAAGGAGATCCGTCATGTCAGAACCGATCACCAGCACCACCGCCGGGGTGGACCCGTCGCAGCGCAGCGGAGACGGGGCCGCCCCGGCGGTCGCGCCGCCCCAGTCCCCGGTAACCGCGTTAAGCGGTCCGCCCAGCGATCCTCAAGCCGTCACGCCCGCGTCTGTGCCAGCGTCCAGCACCGCCCCTTCCTTCCCCGGCTCGCCTTCTCACGCGGGCGCGGTGGACGGCGCGTTCGCGGCACCAAGGCCCGGGGGCTCCGAGGTGTTCGAGGACGAGTTCGAAGACGAAGCGTTCACCGTGCCCGGCGGTGGTGACGCTGAGCACGACGTGGGAACGCACCTGCCGCTCAATCCCCGCCCGTTCGGGGCCGGGACCGCGCGGCTCTCGGGGCGGGGCCCCAGGCCCGGCAAGCGGCTGGTCCTGCCGGAGGAGGCAGCGGCGGCCAACCGCAGGATGACACCCGAGCAGAAGCTCTTGATCCTGGACACGTGGAGCAGATCGGGGCTGGCGTCCCCCATGACCTCGGTCCGCAGATGCCCGTCAATAAGCTCAAGGGACCCGTCCTCAAGCTCGCGAACCAGCACCGCGTCGGCAAAGCCGATCTCTGCCAGCACACCGCGCAGTGCGTCCTGCTGGGCCTTGGGGTGCGTGCGCCAGTTGCGGGCGCTGGGTTTAAGCTCAGTTGCGCTCACGTTGCGCAGCTCTTTGATGCGATTACGGATGTTCATTCTCAAAGCCTCCGTGCTGTGATTGTGTTCAAACGGCCTGTAAATCAGGCTCCGGCCTCATGCCGGGCCCTGCGCGACCTTGCTCCCATCCCCTCTCGTAAATCCTGGGGAGGAAAAAATTGCGGGCCCCGCGTCGGTCCCTTCGGGACTCTGTAGGAATCAGACCCCCATCCCCCCTCGGGCTCGGCGCGCGCCCTGGCCGCCCCCCAAGCGGGCGTCCGGCGGCCTGCGGCCGCCTCCACGCCCAGGGCGGGACGTGCGCGAAGGACGGCAGCACGGGCGCTGCCAGGGGAGTTCCCGTTCGTCTTGGCCGTGGGCGGGACGTGGGGGGACGGGGGCCGTTCTTGGGCACTGGTACGCCCAAGGTGCCGCGCGGTTGACGTTGGTAACGTCTGGGGATGGAACGCCACCAACCCCTTTGCCACCCCCGGATCCCAGGTCCCGCCCCCGCTCCCGCCAGCGCCGCGTGCGGCGTCCTGGCTCTGAGCGTTCTGCTGGGAGGTTGTGCGCCGCCGTGGCAGACGTCCAACCCCTGGGAGGATCACTACCAGGGCCAGCGCCTCCAACCACTCGCCGCCGACCAGCCCGTCGATCTGACCGCCGTGCGCGTCCACGAGATGTACGGCGACCCCGAGCCCGGATGGATTCGTCTTGGAACCAGCCTGTTCAGCGAGGACGTTGATTGCAAAGACGGCGGGCTCGAGGTGTTCGCCCGCTCGATCGGCGCGACGCGCGTCCTGTGGGACTCCCACTCGTCGGGCTGGGTGCCGTACCAGTCCACCTACCGCGTCCCCGTGACGGACACCGCGCGCACGACCGGAACGGTGAAGGGCCCGGACGGTCGCACCCGCGACGTGGACCTGACCACCAAGACCGAGCGGTGGGAGACCAGGACCGTTGACAGCTCCAGGGAGGAGTTCTCGCACCACGCCGTCTTCCTGGCACCCACCGCGCGATGACGTTCCTGCGACGCTCATTCGTCTCCCTCCGGGCTGCTTGTCCCGTGATCCCCTGACGGCTTCCACGCCCGCGATCGCGCCGCCCCCGCGCCCTTCCCCGACGGCAGCGCCGGGATGGAGGGGTGCGGCAAGCCAAAGAACTTCTGGCGGAGTTGGGAGATCTCGTCGTCGACGGGGGGCGCTGACTCTGGCCACAGGCGAGACCGCGCTGCGGACGTGAGCCCGAACTCCTGCTCGAGGCGCCCCAGCTGCTGCGCCAGCGTCGCGGCGATGTTCACCTCGGGGAACGCCATGAAGCAGCGGACCTTCCCGGCCTGGTCCTTGAGCGGGTAGGTGTGCCCGTACTTCTGGAGGAACATCTCGGCCCGCTTCCAGCGCGAGAAGGTCTGGCTGTACCGCATCATGGCGGCGCGGTCGGCCTTGGAAAGCACCCGCATGATGGCCAACTGCTGGACGAGCCAGCGCCACGCCTTCTTGGCGTCGGGATCGAGCCAGCGCGGGCATGGCGGCGCGCCCGGCTCCGCCTTCACGGCGTGCTCGAGCAATCCCGCCCGCCAGCTCCCACTGGCCCTGAGTTCCCACGGCGTATTTGGCTTTGGCCCGCGTCGTCCCATCGGTGCACCTCGCCAGGTGCATCGGCGGCCCGCGGGTCCGGCCCGGGAACGGGGTGCGAACCTCGCACGCGCGATTACGACGCCGAAGGCGGGGTTTCGGCTCTGACTCGCCAATCCCACTGAGCGCCACTTTCCTGATGCTGGGTCCGGTGGGACGGGATGACGGGTCAGGGCCTACCGCCTTGAAGTGATGAAGCATGATCCCTTGGAGGTCTGCGTGGCGGGGAGTGGTGGGTGGGGGGGAGGGCCCCGCGTCGGCACCCCTGGAATCTCTCCGAGATTTCCTCCCCTCGCCTTCCAATCCGCCGATTACCGGGGCGTCATGTGTCCGGCCTGCCGCGACGTGCGGCGGGGTCCGCAACCAACGAAGGAGATTGCCATGTCGAAGAAGACCAAGACGCACCCTGCCCGGAAGACTTCGAAGAGCCGCATGTCCAAGAGCGCCGCCCGCGCCGAGGGCGCAGCCCGGACCGACCGCCTCCGCAAGGCGGCGCTGGCGGAGATCAACGCCCGCAAGAAGAACCCCGCCGGGACCAAGACGGCGGCGGGCGGCAGGGGACCCAGGTCAGGAAAGGCCGCCAAGTCCGCGAAGGAGCTCAAGGCAAAGCGGATGAGCGCCTTGGATGCGGCCGCGCAGGTCCTGGCCAAGGCCAAGAAGCCCATGAACGTGAAGGAACTCATCGAGGTCATGGCTGCGGCGGGCCTCTGGACCAGCCCGGGCGGGAAGACACCGCAGGCGACGCTGTACGCGGCGATGTTCCGCGAGATCACGGCCAAGGGCAAGGAGGCCCGGTTCCGTAAGGTTGAACGCGGGACGTTCGAGGCCACGGGCCGCTGACCCAGGATGGCAATCTACTGGTGGAGCAACCCCGGCGAAGGCTGGGGTTTCTCATCGGCCAAACGAACTCGAAGGGCGTGAGGTGCTATGGCAGACTTGTCGCCAGCGGTGAGGTGCGAGCCTCCTCATCTGCTGGGGCGCGTCGATGGAAACGCTTGGAATAGCGGAGCCGGCCGATCGAGGAACCGGCAACGGACCGATTCGAACTGTTTCTCGGCTTGCTCTCGGCCGTGGTGTGTAAGGCGGTCGAGGCAGTGGATGGCATCCAGTTTCCAATCCCCTCCAGGTATGTTGAAGTCCACGCGAGTGTACTGTGTGGCGGGCAGGAGAAACTGGGTTAGGAAGCCCATTCCCTGCGATTGAGAGGCACCTATCGCATCGAAGATGCGGCTGCTCCAGAACATGAGTCCATCGCGCTCCTGGGCGGGGGGCGAGATGTCGTAGGGAGCCAAGCCGGTGCCGACCGAGAGCATCCATAGATTGTTCGGCGTGAACTCTGGATCCAGTTCCGGACGTCGGCATTCGGCGCAGATTCGTGATGCCTCAGCGAGAGCGACTGCCGACGGGTTATTGGCCCAAAGTCCACCATCGCAGTAAGCACTGCCCGAGTGGATGGCGGCGTGCGGAAAGTACGTCGGTGCTGCCGTCGTCGCCATGAGCACGTCGACCACATTGAAATGGCGATCGCGATCCATGTTTGGGAGATGCGGAGTCTTGAACACAATGGTTTGACCCCGGGTCAGATCGACCGCGGGGATTACCAGACGCCGGCGGACTTGCTCCACGGTGCGATCCCCGAACACCGAAACCAACGCGTTCCGCAGCGGCCCAGAGCTGTACTTTGAATGGCGCAGGCAGTGCGCATCAACATCTACCTTGACCACCAAGACCGAGCGCTGGGAGACCAGGACCGTCGACAGCTCCAGGGAGGAGTTCTCCCACCACGCCGTCTTCATGGCACCCGCCGCGCGATGACGTTCGTGGGAGGTTCATTCGTCTCCTCCCGGGCTGCCTGTCCCGTGATCTCCGCCTGACCGCTTCCGCACCCCCGATCGCGCCGCCCCCGCCCCCGCCCCCGCGCCCGGCGGCAGCATCGACATGGACGGCTGCGGCGTGCCGAAGAACTTCTGACGCAGCTGGGAGATTTCGTCGTTGACCGGGGGCGCTGACTCGGGCCACAGCCGAGACCGCGCCGCGGGCGTGAGCCCGAACTCCTGCTCGAGGCGCCCCAGCTGCTGCGCCAGCGTCGCGGCGATGTTCACCTCGGGGAACGCCATGAAGCACCGGACCTTCCCGGCCTGGTCTTTGAGCGGGTAGGTGTGCCCGTACCTCTGGAGGAACATCTCGGCCCTCTTCCAGCGCGAGAAGGTCTGGCAGTACCGCATCATGGCGGTGCGGTCGGCCTTGGAGAGCACCCGCATGATGGCCAGTTGCTGGGCCAGCCAGCGCCACGCCTTCTTCGCGTCGGGATCGAGCCACCGAGGACACGGCGGCGCACCGGGCTCTGCCTTCACCGCGTGATCGAGCAATCCCGCCCGCCAGCTACCGCTGGCCCGCAGTTCCCACGGCGTCTTTGGCTTTGGCCCGCGTCGTCCCATCGGTGCACCTCGCAAGGTGCATCGGCGGCCCGCGGGTTGAGCCAAAGGACGGCGTGCAAACCTTCCACCCGCAGTTACGACGCCGAAGGCGGGATTTACGATGGCGTTTGCACCAGCGAACGGCCACGCTGCGACGGCGTGCGGGCACGCCCGGTGATCCGTGTCTGGGCCTTGATTCACTGCTTCAAACACGGCTCGGAACTCCTGGGATCTGGGCGGGATGATCCCCCGATGGGGCTCCCCCTCAAACCCGTGAATTTGAGTGCATGGCCACCCGTGCGGTCCCCCGGCGCACCTCGCCAGGATCCTGACCGGCTATGCCCCTCGCGAGTTCGGCCAGCTCCACCGGCTACGAGAGTTCGCTCAATGCATCGCACTTCGCTCCGCGATGATCATGACGAGATCGCCGCATTGAGATCGTCAGGTTCCCCCAGTGGAGGGATGTGAGCGGAAGCTCGGCCATTCGCAGTGGAACACTCTGCCTAGCTCTTTCAAGCGACTGACGATCTGCGGTCCCAGCATCGCAGCAATCTCTGATGAATCTGCATTGAGCACGATGAGGGTCGGCCGCTCATTGGCGTAGCGCGTATCTATCAGGTCAGAGAACACGCGATGATCGAATGCGGATTGCTTGAGGAGGTGCCAGTCGTCGATGACAAGCATTTCAAGGCGGGCGAATCGAGTGACTACATCGTGCTCCGTTTCAACCGCATCGGGCCGAAAGGTCTGCTGAACTGTCCGCGCGATCGAGAGAGCCGTCTCGTACCGGCCCTTCCGTTCCGACCACAGTGTGCGAATCGCGCGACAGGCCAGGTGAGTCTTTCCAACCCCGCAAGCCCCATGCAGACAGGCGATGCCGCCAAGCTGGAGGAGATCATGCGCCTTTTGAGCCGCTTCCCACCACGGATGATCCGATGCTCGCGGATCCTGCATGAACTTGAGCGGGATTTGGGCACGGCGGTTGATCTGGTCGAGAGTGGGCCCCGGAGGCGATACAGCCGATCCGTTCGGTCGGCAATTGATCCCATTCTGCGGGTTCGCCGCCAGCGCGAGACTTGCCGCGCTGAGACCCTTCCGCTGCATGACCTCCATCAGCCAGGCCGGGCGAACGGACTTTGGTGGCGCGTGCGACATCGGGTTTCCTTTCGCTATTAGACATCCATGCATCGAGGAAGGGTGCTTTGCATCCCGGTTGCCATTTCTCCGGGTGGCACAGCATCCACGAATTCGCTCTGTCTAGCTCCGATTCATGATCGCAGTTTGGGTAGGCTCGTTTCCAGCCCTCTCGTATCGCCGGAGGTATTGGTCCCCATCCGGTGCGTTCGTCCCACGTCACGCGTGGCGCTGGATGCCTCAGGATCCCGCCGGTCGGATCAGAAGAACAAGAAGAATCTCTCTTACCATTCAGGTCTTCTTGTTTCTTCTTAGCTGGTAGCGTCGGTTCACCGTCGTGCGCATTCGCGCGTGGCGCCACGCGTGGCGCGCCACCCGTGGCGCTTGCTCGCACTGATTCACACCGAGGCGTGGATAGGGCCGCAGAGTCACCGGATTCACCGGATCCACGCTTTCTCTGCCGATAGCGCCGCTGTCGCAGCCGCTTGGACGCGAGTTTCTCTTCACGATCGGGGCTTGCACGTGAAGGCTCAGACGCGCAGGCGGCGGCGGCTAGAACCATCTCCTCTTCTGTCTCTTGGACTTCGACGATGCACGCCCGCGCGAGTTCGGAAACCAGCGTCGAGAGCTCGTCGGCTTCGGCGCCCACGAGACGTGCCATCTGCTTCCTCGTGAGGCGGAGTCGCTGCCCTTCAGCGCGACGCAGGAGCGGTGCAAGCTCGGCCCACAATCCGCGGGCGGCCAGACAGCACATGGCGAGGCGGACTCTCAAAGGGCATACGCGTAAGCTGGTCGGAACACCACGCTCGTCCATGGCTTCCATGACTGGCAACCTTTCAAAAGAATTCGTGGACGTCGTTGTTTCGGGACCGGGCTGATGGCGATGTACGGCGACATGACGCGACGACGCGGTTTGACCGCGCCTCGTCGAAATCTGCCAGTGCCGAAGCCGAGACTTTCCATCGAGGTCTGCCGGACGGATCCTCGGCCAGGTTCACGGCACGGAGTTGTCCCGACCAGATCCACCGCAGGACCTTCTGCGGGCGGATGCGCCGAGAAGACGCGATCTGGGCGGGTGTGAGCCACGCCTCAGACATTTCCACCGTCCCCTTCGACAATAGAAGCGACGGATGTGAGACGAGCAAAGAACCTGTGCAACGCCTCTCGGCTCGTGCATTTGGTGCCGCCGACCTGAACGATCTCGAGTTTGATGCCGTGGAGCCCTTTAGAGGCCCAGCGAAATAGGGTCGCTTGATGCGCCGGTTTGCCTCGGCTCCGTGCCGGCAGCCACTTCACCGCGAGTGCGAGCGGCAGCAGTTCCTCACTTCCAAGGGCAAACTCCCGCCGCTCAATCGATGCTCGTGACCCTTCCGGCGTTGTCATGCCATTGAGGATGACCCAATGCGAACTAAAGGGAAGCCGTTGGCGCTCCGGTTATCGTGCTATTTGACATTCATCGCTTTGCTATCTGACTGTTTGACTCGCACCAACGGCGCTCGCTTTGGTTTGGCGGGCCTTGCGTGGGATCGTTGACGAAGAGATAACCGCTTTTCCTCGACTTCCTTCTTGCTCACTCGTCCGTGGGGTCCGTATGTCTTGAGTATCCCACTCTTGATTCGATTCCGAATGGTCTGCTCTGAACACTTAACGATCTCCGCGGCATCAACCCGGGAGATCAAGTCATCAGGTTCGGCACTGACGCTTGGATCCTTCGGACGGGCCTGCATCGCGGGCGCCTGATCGCGTACTTGCTGCAGACGCAATTCTGACTTCATCAACCTCAGCAGGCCCTTTGCAGCTCTGATCGGGTCATAGAGGCTCCGGTAGTACACCTCGCTCGATGCACCCTCTCCTCGGGCGCGCGCCCAGGTCATAAGCGCCTCAAAGAACACAAACTCGGGGCTTGACCAAGCCTGGCAGTGTTCACTCATGCGGGGTGGAAGCCATTCCTGAAGGACGATCCCAACCGATCGCGCGAGATCCTCGAACGCCTCCTTCGTGACGCGATCGCCGCCACCGGTCACACGAAACTCAAATCCCGTTGCAATCCCTTTGCCAATGGTGCTATCGAGTCGAATATCGCGTCCGTGGGGCGCGAGCTCGTCCAGCGTCTGGATTGCGTCGTTGACGATCTCCATGAGCAATTCCGTCTGCAGCATGCGATTCCTTTCGTCAGTGGTTTGCCGAGCCTAGACGCATCGCATACGCCAGGCAAGCGCGAATTCGCAGGGCCTCGCACATGCCCATTTCAACTGGCGCGGCCTGGCAGGTTTGATCCACACTTGCTGTCAGGGAGCTGTCAATCCAAGCCATGTCATCACATGGTCGGTGACCTTCCGCAGCCGCTCATCGCTGATCCGCTCGATGTACGCCGTGGCGATGTCGTTGCCGTCTTGGTGGCCCATGATCATGTCGATCGCGGGCCGGTCCTGGACCTCGTCTGCGATCGTCCGGAACGTGTGCCGCATCGCGTAGAACGACCTGCCCGGCTGCGCCAGACCCGTCGCTTTCGCCAGTTTCCCGAACTCCAGGCCGATCGAATCGACGGCGATCGAGGGGGCCTTTCCTTTGCTCCGCGCTCCCGGTGCCTTGGTCCGCACCCACGCCCGTCCGTACCGGGTGACGAAGATCAGGTCCTCGGTCCCCGGTTCCTTCGGCTCCGGCCGCGCCGCCAGCGCTTGCTTCACCGCCGTCACCGTCTCGGCCCAGAGCGGGGCGCGGCGTGGGATGCCCGTCTTGGGCCGAGGGAAGTCCAGCACGCCCTTCTTCAGGTTGATCGCCGAACGCGGCAGGGAGGCCAGGTCCGTGTTCCCCAGCCCCGCGTTGAGGCCCAGCAGGATCATCGCCCCCATCTGCACGCCCGCGTTGGCCAGGAGCGTCTTGATCTCCTCCGGCTCGAACATCCGCGCCACCCGGTCGTTGCGGGCCTGACGCATCGCCTTGCGGCTGGGCTTCTCGAACTCCGGCCCGAACCGCACGGGCCGATCCATCAGGCCCCCGTCGAACGCGAACTTGAACATGCAGCGGACTCGTTGGATGTGAGCACCCAGGGAGACCGGACCCCGGCCCTTGGCCAGGTGGGTCCTGAGCATGCCAAAGTCGGCGGGCGTGATGTCGTCGGCCCTGCGGTCCTTCCCGAGTCCCGAGAGGAACAAGGACGCGGTGTGGAAGTAGTCGTTGAACGATCTGGGCGACATCTCCCCGCCGTCGAGGCGGCGCTGCTTGGCGGTGAGGAACCGGTTGACCAGGTCGCGGAGGGTCAGCGCCTCGGTGGCGTCGCGCACGACCCCCGAGATGCCTGTGGTGGGCGAAGAGCGATTCGACGCGGAGGCGGAGCCGTTCGCCGAACGGCGCGGGCTGGCGTTTGCTCTCGGCGGTGGACTCGCGTTCGGCGCGAACGTCGGTCTACTTCTCGTCGTCGCGGATCCTGCCGCCGATGCCATGGTCGCTGCCGACCCCGTGATCGCTCTGGCGACCCTCCCCGCGTGCAGCGCATCGCGCTGGCTGGTGTACCGATCCAGCGCGCCGAAGGGATCGGACCACGGGCCGAAGAACACGAACTTGCCTCGTATTTTCTTGGCCCAACGGCCCGTCGCGTGGGGGAAGAGCGGGAAGTCTGCGTAGGGCTTGGCGGGCTTGGTCTTGGCCCCCGTGGGACCAGACGGCGATCGCGGTTCGCGGAGGGAACGGCTACTCTTGACGCGGTCCGAGGACATGTCCTGGCCTCCGTCTGCGAGCGGGCGTGACACCTCAAGACCCCTAACGCCCGTTCGGAAGTGGTGTCACAACGGGTGTCAGGACCATCCAAGGGCGGGTGTGGCGAAAGTCAAATCCGCTCGTGAAAAATAGGCTTTTCGCCACCTTAGCTCAGTTGGTAGAGCAGCGCTTTTGTAAAGCGCAGGTCGCGGGATCGAGGCCCGCAGGTGGCTTTGGGATTCATGCCTCGCCTGCGCTCCGCCAGCTCGGGCCGCGCGGATCGGAGCACGCCGGGGTCTATGCCCGGGCCCTTCGTCTAACCGAGCCGCCTACTGGAACGGCACGCCGTCCTCGGGCTCCAGCAGCGACTGCGCCTGCGAGTACCACGGCTGCAGCGATTGCACAAGCTCCTCCCGATCCTCATCGCTCGGCGTGCGGTCCAGCATCTGCGCGACCGACCGGAGTTGGTCCTGCGCCACCGCACGTTCCCCCGCGGCCGCGGCCGCGATCGCAATCCAGAGCCGCCGCCGCGGCTCGTCGGCGTTGATCGCCAGCGCCCGCTCGGCGATCCCGCGAGCGGCCCTGTACCGGCCCAGCCGCATCAGCGACTCCGCGTAGTCGTCCAGTTCAGCGACGGTCGCGTCGGCCTGCCTGGCGACCGGCTCGAGCAGATCGGCCGCGCGCTGCGGGTCCCGGCACTGCGTCTCCCGGCAGTGCAGCAGCATCCCGGCGAGCAGGTCGGTGTAGGGACGCTGTGCCGGGTCGGCTTGGTGCGCGCGCTCGGCGGCCAGGATCGCTTCGTCGCTGAGCGAGAGGTTGTCCAGGTCCCGGGCGATCCCCGCCCAGGTCGCCGGGGGAATGTCCTGGCGGCCGAGCAGCGCCGCGGCGGTCTGCTTGGCGCTGGCGCGGTCCCCCGTGCGCAGGTGCACGGCGATCGCACGCAGGATGATCGGCGGCGTGCGGGCCCCATCGTCGGCGGCGCACTGCAGCGCATCGGCCGCCTCGTTGTACCACCCGGCGCTGATGTAGGCGTCGGCGAGCCTCACCCAGCGGTCCTCGTCTTCCAGGCCCGGCTGCTCGGACTCCCCGGTGAGCACCTGCGAGAGCGTGACGCCGGGGTTGCTCTCCTTGAGCAGCACGTACTGCTCGAACTCGCGCACCAGCGCCGCATCGGCGGACGCCGAGGCGAACTGCTCCACGGCTCCCCGCGCTTCCGACGCCCGCCCGTTGTTGATCAGCGTGTCGACATACTCGCCCAGGGCAAACCCGTCCGTCGGGTAGAAGGTCATGTGGATGTTGAAGCACAGGAGCGCCTGGTCCAGCTGGCCCGCGCGCCGGAAGCAGTCCCCGGCCAGGAACCAGTTGCGTTCGGGCCGGGTGCTGAAGTTGGCCGCGTTCCCGAACTGCTCGGCCGCCTCCTCGAACCGCCCCGCGTCGCGCAGCACCCAGGCCTTGCCGCGGCAGAGCGACGAATCGGCCGGCGAAAGCTCGAAGGCGCGCGAGTAGTTCCTCAGCGCATCATCAAACTTGCGCTGGGCTCGCTGGGCCTCGGCAACCTGCGCGAGGGCCTCGACGTCCGACGGGCTGGAGCGCAGCACCGCGATCCAGGCCCCCTCGGCCGCGACCGGGTCCGCGGACGTGTTGATCGGCTCGGCCTTCTGGCGGTAGTCCCGCGAGAGCAGGATGCCCCGGGCACGCTGCGCCGATTCGACCTGCGGCGAGCCCGGCAGGGCCGCCAGCTCGTCCAGGGCCGTCTCGGCGTCGATCCTCTCGAAGCTCGCCAGGTGGATCCACGCCCGCGCCAGGGTCGCGCGCTCGGCGCTCCCCGAGCTCGACGCGGCCGTCCGCAGGCATTCGGCCCCCTCGCCCAGGTACCGGTTCACATCACCCGCTTCGGCCGAGTCCCTCAGCGCCAGCCCCAGCCACACCAGCGTCTCGCCGGCCGATTGCAGCGCATCGGGGAACCCCCGACCGCCGGAGATCTTCTCCCGGGGCGCTGCCTCACGCGCCGCCTGGGTCAGCTCTCCGGGGATGTCCGGGATCGTGCCCCCCGCCGCCGAGTGCGCGGTCAGCAGGTCCCGCACCGCGCCCAGGGCCCGCGCGGTGTTCTTGGTCAGCCGCATCTCGTGCCAGGACGGCAGGTCGAGCCTCGAACGGGCGGCGTACGCCAGCGAGAACTGCGGATTGGTCGCCACCGCCCGGTCCAGGAGCCGCCGCGCGTGATCCACCTGGATCCCCCGCTGGATCAGGTCGCTGGCCTGCTCGTACAGACGCGAGGCCTCCAGCGTCTGCTCGGCCATCGAGAGACGCGCCCCGCGCTCCCGGGCCAGGTCCGCCGCGCTGATCGCCACGATCGGCCCGCCGATCGCCAGCACCAGCAGCGCCGTCCCGCACGCCACGAACGTCAGCCGGTGCCGCTTGGCCGCCTTGGAGAAGGCGTACGCCAGCGACGGTGGCCGCGCGCTGATCGGCCGATCCTCCAGCAGCCGCCGCAGGTCATCCCCCAGCGCCGCCGCCGAGGCGTACCGCGCCTCGGGATCGTGCGCCAGGGCCGCCGCCACGATGTGCTCGAGATCCCCGCGCAGCTTCCTGTCGATGCTGCCGATGCGAGGCGCACTCCCACGCCGCACCGCTTCGATCCCCGCGCGCAGGCCCATGCCGTGCGTCTCGATCGGCAGCCGACCCGTCAACAGCTCAAAGAGCACGACGCCCAGCGCGTACACATCCGCCCGGGTGTCCACGTCCCCGCCCCCGGGCTCGAGCTGCTCGGGCGCCATGTACGACAGCGTTCCCAGCAGGTGCGGGAGCGTCATCGTGGTGCCCCGGGCCGACCGCGCATCGGACGGGATCGACGGCAGCGGCGCCGGCTCGGCGCTCACGATCCGCGCGATCCCGAAGTCCAGCACCTTGACCGCGCCCTCGGCCGTCACCAGCAGGTTCCCCGGCTTGAGATCCCGGTGGATCACGCCCCGCGAGTGCGCATGCTCCACCGCGTCGCACGCCTGGATCAGCAGCCCGACTTTCTCGCCCACCCCCAGCCCGCGCTCCCTCGCGTACGCATCGATCCCCCGGCCCTCGATGTACTCGATCACCAGGTACGGCCGCGCGCCGGCCTGCGTGTGCAGCATCCCCGCGTCGTACACGTGAGCGATCCCCGCGTGGCGCAGCCGCGCCAGGATCGACGCCTCGCGCTCGAAGTGTCGGACCAGCGGCTCGTCCCGGATGTCCGCCCGCAGCAGCTTGATCGCCACCGTCCGCCGCGGGCTGGACTGCTCCGCCAGGTACACCACCCCCATCCCGCCCACGGCGATCTGCCTGATCAGCCGGTACGGGCCGATCGCCTCGGGGATGTCGTCGTCCGCCGGCGTCAGCGCCGTCGAGAGCGCTTCGGACAGCACCCGGGTGCTCGCCGACAGGTCCTCGGCCTGCTCGTCGCTGTCGAGCATCCGCCGCAGTTGCCGCCGCAAGTCGTCGGTGGGGCACCGGGACCTGATGAACTGCTCGCGCTGGGCCTGCGGGAGCGCCAGCGCGCTGTCGAAGAGGCTCGAAAGAAGTTCGTACTCCGCGGAGTTCATGGCGTCCCATCGGTCAGCTGCGCCCGCAGCCACGCCTTGGCGGTCCGCCAGTCGCGCTCGGCGGTCGGGAGCGAAATCCCCAGGATCTCCGCCGCCTGCGGCATGGTCAGCCCGGCGTAGAAACGCAGCTCCACCAGCCGCGCGTGCCGTGAGTTCAGACGCTCGAGCTGGTCCAGGAGTTCGGCAAGGTCGATCGGGTCGACGTGCTCGGCGTCGGTCACCGGCCCCGCACCCGCCGGCTCGGCGCGGTCGAACCCCACCCGCGCCGCCCCACCCCCCCGCTTGGCCGCCTTCTGGGCTCGCCCGTGGTCCGCGAGGATCCGCCGCATCGCCATCGCCGCCAGCGCCAGGTAGTGATTCCGGTCCGACCACTTCCCAGGATCCTGCCTGCTGAGCTTCAGGTACGCCTCGTGCACCAGCGCCGTCGGCTGGAGCGTGTGGTCCCGCCGCTCCCGGCTGAGCATCGACGCCGCCAGGTGCCGCAGCTCGGTGTACAGATCCGGGTAGAGCGGGTTCTCAGGTCCGATGGGGGCCTGGACGGGGTTGGGCGGTTGGGTGCCCTGCTCGGGTTGCGTGCCGCGTTCCTGCATGCGTCGAAGGTCCGTTCAGCCTGAAGGATCCCCAATCCCCGATGAGCCCGGAAATGTCGCCGCAACTCGGGGGAGCCCCCAAAGGGTAGACCGGCGCAAGAGCGCCCCGAAAGACTGAGGGGTCGAGGGGATCCGCCCCGCGTAGCTACGCGGGGAACATCGATCCAACCACTCATCTCCTCATCAAGGATTCCCGGGCGGCCCCTCGGCCGCCCGGGATCTGTTTTGGCATGAATCGCGCCCGTTTCCCCTGGGGCGATAACCCCCTCCCGCCGGGTTACCATGTCCGGCGCGAATCCGGGACCGCGCCCCCCACAGGAACATCATCCGGACCGAGGACCACTCATGAACGCCCGCGAGCACGCCGATTCTCTCCTGCGGTTCACACGCACCATCTCCGACATGATTCTCAAGGACTGGCCGCAGGACAAATACACCTTCCAGAACACCCCCAACGACAACCACGTGCTGTGGGTCTTGGGCCACATCGCCTGCACCGATGTCTGGATCGGCTCGCAAGTCGGGGCCGACATCAAAGTCCCCGAGTCCTTCTCCAAGCTCTTCGGAGGCGGCGCCAAGCCCACCCCCAGCGCCAAGGACTATCCCGCCTTCGCCGAGATCCGGTCGACCTTCGACCAGAACCGCGCCAAGCTGCTCGCCTGGTTCGCCTCCGCAACCGAGCCCCAACTGAGCGTTTCTCTCAAGGAGAAGAGCGGCGGATTCGCCAACGACCCCATCGACGCGATCCTCAAGTCCGCCTGGCACGAGGGCTGGCACTTCGGGCAGCTCGCGACCCTGCGCCAGTCCCTCGGCCTGCCGAACGTGCTGGGATGAGTCTGGCCCGGTCCTCCAGTCGATAGACAAGCCTCAGGCCCGACCAGATCTCCGTCACCGCGCAGACTTTGTTGTCGACCAGGCCGACTTCAAGCCCGTGCGCGCGCACGTCGTTCTCGGTGAGATCGGTCGCTACGCCCGAGGATTTCTTCGGCCAGCACACCCACAGCCCGCCCTCGGGGATCAGTACGCTCGCCGCCTTTGCAAACCCCGCTGCCAACTTCTTGCGATCCGCGCAGAACAGCAGGATCACGCCCGCGCTGCGCCCCTTGGGCAGCTTGCGTGTGATGCTTGCGCCGTCGGGGAGGCCGTCAAGTTCGCTCTCGAATGCCGAGGGCGCGTTGAGGAGCACTACCGCGTGATCGGGCTTGATACCGAGCTTCGCGGGAAGGGGAGTGCCGGAGTATCCGATCATGCGTTGGGCTCCGAGGCAAGATCGCCGACCGTGTGACCGGACGGACAATTAACGCCCGGTCTGTCCGGGTAGGCTATTCCGCAACAGCAATTCTGCTCGATCGAGCAGACCGCGAAGCTCCGCCAACGGCATGATCCAGCTTGATTGTCCGCGGATACGCCCGGGAATCTCAACCGCGTATCGATGATCTGTGCTCGCTTCACACACAAGTGTCAACTGCATGCCGCTTGAATGGTCCACGATCACGACTAAATCGTCGTAATCGACCGGCGAGGCGAGATAGACCGCGCACTCTTCAGCTTTGATGGAAACATGCTGTTCCATGGCAGGTTCCTGAGACGTTCTTCCCCGCAAGAGCTCGATGATCGCCTCACTGAAACGGAAGACCTCAGGCCTGCAGTCGCACTACTGCGCCCTATACACCAGCGACAAGATCTCATCCGCCGACTCGAACACCTCACCCCCGCGCCGCGTCACCGCCGCCTGCACCCGCCGCTCCGCTTCTCCCCGGCTCTCCCCCAGCGCCACCAGCGCCTCGATCGCCTCGGTCTGCGCGCCGGAAACCGCCCCGACCCCAACCCCCGCGATCGCGCCCGCCTTGATCTCCGTCAGTTCCGCCGTCCCCAGGTACACATCCACCTTTCCGTGCAGCTCCGCGATGATCGTCTCGGCCATCCGCTTGCCGATCTCCGGCAGCTTTACCAGCGCCCGCGTGTCCTTCTCTGTGATCGCCCGCGCCATCACCGCCGGCTCAACCTCCAGCGCCCGCAGGGCCCGCCGGTTCCCGATCCCCTTGACCGTCGTGAACAGCTCGAAAAACCTCCGGTCCAAGGCCGTCTCAAACCCGATCAGCCGCGGGATGAAAGAAGCCCCCTGCCCCTGGCCTTCTAGATACTGGTGCGTCAAGAGCGAAACCCGCGTCGACACCCGATCGGCCAGCTTTCGGGCCAGGTAGGCCGGCAGCAGCACCTCGTAGGCGATCCCACCGGTTCCCCCGGGTCCGCTCGGCCCGAATTCTCCCCGCGCTGCCCCCCCCGGCCAGACAACGGCCGCGATCCCGGTGACCGACTCGAGCATCCCTTCAATCCGGCAAATCATCGCCGCATGGTATCGGCAACCCACCCGACCGTCGGGTACCCACCGTTCGCCCGCCCTCCCCGCCCACGCATCTCTCCGATTCGCTCGCACCGGCTCAAACCCCCATCCCGCAAGTGCCGATAACACGAATCCGGGGATGGACGGCCCCACACTACCCCCCGTCCCAACGTCCCAAGGAGCCACGGTTGACCCACTCCTCGCCACCCCAGGCCCCGGCGACCATGCCCCCCAGCGTCCTGCTGATCGGGACCTCGGCCGCCTGCTCGCAACTCGCCGCCCAACTGGCCGCCATGGCCGAGGCCCCGACGATCGCCGGCTGGATCCTCGCCGACCCCCCCGAGGCCGCGAACAACAACGCCCCGATCCTTGGAACCGTCGACCACATCGACGCGTGCCTGGCGACCTTCGCCGGTCAGCACATCACCGCGATCGTGTCGGTGCCCGCGAGCCAGAGGGCCTGCGCCCTGCGGGTCTCCTCGGCCCTGCGCCGCCACGGCGTGCCCGAGCGGTCCGTCCAGCCGATGGAAGAGCTGCTGCGCGGCGGTTCGATCGCCCCCGTGTCGCTCATCCCCTCAGCGCCCGACTACGCCGCCCTCATAGGGCGCACCGCCTGCGGCATCGACCGAAAGGCGGTCGCCCGTGTAATCGAAGGTCGCCGCGTCCTCATCACCGGCGCCGGTGGCTCCATCGGATCGGAAATCTCGCGCATCGTCGCGTCATTCAAGCCCGAGCGGATCATCCTGATGGAACGCTCGGAGAACGCCCTCTTCGAGATCGACCGCAAGATCGGAGCCCGCTTCCCCGGGCTGCCCCGCACCGGAGTCCTCCACGACGTCGTGGACGCCGAGGCGACCCTCCAGTGGCTCCAGAAGCACAAGCCCCACGTGGTGTTCCACGCGGCCGCGCACAAGCACGTCCCGCTCATGGAAGACCACCCCGCCCACGCGGTGAACAACAACTTCTTCGGCACCAAGAGCATCGCCGACGCCTCGCTCGCCGTCGGCGTCGAGCGCTTCGTCCTCATCTCCTCCGACAAGGCCGTCAAGCCCACCTCCGTCATGGGCGCCACCAAGCGGCTCGCCGAGATGTACATCCAGGGCCTGCACCGCTCCGTGTGGTCCCGTCACAAGCTCCCGGGGTCCCCGGCCCATTCGGCCCACACCGCCTTCTGCATGGTCCGGTTCGGCAACGTCCTGGGTTCGGCGTGCAGCGTCCTGCCCATCTGGACCAGCCAGCTCTCCGAGGGCGGCCCCGTCACCGTCACCGACCCGCGCATGACGCGTTACTTCATGACCATCGATGAGGCCGCCGCCCTGGTCATCCAGGCCGGCGCCATCGACACCTCCGACCCCACCGCGCACGTCTACGTGCTGGACATGGGCGATCCAGTCCGCATCCTCGATCTGGCTCGCAGGTTCGTTCGCGCTGCCGGGTTCAGCCCGCGCATCGAAGACCAGGCCGGCAAGCCCGTCGAACCCGCCGGGTCCGAACCAGGGTCGCCGGATCTGCCCGCGATGCCCATCCGCCTGACCGGCACCCGGCCCGGAGAAAAGCTCCACGAGCAGCTCGCCTACGCCGCCGAACTGCTCCGCCCGACGCCCTACCCCGGCATCAACGCGTGGGCCGGCCCGCTCGGAGACGACTTCAGCATGGCCGCTCTGGTCGCCGACCTGGGCTCCGCCCGCTCAGCCCGCGACCGCTCCGTGGTGACCTCCGCGATACGTAAGCACATCCCCGAGCTGCCCGAACAAATACCTGCTCCCAAGTCCGATCAACAAGGACTGGGGACGGATTTGCCATCGAATCCGGATGGAAACCGGGAGGATGCCGATTCAAGACCGAACATGCCGATCGTGGCGGCTTGATTCCAACTCGGCCCGGTGAGACACTGTCCGCACCTGACCGCCGTGGCGGCTGTGACGGTAACCCGATCGCGATTGCTCGCGAGACCGCTCTCCGGGCAAACCCAAAGAGCGAATGAAGGAACGATGAACCGGACCGAAGTCTTGAGAGACAGCGTGGAAGCGCGGCGACGCGCGGAGGAACTGCTGCGCGGGCTGCTCGAGGCCAAGACCCAGACGGAAACCTACCTGAGCGAGGCTGGCCGGGACGATCCGGTCAAGACGCTGACCGGCAAGTCGGCGATCGACAACGCGATCTCATCGACCAGGCGCATGATCGAGACGCTGGATCGGGCGGTTGAGCAGGTTCGCCGAGAGCTTTCGGAAGACGACTGGGCCGAGATCGCATCGCGCGGTCACGGCTGAGCCGGGCAGGTACGCGACATCCCGGGGGGGGTGGCGAGTCGGCGGCGTGAACGGGCCGGCGGGGAGGGTGGCTACTCGGGCCGGCTGCGCACGTTGTGGCAGGTGGTGATGAGCCGCCGGACCTCGCCGACGGACTCTTCCATGCTCATGGTCGAGGCGACGGCGATCTCGGCCTGCCGGGCCAGCTGCGCGAGCTTCTCGAACCCGATGAGGGGCGCGACGCCGGCGATCTGCTGGCACAGCGCGATGCAGTTCTCGAGGTGGCATTGCTTGACGGCGTCGTCGAGCATCTTGGCCTGGTCCTGGACCTCGGTGACGAAGCTCTCGACGAGCATCGCCGAGGGGTGACCCTGGGGCAGCGAGGAGCTGGTGAGGCCCTTGCCGTCGTCCATCATGATGAACTCGGCGATCGCCTGGAGCATCATGCTCTGCGAGAAGGGTCTGGTGATGAAGGCGTCGGCCTTGACGCGGCTCGCGGGCGAGGGCTTGGAGCTGCTGGAGCTGAACGGGAGGATCACGATGGTGGGAGTGACCACGCCGGCCCGGCGGAGATTCGTAACGATCGAGGTGTCGAGGTCGAGATTTACGCCGGCGTCGGAGATGATGAGATCGACGCCCCCCTGGGCCTTGGCGATCACATCTTCGGGCTTGGAGAGCACGTGGAGCCGGATCTGGGTCTCCCGGAGGTAGTGGCGCATCAGGCGCTGGTCGAGCTCGGAATTGCCGACGTAGATGACGGTGCCGCGCAGCGAGGCCGGGTCGACGCGCTCGAGCGAGAAGGCCCCCGCGTACGGTGAGACCTCGACGAAGTCGGAGATGCGGATGGGCTCATCGAACTTGATGCCGATCTCGTGGATGACGCCCGAGAGGTGGTTGCAGCGCGCCAGAGTGCCGGCGACCACGACCTGCTCCCCGTTGGCGTGGGGCAGGATGATCTCGCACTTGCTCCCCGGATGGAAGAAGGAGCTGTGCAGCACGCTGATGCCCCCGCAGGAGATGTTCCGGCAGGCGACGCGGTTGGTGGCGCGGGTGCCGCCCAGGTGCAGCACGTGGAGCGTCAGGTGGAGCTGCCGGAACGGCCAGCGGACGTACTGCCGGTTGGCGCTGGCGTTCTGCATGTCCTTGCGGTCCAGCTCGTCGAGCAGCGCGTTGAGCTTGGCAAAGTCGAGGCGGACCGTGTTGGCCTTGCCCTGGTTCGGAGGTTCGCCGGTGGATTTGGGGGCTGACGGAGTAGCGCTTGGTGGCTTCATGGAGATTTCTCTGACCTCCGAAGTCGAACCGGGACAGAGACTCCATCGGCGCAGCGGTCCGCGGAGTGAATCCCCGGTGCTCCGGGCGGGAAATGGCCTGCTCCGCCCGGACGACCCGGCCCAAGTGCGCCGTTGATGCGGCCTCGGGGCGATCACCGGAGTGGTTATCGACCCGGCTCCGGGATCGGGACCCGCCGGGAGCGGGGGTCAGCCGTGCCCCTTCTTGATCCTGCGGCAGCAGGTGACCAGCCGACGGAGCTCACCGAGGGCTCCCTGCACCGACCCGCCGCCCTGGGCGGCCGAGTGGGCCTGCTGCGCAACGGTTGACAGCGCGTCGAACCCAACGACCGGCGCGATCCCCGCGATCTGCTGGCAGATCTCCAGGCACGCGTCGACGCCCTCGGAACGGATGGCCTCTTCGAGCGCATCGGCCTGGCGCTTGACCTCCTCGACGAAGCTGTCGACCAGCGTGATGGTCGGGTGGTGGGGGGGGAGCGAGCTGACGAACAAGCCCTTGCCGTCCTCCATCGAGAGGAACTCGGCCATGGCCTGGAGCAGCACCCCGGCGGTGATCGGCCGGCAGATGAACGCGTCGGCCTTGGCCGCCGAGGGGCGGGTCGCGGAGCCGGAAACGACGCCCAGAACGGGGGCGATGATCCCCGCGGCGCGCAGGCGCGTGACGAAGGTGGGTTCGCACTCGGCGTCAAATCCCGCGTCCAGGATCACCAGGTCGACGCCCGAGGCCATGCGCGTGATCGCCTCCTGCGCATCGGAGAACGTCCGCACCGCCATCTGCGTCTCGCGCAGGTGGTGCGTGATCATCTGGTGATCGAGCGCCGAGCCGCCGACGACGATGGCCACGCCCCGGAGCGTCTGCGGATCGACCCGCTCGAGCGAGAACGCCGCGGCGTTGGGTCCCAGGTTGACAAAGTCGCCGATCCGGATCGGCTTGTCGAACTCGATGCCGACCTCGTGGACGATCCCCGAGAGGTGGTTGCACCGCTTGATCTTCCCGGCGACGTCGACGGGCTGCCCCGAGACGTGGGGGAGCTGGAGTTCGCAGGCCCTTCCGGGGTAGACGTAGGAATTGTGCAGCACGCTCAACCCGCCGCAGGAGATGTTCCGGCACGCCACGCCGATGGTCGCCCGGCACCCACCGACGTGCACGACCGTGAGCGGAACGCTCAGGTGGCGGAAGGGCCACCGGACGTACCGCCGGTTGGTCGGCGGGTGCTGCCCGTCCTTGGCGTCCAGGAGGTCCAGCAGCGCGTTGAGCTTCATCAGGTCAACCCGGATGGAGTTGATCCTGGCGCGGTTCTGGGCGCCACGTTCGTGCTTGGAGGTGCTGATCGGTCCCGGTTTCTGCACAGCGATCTCCCCGGTCGCAGGCCACGCGAACGACTGTCTATCGGTACCGGGATGCCGTCCCATTGCCGGGACCGGGATGTTGGGGCCGGACTGCGCCGGCGCCGCGAGCAATCGGAGGGCCCGGGGTTGCCGCAGGGAGACTTCTCGGACGTGCGCCGGCGTTTCAGCGCGACGCGGCCTTGATGCGTCGGCAGCAGGCGATCAGCCGGCGGAGCGGCGCGTCGGACGATTCGGTCTTGCGGCTGGACTGCAGCGATGCCTCCACCGCCTTGGCGATCCTGGCCAGTTCCCCGAACCCCACGAGCGGGCCGACGGAGGCCAGCTGCCGGCAGATCGCCACGCACCCCTCCACGGAGTGGGCCTTCATCGCGATGTCGAGGGCGTCGGCGAGCGAGCCGGTGTCCTGCGAGAAGCTCTCCACCAGGCCGAAGGAAGGATGATCGGGGGTGAGCGAACTGGCGACCAGGCCCCGGCCGTCGGCCAATGACGTGAGCCCGGCGATCGCCTGGAAGAGCTCGGTCTGCGAGATCGGCTTGCCGATGAACGCATCGGCCTGGACGTGGGGGCCTTCGCGGGCCGATTCGCTCTTGGCGTCCGAGACGATGCCCAGGATCGGCGTGACGATGCCCTGTTCCCGGATCCGCGCGCTGAGCGATGGGTGCATCCCCGGCTCGAAGGTCTCGTCGATCAGGATCAGGTCGACTCCGGCCGCGGCGCGGTCCAGCGCGTTCTTGGCCGTGAGCGCCTCGTGGCACCGCAGGCAGGTCGTCTTGGCGTGGTGCTTGATCAGCTTGCGGTCAAAGTCCGATCCCCCCACGCACAGGATGGAGCCCTTGAGGCTGGCAGGGTCGATCCGCTCCATGGAGAAGACATCCGAGTCCGATGCCATGGATCCGAAGTCGCTGATCCGGATGGCCTCCTTGAACTGGATCCCGACTTCGTGGATGATGCCCGTCAGGTGGCGGCAGCGTTTGATCGTGCCGTCGAGATCCTGCGTCCGGCCGCCCTGGCGGGGGAGTGTCACCTGGCACGGCCTTCCGGAGTGCACGTACGAGTTGTGGAGCACGCTCAGCCCGCCGCAGGAGATGTTCCGGCACGCCACCCCGATCGTGGAGTGAGATCCCCCCGCATGGAAGATCTTCAGCGGAACGCACAGATGACGGAACGGCCACCGCACGTACTGCCGCTGCGAACCGCTGCCGGGCCCTTCTCCGCGGTCGAGTTCGTCGAGCAAGAGCTGGAGCTTGGCAAGGTCGAATCGGATACTGTTGCTGCCCCGTGGATTCCCACTGGTAGCTGAATCTGAAGGCTTTATTCGTGCTGGCTGCATACGGAGTCACCCCACGCGTCTGACTTGTACGGACCCGCCTGTCCTTATTTCGTCACCTTGGGGTTGCACATCGACCCCAAATCCGGGACAAGGAATCAACCTCGTGTGGGGCGCCGTATCTTGCCCGTGTAACTCTGATGTCCCGGGTAGGATTTGGACTTTGTACGCAACTTCTGATCCATTCCAAGAGCACACTTGCGAGGACCATCCATGTTGAACCAATCGCGGACGGGGAGTCGGAGTCGGCGTGAGTTCCTGTGCACGGTCGCGGCGGTGGGGGCGGCCGGGGTGCTCGCCCCGGTGGTGAGGGCTTCGAACAAGTCCGGCAAGGGTCCGATCGTCGTGGGGACCGGGGAGCACTCGTACGAGGTGATCCACGACTGGGGCACGCTGCCCAAGACGCTGGCGTGGGGCAACACCCACGGCGTGTGCGAGGATGCGAGCGGGAACATCCACATCAAGCACACGGTGGGCGGTGATTCGCAGTCGGCCGACGCGGTGGTTGTCTTCGACAGGGACGGCAAGTTCATCCGCAGCTGGGGCGCCGAGTTCAAGGGCGGGGCCCACGGGCTGCACCTGAGCCCGGAGAAGGGCCAGGAGGTGCTGTACCTGTGCGATCAGGCGCGAGGCATCGTGGTCAAGACGGACCTCAAGGGGACGGAGATCTGGCGGCGGACGTGCCCGATGGAGTCGGGCGTGTACAACAACGCCGGGGAGTACCGCCCGACGAACGTGGCGATCGCTCCCAACGGGGATGTGTACATCGGCGACGGGTACGGCAAGAGCTGGATCCACCTCTACACCAGCGGCGGGGACTACGTGCGGACGTTCGGCGGTCTGGGCAAGGAGCGGGGCCAGTTGGCCTGCCCGCACGGCCTTGCGGTGGACAGCCGGTCGGGCACCCCCCGGCTGGTGGTCGCCGACCGTGCCAACCGCCGGCTTCAGTACTTCACGCTCGACGGCCGTCACGAGGCGTTCGTCACCGACGAGATGCGGGCGCCGTGCCATTTCCACTTCCGCGGCACCGACATGGTGATCCCCGACCTGGAGGGTCGTGTGACGCTGCTGGACAAGGACAACAAGCTCATCGCGCACCTCGGGGACGGGTGGACCGACAAGGGCTTTGAGCTGCGGGATAAGCCGCGCGACAAGTTCGTGCCCGGCAAGTTCATCGCGCCCCACAGCGCGATCTTCGACCACGAGGGGAACATCTTCGTTGTCGAGTGGGTGGAGGTGGGCCGCGTGACCAAGCTCAAGAGAGTCTGACACCGGAGCACCGGCGGAGCCTGTGTGTTGCCCCCATCGGCCGAGCGAGTCCCCAGCGGAGGCGTCCGGACCAGGACGGCGTGGCGACGGGTGCTGCGGCGTCGGCGCGTGCTCGCGGCTGGTCTCTCGGCCCTGCTGCTTGCGGTGGCGTCGGCGTGGGTGTTCTCACGCCTGGGCAGCGCTGCGTACCGCTGCGGGTACCGGATGGTGGACCTGCGCGACGGGTTCGTCGGGTACTACTCGAACCCGGGGGCGCGGAACTTCGTCTGGCTGGACCGCGGGAGGACGCAGGGACTGATGTTCTCCGGTCCGGCGAGGGTGCCGCCGGGGCCGTACCGGCTGGTCAACAACACGCCGACGCTGACGCAGGTGTACGTCAAGCTCTGGCACGCGACCGTGGTCCTGTCGGCGATCACCGCGTGGGCGTGGTGGCGGGGGATCAGGCCGGTGCGGCCGGGCCGGTGCTTTGCGTGCGGCTACGACTTGTCGGGGCTGGCGGCGGGGGCCGATGTCGGTGTTTCATGCCCGGAGTGCGGGGCCGTCGATGATGTCGGCGGTGGGCAGGAGGGCACGAGACAGTGAGCGGTCCGGAACGGCAGCGAGCGGGCGTGCGGGGCGTGATCTTCGCGGGCGGGGGCACGGGCGGGCACATCTTCCCGGGGCTGGCGATCGCGGAGCGGCTGCGCGAGCGGAGCGACTTGCCCGATCGGCGGCGCGGGGCTGAGCCGGCGGTGCGCTGCGTGTTCGCGGTTTCGCGGCGGGCGCTGGACGCCCAGATTCTCGGCACGGCGGGGGAGGAGATGGCGATCATCCCGGCCGAACCGCTGGGGATCCGCCCGAGGGCGCTGATCAGGTTCATCTCGTCGTGGGGCAAGGCGGTGCGCGCGTCGCGGGCGCTGATCCGCCGGGTGCGGGACGAGTGCCCGGGCGGGCTGGATGTGCTGGCGATGGGCGGGTTCGTGGCCGGGCCGTTCGTGCAGGCGGCGCGGGTGGAGGGGGCGGCGGTGACGCTGGTGAATCTCGATGCGGTGCCCGGGCGTGCGAACCGTTGGATCGCCGGGCGAGCCGGGCGTGTGCTCAGCGCCGTGCCGTTGGAGGCCGGAGTGCTGCCGGCGCGCGGAGGGATCACGGTGGTCCCGCCGATCGTGCGGAGGGCGGCGCTGGCGCCGGGCCCAGCGGCGGAGTGCAGGAGGATGCTGGGGCTCGATCCGGATCGACCGACGCTGATGGTGACGGGGGCGAGCCAGGGCGCGCGGTCGGTCAACGAGTTTGCAACGGCGTTCGTCGGGGAGCACCGAGCCGAGCTGCTCCGGGACCGCTGGCAGGTCGTGCACCAGACCGGCAAGGGAGAGGCCGAGGGCGCGCGAGCGGCGTACGGGGCGGCGGGAGTCCCGGCGGTCGTGGAGGCGTTCTTTGACAGGATGGGGTTGCTGTGGGGCTCGGCGGACCTTGCGGTGAGCCGCTCGGGGGCCGGGAGCGTCGCGGAGGCGTGGGCGAACACGGTGCCGACGGTGTTCATGCCGTACCCGTACCACAAGGACCAGCACCAGAAGCACAACGCGCAGGGGCTGATGGCGGCGGGGGCGTCGATCGTGTGCGATGATCTGATCGACGCGGGCCGAAACGTCGAGGCGATCGGTCCGGCCCTGCTGGAACTCGTGCGGGACGCGGCGGCCCGGGGGCGGATGCGAGCGGCGTACGCGAAGCTCGGTCCGGCGGACGGGGCCGAGAGGATTGCAGCGCAGCTACTGGCCTGAAGCGGCGCCGCACTCGGGGCAGATGGGTGATGCGGCGCCCCGGAGGTCGTAGCCGCAGGCGGCACAGCGGCCCTGGCGCGCCCGGCGCAGGGAGGTCAGGGCCGTCCTCAGGCACCAGATCCCGCAGAGACACCCGGCGAAGAACCAGGCGAACGCGAGCGTGTTGTTCCAGTTGATCGCCAGCGCCCGCCCGGACTCGACCGAGGCGGCCAGGCGCATCGCCTGGGCATCGGAGAGTGGACTGCCGGGGTAGCACATGGCTGCCGAGATGCTGCGAGCGGCCCGGGCGCGCTGATCGACCGTCAGATCGGAGACCTCGAATTGGACGCCCGCCATTTCGACGTGGTGCTCGTAGGTCTCGCCGAAGGGGAAGCCCAGGACGATCCACGCGGCGCGCCAGGTCGAGGTGATGCTCTTGGGGGGCGAGAGTCCGGGGGAGACCTCCGACCGCACGGTTGCCATGGAAGTTCCGGCCCGCTCGGCGAGGAAGACCGAGCCCATCAGCAGCAGGGAGATCGCCGCGAGCACGCCGGTTCGCTTTGAGTTGGCGCGGGGTTGCATGCGGGGGGCTTGCGTTCGGGGCGCACGAAGGGCGACGGCTACCGGGCCCGGCGCGAGTGCAGGTCCATGATCCGCGTCATGCTCGCTTGGAAAGAGAATTTCCCGCTGTTGAACAGAGCGCCCTCCACGCCGGCGTCCCGCAACGACTTGAAGTACGCGACGGCCTCGGGGATCTCCATCTCGAGCACCGGGGTGTCCTCGTTCCCGCGGTGGGCTGCGCGGCGCTTGGTGAAATCGGCGGCGCGCTCCTGTTCCGTGAAGACGAGAATGAAGGGCTTGCCCTCCAGGGCGCCGACGACCGGTTCGGCGTCCTCGGCGCTGGAATTGGCGATGAAATACCACGAGGAAAGGCCCATGGCGGCGTTCCAGAGCTCGTGCTCGGCGGTCTTGTTGTGGCCCATGCGGGCGGCCTCCACCAGGGCATCAAAGTCGTCGAACATGGGATCTCCTTAGGGGGCAGTCTACCGCACCTGGGCGGCGGACGGGCGGGACTAGAAATCGGTTCCGCAACCCGGGCGGCCGATTCCCAGTAATGTGTTCTCATGCCTCGGTCACGCATCTGCATGGGTTGCGGGTATGACACCGCCGGGTCGGTGCCCCGGGTCGAGCCGCACTACGGCTGGATGATGGTCTTCTGCGCGCGGTGCGGCAAGGGGGTGGTGACCGCGCGGCGGCCGGAGGCGATCTCGTGGTGGCGGAACTTGCGGAGGTACCGGGATGCGATCCTGGTGCTGGCCTTCCAATTCGCCGCCGCCGGGCTCATCCTGGGTGTGCTGCCGCTGGCGTGCGTGGCCCTGCATGTCAGCCTGGCCAACAGCGGAATGGATGCGTACTCCCGCCTTGTGGCCGGGGGCGCGGACAAGGGGCTCGCCGAGTTGTGGGCGCGGTGGCGTGAATCCGGCGGCTCGCCGGTCCTGTGGTCGGTGATGGGGATGAGCGCGTTTGCCGGGGTCTGGATCGGATCGATGCTGCGCCACGCCGGCCTGGTCCGTTCCTGGGCGGTGATCGGCGGGCTGGTGCTGGGGATCAGCCAGGTCGTGGCGTTGGTCCGGTATCTTTGGGATGCTCCCGTCCGACCGAGCGGTGCTGCGGCGTGGGGCGACGCGTTCGGAGGCGGCGTGATCGCGATCATCGCGGCCGGGCTGGTGGCGCTGGCGATCCCGCTGGGCGGGGGAGTGGCACTCTTGATCGCGGAAGTGAGGAAGCTGTGGTACCAGATGCTCGTGCGCCGGGCCAGGCGGAGGCGGCAGCGATGACCGACGATCCCAGAAGCCCGGCGGCGGCCGTCCCGGAGCCAGGCCGCGTGATGATCCCGCTCGCCGAGGTGACGGGAGATCGCCGCTGCGTGGCGTGCGGCTTCAACCTGCACGGCCAGCAGATCGTTCGTGAGCCGCACTACGGCATGCTGACGGTGCGCTGCCCCGAGTGCTCGGCGATGGCGGCGCTGCAGGAATACCCATCGCTGGGCAGGTGGGGGGGAAGGCTGGCGATGCTCGCGGCGGCGATCTTCGTGCTCGTGGTGGTGGCGGTCTTCGTGGGCACCTGCGTGGCGTTCGCGGGCACGAGTTCGGAGTTCGGGGACGAGGGGAACCGTGAACTGGCCAGGGAGATCGCCAGGAAGCACAAGGCCTACCAGGCCGAGCAGGCGGCCGCTGGCGCCCCCCCGTTCGCGTTCGGCGGGCAGCTCAGCGGCTGGGAGTACGATTTCATCGAGACCGCGTGGTGGAATTCGGCCGACACGCGGGCGATCGCCGCGGGGGTGCCCGATCCGTGGACCAAGTTCGACAGAGACCGGATCGCGGCGATCGGCGGGCTTGCGTTGCTCGGGATCGCGACCGGGGTCTTCTGGTCGGTGGTGCTCAGCGCGGTGCGCCGGTCGAGGATCTGGGTGTTCGCGATCCTGATCGGAGCGGGCGCCTCGGTGCTGCTGATGATGTTCAACTCGAGTTCCAACGGGCCGTCGACGACGGCGATCATGGCGATGGACCTGGCACGGCGCTACACGGGCTACGCGGGATCGTGGATGATCCTGGGGTGGCTCTGCGCCACGATGATGGTCGGGCTGCTGTCGGGCCGGAGCATCGCGAGACTGGTGGTGCGGGCGCTCTTGCAGCCGCGTTACCGGGGCGTGCTTGGTTTCATGTGGACGTGCGACGGCCTGCCGGTTCCATCGAGCCGGGCCGGTCGAATCGCAGGTGGTTCGGCCTGAGCGCCGGGATCAGCGGTTGACCGTCTCGGGCTTGGTCGAGGGGCGCACGATCGGCTTGGCGGCGGTGCCGTAGGGGGGCGCATCCTTCAGGCGGACCGACTTGACCTTCGGCGGCGGGTCGGTGGTGGGGCGGCCATCCGCATCGACCGAGGTTGCCGTCAGCGCGCTGATGGCTTCGACCCCGGAGATCGCCTGCGCGAACGAGCAGTACGCCCCGTCGAGCGCTTCGGTTCCCTCGCGGCTGAGGCAGATGAAGACCTGCGACCCGTTGGTGTTCGGGTCCCTGGAGCGGGCCATCGAGAGCACGCCGTAGGTGTGCTGGAGGGTGGAGCGCTCGAGGTCGATGTTGTAGCCGGGGGTGCCTTCGCCGGTGGCGGTGGGGTCGCCGAACTGGATGACGAACGGAGCGCCGTCGGGGCGCTTGGGGACGATGCGGTGGATGAGGATGTCGGTGTAGAAGCCGCCGTCGGCCAGGTGCAGGAAATTGAAGACGGTGTTGGGGGCGACCTCGGGACGCATGGCGAACTCGATATCGCCGGCGGTGGTCTCGACGACGGCGATCCGCTCGACGTAGCAGCGGTAGCCGGTGAACGCGCGGTCGGAGTTGGGCTCCCAGTCGATTTGGTTGGGGGGGCGGAGCCTGGCCATGCGCGGCCCTTCCATCGGCTGGACAACGACGGCGGACCCGACGCGTTGATCCCCGGCGACCAGCTGGGCGTAGAGGAGCGTGTGGGTGGATTCCTGCCACAGCGAGGGGAAGAGCGAGGCGAGGTTGATCGGTCCTTCCTTGACCGGCGCGGTCTTGGTGACTTCGGCGGTGACCGGCGCCACGAGCTGGATCGAGAGATCCCCGGTGGCGCCGGCGGGTCGCGCGACGGTCATGGGGATGGGGCGGTTCACGCCGTTGTAGAGCCGGTCGGGCTTGAGCTGCGCCGAGGCGCCGGTGGCGACGGCGAGCAGGAGCGCGAGCGGCGCCAGGAGGCGCGCGACGGTGGTTCGGTGGTTTGGAATGGTGGTCATGGAGGGATGATACTGCCGGGAGGGCGATCGGTGCGGCGATCGGGAGGGGCGGCGTGGTGACCAAAACGATAACGCCTCACGCGGGGCGTGAGGCGGGTGGGGCTGAGTCGGGGAGGGGCTGAGTCGGGGAGGGGCTGAGTCGGGGAGGGGCTAGTGGTGGGTCTTGTCGCCCTGGGAATCGTCGATCCAGTCCCAGGCGTGGTTGGTGGACGAGCCGTCGGACTCATCCTCATCATCGGGCAGGAAGCTGGCCAGTTCGCTGCCGGGATCGCTCAGCCACTCGACGCCCAGATCGGCGCGGAGGAAGTTGATCCCGACGCGGTGGTTGTAGTCGGCCTTGGAACGCATGCCGTCGGCGGCGAGCGCGGTATTGGTGGGCTCGATCTGGAAGAGCTTGGGTGAGGGCGAGGTGCCGGTGCCCATCCCGCGGTACTGGTAATTGGAGACGATCTCGCCCTTGCTCTGTCCCCAGAGGTTCATGTAGCGGCTGAAGGGGTGCTTGCCGCGGTGCGAGGGGCAGTAGAACACTTTTCCCGGAGCGAGGTGCCCGGCGTAGAAGAGCCGGCCGAGTCCATCCCAGACGATGCCGTCCTTGTAGGCCTGGCTGACCTCGGTGACGCGCACGATGAGCATCTGGTCGGGGGAGCCGCCGGGACTGCTGCTGCGTCCGCCCCATCCCGAGGGGAGGAAGGCCGACGGGGGTATGCGGTCCTTGTTCGCTTCGGCGTACGACGAGACGCCGTAGCCAAGCTGCCGCAGGTTGGAGGCACACCCGACGCGCCGGGCGATGTCCTGGGCTTTGTTCAGACCCGGGATGAGCAGGCTGATCAGGATCGCGATGACGGCGATCGAGACGAGGACCTCAATGATGGTGAAGGCTGCGCGCACCGTTCTTGGATCGCGCATGTGCAACCGAGGGAGGGTTTGGGTGCAAGCGCGTCTCTCCGTCCTGGAGCTCGCGAACCAGCGCCCTTCCGAGTTTGTTTCGACTTGTGGAGCCGCCACGACTGTCTCCAACGGTGGGGTTTCGCCCCCCCAACCGTCACGTTCAAGATATAGCGACGGATTGCCGGGAACAAGACAGATTTTGACGCGAATCGAAAGAAAAGCCACGATGGCAGAAAGGAGAATGCCGAACAATTACCAGACGAGCTGCTGTGTGATTCTTCGGACAAAAGGCAAGAGGCCGCAGAAATACTCCTTGCGGACGTAGACCGAATCTGGGAGGATTCCGCCCGTACCAGAACGGTCGAGAGTTGGGACAAGATGAGTTCGAACCCAGGTCAAGATGCGCAAGATCTTGCGCTGATGAGGCGTGTTGCGGCCAACGACGAGTCGGCCGTGGCGGTGCTTTACGACCGGTTCGGCTCGCTCGTCTATCGCATGGCATTCCAGGCCATGCCGACCCGCGCGGAGGCGGAAGACGCGGTCCAGGAAATCTTCGTGCGGTTGTGGCGGACGGCGGATCGTTACGATCCGACGCGAGCCGCGTTAGTGACTTGGGTCATGTTGATTGCTCGGCGGCATTTCGTGGACAAGCTGCGCCGCAGCAAGGCGAGGGTGAAGGCGACTTCCCTGGAAGGGTCGCCGGCTCCCGAGTCTCACGCTGTGACGCAGGAAATGGCGCCGAACATTGAAAAGGAAGAGCGGTTGGACTCCTTGCTCAAGCGGATCTCAGGATTACCCGAACTTCAACAGACGGTGATCCTGCGCGCTTACCTCGGCGGACAGACGCTGAGGCAGATCGGCGAGGAGCTCGACACGCCCTTGGGGACGATCAAGTCGGCGCTAAGCCGAGCCTTGGTCAGATTGCGAGAACGGGGTAGCGAGGAGTTGGCGACATGAGTACAAGGGAGTTGGTCGAGCTGGCGCAGCTCGACGCGATGGGCCTCCTCGACGAGCAGGAAGCTCGCGAGTTTGAGGTTGCCTTCGCGGCGGCGCCGGCTGAGATTCAGGAACAGATACGAACAGAACAGGCAAGGATGTGCGTTCTGGAGCCGGTTCTTCCGGACGTCCAGGCGCCCGAGCACCTCAGAGGAAAGGTGCTGTCGAAAGTGCACGAGGCGATCATCGAGTCCATCGTCGAGAAGGCCCCGGCGCCGGTTTCCGAGGTCCAGGCTCCCATCCCGGCATTCGCGCCGGCGGCCCGGCACGAGGCCGGCCGGGAGATCCCTGGCATCGACGACCGTCGGCGGGTGCGTTCCTCCAGGCTCTGGAGGACCGCGGCCCTGGCGTTTGCCGCGGCGGCGGTGGTGCTCGGCGTGACGACGCTGCGGCTGCAGTCGCAGTTCGAGCGGGTTTCGAGCCAGAAGGTCGCGGCCGAGTCCCTCGGCGACGCTAACAAGTTCCTTGGCGGCAAGCTCAGTTCGTTCTTCTTCAGCGACGTGAAGAAGACGATGCTGAACCCCGTCCGGCAGTCGGACTCCGAGTGGCAGAAGGTCCAGGCGGTGGTAGCCCACAACGTGGAGTGGAGTGAGGCGCTGCTGGTCTGCACGAACCTCCCCTCGGCCAAGGCCGGGGAGAAGTACGAGCTGGTCGCCGTCGACGGCAAGGACCAGGTTCTCTCGGTGATCGCGAGCGACCTCAAGCCCGCGGCCGACGGCGGCATCGTGTCCTTCAGCATTCCGAAGGACATCTCGGCCGACGCCCAGAAGCTGGCGCTGCGGATCGTCCGCAACGGTGCGGAAGCCACGGCAACGATCGTGCTCGAGAGCAAGTCCCTGCTGGGTTGATTCTGATTCGAACCAGTGACCGGGGCCCCAGGCGGGCCCCGGTTTTTCATTGGGCCGGAGCGCACGCTGGGTGCGGGGTCGCGGGCGGCGGGCCGCCGGCGGCGGCGCGGATCAGTCCGGGCGGTCGGCCGGCACGCGGCGGATCGAACGGATTTCGCGGACCATCTCCTCGATGCTGAACGGCTTGGAGAGGAAGGTGGTGCGGCCGTCCTTGGGGAGGTTGATCGCGCTGCTGTCGGAGTAGCCGCTGGTGAGCACGACCGGCAGCGTCGGGTCCAGCTCGCGCAGGCGGGCCAGGGCCTCGATCCCCGACATGCCGGGCATGGTCAGGTCGAGCAGGACGGCGTCGACCCGGCCCGTATTGGCGCGGAGGATGTCGATCGCGGCCTGGCCGTCGCGGGCGTCGAGCACCTCGAAGCCCTGCTGGCCGAGCGACAGCACGGCCATACGGCGGACGACGTCCTCATCATCCACAACCAGGACGCGCCCCGGGCGCGCGTGGTTATCTGCTGGGGCCGGGGACTGGTGGGAGGCGTCCGGGAGCGGGGCCGGCAGGTTGGCGGGCTGGCGAGGGGAGGCGGCGTCGGCGGGGGCGAGCAGGACCCGGAAGGCGGTGCCGTCGTGCGGGGAACTCCGGACGTGGATCACGCCGGCGTGGCCGCGGACGGACCCGAGCACGGCGGCGAGCCCGAGGCCGCGGCCGGTGAACTTGGTGGTGAAGAAGGGGTCGAAGATGCGGGGGAGGTTCTCCTGGAGGATGCCCGCGCCGGTGTCGGAGATTTCCAGGAAGACGAATCGGCCGGGCGAGGCGGATTCTCCGAGGATGCAGCCGTCGAGGAATTCGCGGGAGGCGTCGAACGTGCCGGTGCGGATGGTGATCGTTCCGGGGGATTTTTCGAGCGAGTCGGAGGCGTTGGTGATGAGGTTCATCGCGATCTGCCGGATCTGCGTGATGTTGGCCTCGGTCAGAACGGGCTCGGGGGAGAGGTCCAGCCGCACCTGCGCGGTGGGGGAGAGCGAACCGGAGACGAGCGTGAGGGCGTCGCGGGCGACGGCGGAAAGGTCGACGTGCTCGCGGACGATGCCGCCGCGGCCCGAGTAGGCCAGGAGCTGGCGGGTAAGCTCGCCGGCGCGGCGGGTGGTGTGCTCGATGGTGTCGATGGTGGCGCGGAGGGCGGAATCGGTCGGGATCATGCGCTGGAGCAGGCCGACGTGACCGAGGATGCCGGCGAGCAGGTTGCTGAAGTCGTGGGCGACGCCGCCGGCGAGGATGCCGAGGCTCTCGAGCTTCTGGGCGCGGTGGAGCTGCTCCTGGAGGCGTCGGCGTTCGGCGCCGGCGAGCTTGCGGTCGGTGATGTCGGAGATGATCCCCGAGGCGCGCTGCGGCCTCCCGGCGTTGTCGGAGATGAGGGCGCCCTTGGCGGCGAGCCAGCGCACGGCGCCGTCGGGGCGGATGATACGGAACTGGATGGAGAGTTCGCGGGCGCCCTGGATCATGTCGCGCCACTGGGCCCGGACGGGGTCGACGTCGTCGGGGTGGATGCACCTGGCGTAGTGCTCGCGCGGGTCGCGGTCGGGGTCGAAGGGGACACCGAAGATCTGGGCAGCGCCGGGTGAGTCGTGCAGGCGAGCGTCGGCGACGCTCCAGTCCCACACTCCCAGCTGCGCGGCGTCGAGAGCCAGGCGCAGGCGCTGGGTGCTGCGCTGGAGTTCCTCCTCGGCGAGCTTGGAATCGCTGATATCGATGTGCACGCCCGCGAGGCGCTCGGGCTGGCCGTCGAGGCCGAGGATGAGGTAGCCGCGTGCCATGATCCAGCGGTACGAGCCGTCCCGCTGCCGGAGGCGGAAGGAGGTCTCGTACGGGGGGACCGGGTTGGCGAGGTACTGGTGGAGCCGGCGCAGGGTGGGGGTCTTGTCGTCGGGATGGAGGCGGCTTTCCCACGTTTCGTACGAGTCGGGGAGTTCGTGGGGCTCGTAGCCGATCTGGCGCTTCCAGACATCGGAGAACTGGACCTGGTTGGTGCGGAGGTTCCAGTCCCACAGCCCCAGGTTGGTGCCCCAGATGGCCAGCTCGAGGCGCTGGCGGCTGGCGCGGAGTTCGTCCTCGGCCTGGCGCCGCTGGGTGATGTCGGTGACCAGCGCCATGAAGCCGATGGGTTCGCCCGCGGGTCCCTTGAGCGACGTGGTGGAGACCAGGGCCCAGACCAGGGAGCGGTCGCTCCGCCGGAAGCAGACCTCCTGCTGCTCATCGGGCCGGACGACCCTGCGGATCATGCTGGTCTGGACGCGGGCCCGGTCGGATTCGCTGAGGAAGTGTGAGAACGGCATGCCGATCATGGACTCGGCGCTGTATCCCAGCAGCGTGGCCATCCACGGGTTGACGAACGTGGTCTTCCAGGCGTCGTCCAGGAGCCAGATCCCCTCGCGGGCGTTCTCGACCAGCTGGCGGTGACGCTGCTCGCTCCGCCGCAGCGCCTGGGTCGACTGCGCGCGCTCGTCGACGGCGGCGCCCACCAGCAGCGACATGGTGCCGACGACGGCGCAGAACCCCCAGAAAAGCACCATCGACTGCTCGTCGGTCCCCTTGGTGAGCGGCCCGCGGCCGTAGATCGTGTCGGTGGCGGCGATGGTGCAGATGACCACGGCCAGGGGGAGCGAGCCCCGGACGCCGAAGCGCAGCGCTCCCCAGATCAGCGTCGGGATGGGGAGGTAGGCCAGCGCGAACGCCCCTTCGGGAGATTCTTCCATCGAGGCGAACGCGTACACCGAGGTGGCGACGGCGCAGCTGAGGATCGCGATCGCTTCGAGGAGGCGTCGCCCGTGGGGGCGGGCGGGCCTGGCGACGAACGCCAGCAGGAGGGGGGTGATGAGCAGGACGGCCGCCGCGTTGCAGAGCGTCCTGCGCAGGTTCATCGTGAGCATGGAGGACTGCGCGGAGTGGTAGTGGTCGGCGCCGGGCGGGCCGAAGAACTGGTTGAGAGAGTTGATGCCGACGGCGACCGCGGACGAGAAGGGGACGACCACGCACAGGAAGATCACGGCGTCGCGCAGGCGGGCCACGCCGGCCGCGGGGTCGCAGAACCTGCGGATGAGCCACGCGCCGGCCAGGGCGCCCGAGGTGTCGGCCAGGGCGATCCAGATGCCGACCTTGAGTTGGAGAAAGACCGCCCCGGGATCGGCGGACGGGGGATGGCCGATGGTGAGGGGGACCAGGATCGAACCAAGGAAGATCGCGGGCGCGAAGCGCAGCCCCATGACGGCGCAGATGGCAAGGGCGAGCGCCAGGGGCGGCCAGGCGAGCCCGCGATCACCCAGGTGCGTGAGTCGCTCGAAGCAGAAGGATGTGACCGCCCAGTAGCCGATGCCGAGGATCGCGAGCAGGCCAAGATAGCGGAGGATCCCGGTCCGGGGCTGCGCGGTGTCTGGGGCGGCGGGGTTGTGGGTCGGGTGGTCCACGAGAGTTGGTCGGTGGGCGGGGGCCGGTGGCGTCGGGCCGGCCCACCGGCTTGGGAGTGTACAGCGGGCCGGAGGTCCGTTCGCGGCCGGTGCGCGGACAAGTCTGGAAATGAAAAACCCCCCGGCGGCGGGCCGGGGGGCGTGCGGGGAACTCTCTCTTGCGGGCGGTGGCTGATCAGCAGCCTTCTTCGAAGGCGTGGACGAAGGCGGTGAAGTCGTCGGTGTCGACGAAGCCCGAGCCGTCGAAGTCGGCGTTGTCGGTGCCGGCCTCGAACGCGGCGACGAAGGAGGTGTAGTCATCGAGGTCGACGAAGCCGGACTTGTCGAAATCGGCGGGGCAGGTGTGGTACTGGAACTCGTAGCACCCGCGGTCGACGTTCACGGCCGAGCCGTTGGCCCAGGGGACGTCCAGGACACGGTCGAGGCCGTCGAGGTCGAAGGGGTAGTACTCGAAGGTGAAGCCGTCGCTGTCGGCGTCGCCGAAGTCCCAGGGGAGATAGGCGTTGTCCCCGGTGTCGATGCAGGGGGAGCTGTCCTGAAGGCGGCAGTCGTCGTCGGAGGTGCCGGGGACGTTGTCCGCGCCGTCGGCGTCAACGAACAGGGGGTTGGAGTTCAGGCCCTCGACGGTGGTGGAGTGCCTGGTGAAGAAGGCGCTGGCGTTGGTGTCGTACTGCTCATCGACGACCGAGCCGGAGAACTGGTCGGTGTTGCCCCAGAGGATGCAGTTGCTGAGGACGACCTCGAGCTGGTTGTTGGCGTAGATGCCGCCCGCCACGGACCCGGAGGTGTTCTTGGAGATCGTGCAGTTGATGAGGGTCACGTCGTCGCCGGCGTCGCCCGCGGCCGACAGGGCGCCGCCGTTGCCGGAGCTGGCGGCGTTGCCGGAGAACAGGCACCCGAAGAACCAGCCCTTGGCGAACAGGAGCTTGGCGCCGGCGCCGTCCCCGGTCGAGGTGTTCCCGATGAAGGAGGTGTTGTAGCAGCTGGGGTAGCCGGTGGTGTGGTGGTAGAGGCCGCCGCCGGGGCCGTCAGAGTCGTTCTTGTAGAAGAGGCAGTTGGTGAACGACGGGTACTCGGTGGTGAAGGCGCCGCCGCCCTCGATGCCGGCGAAGTTGGAGATGAACTTGCAGTTGGCGACGCGGATGCGCGAGTCGGTGGCGTACATGCCGCCGCCGTAGCTGTCGTTCCCGCCGCCGCTGGCATGCCCGGAGACGATCGAGAAGCCGTCCAGCACGGTGCTGCTGGAAGCGCCCGAGGCGGTGACGACGTGGTAGGAATTGTCGGAGGTGCTCGAGCCGCCGATGGAGCCGGAGAGGGCCGTGATGAAGAACCAGGGGCTGGTGCGCTGCTCGAGGCTGGTCTCGGAGCCGGAGAAGCCGCCGTACAGGTGAAGGCCCGAGGGAATGGTAAAGGTCTCGGAGCGGTTCGAGCCGGCGGTGGGGTAGTAGAAGCCCGAGCGGGTCCAGATCTCGCACCAGTCGCCGCCGATCAGGTCGGTCTGCTTGAGGATCGGCTGGAGGTCGTCGAAGGCGTTGGCCCACGAGGTGCCGCTGTGCGGGTTGGCGGTCTGGGACTTGTTCACGTAGAAGCGGATGCGATCGGTGCCCATCTTGACGAGCTGGATGCCCGAGCAGGAGGCCATGCCGCCGAAGGAGTCGGAGACCTTGACGACGATGGAGCCGCCGGCGGAGATCGTGACGACCTGGATCGCGTGGCTGTCGCCGGGCATGAGGTCGTTGGAGAGGTTGCCGCCGATGTACTGGTAGCTGCTGACGGTGCCGGTGACGGTCACGCCGGCTTCCTGGGTGCTGTTGGGCGTTCCTGCGTAGGTGTAGACCGCGTAGGTGCCGGCCTGGAGGTTGGAGAACGTGTACGTGAGCGTGCCGAAACCGGTCATGAACTGGCCGTCCTGGAGGAGCTTGGCGTTGTCGCCGCTGACGCCCGAGTCGAAGATCCCGGCGATCGCGGTGGATTTGTTCCACGTGAGGCTGACGCCCGAGGCCGCGCCGTTGAGGCCGGCGAGGGCGACGGTCGCCGCGGAGCTGTTGCTGATGTTGTTCCAGGTGCCCGTCTGCCCGGCGGCCGCGCCGTAGGACGAGGAGGGCGTGCCCGACCCGTTGCCGCTCGTGGCGTTGAGGTCGACGTTGATGGACTGTCCCATGGCGTTGCCGGCCAGGAGCACGAGCGCAGCGATAGCGGAGAAGCGGTTCATGAGGATCCCTTTCAGACGGGTTGGAGCGGACGGCTGTTGCGGGCTCACCAGCGAGCCGCGCGTTCCCCGGGGTCCATGAGCGTGTAGCTTTCGGACGTCCCCGGCACACCCCCATGCGCCTCCCGGGGTCGGAGAGGCTAACACCCGGTCCAAGAATTGCCCAGAGTGATAGAAAATCGGTGATGGGGTCCTGGGGGCAGGCCTCGCGGGACCGTCTGGAACGCCGGGAACGACGGGGGGGCCCCGGAGGCCCGCGGTCTGCACGCCGGTGCTCTGCGCGGCGCCTTGAACCGTGGAACGAACCGACAGGCCGGGGTGGCGCCCGGGCCGTCGGAGGAACGATGTGCTGCCGTTCTGGACTGGGGTGTCGTGCTTCAGCGGCCCGGTTCAAGTGCGTGAACGGAGGCGTCGAAGGCGTCCGTGTCGACGGACCCGGAGCCGTCAGAGTCGGCGGGGACCAGCAGGTCGAGGTGATCTCGACGTTCAAGGGCCGGGCCATGGCGTCGCCGGCCAGGAGCGCAAGCGCAGCGAGTGCGCCGAAGCGATGGGTGAGGACTTCCTTCCGGTACGGTTCGGGTCTGGCGCAGCGCGGCCCCACCGGTGGACCGCGGTGCGGGACGCCTCCGGCGGCGCGCGGCCGCGGGGCGTTGTGCGGTTCAATGCGGTACCGGGGCCTCGCCCGGCTGCTTCATGGTGTAGATTCCCTGGGGCGATCTCGCCGCCCCCGGCGGCCGGGGTGCCGATCCGGATTTGAACCGGGCGCTGGTCGCGCCACAATGGGGCACGCGTGATGCCCCGGCCGCGCCCGTCCGGGCGGCGGACCGGCCGGAGAATCCATGAACAGGAACCGAGGCGTGCGAAGAAGAACTCACGGACGGGGTGCGTCGAAGGTCGGTGTGGTGCTGGTGATCGCGGGCGCGGCGGGGATCGGCCGCGCGCAGGCGATCGCGGCGATCAGCATGCGTTCGGCGGCACGGGACGTTCCCCCGCCCGGCGGCGAAGCACAGCAGGCGGACGCGGAGCCCGTCGCGGCGGGCATCACCGCCGCAACGGAGCCAGGCTCGTTCTGGGCGGGCTGGAAGGGATCGGTTGAGGCGGGCGTGAACGGCTCGAGCGGCAACAGCGAGAGCCTCGACATCCGGATGGGGTTCAGCGCCCGGCGCACGACGCCCGAGCAGGAGACTTCCACCGACGGCTCGTACACCTGGGCGACCGACGGCGGTGAGAAGTCCAAGAGTCGCGGCGAATTCAACCTGCGCAACGACTGGCAGTTCACCGATTCTCCCTGGTTCATCTTCGCGACCGGCAAGGCCGAGTACGACGAATTCCAGGACTGGCGGTGGCGGTTTTCCGCGCTGGGCGGCCCCGGCTATGCGCTGATCCGGGACGAACAGACCACGCTCAAACTCCGCGGGGGCCTGGGCGCCTCCAAGGAACTGGGTGGGAGCAGCGACGAGATCGTCCCCGAGCTTGACCTGGGCGTCGATTTCGAGCACCGGCTCTCGGAGCGGCAGCGGATCTACATCACCAGCGACGCGTACCCGCGCGTCGAGGACTTCGCCGAATTCCGCACGCTCACCAAGGCGGGATGGGAGATCCTGGTCGATCCGGAGACGCACCTGCTGCTGCGGCTGGGGATCGAGCACCGGCACGAGAGCCAGCCGGGCGCGGGGTTCAAGAAGAACGACCTGGACTACTTCGCGGTCATGGGCTGGCAGTTCTGACCGGGCGGCGGTCAGAAGGCAAAGCGGACTTCGAAGGCGAAGAACGCGGCGGGGTCGGCCTCGAACTGTGCGATCTTGGTGCCGTCGGATTCGTCGAGGCGGTAGCGCTGCCAGGCGTACGCGCCGAGCTTGCCGGTGAGCGAGAGCTTGGGCGTGATGTTCCATGCAGCGCCCACGGCGACGGGGGCGCGGCGATCCTTGCCCAGGCCGTCGGGTGAGGGTCCTTGGTCGTCGAGCCGGAATTCCCGCGCCTCGTACCCGCCCTCGAGGAAGAGGCTGAGCGTGTCGGTGGCGGCGTAGGACAGCAGCAGGGACCGACCGTTCAGGCTGGAGAGCACCCACGCCGGGCTGAGCTTCCATTCAAAGGCAAAGTACGGCAGGAAGAGGATGCTCTCTTCGAGCCGGGATCGGGCGTAGATGCCGATCCCCGCGGTGAACGAGTCGCTGAAGTGGTACTTGACGCCGCCCAAGCCACCGTAGGTGACGGAGTCCCCGAAATCGGCGCCGTTCTCACCGCTGGCGGTCACGTCACCGCCGATAAACCAGGCGAGGTTCGCGGTTTCCTGCGTGGAAAAGACGACGCGCAGCCCCCGCTCCCAGACGTTGTCCCACGGGTCCGTAGAGCCGAAACCGGTGGCGCCGGAGAAGTCGTAGAACGACCACTCGTTGTCGAACGAGATGTCCAGCGTCGAGCGATCCCCCAGCGGCATCCCGAGCCCCAGCGCCGCGCGCACACGAGAGACCTGGACATCGCCCTCGGAGGCGCGGAAATCGGACTTGAGACCGATCTCGCCGTCGGCGCGGAGGCGGATCTCAAGGTCCCGGGATCTGGGCTTGGCCGACGGCTCGGACTCGCGCTGCGTAACCGGCTGCCACAGCACGATCGCGGCCGGCGAGAGATTCAGGCCGGACTGGGCCAGCGCGGGGGCAGCCGGAATTGCGGCAGTCCCGGCGATCAGAAGCCAGCAGACGGGTCCAAGCGTGTTCGAACGAAGAGCCATAGTCGGGTTTCCATGCACGCGAGCGGCTTGCGGAGAGGGTGGGAGTGTAACCGATCTTCTGCGCCCCGGCCGCTGGGTGGAGCGGCCGCTCGGCGATGCCGGCGCGCTCCGAGGCCGAGCCCGCAGATCGGCTCCTAGAATCGGTTGACGGGGCGGTAGCTCAGTTGGTAGAGCGCCAGCTTTGCAAGCTGGATGTCGGGAGTTCGAGTCTCCTCCGCTCCATTTCAGGAACCTGCAGGATGTGAGGCATGCCCGCTATCCCCCGGGGGCGGTGGCGCGCCGGGCGTCGCGAGCCAGTGGCCGCACCTGAATGCCGTGTTGCTCGAGCGTGCTGCGCACCGCGGCCGCGATCCCGACCGATCCCGGTGTGTCGCTGTGGATGCAGATCGTCTGGGCTTGGAGGTTCAGGATGGATCCGTCGGCGGTGATCGCCTGCCCGTTGCGTGCGATCCACAGCGCTTGCCGGGCGGCGGCGGCGGGGTCGTGGATGAGCGCGCCCGGGAGCTTGCGGGATCGGAGCGTGCCGTCGGGCTCGTAGAGGCGGTCGGCGAACGCCTCGGCCGCGACGGTGTGGCCGAGAGACCTCCACCGTGCCAGCGAGCCGGCGCCCGCCTGTCCTACGAGCACGAGGCCCGGCCCGACCGCGGAACAGCCGCGCGAGATCGCGTCGGCGATCGGTTGCTTGGACATCGCGGCGTGATAGAGCGCGCCGTGGGGCTTGACATGGGTGACGGCGGCGCCCAGGGAGCGGGCGATGTTCGCGAGCCTGGCGACCTGCTCGGCGATCGAGGCTTCGAGCAGCGCGGGATCGATGGGGAGTTCGTCCCGGCCGAAGCCCGTGCGGTCTGGGAAGCTCGGGTGCGCGCCGATCCCCACGCCGCGGGTGAGCGCGGCCCTCACCGTGCGGGCCATCGAGGAGTCATCGCCGGCGTGGCCCCCGCACGCGATGTTCGCGGAGGTGACGATCGCGAGCAACTGCTCGTCGATCACGGCGAGTTCGGCCCTTTCTCCCAGGTCGCAGTTGAGGTCGATGGTGGTCATTCGATCTCCTTGCCCTTGGTCTCGGGGAGCAGGAGGATCATCGCAGCCCCAACCACGTACAGGACACTGGTGAGAGCCAGTGCCGGTCCGATGCCGCGGGACTGGGCGATCGCCCCGATCATCCATGGCGCCGCGGCCCCGGCACCGCGTCCGAGGTTGTAGCACAGGCCCTGCGCGGTGCCCCGGACGCCGGGCGGGAACAACTCGGCGAGCATCGCACCGAAGATGCTGAAGTAGCCGTGCGCAAAGAACCCGACCAGCGGGCCGAGGATCATGAGGGTCCATTCGCTGCGGGCGCTCAGGCCGTAGATCGGGACGATGATCGCCGCGCCCAGCACGAACGCGATGAAAGCGGGTCTCCGGCCGAACCAGTCGGCGAAGAACCCGAAGCTCGCGTACCCCAGGAACGCTCCCAGCTGCACCGGGAGGATCCAACCCAGTGACTTGAAGACGCTCAGGCCCGCCCCGCCCTCGGCCCGTGGCGCCGAGAGGTAGGTCGGGATCCATGTGAAAAGCCCCCAGTACGCGAACATCAGGACCGTGGCGACAGAACTCGCGGTGATGACCTTCCCGAGCAGGGGTGGCTTGAGGAGCAGACCGACGGCGCGGGTGCCGGGCTCGGCCGTGCGGGCTCGCTTCCAGGAATGAGATTCGGGGAGTTCCCTGCGGATCCAGATGACGACGATCGCCGGCGCCACGCCCAGCACGAACAGCATCCGCCAGCCGCCGTGGGGCAGCACGATCGCCGAGAGCACGGCGGCGATCATGACACCGATCGCCCATCCCGACTGCATGAGCCCGATCGCCTTGCCGCGGTGTCGCGCCGGCCAGCTCTCGGCAACCAGGACGGACCCGGCGGCCCATTCGCCTCCCATTCCCAGGCCGACGAGGGTCCGCCAGAAGATCAGTTGCCAGAGTGATTGCGAGGTCGCGGCCAGGCCGGTGAAGACCGAGTAGATCGTGATTGACAGCATCAGCGCACGCACGCGGCCGATGCGATCGGCCAGAAGGCCGGCGAGCAGGCCCCCGCACGCCGAGGCGATCAGCGTCACGGAGGCCACCGCGCCGGCCTGCCCCTTGGAGAGGTGGAACTCCTCGCTGATCGCGGTGAGCGCAAAGGTGTACAGCATGACATCCATGCCGTCGAGCATCCAGCCGGCGCCGGCGGCGAACAGGGATCGCCATGCGCTGCGATCGATGTCGCGCCACCACCGCCCGGAAGCGGGCCGATCATCGGGAGCCGTGTTGGGGCCGCCGTTCACGCTTCCTCCGCGGCCAGGGTGGCCTGTTGTCGGGCGTAGAGTGCCCGGGCCTGGTCGAGGGTCACTCGTTCGAATCGGATCTGATCGCGAGGCCGCAGCTGGCCGAGGACCGGGAGGTCGACCGACGCGACCGCGGCGATCACGGGATAGCCGCCGGTGGTGGGGTGGTCGGACAGGAGGACAATGGGTTGGCCGTCCGCGGGAACCTCCACGGCGCCGCACATCATTCCCTCGCTGGTCATCCGGCCGCCGAACGGGGGTGGGATCGCCGTGCCTTCAAGGCGCAGGCCCATGCGGTCCGAGCGGTTGGCCACCGTGAATGCCGAACTCCAGATCGCGCCGACGTCCGCGAAGGCGTCGGCCTGCGCGCCGCCCACCGCACGGATGATCCGACGGGAGAAAAGTTCGTGGGCGAGCAGTCGGCAGGCCTCGGACAGCGCCCTGGGTTGGGCGATGTTGGAATCCCCGCAGCGGAGGCGATCCCCGGCACGGAGGGCTCTGCCCTCGTGCCCGCCGAAGCCGGCGGGCAGGTACGTAGAGGCAGATCCCATGACTTGCGGCACGTGGATTCCGCCGCGTACCGCGAGGTAGGAACGGGCGCCGCGGGTGCATCGCCCTACTCGCAGCACGGCGCCCGCGGGAGCATCCACCGAAGTCCAGGGAATCACGGTACCGGTGTGCCGCCCCGCCACCAGTTCCGAAACGCTCTCGGCTCCGCACAACGCGAAGCTCGCGGCGCTCTCGAATTGGATCGTTGCGCCCAGAAGCGTCATCTCGATCCCGGCCGCATTTGGTGGGTTGCCCACCAGCCGATTGGCCAACCGCAGCGAGAGGCAGTCCGCCGAACCGCCGACCGGCACTCCCGACGATGACCAGCCCGGCCGTCCAAGATCCTGGACGGTCGAGAGCATGCCCGGTTCGATGACTCGGATCGATCCCATTCAGGGCGTTCCGCCTTCGGGGATCCCCTGGATCCTCCGAAACTCGTCCACGCCGATCGGCACGAAGCGCACACCATCTCCGGGCGAAAGCAGGCACGGCGTGGCGTGCATCGCGTCGAACAGGCGGACGGGAGTTCTACCGATCAGCCGCCATCCGCCCGGAGTTGCGTGCGGATAAATGCCGGTCTGGGAGCCCGCGATCCCGATGCTGCCGGCGGGCACGCGCACGCGGGGAGTTTCCAGCCGCGGGATCGCGAGGGCCGGTGGCAGCCCGCTCAAGAAGGCAAATCCGGGTGTGAATCCGATGAAGGCCACTCGAAACGTGCACGCGCAATAGGCCTTGAGCGCCGCGGCGGTGTCCAACCCGGCGTGGCTTGCAACCTCGGGCAGGTCCGGTGCCATCTCCGGCTCGAAGCACGCCGGGAATTCCAGGTCGCGGGATGGCGCCCGGTCGTCGCGGCTTGGTTCAAGGCTCACGCAGTCGAGAATACGGGTGCGGACCGACTGAGGATCGACCGCGAGCACATCGAGTGTCACCAGCACAGTTGAGTACGCCGGCGTCAGGTCAACCACGCCGGGAACGCGGGCCTCGCGGAGGCTCCGCCAGAGCGCAAGGACGCGCCGGCGCGTCGGTTCGCTGTTATCCGGACCCACTCGGATGCGCAGGTGGCGATCGGAGGCCCAGGTGATGTCAATGGTGTGGTCGTTCCGCGGCACTGGGGCGGCAGTATAACCGCGGGAACCGGCGAGCCGTTCATCGCCCGATCGCCCTCCGGATGCCGTCGACCGTCACGTCCGCGAGAGTCGGGAGGACCTCGTGGGCGCCCGACTCGAGCAACTGGTCGGCGGTGTGCGTGGTTGCCACACCGATCGCCGTCATACCCGCCGCCCTCGCCGCCCGAATCCCGGCGGGCGCATCCTCGATCACAGCGCACCGGGTTGCCGTGATGCCAAGCTGTTCACCCGCGAGCAGAAAGACGTCGGGCGCCGGCTTGCCACGCTTGACCTGGGAGCCGTCCACGATCGCCCTGAAGTACCCGCGGATGCGGCCGGCATCGAGCACGAGGTTCACGTTCTCCGGTGGCGCTGAGGAGCCGACCCCGATCCGGCTCCCGGCGGCGATCAGCTCGGCCAGCAGCTCTCGCGCGCGCGGCGCCAGCGGAACATCGCCGCCGATGATGCGACGGAAGGCGGCTTCCTTTTCGTCGGCGATCCGGCGTGATTCGTCCTCGGGCAGTCCCGTTCCGAACATGATGCGGATGCAGTCGTCGTTCACGCGGCCGAAGCACGAGAGGAAAGTCTCGTAAGCGACCTGGACGTTCCGGGTCTGGGCCGTGTCCCGCCAGCTCTGCCAGTGGGCCTGCTCGGTGAGCACCAACACGCCGTCCATGTCGAAAATCACGCCAAGGTCCATCCGCTTGCTCCATCGCCAGCACCCACGCGGCTCACGGGGCACGGACGATACGGCACCCGAACACCCCGCCGGCGGTCTTGAGAGGGTGGGCCTGGAATTTCACGCGCACCTTTGTATTACCCTTGGTCAATTCCGGTGGGATGTCATACGCAACGTCGAAGAACTCCCCGGGTTTGTTGTTGTCGAGCGTCTGGGTTGCGATCTTGGTGTTATCCACGAGGATGTCGAACTCGCGGTCCCCCGAATCGCTCCCCCAGTACGTGCAGATCAGCCGCGATCGTCCTTCGGCCGGCACCTTCATCGCGTACGAGAACCAGCTCCCGCGGTAGGCATCCCGCCACCGCAGACCGCGGTGCTCACCGTTGTTGGTGCGATCCCCCTCCAACGCGTGGTCGCGCTCGGGCTGCATCTCTCCCGGTTGGACGAAGTCGACGGTGATCGCCTCGAGCGTGCGGCGCGACTCCTCTCGCTCGTGCAGCTTGGCTTCCTGGTCCCGCCACTGCTTCGGGGTGAACCGCGTCCAGTACACGCCGTAGAACTGGTCCTGGATGCGGAAGAGCGGCACGAGGCTCACATCCGCCGGCTGGATGCTCCCCTTGGACCGGTACACCATGCTCGGCCCGTCAACTCGCTGGAGCCACTGGGCCGGATTGTCGATCGGAGAGACGATGTGCGGCACCGCCTCCGGAGCGGGCTCGGACGGCCCCAAGTCGCCCGCGAGCACGATCGGCCCGGCGAGCAGGGCGAGCGCCGACGGATCGTCGGGTGTCGGCTCGGCGTGCACGTTCATCGGAAGAGTCACCACGACGCGGTCTGCCTCCCGCCACAGGCGGCGGATCCTTGCGTACCCGCCGGGCTCACGCGAGGCCCAGATCGGTTCACCGTTGACGGTCGTGCTCAGTGGACCGGCAAGCCACGCCGGGATTCGGATGTCGATCGAGAATTCCGCCGGAGTCTTCGGACTGACCACCAGGCTCGTTGAGCCAGAATCCGGGAACGCGGTCTCCTGCCGGATCAGCACCTCGGGGCGGGCCGCTTCGCCATCGGCGGCCTTCCACCGCACCGTGCTCGCCATGAACAGGTTGACCAGCAGTGCATCGTTGGTGTGCGAGTAGATCGCATCCCCGTACGAGGCATGATTCTCCATCCCGGTCCCCACGCAGCACGTGAAGTCGGTGTACAGCCCCTGGAATGCCTTCTGGGAGCCCGCCCGAAGCGGCAGGAAGTAGCACACGCCCCCGGTCGCGGGACTCTGCGAGGCCAGGATGTGGTTGTACAACGCCCGTTCGTAGTAGTCCATGTAAGCCGCGAAGCCCTCCCAGCGGTGCAGGGTCCGCGTCAGCTTCAGCATGTTGTACGTATTGCACGTCTCGGTGGTGTTGCCGTCGAGCCGGGAGCCCAGCACGCGCGGCGGGCCGAGGTACTCGTTGAGGCTGTTGCCCCCGGTCGCGTAACTGTGATTGGCCGTCACGGTCCTCCAGAAGAAGCCCGCCGCGGATGCGAGCTTCTCGTCGCCCCACAGTTCGTGCTGCCGCGCAGCGCCGATTACCTTGGGGATCTGCGTGTTGGAGTGCAGCCCGGGCAGGATGTCCCTTCCATCTGCGAGCGGATCGATCACCTGGTGGTCGATGAACCGCTTGGCAAGCTCGATGTACTTCCGATCCCCCGTCAGGGCGTACAGGTCCGCCGCAACCTCGTTCATGCCGCCCTGCTCGCAGCGGAGCATGGTGTTGAGCTGCGCTGCGTCGAGCGTGTCCGTGATCCGCAGCGCGAAATCACCTAGCCCGCGCATCACCTCCAGGGCCCGGGCGTTGCGGCAGTACAGGAACGAATCCCGCAGCCCCGCCATCTCCTTGTGCAGCGTGTACCACGGCACCCACAGGCCGTTGAGGTCGAACCCCTTGGTGCGGATGTCACCTCGGGCGACTTCCTCGAACACCTTCCTCCCGCCCGGGATCGCCGCCACGTACCCATCCCCCTGCGCGGCCTGGCACTCGGCCAGCCCCGCCACGATCACACCCACGCGCTCCCGGAACCGCTCATCCCCCGTCCCCGCGTACATCCTCGCGCACGCCGAGAGATAGTGCCCCAGCGTGTGCCCGCCGATGGTGTCGGCCTCCCACCCGCCGTACCCCTCGGCGTTGGGAGCAAGCCCGCACTCCTTGCGGAAGCGGGCCAGCAGGCGGTCGGGCTCGATGCTGAGCAGATACCGCGCATCCGCATCCTGGGCCTGCTTGAACGGGCCATCGAGCAGGCGCACCTCCGCCGGGTCGAACGACTCCGCCACGGGTCTCACGAAAGGTACGGGCGGCTCGCCCAACGCCGCATCGCTCGTCGTGGGGACCGCGATCGACGCCGCGACTCCTGCCAAGATCGCTCGGAACATCACTTCGGCTCTCCGTTCGTGCCACCGGCCACGGATCGGTTTCCTTACACGGTCAGCGCAGCGCGGAACGTTGCGTCCGTCTGCCGGATCTCGCCGAACGGCAGCCGCGGCGTGTACAGGCCCGGCGTCGCCTGGTCGGCTCGGTACATCTTGATCCCCATGTAGTTGCCCAACGCCTCCCACAACGCATCACCCACGTGCCCCTGCGTGATCGCCACGTGGTGGGGAAAGTGCTTGAGCAGCACGTCCCGGTAGAGCCCGACAAGCCCCGGCAGCCGGCACCAGCCATAGCACCCGAACGTGACCGCCGGGTTGCTTTCGATGCTCCCCTGGGCGATCACCGCCTTCATGTCGCCCTGCGGGTCCTGGGTGATCCGGCACAGGGTCAGCGGCCCGTCCCTCGCGATGAACTCGATGGTGCCCTCGGAATCCTCGTACGTCGCCGCGCCGCTGCTGGCGATGATCTCCTGCACCCCCAGCTTCACGGGCGTGCGGGCGAAGGCCGCGGGGAACACGCCGCAGTGCCAGACGTTCACCAGTTCGTCGTCGTCGTTGTGCAGGTTGTTCCAGTCGGCCAGGCCCGCGGGCGAATCGCTGGCGAGCATCGCCGCGTGCATCGACATCGTGCCCATGATGTCCGCCTCGCAGGCCGAGGGGACGCCCTCGTCCCCGAACCGGCTCATCGTGGTGCACGAGCACACGCCGTAGTTGGCCTGGATGCTGGTCCAGCACTGGATCCCGAAGGCGTCGATCGCGTTGGCCGCGGCCCAGCGGCGGAGAAAGAGCTCCAGCTTGCCGCTGCGCACCACGGAGAGCTGCTTGACCCGCGAGGTGTCCGCGTACCCCTGGATGGACGCGATCACGCGGGCCAGATCGGGGTCCGAGTCGGGGATCCTGTTCGCGCCGCCGATCACCTCGGACAGGTCCAGGGTCACCACGGTCGGCCCCAGGAGCTGCAGCTGTTTCTCGTTGTAGCGGCACGTCCAGAAGGCGTCGGGGCGTGCGCCGATCTGGCCGTAGCGGGCGTTGCGCAGGCCGTCCACGACGCGGCAAATGCGGGCGAACAGATCGAGGTCCTGCGCGAACGACGGATCCCCCGGGACGCAGATCGGCCGCCGCGCCACGGTGTACGCCGCTCCGATCTGCCTGAGCACCTCCCCGATCGAAAGCAGCCCGCAAAAGCTGTCGCGGCGCTTGGTCGTCATCGTGAGCCGCTCTTCTTCCTGGCACCCGTAGATCATGATCGGGACGTTGAGCGCAGCCTTCTTCACGCACCAGGCAACGCCCTGCTCTTCACCGAAATTCACAGCACCGATCAGGATGCCCCTGACCTTCTCTCTCCGGAACAGCTCCGCCGTGTACTCGGCCTCCTCACGCGTTTCCACGCACCCGACCTTGGTCGCGGACGGGTCGGGCACCACTACCTCGATCCCTCGCGCCCGCACCGCCTGGATCGTCAGGTCACGCATCTTCGCGGCCAGCTCTTTGGAGAAGAAACCGCGGTTGGCCGGGATGAATCCGATCTTGAATTTGCGTTCCAGGGCCATGGGGACTCCAGGTGGCGAGCGAGACGGGGGAGTGGGGGGGGAGCAGTGCGTGAACGACGCGGATGCGGGGCGGTGGTTGGCTACTTGTTCTGCCCGTAGTACGCGCCGGGCCCGTGCTTGCGGTCGTGGTGCTTGCGGAGGATGTGCGGCTCCAGCGCGGCCGAGGGGTTGATCGCCAGCGTCCCGTGGGCGATCCGCGCGACGGCCTCGAGCGCGACGGCGTTCTCGACCGCCCGGGCCGGCGACGACCCCCACGCAAACGGAGCGTGCCCGGCCACCAGCACCCCCGGTATTGCCACGGGGTCGAGCTGTGCGAACCGCTCGACGATCACCGCGCCGGTGGCGGCCTCGTAGCCGTCACGGACTTCCCGCTCCGTCAGCTGCCTCGTGACCGGGATGTCTCCCGCGAAGTGGTCGGCGTGAGTGGTGCCCAGGCAGGGGATCTCCCGCCGCGCCTGCGCGAACATGCACGCGTAGTCGCTGTGCATGTGCACGATGCCGCCGAGGGCCGGGATCGCCCGGTAGAGGGCCAGGTGCGTGGCCGTGTCGGTGGAGGGCCGCAGCGAGCCTTCCACGACGCGCCCTTGAAGGTCCACGACCACGATGTCCTGCCGCGTCAGCTGCGCGTAGGGCACACCGCTGGGCTTGATGCCCACCAGGTCCCGACCTGCGCTGATCCCGCTGGCGTTTCCCCAGGTGAGCACCACCAGGCGGTGGGTCGCCAGGGCGATGTTGGCCTCGCACACCTCGTCCCGAAGCCGGGCAACCTCGTTCATGCGTTGCTCCTGGCCTGGCCGCGGATCTCGATCAGGTCCTTCATCACGCGGTACAACGAGCCGCTCGAGTCCGGCACTCCCAACGCATCATGCAGCGAGGTGTAGATCCCGAACAGCCTGCGGTACACCTCGGCGCTCCCGGCGCTGGGACGGAACACGGCCTGCTTGAAGCCGGTCATCGCCTTCTGCGCATCGAGCACCGACGCGTGCGCGCCGCCGACGACCGAGCCGAAGATCGCCGCCCCCAGGGCGCACGTCTGGGCCGAGCGGCTCAGGAACATCGGCCGGTTGCAGATGTCCGCGTAGATCTGCATCACGAGCGGGTTCTTCTCGGGGATCCCGCCGCAGTTGACGATCCGCTCGATCTTCACCCCGTACTGCTCGATCCGCTCGATGATCTTCAGGGCCCCGAACGCCGTCGCCTCGATCAGGGCCCGATACATCTCGGCTTGCGTCGTCCGCAGCGTCTGTCCGATGATCGCGCCCGTCAGCAGCGGGTCCACCAGCACCGTGCGGTTGCCGTTGTGCCAGTCCAGCGCCACCAGGCCGCTCTCACCGGCACGCAGCCGCGCAGCGCCCTGGGTGAGCCTGGCGTGTGTCGCCGCAGCCTCCTGCCCCGAAGCGCCGGCGATCTCCTGCACGAACCAGTTGAAGATGTCCCCAACCGCCGACTGCCCCGCCTCTACCCCGTGCATCCCCGGCAGAATGCTCTCGGGCACGATCCCGCACACGCCCGGTATGTCCGGCAGGGGCCGGTTCATCGGCGCCACCATGCAGTCGCACGTGCTGGTGCCCATGATCTTGACGAGTGTTCCGGGGCCGATCCCCGCTCCCACGGCCCCCATGTGCGCATCGAACGCGCCTACCGCGACGGGAACCCCGGCCGGCAGCCCTGTCCGCGCTGCAACCTCGGCTGTCAACCGGCCCGCGAGCCGGTCCGACGCAACGGCCGCGGTCGCGAACCTGCGTCGAAACCGGGAAAACCCCGGCGAGAGCGACTCCAGAAACGCCGCGGAGGGCAGCCCATCCCACGAGCGGTGGAACATCGCCTTGTGCCCCGCCGCGCAGATGCTCCGGCTCATCTCTTCGGGGTTGGACCTTCCCGTGACAAAGCCCGGCACGAAATCGCACAGCTCAACCCATGAATACGCCGCCTGAGCCACCCGCGGGCTGCTCCGCTCGCACTTGAGCGCCTTGGACCAGTACCACTCCGACGAATACGTCCCGCCGCACTTGGCGAGGTACGGAAGTTCAGCCTCCGTCGCGGCCCGCGTGATCTCCGCCGCTTCCGCGTGCGATGTGTGGTCTTTCCACAGCCACGCCATCGCGGCCGGCTCTCCGCCAAACTCAGGGAGCATCGCCAACGGCGTGCCGTCCGCGTTTACCGGCATCGGCGTGGATCCGGTTGTGTCGATCCCAATTCCAACCACCCGGTCAGGTGCAAACCCCGGGCTGCCCGACGCCGTCCGGACGGCCTCGGCGACCGTTCTATAGAACCCCTCGATGTAGTCGGCGGGGTGCTGCCGCGCCAAGTTCGGATCCCGGTCGTCGGTGATTACCCCGTCGGTGCCGTGGGCGTACGTCCAGACCGCTGTGGAGATTTCTTCCCCGGACGCGACATCAACTACCAGTGCACGCACGCTCGAGGTGCCGTAATCGACGCCGATGGCAAAGCTGTTGGATGGTCCGGTCGTTCCGGGGGTGCTCACGGGGTCCGTCTCCAGCCGGTCGGTGGTGGGAATCAGGTGTTGCGGAGTGCGCTGCGGGCCGCGCGGGCGCCACCACATACATCGTGAAGATAGTGTACTATGTCCGACCGCCGGTGCAACGCCGGTTCTCATCCCGACCCAACAGGACCAACCGCCATGTGGACATTCAACCGTCGTACCGCCCTGGGCCTGCTCGCGACCACCGCCTGCGCCGGCCTGTGCGCGTGCGAAAACAAGCCCGAATCCCCCGCTCCCAAGTCCGAGGCTCCCAAGTCCGAACCGGCCAAGGCCACCCCCGCGGCCGAGCAGCCCAAGGCCGCGGGCAAGGGCCGCGTTGGCTTTGCCCAGATCGGCGCTGAGAGCGACTGGCGCAAGGCCAACACCGAATCGATCAAGGCGGAGGCCAAGGCTCGCGGGTTTGACCTGGTCTTCGTCGATGCCCAGCAGAAGCAGGAAAACCAGATCAAGGCGCTGCGAAGCTTCATCGTCCAGGGAGTCGATGTGATCGCCTTCTCACCCGTGGTCGAGACCGGTTGGGAGCCCGTCCTCAAGGAGATCAAGGCCGCTGGCATCCCGGTCGTCCTGACCGACCGGGCGGTTGACGTGACCGACCCGGGTCTTTACGTCACCTTCATCGGCGCGGACTTCGTGGAGGAGGGGCGGAGGGCCGGCCGGTGGCTGATCAAGGCTACCGGCGGCAAGGCCAACGTCGCGGAGCTCCAAGGTACGCCGGGGTCGGCGCCGGCGATCGACCGCAAGACGGGGTTTGAGGAAGAGATCAAGGGCTCCCCGGAGATCAAGATCATCAAGACCCAGACCGGCGAGTTCACCCGCGCCAAGGGCCGCGAGGTGATGGAGTCATTCCTCAAGAGCCCGGAGGGCAAGCAGATCAACGCGCTGTATTCCCACAACGATGACATGGCGCTGGGGGCGATCCAGGCGATCGAGGAGGCGGGGCTCAAGCCGGGCGTGGACATCAAGATCGTGTCGATCGACAGCGTCCGGCCGGCGTTCGAGGCGATGATCGCCGGGAAGCTCAACTGCACGGTGGAGTGCAATCCGCTGCTGGGCCCGCAGCTGTTCGATGCGGTCGAGGCGATCATGGCCAAGAAACCGGTAGAACGCCGCATTATCACCAAGGCCGGGGTGTTCGAGCAGGCAACCGCGGCCGAGGACATCAAGTCGCGGAAGTACTGAGACCGGCGCGCGGCGTCAAACGGACCGACCGCGCTACCGCAGCGGTGCCTGCCTCTTGAAGGCGCGGCAGCGGAATCGGCGCTCCGGCGTCGTTCGAGCGCAGCCCCAATGAGAAATGAACCCGGCGCTCTGGCCGGGTTCATTCTGCATGGGGGTCGATGATTCAACACCCGGCTTCGAAGGCGAGCACAAAGGCCGTGAAGTCGTCGGTGTCGACAAATCCGGACTTATCGAAATCCGCGGCGTCGACGCCGGTCTCAAAGTCGGTGACGAACGACGTGAAGTCGTCGGTGTCGACAAACCCGGTGTGGTCGTAGTCGGCGGGGCAGGCGATGATCGCCCCCGCCCAGTAGCCGCCGGTGACACCCAGGTTGCCGAGGTACACCGTGCCGGAGGCATCGTGCTGGCCGATCGTGCCGCCCAGCCTGAGCTGGCCGGCCGACGAGGCCTGCACCCCGCCGGCGTCGACCGAGTACCAGCCGATCGTGAGTCCCGCGTCCGCGTGGGTCGCCCCCAGAGCCAGGAGCGCGGCGGCGAGGATGGAGTTTCGAGCGTTCATGGGTGGTTCCTTGTGTTCGGTCGAGTGAGGGTTCAGGCCCGCTCCCGGGCGCCGCCGTTACGGCCGCTGGAGTTCGACGTCCAGGACGATGCCGTAGTGATCCGAGAGATCGCGGGTGCAGATGTTGTCCCCGCACAGGGTCGAGTAGCCGGTCGGGATCTCGTAGTCCCGGACGGCGTAGTTCTTGGGGAGCACGCGCACGGTCCCGTCGGGGCTGCCGGCGTACAGGATGTAGTCGATCCGCCAGTTGCTGGTGTCATCGGAGTTGAAGTAGCGGCGCAGGTCGTTGCTGTAGCAGGTCGTGCACGCGTGTGGGTCCGTGTACACGGGCATGTTCGCCCCGCCGTCGCCCATGTGGTCGTTGGTGCCGAAGAGGTTGTTCATCGTGATGACGTACTCGGGAGAGAGGTCCCAGGCGTTGAAGTCGCCGGTGACGACCGTGACTTCCGAGGGGTGCAGCGCCCGCCAGACCTGCACGTCGACCGCCAGCTGCGTGAGCTGCTTGAGGCGCGTGTCGACATCCCCGGACGTGCTGCCCGATTGCGTGTGCGTGTCGTACACGGTCACCGTGAAGCCGTTCTTGACGAACGTGGAACGGAGGTACCCCTTGGAGGCCATGCTCTCAAGGAAGCCGTTCTCGTCGGCGAAGAAGACCTGCTGGGGGTTCGACAGCGTGTACTTGGACATCATGAACAGGCCGGAGTCCAGGACGCTCGAACCCTCCTTGTCCCCGCCGTAGAAGCCGTGGGGGTACGCGCTCAGGGCGGTATTCCGGATGATCTGGAACAGGTCGGGATCCCAGACCTCCTGCATGAGGAACACATCGGCCTGCTCGTTGATCGCGATCCGCCCGATGTGCGGAGCTCGTTCCGTGTCGTTCCAGCGCGGCAGCCCGGGGATGAGCGGATTGCCGAACAGGTGCGTGTTGTACGAGGCGATCCGCAGGCTGGTCCGGGTCGGGACGGAGGTGCCGATCCTGGCGAGGCCCCCGGTCGCGGTGAGGCGGACGGTCTTGCCCGGGCTGATGAGGCCGGGCTCGAAGTAGGTCCCGGCGTTGAGCGTCACCGTGCCGTTGTGCGGGGCGGCCCAGAGGCCGACCGCGAGGGTGTTCCACGGAAGGACGCTGTTGCCGTTGGGCGCAAAGCTGGGGGCCGTGCGGACGAATTCCTGAGCCGCGGCCGAGCCGGCGAGCACGCCGACGACCGCGGCGGCAAGGGTGGTGTGATGGATGTTCATGTGGTCATCTCCCTGGGAGAGCGTTGGGATGAGGGTGCTGGGGCGGGGTCCGAAGGCAGCGCGATGGATTACTGGAGACCGACGAGCACCAGGACGTAGCCGCGGCCGTGGCCAAGGCCCGACATGGCCTTGCCGAGGATCGCGCCCTGCGAGCGTGCAAAGTCGTCGACCTTCTGGGCGTGGCCCGGAGTGTCGGAGGTGGTGAGCAGGTCGCCCGCATGGACCGGGCCCGCGGCGTCGGCGTCTATCAGGCACCAGACGCGCCCGACCTTGGCGATCGGGAGCTGCCCATCGGCGACGGACCCCGACTGCGTGAGCGTCAGGCCGGTGTTGACGCCGTTGGCGCCCGAGACGATGCCGGCGACCATGCGGTCGTACGCTCCCGCGGCGACGCGGAGCTTGCCGACGCGATCGGGATCGATGGACACGACCATGCCCGGCGCCGGTCGCGTGTCCCCGCTGGGCGCGACGTCGTAGGGCTCGGCGATGTCGCTGCCGCCGCGGATCTCCAGGGCGGGGACGGAGACGAAGTTGTTGCCGGCGCCCTGCTTGAGGAAGGAGAACGTTCCGTCCTTCTGCTGGCCGATGGACCAGCGGCGATCTTCGACGGAGTTGATGAAGATGATGCCCGAGGTGCTGTTGATGCCGGTGGGCACATCCTTGCCGTGGATGACGACTTCGGTGGACCAGTCGGGGTCGTCGGCGAGCGTCGTGGTGCCGATGTAGATGTTCACGGGCGTGTTGGCCGTGGTGCGGTCGAAGAAGAACCCGTTGGAGGAGCTCTTGCCGAAGAGCCACTGGGCGGAGCCCCGATCGGCGAGCTGGAACCCGGATGTCTGGCCCGCGTTCAGACCGCTGTCGATGTTGATCAGCGAGCTGGCGTTGGTCGCCTCCCGCACCGAGAGCTTCGCCCCCGCCGGGGCCTGGCCGCCGATGCCGACTCGGGCGGTCGCCGCGCTGCCGGTGACGTACAGGCCCCGGGTCGCCGAGCTGAACGGCGCGGCGGTGACCTTCTGGCGCGGTAGGCTCGTCCAGGCGGGATTGCCGTTCTCCTTGATGGCGATGTTGAGCCACACCTGGACGTTTGATTCGAAGGTCTGCACGCCCGGGTCGTACTCGACCGTGAACAGGCCGCTGCTTACGGTCACGGCCTGCTGCACCTGCGCTCCGATCTTGTTGCCGCCGCTCTGGGCGTCGTAGGCGGTGATCTCGACCTGGGCGCTGCCGTCGTAGAGGGCGCCGTCCTTTTCAAGGCGTCCCTGATACGTGAGCGTGGTCGGGACGCTCTGAGCCCGGGTGAGGCCCGGGAGGGAGGCCAGGGTACCGGCGGCAAGCGCGAGAAGAGTGTGACGACGCATGTGCGAGCTCCTTATCGTTGTGTGAGTGGTTCCCCGACGAGCGGCGGCCCCGTGTCCGCCACCCGCGTCGGGGATCCAGCCGAGGGGAGATGGCACCGCCCGCCAACGCGCGGCAAAAAATCGCGAAACAGGCCGCGGCACGAGGTCCGGGCCCGGCCCGACGACATGTACACTGTGGGGGATTCGTCGCCGGTTCGGGTTGGCGCCGAGCCCGCGTGCCGGGTTCGACACGGGAACTGCTCATGGATCCGACGACGGGACATCACGAGTTCACCCGGATCCTCGAGGCGGTGAACTCGGGGGACCGAGATGCCGCGCAGCGGCTCCTGGCGCAGGTCTACGACGAGCTCAAGAAGATGGCCAGCTCCCGCCTGGCCCGACTCCCGGCGGGCCAGACGCTCCAGACCACGGCGCTGGTGCACGAGGCGTTTGTCCGGATGGTGGGGCGCGAGCCCGAGGGTTTCGAGAACCGCCGCCATTTCTTCTTCGCCGCCGCGCGGGCGATGCACGACATCCTGGTGGAGGATGCGCGCCGAAAGGCCGGCCCCAAGGCCGGGGGGGGTCGGCGCAAGCTCGACCTCGACAGCCTGACTTTGGGTATCGACGCCCCCCCCGGGGAGCTGCTGGCTTTGCACGATGTCCTCCGCCGGCTCGAGGCCGAGGACGTCCGCAAGCACCAGATCGTGATGCTGCGGTTCTTCGCGGGCCTCTCCAACGAGCAGGCCGCAGAAGCCATGGATATGCCGCTCCGGACGTTCGAACGCGAGTGGAGGTTCATCCGCGCCAAGCTCCACAAGGACCTCTCCGGGGCGCTCGGAGAGCCCGGCTGACCGATGCCCGGGGCCCGGGAGCGTGACACGCCATGACCAACGATCGCCAGCGACAAGTCGAAGAACTGTTCATCGCTGCCGCGGACCTGCCGAAGGAGGCCCGGGCGCCGTTCCTGCGCGAACACTGCGCCGACGACTCCGGCCTGCGTCGCGAGGTCGAGGCTCTGCTCGCCCACGATGAGCAGGCAGGCCAGACGTTCATGAATGGCACCTCCCCGAGCGCCACCCCCGCCGCCGACGCCGGCGTTCCCACCCGCCTGGGCGCCTACCGGATCATCCGCCAGATCGGCGTGGGCGGCATGGGAGTTGTGTACGAGGCCGAGCAGGAGAGCCCGCGCCGCTCCGTGGCGCTCAAGGTCGTGCGCCCCGGGACGATCTCCCGGCAGGTCCTGCGCCGGTTCGCGTACGAGAGCCAGGTGCTCGGCCAGCTCACGCACCCCGGGATCGCACGGATCTTCGAGGCCGGAGAGTTCGACTCGCCCGAGGGCCGCCAGCCGTTCTTCGCGATGGAGTTCATCTCCGGCCAGCCGCTGGACGCGTACTGCCGCCGCCGTGCGCTGGACGTCCGGGCGCGACTGGAACTGATCGCGAGCATCTGCGACGCGGTCGAGCACGCGCACAGCCGCGGCGTCATCCATCGGGACCTCAAGCCCGGCAACATCCTGGTGGACGACGCCGGCCAGCCCAAGGTCCTGGACTTCGGCGTTGCCCGGCTGGCCGGAAGGGGCGCGACGCGGGTCACGATGGCAACCAGCGCCGGCCAGCTCATCGGAACCCTGCCCTACATGAGCCCGGAGCAGGTCTCGGCCGATCCCAGCGCCGTCGATGCCCGGACCGATGTGTACGCCCTGGGCGTGATCCTCTACGAGCTGCTCGCCGGGAAGCTCCCGCACGATGTGAGCACGCTGCCGATCCCCGAAGCGATCCGGATGATCCGTGAGGATGACCCCACGAGCCTGGCCGCCGTGAGCGCCTACTTCCGGGGGGATGTGGACACCATCGTCGCCAAGGCAATCAACAAGGAACCCGATCGCAGGTACCCATCGGCCGCCGAGCTTGCCGGTGATATCCGCCGGTACCTTCAGGATGAGCCGATCCGCGCCCGGCCCACCGGGACCTTCTACCAGCTGCGGAAATTCGCCCGAAGGAACCGGGCGCTGGTCGGGGGCGTGATCGCCACGATGGTCGTCCTCGTGCTCGGGGCCGCCACCTCCACCTACCTGGCGATCGGGCAGGCCCGCCAACGGGCCCGCGCCGAGCTGCTGACCCACGCCGCGCAGGAGAGCGAGCAGCAGGCCCGCCGACTTGCGTACAGCGCCTCGATCGCCGCGGCCCAGGGCGCGGTCACCAGCGACGACACGCTCTCCCTGCGCAGCCGATTGGCCGACACTCCCGCGGAGTTTCGTGGCTGGGAATGGCGGTACTTGAACTTCCTGTCCGACCGGTCGATTGCCCACCTGGACGTTCCGATGTCGTCGTCGCTGCCCTGTGTCGCGGGGCCCGACGGCACCATCTACCTGGGGCTCCGCGACGCGAGCCTGGCGGCCTGGGATGGACGTCGGACCGTCCGGACGCTGGTCAGGCTCCCGGGCCAGATCGTGTGCATCGACCTGGACCACGCCGGGACGCGGCTGCTGGCCGTGCTCTCCGACCGCATCATGATGGTCGATGTCTCGGGAAACGTCCTCTGGACCAGGCCCGGCCAGTTCGGGCTTTGGGGAAGGGCGTTCGACCCCACCGGCACGAAACTGCTGATCGCCGACCGTGTGCTCGGCCAGTCCTCGTTCCTGGACGCCCGCAACGGCGAGGACCTCGGAAGACTGGGCGATCCGGATCCCGGGATCGCCGCCGCGGGTTGGAGCAACACCGGCAGGTACTCCTTCTCGGGCAGGCTCGCGATGTGCGTCCGGGAGACGTCCACCGGGGCCAGGATCACGCCCGAGCTTCTCATGGCGCCGGCGTTCTCCGCCGACGACTCGATCAGGGCCCAGCGCATCGACCAGGGCGACGCCGTCATCTGCGACACGCAGACCGGCGCCACGCTCGCGACACTCCCGGTCTTCGGGCGAGACGCGTTGCACTGGCAGATCAGCGACCGGTTCGTGATCTGCGGCGAAGGGATAGGCACCGTGGGAGTGTTCGACCGCCGGACCAACACGCGGTGCGACACCGTCCTGTGCGGCGGAAGGGCCACCAGCGTGTGCATGCTCCCCGATGGGCGGTACTACATGGCCGCCAGTTCCAACGATCCCACGCCGCGGATCTTCGACGCCGCGGCCGGCCCCCAGCCCAGGACCGCCGCCACCGGCGTCGACAGCTCCTCCAGTTCGGATCTGGCGCCCGATGGCGCATCGATCGCCACCGGCGGGTGGGGATCGATCGCCGAGTGGGATGTCCGAAGCGCCATCCGGCGCAAGACCAGCTTCTGGGGGGATCAGTGGGTGGTCTCTGTTTCCTGGTCCCCGGACTCGTCGGCGATCGCCGGGATCACAGAGAGGGGTGATCTCCTGGTGGTCCAGGGCTCCGACATCCGGGCCTGGCGCGCGGATTCGAGAGTAAGGCTTGCGCACCCCGCGATCGCGTGGATCGACTCCTCAACGATCGCGGCCACCTCCGACACGAGCGACCTGCTGATCGCCAGGCTCCAGCCCGGGGCGATCACGGTCACACGGCGGCCGATGACCTCAACGACCAGGTCGCTGGGCTCCCACGCGGGCACCGCGGTGCTCGCCGCGGGCCTCGACGACGGCACCGCCCAGCTCATCCAGCCCTCGGGCGAGGTTGTCCGCACGCTGCGGGCGCACTCCACCGCGGTCACGGCGATCGCCTTCTCGCACGACGGGGCCATGCTCACCACCGGCTCGGCCGGAGGAGAAGTCCGGATCTGGGACCGCTCGAGCATGGAACAAGTCGCTTCGCATCAGTTCGAGGGCACCGTGCACGCCCTGGCGTGGGCATCCGACGGCAGCCGGATCGCCGTGGCAGGCGAGGGAGTGCCGATCGCGATCGTGAGCCCCGCCACCGGCGAAGACCTGCTGCGCCTGCGCATCGACTCGACGCGGCCCCCGCGAGGGATCGCGTTCTCGCCCGACGACCGCACGCTCTATGCCCTCGGGCCGCCGCAGGCATGGATCGCCTTCGAATCCGCGCTCGACCCCTCCCCGGAAATCAGGTACACCCGGTTCCTGACCGAGGAGGCACAGAAACTCGTGACGGCCTGGCGACGCAGACTCTACGTCGGCGATGAACTCGAACGCCTGATCGCCGCCGACACCGCCGCGCCAACGGACATCCGCGACGTTGCCGTGCGGATCGCCCGCGGAGAGGGCGACATCTACCGCTGGACCAACGCCTCGGTCTGGGGTGTCGTGTCCAGCGCCCATCTGGAAGCCCGCGAGTACGACCGCGCGATCAAGCTCGCCGAGATGATCGCCGACAAGTTCCCGGACAATGGTGGTTTCATCAACACGCTGGGCGTCGCGTACTACCGTTCCGGCCGCTACGAAGATGCGCTCCGGACGCTGCGCCGCAGCGACGAACTCAACCGCAAGGCCACGGGTGCCTCGCACCCCGTTGACCTGGCCGTGCTGGCCATGACGCTGAGCAAGCAGGGCCATCGCGAGCAGGCCGCCGAGTTCTTCTCCCGATTGCAGGCCGCGATGGCGATCCCTCAGAACGCCCGCGATCGGGACAACCTGCTCTTCATGGCCGAGGCACGGGTCCTTCTCGGGCAGCAGCCCTGAACGGGAACTCCAACCAGCTCACGCCCCTCCCCGGTTCCCGGACTTGGGATTTCGAGGTTCCCGGATCGCCGGCCCCTGGTCCCGGAACCCGGCACCGGATACCACTTTCAGGAATCCAGCCGAGGCACTCCCCTTGCCCTGCCCGATGGATTACACTTGTCCCCTGCGGCGGGACATGGGTGGGCCCGCCGGCCGGTCATCGGTCTGTTCATTCCCGCCCCTGTGACCGACCCGCAGAAGCATTCAAATGCAATCGAACGCCAACGATCGTCCCGCTTCCCAAGAGCACGCCTCCATCAGCACCACTCCAGAGCAGCCCGCCGCCGCGCCACGACCCGCGCACGAAGGGCTCTCGGCCGACATGGCCGCGGAGATCGATGCCGCCATGGAAGACATGATGAAGGAAGTGGCCGTGGCCGCTCCCGCCAAGACCGCGCCCGGCCCCACGGGCTCAAGGCCCGCCATCCGCGGACCGCGGGTCGTCCAGGCCGGACGCGAGATGCGCCCGGGTCGCGTGGTCTCGGTCGGACCCAGCGACATCTTCCTCGAGTTCGGCCCCAAGGAACTCGGCGTCGTCCAGCGCTCTGAGTTCAAGGAAGAAGAACTGCCCAAGGTCGCCGACACCATCGAGGTCGTCGTCCAGAAGCGTGATGCCGACGGCCTGATCATCTGCGTCCGCCCCGGCACCGTGCAGAAAGCCGATTGGGAGCTCCTCGAGCCCGGCCAGACCGTCGAGGCCAAGGTCGTCGGCACCAACAAAGGAGGCCTAGACCTCGAAGTCGCCGGCCACCGCGCCTTCATGCCCGCCGGCCAGGTCTCCATCGACCGCATCCCCGACCTCTCCGTCCTCATCGGCCAGAAGCTCACCTGCGTCGTCACCCGCGTGGACCGTGCAGGCCGGGGCAACATCGTCCTCTCCCGCCGCGACCTGCTCGCCGAGGAGCGCAAGGCCAAGGCCGAGGCCCTCAAGGCCACGCTCGCCGAGGGTCAGGTCCTTGATGGCGTCGTCCGCAAGATCATGCCCTTCGGCGTCTTTGTCGACATCGGCGGCCTCGACGGCCTCGTCCATGTCTCCGATCTCACCTACGACCGGGTCGCCTACGGCGAAAAGGGCATCCACAAGTATGTGCAGGAAGGCCAGGCTGTCCGCGTCCAGGTCCTCAAGATCGACACCGAGAACGACCGCATCGGCTTGGGAATGAAGCAGGTCCAGGGCGATCCCTTCGCCCAGGCGACCAACGCCCTCACCGAGGGTTCCGATGTCACTGGTCGCGTAAAGAACATCGCCGATTTCGGCGCCTTCATCGAACTGGCCCCCGGCGTCGAGGGCCTCGTGCACATCTCAGAGCTCGATCATCGCCGCGTCGGCAAGGTCTCCGATGTCCTCAAGCCCGACGAGGTCGTCCAGGCCCGCATCCTTAAGATCGATCCCCAGACCCGCCGCATCAGCCTCTCCATCAAGGCCCTCAAGCCACTCCCCGAGATCAACATCGGCGAGGGCGGACCGGCCGGCGGTGGGGGTGGCGAGCGGGGCGCTGGTCAGGGCTCCGGCCCCGGTCGCGGCGGCTTTGGCGGTGGCGGCGGTGGGGGTGGTCGCGGAGGCCGCAACCGCGAGCCCACGCGCTCGGCCGAGGAGATCCTCAAGGAAACCCCCGCCCTGCGCCGCATGCGCGAGCAGCACCGCAAGACCCAGTTCAAGGGCGGTTTGAGCTAAGCGTTTGCAACCCGGTCAGGACCATACCAGCCGCGGGCGAAATGCCTGCGGCTCTTTTTTTCCGCTCCGGGTGTCCCTGGGCCACCGATGCTATCCACCCCCCGGCGCGGCCCCGTCCGACGCCTGCCAGTCGACCTGCCCGCGCTGTTCGCGGGTGAGAACTCCGCGCCATTTCCACCACTTCCAAGTCCGTGTCAGCCTTGCGCCCTGCATCTGCGCGCCCCGAAAATCGCACTCGCGAAACGACGACTGCCGCAGATCGGCGTTGCGAAGTTCTGCATTCGCGAAGCATGTTCGGACACAGGAGGAGGCACGCAGATCGCTGCCGCTCAGCTGCCAGCCGCTGAATTCGACCGATTCATAGTCGCACCAGCACAGGACCGACTCTGAAAGGTCGCTCTCGGCAAAGACGACGTTGCGAACGCTCGAACGGCCGAAGAAGCACCGGGGAAGGGACACCCGATCAAGCCGGGCATCCGCCAGCTCACAACGGAAGAACGAAACTCCTGAGGGGGCCGGATCATCGTGCCGCGGCCTCGCCTTCGGCATCGGCGGCACGTCACCGGGCGCGAGGAACCTCAGCCGCTGAAGCTCCCGGCAGGATTCCTCGTAGGGTCGTCGCCCCGCATCGGAATGCATGGACACCTCCCGTCGGATGATCAACCACCCATGCACGCGGTGCCGCGTCGGCCATTGTCGTTCCACGTCGCCATGCGGTCAACAATGCGACCATGTCAACACTCGACCTTCATGATGCGGTGTCGACCGCAGCGCCCATCCTCGTACCCAAGCCGCGGCGACTGTCTCTCTCTCCCGGCCACGCCCCCGCCTCCAACCCCACCATCCGCCGCGATCCCACCCTCCCACCAGAGTCCTACCGCCTCCGCATTTCCCCCCGCGACCCCAACCCCATCGTCATCGAATCCCCCTCCCCCCTCGCCGATCGCCACGCCCTCACCACCCTCTCCCAGCTCCGCACCCAGTACGGCGATCAACTCCCCGCCCTCGAGATCGAAGATGCACCCGCCTTTCCCATCCGCGGCGTCATGCTCGACATCTCCCGCGATCGCGTCCCCACCATGCGGCAGCTCTTCGAGACCGTCGACCTGCTCGACTCGCTGAAATACAACCACATCCAGCTCTACACCGAGCACACCTTCGCCTACGCCGGCCACGAAGAAGTCTGGCAGGGCTGGTCCCCCATGACCCCCGATGAGGTCCGCCGTCTCGATGAATACAGCCGGGACCGCGGCATCGAGCTGGTCGCCAACCAGAATTGCTTCGGACACCTCGCCAAGTGGCTCACCCTCCCCCGCTACGCCCCGCTCGCCGAAACCCACGGCCCCTGGATGTTCGACAACGCCTGGCCCATGTCAGGCCCGTTTTCCCTCTGCCCGACCGACCCCGGCTCGATCGCCCTTGTGCAGGATCTGCTTTCCCAGCTCCTGCCCTGCATCCGCTCACCCCTGGTCAACATCGGCTGCGATGAGACCTTCGACATCGAGTTTGGCCGCAGCAAGGACGAGTGTCAGAAGCGCGGCCGCGCTGCCGTCTACGCCGAGTTCGTCGCCAGGATCTGCCGAGCCGTCCGCGACCTGGGCAAGCGACCCATGTTCTGGGCCGACATCGCCCTCTCCCATCCCGAGTGCCTGGCGGACTTGCCGGAAGACCTGATCTGCCTGGCCTGGGGCTACGAGCCCGATGCTCCCTTCCACACGTGGAGCCAGGCGATCCGACACGTCGGCAGGGACGCCTGGGTCTGCCCCGGAACATCGACGTGGCGATCGATCACCGGCAGGACCACCGAACGCCGCGAGAATCTCAAGGCCTCGGCCGGCGGCGGGCTCGCCGGCGGCGCCAAGGGGTTTCTCGTGACCGACTGGGGCGACACCGGCCACCATCAACAGTGGCCCCTCACGCTCCACGCCCTGGCCCAAGGCGCCCAGGCGGCCTGGCACGGCCCCGACGATCTCAATACGGCGGAAGCCTCGTCGCTCCACGTCCTCGGAGATCGCACGCTGAAGGTCGGCCCCTGGCTGGACGAACTCGGTGATACCGATCTGCCGCTCAGGGACACTTGCGGCAAGCTCTCCAGACCCGATCGCACGAGATTGCGGAATCAGACCGCGATCTTCATCGATCTGCTCAAATCCCCCACCGAGCAGACCGACGTTGGGGATCCGAAGGACTGGGAGTCCGTCCGCTCCCGGGTGCACGAGCTCACCCTGCGCACCCCGCACGGTCTGGGCCCTCAGATCGATTCCGAGCTGGCCCACACCTCCGAGGTCGCCCGGTTCGCCGCCGATCGCGGCGCCTGGCGCCGGCGTCCGGGAGGGCTCTCGGCCGAGCAACGCGAGGATCTGGCCGACCGGCTTGAGGCGATGATCGCCGACCATCGCCGGACCTGGCTGGCCCGATCCAGATCCGGCGGCTTGGAATCATCCTGTGATCACTACGCCAAGATGCTGGCCCAGATTCGCTGATCCGGGCCCGAGCCCGCGCTGGATATTGAGTGGTCGTCCGCCGTGGCCTCCCGCAGGGCCCGTTGGAGGGGGCCAGGCGCCGCTCGAACGATCGGAAAGGGCGGGGTGGGATTCGAACCCACGAAGCTTGCGCAGCGGATTTGCAATCCGGGCGCGAAGGAGTGTAACCCCATGACTGCCCTCAAGTTACATCTTGACCCCGTTCCGCGCGCAGCGCCCGTGCGCAGCGCGGATTCCCCCGAAGGCTTCCGCCGCGAGGACTGGGACGCCCTTGTGGATGAGACCCGGCAGCGCTGGCAGTTGATCGGGCAGATCACCATGCTCGCCAGTGAGCTGGGGCTCGGCCGACTCGCGGCGCTGCTCACCTATGCCCAGGCCGCACACCGCGCCCAGGCATGGCCGGAAGCGCCCGGCATCGACGCCCCGGCGGAGGACGAACCGGATCCCACCACCACCCCCACCAGCCCCACGCCCAGCAAGGGCGGGCCCAGGGGCCCGCGGATGGGAGCGTGACGCCATGACCACATCGAAGCGAGGTAATCGGCACATCCTCCCCGTGAAGAGCGCAACCGCTCACCGCGCCGGACCCGCGGCCGATCAGGCAAATCCTGACCGACGATCGGAGCTGGCGACGGCGAAGTTCCTTGCGAAGCACGCCCCGGGCCTCCTGGCCAACATCCCGCTGGAGCGTGATGCCCCGCGCGTGCCGATCTCATCGCGCGGTGCACTGAGATGCGGGAACTCCCGTTCGGAGGTGGAAGCTGAATTGCGGGAACACCAGAGCCAGGATGCCGCAAGGCGGGAGCAGATCCTCGCGGAAGCTACGCCGCGGCTCAGGCGGGCACTCGAATCGGTCTGGGGATCGAAGGGCTCACGCGCCGGGATAAATGGCCAGCGGCCGGAGGAGGGACAGCCAGCGCAACCGCGCGCGTGAACCGTGGCCGATCGGCCAACGTCGATCGGCGCTGAAAGTGACTCGATGAAGAGCCGGGGTCCCTGCGATGAAGCGCGGCCCGGCTCGCCCCGCGAGGATCCGAACGACCGCCGACGTGGCGGAGTGGATCGAAGCGGGCAACAACCAACGGAGCAAGATCATGACCGTCAAACCGCACGTGCTGCCGCCCCGGAAGCAGCGAACCCCTGAAGACTTCAACAAGATGTACGCGACGACCGTCACGGTCGAAGCGCTCGCCGAATTCAACCCCGCGTTCCTGTCCAGCCTTCCCGGTGGCGCCGCGATCGTGGAACGATTTTCCTTCCTGAAGGCGGCGGGGCGGCCGTCCGGGCGTCACGATGTAATCTGCACTGCCGCCAGGGTCATGACCGCCGAGCTGCTCGCGATGTACAACCCGGTTCTCCTGGAAAGGATCGCCTCCGGGCAGGCCCTGTCCGCGCTTTCCGCCGCGTCCACCGCTGCCAACGCTCCGGAGCCGGTCTCAGTCTTCGAGGTACACCGCAAATATGCGAACTCGGTGACCGCCGAGTCATTGTCCAAGTACAACCCCGGCCTGGTGGCGTTCATCCAGGGCAAGGCCGCCGCTCCGCCTTCCGGCGATGAGATGTATGCGCAGTTTGTGAAGTTCAAAGCGGCGAAGGTGGACAGTGCTACCTTGAAGTCCGCACTGAACATGACCACGGCGATCCTGGCCGCGCACAACCCGCAGCTCCTGGCCGAACTGAAGGGCCAGCGACCGCAGCCCGTGGCGATGGCTCTCACCCTCACGCCCACCCCCACGCCACTCCCGCCGGCGCCCGCTCCCCTCGCCCGGCTCACTCCCGCGCCGCCGGCTCCGATTGTTCATCATGCCCCGGCCGCGCCGACAGCGACCGCGCCGGCACCGAAGGTGGCCACCGTGACCGCGGCGAGCAGCCAGCCCACGGTCGAATCGATCGCCGCGACGATCGCGACGTACGAGAAGCGGGTGAGCGACCTCGCGGCCCAGCTCGCCGGGAAGTTTCCCAACGCCATGCGCGCCCACAGCGAGGCGCACGATCAGATCAGGAGGTCCGACCCGGCAGCCTATGCCCAATGGCTTGATGCGCTGGGGGCGAAGCAGGCGATGAGGCTTTATGGTGGCTGGAAGCCCGGCGCGGCGGTGCCGACGTCAAGCGACCAACTGACGGCGCAGTCGGCCGCTGCGGTGATCACGGCCTACGACAATCGCGTGAAGGGCCTGGCGGCCCAGCTCGCCGGGAAGTTCCCCAACGCCATGCAGGCCCACAGCGAGGCGCACAACCAGATCAGGAGGTCCGACCCGGCATCCCATGCCCAGTGGCTCGAGGCGGTCAGGGCCGATTTGGCATTCAAGCAGGACGCCAAGAAAGCGGGCCTGCGCCGGGCCGGATGAGTGCGCGAACATCACGGGGCGTATGCCGGCGGCGGTGCCGCCGGCTGTTTGCTGCGCACGTCGCGCCATCGGCGGACCGCAGCTCCGGCGCGACCGATGATGAGTCGATCCTCGATCGTCGCGCATCCGCAGCGCCGAAGCCCGACGTTGGCCCAGGACGCCGCGGCGGTCCTGCAGGCGCTCAACCCCATCCCGCGATCACGATGCCCGCAGGCGGCGATCCTGGCCCGCTACATCGCCCATCGTGATGATCTCCCACCCGCGGCCCGCCTGGCTCCGCAGATCCCGGGCTCGCGATGCTGGCGGCCGATGCGCTCGGTTTGATTGGCGTGCTCGGTTGGTCGATGCCGTGAGATTGGTTCACACGTGCACCCAGGCCCAGACGGTGACCACGAGCCGGGGCGGTCGCGACGGTTGCCACGCCGACCGCCCGCAACCGCCCCTCCAACCGCCCAAGTCGCAACCCTCTGGCGGGCAAGGCGTTTCGATCATGCCGTGACGGTTGGGCGGTTGGGGCGGTTGTTTGCACCCCTTCTTGATACGGGTGGGTGTCCGATGGGCGGTTTTCGATGGTTTCCCCCCTCAGACTCCCCCCTTCCACGTATGCGCGCCCGCGCGCGTATAGGAGTGCGAGGGTTGGACGGCGCGATCGTGGCTTGGGTTCCTGATCGACGTGGAGCATGGAGAGGCCGGTTTGGCGGGGCTTTGGCACGCCAATCAACGCACGGGACCTGGTTGGGGGGGTGGGCATAGGTTCTCCCCCGTGGTTGGACCGTCCGCAGGCGAAGCTTGTCGCGGAACACGGGGGTTTGGGTGAGGTCGCGTGTGATTGGCGCTTCCCGTGGGCCTTTCCCCCTGGGGAGGGTGCAGCATGGCGGCCGCAGATTGGCCCGGGGCCCAGACGGCGGCGAGCTGCGGGAGTGCCGCGCTGGTGATCGCCGCTGGCGCCGGTCCTGGCCGCGGTGGTGGTGCGGTGATCGGCGGTCGACCTGGCCGGCATCGTGCTCGCCGAGATGCTCGAGCGCCGGGATCTCCGCGAGCCTGGATGCCGGCGCGGTTGTCGGCGAGCTGCTGCAGGCGCTCGGGTCCTGGGCGTGTGCACCGGACGCGCAGGCTCGCGGGCCAGGACCCAGGCTCCCGCTGTGGTGCTCGTATCAAGAAGGGGTGTAATCAACCGTCCGAACCGTCCAACCGTCACGGGAGCGATCCAAGCTGCTGATCGGCAAGGGGTTACGGCCTGGGCGGTTGATGGACGGTTGGCGCCGCGTTGTGACGGTCGGGGGCTCCGATCCACTCCGACCGCCCCTCGGACCAATCAAGGACCCATGTAAACAACCGTCCCAACCGGCCAACCGTCACAGGTTTGGTTGTTATGTCCAACTTGTCATATCCTGGCAGCCCTGGGCAGACCTCATTCCGCTTCGCGGTCGGGGAAACTCGCCTCTCATCGATGGGCGATGCTGCTCGCCGACATAAGTTCACAATTCCGAACGCGGCACGTTGCGGCCGCCGCATGGACGATGTAATATCCGCATCGGCGCGGGAAGTGCCTGGAGCGCGTGTCATGGCCGACATGGTTTACACAGCGGGCCTTTCGACCAAGGACTTTGAGAAGGGCCTCGATCGGCTCAACTCGCTCTCGAAGCGGGCCGCCAGCCAGGGCGCCTCGATGCGCCACGCGGCGGGCGATGATGAGGCCGAGCGTGCTGCATCGACCGAGAGCCCGCTGCTGAAGCGCTACGCCAGGATCGGCATGGCCATCTACGCCCTGAAGAAATCGTACGACTTCAGCAAGGAGAGCCTCCAGGCCTACGCCAAGGTCTCTTCGGCGGCCGCCCGCGAGGATGAGGCGTTGGAGGCATCGATCAAGGGCGTGTACGTTGCGGTCGGTCGGGAGCTGTCTTCCACGGGCATGGTGCGGACGCTCAAGTCCATCGTCGACTGGAGCGCGCGGGCCGCGGGCGGCATCATGGAATTCGTGCGGAGCACTGGACAGGTCGAGCTGATCGCGGAGATGAAAGTCGGCGAAGAGCTTGACCGGCGCATCGAAGCGCAGAAGCGCGCGTTTGACCTGGAGCGCCAGCTCCGATCGGGGATCGCATCCTCCCGCGGTGACGCCGTGGGCGCTGCCAGGATCGACGCGGCCGAGAAGTACGAGCAGCAGCTCAAGGCGATCGCGGCCATCCAGGGCGCCAGCGACAGCGACAAGCGCAGGCTTCAGGGGCTCGCGGCATGGGAGCGTCAGGCGAGCATTCAAGCAGCGATCACCAAACAGCAGGCGGAGGCCGATCAGCGCGAGAAGAGCCGTTGGGAGGCGGCTACGCAGGCCGATGAGGCCGATGCTCGCGCCCGCAAAGACATCCTCGACAAGCGGGCCGCGGCCGAGCAGCTCGTGGACAAGTCGGCGACCGAGACGCTTCGCGCCCGGGGCCTGGATGTTGAAGCCCGAAAGGTTGAGGTGCTGCTCGAGCTTGAAGAGCGGCGGCAGAGCCTCCGCGAGACGATGCTCGATACCGACGAACGCGCAAGGGCCAACAGCGCCCTGGAACTCTCGGTCCGCGAGCGGCTGAATGCGATCGACGATGCCGCGGCCAAGGATGAGCGTGAGAAACGCCAGCAGCGCGAACATCGGGCCGATGCGGTCCTGTCCGCGGGCACGGCATCGGCCGTCAACATCGGCCAGGTGCTGCACGGTTCGCGGGATCTCCAGTCGACGACGGACCGCGGCCTCAAGCGTGTCGGTGACCTGCTGGAGAAGCTGATCGGCGTGACCCGGGCCCGCGAGCTGGTGGGCGTGTGGGGTCAGTAGTCCGCGCATGGATGCGGCCCGGTCCGCGTTCGGAGGATCGACCTTGGGAACCGATATTACTTTCACGGCCGGCCTGAACCCTTCCGCATTCGAGAAGGGGATCTCCCGCATCGAAGAACTCGGGCGCCGGGCGGCGATGCAGACCGGCGGGAAACTCGACAGGCTGGGCGATGTGGGCGACCGCGCCGGCAAGTCGCTGGGGATCATCGCGCAGGTCGCGAAGCTCGCGGTGTTTCAGCGGGCGGCGCACATGGCCTTCTCGGTCGCGAAAAGTTCCGTCGATGCGTTTGCCAAGAGCAGCGAGTGGGGCCGGTCGGAGGTCGACCAGCTCGACGCTTCGATCACGCGCATGCAGGCCCACATCGGGCGCGACATCACGCTCGGCATCCACGGGCTTCCGAATCTCGTCGACGATTTCGAGCGGGCGCGAACCTCGATCGTGAACTCGGTCGCTGACATCATGCGCGCGCCGTTCGGCGGCAGCGGCGGCGACTCGAAGGCCATCGACAAGGCGCTGGACAAGATCGACGAATACGACCGCCGCGCCAAGGTGATGATGCAGGTCCGCGATCAGGCGAACCGGCTGAACGATGAAACGATGTCCGCCTACGGCGGCTCCGGGATGGCCGCCAGGTATCAGGCCGCGCGGAAGTACGAGGAGGAACTCAAGAAGATCAACGAGCTGAAGGGGGCGACGGATCAGGAGAAGGCTGATCTTCGCTACCTGGCGTTGTCGCAGAAAGAGCAAGCCATCAGCCGCGCGAACCGGATGGATGAGGCCGAGTCGGCCAAGCTGAACGAAGAGAACGCCCGAAAGAATCAGGAGGCGACCGCCAAGCGCATCGAGCAGCTCAAGGAAGTCGATCAGGCCGCGGTGGATTCGCTCCGGGCCAAGGGCCTGGATGTCGAGGCCCAGAAACTCGAAGTGCTGTTCGGCGTGGAATCCCGCCTCCAGAAACTCCGCGAGCAGAGCGCCCTGACCGTCGAGGAACGGGCAAGGGCTGAGGAGGCCGTGACCCAGGCCGCGCGGGACCAGGTGGAGGCGATCGACCGCACGGCCGAGAAGAGCCGCCGGGACAAGATCGCGGCCTCCGCACGGTCCTCCATGCGTTCGATCGGTGGCGGGCTCGCGAGCCCCACGAACATCGCGCAGACGATGTGGTCCGGCTCTCGAGATCCGGTCCCGACCATCGATCGCGGCCTCAAGCGTGTCGGTGACCTACTCCAGACGCTGATCGGTGTGACCCGCGGCCGCGAGGTCATGGCCGTGCTCCAGTAGTCCGCCCCGCGGCGGCAGGTTGGGAGTCGGAGGCGAACGTCCTGCTCGGCGCGTCGCCCTGTCAAGATCGCGAGCGTTGGGCGTGTGAAGCGTGACCGAGGAGTGAGTTCGCCAAGGTTCCCAGAATCCAGCCGCCCCAAGCCGCCGCTCTTCGCGCCTGATGAGCGGCGGCAACCGCAGAGACCCCGCCGGCATCGCGTTCCATGGCGCGGTGCCGGCGGGCCTCCGGTCCAATAGCGCCGGTCCCCATCTTCCCGGGTACCCAGCGGTCCCCGGGTGAGCGGCGAGCCTGGCCGGCCGCGTGGATGCCCGGCGGGGCGACGATCCCCCCGCCGGCCGAGCCTTTCTCCCTACGCCGAGCTGCTCGGGCTCCCAGCCCGCCAGAAGGCCGACGCTGGCCCATGGCGGGGCGGCGGCGCTGTGGTGCTCGCGATGGCTCCGCTTGGCCGATGGCGTGCTGGTGCCCCACCTGGCCCGCCGGATGGGCGATGGGGTGGGCGGATGGGGATCGACAGCGTGAGTCGGGCCCGCGGCCGAGTTGCCTGGACAGTGGGGCATTCAGCCGGGTGCTGCTATTCTGAGTTGCTTCACAAGCTGGCAGGTGCTGGCATATCCGATTTGGAAGCTGTACGCTGTGGCACGATGGATGCTTCAGGCGCCGGCATCGATTATCGTCCGCTCACGTTGTTGGATCTCAGACCCGACGGCGGTGCACCACCGCTGCCCTGGGCACCCGGTGCGTTGGCAGCGCACTGCGAGAAGCTGCGTTCGAGTTCGGCGGCATCCCTGGAAGCCGTCAAGGTCCGAACGGGTGATCCGATTGCAGCGGGTCGGAGATTCTCCCGGGCTGCTGCGCAGGCCGCTCACCTGTTGGTGGGCGTAAACGGGATCCGAGGAAAAACGCACCTACTGGACTCAGTGATTGCCGAGCTGCTCAACGTCGACGTTCTCTGGAATGCTTCGCAGGCGATCATTGACCAGCTCAGCCGTTCCGGGGAGCTGGATCGCGTGCGCCGGGCGTGGTCGAAAGAGCCGTTCGTCCGATGGCGGAACGTGAGTGCGCCGGATCCGATGTCATTGGCCGCGTGGTATGCGGGTTCGATTCGGACTGCGGTGCTCTTTGGGGCGGAGGATTTTCTACGCAAGCCCCACAAGCGCAAGATGTCCATTACGCTGCATGGCAGGCTGTTCACTGCGTTGTCGGATGCGATACATCCCGATCCCTCGCCACTGCCGATCGCGGCCATTTTTGAAGTTGTCCAGTTGGCCGGCTACGTGCCGCTCGCCGAGTCTCCTGTAACCAAAGCTGCGGACGACTTCGCACTGTTGGAAACGCACCTCGATCGGCTGCGGTTGCTCCTCGCGCAGGACGGTGCGGCAACTGCTGCGATCGAGAGTGATGCCACGCCGAGCGTGAGCAAGCCACGGCCCACCATGCGCCTCGCCAGGGTGCCGGATGAGTACGAAATCGGCGACCGACAGGCCCGGCGCCAGGCCAAAACTTGGATAGAAGATGGCTCCGGTCGCGCCGTCAAGAAGCCCAACGGTGCGGTGTTTGTGTGTCCTTACTCTATCAAGCAGCTTTGGAAGCCCAGGCGAGTTCCGAGGTCGTAAGCCTCGCGATCACTCCCGAGTTCTGCCCGCGCCTCTGCAAATAAGGGCGGCCGCGAGCGGTCATTTTGCGGACAACTCCGGCCATTGTGCGGACATCGTGCGCCCTGACCGTTGAAAGCTTCCGCTTTTGTGTGAACCTCCTGATGTGTCAGGTTGGGACTGGACACGCTCTGTCAGGCCGTCGGCCCCACGCACGAAGGAGAACACAAGATGAAATCTCGCGGCCGTCGTCCAATCAACCCACCGCAGATGCCGAAGGCATCGAGCGCCGCCCGCCCGCCCATCGCACCGATGGCAGGGGAGCAGCTCATCGGAGCCCCCCAGGTTGCCGCGTTGCTGGGGATTTCCATCCGCCAGGTCTATCGCTTGCGTTCATTGGGGAAGATCGATCCCGTTCATCTGCTCGGGTCCGTCCGCTTCCGGCGATCCCAGGTCCACGCGCTGATGCAGTCAGGGGCAGAGCGGGCAGGTGACGCGAGCTGAAGCGATGCAAGCCCCGCTCACACATCAGGCCGCATACTCATCGCCGGTGGAGCTGGTCATCGCCAAACTCGCGGAGGCCGGCTGCTCACCCAAAAAAGGCGGTACCGGCTGGGTGGCGAGATGCCCTGCACACGATGATCGGAATGCCAGCTTATCGGTAAGTGCAGGCCACGATGGGCGTGCGCTTATCTTCTGCCACGCTGCGTGCTCACGCCCCGCGGTTGTCCATGCTCTTGGACTCGCCATGCGAGATTTGTTCGCCGACGCGGGCACCCCTGGCCCGCGGCTGGCTCGCCGGGAGTGGCGAGAGCGAGAAACTACGGGGCCCGCGCGCGACTGGGGCGCGATCATGGCCGAGTTTCGAGCCGCGATGCGGGCAGATCACGAGGAGCGGCTCATCCAGTCGCTCGGCCCGGCAACATCGGAAGTCGGCATCCGGGCGCTTGGCGTGGGGTGGGCCACCCGCGAGGAAGCTGAAAGGCGGACGGGCACACAACTCCGGGACGATTCATGGATGATGGCTATGTCCGATCACGAAGGTCGGATCGTCGGGATCAACGCGCGGTCCCCATCAGGCGCGAAAATCACGCTCCGCGGCGGGCACTTGGGCCTCTTCCTTCCTGGCCCCGATGCTCTGAAAGGTCTTGCTGATCCGGTCCTTGTCGCCGAAGGCGCCAGCGACGTGATCTCGGGCCTCTCCTGCGGTTTGGCGGTGGTCGGGCGAGCCAGCGCGATGCACGGGGCGGAGCTCATCGCTCGCTGTGCATGGCTCCGGGACCGCGAGATTGTAGTTCTGGGCGAGCGTGATAGGTCGGGAACGGGGGAGCGGGCGGCGAAGACGATGGCGGCGAAGTTGGCAGCGGCCTGGGGCAGGCCGATCGCGTGGAAGATGCCGCCCGAGCGATTCAAGGACCTCAGAGAATTTCTCACTGCCAGCAGGCGCGCTGGTGGGGGTGGTGATGCCGTCTCCGATTGATGATTGGAATGGAGCCACGGTGCAGCCGGATGCGGCGGCCGCGATGGTTCAAGAGCGAAACCCACGTCCACCCGGCGGTGGCGGTGGCAACCAAGCCGATCGCCTTGTCGCGCTCACGAAGGAAAGATTTGAGCTGGGGATCACGCCCGCCGGCGAGCCGTTCGCGGTGCAGAGAAGCGGCCCTCGCGTCGCGCGATATTTTCGCGCCGGCGGACTTGGCCTCCGCAGCAGGCTGGCGTGTGGCTTCAACGACGCATTCGGCCGTGTGCCGCCCGGCAACGCGCTGGCGGATGCCCTCGCGGTTCTCGAAGGCCAAGCCGCGAAGTGCTCTCCGGTTGAAGTGCATCTCCGCTTCGCGCACATCGACGATCATCTATATATTGATCTCGGGCGTGCGGACGGGTTGTGTTGCGCCCTCGATCGTGATCGATGGGAGATGATCGCAACTCCGCCAGTTCTATTCAGAAGGTCGGAACTGACGAGCGAAATGCCCATGCCGGACCGGGGTGGAGACCTTCGGGAGCTTTGGCCGCTTCTAAACATCGCCGAAGATGCGACCCCGCTGGTAGAGGCGTGGTTGGTGGCCACAGCGATCGGGAGTTTCCCGGTGCCCATCCTCCTCCTCGGTGGGGCCCAGGGAGCCGGAAAAAGCACGGCCGCGTGGATGCTCGCGCAGCTCATCGACCCCAGCGCGTGCCCGCTCCGAAATCCTCCCCGCGAACCCGAGATGCTCGCGCTGACCGCCTCGGGCTCCCGTGTGCTGGTTTTGGATAACCTGAGTTCGTTGGGCGAGGCGATGTCCGATGGGTGCTGCCGGCTTGTGAGTGGTGAAGGGCTCGTGCGGCGGCGGCTGTTCACTGATGATGCGCTCTCTGTAATAAGCCTGCGGCGTTCCCTGATCTTTACCACGATCGACCTGTCTGCACTCCGGGGCGACCTCGGCGAACGCATCATCGCGATCGAACTCAACCGGATCGACCCGGCGGCGCGTCGGACGGAGGCGGAGATCCAGCGGGAATTTCACAGACTGCGGCCCCGGCTGCTGGGGGCTCTGCTGGACAGGGTGTGCGTCGCGCTGGGCCTCATGAACGAAATCAACATCTCGGAGTTGCCACGGATGGCCGACTTCGCGAGGATCGTTGCTGCCCTGGATGTCGGCGCGAACCGCGGCGCACTTGAGACTTACCGCAGACAGTCGGCGGCCATCAACGAAAGTGTGGTTGAGGCTGACGCCATCGCTCAGGGCATCGTCGCATTCGCAGCGGCGCTCGGAGAACCGTGGCAAGGCACAGCCGGTGAGCTGCTGGATCAGCTCAAACCCAACCCTCTTCCGAAGGGGTGGCCGACGACGCCGCGAGGCATGGCCGCGGCCGTGAAGCGGGCCGCGCCGTCGCTGGCCGCAGTGGGGGTCATTGTTGAGCTTCCGAAGGACCATTCGCGCGAGGCCGGCCGGGCCCGCAGGATCTACACCATTGTGAGACGGGCCGAGCCATGATGAACGATCAGAACAACCCCGCGCCCGAGCGGTCCGGAGATCCCGTGACCGCCTGGCGAAAACTTCGCCCTATCCACCTGGCCCGGGTGAGGCGGCTCGCCGAACTCCGCGCCCTGATCGCGGGCATCCCCGACCCCCACAAGGAACGTGAGGGGGTAGAACAGCTCCTGCGTGAGGTGCGCGAGCGATCGATCGAATCCGTTTTCACGGTGCAGCGCGAGTACCGGGACGCCCGGGATGATCTCTGCCACTGGATGCAGCGGGAGAACATCGCTGCCCTCAAGGAACTAAAGGCGCTCGGCAAGCGGGCCAGGGAGCAGCGGGATGAGGCCGCGGTGATGCGCCAGCAGGCGCAGGCACTTCTGCAGCGGGCCGAAGCGAAAGAGGCGGCCGCCGAAGCTCGTGAGGAAGTGATCCGCACCATCCGCGATCGGACCGAGATCGCGATCCGGGCTCGCAGGCGATACCACGATGCCCGCGCCCAGGCCGCCGCCGATGTGGAGCGGGCCGAGGGCGCCGTGATGACCGTCTACAAACGGACCAAGGGCGACCGCGAGCAAGTTGAGCAGCTCCAGGCCGAGGCCGCCGCGGTGGAGGCGGCCATCCAGGATGGCGAGCAGGTCGGCTGCTGGCCAGCCGTTCGAGGCGTGGGAGGCGTGGGGGGCGTGGGGGGCGTGGCGCGAATGCTGGGCGCGGGGGTGGGGGGGCGATCCCGGATCCGGCCGCGCCTGAAGCTGCCGATGGGTCCGCTGGCGCCGTGGCCGGCCTGGCTGGCGAAGCTGCGGGGTGCGGTGCGCTGGCATCGGTGGTGGGGTCCGGGCCGTGCGAGGCCGGGAGCGATGGGCCGGGCGTGGGAGCTGCGGATGCACCGGCCCAGGCCGCGGCCGACGTGATGACTTCGCCGGCTCCTGTGGCTGCCAGCTCTCAGGTCGATCACCAGCGGCGGACGAAGGCGGGCCGGACGGGAGCTGCGGCATGAACTACGACCAGTACAAGATCCGGAACGAAGCCCAGCGGGATCAGGCGATCGCCATGCTCCGCGAGCATCTCCCGCTGCTCAGGAAGATGTCCGAGGCCGATGTGCCGCCGGAGGCTACCGAGCAAGCACTCGCGAAGGTGCTGGCCATGATGATGGTCTACGACATCGCGGTCCGGGACCATGAAGCCGACAACCCGCCGGAGGAGTTGGAAGAGAAGATCGCCGCTGTCCGCGAGGTGGCGGGCGCGAAGTTCCGGTCGATGGTGGGCGGGCTGTGGGCTGGTCTCGAACGCGACTGGCGTGTCTTCGCGGGCCTGCGGGATTGCCTCGGGGCCTTGGACCCGCTGGATGCGAGGCTCGTGCGCATCCTGCTCGACATTGTGGAATTCGAGTTGCAAGCGCGGCGCGGCGGTGGCGCTGGCGATGCGAGCACGAACGCGCCAGGACCTGGAGCATGATAACGCGAGGGTGAACGCGCGGCCGCCTTGTTGGCGGTCGGATCGCTCGAGCACAACCGGAGACTTTGAACGATGATCGAACAGTCCAACAACCCCATCGGGACCATCGCGGGCGGCCACCCCCACGAGCCGGCCGACGAAGCATCGACCGGCGAGCTGATGCTCGGCGAGACCGATGACGCCCAGGCCACGGCCGATCAGGGCGGGGCCCAGGCCGAGCCGTCGACCGCCGATGTGGGGACCCAGGCGGCCGCCCCCACGCCGGTCCCAGCGGCGCCTCCGCCGCCTCCCCCACGGGCAACCGCATCGCTCGCGATCGGCGAGATGACCGCCGAAGAGATGAGGCTCGAACTCCAGCGGCTCGGCGATCCGAAAGCGCGGACCCGGGAGGTGGCCAATGCGTTGGCCCAGGTGCGCAAGGACACAAAGCGGATCGTGGAGGAGCGTGAGCGAATCTTCCTCCAGTGCGCCGCCGAGCTGCGGCGGGTGGAGGCCGTGCAGTCGGTGGAGCTGGAGCGGATCCGGCTGATCGGGCTGCGGCTCAAGCGGATCAAGTAGGCATCGGGAATCGAGACATCGGCGGCGCGTGGCGCCGGCCTGATGGTGTTCTGTGACGGATCGAACTCGGATGCTCTGCGGGGCGTGGCGTTCGTGTTGAACGGCAACCGCCAGGGCGGAACTTTGGAGCCTTTACGATGAACGATCAGGACAGACAGCGGTTTGGGGTCAACGAAGCGGCCGAACTCAAGCGGAAGGAATCGCAGATCGCCAAGCGTGGGCTTGAAGAGGAGCAGCAGCGGGCCCTGACCACGGTGCGCCGGCTGTCGGCGGGAGCCTCCCAGCGATCGGCCGAGTACAAGCAGATCGCCGAGCAGACCAAGATACACTCGGCCATGGTGGCCAGGCTGGACGACGTTCAGAGTCATCACAGCGAACGTGTTGCCGCGGTCAACGCCAGCCTTGGCGTGATCGCTGCCCGCGTGACCGCCGCGGAACAGTCGCTGACGGAGACTATCGCATCGGTCGGGTTGACGGTGGAGCAGGCGACGGCGCAGAGGGCGCGGGCCGACGAACTCCGGGCCCAGGCCGATGCCTTGGAGAATCAGGCGGCCAAGGTCCTGCTCGCGAAGCTGAACGCCGACGATGTTCGGCACACGGCCCAGCGCGAGACTTCTAACCTGGACCGTGAGCGCGAGAACCTCGACACGCAGCGGGCAGCGGCCGAGAAGGCGGCCACGGAGGCCGGCGCTCAGCTCGTGGAACTCAACTCGCGGCGCGACGCTCTCGACCAGCAGGAGCAGGAAGCGAGAACCGCGAGCGGGATCCTATCCGAGTGCCAGCGGAAGCTGGCCGGATGAGCATGGCCGGCGGACGTTGAAGAACGCCCCGGGCGGGGCGCCCGCCTCCTGGCTGGTGGGCGCTCCGCCTCCCCGTGTGATCGGTGCGGTCGGGGCTGTGGGGGTTCGTGGGGTTCGTGGGGCTCGTGGGGGGTGATGTGCGTGGCGTGGTGGCGGATGAGAGCGCATAATGCTCGCGGAGGATCGGCGATGCCCCGGGTCTGGAAGAGAGCGAAGGACAAGGCCAGGCGTGATCGCCCGTTCCAGGTGACCTACCGGGACCGCGTGCGCCGTGGCGGCAAATGGCTTCGCGTCGATCGGACGACCGTCGGCTTCACGGACCGGCAGGAGTCGATCGCCTACGGGATCAGGCTGGAGGATGAGGCCCGCAAGCGCATGCTCGGCCTGATCGACCCGGCCGACGCCAAGCGGGCCCAGCAGCGGCAGCGCCCGCTGTCCGAGCACATCGCCGACTACCGATCGTTCCTGACGGGCAAGGGCAACACCCCCAAGCACACGGATGAGACGATCGGGATCATCGAAGAGATGGCCGAGAAGTGCGGGTGGACCCTGATCGATGAGATCGACACGGCGCAGGCCTCCAAGCATTTGGAGACGCTCGCCGGTTCCAAGCTCAGCGCCCGGCAGATCAACAAGGTCCGGGGCGCGGCGCGATCGTTCACCAAGTGGATGTTCATTCATGGAAGGCTTCGGACGGACCCGCTGCTGAGTCTGCCGGTCCGCCGCGAGACCACGGACCGGCGGCTGACCCGGCGGGCCCTGGGGGACGCCGAGCTGCTGGCCCTGTTCTCGGCGGCATCCGGAAGCGAGCCGTTCGTGGGGCGTGGCGTGGGCGGGCGTGGCAAGGCCAGGATGACCGGGCCGGAGCGGGCGATGCTCTACCGGGTGGCCGTGGGGACGGGCCTGCGGGCCAACGAACTGCGGTCGCTGACGCGGGACAGCTTCAGCCTCGCGGGCGATTCGCCCACGGTGACCGTGCCGGCGGCCTACAGCAAGCGGCGGCGGACGGATGTTCAGCCGATCGCCCAGGACCTGGCGGCGGAGCTGAAGGCCTACGTGACCGGCAGGAAGCCCCGGGACCGGCTCTGGGATGTGCCGCACAACTCGGCGGCGATGCTCCATGCCGACATGAGTGCCGCGGGCCTGGCACCGAAGGACAAGAAGGGCCGCGTGGTCGACTTCCACGCGCTGCGGCACACGTTCATCACCCGGCTCGCCAGGGCGGGGATCCATCCCAAGGTCGCCCAGACGCTGGCCAGGCACAGCACGATCACCCTGACGATGGACACGTACACGCACTCACCCACGGGCGATGAGACATCCGCCCTGGCCGCGCTGCCCCTGCTCGGGGGCGGGGCCGGTGGTGCGGACGGGGCCTCCGGCGCTGCGGCGGCGGGCAAGGGACGCAGCGCCCCGGGCTCGGGGCGTCGCGCCGAATCTGGATCCGATGAGGGTTCATCCACGGGCACCGAGGGCGCCGAAAACGCCGCGCGCGGACCCCAAAGCGCGCAGCGCAGGGCGCAGCGCGCTCCAGGCAGTCGGGGGCAGTCGGGGGCAGTGGCGGGCAGAACATCGGGCGGCATAGGATCATCCCGCAACGCCCGTGATTCCAAGCAAAAACCGCGAGATGTGCCTCGCGGCTCGGAAGAAAAGGGCGGGGTGGGATTCGAACCCACGAAGCTTGCGCAGCGGATTTGCAATCCGCTCCATTTGTCCACTCTGGCACCCGCCCGCCGGGATCCGGGCTAGACCGGCAGCACTCCACACTACGAGGCCGATGGACAGGAATCAACACGCGGCCCGGCCGGACCGACGCCCGGATTTCCATCGCGCCGAGCGGCCGCGGCCGATAGCATGTAGCGGTGGTTCCCACTCCCCAGCGGCGATCGGGAGGGCATTCTCAGCCTGTGAGGATTGGCATGAAGCAGACTTCGGGTTCCGGTCGGGCCTCGCCATGGCTGGGTGTGCGAGGGTTCGCGTGCGGGCTGTTGCTCGCCGGCCCTTGCATTCCGGCCATCGCGCAGGAGTCCAAGCCGCCCACCGAGGATGTCCGAACTCCTACCCCCCCCGATGATGCCACCGAACGCCTGCGTCGCCGTACCGATGCCGGCGAGGAACCACTCAAACCCGCCGACGGCAAGCAGGCCAAGCCGGCACCCGCCATCAGGAAGCGCGAGCCCGAGAGTTCGATCCCCGTCCCCATCGCGCGCCGCGCCCGCGAGGGCGTGTTCATCATCAAGCAGCGCGGCGAGCTAATGGTCGCCCGCACCGGCGACGTCATCTTCATCCCCGACAAAGATGCCCCGACTCGCATCTCCCGTCCGATGGTCCTGCTCCCCAATCAGGCCTTGGCCCGCCTTGAGAGCGCCGCTGCGCTCAGGCCCGAAGCCACCGGCGCCGACTCGTCCATCCGCACGCACGCCGTGCTCAGCGGGCAGATCACCGTCTACCGCCAGCGCGAATACCTCCTCACCAACGCCTTCCAGGTTGAACTCGACGAACCCAACCACGTGCTGGAGCCCGCCCCAAGGAGCGAGGAAAGCAAGGCGGCGACCCAACCAACCCAGCCCGCCGAAACCCAGCCGGCCCAGCCCGAGGCCGACAAGCCCGGTCCCGCCCAAGCCGAACCCAACGAGCCCACCCGTGATCGCGATGTGGAGACCCTGATCCGCGAACTCGAAGACCGGCGAACGCAGAACCGGAGCCTGACCCGCGAGTCGGCGAACAACACGCCCCTTCCCACTCCGACCAACCCGCCACAGTCCGGTAACTCGCCCGTCGGGTCACCCCCTGCGGCTCCGCAGGACTCGAACGCGAATCCGAGCCCCGCTCCGGTCCCTGGAGCCAAGCCTCAGGTCGAGCGAGTCTGGCCTCTCCCTGAAGGGTCCGTGATAACCGCCCGCCGCTGCCGGCTTGTCCACCTCTCCGACGGGGCCGTCGGAGTGTCCTTCGATAACGGCGCCCACACGGTCGCCGGCGCTCGCCGAACCGAGGCCCCCATGGCCCTGTTGCCCTGCCAGATCGTGCAACGGATGGAAGAGGTAGTCGGCAATCGCGGGGACAGAGCGCCGTTGGAGATCAGCGGGCGTGTCTTCACCTATTCGGGACGAAACTACCTGTTGCCGACCATGTACCAGGTCCTGCCGCCCAGTGATGTCGGGCCGCTGGACTAGTGCTCTCCAGGGGCTTGTAGTCCGGGCGACGCCCGGGATTGGCGCGTATTCGCCGGAAAACCTACCGTTGATGATCACTTTGTGGGATATTGGATCGTCGACGTGGGCGACTTGCCCGGGGAGGCCGCGGATGGATGGTGTGCGCAGACCGCCGGAACGAGAGGGGCTCCCCGGCGTTGACGCGTGCGCCCGTGTGCTACCGCGCCGAGCGGTTCTGGGTCGGGCGCATCGCGGATTCACCCTGATCGAACTGCTCGTCGTCATCAGCGTGATCGCCGTCCTGATCTCGCTCTCCCTCCCGGCCCTGGCCACCTCCAAGGAGGCCGCCCGGCGGGTCAAGTGCCTGTCCAACCTGCACGGGATCGGCGTGGGCATCGAGCTCTACCTCAACGACTACAAGCGGACGTTCCCGTACGTGCTCCCCTTCACCGACACGAGTTCGAGCAAGAACGACAAGTCGCTGCTCGAGCTGATCGGCAACTACGTCGACGCCGCGCAGCCGTACAAGGACTCCGAGGAACTGTTCGTCGCGACCGACCCCTGGATCTGCCCGTCGGACAAGTCCTCCGACGACGAAAAGTCGCACTTCGGCCCCGCGTGGCGGTCGTTCGGGACCAGCTACGAATTCATCCCCGGCGAGATCATGCTCCTGATCGAGATGGCGACCGGTCTCAAGGACACCGCGCGGGGCGTCTCCAAGGCCTACGAGTCCCGCGACCTGCCCGTGCTGCGCGACATCGACAACTGGCACACCACCAAACGCAAGCAGGACATCTCCACGAGCGACAACTTCAGGAACGCCCTGTACTACCGCGACTGGCGGGCCGACAAGCTCAAGCAGCCCAGCCAGGACGAGATCAACCAGGTCATCAAGGAAGTGCTGAGGTTTTACGGCATCAGCGCCGGCTGATCCGCAAGCACCAGGACAGGAGTGCCCGCGTGGCGACGATCCGAACCAGTGCGGCCGCGGCCTATATCCAGATGAGCACAGCCCACGGCGGGTCTTTCGGTGGCTCGCTGGGCGGCCAGCACGCAGGCTCGCCCGACGGCTCCATGGGGCCGCTGGTCACGCCCGACCTGCTCGCCCCCGCCCCGCGCAGGCCTTCGCTCCGCGCCCAGCTCAACAGCCGCTGGGCCGCGTTCGTGCAGGCGAGGATCACCGATCCCTGGAAGGACCCCGCCCGCCGCCCGGGGTTCCAGCGCCGGCTCATGATCGCCGCCGGCGTCGCCGTGGTCGCCCTCTCGGTCGGAGCCTACTTCACTTTCCGAGCCAAGCCCCAGCCCGATTACCTCGACGCGGGCATGGACCAGATCCTCGACTACACGCTCCTCACCGACGAGTTCAACAAGCTGCCCGTCAAGGAGCGCCTGGCCCTCATCGGGCAGCTCGTCACCCGCCTCAAGAGCATGGACTCGGGAGACTCGGCCCTCATGGCGGCCTTCGCCGCGGGGATCGCCGGGCAGGCCCGTGAGCAGCTCATGAACAACGTCTCGCACCTTGCGATCGATGTGTGGGACACCTACGCGGTCAAGTACGACCAGGTCCCCGATACCCAGAGAGACAAGTACCTCGACGAGGCCTTCCTGGACTTCACCAAGACCATGGAATCCGTCGGCGGGCTGCAGCGCAAGGTCACCGACGCCGAGCGGCTCGCCGAGGCCCAGCGCAACGCCAAGCGCGACGTCGAACGCGTCCGGGAGGGCAAGGGCCCCACGGCCAGCCAGCTCGGCGGCATGTTCACCTTCATGCGCGACGGCGTCGGCTCGCACGCCTCACCCATGCAGCGTGCACGCGGCGCCGTCCTCATGCGCGACATGATGCGCCACTTCCGCGGTGACGAAGGCTCCGGACGCTGATCATCTCGCCCGGGCCGGCAGCCCCGGCACATCGACGTCCGCGCGTGGCAGGTCTCCCGGCCCCGGCGCCGGGTAACGCCCCCGCGTCTTGCTGCGCATGTGGGCCCGCAGCTCCATCCGCATCCCATCGATCTCACGGGCCAGCCGCTCGAGCGCCGCGTCCGCCCCGTCCTTCATCAACTCGTCGTTGGGTATGGGCCGGCCGTACTTGACCGCGATCCGCTTGCCCAGCAGCCTCGGCGGACCGCCCCGCGGCCATGCGTCGAAGCATCCCTCGACCGCCGCCGGCACCACCGGGCATTTGGCCCGCTTCACCAGCAGCGCCACCCCGCGTTTGAATTCCCCCATCGCCCCGTCGTCGCACCGGGATCCCTCGGGGAAGATTACGATCGACTTGCCCTCGGCCAGGCGCTTGAGCAGTTCCTTGATCGCCCCCAGGTCCCCCGCATCCTCGCGGATCGGGATCGAGTTGAGGCGGCTGATCAGCCACGCGAACGGCTTGAACGAGAAGAGCCCCGAGCGGGCCACGAAGTGCATCTCCCACGGCACCATCCCGCCTACCAGCGGAGGATCAATGTACGACTGGTGGTTCGACGCGATCAACAGCGGTCCGCGCCCGGGCACGTGCTCGGATCCGAACGCCTCCACGCGGTAGATGTGCTCGTAGATCAGCAGCGCCGCCCGCCGGCAGATCCGGTACAGCGGCCGCGCATCCCGCGCCAGCGCCGGTTTCACGGGAGCGGGGGGATTGGAACCGGTCGCGGGCTGGCTCATGGCGGACGGGAACATAGGCGCGGCCCGCACCCGGGCCTATTCCTCGACGGGGATCCGCGCCCGGACCAGCCGGTCGAGTTCGTCCACCACCTGCTCGAACGGGATCGTGGATGTATCCACCCGGATCGCATCCGACGGGCAGACCAGCGGCCCGTCGGACCGTGACGAGTCGCTCGTGTCCCGGGCCATGATCTCGGCGAGCACCAGCTCGGCGTCGGGCGATTGACCGGCCGCCCGCAGCTGCTGTACCCGCCGGACCGCCCGCACGTGCGGCGAGGCGTCCAGATAGAACTTCACGGGCGCATCGGGGAACACCACCGAGCCCTGGTCACGTCCTTCGGTCACCAGCCGCCGGTGCTCGGCGCCGATCTGCCGCTGCTTCTCCACCATGAGCTTCCGCAGCGCCGGGATCGACGCGATCGGCGAGACGATGTTCGTGACATCCGCGTCCCGCAGGCGATGGTCGATTGACTGGCCCCAGGCCATCAGCGACGGCGGGTCGCTCGACCAGTCAAAGTGCAGGTCCGCATCGGCGACCGCACGCACAAGAGCCGCCGAATCGTGCGGGTCGAGCCCGCGATCGATCGCGATCGCCGCCGCGGCCCTGTACATCGCCCCTGTATCCAGGAAATCCAGCCCCAGCCGGGCCGCCAGCTGCCGGGCAACCGAAGACTTGCCGGTCCCCGCGGGCCCGTCGATCGTGATGATGATGGGCCGTTCGGTCCGTGCCAAGGCGAAAACCACTCGTCTGGTGGAAGACCGGGCGTCCGCCGGAGGTTGGCGGGTCAGGGGACTCAAAGTTCCGGATCAGCCTGTCCGGCCGACACCGGCGAGGATCGCACGCAGGGCATCTCTGCTCCTGCCTATCCCGATTGTAACATCCTCCGAGCCCCGGTAGTCAATGCTCAGCGAGCCGTCGTACCCAACCGACAGGACCGCATCAACCAGCGGTTTGAGATCGTACGGCTTGTGGACAAAGACCTCCTTGGGAGCCTCATCTTCCTCCTCCGGAAGGGCCCCGGCCAGCTCCTCCGCGAGCGATTCAAGCTCCAAGTCAAGCTCCGCATCGTCGATGTCGTCGTCGTCCAGCTCCAGGTCGGCATCCCCTACGCCCGCCGCCGGGACCTCCGGCCCACCCGGGATCGCAGGCCCGCCCGCCGGCGCCGCCGGCTTGCTCACCGCCGGCTTGGGGGGGACATACTCCTGGACCTCGAAATCGATGGTGACCGCCGTGACGCACGAGGCGTACGGGATCAGCCGCCGCAGGTACGAGACCGGCTCCTTGGTCTTGGTCGCGCTGAGGAAGTCCGGCAGCGTGCCCACCCGGAAGCCGCCGACCTTCTTGATGATCTCCGTCACCTTCTCCGGGACGGCGGTCACCCCCTCGGTCGGGGCGATCAGCACGTTGAGGTCCAGCCTCTCGGCCGGCTCGGAGATCTCCTTGAGCCGCTTGACGACAAACGCCTGGGCCGCGTCGGTGTTCGGGCCGGTGATCGTCAGCGCCGCCGAGTTGCAGCCCAGGATGTGCGCTGCGCGGACCACCGCCTTCATCCGCTCCACCGCCCGCCCGGCGACCGTCGGGTCCGGGTCAGCCAGCGGCAGTGGATTGGACTCCACGAGCAGCAGGCACGCGCAGCCCGACTTGTCGGCCCGCTCCCGGATCGACTCGAGCCGCGCCCGGTCGGCGCCGGCGAGCAGGTCGGTCGTCAGGTTCAGGCCGCTCAGGCCCAGCGTGTTCTTGGTGAAGCTCGGAAGATCGGTCAGCGCGAGCTTGGGCTTGCTCCCGTCGGAGGGCGCCAGGTGCGACCGGATGCAGGATGCGTGAAGTGTGAAGAGCATGCGGGGCGTCCACTGTAGTCAGCCCGGCCCGTCTCCACGAGCCGGACCGATTCCCGCCGTCCGGCAGGACCCCGGAGCACCCGGCTTCCCCCGGGTCCGCGATACCCGCGTCGAGCGGCTAGCATGTGGCATCGCCGGGCCCTTCTGTCCGCCCGGCCGGAGATCCCCCTCCCGAAAACGACGAAAGGCGACCGGCATGGCTTCCCCCACTGACCGCATGTACTCCGACTCGCACGAGTGGCACAAGTTCGACGGCGACATGCTGACCCTCGGCCTGACCCAGTACGCCGTGAACACGCTGACCGACATCACCTACGCCGAGATGAAGAAGCCCGGGACCAAGTTCAAGGCCGGCGACATCGTGGGCGAGGTCGAGTCCGTCAAGGCGACCAGCGACATCTACTGCAGCGTCGGCGGCGAGGTCGTCGAGGTCAACAAGGCCCTCTCGGACGACCCCTCCCTGCTCAACTCCGACCCCTACGGCAAGGGCTGGCTCTGCAAGATCAAGGTCACCGACGCGGCGGGCAAGGCCAAGCTCATGGACCAGAAGGCCTACGACGCGGCCCACCCGGGCTGATCCGGGGCCCCGTCCACACCGGAGGGATCCGTGCTGGCCTGTGCGGGTGTCTACAAGTCCTACCGCCTGGGCACCGGCGATGTCCCTGCGCTGCGCGGCATCGACTTCCGCATCGACCAGCCCGGCTTCTACGGCATCATGGGCGCCTCGGGCAGCGGGAAATCCACGCTGCTCCACCTGCTGGCCTGCCTGGACCGGCCCGATCGCGGCTCGATCGAGCTCGACGGCCGCCGCATCGACCAGCTCCCAGAGTCCAGGGCCACCGAGTTCCGCCGCCGCGGCGTGGGCATCGTCTTCCAGCAGTTCAATCTCATCCCCACACTCACGGCCAGGCAGAACGTCGAACTCCCCGGCACGCTCGCCGGAGAAAAGCCCGCCTGGCTCCGCTCCCGCGGCGATGAACTGCTCTCGCGCCTCGGCCTGGCCGAACGCGCCGACCACCGGCCCGATGCGCTCTCAGGCGGCGAGCAGCAGCGCGTCGCGATCGCCCGGGCTCTGCTGTTCTCGCCGCCGCTCATCCTCGCCGACGAGCCCACCGGCAACCTCGACTCGGCCTCCAGCGAGAGGCTCTGGGCTCTCCTGGCGCAGATCGCCGCCGAGCAGCAGATGCTCGTCGTCATGGTGACGCACGAGCCCGCCGCCGCGGCCCACTGCCGCCGCACCCTGGTGCTCCAGGACGGACAGGTCAGGACCATCATTGATACGGAGGGGCTCGATGCGGCCGGCGTGGCGGGTCGCTATCAGCACAGCATCCACGCGGCGTAGCAGGACGATCCTGCTGGCGATCACCGTCGCGCTCGCCGCGGCCCTGATCGCCGCCGTCTCCTGCGCGATGTCCTCGCTCAACCGCGCGATCGAGGAGAACCTGCTCGCCACCGTCGGCCGCGCCGACCTGCGCATCACGCCCGCCGGCGGACGCTCACTCCCCAAGTCCCTCCTCCAGACCGTCCGAGCCCGGCCCCAGGTCCGGTGGGCGGCCGGCCAGATCCAGGCGAGCATGGCCCTCGAACGCACCCGGCCGTGGTGGGCGGTCCGCGAAGGACAGGATCCCGCCGAGAGCGGAGGGATGTTCGGCCGCTCCCCCAGGTCCATGACCGCCACGTCGATCGCCGTGGGCATCGTGCCCGCCGACGAGGAGCACATCCGTTCACGCGAGCTGGTCGAGGGTCGCTGGCCCGCCGCGCCCTGCGAGATCGCCATCGACGAGATGCTCGCCGGACGGCTCAGCCGCAACGCCCAGCCCGGCTCGGTCCTCTCCCAGGTCTCCCGCGTGGGCCGCGGCGCGGGCCTGCGCGAGCTCATCCCCCCGCGACCGGCCTCCGAGCCCGAATTCGTCGGCTCCGCGGCCGAGGCCGACGCCCTCAACCGCGCCTTTGACCTCCGCGCCGGAGACGAGGTCCGCTGGATCCGCCTGTTCAAGCCCGCGGTCGTGCTCAAAGTGGTGGGCATCGTCGCCCAGCCGCCGCTGGGCGGCAGGTCGCAGGCCTACGTCATGCTCGAAGAACTCGGCACGATGGTCGACCGTCCCCACGTGCTCTCGCAGATCGACATCGTCGTCGCGCCGGGCGCCCGGGCCCTTGATGTCGCCGCCCAGCTCAAGCCCGGCCTCCCCGCCGGCGCGGCCATCGAAACCACGGAGAAGATCACGTCGGGCCTGGAGCAGAACCTCGTCGGAAACCGCATCGGATTCGCCGTCATCTCCACGATGTCTTTCCTCGGCGCCTCGTTCATCATCATGACCGGGCTGTCGACCGCCGTCACCGAACGCCAGCGCGAGCTGGGCATCCTCCGCTGCATCGGCGCCACCAGGTTCCAGCTCGCCGAGGCCCAGGTGATGCTCGGGGCGGTCATAGGGATCGCGGGCGCGATCGTCGGAGTCCCCCTGGGCGTGGCGCTGGGCGCCGTCGTCATCCACCACTACCGCGCGGAGGTTCCCACCGGCGTGAACATCTCGCCCGTCGCCCTGGCGTGGGCGGGCGTCGGATCGGCCTGCGCGGGGATCGCCGGCGCACTCATCCCCGCCTGGATGGCCTCGCGCACCACGCCCCTGGAGGCGCTGGCCATCCGCGCCCGAGCCCCCAGCCGCCGGTTCCTGGGCCTGGTGACTATCGCGGCCATCACGATCATCCCGCTCCACCTGCTGAGCGTGTTCGCGACCTCGCGGACCGATCTGCTGTTCTGGTGCTACGTCGGCATCGGCGTTCCCTCGCTCATCACGGGCTACTTCCTCCTGAGCGTGCCCGTCTGCCTGCTGGTCTCCCGGACGGCCGGCCCGCTGATCTCTCGGGCGCTGCGGCTCCCGCCCGGCATGGTCCCCCGCACGATCGGGGCTTCACCGTACCGCTACGGATTCACCGCCGGGGCGATGTCGTTCGGGCTGGCCATCATGGTCGGCATCTGGACCCAGGGCGGCGCGGTGCTCCGCGACTGGATCGACAGGCTCCAGTTCCCCGAGGCCTTCGTGGTCGGCCTCAACCTCTCCCCCGATGCCCAGGCCACGCTCCAGGCGATGCCCTTCGTGCGAAAGACCTGCGCCATTACCCTCCTGCCCGTCGAGACCGAGACCTTCGGCATCAAGGGAGTCGCCGCCTACACCTCGACCTTCATCGCCTTTGAGCCCGGGCCCTTCTTCGACATGAGCCGGCTCGTCTGGGTCCAGGGAGATCCGCTCACCGCGCGCCGCCGCCTCGAGCAGGGCGGCGCGGTCCTGGTCGCCAAGGAATTCCACACCGCCAAGAACCTGGGTGTCGGCGACACCCTCACCTGCAAGTCCGGAGACCGCAGCGCCCAGTTCGAGATCGTCGGCGTCGTCTTCAGTCCCGGCCTGGACATCATCAGTCAGTACTTCACCATCGGACAGGACTACACCCAGCAGTCCGTGCACGCGGTCTTCGGCTCCCGGCAGGACCTCAAGGACAAGTTCGGCTCCGAGGCGATCCAGCTCATCCAGATCGGCCTGGTCCCCGACGGCGCCCCGGGCGCCGTGGACGATGAAACCGCCGTCAAGACCATCCGCAGGGAACTGCTCGGCGCCGGGATCTACGACGCCGGCAGCGCCCGCCACATCCTCAAGGACATCCGCGGATTCGTCGAGCGCACGCTCCTGGTCGCCTCTTCCATCGCCATCTTCGCCCTGGCCGTCTCGTCGCTGGGAGTTGCCAACATCATCGCCGCGGGCGTCTCCGCCCGGCGCTTTGAGTTCGGCGTGCTCCGCGCCATCGGCGCCGGTCGCTGGATGCTCCTGCGCATCGTGCTCGCCGAGGTCCTCCTCATCGCGATCACCGCCTGCATCATCGGCACCGTCTCCGGGATGCAGGGGGCGATCGCCGGCCAGCGGATCCAGCGCCTGGTCATCGGCCTGGATGCCTCCGCGATCCCGCCCTGGGGGGCGATCCTCGCCGGGTGCGGGTTCGTCATTGTCGTCTGCGTGCTCGCCGCCTGCCCCACGCTCACGGGTCTCCTGCGCCGCAGGCCTCGAGAACTCCTCGGCAGCATCCGCGGGTAAGGCAGGTGCAAGGGCCGACCCCGCCCCACGAGGTTCCAACGATCTTTTCCCCGCGTTGAGTCGTAAAACGCCCAGCCGCTGGCGAGTTGCCACCCAGCCCGTGCAGGAGCCGCCCCGCGTGACCGAACCGCCAACCGCCCCGACCCCTCGGCCCCGCCGCCGCCGACCCTGGCTGCTCGCATGGCTGGCGATCACGCTGGCCTGCTCACTCCTTCACATGCACGTGTGGAACCCGCCGCTGGACGCCGGCAGCGCGGCCCCCTTCACCGCCGAGCGCTTGCTCAAGGTCGCCAATAACGTGCTCCAGCTCGCGATCCTGCCCGCCTGGGCGGTCATGTGGCGCATCCTCGGCCGGTTCCAGGACCTCCAGACCACGCTGCTCGCCAACGCCCTTGGCTGGGCCTGGTGGACCCTCGTCGCCTATCGGACGTTCGCTCCCCACCCTGCCCGCGCGCCCGCCACGGACGTCCGCACCGACCACGCGCGCCGCCGCTTTCTCCTCAGCGTCACGCGCGGCACCCTGGCGGCCGGCGCTGCCTCCGCCGGCGCTGCGGCGAGCATCGTGCTCCCGTGGAACATCCAGACCACACGCTACCGAGTGCGCATCCGGGATCTCCCCGCGACCCTCGACGGGTTCCGGATCGTCCAGATTTCAGATACCCACCTGGGCCCGCGCATCCCCAGGTCCCACATCGCCCGCGCACTGGCGCTCGCCGCCGGACTCAAGCCCGATCTGATCGCCCTCACCGGCGATTACATCCACATGGGCAGCTGGTACATCACCCCCGCCGTCGAGCTCTTCTCCACGCTCGTCGACTCGAAGGCCGCCCGGCTCGGAGTCCTTGCCGTGCTCGGGAACCACGATCACTACGGCGATGCGCCCCGGACGATCGCCGAGCTCCGCCGCGCCGGGATCAACGTCCTGGATAACGACCGCGTGTTCCTCACCGCGTCCGGACAGCTCCAGTCCAAACCTTCCGCGGTCGATCCGCAACTGTGCATTTCAGGCGTCGGGGACCTGCTCGAGGGCACGGTGGACCTGCGAGCGGCACTCCGCGATGTTCCGGAGGGAACACCCACGATCATGCTCGCGCACAACCCGGACACCCTGGAACTCCGGGCGCAATCCGGCATGGCGGTACCGCGGGTGGACCTTCAGCTCAGCGGCCATACCCACGGCGGGCAGGTGAGATTGCCGGGAATCGGCGCACCGATCGTGCCCAGCCGGTTCGGGCAGCGGTTCGCCTACGGACTGGTCAAGACCGCGTGCGGGGAGATGGTGGTTTCCTCGGGCGTCGGCATGTCGATCATGCCGGTGCGGTTCGGCGTGCCTCCGGAGATCGTGGAGGTCACCCTGGTCCGGGCCTGATCCGGGCCGTCGGGAACCGATGTTCGGTCAGTTCCCGGTGGGGCGCAGCGGCTGCGCTCGGCCGAAAATCGAGGCGGGGCGGTTATTGGGCGCTGCGGCGGTGGGGGTCGCGGAGGTGCCGCCCAGGAACGTGGTCGCCGTCGTGGAAGTGGGGCTGGCGGTGCTCACGGGCGGGGGGGCCATCCTGGGGTTGGTGTCCAGGCGACGCTTGCGTGCATCGTCGATAGAGCGATCCAGCTTGCCGAGGATCGCCTTGACCTCGTTATATGCCTTGTTCGACGGACCCATGCCCAGCCTCCTGCTCTTGTATCCTCGCGGGTAAGAATCACCGCGGGACGTTCTCGACAGCCGTGTCGGAGATGCTCCGCTCATCGGCCGAGAGCAGCGTGGACTTTCCGTGCGTAGGGGCACACACGGGAACTCGCCTGCGCGTGAGTTCCGTCTGTTCCGTCTGGGTCAAGCGCGATGCTCGCTCCGCGGGCTCACGTCAACCCGAGCAGGCGGTAATAGATCACGAGGATGGTTACCCCGACCATGGCGATCGTCGTGAGCACGGCCATCAGCGCCGCATCAGAGCGGTCCAGGTCAAGCTCCGACATGAGCAGCATCACGTGGATGAGGTAAACGCCGATCAGTCCGTACAGCCCCAGCGGCAGCGCAAACACGACCAGCGAGAGAGCCGAGAGCGCCGCGTACACGCCCAGCAGCTGCAGCGCGATCAGGTGGATCGGTGAATTGAACCCCAGGAACGTGAGGCAGCACGCGAAATACACACCCATGCCCACCGGGATGCGGACCGCCAGCCAGATCAGGTCCGATGTGAAGTAATCCAGATGCCCCTGCATCATCCGGATGGCGAACAACCCCGCCAGACCCAGGGCGGTGACCACCAGCGGCCGGATGTACGCCATGCGGACCGTGCGGATCGCCTCCTCTTCCATCGCCTCCCGGGCGTGGGCCCGCGGGCTCTTAAACCGCGCCACCGCGCCGCACTCGGGGCAGACCTTGCCCTTGAGCCCGCGCAGGTCGTACCCGCACTTGGGACACTTGCGCGACGGGCCGGAATCCTGCCCCGGCGCGGCGGCCACGTCCGGAAGCGCCACCGGCGCCACCGGCGCCGCACCGGCCTCGGCACGCAGCAGATCGGCCATGCTCGCCGCGTCCAGGCCCTCCAAGAGGAGCGGCCCATCGTCGGGCGGTGCGGCTGCCGCGGGTGGAGGTGGGGGAGCCGGGGTCGCCGTTGGACGGGCCGCCGCCTTTGCGCGCAGCTTCTCAGCGCACGGCCCGCAGGTGTACCGGCCCTGCGCATCCTTCTCACGGGGCTTGCGCGAGCAGTCCTCGTGGCACACACTGCAGATCTTGGCCGGGCCCTGCGGTTGGCTCATCGATCCATCCCTCCGGTGGTCAACGCTTGCAAGCGGTCGTTCCCGACGACGCGGCCCTCACCCTACAGGATTCCCACCCTGCGTGCGAACAGAACGATGACGACCGTTACGACCGAAGACAGGATCGCGACGATCCCCGCCTCGGTGATCTCCAGGTCCAGCTGGTTGTGCAGCAGGTACGCGAGCAGCGCCACCGCCAGCGCCGGGAGCGCAAACACGTACATGCAGCTCGGAATGGTCATGAAGCAGAACGCCTGGGGAAGGAACAGCGCCAGGAACGCGTCGAGCACCGCGTAGATCCCGGCGAGGCTCAGCAGCGTCAGCCGCGCCGGGGCATCGAAGCCCAGGAACAGCACCCCGCACGCGCCGTACACGCCGATGCCCACCGGCGTGGCGATGCACCAGGTCTTCAGGTCCGCCAGCAGCCGGTCCGGGTCGTGCTGCACCAGCCGCACGAGCGCCAGCAGCAGCAGCCCCGCCGGCAGCATGATGATCGCCCGCTTGTACGCCTGCCGGATCACCTCGGCGTGCTCGACCTCGTTGACCGCCGTGAGCCGGTTCTTGGAGTCCTTGAAGACCGCCACGCGGCCGCACTCCGGGCAGTGGACCGACCGGATCCCCCTCAGGTCGCACTTGCAGTACGGGCACTTGCGGCCCTGCCCCGTGGACGCCGGCGGCGGCGACGGCGCCAGCGTGGCCGCCGAGCCGGCCGCGGCCGCCTCGGCCTCCATCAGCCGCTCGAGCTCGTCCGGCCCGATGTTCTCAAGCCCGATGAGCCCCGACTCGGGCGCCGCGGGCGCGGCCTCCCGGACCGGCGGGAGCTTGGCGCCCGCAGCGCTGCACTTGACGCACATGACCCGCCGGAGCGGGTCGCGCATCGGGGGCGTGTCGGGGCACGCCGCGCCGCAGATACAGCAAGTCTTGGGAACGCCGCCGCTTTCCATCGCCTCCACCGCTCCGGAGCCCCGGACACCCGCGCCGATGCCGGCGGGCCCGCCCGTCGTAGCATAACGGATGAACATCAGCGCGGCGGATCTGGCGGGAGGCCTTGAACTCCCCGGCGGGAGGGCCCGCATCGAGCCACTGGCAGAACGGCACGCCCAGGGACTCGTCGAAGCCCTGGATGACGTCGCGCTCTGGCGGTACATGCCCTCCCCGCCACCCGACACCGTCGAGAAGATGCTCGCCCTGATCGCCTCCTCCCTCCAGAACGCGGCCAGGGGAACCGAGCTGCCGTTCGTGATCATCGACCGCACCACCGGCCGCCCCTGCGGCTCGACCCGCTATCTCGAGATCCAGCCGGTCAACCGCTCCCTGGAGATCGGCTGGACCTGGTATTCCCGGCGGGTCCAGCGCACCAGCATCAACACCGAGTGCAAGCTCATGCTCATGCGCCACGCGTTCGAGACCCTGGGCTGCGTCCGCGTGCAGCTGCGAACCGACGCCCGCAACGCCCGGTCTCAGGCCGCGATCCGAAGGCTCGGCGCCCAGTACGAAGGCACCTTCCGCAGGAGCCGCATCCTGTGGGACGGGTACATCCGGGACTCGGTCTTCTTCAGCGTGATCTCCGACGAATGGCCCGGCGTCAAGGCCGGCCTGGAGGCCAAGCTCGCCGCCCACCGCACGTGATCCCGGATCCGGTCCGGGAACACGCATCCCCCCGGGCGATCTGCGGCGATCGGGTGAGTTTCGGTCGCAAGACAGGCCTCCGCCGACACTCCCAGGTGCCCATGCAGCCAGACGAAGCCATCACCCACGCGGTGCGCCAGGGAGACCGGGCCGCGTTCGAGGCCCTCGCGACCCGGCATGCCGGGCCCGTGCGTGGTTTCCTCCTGTCCAAGCTCGGTTCCCTCGAGGCGGCCGAGGAGGCCGCCCAGGAGACCTTCGTCCGAGCCTACACCGCCATCGGATCGCTCCAGGAGCAGCACAAACTCCTCTCCTGGCTGCTGGGGATCGCCGCCAATGTCGCCGCGGAGGGTCTCCGTCGCGACGCCATGCGCCAATCCCTCGGCCCCGTGCTCGAGCGATCGCCTCCGGAAGTCCCGAGCGAAGATCCCGGGCTCACACGCGCCGTTGAGCGCCTGCCCGAGCCGTACCGACGCACCGTGCTGCTGAGGTATTGGGCCCAGATGAGCTGCGAGCAGATCGCCGCGACGCTGGACTGCCCGGTCGGCACCGTGACCAAGCAGCTCTCCCGCGCCCACGCACTGCTGCGGGCCTCCCTGGAGCTCGGCAGCGCCCGGAGCCGCAAGAAGGAGATCCTCCATGAACTGCGAACAGACCCTTGAACTCCTCACCGACCTGCACGAAGGGGCCGCCAGCCCCGACCAGCAGGCCGCCGCCGGCGAGCACCTGTCACACTGCGATCGGTGCCGCTCCGAATCCCGGCGGATCGCCGACCTGGCGTCGCGGCTGGTCGCATCGGGAGCAGCCTGGCGCAGCGCCCCGGTCCGCATCGGCGAGCCCATGCCGGTGGTCAGAAGCCGGAGGCCTGTGCTCTCGCCCCGCGTGCTCGCCCGCGCCGCCGCGGCGATCGCGATCGTGTGCGGGACCGCGGCCGTGATGCTCTGGACGCCCCGCAGCAGCGCCAACTCCGCCATGGCCGCGATGCTCCACCGGCTCGAGCGCAGCGGCGCGGTCCGCTACACCGCGAGCGTCCCCGGGCAGGGCGAGGTCACCTTCCTCGCCCAGGGCACCGCCAAGGCCAGGATGCAGTGGCCCGACGGCCGCACGCTCGTGATGAACACCGAAAAGGGAGAGGCCAGCATCCTCCTGCCCGACAAGCACGTCGTCCGCCAAGCCCGGCCCGACGAGTTCCCCTTCGATCCCTACCGCCTGCTCGAATCGCTCGCGTACGAGCCCCTGCTCGCCGAACTCGCCGTGGAGGAGGTCAACGGCGTCCCGGCGCGGGTCGTGCGCCTGCTGGCCCCCCGGCAACTGGGCCTCACCGGTCCCGGCGGCCGGACTCCCGAGCTCACGGTGTGGCTGAGTCTCGAAGATCAGCTCCCCCTCAAGATCGAGCTTCCCATGGAAGGACCCGACGGCGGCGCGATGACGCTCCACTCCTTCGAGTTCGATGTCCCGGTCGATGATTCGACGTTCGACACTTCGCCGCCGGGCTACACGCCCGGTCCTCCCAGCCTCGACCCTCCGTCGGTCCGGGTCGCGGTCACGACGACGCTGCGGAATATCTCCATGGCCTGCATGATCTACGCCCAGGAGCACGAGCAACGTTGGCCCGAGTCGCTCAAGGACCTCGCCGATCGCTACCTGCCCCCCGGAGGTCTGGACAACCCCCGAGGATCCGAGTCCGGCGCTGGATTTGCCTACCGCCCTCCGACCCCGCAAGCCACGTCAGACGCCACCGCCAGCGTGATTGTCTACGAGACCTTCGCCTCCTGGCCGGGCGAGGCGGCCGTGGTATATGTGGACGGCCACGTGCAGATGATCAGCGACCAGGCCCGCTTCCGCAGCTTGACCGGAGAGAAATAACCCGCCCGCCCTCCCCGCGCGGTAGGCTGTAGGGCATGCTCGAGCACCGGTCCCAGCCTCTCCTGCCCCCCGCGAGGTTTGTGCGCCGGCAGGCCCGCTTCACGCTGCTCTCGGCCGCGGTCATCTTGAGTTCGCTCTCGATCGGGGCCTGCGGCTACCACCTGCTCGAGAACAAGGACTGGCTCGACTCGTACTACCTGGCGGCGATGATCCTCACGGGCATGGGCCCGAGCTGCGAGCTGCATACCTCCTTCGGCAAGCTCTTCGTGACCTGCTACGCGCTGTTCTCGGCAGTCGTCTTCCTCTCGGCCGCCGGGCTCCTGGTCACCCCGCTGTTCCACCGCATCATGCACCGGCTCCACCTGGAAGAAGCGGAGCAGGAGGGAGCCCGCTCCTAGCGATCCGCGTCCGGGCCATCCGCGTCGGGTACACTCCGCCCGCATGGGCTCGCGCCGCAGCGCCTACTCCTTCCTCGCGTTCCCGCTGGCGATCCTGCTGGTCTTCACCCTCATCCCCACCGTGCTGGGCCTGGGGCTGAGCCTCTTTGCATGGACCGGCTCGGGAACCCCGCGCTTCGTAGGCATCGAGAACTTCCGCGGCCTGCTCGCGGATCCGCGGTTCACCCCCGCCCTCCGCAACACACTGGTCTTCGTGCTCGCCACTGTGCCCCCCACGGTGATCGCCGGCTTCCTGCTCGCGGTCGCCCTCCACGCCCCCTGGTTCGCCGGCCGCACGATCGTGCGCACCGCGCTCTTCCTGCCGACGGTGGTCTCCATCATCGCCATCGGCTTTGTCTGGCGCTGGATGCTCGATTCCGAGGGCGGGCTGGCCCCCCGGCTGTTCCGGCAGATCGGCATCGACCCGCCCGACTTCCTCCAGGGCGGTCCGGTGCTTGCCTTCGGCCACGGCCCGGCCCGCCGGGTCTTCCTGCCGTGGCTGGAGTGGCCCATGGTCTCGGTCATCCTCGTGCAGATCTGGCGGACCGTGGGCTTCTGCATGGTGCTGTACCTTGCCGCCCTGCAGGGAATCGGCCAGAGCCTCTACGAGGCCGCAGAGGTCGACGGCGCCTCCCGCTGGCACGCGATGCGGCACATCACCTGGCCCCAGGTGGCGCCGATGACGGTCTTCCTCCTGGTCACCGGCGTGATCGGCGGCCTCCAGGTCTTCGACATCATCTGGGCCATGACCAACGGCACCGAGACCAACGCGACCGTCGTGCTCAACCTCTACGTGTTCAGGGAATTCCAGCAGAGCCGCCTGGGCTACGCCGCCGGGATCGGGCTGGTCATCTTCGCCCTCACCGTGCTCGCCACCGCCGCCCAGATGTACGTGGTCCGCTCCCGGGATCGGTAGCTCTCGAGGCACACTCGAAGGCCACCGCGCGGTCTTCTTGAGCTGCTCCCGCTCTTCCGCGAATTCCGTGTGCCTTCTATCCCCGCATCACGCGCGCGATCGAGTCGAGCCCGCGTTCGAGCTTCTCCGGGGCGCTCGCGTAGCTGAGCCGGAAGTGCGTGTCCCGCTGCGAGAACGTCCGCCCGGGCACGATCAGGACCCGCTCGTTCACGCAGCGCTGGAAGAACTTCTCGCCGGCTTCCTCGGGCGAAAATCCCAGGCGATCGGGCACCTTCGGGAACGCGTAGAACGCGCCCCCGGGCACGGAGACCTCCGTCAGCGGGCCCAGCCGCTCGATGACCATGCTCCGCCGCCGCTCGTAATCGGCGACGTGGGCCGACATGTCCGTCTCCAGCGCCTCCATCACGCCCCACTGCAGCGGGTGCGGGGCGTTGACGTAGATGTACTGCTGGAGCTTGACCATCTCCTCGATCAGCCACCGCGGGCCCGCGGCGTACCCCAGCCGCCACCCCGTGACGCCGTAGGTCTTGCCGAACCCGCGCACCAGCAGCACCGTGTCCTCCGCGCCCGCGAACCGCGCCGGGCTGGGGCAGCGCAGGCGGGTGGGATCGGCGATCGAGGGCTGCGTGCGGAACTGCGCGTACGTGAACTCGTCGTAGATCTCGTCCGAGAGCAGGATGATGCGGCGCCGGCGGCACAGGTCCAGCAGGTCCCTGCACTCGGCCTCGGTCGATACCACGCCCGCCGGGTTGCTCGGCGAGTTGAACACCACCAGCTTGGTCCTGGGCGTGATGAGCGGCTCGATCCGCTCGGCGGTGAGCCGGAAGTCCGGGTACGTCGTGCACTTGACCGCCGTGGCGCTGGCGAAGGTCGCCATGTACGGGTACAGCACGAACCACGGGTCCGGGATGATCACCTCGTCCCCGGGGTCCAAGAGCGCCATGCCCGCGAGCATCAGCGCGCCCGTCGTGCCCGACGTGATGAACAGCCCGCTCTGCGAGTTCACCTCGCCGGGCAGCTCGCTGGTCTTCCAGCCCACGTCCGCCGCCAGGGCCCGGGCGAGCTTCTCGCGCAGCTCGGGTATCCCGCGCGTCAGCGGGTAGCCGTTGCGTCCGGCCTCGATCGCCCGGATCGCCGCCGACCGGATCGGCTGGGGCACCGCGAAGTCGGGCTGCCCGATCGACAGATCGACCTTGTCGGCGATCTTCGACCCGATCTCGAACACACGGCGGATCCCCGACCCGTTGATCGCCGTCGAGCGCTGGCTGACGAGGGAAGAAAGGTCCATAGTCACCGGTGGATGAGTTGTGGGCATCTGAAGGCCCTCCCTGTTGAGCGCAAGCGTAGGGAGCGGCGATCCGAATATCACAGCACCGGCGTGTTCCGCCGCCGGCCACCGGTTCACGATTTCTGACATGTGGCGGCCCCGACCGACGTCGGGCGGTCGCTCACCAGTGCCGATGGCTGATGCCCAGAGCGCCGCCGGATCAGACCTTGGGCGCGAGCGTCTTGGGCAGGCCCAGGGGCTTGCCGGCCTTCATGTCGAAGCGCTTGTCGGAGACCATCTTGGCGATCCGCTCGGCGCGGGTCATCACGGAGCGCTTGCCGGCGGTCTGGGCGGCGACGCGGAGGGAGGAGTCGAGGCTCATCGGTGCACCTTTCCGAAGACTTCAAACGGGAACCGCGGCCAATCCCCTCGGTCGGGCGCTCCACGCTGGAGGCCGGGCCGGTCTTCGGGGATCCACTTCCGCGAACGGGACGCTAGCGAACGTACTTTTCCCACAGGACCTTGGCGAAGTTGTACTTGCCGTGCTGCTGACGCTGGTAGGTGAGTCCGAGCCTTCGGGCCTCGTCGGCGATCTTGTCGCGCTGACGCTGGGTTTCCTTCAGTTCACCGCTGTCGAAGCCCTGGGCAGAGACGAGCTTGTAGAGGGGGTCATTCTTTCCATCCCGACCCGTCCGATCAACACCCTTGTAGGGAACGCCCAGCGCGGAGAACCCCGACCGGCCCAGGAAGTCCACCGCGTCCCGGGCGTCCTGCCGCGTCATCCCCGACGCCAGGACCAGGTAATTCTGGCCCACCGTCCGCGGATCGGTGTCGTAGCTGCCGCTGTAGGCCACCACCGCCCCCGAGTCGTTGTGGTTCGCCGCTGGCAAACCGTCGGCCGGGGCCGCCGTTCCCGGTTGGTTCTTGTCAGCCGTCTGGACGTCGCCTGCGGGCCCGGTCGGATCGGGAGCCTGCTCGGATGCAGGCCTGTCAGAGTCGTTCGGCGGTATCGCGCCCGCCCGGTTCCGGCCGGTGCCGGGCTCGGGGCTCCCGTGCAAGGCAGGGGGTGGCGCGGTGCTCACGCCCCCCGCCAGACGCTGGGTGGTCTGGGATTCGGCCATCTTGTACGCGATCACCCAGGCCGCCAGGATCGTCCCCAGCACGAGAACGGCGGTCGCGGCAACCCACGCGGTGTTGACCTCCAGCTGCGCCCGGCCCGAGGAGATGAGGGTCCCCCAGAAGCCGCGCGGGGCGGTCCGAAAACTCACCGGTTCGGGCGCTTCGGGCTTCTCGGCGGGCGAAGGGCTGCGCAGGACCGGCTTGACCTCCACGGCCGCGGGCGTGGCTGCGGCGCTGCGCCGGCGCGCGTCGGGGGACTCACCTGGGATCAGATCAAACAGGGGACGATTCGGTCGACCGGCCGGCATACTCAAGTCTATCGGCTGTCGGGGGCAGCGGCTCTCAGGCGATCCTCATGAGAATTCCTCGCGATTCGGTGCGTTCCACGCTCGAACCGGGCCGCGCAGGCCGGACCCAAACGCAGCGGGCGGAGCCTTCGCTCCGCCCGCCGGGGATAATCGAGAGTGTGACGTGTTCAAACCCGGTTCGCCCGCCCTTTCGCCCCCGCGTGAGAGGGGGTGCAGAGCGACGGGACTTCGGATCAGCAGCCCAGCTCGAAGGCGTTCACGAAGGCCGTGAAGTCGTCGGTATCGACAAAGCCTGTCCCGTCGACGTCGCAGCGGTCGTCGCCGTCCTCGAAGGCCAGCACGAAGGCCGTGAAGTCGTCGGTGTCGACAAAGCCCGTCCCGTCGAAGTCGGCCCGGCACGCCGCCGACACAAAGTCGGAGTTGTTGTCGAGGTTCACCCAGCCGATGTTCTCGCCCCAGGCGTAGCCCCGGAACCGGCGATCGACCAGGTCAAACCGGGCCGGCTTGGCCGGGGTCGCCATCGCCCCGCCGGAAAAATTGATCCAGCCGACGTTCTCACCCCACGCGTACCCGGTGAGGTTGCCCGTCGTCGTGTTGACATTGACGCCGAAGTTCGTGCCGTTGGTGTTCAGGTACGGCCCGTTGCCGTTGCCCAGGTGCACCCAGCCGACATTCTCGCACCAGACATACCCGGCCAGGTACCCCAGCGAATCGTTCACCGCCACGCCCGACAAGGTCGAGTTGGCGTCGCGCCAGTTCATGAAGCCGATGTTCTCGCTCCAGGAGTACTTGTTCACGGCGTCCACGTTGGACTGACCCAGAGAAGCGGAAGCCAGCAGGCACATGGGCACCAGGGCCGCCGCGATCGTGTTCCGAGACATGTTCGGCTCTCCTTATGCCCCTACGGGTCGGATGTGACCCGTCCACTCGGGACATGCTACCAGCACAATGCGAAATTCGGAAGCTCGGCGGGTACCGAATTTTCGCTCCACGGACCGAGCTGGCTCCCTGCCGGTTTGGGTGGAATTCGGGCGATCCCGTGGTCGAATCCCCCTGTCTGATCCGGCCCGACCCACGGTGGCGATCCCGCGTTGCATGTCCGTTCAACCGAGACTCATTGTGGACGGCCGCCAGCAGAACTCAAAAACGAACCAGGGCGGGACGCAAGCGTCCCGCCCCGAATGGACCGAAAACAGGTGGCCGCCCGATCAGCGCCGGCGCCGGCCGATCGCCATCGCGCCCATGCCGACCAGCGCTAGCGCGCCGGGGGCGGGCACGATCTGGTCCTGCACGCCTTGGGCGGACAGGGCGTAGATCGAGTAGTCATGAGCCCCCGTGCCGTCGATGCTCGACAGGTACGTCTGGGCCAGGACCATCGCCGCACCGTCGTTGTTGACGAACTGGGCCGAGCCCGCGGTGATGTCCAGGACCCCGGTCTGCTCGTGGGAGATCTCCCAGACCGACAGCTGCATCGCCGCCGCCTGCGTGGCGCCGATCGCGTACGTGAACGCCGGGGAGTAGTACCGGCCGAAGAGCTCGCGGATCTGGTCGGCCTTGGCCGCGCCCATCCCGCCCAGCACGGTCGGAACGTTTTCGACCGAGTCGACGGTGAAGTTGTAGTTCCCGCCGTTGCTGATATGCTCGGTCAGCTCGACGCAGAACGACATGAAGTTGCCCTGCAGCCCCGTCCAGTCGCCGCCGGTGCGGGTCCAGTTGAAGATCCCGGCCGTGTTCGTGCTTCCCCAGTTCGCCCCGTAGTCCAGGCTGAACTGCCCATCGGCGCCCGGCGCCACCCCGTTAAAGGTCGCCGAGACAGTCGCCGCCGAAGCCAGCGCGCAACTCATACCAGCGGCCACGGTGGCCGCGAGTGCACAAATATGACGCATCTTGATGTCCCTCCTCTTCCTGTGTGCAAACAAATCCTCCGCCGGTCCCTCCTACAGGTGGCGGAATTCACAGGAATCCCTTCCAGGACGCCCGCAACGGGGTTCGGTGCTACCGGACCCGTGCGGGATACTAGGGGTTTTTACCGCATTTGGCAAGTCGCTTCTGGGAACTACACAACAACTGCGTCGGGAATCTCGTGCTTATCGGGTGTGCTAAATTGCCCCGTTTACCAATGGCGATAAATAAGTCCAAAATACAAACGGGCCCCGACGTTCAGTCGGGGCCCGCTCGATCGGGCATTCATTGCAAATGAGGTTCTGCGACCTTGCGATCAGCGCCGGCGGCGGGCGATCGCCAGGGCACCGACGCCCGCGAGCGCCAGGGACGCGGGGGACGGGACGATCATGTCCTGCGCGCCGTCGGAGAGCAGGGCGTAGATCGAGTAGTCGTGCGCGCCCGTGCCGTCCAGGCTGGACAGGTAGGTCTGGGCCAGCGCGATCGCGGCGCCGTCGTTGTTGGTGAACTGCGCGGTGCCGGCGGTGACGTCGAGCGAGCCGCCCTGCTCGTGGGAGATCTCCCAGACGCACAGCTGCATCGCGGTCGCCTGGGTGCTGCCCAGGCCGAAGGTGAAGGCCGGGGAGTAGTAGCGGCCGAAGAGCTCGCGCATCTGGTCGGCCTTGGCCGCGCCCATGCCGCCGAGAACCGTCGGGGCGTTCTCGATGGTGTCGACGGTGTAGGTGTAGTTGCCGCCGCCGCCGATGTGCTCGGTCAGTTCGGTGCAGAAGGCAAGGAAGTTGCCCTGCAGCCCGGTCCAGTCGCCGCCCGTACGCGTCCAATTGAACAGGCCGGCGGACCCGGAGTTGCCCCAGTTGGCCCCGCTGTCGAGGCTGAACTGCCCGTCGGAGCCGGGAGACACGTTGTTAAAGGTCGCGTTCACGGTTGCGGCGGAAGCAAACGCGCACGACAAGCCGGCGGCCAGGACAGCCGCGCACACAGAGATGCTCTTCATTTTCCTCGTCCCTCCAGAAACTCAACCTCGGAAACACACACCGACCCTCCTATGAGCCGGTGGAAATCACCCGGCGACCCCGTCGGGGGGCGCTGGCAACAGATCGAAGCTCGGACGAGAGGCTCGCCGCCCGGCCACGGCCGCGGGGCCACCTCTGCTCCAGAGACTACACCGTAAGTCCTGTGCGGTCAAGGACTTTAGTGCCAGCCCCGGGGCGTTCGCTATCCAAATGCGCGGCGCCGCGGGCCGATAAGCGCCGCGGCGCGACCGGTAAGCAAAAGGGCCCCGGCGTACGCCGGGGCCCTGGGGTCGGTGATTGCGTGCGGGCCGGCTCAGCAGCCCAATTCGAAGGCGATCACGAAGGCGTTGAAGTCCTCGACATCGACAAAGCCGCTGCCGTCGAAGTCGGCGGACTGGTCCCCGGCCTCGAAGGCGAGCACGAACGTGTTGTAGTCCTCGATATCAACGAAGCCCGTGCCGTCGAAGTCGGCGGTCACGATGGAGACATACACGCTCGCGCACCCCGACGCGCCGCAGGAATTCTCCCAGCGGGCGAAGTAGGTGGTGGAGCTGGAGGGTGAGGCAATGACCAGCGGGGAGCCCGTCCCGACCAGCGAGCCGCCGCAGGACGACGAGTACCACTTGAGCGTGGTGCCCGAGCCGCCCGACGCAGTGAGCGTGATCGTCGGGTACGTGCCCGGGCAGAACCCGGTGTGGTCGACCGTGGCGCCCGTCGGCGAGGTGGGCAGGGGGACCACCGTTACGGTGACGCTGCCGCAGCCGCTGCTGGTCTGGCCGTCGCTGGTGCGGCGGGCCCGGGCGTAGTACGTGGTCGTCCCCGACGGGGCGAGCACCAGCGGGTTGCCCGTGCCGACGAAGCCCGACCCGCAGCCGAGGTTGTACCAGTCCACGACGTTCCCCGAGTCCACGGTCGCGGTCAGCGACGTGGTCGAGCCCGCGCACACCGTCGACGGGGTCGCCGTGACGTTGGTCGGGTCCGAGGGGTTGGTCACCGCCGTGACCGTGACCTTGGCGTTGTTGATGTCGAAGAAGATGTTGCCCACGGCCTCGACCTTGATGCGGCCGTTGGTCGTCGCGACGTTGGGGACGGTGATGTTCTCGCTGCCGTCGTTGGCGGTGCTCGCGGCGAGCACGTAGGGGAAGGTCACGCCGTTGTCGGTCGAGAAGCTGATCTTGACATTGGCGCAACTCACCGGCGCCGCGGTGGTGCTGGCGACGTTCCAGGCCACGGCCTGGGTCGAGTTGCCGGTCCAAGTGGTCGCCGAGTTGGCGGTGGTGATCGCGAACGGCCCGGAGGTGGTGGTCACGGTGACGGTGCGGTCCGAATAGCCAGTGCCGCCGTACCCCGAGACGCTGTCGCGGACGGTCAGCCGCCACTTGACGTTGCGGTTGGTCTGGGCCCACTTTTCACCCTTGGTCAGGGTGTTGGCCAGGATGTCCGAGAGCTTGGGGACCAGGCGCGTCGAGCTGGTCGAGGGCGGGAAGGCCCGGAACAGCGGGGACGCGCCGTTGTCGGCCGCGGTGGCCGTCTGCGCCGCGCCCAGGTCGCGCTCCTCCCAGGAGTACGTCAGCGTGTTGCCGTCGGGGTCGCTCGCGGCCGTGGGCGTCATGTAGAACGGGGTCTGCTGCGGGATCGTGTAGGTCGTCGCGCCGGCGGTGCACGTCGGCGGGTTGTTGGTCCCGGTCGTCTTGGCGGCGCAGCCGTTGCCCGAGCCGGTCGTCACGTACGCCGTGATCTCCGACGTTGACTCCCAGCCGAAGTACGGGTCGCTGTGGGCCTGGATGTCGTCCGAGCCGCAGATGCCCGCGTAGCCCATGATCGTGGTCGCCGAGCCGATCTCGTAGGCCGTCGAGGCGTTGCGGTTGCCGCCCCCGCACGAGCTGGTCGTGCTGTTGAAGTTGTGGTTGGCCCCGAACTGGTGGCCCATCTCGTGGGCGACGTAGTCGATGTAGAACGCGTCGCCGGTGGGCGCCGAGGAGCCCGTCACCCCGCCGGCCTTGTTGGACGTGCAGACCACGCCCAGGTACGCGACCCCGCCGCCGCCGGTGGAGAAGACGTGCCCGATGTCGTAGTTGGCGCTGCCGATCTGGGTGTTGCAGGTCGAGATGTTCTGGCCCAGCATCGTCCCGCCGTCGTTGTTCGTGTACGGGTCGGTCGTGGAGTTCGTGTACACCACGTTCATGTCCGTCGCGACGATCTCCATCCGGATCGCCAGCTCGGTCTCGTACACGCCCGTCACGCGGTTGATCGCCGTCACGATAGCCGCCATCGCGCCCGACTGGGTCCCGCCGAACTTGGCGGCGTACTCGCCCGTGCAGGCGATCGCCAGGCGGTACTTGCGCTGCTGGACCGCCGCGCGGGTGTCGGACCCGCCGGGGAACTCGTGGCGGATCATCTCCCGCGCATCGGGAGTGAAGCACTGGAACCCGTGCGTGTTGACCAGGTCACGCTTGTGGTAGCTCGAGTACACCACCACGTCGTTCTCGAAGAACGGGTCGATGTACCAGGCCCCCAGCGTCGAGAGCACCTGCGCGTGGAAGCCCAGCGGCGTCACGTCCAGCCGGATGGTCGCCGTCGGCTCGTCCACGCCCTGCCCGCGGAAGGTCCGGATATCGGGGAGCGCGGCACCCAGGTCCGGGTGCATGATCGGGGCCTCCACCACCGTGAAGACCGCCTTGGTCCCGTCCGGGCGGGGAAGGGAGATCACCAGCGGGGCCTGCTCTGCCTCCGGGGTGCCCTCCATGGGCGCGCCCGCCAGGATGTTCCGCATGTTCTCGAGGTTGATCACCATGCCCTGGTACAGCACGGGCTGGATCCAGGGCTTCTCGTTCCCGTCGTTGGTGATCGGACCGTCGGTGGTCGTCCACACCGGTGGACCGGCCGGGGGCCAATCCTCGGCATGGGCCTGGCACGCCACACCCGCGCCGAGGAACAATGAAGCCAGCAGTACCCCCGTCTTGGACCCAACGGTTCGCATCGAATTCTCCCCTGTGTCAATCCGGCTGAAGTGGTACAAAGACCAACCCGGCCTCGCACCGGGAAGTGCACCATAAGCGTGTTCGGCTCTCGGACGTTACCGGTTCCATTGTTCCTATCTATCTCCGGTTTAGGAATTCCCTTGCGATCCCGAGCAAGCCGGCCGTGTTCGATGGACCGCGGATTTCATCGGCCGTCGGCGACGATTCCAATACCGGCAGGCGCATGCCCGCATCGGATCTCGCACGGCGAGATGCACGCCAGGGCGAACGAAAAGGACCCGGCCGAGGGGCCGGGTCCTTGAGTGCATCGATCGCTGCCGCGCGTGCTCAGCAGCCGTTCTGGAACGCGGTCACGAAGGCGTAGAAGTCCTCGATGTCGACGAAGCCCGAGCCGTCGAAGTCGGCATCATCGGTGCCGGCCTCGAAGGCCGTCACGAACGCGTTGTAGTCCTCGATGTCAACGAACCCGGAGTTGTCGAAGTCCGCGGGGCACTTGACCGTCAGGGTTGCCGGCGCGCTGGTCTGACCGCCGCAGGTGTTGGAGACCACGCAGTCGTAGTCCCCGGCGTCGTCGATCGTCACCGGGAAGATGACCAGCGTGTCCGACGTGGCGCCGGGGATGTTCACCCCGTCCTTGCGCCACTGGTAGCTCAGCGGGCCCGAGCCGGTCGCCGCGACCGTGAACGTCGCGGTCCCGCCCTCGGGCACGATCTGGCCTGCCGGGTTGGTGGTGATGTTGACCTGCGTGAGGACCGTGAGCGTCGCGGTGGCGCTGCCCACGGTGCCGCAGGCGTTGGTGGCGTTGCACTGGTAGACGGCCGCGTCGGCGCTCGTGACGCCCGTGAGCGTCAGCGTCGTGCCGGTCTGGCCCGGGAGGTCGATGCCGTCCCTGGTCCACTGGTAGGTGGGGGCCGGGGAGCCGGTCGCCGTGGCCGAGAAGACCACCGTGCCGCCCTCGCAGATCGACTGCGTGATCGGGTTGGTGGTGAACGCGGCCCCCGTGTTGACTGTCAGGGCGGCCGACGAACTGATCGCCGAACCGCAGCCGTTGGTCACCGTGCAGGAGTAGGCGCCCGCGTCGGAGGCGAGCACGGACGGGATGGAGTAGGTCGCCGAGGTGGCGCCGGGGATGTCGACCGAGTTCTTCTGCCACTGGTACGTGGGCGCCGGGGAACCGGTGGCGGCCACCGTGAAGCTGGCGCCCTCACCCTCGCAGTGCGTGGAGCCCGAGGGCTGGCCGGTGATCAGCGGCGCCGTGTCAACGGTGAGCGTGGCGGCCGTGGACGTGACGCTGCCGCAGGAGTTGGTGATGACGCAGTCGTAGCTGCCGGCGTCGGCCGTCCCGACCGCGGGGATCGAGAACAGGGCGTTGGTGGCGCCGGGGATGTTGACGGTGTTGTGCCGCCACTGGTAGGAGGGCGCCGGCGTGCCCGTGGCCGACACCGAGAAGCTCGCCGGGCTGTCCTCGCAGGCCGTGGCGTTGGCCGGCTGGCCGGTGATCTGCGGGGCGGTGTTGACGGCGAGCACGGCCGCGCTGGACGTGACGCTGCCGCAGGAGTTGGTGACGACGCAGTCGTAGCTGCCGGCGTCCCCGGTGGTCGCGGAGGCCAAGCTCAGGGTGGCGCTGGTCGCGCCGGGGATGTTGACGGTGTTCTTGCGCCACTGGAAGGTGGGAGCGGGAGAACCGCCGGCCGTCACGGTGAAGCTCGCCGCGTCGTTCTCGCACACCGTCTGGCCCGAGGGCTGGCCGGTGATCGAGGCGGCGGTGTTGACCGTCAGGCTCGCGGCCAGCGAGGTGGCGCTGCCGCAGGAGTTGGTGACGACGCAGTCGTAGGAGCCGGCGTCACCGGCGGCGACCGAGGCGAAGCTCAGCGTCGCGTTGGTGGCCCCGGGGATGTCGACGGTGTTCTTGCGCCACTGGTAGGAGGGCGCCGGGGACCCGCCGGCCGTGACCGTGAACCCCGCGGCCGAGCCCTCGCACGCCGTGGCGTTGGTGGGCTGGCCGGTGATCGAGGCCGCGGTGTTGACCGTCAGGATCGCGCCGCTGGAGGTCACGGTCGCGCAGGAGTTGGTGACCACGCAGTCGTAGGTCGCCGCGTCGCCCGGGACGGCGCCGGTGATCGAGTAGGTGGCGGAGGTCGCGCCGCCGATGTTCGAGCCGTTCTTGCGCCACTGGTAGGTCGGCGCGGGCGTTCCCGAGGCGGTCACCGTGAAGCTCGCGTTCGAGCCCGAGCAGATCGTCTGGCCCGAGGGCTGGCCGGAGATCGAGGCGCCCACGTTGATCGTCAGGGTCGCGGCCGTGCTGGTCGCCGAGCCGCAGGAGTTGGTCGCGACGCAGTCGTAGGAGCCCGCGTCCGAGGGGGACGTCGCGGGGATCGTGTACGAAATGCTGGTGGCGCCGGGGATGTTGACCGTGTTCTTGCGCCACTGGTACGTCGGCGTCGGGTTGCCCGAAGCGCCGATGAAGAACGTGACCGGCGAGCCCGAGCAGATGGTCTGGCTGACCGGGTTGATCGTGATGGTCGGGCATTGCGAGCCCGAGGCGTCCACCGTGAAGACCGTGCCCGCGCTGGCGACCGCCTGGCCGTCGGGGTTGGTCACCGTGACGGTGCGGCCGCCGGTGGCCGCCGCGCCGCTGACCGAGATGTTGAGGGTGATCTGCGTCGGGGTGTTGTAGGTGATGCTGTTGATCGTGATGCCGCTGCCGCTGAAGGCGGCGGCGATGTGGTTGGTGTAGTACGCGAACGGATCGAAGAAGCCCGAGCCGCTCACGGACGTGCCCGTCAGCACCACGTTCACGTTGGAGGCCCCCTGCGCGACGCTCGCGGGCGAGCAGCTGGCGGGGGTCGCCGGCGGGGGGGCCTTGAGCTGGATCGCGCGGCAGGCCCAGGAGTTGTTGCCGTTGCACCACTCGATGAACGCCCACATCGTCATGTCGTCGTTGGGATCGACCCAGACGTTGGCGTAGTCTCCCCAGCGCTGGGTGCCGCTCTGGACGTTGTACGACGCGGCGCTGACCTCCGCGAGCGTGACGGCCTGGATCGTGCCCAGGGCGTCGCCGTAGAGCCGGCCGGCGACCGCGCAGCCGGCGCGGTCGGCCGCGCCCGCGTACGAAGCGCCCAGGGCCATGTGGCCCTGGCCCGACATGGCGATCCCCGGGATCCAGAATCCCCTGGGGTTGGTCGCCGCGGGGTCAAAGAGCACGCCCGACTGCCGCAGGGCCGGCGTCGTGGTGAGGTTCTGCAGTTCGTACCAGCGCGAGCCGTTGCGGTTGCCGCTGGTGCTGGCCGTGCCGCTGGCGTTGACCTCGATGTTGTGGGAGCACCAGAGCGTCGAGGCGCCCGTGTCGCGCTGCTTGTGCATCATCGTGTAGAAGAGCCGGTCGTCGAGCTGGTCGAGGCTGCCCGTGCTGCCCAGGGCCGGCTGGACCTGGCCGTTGTTGGTGGTCGGGACCGTGACGTTCAGGTTGCCCGAGATGCTCGGGGAGCCGCCGGGGTTGGTGATGCGCCGGACCACCAGCCGCCCCGCGGTGATGTTGTCCACGCCCACGAAATAGCCCTCGGTCGCCGAGGGATCGTCGTTGTCCACGCCCATCGGCGAGAAGGGCCCCGCGCCCGAGCCCGTGGCGAGGCTGCGGAACGCCGTCACCGCGATCGGGCCGCCCGAGAGAACCGAGGACTTCTGGATCACCCAGCCGGTGGTGCCGGCGAACGACGAGCTGAACATGTTGCAGCCGACGTAGATCGCGTTGGCATCGACGCCCGCCTTGGGGTAGTCGGCGAACTGGCCGGTGTTGCCGGTCGGCGCCACCGTGTCCTGCTGGAAGAAGTAGAACGTGAAGCTGGACGAGTTGGTGATGGTGGACGTGCCGCTGACGGCGAGCACGATTCGGTTGGAGGCGCTGACGGTGTTGACCGCCAGGCATATCCACCGGCCGCTGGTGCGGTCGTACTTGACCTGCGGGTCGGAGATGCTCGAGCCGTTGCGCACCGAGTTGAAGAACACATCGGCGGTCGTGTTCAGGCTGCCCAGGCCGCCGGTCTTGTTGTACACCTGGATGCGGCCGTTGGCGAACATCAGGATCTGCGTCGGTCCGACCGCGCCCTGCGTGTCCGGAGGGATGAAGCCCGAGAGGCTCAGCGTGGGCCCATTGAACTCGGTGCCCAGCGTCTGCGGGTTGAACGGGTCCCCGTGGCCGTGGCCCGGCAGGATCTGGCCGCTCAGGTCCGTCCCCTTGATGTACGGCCAGAACGGCACGCTCGGCGAGTTGGGATCCTGCGGCAGGTTGTCGCGCTCCGGTTCACCCGCCTCCTCGTCGCGCTCGTCGGCTTCGATGATCGTGCCCGGGGGCAGCCTCGGCGTGATGGCGTCCCGCGCCATGATCTGCGCCACCGTCTCGGTGATGCCCTTCTCGCCGATCCAAGGCTGGTACGGCCCCTCCTGCGCATGCGCCGGACGGCTCGTGCCGCACAGCAGGCACATCACCGCCGCGACCGGGCTCAGGATCCAGCGCGCCACGCCCTTGGACTTCCACATCATCGCTCGTTCTCCTTCAGGGACACCGGCCGAAGAAGTCGGCCCAGCCAGATCAACACGCGCTGCGCGCGGGAACAAACCGCGCACCCCCCCGAAGGCCAGCGATAGATCGCGGGCGGTCCGGTATCCGGACTATCGAACGAGCCTACCAATGGCTTTCACCGATGGAAACACGATTTCGTGGTTTGTGCGGGAATTCGAATCTCTGAAGGGGTGTACTAGGGAAAACACCTGGTTTCAGATTGGGAGTTATGCCTGCGCCTGCCCCAGCGCCCGCTCCAGGTCCCCGATCAGATCGTCGGCATCCTCGATCCCCACGCTCAGGCGCACCAGACCGTCGGCGATCCCGAGCTTGGCCCGGGCCTCGGCCGGCACGCTCGAGTGCGTCATGATCGCCGGGTGCTCGATGAGCGACTCGACGCCCCCCAGCGACTCGGCGAGGCTGAAGAGTCTCACGCGTTCGAGCATGCGCCGGGAGCCTTCCAGCCCGCCGCGAACCACGCAGGAGATCATGCCCCCGTATGCCGGGCCCCACGGGCCCTTCATCTGGCGCGCGGCCAGCGCGTGCTGGGGGTGGCTCTTCAGGCCCGGGTAGATCACGCGCTCGATGTTCGCGTGCCCGACCAGCCACCCGGCGATCCGCATCGCGTTCTCGCAGTGACGCTGCATGCGCACGTGCAGGGTCTTGGTGGACCGGAGCATCAGGAAGCAGTCCATCGCGCTGGGGACCGCGCCGACGGCGTTCTGGGTGAACTTCAGGCGGGCCGCCAGGTCGTCGTCGGAGGTGACCAGCGCGCCGGCGACCAGGTCCGAGTGTCCCCCGATGTACTTGGTGCACGAGTGCATGGCGATGTGCGCCCCCTGCAGCAGCGGGTTCTGCAGCGCCGGGGAGGCGAACGTGTTGTCGACGACCAGGAAGGGCTTCTGGACCGGGCTGCCCAGCGGGCCGAGGGTCGAATCGCGCACCCCACCCGGGGCCGACGACCGCGCGCCCGCGCGGTCGACGATCGCGCGCACGGCGGCGATGTCGATCACCTTGAGCATCGGGTTGCTGGGCGTCTCGAGCCACACGGCCCGCGTCTGCGGCCGGACCGCCGCCTCCACCGCGGACAGGTCGGTCATGTCGACCCGCGTCGTCTCGATCCCCATGTGCCGGAAGACCTTGTCCAGCTGCCGGAACGAGCCGCCGTAGACATCATCCGAGAGCACGATGTGATCGCCGGTCCGCAGCAGGTGCAGCACGCAGTCCATCGCCGCCAGGCCGCTGGAGAAGACAAACCCGTGCCTGCCGCGCTCCAGCGCCGCGATGTTCGACTCCACCGCCGTCCGCGTCGGGTTCTTGGAGCGCGCGTAGTCGTACCCGTCCTTGAAGACGCCCGGGGACGACTGGACGTAGGTGCTGCTGAGGTAGACCGGCGTCATGATCGCCCCGGTCGAGGGATCTGGGCTCTGCCCGGCGTGGATGCAGTCGGTCCCGAAACGGTGGGGGGGCTGCCCGCCGGCGCTCGATCCCGATTCATGGGCCATCGCTGACTCCTTGGCCCCGCGCGCTCGTCCGCGGGGGGACCAAGAGTAGTCGCCGAACCGGGAGGAACGGTCCGCCGAGCGACGGCACGGCCGCCCGGACGGGACCTCGGGGCGATCCCGTCCCGAGCGACCGATCTCGGATCGGGTTCAGAGCGCCCGCCGCGCCCGGCGCGTGGACACCAGGCCCGCGGCGATGCTCAGCCCGATCGCGCCCGGGGTCGGGACGATGGGCAGGCACACGCTCGACATCTGGATGTTCTTGATGAGGGTGTTGGCCGTCACATCGAATGTCATGTACTCCCAGGCCGGCTGCGGCTGGATCCGGTACACGCCCTTGAAGTGGCCGTCGGAGGATTCCTCGCTCTCTTTGATCGAACCCCACTTGTTTCCCAGGGAGCCCGCGGTCGGAAGGTGTGGAACCGGCTTTGAGCCCTTGGTCCCTATCTCGTAGTCAAACTCCACCGTCCAGAGCTTGTAGTTCGCCTCCACGTAGATATTGTCCATTCCCAGGGCGATCACCGAGTCCGTCTTCGCGAGGATGCTCCCGAGGGGAGTTTTCGCCGGGTCGGCCGTGTTGTCGGTCCACGGCGGGTTGTTCCATGTGTACGTGCCCTTGTCCTTGTCGTAGACCGGCCTGAGCTTGTTGCCGTCCGATGTGCCCTCCGCAGAGTGCTGCGGATACAGATCCGGCCGCGCCGATGCGAGCGGGGCGCACAGCAAGAGGATCGCGGCGGACAAGAGTCGCTTCATACCAGTTCCTTTCACGAAGGAAAGACACTGGCGGCTGATCCTGCCGATCGCGACCGGTCCGGACGCTGTCCGCGGTTCGCATCAGACGCCTGGGAGTCGCCCGCACCCACACGGTGCGGGACGTCCAGTGCCGAACGGCGGGCCGGGAGGCGAATCACGAGATTCGGGGCATGCCGGCGACCGTCGCGCCCCGCTACTTGCTCCCCGCCGGCGCTCCCGCGGGCGCGGCGGGGGGCCTGGACGGATCCTCCCCCGGTTCGATCGCGTACTTCTTCTGGTACCAGTGCGACCCCCGCAGCTTCTCGTTCCACTCGCGCACCTTGTCCCACTTCTCCATCGCCTCGTACACCGAGACGAACACCGACATCGCGCGGTTCACTTCCTGCCCCGACGTCCCGTGGAACGCGATCGCCGCCTCGAGCGACTGCTGCGCGCACCGCTCGGCCTCGTCGAGCCGCTTGACCTGCACGAGGATCTCCCCGAGCATCCCGATCAGCATGGGGGTCGCCTCGGTCGGTGCGCCGTCGGGCATCCGTGAGCGCGCGATCCCCACGCGCACCACCTGCTCGGCCTCGTCGTTCTTGCCCAGCATCGCCAGGCACACGCCGTACTCGGCCCGCGCCATCAGCTGGGACGGGTGAGAGGTCCCCCGCACCCGGTCCCCGACCTCGACCATCTCCCGGATCAGCGGCAGCGCCTCCTCCAGCCTGCCCTGGCCCCGCAGGCTGCCGGCCAGGTTGCGCATCGAGACCAGCGTGTCGGGATGATCGTCCCCCTGCGTGCGCCGGCGGATCTCCAGCACCCGCCGCTGGAGCTTCTCGGCCTGAGCGAACTGCCCGTTGTACATCATCGCCGCGCTGATGTTGTTCAGCAGCATCAGCGTCATCTCGTCCTCGGGGCCGTTCACCCGGCTGCTGGTCTCCAGCGCCTCGCGGTAGAGCTGCTGGCTCTCGGGCCCGTCGGGCAGCGCGTTGGCGTACGCGTTGATGAGCCGCAGGGTGGTCGGGTTGTCGTTGCCCAGCACCCGCCGGCACGTCTCCAGCGCGGGCCCGCAGAGCTTGGAAGCCTCCTCGTTGCGACCCACCTCGTGCAGCAGTACGCCCAGGTCGGCGATCCCGTCGAGGTACTGGCGGGACGAGGTCCCGAACACGTCGCTGCGCAGCTCCAGCGCGTGGCGGATGTGCTTCTCGCCCAGTGTCATCTCCGCCATCGAGCAGTACGCGCGGCCGATCGTTCCGTGCAGGCTCGCCAGCACGCGCGGGCTGGTGATCGCCCCTCGTTCCAGCCGCTTGACCGCGTCGTCGAGCGCCATGCGGACCGTGACCGTCCTGCCCCGGGCCTTGTCGGGCTCCGACGAGAGCAGCAGCTCTCCCAGGAACGCGTTGATCTCGCTAGAAGTCTGCACCTCCTCCTCGGCGATCCGGCGCTGCGCCTCGGTCTGCGCGGCCTGCCACATCGTCGTGACCAGGCCCGCCACCAGCGCCGCGAACACGCCCACCGCCAGCAGCACCACGTTGCGGTGCCGGCGCACGAACTTGGTGGTCCTGTACAGCGCGGTCGCCGGCCGCGCCAGGATCGGCTCGTCGCGCAGGTGCCGCCGCAGGTCTTCGGTCATCTCCGCCGCCGACTGGTACCGGCGATGCGGCTCCTTCTCCAGGGCCTTGGCCGCGATCGTCTCCAGGTCACCGCGCAGCAGCGGGTTCAGCGATCCCAGCAGCGCCGGTTCCCGCGCCGAAACCGCCAGCGCCGCGTGCGCGATCGACATCCCCTCCGTGCGGATCGCCGGCGTCTGGCCCAGCACCTCGTACAGGATCGCCCCCAGCGCGTACACGTCCGAGCGCACGTCGAGCTTCTCGGGATCCCCCTCGAACTGCTCGGGGCTCATGTACGCGAGCGTGCCGAGGATCTCCCCGTGCTGGGTCTGCGCCGTCACCGCCGCCGAGCCGGTGCCGTCGGGCTCCAGCAGCCGCGCGATCCCGAAGTCCAGCACCTTGGGGACGCCCTCCTGGTCGACCAGGATGTTCCCGGGCTTGAGGTCCCGGTGCACCACCCCGCGCTGGTGCGCGTGCGCCACCGCGTCGCAGATCTGCGCCATCAGCTGCGTCCGCTCCCGCAGGGTCGCCACCCGGTCCCGAATGTACTGGTCCAGCGCCGTGCCCTGCACCAATTCCATCGCCAGGTACGCGACCGGAGCGCCCGAGGGACGATCCACGCCCGAGGCGTACACCTGCGCGATGCACGGGTGCTGGAGCCTTCCCAGTGCCGCCGCCTCGCGCCCGAAGCGCTTCAGGGATCCGCCCACCCCCGGAGCCCGCATGATCTTCAGCGCCACCGGTCGCGGCGGAGAATCCTGCCGCGCTCGGAACACCACCCCCATGCCGCCGCTGCCGATCACCGACTCGAGCGTGAACGGCCCGACCTTCGCTCCCGGTACCGCCCACGAGGAATCGAACGCCGGCGCCAGCCCCGCGTCCGACATCGCGCTGGACTCGAGGAACGTGGTCCCCGTCTCGTGCGCCCGCAGCAGCGACAGCACCTCCGCGATCACTTCCTCGTCGCCGTCGGGCTCGCACTCCCCGCGCACGAACGCCTCGCGCTGCGGTACCTCGACCTGCACCGCCCGAAGGAACAGGGCCTTGATCCGTTCGCCGCTCATGCCCGCTCGCCATCGCCGGGCTGCAGGCTGTCCAGCTCCCGCCGCAGCCATGCCCGCGCGAATGTCCACTCGTTCTTGACCGTCCCGGTCGAGATCCCCATCGCCTGCGAGGTCTGCTCGATCGTCAGCCCCGCGAAGTACCGCAGCATCACCACCTCCGCCTGACGCTTGTCACGCGCCTCCAGCCGGTCCAGCGCCGTGTTCAGCTTCAGAAGGTCCACCGATTCCGACGGCGCCCCCGGCGTCCCCGACGGATCGGCGATCGCGTCGAGCCCCGCCTCGGGGCTCTCGCGCTTGCGGTCCCCCCCGCGTTTGATCGCCGCGCGGGCGCGGGCACGGTCGACCAGGATCCTCCGCATCGCCTGCGCCGCCGCGGCGAAGAAGTGCCCCTTGCCCTGCCACTCAACTTCCTGCGAGCCCAGCAGCCGCAGGTACGCCTCGTGCACCAGCGCGGTCGGCTGGAGCGTCATCCCCGAGGGCTCCCTGGCAAGATGCGATGAGGCCAGCCGGCGCAGCTCGTCGTACACCAGCGGGAGCAGCTCATCCCCGGCGCTGGCATCCCCCGCCTGCGCGGCGGAGATAAGCCTCGTGATGTGCTCTGGTGCCTGTTCGGGCATGTGCTCTGCCATCCTAACGAAGCCGGACCGTCCCCGTCGACCCAATCGGACGTAAATCCATGGCCCGGACGCTCTTGGACGTTCCGGGCGGATGAAGCGGCCCTCATCCCTGCCGTGCGTACATCGGCTCGGTCGCGCGCCGGCGATCCCCCGGGCAGTGCGCCGGGCGTTTTCGGGCGTAGCCTTCCGGCACAGATGACACGCACGAACTCCCGCCCGCTCGCGGCTCTCCTGCTCGCCCTCTGCCTGCTCCCCGCGGGATGCGGCGAGTCCGAGGTCAACGGCCCGCCGCCCACGAAGCTCGGGCACGATCCCTGCGCCGAGTGCGACATGATCGTCAACGAAGACCGCTACGCCGCCGGCGCCGTGGTGAAGAAGGACGGTCACGCCGAGCATCAGTCCTTCGACGACACCGGCTGCATGCTCGATCACGCCCGCGAACACCCCGAGCTCGTGTTCACCCAGTGGTTCGTCCGCGATGCCAAGACCCGCCAGTGGCTCCCCGCCGCCTCCGCCCACTTTGTCATGAGCGAGCAGATCCACACGCCCATGGGCTCGGGGATCGCCGCGTACTCCTCGAACGCCGAGGCCTCGGAAGCCGCCAGGCAGTTCGCCGGCCTCGTCATCGACTGGTCGGCACTCCCCGCCGCCCGGCAGAAGTTCATGGAGGACCGCTACGGCAAGAAGTAGCGGCCGCGTCCCGATCGCTCACCTCAATCCCGCCCCGCGCCCCCTACGCGCCCCACGCCCCCCACGGCGTGCTCCCACGCCGCGATCACTTTCCCCGCCGCGGCCCGGGGCGAATTCAGGCCCCGCAGGTCGACCACCACCGCGCTGCGATACCCGGGCACCGCCAGCGCGGCCGTGTACTCCACCAGGTCGAGTTTCCCCGACGACGATCCCGCGGGCACCCGCGCTCCCGATGATGTATCGCTCAGCCGAGCCTGCGCCGGCGGACGGGTCAGCCGCGTGAGAAAGTCAAAGACATCCCCGCCCGCCGCCAGCGCGCTCGCCGGATCGAATCCCAGCCCGATCGGCCCCTCGGCCGCATCGACCGTCGCGGGCCAGCGGTGATCCGCCACCGCCACTCCGTGCCGGTCCGCCGACGATTCGATCAGCGACCGGACATCCCCCGCAAGCTCCGGTGGCAGCTCGGTCGCTACCAGGGGCACCCCGCCGGCAAACGACTCCCGCAGGTCCGAGGCCAGCTCCACCGCGCTCAGGATCGCCGACACCGCTCGGTCCACGCTCGCCGGCTGCAGGAAGTGCTTGGGAGGGATGAACAGGTCCAGCCCCGAAAGCGCCAGCTCCGCCCTCCGCAGGGTCGCCGACAGGTCCTTCCGCCCCGACCGGTCCAGCTCCCGCGCCCGCACCCCCGCCGCCGTCGCATCCAGCTGGATCCAACGGCATTCCAGCGATGCGACCCACTGGATCAGCGCGCGGGCATCCTCCCCGGGTGCGCTCGCGCCCACTCCTGAGAGGGAGACCGAAACTGGGATCGCCATACTCACACAGTGTTGTATGCCCGCGCGCCCCGACGCGTGCATCGTGCCCCGCTCGCGAGAGGTGGCCGAATCCGCGCGGATACCGTTGTGTGCTGTGACCGCATTCCACCCCGATCTGCCCTTCGCGCTGCCGCAGGTGACTCCCGCCCAACGTCGCCGCGCCACCCGCCTCGCCGCCGCGCTTGCCGAGCACTACCCCGCGGCCCATTGCGAGCTGGACTTCCGCTCCCCCCACGAACTCCTGATCGCCACCATCCTCTCGGCCCAGGCGACCGATGTCGGAGTCAACAAGGTCACCCCCGCCCTCTTTGCCCGCTTCCCCACCCCCGCCGACTATGCCGCGTCCTCTCCCGCACTGATCGAGGGGTACATCAAGTCGATCGGCCTCTTCCGCAACAAGGCTCGGGCGATCCACGAGTCGATGGTCCAGCTCACGCAGCGCTTCGGCGGCCAGGTGCCCCGCACCATGGACGAGCTGCTGTCGCTCCGCGGGGTCGCCCGCAAGACCGCCAACGTCGTGCTCGGCAACGCTTTCGGAATCAACGCCGGATTCGTGGTCGACACCCACATCGAGAGGCTCGCCAAGAGATTCGGCCTCGCCCCGCCCGACGCCAAGGTCCCGCAGGTCGAGAAGCTCCTGATGGCGCTCTTCCCCCGCGAGGACTGGTGCCGGCTCTCGCACCAGATCATCTGGCACGGCCGCCGGGCCTGCCGCGCCCGCGGCTGCGACTGCTCCGCCCACCCCATCTGCGCCAGATTCGGCCCCTGCGGACCCGATCGCATGCCCGGGTCAACCTGCGAGGGATGCCCGCGATCCGCGCCCGCCGCCGCGCAGGCAAAGACCCGCCCGAAGAATCGCTTGGCGAGCCGCCCGCAATCGGATACCGTGAAGAACAAGCTCGTGGGGTCGCGGTCCCGCAAGGGCCGCTGATCTCCGTGCTCCTCGCGATTATCGGGCCAGCTTCGAACTTCCGGGCCGGCACAAGAAAGGAACGCTCATGCGGCGACCGATCAACTCGACTCTCTGCCTGCTCGCTTCGACCGGGCTCCTCGCATCCATCGCCTCCGCCCAGGCCGACCCGTGGCGCGGCACGCTCCTGACCGCCGGCTCGTCCAAGGTCCCGCCGGGGTTCACTTCCCTCCAGCGCAACGACCAGGCCGCCGCCGAGCTCCAGGGCGTCTCCGACGCCATCATCACCGGCCTGCCCCTCTCGGCCGATCTCACCGTCGATGCCCTGCTGACCCGCATCGAGCCCTACGCCCCCGGCGCCCAGATCGTCTATGTCGACGACGCCGGAGAGCATGCCATGGCCGCGCCCCCCGTGGCGATCTTCCACGGCCAGCTCGCCGGCCACGAGGGCTCCAACATCTTCCTGAGCATCTCCCCCTGGTGGATCTACGGCTACGCCAACGTCGGCGATCATCAGTACATCATCTCCACCGGCCCGGCGATCGACCCCCACCCGCCCGTGGTCTACGACCCGCAGGACATCTCGGCCGACGATCTGGCGATCGTCATCCCCCCCTGCCTTACCGACACCACCGGCTTCCTCCAGACCGCCGCCCGCCACGGCGGTGGCACCAACGATCGCTCCGGCCCTTGCCGCGTCGCCAAGATCGCCTACGAATCGGACTACGAACTCACACAGGTCTTCGGCGGGGATCCCGTCAAGAGCACCGCCTACATCGCCACCGTCGGCGCCGCGATGAACGACATCTACACCCGAGACGTCCAGACCCACATCAACATCTGCTACTCGCGCGTCTGGACCACCTCCGCCGACCCCTGGACCGCCGCCGACACCGGCTCCCAGCTCGACGAGTTCCGCGCCTACTGGGCCAGCAAGATGTTCCAGGTCTCCCGCAACCTCGCCGAGTTCCTCTCCGCACGCGGGCTGGGCGGCGGCGTCGCCTGGCTCAGCGTCCTGTGCAACAGCCAGTGGGGATACGCCGTCGATGGCAACCTCGCCGGCTCCTTCCCCTACCCGCTCCAAGACAACCGCGGCGTCAACTGGGATCCCTACGTGATCGCCCATGAGATGGGCCACAACTTCGGCACCGTCCACACCCACGAGTACGACCCGCCCATCGACACCTGCGGCCTTGGTCAGTGCGCAGGATACCTCAACAACGGCACCATCATGTCCTATTGCCACGGCTGCATCGGCGGCGTGCAGAACATCAAGCTCAAGTTCGGTGATCGCGTCTCGGACCGCATCCTCCAGTACCTCCAGGACGAAGCCCCCTGCGAACTGGCCGACCTCCCGCACTTCACCAAGCAACCCTCCGACACCACCGTCGCCAAGGGCGGCACCGCCAAGTTCCAGCCCGGCGTCACCGGTCCGGGCGTCCTTCGGTTCCAGTGGATCCACGACGGCGTCGACATCCCCGGCGCCACCGTGCAGCAGCTGACCATCACCGGCGTCGGCGCCGACGACATCGGCCAGTACGTCCTGCGCGTCAGCAACGACTGCAACACCATCCTCAGCAACCCGGCGACCCTGCTCGTGCAGTGCCCCGCCGACTTCGACGGCAGCCTCTTCGTCGACGCCGAGGACTTCAACGCCTTCGTCGGTGCCTTCACCCAGGGCCTGCCCTCCGCCGACTTCGACAAGTCCGGATTCGTCGATACCGAGGACTACGACGCCTTCGTGCTCGCCTTCGAAAGCGGGTGCTGAGCCGCCTTCCGCACGCCCCGCCCCGGGGCCGCGTTCGTCCCCCGATGCGTGAGCCAGCCACTGCGAGGTGCCGTCGCGCCCGTGCCGGCCACGCACGACCGCGCGCATCCACGGACCGCTTGGCCGCTCGAACCCTCCAGGGAATTCCCCGAGATTCGCTGCGCGCCGGCGTGAGTGGACCCACGTCCCCCACGTTCCCTCTTCTGTCCGCCGGCGCACAGCCGTAAGACGTTCGAGTTACCCAGGGGCCTGTCCGGCCCGACCCACACATCTCCAAGGGAGCCCACGATGTCCACTCGCCACCGCAGTGTTCGTAGCCTCATCGCCGCACTCGCCCTGGGATTCTCTCCCGCCTGCGTGCTCGCCGGGCCCCGCGACATCTCCACCAATTTTCCCGTCGGCATCGTCGTCGGGGATACCGAGGTCGCCGGGATCGCCGACACCGGCGGCACCACCACCATCAGCTACGAGGATGCCAAGAAGCTCGGCATCCTCGACGAGAACGGCGATCCCAAGGACCCGCCGGACGGATCCACGCGCATCGGCGGCACCGGCGGCGCCAGCGTCTCCTGCCACCGCTACGACAAGCTCAAGATCAAGGTCCAGCCCAAGAACGCCGACGGCACCAACAACGGGGACGCCAAGGAGATCGAGTGCACCGTCCTCATCCCCAAGAAGCCCTCCGAGCAGACCGGCGCCGACGATGCCGAGAAGGCCCGCAAGACCGCCTCCGTCACCAACAAGCTCGGCAAGAACGTCACCGGCGCCGATATCGCAGGCTCCAGGCTCGAAGAGGTCGACAAGAAGACCAAGGACCCCAAGAAGAACGAACGCAGCACCAAGTGGGCCACCGTCGTCGAGGATCGCAGCGAAGTCCCCTTCAACGAAGATCCCAGCGACCAGGACGACATCGAACTGCCATGCTCCACTCCCACCGTCTACCTCAACGGCGTCCCCATGCCCGCCAACGTCTCGACCGCCTCCGCGAGCCTCATGCCCCAGTGGCTCGCCGGACAGATCGGCGCTTCCCCCGCGGGCACCGAGTTCCTGAGCGTCGCGACCCAGCAGCTCCTCTACAGCGAGGGCCTCTGGCCGATGCTCCCGCAGCCCAATCCCGTGCCCGTGCAGGTCGTCCTCGTCGAGGTCGTGCTCCCCACCCTCAACGGCCCGCCCATCACCAACTCCGGCCCCGCCCTCTTCATCACCGCCCCCTTCATCCAGCAGACCCTCATCGGCAGCAACGCCCTCATCCCCGAGGACTGGTCCGCGGACTTCAACTCCGACACCGGCACCATCCAGTTCGCCCGCCTCTGCCTGGCCGACTTCGACGGCTCGGGCTTCATGGACACTGACGACTTCGACGCCTTCATCCGCGCCTTCGAGGAAGGCTCCGACTCCGCCGACTTCGACCGCTCGGGCTTCACCGACACCGACGACTTCGATGCCTTCGTGCACGCCTTCGAGGTCGGCTGCTGATCCGTTCAGCGCCGCCCCGCGGCCTCTATTTCATACCCCAACCCCAAGCGGGGATCCGTTCGGATCCCCGCTCTCTTTGTTGGACTCAACACAACCCCCGCCCGATGCACAGTCCACCCCAGGCTCTCCCCGGTTCCGCCGCGCATGTCACGCTCTGTGCGCACAACCCGTGTCATGCGCCCGATTCCGTGCAAACTCGCTTCGATTTTCGTTGCAACCCTCCCAACCCCTTCCGGTAAACTCTCCGCCGGAAGGTCGGCCAGCGGGAGCCCGGGGCTCCCCCCCAGCGCGGGGATCGCCGCAGTCCGGGCCTCGGAGAACGCAATGAACCCGCTCGCTTGCAAGCCGGAGATCCTCCCGACCCTCCTCGCCATGCGCTTTCATTTCAGGCCACTCCACTCGCCAATTACCCTCACCGCCGCCCTCGCGGTGCTCGCCGGGTTCGCCGCACACGGCTCGGCACAGGTCCTCAAGCCCTACCTCGCCGCCGATATCAACACCCAGGCCGTGACCAACCACGGCTCGAACCCCGGCGGTCCCGTCAACCAGGGCGGCTCGGCGGCCCTCGGCTCGGGCTCGGTCTTCTCCGCCTACGAGCCCGTGCACGGCACCGAACTGTGGTTCTCCGATGGAACCGCCTCCGGCACTCACCTGGTCAAGGACATCCAGCCCGGCTCGCGCTCCTCCAGCCCTCAGTGGATGGCGAGCCTCGGCAACCTGGTCATCTTCGTGGCCTCCTCCGACCTCACCGGCCAGGAGATCTGGCGGACCGACGGCACCGAGGCCGGCACCTACGTCATCAAGGACATGGGCACGGGCACCTCCTCCATGTCGCCCACCTACACCGTCGCCGCCGGTCCCTACGTCTACTTCACCACCGCCAGCAACGGACAGCTCTGGAGAACCGACGGCACCGACGCCGGGACCATCCCACTCACCGCCGCGTACGCGAACGTCACCGCGATCGCCGCCGTCGGTGATCGCGTCTACTTCCCCGCCTCCTCGTCCGCCGAGGGCACCGAGCTCTGGACCTCCGATGGAACCGTCCTCGGCACCCACCTGGTCAAGGACATCGTCCCCGGCACCGGATCATCATCCCCGCGCTCCATGTACGCCGCCGGCAACCGGCTCGTCTTCTTCCCCTACCACCCGGACTACGGCTACGAGCCATGGATCTCCGACGGCACCGAGGCCGGCACCGTGCTCGCCAAGGACATCGAGCCGGGCATCTACTCCAACTACGTCGACCGCGCCGGCGTCAGCTCCGGCAAGATCTACTTCGCCGCCCAGTCCCCCGAGGCCGGGCAGGAACTCTGGGAGTCCGACGGCACCGTCGGAGGCACCAAGCTCAGCGCCGACATCGTCCCGGGGACCGAATCCAGCTACGTCTCCGAGGTCACCGGCTGCACCACGGGCGCCCTGTTCCTCGCCGAGATCAGCGGCGTCCGCAACGCCTACTTCCGCGCCGCCTCCGGCGTCACACAGCTCACCCACTTCTCGTTCGGAGACAACTTCTACATCTACGAGGCCGCCGGCGTCGGTTCGCGCATCTACTTCCTCGCCTACCTCGCTTCCGGTGCCCCCAACTTCTCCCTCTGGAGCACCGACGGCACCGCCGGCGGAACACAGGTGCTCGCCAGCGGCCTGGGCTACACCAACCTGATCGCCAGCGCCCTGGACGGCAAGGTCATGCTCAACCTCGACAACGGCATCATCGGCCCCGAACCCTGGGTCAGCGACGGGACCTCCGCCGGCACCACGCTGATCGCCGACATCTGCACCGGGCTCGGAGAGTCCAGCCCGCGCAACCTCACCAGCGCCGCGGGACGGCTCCTGTTCGTCGCCGACGATGAGTTCCACGGACGCGAGCTCTGGTCCATATCCCCCGGCTCCCCCGCTTCACTGGTCGCCGACTCCACCTCCGGCCCCGACTCCACCCAGTACTACGATTCCATCACCTTCAACGACCGCGCCGTCTTCTGGCGGTACTCCACCGCCGCGGGCACCGAGCCCTGGATCACCGACGGCACCGCCGCCGGAACCTCCCTGCTCGCCGACGTCGAACCGGGCTCCAGCGGCTCGTACTCGAGCAACTACACCAACGCCCTCCCCGAGGCGATCTCCGGCGGCGGCAAGCTTTACTACGTCGACCTGGGCGCTTCCAACAACTCGCGCCGCAACGAACTGGTCGCCAGCGACGGCACCACCTCCGGCACGCGCCTGCTCGACATCAACACCAAGCCCAGCGCCGGCTCCCAGGGCAACGGCATCAACGGCGCCCTCATCTCAGGCACCCTCATCTTCGCCGCCGATGATGGAAGCCACGGCGCGGAACTCTGGCGCACCGACGGCACCGTCGCGGGCACATCCATGATCAGGGAATTCATCCCGGGCGCCACCGGCGGCCTCTCGCTCACCGAGAACCGCTTCATCTCCTTCGGCCAGACCGTCCTCTTCGGCGCCACCGACAACATCATCGGCTCCGAACTCTACAAGACCGACGGAACACCCGGCGGCACCGTCCTCCTCAAGGACATCCGCCCCGGATCCCTCGGCTCCCAGCCCAACCCCATCGCCGATCTGGGCGGCAGGGTCCTCCTGCTCGCCACCACCGCCGCCGAGGGTCGCGAACTCTGGATCACCGACGGCACCGCCGACGGAACACAGCTCATCGCCGACACCAACCCGGGCGCCGCCTCCGCCTCGCTGCTCGACCGCCCCCTGGTCAACGCCGGCAAGGCCTTCTTCGCCAACAGCATCTCCGCCACCGGCCGCGAGCTGTGGGTCAGCGACGGCACCCCCGCGGGCACCCACCTCGTCAAGGACATCCGCCCCGGCAACCTCAGCGGGATCACCTCTACCGGCGCCCTGCTGGGCGCCGCCGGCGGCCGCGTCTACTTCACCGCCGACGACGGGGAGCACGGCGTTGAGCTCTGGACCAGCGACGGCACCGACGCCGGCACGTACATGGTCGATGACATCTGGCCCGGCCTCCCGAGTTCCTTCCCCGGCGTCGGCGCGATCGTCGGCTCGACGCTCTACTTCGACGCCTACCGCCCCGGCGAGGGCGAGGAACTCTGGGCTCTCAAAGTCTGCCCCGCCGACTTCGACGACTCGGGCTTCATCGACCGCGAAGACTACGATGCCTTCGTCCTGGCCTTCGTCGACGGCGACGATTCGGCCGATTTCGATGGCTCCGGATTTGTCGATGAGACGGACTTCGTCGCCTTCGTCGCGGCCTTCGAAGTCGGTTGCTGATCGCTCCGCGCCCGCACCAGGAGCCTCATGCCCACCGCCCGCCCGCACCTGACGATCCTGACCTGCGCCGCGTTTACGCTCTGCAGCACAGCGCCCGCCCAGAACGGCTGCGATCCATCGTGGGCCGATGGATTTGCCGGCGGCGGCGTCAATCGCCCGACCGACCCGCAGGTCAACGCCATCCAGATGTGGGATCCCGACGGACCCGGCCCCAAGCCCCCCCTCATGATCGTGGGGGGGTTCTTCTCCTCCGCCGGGTCCGTGCACGCAAGCGGGATCGCCGCGTGGGACGGCGCCGCCTGGTCCTCCCTGACCGGCGGCGTCGATGGGTCCGTCTACGCGCTGGGCGTTCTGCCCGACGGCCGCCTGATCGCCGGCGGTTCGTTCCACACCGCCGGCACGACCACCGCGCGGAATGTCGCCGTCTGGAACGGGTCCACCTGGTCGAACCTCGGCGGCGGCCTCTTCTCCGGCTCGGTCTTCTCTTTCGCGATCTTCCCCGACGGCCGGCTCTACGCCGGCGGGAACTTCAGCAACGTCAACCGCGTCGCCCGCTGGGATGGATCCCAGTGGCTGTCCGTCGGCGGCGGAGTCAACGGACCGGTCAACGCGGTCGCCGCCATGCCCAACGGTGACCTGATCGTCGGCGGGTCCTTCACGCTCGCCGGCGCCTCGACGCTCGCGTACAACATCGCGCGCTGGAACGGTTCGGCCTGGTCCGCGATGGTCACCGTCGACCTGGGAAACGGCGTCAACAACGGCGTCAACGGCATGTGCGTCGCCCCCTCGGGCGATCTGCTGGTCGTCGGCTCCTTCACCAGCGCCGGCGGTTTCCCCTCCGGCCGCATCGCCCGCTGGGACGGCGCCTGGCACCCCGTCGGCACCGGGTTCAACAACGCCGCCACCGGGATCGCCGCGCTCCCCTCCGGCGAGATCTTTGCCGGCGGACGGTTCACGCTTGCCGACGATGCCCCGGCCTCGCGCATCGCCCGCTGGGACGGCGCCCACTGGCTTCCCATGGCCGGCGGCGTCGACAACGTCGTCGAAACGATCAGCAGCATCGGGCCCGGCCGCATCGCCGTCGGCGGGCGGTTCCTTAGCGCCGATGCCCGCCCGGCCGGCTGCCTGGCCCTCTGGCAGATGCCCGCCCCGGCGACCATCGACGCGCAGCCCCTGCCCCTCACCGTCTGCCCATCGGCCCAGGCGACATTCACCACCAGCGCCTCGGGCTCGGGCCCGCTGGCGTACTCCTGGCAGCTCGAGCGGTCCCCCGGCGACTGGGCCGACCTGGCAGGCGACGTCGCCCTGCCCTGCGGCTGGGCCACCGCCACCGGCGCCGACACCGCCGAACTCCACATCGGGCGCACCGGCTGCACTTCCACCGACGCGGCGAGCTGCCGGCTCCGCTGCATCGTCTCCAACCAGTGCGGCCCGGCGACCACCGACCCGGCGACCTTCACCATCTGTCCGGCCGACTACGACTGCTCGGGCTTCGTCGATTGCGACGACTTCCAGTCCTTCCTCGCCGCCTTCATCGACGGCGCCGACGCCGCCGACTTCGATGGCACGGGCTTCGTCGACACCGACGACTTCACCGTCTTCGTGCTCGGCTTCACCGCCGGCTGCTGAACGCCGGGCGAACACACAACGCGTACGCAGACACGGTGACACGGAGCAAGAACCAGGGAAGGAACCAGAATTCCGAGCCCTCCTGTTCCTCTCTGCGCACCCCTGTCCCTCAGCGTTCTGTGTGTTCTCTTCGAGCCGATCTCACCCCCGAGCCCCGTCCGTCTCCGCCGGTGTGCCCGGCGCGGACTCCCGGCCCGCGCCGCCGCCGGAGTTCCCGGACGCCGGGGCATGCCCGGCGGTGAGGAATCGCCCGGAGGAAGGCGGATCGAACATCTTCCAGATCGGCGGCCCGCCCCGCGGGACGCTTGCCGGTCGTTCCTTCAACGCCGCCCGCATCGACATTTCGGGAACCGGTGACGATGCCCGCTCCTGCTCGCGGATCTTGGCATACACCGCAAACAGGTCCGTCACCCAGCTCCCATCGTCCATCTTCGCGACCGCGGCCGGCCGGTCCGAGAGCCGCCCCGCAGCATCCGTGCCCGCCCCCATCCGCACCAGCGCACCGACCAGCAACAACGCCGACAGCCCCAGGAACGCCACGCACAGGATCTGAGCGATGGATGAGGTTCCGCCCCCCAAGCCCCCCAAGCCCGCATCGCCGCCACCATCGCGACCACGTAAGTCCCGATCGCCGAATACAGCATGACCAAAGCCCCTTCCGCAAGCGCTCTTCCACAGGCGGCCGCACCAACGGCAGACCCGCCTCGGGCCCGCGTCTCAACCACCCGCGTCGGGCACCATCGACGCCGCGCTCGAAACGATCTCAGGCCCGTTCGGTCCGACGCGCCACGCGCACCAACCTTGGCCGATCTTCAAATGGAAGCGGAGGCCCCGGCTTGCGCCGAACGCCTCCGTTGGGTTCCGGTCCGCGACGGGTAGTCGGACCGGGGGAGGAGGACGCATTGGTCGGCCCGGGGGTAATCGGCGATCCGCCGGACGCTGGCTTGACCGCCGGACTGCATCCCCCGAAGCACCTATCACCAACGAGCAGATCATCGTGTTCCATGCCGCCCCAGACCAGAGCGAAAACCTTCCCTATCGGCGTTCCCGGAAGGCCTCGGTACCCCCTTCCCGCCCTCGCCGGGGCCCCGATTTCTCCGCCAAAGATAAAGGACCCCAGCGCCGGGCCGGGGTCCTCTGGATGCATCAATTCCCGATCTCAGCCGCGGGGGGTTGCTTACCCGTTCTTGCGCTCAAACTCGCGCATGAACTGGGCCAGCGCCTTGCACCCGTCCTCGGGCATCGCGTTGTACATGCTCGCCCGCATCCCGCCCGTCGAGCGGTGGCCCTTCATCCCGTCCAGGCCCGCCGCCGCCGACTCCTTGCAGAACTTGTCATCCAGCTCCGGCGTCGGGCACTTGAACGTCAGGTTCATCAGGCTCCGGGCGTTCTTCTCGGCGTGGCCCTTGAAGAACGCGCTCGAGTCCAGCACCGCGTAAATGTGCCCCGCCTTGCGGATGTTCCGCTCGTGGATCACTTCCAGGCAATGCCGCCCGCCCTGGCCCTGCGCCAGGATCCACTTGAACACCAGCCCGCACACGTAGATCGCGAACACCGGCGGCGTATTCGGCCGGCTCTCATCCTTGGCGAACGTCTCGTACTGGAGCATCCACGGCAGATCGCGGGCCTTGCGCTTGGCCAGTTCATCCTTGATCACCACCACCGTCGTCCCCGCCGCGCCCAGGTTCTTCTGCGCCCCCGCGTACACCAGCCCGTACTTGGTGAAGTCCACCGGTCTCGAGTAAATGTCGCTCGACATGTCGCACACCAGCGGCACCCCGTACATGCCCCGCGGGTGGCGCTGCTTCCACGTGTTGTTCCCTTTGGCATCGATCTCGTGCCACTCGGTCCCGTAGATCGTGTTGTTCGAGCAGAAATGGATGTACGCCGGGTTCAGCGAGTACTTGATCTGGTCATCGGTCGGGATGTACGAGTGGTTCTTGTCCTTGCTGGTCGCCGCCTCGTGCAGCTTGCCGTAGATCTTCGCGTGCTCCAGGCACTTCTCGGCCCAGTACCCCGTGGTGATGTAGTCGGCCTCCTGGTCCTGGGGCTTCAGGTTCGCCGGCACCATGAAATTCTGCGTGGTCGCCCCGCCGGTCAGGAACAGCACGTGGTACTCGCTGGGCAGGTTCGAGATCTTGCGGAAGTCGGCGAACGCCTCGGCGAGCACCTTGTCGAACGTCTTGCCCCGGTGGCTGTGCTCGAGGATCCCGATCCCCGTCCCGCCGATGTTGATGACATCCGTCTGGATCTGCTCCAGCACCGATTCGGGCAGGCAGCCCGGGCCGGCCGAGAAATTGAAAATGCGTCCCGAAGCCAGCTTGGTGACGCCGGATTTAACGGTCTGGGCGGGTGCGGCCGTAGTCATGCAACAATCATAGGAAGGCGAGCAAATGGGGCAAGCCGGACCTCCCCCCGTTCGCCGCTGGCGTTCTAGCCGACGGCCGCAGCGTTCACGCAATTCTCCGCCCGCCCGCTCTCCTTGAACACCTTCAGAATCCGAACCGTCTCCTCCGCGACCGCGTTCTGCGCCTGGTCCGTGCTCGCCCCCACGTGGTGCGTAAACACCCGCACCATGTTCTCACGCGCCCCCGCCAGCTTGGCCCGCCAAACTCCCTGCGTCTCGGCCGGCGCTCCCTCGTACACATCCACCCCGAAGCGGATCCCGTTCTTGCCCGCAACCTCCAGCAGCGCATCCTCATCGATCACGCTGCCCCGCGAGGTGTTGATCAGGTACGCCCCCGGCCTCATCCGCGACAGGAACTCGCGCCCGATAAGCTGCTTGGTGTCCGGCGCGCTGGGCAGGTGGATCGTCACCGCATCGCAACGCCCCGCCATCGCCCACAAAGAAGGTGTATCCGTCCCCGCCCACGCCGCCCCCAGGTCCTTGGCGTGCTCCTTGGTGATGCTCCGCGACCACGCCAAGACGTTCATCTCAAACGCCAGCGCCCGCTTGATCACCGCCCGCCCGATCGCCCCCGCCCCCACGACGCCCAGCGTCATCCCCTTCAAGCCCCGCGCCCTGGAGAACTCCTTCTTGTCCCAGCGCCCCGCCAGCAGCGCTGAGGTCTGCTCGCAGATCCGCCGGTCCAGCGCGAGCAAAAGCCCCATCGTCAGCTCCGCCACCGCGACCGCGTTCATCCCCGGGCAGTTGCACACCGGGATCCCCGCCGCCGAGGCCGTCGGCACATCGATGTTGTCGTACCCCGCCCCCGCGCGGATGATCAGCTTCAGGCCCCGGTCCTTCTGTCCCTGCCCCGCGCGGATCGCATCGGCCCTCACCTTGCTCGACCGCACGATCAGCACTTCCGGCCGATCCCTCTCGATCGCCGCGGGGATCCCGGTTGCGCCCGCCTCCGGATCGCTCACCACCTCGCACCCCATGCCCCGGATCGCCTCGATCCCCGATTTCTCGAACTTGTCCGCGATCAGCACTTTCACGGTGTGTGGGCTCCCATGGGCGTCCCGTCCGCGCGTGGCTCGCCCGCAGATATGTGCTCGTGCGCCCGGTCCGTCCGCTCGCGGCCCGGAAGGGCGCACTATACCCGCCCGCGCCCGGATCGTGCTCCGGGCCCTCGACCCCATCCGGCGGCACAGGCCTCCCGCCCGTGACCGCACCTTTCCACTTCTTCTTCGCCCGGCGGTGACCCCTCACGCTCAGTTCCGCGTCGAACCGGCCGTCGTCTTGGTCGACATGGTCGCCCGGTCCATGATGTACAGCCCCACCAGCCAGTCGCCCGTCAGGTACGGCTTGACCCCGAACTTCCCCTCCACCGTTCCCTGGGTCGCGTAGCGGTTCTCGCCCTCGATCGGCTCCTTCATCCGCACCTCGATCGCATCAAAGGGAGTGGGGGGGACGCCGATGCAGCACCCGTCCCACTGGTTGAGCATCGAGAGCAGCTCCTTGGGCTTCTCGACGTACAGCGGGAACGCGATGTACCCGCTGATCTTCACGAACTTGCCATCGAGCATCGTCACCCGCTCAGGCAAGCGCTTCTTCCCGTCGCGCGGGTTGTAGACCTCCTGCACCGACACCAGGTGGTCCCACGTCACCTCGTAGGGCTTCTCGGCGGTTCCGTCGCCCTTGACGATGAACCGTCCATCGACCTTGATCGATCCATCCTCGAGCTTCTCGATCTTCGCCGGGATCGGGCTGGTGTCGGCGGGAACCTCCGCGGCCTTGGCCTCCGCCGGCTTGGTCGCGGCCGGGCTCGCCGTCGCCGGCACCGGCGCGGTCGGGTTGCCCGCCGCCTTCACTTCACTCCCCGCGGGCTTGGCAGGCTCGGACTTCGTGTCGGTGGGCTTGGTTTCGACAGGCGTGGCTTCGACTGGCTTGGTTTCGGCTGGCTTGGATTCGGCCGGCTTGCTTTCCGCGGCCTTGGCCGGCTCGGTCTTGCCCGGCTCAGGCTTCGCCGAATCGGTCGCCGTGGGCTCGGTCTTTGCCGGCCCCGTCTGCGCGGGCCCAACATCCGCCGGCGCACTCTCGGCGGGCTTGTTCTCTACAGGCTTGTTTTCTACGGGCGTGGTCTCTGCGGGCGTGGCTTCTACCGGCTTGCTCTCCACGGGCCGGGCCTCGACCGGTTTGACCTCGGCCGGAGTGCTCCCGGCGGACGTCGGCGACGGTTGGTCTGCCTTGGTTTGCGTCGGCTTGCTCGCCCCAGGCGCACTCGCGGCCGACTCGGGTCTCGCCGCGGGCGCCGGTGCCGTTGCAGCGCGGTTCTTGAACTCCGCGAGCTTTGCACGGGCATCCGCTTCCGCGGCCTGCGCGCGCTGTGCCTCGGCCCTCGACTCCTCGGCCATCGCCCGCGCCTTCTCGGCCTCGACCTGCGCGTGCCGTCCCGAGACCCACGTCGCCAGGCCCGCCCCCACCAGCACCAAGGCAATGATCAGCCAGAATACTCGCATCGCGAGCCTCCAGGATTGGGCATCGGTCGGACGGGCGAGCCTCCGCGGCCCACCGGCTCCCGGCCACACCGCCAGACTACATGCGCACCAGCGCGGAGCGAAAACACGCCCTTTATCCTAGGGGCTTGAGGTTCTTCGAGACCGCCGTCCGGTACGCCATGATCGCCGGCACCAGCCCCGCCGCCGCCGCCAGCGCGATCGCCCCCGCGATCACGATCAGCGCCGCCTCCGGCGACATCGTCGCATCGATCGACAGCCCCAGCCGTTCCTTCATGATCCCCGCGACGATCCGCGCCCCCACCAGGCTCCCCAGCAGACCCAGCGCCGCCCCGGCGAGCCCCAGCACCGCCGACTCGGTCAGCACCAGCCCGAAGACCCGCCCCTGGCTGCACCCCAGCACCCGCAGCACCGCGATCTGCCGCCGCCGCTGCTCCATCGAGTTGTACAGCGCCAGCATGATCCCGATCCCGCTGGAGACCATCACCACGATCCCCATCCCCACGAAGATGCGGTCGATGTTCCCCACGATCGTGAACAGCTTGTCGATCTCCTGCCGCGGCTGCGCCACCGTCACCGACGTGTCGCGCCGCAGCTGGTCGAACACCTGCGGCAGGTTCGCCGGCGTGTCCGATCCCTCGCGCGTCACCAGCCGCGCGTAGACCCCGGTGATCTTGCGGTCCTCGTCCGTCAGGTCCGCAGCCGTCGTCTCCTGCTCGGGCCCGTCGGGGTGCGCCCGCTCGTACCGCTCGTGCGCGTGGATGATCCACGTGCTCTCCATGTTCGTGAACATCGCACGGTCGTGGCTGCCCCCCGTGGGCTTCAGGATCCCCACCACCGTGTCGGTGAACTCCTCGTGCTCGTGCATCCCCTCGGTCGCCGCCGGGTTCCCCAACTGCCGCGACTGGCTGATCCCGTGCGTCAGGTGGATCCTGTCACCGACCTTTAGCCCGCTCGCCCGCGCCGCCGACGCCCCCAGCACGATCTCGAACTCCTTCTCGAACAGCCGACCCTCGGCAAGCTCCCACGGCTCCCCCGGGTTGGGCTTGAACTTCGTGAAGAACTCCACGCTGGTCGCCACCACCGGCACCGAACCCTTGTAGCTGTCCCCCTGCTGCGTCGGCACGAAGTAGTCCCACGGCGCCATCTTCGAGAGCTGCCCGTACTTCTCCCACGCGATCGGCCGCCGCGGCGGGTTCGCGTAGAACACCGCGTTGAGGATGCTCACCAGCGGCGATGCATCCGCGCTGATCAACAGGTGCATGTCCCCCGACCCGCGCGAGAACGCCTTCTTCCCCGACTCGCGCATCATCAACAGAACCAGCAGCAGCCCGACCGCCACCGCCACGGTGACCGAGGTCGTCACCGTCGAAAAGAGCCTCGATGTCAAGGATCGCCGGATGATCGTCCAGTCGGTGAGCGCCATGCGGGCATTGTACTCGCCGCGCGCCGGACGCTTCCGGATCACCGCATCCCCAAAGCCCGCAGGAGCCACGACTTGAGCGCCGAGTCCCGCGCCGCCGGCGGCGTCGGGGCCGCGCCCGAGCCCTTGCCCGTCCACACCGGCGCGTGCAGTGCCTGCAGCGCCGCGATCTCCTGCTCGTTGAGCTGCTCGGCCGGCGGCGGCGCTGAACTGCCCCAGATGCGCAGGATCGCGACACCCAGGATCAGCACCGCGACCGCCCACTTGATCATCCGCTTGGTTGCGATCGGCCCGGAGGGCTGGAACCGGTCCGTGTCCAGCCCGCGAACCCGCAGCCACCACCCCGCCGCCGTGGCTTTCTCGGAGATCCACTCCCCCGCGGCCCGGAACTTCTCGCCCAGCGGCCCCGTGCCCAGCCCGCCCGAGACCGACCGCGCCCGCCACCGCCAGCCCAGTTCGGACCCCACCCGGTCGAGCCACCGGCCCACGCTGCCCAGGATTTCCTCGAAGGAGACTCCCATGAACCCCGCGACCCCCGGGCGGGCCGCAAACCTCCGGCATGATCCTATCGCCGAAGGTCCCGCCCGCGGATCCCGTCACGCGTGCCGGCGAAGAAATACAGCCACGGCGCATCCTTCGCCGGGGTGTCAAAGTCGATCGTCGTCCCCTCCACCCCGTCCTCCCCGCCGTTGCCCGGGCTCGGCAAGAGCTCGGGCATCTGGTCCGGGATCCCAAGGTGATCGACCGGCAGGTACGTCCAGTCACCCGATCGCATCGCCTCGTCGGCGAGCATGTTCAGCGACTGCAGGTCCACCAGCGTCGTCGACCCGTCCGCGACCGCCGCGTTGATCTTCGCCCGCGGGCTGCTGAAGCTCGGCGCCAGCGCCTCGGACCTCCGCTGCGGATCGGCCCTCGGCCGCGTCGGCTGCAGGAAGTCCGCCCGCTCGTACAGCACCACCTTCGCCGATGGGTACGCCACATCCTGCATGAAGTTGAGCCGCACATCCGGGTTCATCTCCGGCGGGCAGTGCGGCCGGAACGGGCTGTCCTCGCTGGTCACAAAGCGCGTCCGGTCCCGGTACATCGTCGGCGAGTAGTAGAACGACGAGGGCCACCCACGGTTCCCCCGCCCGCGGCACCCTTCCGCCGGTTGGCTCGCATACCTCCCCAGAAGGTCCCCGTCCGCGGGAGAGAAGCCCGGCTCGGGGTTCCCCGCCTGCTCGTTCGCCCACGCCGTGATGAACGTGCTCCCGTACGCCATGAACCCGTCGGATCCGAAGGCCTTCGTCGCCGAAGAGCCCCACCCGTTCAGGCCGCACGTCGCGATCGGGTTGTACCACATCCCCTTGTTCTCGTTCCCGTACGCCGCCAGCACCTGCGAGATCGCGTGCATCCGCGCCACCCCGACCGCCCGCTGCGATGTCTTCGAAGCGCTGCTGATCGCCGGCAAGAGCAGCGTCACCACCAGGCAGATGATCCCGACCACCACCAGCATCTCAACCAGCGTAAACCCGCGAGCGCACCGGATCCTGGACCGCATGTTAAGACTCCCGTACCCCGGCCGTCCGAGACTCACCGGTCACGGACCGTCCTTGCTCTTGAACCGCCCCCCCCAAACCCAAGTTTCACATTCCACCCCCGCGCGGGTCGATTCCTGCATAGCCGCGCCCTGAACTGCCCGGCCATCCCTCCCGGCAATCCCGCCGGCCCCCCGTGCCTTCAATCCAATCCCATGTCCTCCCCCGCGCCGCCAACCCCAGGACCCCAGCCCGCCCCCGCCGGTCTGGTCATCTCCATGCCCCGCGGCCTCTCCGCCGGCGGCGTCACCACATGGGCCCTCCGCACCGCCGAAGTGCTCGCCACCCGCGGCCGCGCTGTCTGCCTCATCATCCACCGCGAGGACCCCGGCGCTGTCCGCCTCCACCCCACCTTCGCCCAGACCGCCAACTCCTCCATCACGCTCATCGACATCGCCCACCTCCCCCCGCTCGAATCCTGCAACGGCAACCTCGCCCCCTACATCCCCGCCTACCGCGATGCCATGCGCGCCATGGTCACGCGAACACGCCGGCCCGCCGTCTTTGTCCCCACGCTCCTGGGCGACAGCTTCGGGATCGCCGCCGCCCTCACGCTCGCCGATCCCGAGTGCATCCGCATCCTCGGCTGGCAGCACTCGCCCATCCCCTACGACACCCAGGTGCTCGCGCGCTACGAGCCCATCCTCTCCAAGCTGATCGCCGTCAGCGACCAGATCGGCTCCACCCTCCGCGCCTCCCTCGCCCACCGCGCCACCGACATCCGCATCATCCCCCACGGCATCGATGCCCCCGCGACCGTCCCCCCGCGCCCGCCCCCGGCCGCGCGCCCCCTGCGACTCATCTACGCCGGCCGCATGGAGAACGACCTCAAGCGCGCGATGTCGCTCCTGTCCATCTCCGATGCGCTCGCCCAGCGCGGCATCGACCACCGCCTCACCCTCGTCGGCGACGGTCCCGCCCAGCACCAGATCGATGCCGGAGTCGGCGCCGGCACCCGCCGCGATCGCATCCGCCGACTCGCCCCCCTCCCGCCCTCGGACATCCGCAACCTGCTCGCCGAGCACGACCTGTTCATCCTCCCCTCGCGCACCGAGGGCCTCAGCCTCTCGGCCGTCGAGGCCATGGCCGCCGGCTGCGTCCCCATCATGACCCGCACCCCCTCGGGCGCCGACCAGCTCGTCGAAGATGCACGCAGCGGCCTCCTTGTCGATGTCCCTCCGGCGAGCACCAACGAACAGCTCGCCGAGCTGTTCGCCGCCGCGATCCAGCGGGCGCTGGCCATCGGCCTCCCCGCCCTCAGCGCCGCCGCCCACCGCCGCGCCCTCGAACGCTTCTCGATGGATGCCTACGCGATCTCCGTCGAGCACACCCTCGAGGACGCCGCGAGATCCGCCCCGCGCTCGTGGCCCACCGATCGCCCCTGCGCCTTCACCGCCTCCGGCCCCACCGCCGCGGGCTCGGGCGCTGTCCCCGCCGACGGACCGGCCCGCCTGCGCGAGCTGCTCGCGCGGCTCGCCGGCCGCTCTGTCATCCTCCACGGCACCGGCCGCCACACCATCGAACTCGCCCCCGTGCTCGCCGATTCCCCCGCCCGCATCGTCGCCTTCACCGACGACGACCCCAAACGCCACGGCGCCACCCTCTGGAACTGGCCCATCATCGCCCCCCACTCCGCCGCCCGCACCGGCGCCACCGATGTCATCATCAGCTCCTGGATGAACCAGCCCGACATCTGGGATTGCCGCGAAACCTACGAAAAACAAGGCCTCAAAGTCCACCGCATCTACGAGCCTTGAAGCGCTGCCGCGCCGCGTTGCGTTGATGCCTTGATGCCTCGGTGCCTTCCCGCCTGTGAAACTGGCGGCCGTTGGTTGCCAGCGGCTTAGCCGCTGGATGGCTGCTCTGCGCCCCCTTTTTCGCCTGTGAAACAGGCGAGCAAAGCTCTGGCAATCTCTCTCCCCATGCCCTCCTCATGGTCACAGAATCTCCATCACGTAGTCTTCAGCACCAGGCTCCGCGAGCCCATCATCGCCACTTCATGGAGCGACCGGCTCTCCGCCTTCTTCGGTGGGATCGCCAGGGACCTCAATTCACAGTTGCTCGCCGGCAACGGGATGGCCGATCATGTCCACCTGCTGGTGCGCTTCGCCGCCGATGTCGCCCCCGCCGTGCTCGTACGCGAACTCAAATCACGCTCATCCAAGTGGATCCACGAGGCCTTCGACAAGAACTTCGCATGGCAGCGCGGCTACGGCGGCTTCACGGTCAGCAGGTCGAACATGGACGAGGTCGAGGCCTGCATCCGCAACCAGGTGGAGCATCATCGGACGATGACAATCAAGGAAGAGTTCGTTCGCTTCCTTGAACGCCATGGAATCGAATACAACCCCGAGTAAGTATTCGAATGAAGCTCATCCCGCCCGACCATTTCATGGTCGGCGAATCCACTCATACCAGCGCAGATGACGCCACCCGTCCTCGGCTCCGCCGCTGGCAACCAACACGCGCCCCTTCCAGGGGTGAAGAGGGCCACCTCCCACAGCTCCGTCCCCCGGATCCGCAACATGCAACGCTGAAACCTCCGAGACTTCCTCCTCACCTCCCTCACCCCCTCACCCCTCTCCGGTACCATCCCCCTCCATGTTCAACCTCCCCAACCTCGCCCGCCTCTCCACCGCCCAGACCCGCTCCATCTCCGCCGAGAATCCCACCGGCCAGAAGTCCAAGGGAGCCCAGGCGATCCCCGGCGAGGCCGGCACCACGCCCGCTGCGACCGCGCTGGGGCGCGGGTGGAAGGTCCGGCCCTGCCTCAAGGACCTCCAGCCCGGCCAGACCGTCACGCTCGCCGACATCGCCGGCCCCGGCACCATCCAGCACATGTGGTTCACCGTGCTCGCCGATGTCCACCGCTGCCTCTCCCTGCGCATCCAGTACGACGACCATCCCCACCCCAGCGTCGAGTGCCCCCTGGGAGACTTCTTCGCCAACGGCCTCGACGGCCTGGCGCTGGTCAACTCCCATCCGATCGCCGTCAACCCCAAGGGCGGCATGAACTGCTTCTGGCCCATGCCTTTCCGCAAACGCTTCCGCCTCACCATCACCAACGACGGCCCCAAGCCCATCAACGAGCTCTTCTACCAGATCACCTACGCCCTCGAGCCGGTCCCCGATGATGCGGCGTATTTCCATGCGAGCTGGCGGCGCTCCATGACCACCCGCGAGCACCCCGAGCACACCATCCTCGACGGTGTCACCGGCCGCGGCCACTACGTCGGCACCTCGCTCATCTGGGCCCAGCTCTCCACCTGGTGGTGGGGGGAGGGCGAGGTCAAGTTCTTCATCGACGGCGATCCGCACGATGCGCCGACCATCTGCGGCACCGGCACCGAGGACTACTTCGGCGGCGCCTGGGGCTTCGTGATGGACCACGCCGCCGACCTCACGCCCACCACCTACTCCACGCCCTTCATGGGCTACACGCAGGCGGTCTGCGGATCGCCGCCGAAGATCGGCCCCCGCCCGCCCCAGCACAATCTCTACCGCTGGCACATCCCCGATCCCGTTCGTTTCCAGCACGACCTGCGCGTGACGGTCCAGGCCCTGGGCTGGTGGACCCAGTCCAACAAGTACCAGCCCCTCACCGACGACATCGCCAGCGTTGCCTTCTGGTATCAGTCCCTCCCCAGCGCCCCCCTCAAGGCCCTGCCCCCGATGGACCAGCGCTGGCCCCGGTGATGGACCCGGCCCCGGATCTCCGCGTACCGGGTGTCCCGCCGGCGGCGGGAACGTGGAGGCTGCGCCCGGGCGGCCCGTACCACGGTTGGCGCACAGGGCCTAATATTCACCTCACGGCCGGCGAGCTCGTAGCTACCGGTTTCCGCGCGGGAGTTGGGGCCCGGGTTCTCTCCGCGCCGGCCGAACCTTGGAGTGCCTTGTATGAAACGTTCGACTGTGTCGGTCTGGTCGATGGTGGTCTGCTCCGGCCTGATGGCGGGTCTTGCGGTCTCTCAGCCCAACGCGCCTCAGCCCCAGCCCCAACCCCAGCCCGTGCAGCCGGCCAAGCCGCCCGCCCCGGCGCCGGTCCCGCGCCCGGTCCAGCCGGTCGTCCGCCCGACCCCCGCGCCGGCGCCCCCGGCCGAAGTCTCCCCCGAGATGAAGGCGATGATGGAGGCCGGCGCGCCCGACGATCACCACAAGAAGCTCGAGGCCTTCATCGGCTTCTGGGACGGCACCATGAAGGTGTGGATGGACCCCGCCAAGGAGCCCACCGAGACCAAGAGCTCGATCATCGCCCGCTGGGATGCGGGGATGGACGGCCGGTTCCTGGCCATGGATCATCGCGGCATGCTCATGAACATGCCCTTCCGCGGCAACGCGATCTGGGGCTTCAACAAGGCCACCAAGAAGTACGAGTCGGTCTGGCACGACAACTTCGGCACCGGCATCATGATCTCCTACGGCGAGATGAGCCCCGACAGCAAGACCCTCAACTTCACCGGCGAGTACGACGACCCGGCCGGCAGCGGCAAGATCAAGACCCGCGAGCTCTACACCTGGGAGAACGCCGAGTCCTTCAAGTTCGAGATGTTCGAGACCCGCCCGGGCGGCAAGGAAGCCAAGTCCCTCGAGGCGACCTTCTCGCGCCGCACCACGCAGGTCCGCCCCGGCGGCGTCAAGACCACCCCGCCCGAAGCGCCGATCGCCAAGCCCGACGCCGGAAAGAAGTAACACCCGGCCCCCGCCGGTCGGTATGCTCCCCGGACAGCAATTCGTACAGACCACGCCGCGCGCGCGGCGTCCGGACCCGGATCACAGGAAGTCAAAGTACCTCTTAAGGAGACCGCACCATGAAGAAGATCGCCTGCCTCAGCGCCCTGACCCTGATCGCCCTCGCCGGCTGCTCCAGCAACGAGAAGAAATCCAACATGAGCGTCATGTCCGACCAGAAGCAGGGCTCCTGCTGCTCGGAGAACAAGGACGCCTCGACCTGCACCGACAAGTCCGCCGACAAGAGCAACATGAGCGTCATCAGCG